>CACWSG010000014.1 GCA_902763535.1 uncultured Pseudomonadota bacterium | reverse complement strand
TTGCCACTCATAGAACTGAATTGCAAACTCCGCTTCCATCGGCTTGCGTGCCGGTGTTAATGTCCCATCCATGTCAAATACATAAATGTTAGGCATGAATTACTGTCCCTCTTCCCCATTATTATCTATCGCGATTTTAGTCGCTTTATTTTATAATATTTAAAAACGAGCGTTTATTTCTATTATTATTCTGTCTTACAATATGTGTTTATATTTTGCAAGACTTTTTTATATATTATAAATCATTAGCTTGTTTTGATACTTATATTATTATAAAATAAATATAAATGACTGTTTATGTACAGTAAATCTTAAAGATGAAAATATAAAAACAAAAAGCCTCGCGTTTTTCAAACGCTCGCCAACTTCCCGCTCCGAACTTTACAAGTTCAAGTCTTAAACTCCGCAGACACTAAAAAAGCACCTCTTAAAAGAGATGCTTTTTTAAGCGAGAGCGTACAAGACTGGGTACTCCCGCTAAAGCGGGTCCTCCTCGCGTCGTAAGCCTCGCGTTTTCCAAACGCTCGCCAACTTCCCGCTCCGAACTTTACAAGTTCAAGTCTTAAACTCCGCAGACACTAAAAAAGCACCTCTTAAAAGAGATGCTTTTTTAGTGGCGGAGCGTACAAGACTCGAACTTGTGCATCGGTATTCCCGATGACGGATTAGCAATCCGCTGCATTACCACTCTGCCAACGCTCCATAAAGTGATAATTAACGAGCTTATATTTATATTATCTTTTTTCTTCCGTCAATAGTTTTTTTTAATCCTTAAACACCATAGTCAAATAGGTCATTATAATAAAACCGATAAATACAGCGGCCGCTGATTTGTTGGTATCTTTGGTGCCATAAGTCTCCGGCAATATCTCGTTGATTACCACAAACAGCAAAGTTCCGCCGGCTAAAGCCATGCCGTAAGGTATAAACCAATAGCCGAAATTCATCAACCCCAATCCTAACAAAGCACCTAGCGGTTGTACCAAACCAATCAAAAATGCGGTTAAGGCAGCTTTCCATCGCTTGGTTCCTGCCGCCATCAATGATATGGTTATCGTCAAACCCTCGGGGATATTATGTGCGGCAATACCGATAACCAGAGAAAGAGGATTTACGATTGCTTCGGCACCATAAGCTACCCCCACGGCCAAACCCTCGGGCAATTTGTGCAAAGTTATGGCAATCACAAACAACCAAGCCTTGGTAATGTCAAAATGCGGTCCGTGATGGCCTATTTCATTATGCTCATGCGGAATCAAAGCATTGAGTGTCCAAATCAAAACCACTCCGCCAAAAATAGTCAAGGCATATTTTAAGGCTGAGATATATATATCATCTCCTTGGTGCACAATCTCGTCCATTGAGGGCACCAACAGCGAAAAAAACGAGGCAGCCAACATAACTCCGGCTGCAATATTAAGCAGTTGGTTAATTTGCGATTTGAGATAACGCTTTTTTAAGAATATACCAAGACCGCCCACACCGGTAACCAATCCGGCCAAAAGTGCAGCTAAAAATCCTTGACTAAAAGTATCTTCCATCATCTTAATTTCTTTCAAACAAGTGGTTGATATCACTTAATTTCATTTCAACATAGGTTGGGCGGCCATGATTACACTGTCCCGAGCGCGGAGTTTTTTCCATATCACGCAACAAGCGGTTCATCTCGTCGATATTGAGGCGGCGACCGGCTCTGACTGAGCCGTGACAGGCAATCGTGGCACAAACCAAATGCAATTTTTCGGTCAAATCAAAAGCACTGCCCCACTCGGCAATTTGCTGAGCTAAATCAACCACTAAATCTTTGATGTCAGCGTCCTGCAACAAAGCCGGTATTTCACGCACCAAAACTTCGGTTGAGCCGAATTCTTCCAACACCAACCCTAACTCTGCCAATTGAGGGGCAACGGCTAAAATTCGACTTTTTTCAACATCGTTAAGACTGACAATCTCAGGAATCAACATGATTTGTCTGGCAATAGCGTGTTTGGCCAAACCTTCTTTGAGTTTTTCCATAACAATACGTTCATGAGCGGCGTGCTGGTCAACAATTATCAGACTGTCTTCGGTTTGGGAAATAATGTAAGTATCATTGATTTGCGCACGCGCCAACCCCAGCGCACCGACATTTTGTTCATTTTCTTTTGTTATGCTGGCGGCATAGTCATTTTTATAAGAAAAACTGTTGGCAAATTCCGGAATAACCGCTTGTTTTTTAGGCGAATAAGAACTTTGAAAAACCGGACTCGGCTCATGCAAAACATATTCTTCTCTTGTACTTTCTTGTCTTATTATATTTTGTAAACTCAAGGTGTTAGATGTTTTTATTGAAGCTCTGCTTAAAGCATTTTTTATTGCCGTAACCAGCAATCCCCTAACCTGTTGGGCATTATAAAAACGCACTTCGTTTTTGCTGGGATGGACATTAACATCAACTTCTTGGGGCGATAAATTAAAATAAAGTGCACACACCGGATAACGACCGGAAGTCATGACATCCTGATAGGCACCTTTGATAGCCCCAAGCAACACCTTGTCGCGCACCGGTCGATCATTAACAAACAAAAATTGAGATAATGAATTGGCTTTGTTATAAGTCGGAAGCGAAACATAGCCGCTGATACGCAAATTGTCCCTGCTCTCGTCTATCATAACGGAATTTTCTCTAAAATCTTTGCCGACAATATCACTAAGGCGCTCAAGTCTTTGTTGAAATTCATCACCGATCGCAGCAGGATAGAACAACTTTTTTTTGCCGTCAGCATAAAGCGAAAAACTGATGTGAGGATTGGCCAAAGCAATGCGTTGCAACACTTCAATACAAGAAGCGGTTTCACTGGTTGCTGTTTTGAGAAACTTAAGCCGCGCCGGCTGAGCATAAAACAAATCACGCACCTCTATGCGTGTGCCACAACTGCCGGAACTGGGAGTAACTTGTGATTTTACTCCGCCATTGACCTCAATTTTCCAAGCACTGTCATCTTGTTGCGTGCGACTGGTTATGCTTAGTCTGGCAACTGAGGCTATGGACGGCAAAGCTTCGCCGCGAAAACCCAAAAAGCAAATGTTGAACAAATTATCATCTGGCAATTTGGATGTGGCATGACGTTCAATCGCCAAAGGAAGTTCGTCTTTGCTCATTCCTTTGCCGTTATCAGAGATAGTGATAAGAGTTTTTCCTCCGTCAGATAGGTGAACATCGATGATACCGGCTCCGGCATCTACCGAATTTTCAACCAATTCTTTGACCACCGAGGCTGGTTTTTCAACAACTTCTCCTGCGGCGATTTGGTTGACCAGATTGGACGGCAAAACTCGAATAGGCATTATTTTCTCAAGTTTTTAATCAATGCAATCAATGAATTGGTTGAAGCATCATGGGCTTCGGGATTTGCTTCGCCTTGTAATTCAGGTAAAATTTTCAAAGCCAATTGTTTGCCAAGTTCAACACCCATTTGGTCAAAGGAATTAATGTTCCAAATAACCCCCTCAACAAAGGTTTTGTGCTCGTACAAAGCAACCAGTTCGCCCAAGGCATAAGCATCAATTTTTTTGAAAATTATGGTGTTGGACGGACGATTACCTTTGAAAGTTTTGTATCTTTTCAAATCGGCAATTTCCTTGGTGCTCAAACCTTTAGCCTTTAGTTCTTCAGCTGCCTGAGCGGTTGTTTTTCCTTTCATCAAGGCTTCGGATTGAGCTAAGATATTAGCCAGCAAGATTTCGTGATGATTGCCTATTTCATTATGTGATATAGCCGGAATAATAAAATCACACGGAACAAATGATGTTCCTTGGTGCAAGAGTTGGAAGAAAGAATGTTGAACATCTGTACCGGCACCGCCGAAAATAACCGGCGAAGTTTGATAAGTTATAAAGTTGTTATTCATATCAACCGATTTGCCGTTGCTCTCCATAACCAACTGTTGCAAATATGCCGGCAACAAGCTCAAATACTGGTCATAGGGAACAATAACATGATTGCGAATACCGAAAAAGTTGACATACCAAATACTCAACAAAGCCAAAATAACCGGCATATTGGAGGCTAAATCGGCGTTGCGGAAGTGCTCATCCATGGCATGAGCACCATCTAACATTTTTTCAAAATTGTCATAACCGGCGGCAATGGCAATAATCAAACCGATTGCCGACCACATGGAATAACGTCCGCCGACAAAATCCCAAAATTCAAACATATTATCAACATTGATACCGAATTTTTCAACCTCGGCCGCATTGGTTGATACAGCGACAAAATGTTTGGCAACTGCTGTTTCACCCAAGGCATCAATCAGCCATTTACGACAAGTTCTGGCATTGGTAAGAGTTTCAACAGTGGTAAAAGTTTTGGAACAAACAATAAACAATGTCGTTTCGGGATCAAGCTTGTTCAAAACTTCGGCACAAGCCGTGCCGTCTATGTTGGATATAAAATAAAAATTCATATCTTTGAGGTGATAGCGTTTGAGGGCTTCAACTGCCATCTTGGGTCCCAAATCCGAACCGCCGATACCAATATTAACAATATTGGTGAGTTTTTTGCCGGTATGACCGGTAAATGTTCCCAAACGAACAGCTTCAGAGAAATCTTTTATTTTACCCAAAACACGATTTATCTCCGGCATAACATCTTGACCGTCAACATAAATCGGATGATTGTCACGATTGCGCAAAGCAGTATGCAAAACGGCTCGTTTTTCAGTAGAATTAATTTTAGCACCGTCAAACATCTGCTCAATTTTATTTTTTAAATCGGCTTTATTGGCTAAAGCTAACAGATAAAGCATAGCTTTGCTGTCGATAAGATTTTTGGAATAATCAAGATGCATATTGTCCAAATCCAACGAAAAACGCGAAACCCGTTTTTTGTCATGAGCAAACATATCCGCCATTTCAACTTTTTGCATTTTGCGAGCATATTTATTGAGTTTATTCCATGCTCTGCTTTTGTTAATTTCCCGACTTATTCCAAACATTAAAATTCTCCTTTATTTTTTTAAATTACCGATTTCGGCTCTTAACAAATTGTGATTAAAATACTTTTGTGCAGCTTGATTGAGCTGTTGCAAGGTAACTGATTTGACCAGTTGGTTGCGTTTTTGCAAAAAATCAATTCCCAAATTATATCTTTGCATATAGACCAGCATATCCGATATGCCGATAGTTGAGGCAAAACGCAAATTGTGTGAGGCAACAAGATGATTCTTGGCACTATTCAGCTCTTCTTGAGTAAAGCCTTCTCTTCCGGCCTTTTGCCAAAGCTCATCAAATAATTGTCGGGCTTTGGACATATTTTCATCAGTAGCCGCAAAAGAAATCTTGATAAGATTGGCTTTATCATTCAAGTCCAACCATGAAGAAATACCATAGGTCAAATTTTCTTGCTCACGCAAAGTTTGATTGAGACGAGAATTTAATCCGGCTCCGCCCAAAATGTAATTGGCAATATAAAGCGGATAAAAATCTTCACAAGTACGGCAAGTTCCCTGAGCTGCATACAAGGCAATATCTTGCGGAATATTACGATTGAGGTTGATGTCAGGGGTTTGCCAATTGATATCAGCCTCACCGATATTTTTAATTTCGACATCAGGCAATTTGGCAAAAACAGCATCAATCATTTCAGCAGCCTCTTCACGGCTCAAATTGCCGACAATTCCGACAAACAATTTATTTTTACCGAGATTCTTGCGAACAAAGTCTGCTAAGCTACGGCGATTTAAATGCGCTACTGTATCAACTTCGCCTAAGATATTGCGAGCATAAGCAAAATCCCCAAAAACCGCTTGATTAAAAGCAAGTGCCAATTCAGATGAAGGATTTTCTTTTTGAGCCTCAATGGCACGTATAGTGTTAGCTTTAGCGTTTTCGACATATTTATCTTCAAAATGCGGATTGAGCAACATCTCACGCAAATACTTTACGGCATCAGCTCTTTGCGCATTGGGAAAAGTAATTTGTCCGCTAAAATCATCTTGATCGACAGCAAATGAAATTTTGATACCGGAATTTCCTAACAGGTTACGCAATTCTTTGGCTGACCACCAACCGGCACCTTCTTTGATGGTTTGAGCCGCAATATTGGCAATTCCCTCATAGCCTTTATCTTCATAAGCAAAGCCGGTTTGCACAAAGTTAAAACTCATGGCGGTCAGTCCGCCTTCTTGAAACATATAATAAGCTTTTATGCCGGATTTGGGAGCAATTATCTCTTCCACACGCCCCTGAAAAACACTCTCGGAAATTTCAAATTGCGGCAATTCGGGCTCAGATTGGACAACCTCTTTGCGGGGCAAAAAGTACCAAGCAGCAAACATAAACAAAATAAACAATATCAGCAGCGCTATTTTAGAATCAGCGCGGCGTTTTAAATACATTGGTTTTTTACTCATGTGAATCTCCCTTTTGCGGATGCAACAATCCGGAAATTTGCGGGGCATTATTTTGTAAGGATTGGGCTGTTGCCACAACATCATCAAGCGTTACTTTGCGAATTCCGGCCTCATATTCTTTCATTGTGGTTACATCAACATCTGTTGCCGCCATATATCCGACCAACTCGGCTATATTATCGGGGTTATCTTCCAAATACACCAAGTCAGCCAACAACTTTTGTTTGGTCATCTCAAGCTGCTCATTGTTCAATTTGTTCATAGCGTAAGTCCAAGCACGATTAAGCCAAAAACTCATGTCGGCTTCTTTTTCATCAGTCGGAACCAATACTATTTCAAATGTGCCGTAACTGCGGGAAATCGGATTATAGTTAACATCGATATCCAAAGCCCTTTTATCTTGGATAACGATTTTTTGATAAAGCGGAGAATTTTTATCTCCTCCCATATACTCAGCCAAAACCTCCAAAGCATAAACCTTTTCTTTATCCAAATTAAAAGAAGGAGCGGCATAAATATTGACCATGCGTCCGAGTTTTACATCGGGCAATTTCATGGAGAGCAATGCTTTGTATTCTTCCGGCAGATGAGGCAAAGCCGGTTTGTCGGAAGACGGTTGAGCGGCTATTTTACCATAATATTTTTGTGCCAATTCTTCGGCTTTTTGGGGCGTGATGTCGCCGGAGAGTACCAAAACAGCATTATTCGGAGCATAGTGGCGCTGATAAAAATCAACGGCATCTTCCCGTGCAAGGCTCAAAATTTCAGCATCTTCACCGGTAACTTGTCTGGCATAAGGATGGTTTTGCCACAAAGTTTTTTTCAAAGCTTCATAAAATTTGGCAGACGGATTGTTGTCAATGCGTTGTTTGCGTTCCTGAAATACAATTTGCCGCTCTGCTTCAAAATTTTCATCACTGATTTGCAAATTTTCCATCCGATCAGCTTCTAAGGCCATAGCGGTTTCCAGAC
This sequence comes from uncultured Pseudomonadota bacterium, assembly GCA_902763535.1. GTDB lineage: Bacteria > Pseudomonadota > Alphaproteobacteria > RF32 > CAG-239 > CAZU01. The sequence continues at coordinate 3,737 of CACWSG010000014.1, read as the reverse complement.
GGCTGACATCAATAAGCTGATGATAAGCAGTAACATCTTGGGTGGTGAAAGCATTACTGATAGCACCGTTTTGTTCCATAATATCATTAAACTGATTGCCGGAAAATTGCGAAGTTCCTCTGAACATAAGGTGTTCCAACAAATGAGCCAAACCACCCTTGCCAATAGTTTCATCAATTGAACCAACCTTATAAAACAACATTTGTTTAACAATCGGTGCTTTGTGATTTTCGATTACAACTACCTGCAGGCCGTTATCAAGTTTGAATTGATGAACATTCTCAAAATAAGCTTTTGCTTTTGCAGCAAAAAAACCGCAAAAGCAAATCAAAACAACAAGAATTTTACGCAAAGTATTACTCATCAACATCAGCCTTGATGGTTGGACGAACATCAAACTCCGGCGGCAAAGACAGAGGTTTGCGGCTTTCTACCAAAGTTTCATCGGGAGAAACATTGGCTATTCCCAGTTCTTTTTTGCCCCAACCTGAGCAGGCTGCCACAACTAAAGTCAAACCTATGATTATAATTTTACGCATTTTATTTCTCCTTTTTTTTGAACTGAGCAACCAAAGCCTGAAGCACAATAATGGTTGCACCTATACAAATACAACTGTCGGCAACATTAAAAGCCGGCCAATGAGATTCACTGATGTGAAAATCCAAAAAGTCAAATACTGCACCAAAACGCAAACGATCAATAACATTACCCAAAGCTCCGCCCATTATAAGCCCGAGTGCTGTTTGCGATAATTTATTTTTTTCGGTTTTCAACCAATAAAACAACATCAAGACAATAACAATGGCGGCAGCAGATAAAACATAAGCGCCCAAACTGCCATAGTTATTGAACATTGAAAAACTAACGCCGGTGTTCCAAGCGCGCACAATATTGAAAAAATCGCAAATATTGACGGCAATACGTTCGCCCAACCAATCAAGAACGGCATATTTGCTAACCTGATCAAGCACAATTACCAATACTGCACATATCAAACCTAATATCAACTTTTTACCCTCACAAAATAACAATCCTCGAAAGATTATAGGTTGAAAAAAGTTTTATCTCAAGACTGCCCGATAAGATACGCACAAAAAACCGCCCTAAAACATCTTCTTTTTGCGGAAAAACAAAATAACCAAAACAGTCAAAATCGTTGATATGCTGATAACATATTCAAACCCCCAACGATTGTCGCTGAACGGCAGACCGACATTCATACCCCAAAAACTTGCCAACATGGTCGGAATTGAGAGGATAATCGTAATAGCGGCCAAAAATTTCATCACTTGATTGACATTGTTATTGATAACACTGGCAAAACCATCCATCATACTTTCCAAAATGGTGCGGTGCATATCGACCATCTCGATAGCTTGTTTGTTTTCAATCAAAATATCCTCAAGCAAATCAACATCTGCTTCGCTGAAAATGATAGACTTATTGAGAGTTTTGGTACGCACCATACGCATCAATTTTTGCAAAACTAACTGATTGTCGCGCAAAGCGGTAGTAAAATAGACCAATGATTTTTGGATTTCCATTAAGGCAAAAAGCTCTTTATTGTTGGTAGTGTTGCGCAAATTATATTCAATCTGCTCGGTCTTGCGATTGATTATTTTAAGATATCTTTGATAAAACTGGGTTGATTTGAACAAAATGTTTAACATCAACTGCTCAGGATTTTTGGTATCAAAAGAAGCGGCATTAGCTTTGGTAAAAGAGCCCAAGATGCGATTTTCACGCGAGCAAAGCGTCATAAAAGTTTTGGGCGAAAACACCATCGAACAAGGCAAAGTATCAAACTGCCCTTCATCATCGAGCAACGGCAAATTGATGATTATCATAAAATTCTTTTCGTCATATTCTATACGCGAACTTTCATCAATATCTAATGAGCTTTTGAGGGTATCAACATCCCATTTAATCCACTGAGCGACTTTTTCCAGTTCTTCACTGGTGGGGTTGATAACATTAATCCAAGAACCGTTATATAATCGATTTTTCTTTAACTTAATGAGGTTTTTGTTATTGTCGGTTTTACAAACTTTGAACATTGTCCGCCCTCCTCTATTAAAGTTAAGATATAATCCATAAAAAAAAGCTTTATTTGGTGCGGCCAAAAGGACTTGAACCTTCACGGGAGTTCTCCCACAACCACCTCAAGGTTGCGCGTCTACCAATTCCGCCATGGCCGCTTGAAGTTGTCACCATCTAAAGCTGGTGTGATATAAAGCATATTTTTTTTTATTTGGCAAGTGTTTTTTATGGATGTTAATTTTTTTTGCGTTTTTAGACAAAAAAGCCTTGCGCGACTCCGAAAAATATGGTATATTATGCTTGTGAGATTGAATTAGTGTGTATGATTTATAAATGAATATTAACCAAAAAAAATAATAAAAATGAAGAAAAATTTTTTCAACCCTGAGGTGAAAGAAGTCATGGACTTTATGTTCAAGATGAACGACAACACTTTTGTGTTCATCGATGACTTCCAGAAAAAATTTGAGCGTCCCGCCTTCCTCGAAAAAGATGACTATCGCGACCAAGAAGCCTGTGGCTTCAAGGCCAACGACGGAGACCAGTTGGTTCTGCAGGGCACCTACTTGCGCCTTGCCAAAGGCGTAGAAGCCCAACTTCGCCTCGTCGCTGCCGGCGACGACGGACGCGATAAGGTCGTCAAGCGCGTCAAATTTGACGAGCTGTTCGGCGACCGTGAGGTCGTCATCGGAACGACTTGCGAAGCCTTGCACCTTTTGGTGCCGGTGTGCAAGTCTAAGATGGAACTCGCCGAGTACATCCTCAACTTGAGGGAGTACAGAGGCGACTACTACACCCGCGATTATTACATCGCCGAGGCGGAGAGGCTCGCCAAGTTCCTCTACAAGCACAACCCCAATAAAGAACGGGACGTGCTTGACGAACTTGCCCAGCTCTAGCCCCAAAAAGAAACCCCGATACCTAAAGCAAACACTTTAGCTCGGGGTTTTTTGATTTTAAAATACTTTCTTTTACTGCAACTTCGCTCTGATCCACAACAGTGCCACATTGCCCCAGTTTTTTAATCCCGGGACATAAGCCATCTGCAACGACATCATATGTTTATAGTTGATTTCAGCCAAAGGAAGCGGCATCGGGATAGGAATATAAGCATATTCATGTCGTTGTGTCATTCCCAAAGTATATCCTGCACCGACATGCCAGTTTTCACTCAAATCCCAGTTGTACATATAGGCATAACCCAAAACACTTTCAAATTTAGAATTAGAATCCTTAAAGCCGAAAGCATACAAACCGCTCCAGTTGCCTTTTTCATCATAATGCGATTTGCCCAAACCAAAACCGAAAGCTTTTTCATTATATTTGTTGATATGTTCATCATCATAAGCAAAACGATTGTGCCATGCATAAAAAGGAATATAAGCATCATAATCCCCATCATTCCATATCGTTTTGACATCGGATAAAAATTTTTGCTTAAATTCCTCAAACGATGCCGCTTGAGCCGAATTTATACCGATAAAAAATATTAATAAAAAAAGCAGCTTTTTCATATTTTTTCCAAGAATATTCCTGTTTTGTTTTATACATATTTATTCATATATAATCAATAGGCTTATAATCCTTATGTGTATATAAAAAATCCCTGTCTATAAGAGACAGGGATTGGAGAGGACTTGTACTTAAGGTATTAGTAGTAAACCCAAGTTATTTCGTTAGTTTCTCCGCTACAATT
>CACWSG010000013.1 GCA_902763535.1 uncultured Pseudomonadota bacterium | reverse complement strand
AAATGAGGCGTCAAAGACGACTTAAAAAAGAAATGCTCCTGATTGATCAGCGCGATTGGGGACGAATTGCCGATTTTTTGCCATTGAGTGATGAAATACAGTTATATCTGGTGAAATCGCATTGGCTGGAGGGTATTGGCACATACCAACGTTTTTACAGTTTTGGTTCGCAGGCACGAGCTCTGTTGATTGAAGAAGCTCAGGGCTATGCTTCGGAAAATATTATTGAGTTCGGTTTGTCGCCGGATGAAGAAACCCTTTTAGTTACAAAAGGCGATATTGAAAATATTCGCTTTTTCATTGAACAAGGTTATATGTTCAGTGAAGAAAATGAATTTTTGTTCGTCCAGCGAGCTATGCAAGATGAGCGGCTTGAACAGCTTTTCATCAATTATGCTGAAAAGAGAAAACGTTTGCTTTCGCAAAAGACAGAAAGCTTTTTGGTACAGCAAGGAAGAAGCAGATTTGTACTTGCTTACATAAAAATTCCTTGCGAGTACGGTCTGACCGCTCAATCGGAAGTTGAGCTGATTAAACGACTTGATAAGCGTCTTATCTACGCCTATGAAAAAAATTATAACTGGCTGCCTGATGCTCAAGATTTGATCGATGCCGGGTGGTTGAATTAAAATTAAAGTTTAATTTTTATTACTATGTTTGGAAGAAATGAAAAAACTATTTATTTCGATGAGATAAAACTCATTGATGAACACAAGATTATTCGTTTCAGACGATATGTGAAAAAAAATGGTTTGCAGGATTTTGCCCAAACTCACTTGGTGCTGAATCGCTGGCAAAAAGGCATAGAGATTTTTTTGAAATATCATGACTTTTGCCCTGATGCCATGAAATATGTGCTTATGGATAAAGATTCTGTCATCTTTCAGACCTATCTTAAATGCCGCGAGCTTTCACCTAACAGTCAAGTGTCTCTGGTTTGTGACGGGAACATCGAAAACCTGCGAAGATACATCACTTGGGGGTATACCTTAGGGGATAAGGCCGAAACAGCTTTGGTCGATAAAAAGTGCGAAGACTTGTTGCGAAAATATGTGGTAATGCAAAGAACGCTTTGTGAAAATGCCGAAAACAGATTGGTTATCAAAGGTGAAAAAAATCTGGTTAAATGGTATATTGATCAATTCGGGTTGTACATCACATCCAAGTCTCTCGTCTATAAAAGAGGCGATACTGAGCTCGTCGAGGCGATGAAAAAATCTTACAAATCGACAGTAAGCTATCAAGAAAATGCACATTCAAAAAATTTCTGATTTTTTACTGTTCCAAGGAAAGCGAAACAACAAACGCTTTCCTTTTTTTGTTGACTTTTGTCTATAAATTGTATTAGGTTACTAAAAGAAATTAAGTATTAACATATTAAAAAACCAAATTATGAATTCACAAGAAATCGGTGAGCTGATTGGAGTGATTAACAACGGCAGTACCTGCGAATTTAATCGCCATGCTCAAAAACAAGCTTTTCCGGCCTGTTGCGAAATCCGCCTGATCGAAAAAAATCGGATCGAATGGTGGCGGTATTATACCCAAATGTGGCCGCTTAAATCGGCAACAAAACACAAACTCATGCACAAAGGAACCTCTGAGATGATTGCCGCTTATGCGTCAGCATCTATCAACAAAGGCAAAAAATTGCCCTTTGTTGACGAAAAAACATTGTTGCTGCGCGATGATGCCAAACTGGTGAAGGCTTATCTCTCCGGAGGGACATCTTTCAGCTCAAAAGCAATTGCATGGGCCGCCGATAATTGCAGCCAAGAAATTGTGGATGCTATTATTGCCAGCAATTAAAAAAAATACAGCTTTTCAACTGAAGTTGAAAAGCTGTATTTTTTTAGTAGAGTTCCAAAATCTGTGCAGAGGTAAACGGCTTATCGCTCATGGATATGATTTTATTATCGTCGAGCCAGCCGATTGCGCGAAACTTGTAGGCCTGCCGAGGATAATCATCAATACTGCCACAGACAGCTTTATCGTCCTTTATCAGGCACACACCGCAATTTGTTTGACCTTTCGGGGGCTGAGTGAGATAAAGTCCGTTGAGCGGTTTTTTGCCTTGGGAAAGAAGCTCCTTATTAATTGATTTTACATCAAGCTCTTTCCAAAATGACTGCGGCGCAAGAATTGCTAAAGCATTTTCCGAAAAACGCGGTGTCATTTCGATTTCGCTGCAAGCAATAAATCCATTCAGATTTTTTTGTTTAGTAGCTCCTTGATAGGGAAAAAATCCCAAAACTCCTTTTACGGAGGAAGTTTTTTCAAACCCCTCACCTTTTCTGCTTAAATACTTCATAAGATTTAATTTTAGAATTATAGTATTAATAAATTGAATCTTGGGCGATTATAAACCGCTAATTTAAAGCTTGTCAAGACAGTAAAAAAAACAAACCGCATTTTTAGAGAAAAGTATTGTTTTATATAAAAAGCGAAGAGCTTTAGATTATATCCTCGGGTTACGTTAACGCGTCCCCAAGGATGACTGTTAAAAAAGATTATATCCTCGAGGCTTTTCCTCAAGGATGACAATTAAAAAAAGAGTGTTCAATGATGACGATAAAAAAGATTAGATTCTCGGGTCAAGCCCGAGAATGACAGAAAATAAACCCGAGGGGGACAGAAATGGAAAATCAAAGGGTCTTTGATGTGTTAGCCACTTTTGTGCGCACAAAAGTAGCGCAAAAAGCGTTGGGATGTTCGCCAAGCGGGCAAACAGCTCAAAGGCATAGGGCTGCGGCTTATTTACAGGCAACTTACGCGCCCGACAAAAGCCGCATAAAGCAAATCTTTGCCAGCCATCTCGCTGTTTGCTTATTCCGCTTGTCTCGCAATCCCAAACCCGATGAATCTTTAAACTGTCACCCCTTGAGCAATATTTCTCTATTGTCATTCTCGTTTTTTTATTTTATGTCATTCTCGGGCTTGACCCGAGAATCTATTCTGAATCTAATTTGCTTGGATCCTCGAGGTGTTGCCTCAAGGATGACATTTTGGATTCAGCCGGGATTGCCACGCTGTCGCTCGCTTTTGACATTTTTAATTTCAGAGATACATTACTTATTTAATAACATTTTTTTCAATAGCAAAAATTAAAAAAAATAAGTAATTAGCAAGGATTTGTTTACAATTATTTTACTAATTTGTTATAACTTAAGATATATGACTAAAGCGAGGGTTGTTTTAGGAATATAAATAGGGTAGTATAAAAACAGACCAGTCAGGTCGATCCATGGTAGAGATGTTGGGCGTGTTGGCGATTATCGGCGTTTTGTCGGTCGGCGGTATTTCGGGATATTCAAAAGCAATGGCAAAATTCAAATTAACCAAGGCGCAAGATCAAATCACCATGTTGTTGATGAACATTCGTACAGCTTATGCCACTTCACCTAGTTATGCCGGATTAAATTCTAAAATAGCAGCTGATTATAACTTGGCACCCAATGAAATGGTAAATTCCAGCGACCACAAATTATTCGGTACTTTTGGTGGTGAGGTTTATGTTGCCGCTACCGGTGGATTAAAAACGGATACTCAAGGCACCTCCCAGTTAACAACAGCCACAACCGGTAACTATTTTTATATTACAATGACCGCTTTAGGTAAAGAAGCTTGCCGTTCTTTGGCAACATCCGATTGGGGTGCTGATGGTTTGGTCGGCATGATTGTATCAAAATCCGGTGGAAACAAGACATATCTAACAGCCGATTTACCAGTAACGTTGTCCAAAGTTACAAGCGATAAAATTTGTTCTGGTGAAACTAGTGATATTACTTGGATTTATTACTAATATCTTAGATACAAGTCCTCTCCAATCCCTGTCTATTATAGACAGGGATTTTTTTTATTACTAATTCAAGGATACTTCTGCTCTTGACTAATAAGCCAAGGAAGCTTGACGGTTTATGTGTTATTGTAACTACTTTAATTTTCATAAGGATGAGTTATGGGGCTTTGAATGGATAAAAAAATGCCGTTCATAAGAACGGCGTTTTTCTCTTAGGCTTTTTGTTTCTTTTTATTAAAGCGCTCATAGAGCCCCTCAAAAAGCACATACAGCAGCGGGATTACCAATAACCCCAGAGCAGTACCAAGCAACATACCATAGAACACCGGAACACCGATAGCACGACGTGAGGCCGCACCGGCACCGGTGGCTATAATCATCGGGAACACACCCAAGATAAAGGTAAAGGCTGTCATCAAAACCGCTCTGAAACGTTCACGTGTGGCAATAACCGCCGATTTGACCAAGGTCTCGCCTTTGGCGTGTTCTTCTTTGGCAAATTCCACAATCAAAATGGCATTCTTGGCCGCTAAACCGACCAACAAAATCAGACCTAACTGAGCGTAAATACTAAGCGGTAATCCGGTAACAAACAGTCCGACCAAAGCGCCCAACATGGCAACGGCAACAGAAGTCAACACCGGCATCGGAGTTATCCAACTTTCATATTGGGCAACCAAGAACAAATAGCCGAACAAAATCGCCAAAGCAATCAAATAACCAATTTGACCTTGCGAATTTTTCTCCTGATAGCTGATACCCGACCATTCATAGCCAAAACCTTCCGGCATACCCGCCGCCAGTTTTTCAACCGCATTCATGGCTTCACCGGTACTAACCGCAGGATGTTGCACGGCTGTAATGGTTGCCGAAGGATATTGATTGTAGCGGCTGACCACACGCGGAGAAAGCACTTTGCTCAACTTTATCAAACTGCTTAAGGGTACCATTTCACCAAGCGCGTTTTGAACATAAAGTTTGCCGATAGATTCAGCATCTTTACGATTTTTCCAATCAGCTTGAACCATAACCTTATTAACCTGAGTTCCGAAGTTTACATCATTGATATAAGCTGAACCCAAGTAATACTGCAAAGTTGAGAAAATTGAGCCGACATTTACTTTCATACTTTCAGCCTTTACGCGGTCAATATCAACAAAGATATTGGGAGTTTTGGCTGTATAAGTGGTATAGGCATAATAAACCTCAGGTGCGGCATTCATTTTGCCCAGCATTGCCATCAGAGCACTTTCAATCGCCTGCGGATTATCAGTATCAAGCGATTGCAGCCTGAAGTCCATACCACCGCTCATACCCAAGCCGATAATCGCCGGCGGCTCAAAGAGTTGGACTTCGGCATCAGGATATTCCGACAATTTGGCACGAATACGATTTAAGATGTTAGTTGAATATAAATCTGAACCGCGTTTATTCCACGGATCTAACACGATAATCAACATACCGACATTTTCACCGGTTCCGCCAATCATACTGATACCGGTGATGGTCATCATGGCTTTAACACCGGGTTCTTTTAAGATTATCGGAGTTATGCGGTCAATAAACTCTTGGGTGCGCTCGCGCGAAGCACCTTCGGGAAGCTGGACATTGCCCATGATGGCACCTTGGTCTTCGTTGGGAATAAACGAAGTTTGGCTAATCTTCAAAATACCGCAAATAACCAACATGGCCAAACCATAGACAACCGCCACAACTGCAATTTTACGCCCGAATATGGCAACAATGCTCATATAAGTATCGCGACCTTTGCCCAAAACATTATTAAACCATTTCAGTGGACCTTTTTCAATCGGTTTGAGCGGACGCAACAAAGTTGCACACAACGCCGGAGACAAGGTCAGAGCGTTGATTGATGAGAAGAACACGGCCAAAGAAATGGACACGGCAAATTGCTGATAAATCTTACCGGTAATACCGCCCATAAAGCCGACCGGAACGAAAATTGCCAACAACACCAAAGTTGTTGCCACAATCGCTGATGATACTTCTTCCATGGCTTTGATAGCTGCTTGCTTGGGCGCAAGATTTTCTTTTTCCATCAAGGTCAAAACACGTTCAACCACCACGATGGCATCATCAACCACCAAACCGATCGCCAATACCAACCCGAACAAGGTTAACATATTTAAGCTGTAGCCTAAAGCCAGCATCACGGCAAAAGTTGCCAGCAATGATACCGGAATAGTAATAGACGGCACCAAAGTTGAGCGCCAATCTTGCAGGAAAACATAGCAAACCAAAACCACCAGAGCAAAGGTCAAAACTAAAGTAAATATAACCTCTTCAATAGAAGCCGAAATATATTCGGTTGAGTCATAACCGATCAGATAATCAACACCTTTGGGGAAATTGGCTTTAAGGCGCTTAAGCTCTTTTTTTAAGTTTTTCATGGCATCCAAAGCATTGGCACCGGTCAACTGGTTAACCGCAATCGCCACATTGGGCACACCGTTATAACGCGATGTGGCGCGATAAGATTCCTCACCAATCTCAATGCGGGCAATATCTTTGAGTTGAACTAAACCGCCATCTTCGGCTGTGCGGACAATAATGTTTTTGAAATCTTCAACCTCGTTGACACGACCTTGGGTTTGCAAAGAATAAACCATCTGTTGTTTGCCGTCGCCGGGCATTGCCCCAACCTTACCCAGTGATGGTTGATAGTTTTGCCCCTGAATGGCGGCAGAAATGGCTTCTATCGGCAGGTTAAGCGAAGCAATTTTGTCAGCATCAAGCCAAACACGCATACTCAAGCGAGCAGAATATATATTAACCTCACCAACACCATTAACACGCGAGAGTGAGTTTTTCATGTTGTTTTGAACATAGTCACTCAACTTGCTGTTGTCCCAACTGTTGTCAGGAGAAAATACCGAAACAAAGCCCAGAATGTTGGAAGAACGGCGCATAACACGCAAACCTTGTCTTTGCACCTCTGTGGGCAATTGCGACAAGGCTTGTTGAATACGGTTTTGCACTTTAACCTGTGCCATATCCGAATCTGTGCCCGGTTTGAAAGTTACGGTCAAACGATAAGAGGAATCTTCAGAAGAAGAATCCATATAAATCATATCTTCAACACCGTTGATTTGCTCCTCCAACGGAATACCGATGGTACGGGCAACGACCTCCGCCGAAGCTCCGGGATAAGTGGCCGAAACCACAATTTCCGGCGGGGTAATTTCCGGATAAAGCGAGATGGGAAGTGAAAATACCGAAATAAGGCCGGCGATTGACATAACAATAGAAATGACAATCGCAAAACGCGGACGCTCAATGAATATGCGTGAAAACATGACTATTTAGCCTCCTTGGAATCTTCAGAAACCAAGCTGGCACGAACGGTGGCTCCGTCTTTGGCTTTTTGCAAACCGTTGATAATAACCTGCTCGCCGCCTTTTAGACCTTCAAGCACAATTTGCTTGCCTTCAAAAGTACCGTCCAATTTGACTCTCTGCTCGGTAACTTTACCTTCTTTATCAACAGTGAAGACATAAGCACCGTTGGCGTCTTGCATCACTGCGGCCGGAGAAATGGTTACCATTTTGTTTTCTTTTGCTGATGAAATTATGACATTGACATAGTTTCCGGCAATCAACTGGTTGTTAGAATTGTCATATTCCAAATATATCGACAAAGTGGCGGTTTGTGAATTAATCTCGTTGTTGATAAAAAATGAGTTGGCATTATCGTTAATTATGCTGCCATCGGGCAATTTTAAACGTGTACGCAATTTGTCAGCCTGAACTTTTTGCAACATAAAGTGATCTTTATCCGGTACGGAAAAAGCAACTCTGATAGGTGAATTTTGGACAATGCGGGCTAAGGTGACGGAATTGGAGCTGACAAGATTGCCCTCGGTAACATTGGCTTTACCGATTTTGCCGCTGATGGGAGCACGAATCTCGGTATGCATAAGGTCAATTTGCGCCAACTCTAAATTAGCTTTTGCCTGAGTAACCGCAGCTTTGGCTTGCAGGTAGGCACTTTCTGCGGTGTCAAGGGTTGATTTGGAAGCATATTGTTTGGTGCTTAAGGCTTTTTGACGTTTGTAGTCGCGTTCGGCACGAACATAATTGGCTTGAGCACTGGCAAGGGCAGCTTTGGCTAAATCGACATTGGCAAGATATCTGTCTTGTTCAATTATGAACAAAATATCGCCTTGGCTGACAATAGAACCTTCTTGGAACAATACACGCTCAATATAACCGGATACTTGCGGCACCAGATTAACACTTTTAATCGGCTCGATAGAAGCGATATATTGCTTTTGCGGAGAAACATCTTCCAGAACAGATTGTTCGACAATAACATGAGGAACACCGCCCATTGCCCCGCCGGGAAGCGCACCTTGCGGAGTGAGTTTGGACTTGAGATACCAACCTAAAGCCACGCACAAAAATATAATTATAAAATTGCGAACAATAACTCTTTTACTAACCTTAATTACCTGCATTATTAAATTCTCCGGATTTATTTTTCAATCAAATGATTTAAGCTGTTGCTATGCATAACACAATTGAATTAAAAATCAATTGTTTTTTTATGCTAATACCTAAATTGCGGAAGAACTATTGCTGATTGCTTGAACGATACTTTCAATTTACCCTATCGTAAAACTGAAAAATCTATCGCTCGCGATGAATGGCAGCAATACAACGCACAAAAGCAATATCGGAAGCCAGTTTTTCCAGCGCTACCGGAAGTTTGCGGCGCCAGTTGGGATGCTTATCCCTATCGGTGCCGGGCAAGTTTTGCATTACGGTGACGTGCAAAATATCTTCCAACTGTGCCAAATATACCGGTGAAGATGTACGCGCCATAAAACGCTCCAAAGCTTCTTCTATTCCTTCGGGATAACCCTCGCCATAGATATAATCGCCATGGCGATATTTATCCTCCGGCCAAACCCCTGTTTCATCCAAAACTTTGAGCAGGCGGCGGCGATCATCTTCGCGGCGATGATAAGCGGCGACTTTGGCCTGCTCATCCGGAATTATGCCAACTTGAAAATTGGTCTCAATATCATAGCCAAACCACCACATTTTCAAAGGTGCCATGTCATGTGTGCCGATAGAGGTAAAGGCATTATCAGGATAGGCTTCGGGATGTTTGAAATCACCGGCACCGATATTCCAACGCTCGGCCCACAAAACACTCAAAGAATAAATATTCTTTTCAGCCAAGCGATCCAAAAATCCTTCCGGAACATTACCAATGCTTTCACCGACAATTATGCAATTATTCAAGCTGCTTTCCAAAGCGACCAAATTCAGCATATCATCAAAGTTGTAATACAGATAAGTTCCGCTCTCATCCTTATCGGGAATAACATAAAGCCGCATCAGGCTCATAACATGATCAATACGCAATGCTCCCGCCTGCATATTGGAACGAAGAATGTTTATAAAAGGACGATAGGCTTGTTCTTTTAGCTTCAACGGATGGAAAGTGCCCAATCCCCATTTTTGACCATTAGGGAAAAAGGCATCAGGCGGAGCACCGGTGCCGCAATCAGCCATAAACAGTTTCGGATTACTCCAAAATTCAGCAGAATCACGACCGACACCCACCGCTAAATCACGATATAATCCGATTTTGAGACCGCTTGATTTTATCTGCTCCTGCACAGAAGAAAATTGGCGGAATGTTTCAAATTGTAAAAACTTGAAAAATTCCATGCGCTCTTGATGTTCCTTGCGGAATTTTGCTGATGCATCACAATCCGGTGAAACATAATTTGCTGACCATTGATTGAATTTTACCCCTTTAGCCAATTCGTCTTCGTAGATGGCTTGGAATAAACCGAGATTGTCCAAATCAGGATTATACTGACGGCAAAAATCGAGATATTCCCGATGACGTTTTTTATCTTTTGATTTTTGAAAGCGCGCAAAACATTTTTCCAAATATTTTATTTTGAGATTATAGACTTTGGTATAGTCAATGGTTTCCGTAGCACGCAATTTTTCAGCTTCGGCAGAAGAAGACTTTTTATCTGCTGCATTAAACTCGGGAACCTGCTCCACATCAATATAAATCGGATTCAAAAATGTACGCGAAATCGACATATAAGGACTGGCATTTTCGGGAAAACTGTGATATAAAACATTTATCGGGTTTATACCTATAACATCTGCTTTGACCTCAGCACAAATTTTGATTAAATCTTTCAAATCACTGAAATCACCAACTCCCCAATCGTGATCGCTCTTGAGTGAATATATTTGAATGGCAAAACCAAAAAGTTTTTGATTATCCGGTAATGTTCGACATGATAAAGGAGCAACCGCCAAAACTGCACAATCTTTACGTCCGCCGGCTTTTACCTCAATATTATAATAGCCGATGTTAAGCGGTGTGGTAATGCGCAAACTTTCTTTGTAAAAGATACCGAAATTTTCAACATCATGCATATAATAATATTCGAGATTTGTTTTTTGTCCTTTATCATCAGTTGCGGTAATTACAATATTTGATAAATCATGAGATACCACATTGATTATAATATTGTCTTGCTGACAAACATATATCGGATCCAGCATCTTGCGCCAACGCTTTTCTTTTAACTTGGCCAGTGAGGTTTGAGCTTGTTTTTCGGTTGCGGCCGGATAACCCAGGGCAGATGCAAAAAAGCGCAAAGTTTTGTCACTGACGGAATATTCCTTGCGTTGCAAACCGGCATCGGAAAAACTTGTAGCAATACCTAACGCATTACACAGCTGATGTAAATTGTCTTCCATTGTTTTCATCTCCTCACTTAATCAATTGTAATTACAACCACGCTCCAAGAGGGAACCGTTATTTTTTCGGAAGCTCCTAAGTTGATGTTTTTATCCATGCGCTCCGATGTATCCAACATCAAATGCCAATTCATATCTTTTGCCAAATTGGGAAGCTTCCATTCAACAGCTTGATGATGAGCATTGAAAATTGCCAATAAAAAGCATCCGTCATGATGAACCAAATAAGACAGGCAATGACGATTGGCGTTTTGCCAATCAGATGAAGTAAACTCGCGACCGTTTTCGGTGTACCATGCCAAATCAACAAAACCGCTTTCATCTTTTTTGCCGGTAAAAAATTGACGCCTTGAAAATATCTTTAAATCTTTACGCAATTTAATCAACTTATGCGTAAAGGTAATCATCTTTTTTTGCCAAGCTGACAGCCCTTCCCAACTGAGCCAGCTGATGGCATTGTCTTGGCAATAAGGATTGTTGTTGCCCATCTGGGTGCGTCCTAATTCATCACCGAAGTTCAACATCGGAGTGCCAAAAGACAAAAACAAAGTTGCCAACATAGCCCGCATTCTGTCTTTGCGATTGCGCATGATGATAGGATTGGTCGTCTCACCTTCGGCACCGGAATTCCAACTCCAATTACTGTCCGAACCGTCGTGATTATTTTCACCATTAGCTGAATTATGCTTTTGCTGGTAGCTGACCAAGTCATAAAGAGTAAATCCGTCATGAGCCGTTATAAAATTGATGCTTGATGACATTCCGCGATTGTAGTGATTAAATATTTCACTGGAGCCGGTCAACCTTGAGGCAAATTCGGCTATCTGTCCGTTATCGCCTTTCCAAATTCGGCGAACATTATCACGATATTTATCGTTCCACTCACTCCAATTAATCGGGAATGCTCCCAACTGGTAACCACCCTTGCCCACATCCCAAGGCTCGGCAATCATTTTTACATTTTGCAAAACTTCATCTTGGGTAACGGCATATAAAAAACCGCTTGACTGTTTAAATTCTCCGCCATGGCGACACAGAGTTGGTGCCAAGTCAAAACGAAAGCCGTCTATGTGCATTTCGCGCACCCAATAACGCATTGAATCCATTACCATGCGCAGACAATCGCGGTTTTGCAAATTGAGGCTGGCGCCGCATCCGGTTGTATCAACATAAAAACGCGGATTTTTTTCATCCAACACATAATATGACAGATTATCAATTCCGCGATAACACAAAGTAGGCCCCATCTGATTGCCTTCACCGGTGTGATTATAGACCACATCTAAAATTACTTCCAAGCCATGGTTATGCAGTTTTTTGACCATGTCTTTTATTTCGTTGATGCCTCCGGTTGACATATAGGATTGTTCAGGGGCAAAATAACTGAAGTTTTCATATCCCCAATAATTGTCAATCACAAACCCGCGCTTGTGGCGATTACCGAAAAAGGCATGTATGGGCAAAAATTCTACCGCCGTAACCCCTAAATGTTTAAGATAATTTATGGTCGAGGCTTCACCAAAAGCAGCAAATGTTCCTCTCGAACCATCATCCAAAAACGGATTAAGCCTTGTAGCCCCACGCAAGTGAGTTTCATAAATTATGCTTTCCGACATTGAATAAGAAGGGCGTTTTTCTTTGCTCCAATCATAATTTTCATCAACAACTACCGACTTGGGAACATAAGGCGCCGAATCAAGCTCGGAAAAAGACAAATCTCCATCAGGGCTATCCCAATCATATCCAAAAATTGCCTTATTCCAAATCAAAGTTCCGACAAGCTGTTTTCCATAAGGATCGATTAGCAGCTTGTTGGGATTAAAGCGATAACCTTTAAGCGGTTCATACAAACCATAAACTCGCCAACCATATACCAAACCGGGCTTTGCATCATGAAGATAGATATGCCAAATATTATTGTCCTGCTCATCAATTGCATAACGTTCAAGCTCAACGGCACCGCTTTCATCAAAAAGACAAAGCTCAACTTTTTGCGCATGAGCCGAAAACAAAGCAAAATTAACACCTTTACCATCATAGGTGGAACCAAGAGGATAAGCCTGTCCGAAAGATGTTTGATATTTTGCCAATTATAGTCTCCTAACGCAAAGGTTTTATAATTATGGTTGATAGAGGCGGAAGCGTTATATTAATGGAAAACGGCTTGTAATTACATCCCTGATTATCCGAATGGATTACACCCTCGTTTTTAACACCGCTGCCCCAATAGTTGACATCATCACTGTTGAAAATTTCCTGATAATCGCCGCCCTCCGGCACACCGATACGATAATTGTGACGGACAACCGGAGTAAAATTGCAGACTACAATCATAAAGTCATTATAATTATAGCCACGACGAATATAGGATATAACACTGTCATCAGCATTGGAATGATCCAACCATTCAAAACCGCGATAATCAAAATCCTGCTGATACATACAAGGATTGCCTTTGTACATTAAGTTCAGATCACGTACACAATTTTGCATACCTCGATACATCGGATAATCAAGCAAAAACCAGCGCAAGCCCTCTTCCGAGTTCCACTCGTAATCTTGACCAAATTCACATCCCATAAACAACAATTTTTTACCGGGGTGTGTGTACATAAAACCATAATAAGCACGCAAGTTGGCAAATTTTTGCCACTCATCACCCGGCATTTTGGAAAGCATAGAGCCTTTGCCGTGAACAACCTCATCGTGTGAAATCGGCAAAATAAAATTCTCATTAAAGGCATAAAGCAAACCGAAAGTCAGCATTCCATGGTGATATTTGCGATGGACGGGCTCGTGTGAAATATAACGCAAAGTATCATTCATCCAGCCCATGTTCCATTTGTAACCAAAGCCCAAACCTCCCATACTTGTGGGACGCGAAACCATCGGCCAAGCAGTTGACTCTTCGGCAACAGTTACTGCTCCGTTGACCTGAGAATAAGCCAATTCATTCATGCGGCGCAAAAACGAAATAGCTTCTATATTTTCGTTGCCGCCATATTGATTGGGAATCCACTCGCCGGCCTTGCGTGAATAATCCAAGTACAACATTGAAGCAACCGCATCAACGCGCAATCCGTCAATATGAAATTCCTTCAGCCAAAACAGTGCGCTGCAACATAAAAAGTTGGCAACCTCCGAGCGACCATAATTGTAGATTTTGGTTCCCCAGTCGTTGTGTTCGCCTTTTCTGGGATCGGCGTGCTCATACAAGTGCGTGCCGTCAAATTCGTTAAGTCCGTGAGCATCTTTGGGAAAGTGTGCCGGAACCCAGTCCATAATCACACTAATGCCGGCCTGATGAAATTTGTCAATCATATAACGCAAATCATCAGGAGTGCCAAAGCGCGAAGTGGGGGCAAACATACCGATAATCTGATAACCCCAAGAGGCATCCAAAGGATGTTCGGCAAGCGGCAAAAATTCAACATGAGTAAATCCCATATTTTGCACATAAGGAATCAGGTGATCAGCCAACTCGCGATAAGTCAAATATTCATTACCATCTTTACGGCGCCAAGAACCCAAATGCACTTCATAAATCGACATCGGCTTATCAAGAGAATTATATTCTGAACGATAATTCATCCAATCATTATCATGCCACTCATAGTGATTTAAATCATAAACCACCGAGGCAGTGTTGGGACGACGTTCAGAGTAAAAAGCCACCGGATCGGCTTTTAAGAAAATGTTATTGGAATTTGTTTTGATTTCATATTTATATATTTCGCCTTCGCCGATGCCGGGAATAAAAATATCCCATACACCACAAGACGGGTGTTTGCGCATAACATCAACTCGACCATCCCAGTTATTGAAAGCACCGACGACACTGACGCGCTTGGCATTAGGAGCCCATACTGCAAAAGCCACACCTTTGACACCTTCTTTTTCCATTACATGGGCACCCAATTTTTTATACATATCCAAGTGGTTTCCCTCGGCAAGAAGATAAATATCCATATCACCTAAAGTCGGAGTAAAACGATAGGTGTCTTCGGCATCATAAACGGCACCTTTATCATTGGTAATGCGAAATTTATAATCATAATCTTCGGTAACACCCAAATCGATTTGGTAGAATCCGCGATCATCCAATTTGGTCATCATACCGCGAGATGAACCATCACGAGAAAGCACCTCAATAGATGATGACATGGGCAGGTATGCACGAATAAAAGACTCTTTACTACCCTTGTTGCGGTGTATGCCTAACACAGCGAAAACATTACCATGGTCACCATTAATTACGGCTTCCATTTCCTCTTTTGATAATAAATTTTGCATATAATTTTCCTATGTAATAAGTCATTAGATGTTGAAAAAAACATTCACTTTTTACTTATAAATTCTTATCTATTTAAATGCAACAATTTAATTAAAATCTCATTAAAAAATAATGTCGGTTTATTTTTTTTGCAATATTTTTGAAGTATTATAACGATTTACTATTGACGGATAAAAATTTGTATGTATATTAAACAATGTTTATTAAAACTTTTTTTGGAGTTAGTGATTATGGTTAATAACGAACAAGCTATCAGAGAAGCAGCTTATTATCTTTGGCAAAATGCCGGTTGCCCTAACGGACAGGATAATTATTTTTGGAATGAAGCTTTGAAGCAATTGAATTGCTGCAACAAGTCTTCTTGCAATAAAAAGTCTTCTTCTACTTCTGCTAAAAAATCTTCTTCGACCAGCACAAAAAAATCTTTGAGCAGCAAATCGAAAAAGTAATTTTTTACGAAGTTCAATATTAAAATTCCCACTCATCCGGTGGGAATTTTTTTTATTTTACAGCAACAAAAATGCCGCCGTTTACATCTTTTTTTCCCTCTTTGCGTATAATCTTTTTGTGGTTTTCTATATGAGAGAATCCGACCTTTTTTAATGTTTTTTCGACATAAGAAAATCGATGCACAAAACGCGAAGATAAGGTCAAAAAATAGCTTTGTCGATTGAGGTTATTTTGTGAAATTGTGAATATAAAAATTCCGTTTTTTTTGAGGCGAGAAAATACCAAAGCAATGACTTCATCCAACACTCCAAAATAGGTCAAAACATCTGATGCAACTATAACATCAAATTGAAACTTTGATATTTTTAGGTAACTTATAATATCATTTTTGACCAGTTGATTGTAGATTTTTTTGGCGCCGGCTTCGACCAACATTTGGGATGAAATATCGACTCCCCACAGTACTGTTTGCGGCATAATTTGTTTGATATTTGCACCACACATTCCGGTACCGCACCCCAAATCAAGCACCTGCAAATTAGAGCGATTATGACAGACAGCAGCTAAATAATGAGCAATCATTTGCGGCGAATTATAATGTAAACGATTCAAAGTTGTTTCAAATTCGGGAGCAAAAATATCAAAAATTTTTTCAATATATTCAGAATTGCATATAGCTGTTTTTTGCGGATGAAAAAAAGTATTATAACACTGCTGCGCCACTCCGGAATCCGGATAATTTTGATAAAATTTTTGAACCATATCAAGAATAAAATCTACACCTTTAATCTCGGCAATTTCGTATAAAGCATAAGCCAAATTGACTTGATGTTCACCGGCACCATGACTGATTTTGACCGAACTCCACGCCGCATTAAGTGCTTTGCGATAGGATTTTTGTTTTTGATAAATTTGAGAAAGATAGGTTTGCCACCAAGGGTTTTGCGAATCCGCTTTTTGCAGATATTCAAAATAGGTTTGAGCTTTTTGATAGTCATTATTCAAAAAATAAGCGGTTGCCAAATTACAATTTGCAGCATAATTTTTATTATCAAGATATAATATTTTGCCATAAAATTTAATTGCTCTGTCATAATTGTGTACGGAGTAAAAATTATTGGCAACTTTGAGCCAATGATTTATCATAAAATTATGAAACTTTTGTTTTATGTTAAGCATTATTCAACCTATTGATGTATAAAATACAGTTATCATAGAAGGTTTAATAAAATGATAACTTATTCTTATCGCAAAATTGCCGCTATATCTTGGCCGTTGATTTTGGAGTTGGTAATTCAGACTTTGATCGGAACTACCGATACCATATTTTTGGGTCATGTCGGCGAGGTCGAGCTCGGTGCGTGCGCAATCGGCGGGTTGATTTATTTGACTATTTTTATGATTGAAGAAGGTTTTGCCACCGGCGGTCAAATTTTGATGTCAGTACATAACGGTGAAAAAAAATATAAAAAAATCGGCAAAGTTTTTTGGCTGACTAATAATATGATTTTGGTTTTATCTATCACGGCTATTGTTTTGATTTTTATGCTGGCAAAATCAATTTTACAGCTGACAATAAAAGACGATATTGTGCAAACGGCAATTTTAATTTATGCCGTGCCGCGTTGTATCGGGTTGATATTTTCCGGCATTAAATCGGTAATTTGCGCGTTTTTGGTGGCGATAAACATCACACGCCACATTGCAATATCTTCGGTCATTTTATTGGTAAGCAATGTCGGATTAGATTGGTGGTTGATTTTCGGCGGTTTTGGAATCGAGCCCATGGGGATGAAAGGTGCAGCCATAGCCTCGGTTGGCGCGGAGATAATCGCGGCATCATATCTTGTGGGATATATATTGCTAAAGATAAATTTGCCCAAATATAACTTTAATAAATTTCTGTTGTTTGATTATGCCCTGTTAAAAGATATCATCAAAAAATCAATCTATATTACCTTGCTGACATTTTTCAGTTTTGGCAGTTGGCTGTACTTTTTTGTGGAAATTGAAAAATTGGGTGTCGAGGCTTTGGCAATATCAAATATCCTAAAATCACTGTACGCTTGCTTGTGCATTGTGGCGAACGGATTGTCAACAGCCACCATATCTATTGTCGGAAACCTTATCGGAGCCAAAAAATACAATGAAGTTGTCCCGACATTAAAACGGGTTTTAAAATTCGGAGCCGTTCCCTATTATGGCGGATTTTTACTAATGATTATTTTTGCAAAACCGATTTTGGGAATTTTTACCAATAATGAGATGTTAATCAACGCTGCGATAAAACCTTTATGGGTGATGCTGTTTGCTAATCTGATAACTCTGCCGGAATATATTTATTTTTATGCATTATACGGAGTAAATAAGCTAAAGCTGGCTTTTGTGATTGAGACAACGAGTGTGATAATATATGTTTTGGCTATTCGTATTATAATAGGAATATATCAGGTTGAATTGGCTTGGTGTTATATGGTTGACTTTTGGTATCATTCGCTGGCTCTGCCGATTGCCTATTGGTATATGAAAACAAAAAAATGGCAAGAAAAATAAGTTTTTTTGAAAATTTTACTTGCCAAGATAAAAAAATGTGGTATCAATAGGCGAGTTGAGAGACAAACGGATTGTAGTTCAGCCTGGTAGAACGCTTCGTTCGGGACGAAGAGGTCGCTGGTTCGAGTCCAGTCAATCCGACCAAGACACAAAGACCGCCTTTATGGCGGTTTTTTTGTGTCTTGAATGCGATAGCATGGAGCTCGAACCGGCGAGAAGCTGGTTTGACCACAAGCGAAAGCGAGACGAGAGTATCGCGGTCGCCGTTAAGGCGATGAGCGCAGGGGCGACGAAGTGAAACGAAGTCAGTCCAGTCAATCCGACCAAAATTAAAAGCCTATCCTTGTGATAGGCTTTTTGTTTTGGTTTGGAATGAATGACAGCTCGAACCAACGAAAAGCTGGTTTGACTACAAGGCAAAGGCGCAAGGGAGTGCGCCGGTCGCTTGAAAAGCGATTGCCGCAGTGAACGTGCAAATATTTGAAAAATATTTGCTAAGTAGTCCAGTCAATCCGACCAATCAGAATAGATTTAAGAAAACGGATACTTTCGGGTATTCGTTTTTTTGTTGCCTATTAGAAAAGTATTGTCGTTAAAGGAATTTCACTACATTAAAAATTTTATGACCATGAGGTCACTTTGAAACAATTTTCCGTTTAAAAGTACAATTTTTGCATAAGATTATATAAGACCACGTGGACAATTTTCACGCGCCATGTGGTCTTAACATATTGATTTTATTCAATTGTCATAAAAAATTATGCAACTTTCCGCGACCATAAGAGTGGTGGGGCACTCTTTTGTCGCGAAATACTCAAAATTTTTATTTATAATCAATATGATATTAAAATGAGCCGTAAAATATAGTCCTGTATGTTTACATATTTTTCTTTTAGTGCTATAAATAAAAGCCGTTCAATTATAAAAGAGAGTTTTTAGTGAGCAAATATCTATCAGAAAATAAAGAATTGATGCAGGAATGGGATTGGGAAGCGAATGCCGATTTAGACCCATCACAATTGCTTTGCGGTAGTGGTAAAAAAGTATGGTGGATTTGCTCTAAAGGACATAGTTTTTCACAGACAATTAATAAAAGAACAACTCGAGGTTATAACTGTCCATATTGCGCAGGACATAAAGTCTTGCAAAACTACAACGATTTAGAATCACTTAATCCTCAACTTGCACAAGATTGGCATCCATCTAAAAACGGAGATTTAAAACCATCAGATGTTACTTTGGGAAGTAATAAAAAAGTGTGGTGGAAATGTTCTAAATGCGGTGGTGAATGGCAAGCAACTGTATGTGATAGAACAAGAAAGGAAAGCACCGGTTGTCCATACTGTGCTAGTCAAAAAGTTTTAGCCGGCTATAATGATTTAGCAACAAAATACCCTGATGTTGTAAAACAATGGCATCCCACAAAAAATACTTTAAGACCGACAGAAGTTATGCCTGGAATCTCAAAAAGAGTTTGGTGGATATGTCCAGAAGGTCATGAATATGAACAAGCTATCAACGCACGTGTTTTACATCCAAATTCATGTCCAATATGTTCTGGGCAAAAAGTAGCTCAAGGTATAAATGACTTACAATCCAGATATCCGGAAGTAGCAAAAGAGTGGTTTCAAGAGAAAAATGGCACAATAACACCAACGACTATCACTTGGGGAAGTAACAAGAAGTTTTGGTGGAAATGTTCAAAATGTGGTTATGAATGGCAAGCTATAGTTTCCGACAGAACTCGAGGTCACACAGGGTGTCCTGCGTGTTCTAATAAAGCTCTTTTACAAGGATTTAATGATCTTGCTACAAAGTATCCCGATATTTCTAAGGAGTGGCACCCGACAAAAAACGGCAATTTAAAACCATCTGACGTTACCTTTGGATGTGGTAAAAAAGTATGGTGGATTTGCTCTGATGGGCATGAATATCAGCAAGCCATTTCACAACGTACACATGGGGGGCATGGTTGTCCGTATTGTGCGCGTCAAAAAGTTTTGGTTGGG
This sequence comes from uncultured Pseudomonadota bacterium, assembly GCA_902763535.1. Taxonomy (GTDB): domain Bacteria; phylum Pseudomonadota; class Alphaproteobacteria; order RF32; family CAG-239; genus CAZU01. The sequence goes on along the minus strand of CACWSG010000013.1, from coordinate 3,278 downwards.
TATAATGATTTAGCTACTACATATCCAGATATCGCAAAAGAATGGCACCCAACTAAAAATGGCACATTAACACCATCTGATGTCATGGCTGGTAGCCAAAGAAAAGTTTGGTGGGTTTGTCCTGAGGGACACGAGTATTTACAACCTATTTTGAAAAGAACCACAAGGGGGCATGCTTGTCCGTACTGTTCAGGGCACAAAGTTCTAAAGGGGTTTAATGATTTTGAAACGAAATATCCAGAAATAGCTAAAGAGTGGCATCCTACGAAAAATGGTAATTTAACACCATCTGATGTAACTTACGGAAGTGGAAAAAAAGTCTGGTGGAAATGTCCGATAGGACATGAATATCAAGCCAATGTACACGATAGAGGCTCTGGACAGACCAACTGTCCAATTTGTAGCTTAAGAAAATCAACGTCATTTCCTGAACAGGCAGTTCTCTATTATATGAAAAAGCTTTGGCCTAATTCTCTTAGTAAGTACAAAAATTGTTTTAAGAATAGTATGGAATTTGATGTTTATATTCCAGAGCTTAAAGTAGCGATTGAATATGATGGAGCTCAATGGCATAAAACAGAACCAGAGCATAAAAGAGAAATAAAAAAGTATGAATTTTGTAAACAACAAAAGGTTTATCTAATTCGCATCAAAGAACAAACAGAAGATTCTTGGAACGATACAGCAGATAAAATTTATTATATCCCTCCTATTAAAAAGAATTATCATGATTTGGAACGTGTGATACTGCATATACTAGCTTCAATAAGCGGAATTAAATCTTCGTTTTTAGAAATCAATATAGAAAGAGATAAAAATGAAATTTTATCATATCTTTCAAGTATACCAAATTCACTTTCGGAAATAAGACCTGATATTGCAGCAAAATGGAATTATGAAAAAAACGGTAATTTAACTCCAGATATGTTTTCAGTGGGTTCAAATGAAGTTGTTTGGTGGAAATGCCAGGATTGTGGAAAAGAATGGAAAACAAGCATAATAAATATGACTGGCTCCCGATATGGATGTCCATCTTGTAGTTTAAAAAACAGAGGATCTGAGTTTACAAAACTTCGTGTTAAAGAACGAGGTTCTCTTGCGGATAAGATGCCCGAATTGATAAATGAATGGCATCCAACTAAAAATGGTAATTTAACACCTTATGATATAACAGTAGGAAGATTTAAGCCTGTATGGTGGAAGTGTCACAAGTGCGGATATGAATGGCAAGCAAGCCCAAATCATAGAAAAAGAGGCATTGGTTGCCCTTGTTGCGCAGGAAGAGTCCCTCAAAAAGGTATTAACGACTTAAAAACTAAATACCCTGATATTGCAAGAGAATGGGATTATGAAAAAAATTATCCTGCACTTCCTGAAGACTTTTTGCCGGGAAGTGGCAAGAAAGTTTGGTGGAAGTGTTCTGTGTGTGGTAAATCTTGGCAGGCTATTATTGTGAATAGAGTAAAAAAATCAAAACAACAAGGCTGTAGAAGTTGTAAAGCTAAAATAAGAGGGGCCAAGAAAAAATATAAAAATCAATTAGATTTTAATTTTTAAGGGCATCTGCTTTTTCATATTCAAAGTTTTCAAATTCTTCTTCCTTTTCTTCCCTTTGATCAAGTGGAATTCTTTGTAAAACGCGGTTTTGACAAACTAATCCGCGCTTCTTCAGTTTTAAATACTTTAATAAATCGGGCATTATTATTTTGACGATTTTTTCAGCTTGAGTCAAGTAGTTCTCCTTTCTGTAAAGACACATACTACAACAACGCTTAAAAAATATAAAAGTCAAGTTTAATTACCATGTGGACAGTATATGTTATTGTTTTTGAAATAAAAAAAGCACGTGGCTGGTATCTGCACCTTGGGTGACCGATATGGTCGTAAAAACGCGTCCACACTATTTTAGAGGTGAAAATGAAACAATCAAAAAATGGTATCTTTTTCTCGATTTTGGTGGCTCAACCCGACCAAAATTAAAAGCCTATCCTTGTGATAGGCTTTTTGTTTTGGTTTGGAATGAATGACCGCTCGAACTTGTGAGAAGCCAGTGGCTGAAAATAACAGCATAAAGAAAAACAAATGCACCCTTGTTTTTTATTTTTTTCTGCCCTAATATGCGCGTATTGTTTATCGAAAACAGGTGAAGATATGTCATCTTTTATACAATTTATGAAACTGCTTATATCCGGCAGCACTCTTCAAGGGATTAAGTTTAGGACTTTGTTGTCCATAATTTTAACTTTTTCCGTTCTTATCATAGAAATTGCCATGTACCATATGTATTGGGATGTTATTCCCGATATGGTTAAGTATGATTATGATTTTTCCGGAGTGGCTCACAATATATGCGATAAAAAATGGATATGGCTCAATGTTCTTTTGCAAATATTTATTTGTGTTTCGGTATTTGTGATAAAACATTTTGCATACAAAACAAAACGCATTCGCCGCATTGTTTATGATAAAAGAAACAAACTGATTCCGATTATGGATAAGCGATTTGTTATGTTTGCATGGGAAACGGCTATGCTTTTTGTAACAACGGAACAGGGATATATTTTTGCGCTGATTGATATTATCGAAAATCGTATGTGTGATGATATTGTAACTATTATCTTTCTGTTTTGGCAAATTGTACTCATTATGGAATTTCGCGCTGATTTAAGGGCTCTAAAAAATAAAAGCGGAAAACAGCTCAAAAAAAGAGCATAACAATATTTTACTGTTATGCTCGCAAATAAAAAAAATTTAAGAACTAATTACAATAAATCGAAAAGCTTTCCGGAGCATAAATTCCCATAGTAAACCCGTTCATCAAGGAATCATATAGCGTCCAATGGGTTTCTATGGCATTAATACCTCTCGTGCGGCACACATTTGTGAGCTTATAGTTTGTCTTTTGCCACATTCCCCATAAGAAAAAATGGCTTTTACCTTCGTATGACGGTGTGGTTTTTATGCTTGGTTGTTGGCTGAGCTCAAAACGCATTATGTGATCACTGCCGCAAGCAGAAAGAGTTAAGGCAAGCCCGATGCAAATCAATAGTTTTTTCATATGATATCCTCTGTTAAAAAATCAAGTACAAAATTAAGTGCTTTGGTAAAAAATATTTTGTCGGTAACTACTGAGTATTTCTATAATAAATATGCTTATATGTCAACAGTCTTACAACTGAAAAAAATCCCTGTCTATAAGAGACAGGGATTGGAGAGGACTTGTACTTAAGGTATTAGTAGTAAACCCAAGTTATTTCGTTAGTTTCTCCGCTACAATT
>CACWSG010000012.1 GCA_902763535.1 uncultured Pseudomonadota bacterium | reverse complement strand
TTGCCACTCATAGAACTGAATTGCAAACTCCGCTTCCATCGGCTTGCGTGCCGGTGTTAATGTCCCATCCATGTCAAATACATAAATGTTAGGCATGAACACCTCCATCCATCGCGATAAGCCCCAATCTGTTCAAATAATCCTTAGCTGTTGCGTAGCAAACACCGCAATGTCTGGCTATTTGGGCGATAGATGTGCCGGAATTAAATAATTCAATGATTTCTTGCTTAAATTCATCGAGCTTATGTTGGTTTCTTAGCACCGGTTTTGTAGAGTTTGCCCTTGTCTTTTTCAGCCCCAAATATTTCGCAAAATAAAGAACATTACTGGGGTTGCATCCTAATTTCTCTGCAATTTGAGCATAAGAATAGCCGGCTTTGATATATTTCTTAACTTCTTCTTCGCGTCCGCTTAAAATAAACTTGCCTTTACGAGCATTGTTCAGACATCCTCGAGGTTTGCCCGCTTTTAACAAATCAGATTGAATTTTGGAATTTCTAAGTGAAAAAATTCCTTTATATGCCGCCAGACAGGCATCAAAACAATTTGCCAATGTTTGCTGGTTATATGTATCGATTGCCAGATTTTCTTTTATTGAATAAATATAAACGCGATATTCTGCAAGCTGTTTTATTGATGACACAATACGCTCAAGCGTGTTACCCAACAAAGAAATATTCGGTATAACGACAGTGTCTCCGGATTTAAGATGCTGAGACAATATATCTTGGGTATTTGCAATATTTATAACCTTAATATCTTTCAATTTACGTTCATCAGCATAGCTCGCCAAAGCCTTTCTTTGAGCGTCAATATCAAAATACTTGGAATTATCTTGGACAAACCCTGTTATCATGCTGCCAAGGTCCTTTTATCAAAAGCCATTTTAACAAACATCTTAAGCATCCACACAACATCAACATTACATTTGTGCAAATAACAGTTGTATCGATATTGCTTCCATGTATTTACAAGCACTACAATTTGTGTCATAGGAATCACTCATTTAATGTCCGTTTTTTTATTGCTACTAAATTATATCTAAAATGTCAATTAAATTATCATTATAACATCATATTTGTCTGCTTTATCAATAAATTCAACAAATTGCAAAATTGGTAAAAATAATCGTTCATTTAACGGACATTAAATTTGCGTGATAAAAAATTGGTGTTAAACCCTATAAATAATTGTTACTCAAGGTCGTTTTTTTTAAAAATTTTCGCACAGTCGTCGGACTAACCCCAAGCAGCTTAGCAATTTTCGTTTGCACAATACCTTTGCGAGAGAGTTCAATTACATCTGTTTCTTTTCCATCCAATACGTGCTTGGCATTTTTGCCACCTTTAGGTCTGCCTAATTTTATTCCTGTTTGTTTAATGCGATTCAGGGCTTCTTTAGTGCGTTGACTAATCAAATTTCTTTCAATTTCTGCTGCCAAACCAAAGGCAAATGCCAAAACCTTTGATTGAATATCAGTCCCTAAGCGATAATTGTCCTTAATTGTCCAAACTTGAACATTTTTCTTTAGACAAATATTCAAAATAGTCATAATCTGCATCAAATTACGTCCTAAACGAGAAATCTCTGTGCAAATTAAGATGTCGTTAGGTTTAAGTCGCTTCAACAATTTACCAAGTTTGCGTTTTTCAAAATCTTTGGTACCGCTGATTGTTTCAAACACTAGCTTATCCAACATAACTTTTTCCTTTTTGCAGAAATTATTTATTTCAAATTCCTGATTAGCCAAAGTTTGTTTATCTGTACTCACTCTTATATATCCATAAATCATATTCTCGTCCTTAAAAAAAATTATTTTAATATTTATGATATGGATTTTTAATTCCAAAACTTAACAATTCTTTTACAACTCTTTTCCCGTCGTTAGTTTGCGGAATATTATATTGTTTATAAAGAGGAAGTAATGGGGGCTAATTCGAATGAAATAGAAATTAATATAAAAAGTAAAGAAAAAGGCGTGGCAACGGGAAAATTTTTTACAATATTTTTTATTCTATTTATTTTGGTCGCTATATTTAATTGATAACAACAAATTACCTTTGCCTCTATCTTTTATGATGAGTTACCAATTCCTGTAATACCATTAAAAAAAACCGCCTCAATGGGCGGGTTTGAAATGGTGCTCAGGGACGGGATTGAACCGCCGACACGAGGATTTTCAGTCCTCTGCTCTACCAACTGAGCTACCTGAGCATATATTTTTCAGTTGACTGAGGCTTCTTATAAAACAAAAAATATATATTGGCAAGCAAAAATTTTAATATTTGTGCATTTTTTGCATTTAGTTATCACAGCAGGAACATTTGCAACATTTTTCTTTAGTTTCTACCTGAACATTGCAATGCTCGATTGCAAATTTTTCATCCAGTTTTTTAGCAATTTTTTGAGCAACTGTCATATCCTCGGATATTACATGACACTCCAAAGCGGTTTCATGCTCGTCAATACACCACAAATGCAGATGATGTACATCTTTTACTCCTTTGATTTTGGCAATAGATTTCTTCACTTCTTCCAAATCAATTGATTCGGGGGCGGCATTCATCAAAATATTGACAATCGGTTTGAACGAGGCAATTGCCTGCCAAATCATATAAGCGGCAATAACAAGAGCAATTATGCCATCAATGCGATAAACTCCCCATAACAATACGCAAATGCCTGAGACAATAACGCCTAAAGAGCCGAAAGCATCAGCTAAATTATGCACAAAAACCATTTTCATATTATGGTTGTGGTGGGCACCGTGATGAGATATTTTGGCTGTTAAGGCATCAATGACCAATGCCAATACCGAAATGACTATAATCATTTTGCCGTCAATTTGCTGCGGTGAGATAAGTCGCCCTACTCCTTCAACCGCCAAATAGCAACCGGATATAAACAACAATATCAAATTGATAAATCCACCGATAACTTCAGCGCGTCTAAAACCATAAGTATATTTAGAATTAGCTCTTTTGGCGCCAATCTTAAATGCCAAAACAGCTACCAAAATTGAAAAAGCATCAGAAGTGTTGTGCAGAGCATCACCAATCAAGGCGACACTGCCGGAGATGATGCCACCGATAATTTCAACAACACTCAGCAACATATTGATAATGAATGACAAAAACAGCAAACCGACTGTTTTTGATGATACTTCCGCGTGATGATGATGTTCGTGCATTTAAAACTCCTTATTTATATATCATCAGTTGTAAGGAGGATAAGCTCAAAAGTCAACCGAATTTATTTCTCTATCCGACAAGATCGACAATAGCCGAAGATACTCAAGGCAAAAATTATTAAATCTGCCGCCAAAGCCGGAAAAGCCAAAATTACCGCATCATATGCTGCCCAAATGATTAAGTTTATTGCCAAAGCCAATTTGACGCTTTTATTGCTGGTAAATCCCCAACCCAACCATAAAGTGTATTGAATGCTGGCAATAATCGGCAGCCAACCGATAAGCCCGTGCTGATTAACTAAAGCTCCCAAAATTGTCATTAGAACAGCGATAATAATCATCAATTTGGGGTTGTTTTTGCCAAAATATACCAAAACATTACGAATAAAAGCTGCTAAACATACTATCGCTCCGGAGAACCCTCCTAAGACTATATTAGCCAATACCGCAAAAAGGCAATCGAAAATCTGATAAAAAATTGTGTGTTTTTTATCTGAAACCACTGAACTCAGCGCCAGAAACACCACTCCGATAAATGATAAAATATTGCCAACAATCAAATATATCATAGCTGGAATCTTAAATCCTTTTTCCTTAAAATTAGGTTACTATACACAATGAGGTTTAATTTTGTTGCTAAATATATGCTTTACGGATAAAAAAATAATGTTAACAGAACTAATATTAAAGGTTATGACAATGAACTTCAATAAATTTAATCTTTTTTTGAGTGCGGCTTTGTTGGCGGCTTTGCCGGCTTATGCCCAAGAAAGCAATGATACTGCAAAATCAGAGTGGCGCGCTAATTTCCGCAGAGTTGCTTTAGATGTTTCATCGACCAGTGTAGGTAATGCTGAAGAATATAAAAATTCTCCCAATTCAAAACTGAGTGCTGACGGCGAAGAAGTGGTTAAAGGTGTTTTGGACTTTATGCTGGAACACGAAACAGCCTCATCGCGTTGGGATAACGGTGTGTATGCCGAATATGGCAAAACCAAGCTGAAGCCGGCCGACGGTGAAGACAGCAAATCGGAAAATGCTGATAAAATTTTGTTCTCAACCGATTATACCCAAAAGGTGTGGAAATGGGATGAGGCTGATGTCGGTCCTTTTGCCAGTTTGGGTTATCAGACCGAATTTACTCAAAATGATGATGCCCCGCGCACCAAAGTTTTGCGCGGCAAAGCAGGTGTCAAAGCCTTAAACGGCACTTATTTTGATGAGATGTACGCGGCCTTGGTGCAAGACTGGGATATGACCTATGATGAGGATATTCAAAAGACTGCGGCTGAGGTTGGCGGCAGATGGAAATATAACTTGCGCGACGGAGTTGACTTTAAACTGGAAGGCTATTATCGCCGCTATTTTGCATACAGCAAATATAATCCGACTGATTTTAAGGACGAGTTGAGCGGAATGGCAAGAATGGATGTTGAGTTGAAAAACAATTTCAAACTGGCACCATTTGTGCAATATTTCAGAGCCAAAGCCAGAGGTGCCGAAAAATATGGCGACAATGTGCTGATCGGTGTATCGTTGGGTTATGTAAACGCCTTTGATTTATAATCTCACTTAAACTTTTTTTAACCCTTATCTCCTATAATTTTTCGCTATTATAGGAGATTTTTTGATGGAAAATATATATAGAGCAACTGAACTTGTTGGCGAAGCGTATGGCAAATTTATCGGTGATGCCTCACCTGAAGTTAGAACATGGTTGGTTCACAAATTGAAGCATACATTTGGTGTGGCGCACGACATTATGGATATTTTTCAAAACGAAAAAACAATTTATGAGCTATTTTCACCCCAAGAGCGTCGTATGGTTGAGATTGCCGGAATCCTGCATGATTTGGGACGGTTTTATCAGCACAAAGACGGCAAACATTTATCAAACAAAGTTTTTGATCATGGTGCCGAGGCGGTTAAAATGTTGCAAGATATGCCTTATTTTGGCGATAAAAGATTATTGTTTGCCATTTATGAGCATAATCGCAGAGAAATTAACTATAAGAATCCTTTGTATGTTGCTTTGCCTGATAAAGAAAAGCAACAGGCTGCTATCATGGCAAAACTGCTGCGCGATGCTGATAAACTGGAAAATATTAAGTGTTTTGCCTATTATGGAATTGATCGATTGGGCAAAGCTCCGGATGGGGTGTTGTCGGAGCCTATAAAGCAAGATTTGTTGAATAAACAAACCGTAGATTACAGCAACATCAAAACAGCCACTGACGGTTTAGCAATGATACTATCGTGGAATAATGATATATATTATGCTACAACGGTTAAAAGGCTGAAAGAAATTGATTTTATCAATCTTGGGATTGAGGCCGTATCGCAACACGGCAGTTCAAATGAAGATTTAGAGTTGTTACGAGAAAATATTTTTTATCACACAGTTGGCGATTAGCGTCCGTTATTTGCAAAATTTCTGGTATAACCGCGACCTTGGTTCGGATTGCGTTGTTTGTTGCGACGATTTTGTATTTCGGCATCTTTACGGCGTTTTTCAGCCCCTAACCCGCCACGCAATTTTTCAATCAATTCAGCGCGCTCTTGCATACGCTTTTTAATTGCACGGCGTTCCTCTTTTTGTTGTTCATATTTTTCGGGATCGGTTTCAGCTTTCATATTTTGATATGATTTTTTATCGTTTCGCATGAATTCTTTTGATTTTTGCAACTCATTATTTAATTCTTTTGTCTTGGTATTATCATTTGGTTTGCCATCATTCGGGCTGAACAACTCACTTAATTCTCGCTCCTCGTTAGTGAGAGGACGCCCCTTGTCATTAGGACCTTCAAGTTTACGCTCAGGTATGACAGCCATTTTGATTCTCCCATCATTTTACTTATGAATTATTATAATACAAAATGACAACTTTTTCAATAAAAAAGCGTTACAACAATTCACTGCAACGCTTTTTTAATTTTTTCAGTTACTATTCTCGGCCGCCGCCTTTCATCATGGCAGGATTGGCTTGAGGCTGCATCTGCGGAGCGGATGGTTGTTGCGGAGCATCTTTGCGACTTTTACCGCCAAATGCCGCTTCCATAGATTGAGGCTGTTGCTGATTAGAATTGCCTTGTTGCTGATTATTGTTGTTATTTTGGTCATCTTTACGGCTTTTGCCACCGAATGATTTTACCATTTGACTAACCATATACACATTCATCAATTTTTCCAACATTGACCCCTTTTTACCATCTTTTTGTTCTTGGTTGTCTTTACCGCCGTTATCATTTCCCTCACCGCCTTCACGACCATTATTACTGTTGGTTGCTTCTTGTGAGGCAGAATTGGCTTGTTCCATCGCATTGCCGGCATTGGCATTGCCATCGGCCGATCGAACCATCTGCTGACCTTTTTGCACCATTTTGTTACCAAGTTTTTCAAGCAAATTACCAACTTTTTCCAGTGCTTTACCGGCAGCCTCAAGTCCTTTAGCCATAACTTCAATACCTATGGCTACGCCATTCAATGCAGCACTTATTGCCGGACCGACGATGGGAATTGCTGCTGCAGCTTGAGCAGCTGCCCTGATAGCCCTGGCAACAGCCTTTAATGCTTTTGCCACAGCTTTTAAGGCCTTCCCCGCCACTTTTAACACTTTGCCGACAACTTTGACAACTTTACCTAAGACGATCAACATCTTACCCATCATTTTTTTCATGCGGGATTTTTTCTTTTTCGGATTCTTCTTTTTATCTTTTCTGCGACCGAAAACTCGTGAAAACAGAGATTTTTTTCCGCTTTTTTCCTCACTTTTACTGGTTAAACCGGTGTTGGAAAAAGCTTGAGCCAAATCAGCTGTTGTTGGATTAGAATTAGAATTAGATGTTTGATTGGAATTGTTTTCATCAGTCATGACCGTATCTCCATACAGTTTACGAATATTACTTAAATTTTAGCATAAATTCATATAAATAACAACACTATTACGATAGCGTAACAAAAAATTCATAAATATATTATTAATAATTAAGAAAAAACTTGCGAAATGTTGCAATTCGGCTATCCTAGATTAGATTTATTTTGAAAGGAACTGCTATGAGTACAATGAAATCATATCTTTATGTTATTGCAGCGGCGGTTATTGTTATTGCTGCGGCTTTTATAGTGCCGATTGCTCCGGTTAAGTCTTTTTGTTTGACTTGTTTCGGATTTATGCAACAAAATGTTCTTATCGGCGCGGCGGCCATTTGTGCCTTTATTTTTCTCGGCAACAATCATTATTGGTTTATTATTGCCGGATGTGCAATTATCACGGCCCTGATAATCCAATTTGCCATTGTCGGACATAATGCTGCAATTATCACTTGGGTGGCACGAGTTACCGCTTTTATGACCATTGTATTTCTGATGAACTTTGTCAGAGTTTTTGTTAACAGATAAAACGGAGTAACAGCATGAAAAACTGGGGATTCGTCGTAATTGTGCTGATTGCCGGAATTGTCGGTTTCGGTATGGCAAAAAATAGTGAAGATAACAGGGGAACATTATCAATCAATACTTCTTCTGAGGCCGAGATTGCACCTGATGTGGTGGAAATCACAATAGCAATCAAAACATCAGATAAAAATTTTTTGCAAAAAGCTGCGAAGGAAAACAAGGAAAAATCTGATAAAATCTATACTATGTTGCAAAATATGATTAATCAACAAAAGGGGGATTATATCAAAACTGCCAACTATGATGCCCGACCGATTTATGTTTATAATCATGAGCTGAAACGCCAAGTTATGGACAAATATGAGGTCTCTAACCAAATTATAGTACATACCAAAAATATCGCTCAACTCGGTGATATAATTGACAAATCAATAAGTCTCGGGGCAACCGATGTTAATGACCTTAATTTTGCGGTGTCGGAATATGAAGCAAAATGCCGTGAATTGATTGATGAAGCTGCCGTAAAAGCATACAAAAGAGCCGAAGTTGCGGCGATTGCCTCTAAGACCAAAATTATCGGTGTGCAGTCAATCAATGCTAACTGCTCGGAAAATTCACCCAGACCGGTTCCCTATCGCATGATGGCCAAGGGAATGTTGATGGCTAATGCGACAATGGATGCCGCCATACCGGAAGCCGCAACCCCGATACAAAGCGGAACATTAAAAATTTATGCTAATTTTAATGCCAGTTACTGGTTGAAATAAAAGCAACTGTCTAAATAAATAAAAGCGCTTAAAGTCAAAACCTTAAGCGCTTTTGTTATATAAAAAGCTTAAAATTTAAGCATTCTCAAAGGCTTTAGCCTGTTTTTTGGCTTCGTCTTCACTACGAGCAACATTAACCAAAATAGTTTGAGTTACTTCAGGATGAAGATTCAATTTAACCTTGTAGATACCCAAATCTTTGATGGTTTTATCCAAAAAGATTTGACGACGTTCAACCGAATGACCGGCTTCTTTAATCGCGGCAGCAATGTCACGAATAGTAACCGAACCATACAATTGACCGGTTTCGGCAGCTTGACGAATCAAAACTGTTGAATATCCGTTCAAGGCATTTGCCAATTTGGTAGCTTCATCAAACAATTTTTTGTTGTGAGCTTCCAATTCAGCCTTTTGCTTTTCGTAAACAGCTAAATTTGCCTCGGTGGCACGCAAAGCTTTCTTCATCGGCAACAAATAGTTACGAGCATAACCGTTCTTAACATTAACTTTGTCACCCATTTTGCCTAATTTTTCAATGTGTTCAAGTAAGATAACTTCCATATTCTTTCTCCCTTAAAACTACATTGCAACATAGGGCAAGAGAGCCAAATAACGTGCTCTTTTAATAGCGCGAGCAAGTTCTCTTTGCTTTTTGGCAGATACCGAAGTAATGCGGCTGGGAATAATCTTGCCTTTTTCCGAGATATAACGCGACAAAAGTTTAACATCTTTGTAGTCAATCTTCAAAGCGTCTTCACCAGAAAACGGACAGCTCTTTTTTCTTCTAAAAAATACTTGTTTAGTAGCCATGATTATTCTCCTTGCTCTTCAACTGATGTTGCCGAAACTTCGTCAGAAGAACCCGAAGTGTTTTCCGAGAACTCGTCAACCTTGATGGTCATATAACGAATAATATCTTCGTTAACGCGCATAACACGTTCATACTCGGCAACAGCTTGAGCCGGAGCAGAAATGTTAAGCAAAACATAGTGACCTTTGCGGTTTTTTTTGATGCGATAAGCGAGGTTTTTCAATCCCCAATTATCAACGCGAACAACCTCACCGCCCTGTTTGCTGACAACATCTTTCAAAGAATCAATCAGCGAGCTTACCTGCGAGGCGCCCAAATCTTGGCGTGCAATCAGCACACTCTCATATTTATTCATATTTATTATTCTCCTTATGGATTTCTCAACAATGCGTGTTTCCACGCGGTTTTTGTATAGCCATAGCATAATGACTATGGCAAGGACGAGGTGTGGTATAACAAAAAAATGTAATAAATGCAAGAGTTTTTTTGCTTAAAACAAAATAAAATCCTTGTAAATAAGACATAATTAAAGAAGATTTAACAATTATTATTTATAATCGCATCATAAAGTTTGATTGCAGGGAGTTTGGCTATAATGTTAAACAAGTATTTTGTGATGTGCTTAAGCTTGATGTTGCTCTGTTCAATGCCGGCAAAAGCTCAATATGACGAACCGATCGGATTGCAAAATATTAAAACTCGTGAGGTGGCTTATTGCTATAACAATTCTCATTCGAGTGCCGATGAGTGTGCTCAATATTTTGAAAGCCAAGGTTTTATTCGCATGAAGTATATTCCCTACAAAACAGCAAAATTTGATTTTTTGACAGTTGAAACCTATCCGACACGCAGATGGCGGCAAAATGAACTTACTCCGCGCTGGTAGGAGATTGTTTGATGTTAACCCATATCAACACGATTACTTTTAATGGGTTGGATGTTTTGGATGTCGATGTCCAAGCGCAGATGTCATCAGGTCTGCCCAATTTTATAATTGTAGGTCTGCCGGATAAGGCTATTGCCGAGAGCAAAGAACGCGTGCGAGCTGCTTTACAGTCTTTGGGTTTGCAAATTCCCGCCAAAAGAATTTTAATCAATTTGGCTCCCGCTGATATGCTCAAAGAAGGATCGCATTTTGATTTGCCGATTGCTCTGGCTCTATTGGGACTTATGGGAGTCATTAAAAGCGAACAACTGAAAGGTCATTTGGTTATCGGTGAGTTGGGACTTGATGGTGAAATCTTGCCGATAAACGGTGTATTACCGGCGGCTGTTCATGCTAAGAATCATAATATGAGTTTTGTCTGCCCTGCCCGTTGTGCCCAAGAAGCCGTTTGGGCTGAAGCACCTGAGATATTGGCTGCTCCCTATTTAGTAAATTTAATTAACCATCTTAAAGGCAGTGAAATTCTGCCAACTCCGCAAAAGCAAATAAATCAACATCAGGTAAATTATCCCGATATGAGCGAAGTTAAAGGGCAAGAAACTGCCAAAAGAGCTTTGGAAGTTGCGGCAGCCGGCGGACATAATATGTTGATGGTCGGTCCTCCGGGGGCCGGAAAATCAATGTTAGCACAAAGAATTTTGGGCATTTTACCCCCAATGACCACTGAGGAAGCCTTGGAGACTTCTATGGTTATGTCGATTGCCGGCAATTTGTTGGAGTCGGGATTGAGTTTTGAGCGTCCGTTTCGTGCTCCGCATCATTCGGCCTCAACACCGGCTTTGGTGGGCGGCGGTCGCAAAGGTACACCAGGAGAAATTTCTTTAGCCCATAACGGAATTTTGTTTTTGGATGAATTGCCGGAGTTCAATCGCCCGACTTTGGAAGCTTTGCGCCAACCCTTAGAAAACAAAACCATTGAAATATCCAGAGTGAATGCTCATGTTACATATCCGGCAAATTTTCAACTTATTGCAGCGATGAATCCTTGTAAATGCGGATATTTGGGAACTCCGGATAAGGAATGTAAACGCGCGCCGATTTGTGCACAAGAGTATATGGCAAAATTGTCCGGTCCGTTTTTGGATCGCATTGATATTAAAATAGATGTTCCGGCAGTCAGCCCTTGGGATTTGAGCAAAGCCTCACAAGGCGAAAGTTCTGCCGAAATTCAAAGGCGGGTTATAAAAGCCCGTGAAATCCAAATCAAACGATTACGCGAGCTTGGAGAAAACACTATTAACAACAATTCAGGCTTAAAAGGCAAACTTTTGGAAGAGATTTGCACAACCGATAATGATGCTCAACAATTGCTGATTGCCTTTGCTGACAAGTACAAACTCTCGGCGAGAGCCTATCATCGCACTTTGCGGTTAGCAAGAACAATTGCGGACTTGCAAAACGAATCAAAAATACTTAAACTGCATATAGCTGAAGCTTTGTCATACAGGCAAAGTTTGTATTTCTAATGTTATAACGGAGCAGTTTAAGTATGCGTAACAAATTGAGCCTTACCATTGTGTTATCTGCATTGGCATTGGTTGGTTGCAGCAAGGAAAGTCCCGAATTGATACCTTGTATGTGTAATGCTGATGATTATTTGACAGAATCGCCCGGATTGTTTGATTGTATGTGTGAAAAATCCAAGAAAAAACCGGTGCGTCGTATTTCGTATGTCCAAGACAAGCAAAAAGTCCGCTATCAGAGTCTGATTATTAATGAGGATCAATATGCGGCTTATAATATGTTGCACAAAGGACGCAGTTATTATGCTCCGGTAAAACTGGAAAATGTTGATTTCCGTATTAAAAAAGGCCGCAAATATGATGATCTGAACACCAAATTGGGTGATTATAAGTTCAGATTGTTCGGTTGCCGCAGAGAATCGAAAAACGCATATTTGAATGAGGGACGCACCATTCAGAAAGATATGCACTTTTTTGATGTATTCTATGAGACTTTGAACGACTTTTATCCGGTTGTGGTTGATCGTTCCAATGTTTATTATCCGGATTCGGACAAACTGCCTTATCCTGAATATGTGATAACTGCGGAAATCACTGATTATTTCATGAATATCTGTGACGAATTTGACTGGGAAGCTTCCAAAAATAAACGCTTGCGTAGCGGAACCTCAGAGATGACCGTTGTATGGCGTATTATGAACTTGCGCAAAGACACGGTTTATTGCCGCGGAACCACCACCGGTTACGGTCAAGTTATGGAAGGCGAGCCGAATGGTGAAAATCTGTTGATTGAACGTTCTTTTGAAGATGCTTTGGTGAAATTGCCGGAGATAAGCTGCGTCAACACAACTTTGGCCCAGCGTATTCGTCCGGAAGATATTGAAATGCAATTGCGTTCCATCAGCTATGACCAAAAATGTGATGCTTGTTTCGCCCGTCAATATGCTCCGGAATTGCGCGGTGTTGAAATGATGCAAAATTGCGATATGCAATTGGAAGAAAGTCAAAAAACTTACGGACAATCATCAATTCCGGTAAGTTATATTCCGGTAAGCTATGTCGAAAAACAAAAAATGATTAACAGTCCCGATATGGTGGATTTGACCATGGTTAATCATGATAAAATCGATGTGGTTAATTTGGAATTCAGCGGAGTTGAGTCAAAGAGCGGTTGCAAAACGCAAGCTTGCTGGCAAGAAGCTGAAATGAAAGCTCAAGTACGCGATCGTAATTTTGCAATGCGGGGAGACTGCCGCGGCATGATTATGGACGAAGAGCCGATGTTGCAAGCAGAGGAAAATGTCAGCGTGAGTGATGATTTCTTCGTCGATATTCCTTTGGAAATTGAAGTTCAAGAAACCGGCGGTACCGATGGACGCGGTCAGACTTTGATTGAAACCGTGAGCGAAAAGTCTTTTGCCAATATCAGCAACAAGTTCTGTATTGTTAACAATCCGCCGTTTGAGAATTTGCGGCCGCAAAACCTTTACCGTTTGCGCTCGTCAATTGTGGCGGTAAACAACGCTCGCGGAGATAAAGGTGCCGGATTGATTATTGCTGATAATTTGGTGCTGACTTCGGCTGATTTGATTGTTAAAGAGAATAATATTTACAATCTTAAGACTATTAACGGTAAAGAATTCAGTGCTTCGGCATTCAGAGTTAACCCCAGCAAAAATGTGGCAGTGTTGATTTTGGATAGACCGACCGAATATACTCCTTTGCCGATGGAACTTAAGTTGCCCGAAGTTAATAAAGATATCCTGTTAACCTTGGGTATGCTCAATTTGGATGAAAATGGTGAGAATTATATTGATAATGAAGGACGCGTGGTCGGATACCGCTTCAGCGAAGACAAAGATGCAGAAATCATTGTTGATACATTTGTACAAACAGTTACTTTAGGCGGGGCTTTGATTGATCAAAAGGGTAATATTATCGGTATTGCTCACAAGAGCAAAAAAGATGATAATCTGCCGGATTTGTTTATTCCGATTGAAACAGCCTTAAAAGCTGTCGGTTTGGATATATGTGGTCAGCGCCCATATACTGCTAAGCCTAAGGCTGTTAGGATTTACACGCCGATTGCCGATGCAATTGATAAATCCGGCGATAAAAAGCCTAAACCGGTTTCGGCACTAAAGCGTAAGTAGTCGCTTTAGAAGATGATGAAAGGGAGCAAACACGTGTTGCTCCCTTTTTTTGCAGATTATCCCTCCGTGAGAATGGCGTGCTTAACCATCTTTTGGAAAGGCTTTTGCCACCAACGATGAATGTTGAGTTGGCGGTAGAGCTGCTCCCAGCTTATTTGCCCCTCCATTTGCCGAATAAAGTCGCTATAATGCGGCCAATTATTCTCATTGAGATGATTGAACGTAGGACCTTCCCACACCTCAGCAAGGATACCTTGCAACCTGTTGAATGCAATATCCTTTGGAGTAACAATGTCCCATTGATACTCCCCTTTGTAGAACGGACTGGTGCATTCCACTAGGGAGAATGCAAGTTGCGCAGCTAAAGGACTAAGATTGGGATTTTCTAACATCAGCTTGAGATTGCTGATGAAGAAATCCCAGCACCGTTGCGACATCGGCGCCGGTTGGCATTTTTCCAGCATGACTTGGTACTCTTGCGGCAGTTCCGCATCGAAAGCTTCTTTCATCTCCACAGCGCCATTAGCAATGCGAGCAAGGGCAATTTTTGCCAAAATCTCGTACTGCTGCGGAGCCAAATCATTGATGAGAGCGCCGCTTTCAGAGGACATCACCCGCATAAACTCATCACTGATGTGATCCTCCCCTTGGGGCAAAATCAGCGGGATAATCATATCATTGATAACGGCACTGATTCCGCCTTCATCCAATTTGTTCTGCACTTTATCAGCTGTAAAACAGCTGTTGCGGACAAAGATTCTGGTTGTTTCATTCGTTTCCATATATGTATGTTTTTAATAATTAATTTCTAATTTTTTTAATCGGGAAAAATATAACACAAAATTTTGTCCAACACAAGCGATTTTTAATAAAAAACAAAAAAAGCGGATTTTGCAAAATCCGCTTTTTGATTCAGGCTAACAGAATTTTCTTCACCTGCATGCGCTCGCGCCAGTCAAACAGACCCCGATTTGCTTGTACAAGGCTTTCATACAGAATTTTCTTCACCTGTTTACGCTTGCGCCAGTCAAACAGACCAGCGCAACCGATTTGCTTGTACAAGGCTTTCATACCGCCATAGCGTCCGCCATAGCTGAGCAACCATGGTTTGTATGCTTGCCAATTGTCTTTTGTCAGGTGGGTAAAAGCTTTTTGTCTCAACCATGCTGTTTCCAGTAAATGCATGGCCATTCTTTTTTCCTCCAGCAGCGCATCTTTTGATTCACATATAGCGAATAGTGTTGCCGCAAAATGCTCTCGCAAAACCTCGTTGTACGAGATGAGCTCGACACTGGATTCTAAGAACTCCTTAACACATGCGGGACGAACGCTCGCAAAATAACTTCTGTACTGGTTGAGATAGTGCAGACTGGGAAAAGGAATCCCTTTGGCAGGAGTGTAGTACATCCCGCCGAAAAAGCCCTGAATGCGATACAAAGCAAGATGTGCCAAAATTTGGAAACTCACCAAATCTTTTGATTTGATGTAACCACCCCACTCAACCATCAAATCCATAAAACATGAACTGAAGTTGTATCTTACATATCCGAATTTTTTTCCCGGAATAACCAGCAAATTGGGGAGCAAAACATCTCTTACCAATTTGGGCATTTTGCCGCTTTGATAGGCTGCAGCAATCCAACTTTCAGTGTCTTTTTGTTGGAAAGTGTCGGCATTGGATCCGGCAATTGTCTGACAAATTGCATGAACGAATTCTTTGTCTTTGTGATTCATAATTATGGAATTTTAGATTAATAATTAATTTATTACCTGCTTTTTAACACTATTTTTTGTCCATTGCAAGTTTAAAATGTTAAAAGGCAAATCATGATGATTTGCCTTTTGTTTTAGTGTTGCAGCACTCCCATGCAAAATTCTCTCACCTCAAGTAAGGATGGCGGGGCGTCGAGACGCCGCTTCCAGCAAAGGCCATTTTTCGGCTCACCGGCAAGAGTGGAATTTTCACACACCTTGCGGGCGATATACAAAGTATCTTCTATGTCGAGACACTTTACAGCATTAGCCTTATAGAAATTCCACTCGGCTAGACCAAACATAGATGATGAATACTTTTGAGGATACTTTTGCCACAAAGCGCACAACAACGCCCTTTTGCAGCAAAACATGGCAATTTCACAAAGCATTTTATACCCTTGCGGATATTCGCGGTAAATCTCCTCGCCGTTATCTGCCATATATTGCAAAAAATTGTATTTCCTCGGTGCGCTGTACAGACGAAAAATGCGAGCTGCTTTAGGCAACAAAGGAACTTTTTTGTCATACGAATTGACGCGTAAGATCATGTTTCTTACCCCGTTCAGCCCGTATGCGGCAAAAACTTCTTCTACATCCTTTGGCCATTTACGAAGTAAAAGAG
This sequence comes from uncultured Pseudomonadota bacterium, assembly GCA_902763535.1. Lineage (GTDB taxonomy): Bacteria > Pseudomonadota > Alphaproteobacteria > RF32 > CAG-239 > CAZU01. The sequence continues at coordinate 19,837 of CACWSG010000012.1, read as the reverse complement.
ATGCGGCTTTAAAAAATTTTTCTTTCATATACAATAATTTTTAAATTAGACTTATTAGTCGCTGATTGTAGTGGATAATAAAAAAAATGCAATAAAAAAGGCAGCTATTTCTGCTGCCATTTGCCTTGGTCATTTTGCTGCCAATAAAAACTTTCCAACCCAGCTTTTTTAACCTGCTTCCAAAATTCACGAGCTTTGGTCAACATATCAGCATCGTTGCCGTCAAAGATGTAAAAAACGCGCTCAAATTCAACCAGCTTGGCGGTATCATAAACTGCACCATCAATCAAAAAAAGCATCGCTGCGTTGTTTGGATTATCGTCTCCGGAGGTCAGCCATATCGGTTGTAATTCGGCGTTGCCGTCAGATTTGGCACCATGCGGCAAAAAACTTTCCTCATCATAAGTCCATAATAAAGTATTGATATAATCAACCCGCTCTGCTGTACCGATTTTTACCAAGATTTTTTTCTGCAAAGCATACGCCTTGTCCAGTAAAATAGGCAAAGTGTGTTCCAAATCAGTGGTTTGCAAGTGATAAAAATCAATCCTGCTCATGCGGCTTGCTCTCCAACTTTATTTTATGCTCCTCGCCATTGCTGGTGATGATCATGTGCAAAATACCATCACCTGAGGTTGCATAACTTATATATGACATGGCATCAGAAATTGAGGTTACCGGATATGTATTAATCCGATTTACAACATCACCGGCTTTTAATCCGCGCTCATGAGCCTGAGAGTCGCTCAAGACCTCACGCACAATAACCGTATCACCGCTCATGCCAAAAGCCATTCCCAACCAAGGGATAAAACTATCCTCGGAAAGCTCCTTGCTTACCGGCGGTTTTGGTTTGTCATTAAGAGGACGCAAAGCTGTGCGCAATGTAACATCTTTAATCTGGTTGGAACGCCACAATCGCAATATTATATCGCGTCCGATTGCCATTTCGGCGATACGGCGCGAAAAATCTTTAATATCTTTGACATCAACACCATTGATAGCCATGATTATATCACCAGCCTCAATTCCGGCCTGTTGCGCCGGAGATGACGGATTAACCGAGAACACTGATACGCCACCGGAAAAAGTTTGTTTGTCACTGATGGATATCTTTTTGTCCTGCTTGGCAGCATAAACACCAATCCACGAACGATCAACTCTTCCTTTTTCCAACAAGCGGGCAATTACAAATTTACTTAAATTAATCGGAGTGGCAAAACCTACGCCGACACTGTCACCGGTTGCGGAATAAAGTGCAGTGTTAATTCCCACAACTTTACCGTCCAATCCAAACATCGGACCACCGGATGAGCCTTGATTGATTGCGGCATCAGTTTGAATAAAATTGTCATACACTCCCATATCAATGTCGCGCGATTTGGCACTGACAATGCCTGAGGAAAAACTGGTACCCAACCCAAAGGCATTGCCGGCAGTCAAAATTACATCACCAACTCTCAATTTGTCAGAATCGCCCATTTCAACAAAACGCAACGGATAAGGAGCATTTATTTTCAGCACCGCCAAATCGGTCGGCTCATCACCGCCTATCACTTTGGCTTCATGAGTATCTCCATTGCTCAAAGTTACGGTAATTTTATCAGAACCTTTGATAACATGATAGTTGGTTATAATATTCCCTTTGGCATCAATGATAAAACCGGAGCCATAAGATGCTTTTTCATCATCATCCGTGATAAAATAATCACGCAAAGCCGGATTGTCCGAAGTTAAAGAACTCGGGTTAAAAGTCTCTTTGGTGGCAGGGTGAGCCGCTATAATGCTAACCACTGTCGGTTGAACCTGATCAATCAAAGAAGCGTATGATTGCCGCGAAAAATCCATACGCGGCGCATCAGAGGTCACAGACGGCTGCTCTTGAGCATACAGCGGCGAAGCAGCTAATATCAATGAAGTCAAAAGTAAAATATTTTTTTTCATTTAGTGTTGTCCCTGAAAATATTCAAAAAACTCACTGTTGGGCGAAATCACCATAAAGGTATCGCTTTTATCAGATCCTAAAGATTTTTTATAAGCCTCAAGCGAACGATAAAAGGCAAAAAATCCCGCGTCTTGTCCGGCAGCCTTATTCCAAATCTCAATTGCTTGGCTGTCACCCTCACCGCGAATGATTTGCGCTTGTTTTTCAGCATCGGCAATAATCACGGCTTGCTCTTTTTCAGCGGCCGCACGAATTTTTTGTGCCTCTTGCTGGCCGGTAGCTCTAAACTCTTTAGCATCGCGTTCACGTTCAGTCTTCATACGGGCATTGATGGCCTGCAAAACTTCCAAAGGCAAATCAGCACGGCGAATTCGCACATCTGCTACATTAACGCCAATCTGCTCAGCATCTGTTTTCACCGCCTTGGAAATATCTGCCATAATCTGAGTGCGTTTTTGCGACAACAATTCCTGCAGAGTTATACGACCTAAGACTTTACGAACAGAAGAATTGACAATTTCCTCCAATTTCGACTGAGCCTGAACCTCAGTACGGACAGTTTGATAAAATTTGAGCGGATCGACAATGCGATAACGAGTAAAGCTATCGACATCCAAACGCTTTTTGTCGTTGAGTACGACTTCCTGAGCCGGAGGATCAAGATTCAGCAAACGATTTTCATAAATAACAACTCGTTGAATAAAGGGAACTTTCCACTTTAGACCGGGAGTTTTGATTTCACGCATCGGCTCACCGAATTGCAACACTATGGCTTGTTCGGTTTGATTAACCACAAACAGCGATTCTGAGCCTAAAAATACCAATAAAACCACTATACCAACAATAACAGCCTGTATTTTATTCGACATTATTTTTCTCCTTCTGCTTTGATGGGGGCGGCTTGCAAATTGATAATCGGACGCGGACGATTGAGTTGATCAAGCGGTAAATAAGGAACAACTCCGGAATTTTTGTCGGTGCCTAAGATAACTTTATTAGACTTTTGCAAGACATCTTCCATGGTTTCTAAATACATACGTTTAACCGTAACCTCCTCGCCTTTTTTATAGGCTTGGTAAACCGAATTAAATCTTCCGGCCTCACCTTGAGCTTTGGCAACGATAGCCTGCTTATAGGCTTGGGCATTTTGCAAGCGCTGTGCGGCTTCACCGCGTGACTTGGGCACAATTTCGTTGCGATAAGCTTCAGCCTCGTTTTTGAAACGTTCCATATCGGCCTTGGCGCGTTGAACCTCGTTAAAAGCATCAACAACTTGCTTAGGCGGATCAGCTTTTTGCAATTTTACGCGCACGATTTTGATACCGGCACCGAATTCATCAAGAACTTTTTGCAGTTCTTCTTTGGTTTCATCTTCAACTTTGCCACGATCACCGGAGATAATCGGCAACATTTGTGATTGACCGACGATTTCACGCAAAACGGACTGGGCGGCCACATTAACCGTTTCATCAGGAGATTGCATATTAAAAACATAATCTTTGGCATTATCAATGCGCCAAACAATAGTCAGATTGACATCAACAATATTTTCATCACCGGTCAACATATGGCTCTCGGTAAACGAATTAGACGGACCACGGTGGGGATCGGAAACACCAAGATTGATACTGCGTTCTTGAGTCATGTTAACCTTGCGAACCGTCTCAATAGGATAAGGCAGATGATAGTGCAAACCGGGAGTGGTCGATTCAGTATAGGCGCCAAAGCGAAGTTCAATACCTTCCTCATTGGGCTGAACCGAATAGAAACCGGACAGCAACCACACGCCTACCACTGCTAAAGCTAACCACCACCATTGAAAATTGATTTCGGTTGGTTGCGGATTTTTAAACACTTTTATTTTCGGTTTGTTTTTGACGACAGGATTGTCGTCCCACGGACCGGTTTGGGAATCATTGTCATTATCGTCCCAAGGATTGGGTATTTTAGCCATAATGTTATTTTCTCCGTTATTTTAGTTGAAACATAAGCGATTATATAATATAAATGCGCCAATAAAACAATAATCAGTCATCTATCAACAGGGGATTATACATTGAATAATTTGGAAGAACAAGTCAGAGAATTGGTCGAAAAATATTTTAATCAAGCCAATATTGCCGCTTTGATAATAAAAAATGAAAGAGCAATAGTAACTTTGCAAAACATTGCCGAAAACAAAGAAGTTACCGCCAATTTGGAAAAAGAAATTGCTGCTCTTAACGGAATTAAAAAAGTCAATATCATATATACTTCCGAGCGCTCTGCTCCGACTTTGGGCGAAGCACCTTCCAAGTGGAATATCAAAGGAGTGAAAAAAATTATTGCCGTAGCTTCGGGAAAAGGCGGCGTCGGCAAATCGACCACCGCGGTCAACTTGGCATTGGCTTTGAGTAAATTAGGTAAAAAAATTGCCTTGTTTGATGCCGACATTTATGGTCCTTCTATTCCCACCATGTTAGGATATGAAAACCAACCGGTGGTGTCTTATGACGGCAAAACTTTCAATGCTTTTGAGGTACACGGGCTTAAATCAATGTCAATCGGCACTTTGATTGATCGTGATGCACCTTTGATTTGGCGCGGAGCCAAGGCCGGAAGTGCACTGGAACAACTCTTAACTCAGGTTGAGTGGGGGGATATTGATATTATGGTTATTGATATGCCGCCGGGAACCGGAGATATTCAAATAACTTTGGCGCAAAAGCTTAAAATCGACGGCGCCGTGATTGTATCAACCCCGCAAGATATTGCTCTGATTGATGCGGTCAAGGGAGTTAATATGTTTCAAAAGACAGGTATTCCGATTTTAGGCATAGTTGAAAATATGAGCTATTATATCTGCCCTGAATGTGGGCACAAAGAAGAGATTTTTGGGCACGCCGGTGCCAAAGAAACCGCCGAAAGAATGGGAGTGAGATTTTTGGGCGAAATACCTCTTCATATTGACATTCGCACTCATGCTGATGAAGGAAAACCGATTGTGGAAGACAAACCGGATTCACCTCAGGCTGAGGCTTATATGGAAATTGCAAAAAAAATATTAAAAGGTTAAGTTCAATAAAATATCCACAAAACAATGGATATATATCCTAAAAACATTTCGCCGTTAGGCTACCAAACAGGTGTTGGCGGCATTGACAGTTATGGTGTTAATCATAACGGATTTACCAATCAGGATGAGATTGCTTATCAAATGGCGCGCTCAAGTCGTGAACAAAATTTGATAAAGCAATATAACGCTCAAGGCATTACTTCCAATTATCCGCAATACACAACCAATTTTTGGGGCAATCCTGCTAATAATTATGGTTTTGGCAATTCTAATATTGCGGCGAATATTGAAAATATGCAAAATACCTTAAATCAACCTATGCAGTATGCACAAAATACTTTGCCAAATATAGCAAATGATGTGAATCAAACAAGCAAAATGATTGATTATTCTCTTTATGGCAATGATTTCTCTAAAGAGTTTAAAGCTAATTTTATTAGGAATGTTCATAGCGTTGAAGATAAATATCTGCAAAAAGATCCATCTCAAAAAGTATTTGAGCAAGGACATCGAAATAGATTTAATCAATATTAAAGGCGAGATGATATAGAGCCTATCATCTTGTTAAGATAAAATTGCAATTCTTGTGTTGTGGCGTATTCACTATATAAATCTGGGGATATGCCACAATTATTTTTTTTGCAAAAATTTGTTTCCCAATACATAAATGAATATTGATCATATATAAAATTTTTGTATTCATCAATCTTTTTATTAGCCGCATCATTTGGTAAATTGTAAAATTTTTCAAAAATTTTTACAGCGATTCGCTTATAACAAATTTGAGTATCTTGATTGGTTTTCATTAAATGATTATAACATTTCATACTCCAAGATTCAGGGCATTCTTGTTCCTTAATTTCAAATTGTTGTGAGCAATTTTTTACTTCATCAGATATTTTATTAATATATGTTATATCGTCTTTAGCAGTTACATCAAATGTGCAAATCAATGAACCTAAAAACAACAATATTTTTTTCATAACCAACCTCACTACAAATATAAGCATAATTCGCACAAATAAAAAGTCAATAATATAACCTAGCTTCTAAAGCTCTTTTTTTATAACTTAAAACAGAAAGGAAAAATAGAATTAGCATGATTGGTCGTTATTAGGAATTACGATGTCAGGATTAAGCACCAAAAAAGCTCACCTTTGCAGGTGAGCTTTTGTTTATTGGCGGTAGTTGTCAAGACCGCTTTTCAGCGACGAGCCGGCAATATTATATATGGCCATAAACTCGTCTTGCGGAAGTTTAGCCATTGCTTCCAACACTTCTTCCGCCCACCAATAATGATTGTCATCATAGCTATAGCTTGGACGACATTCACCAAAGGGAATATGTTTATGTTCCCCTGCTTGGCGGTCCCAAATTGCCACCAACTCAGGAGCATTGGGACAATCGAGCATCTTGATGATGACATTACGGTCGGGGTCATGCCTCCCTTCATGGTTGTTCACGGTGGCGCTCTTGTATGCCTTCATGAACAATGCCGTTTTGGTGGTTTCCAAAGTGTTGAGCCAAAAATCAACACCGGTGCCCAGTTCCTGCTTCCAGTTCAATTGACTGATGAAGTCATTGGGCTGCCGAGACAACCAGGTCACAAAGTCGGCATTAAGATGCTCGGCATCGGAAGTGAGTAGGCAGTTGACATACTTTGTCAATTCTGTGGGTGCTTGCTCTTGCAGGATTTGCAAAACTTTTTCCTGCAGGCTGATATCAAACACCCTTGCCTTGACTGAACCATTAGCCGGCTCGGCATAAGCCGATATAGCCGCTGATGGTTGAGGTGTTGCCAATATCAGCTGTTGGTCTTCTAACTCAAAAAACGACTTCCAAGGCAGTGCCTGAACCATCAATTCAGTGAGTTGCGAATTTTTTTGCTCCAGCAACTGATGCCTATCATCTTTTGAAAGATATCGTGACAAATCTTTCATGGATTGCAAGAGTTGTATTGCCTTTTCAACCGTAAAGCCATCGCTGGCGACAAATTCGCCAACCACATACAAACTTTGGGCTTTTTTGGTGTAAGCCAACAGCTTGGCAAAAGGTTGGTTAACCAGCTCTTGTTGCGCTTTGGGCTTTAGATAAAATCTTTCCCATGGCCATTCGTCAATAATGGCGATAAAGTCATCGCGTTTGACCAACTCAACTTCGGCGTCTGCCGAAAGACCAAATTTAAAATGCAGGAAAAGCTCTAAAAAGTCAGCTCTTTTGAGAGCGGCCAAGACAAAAGCGTCCGACCAAGGCACCTCGGGGTGCTTTTGGTGATAGCGGTCAAAGAACTCCACCACGGAATCGGTGGATTTTTTCTTGGTGAAGATACGGAGCAATCCGCGCTCTTTGATTTCCTCTTGATGCTCCATGATGTACACCAGAACTTCGTCCGGCAGCCATACATCTTTTTCAACCGCCAGCTCGGCGAGCTCAATCACCTGAGGAAACGAAACGCTGTTGCGTTCTATCATCCCTTGCCACACCCATGCAAAAAGCGGTTCGCCTTTTTCGATGAATTCTTTGGCTTTTTCGGCGGGACGGATAAAGTCCAAAATTCTTTGCTGATTTTTTGCTTGATTCTGATCCATGATAATTGAAAATTTAATTGAACATAATGATTTTTAGTTGCTGGCAATTATATACAGCAATGCAATTTTGTCAAGTTTTTTCTAAAACTACTTCTTGGCGTATTCTTTGATGTCGTTGGGAAAATTGATGTCCAATAATTTGCTCGCATCTTTAAGCTCTACCGCTTTTGAATAATCAGCGTGCTCGGCAAAAACCACCCTGAACTCAGAATTTTCCGGCACCAAATCGGCCTTGTCGTAAAGCGATTTGCTCCAGATAAGGGGATTTTGTTTAACCCCTTTATGGGTGAAAAAGATCAGTTGCTTGTCTTTGGAAGTATCAAATTTAGCTATCAATTTATTGATTTCAGCTGCACCGAGATTGGGCATATCAGCCGGAATTAAAAGTGCTCCGTCGCAAGATGAGGGCATCGCTTTGAGCCCCAAACGAATAGAAGTTTTGACACCGCTCTCAAAAGCCGGATTATAAATTACATTAACATCTAATTTTTCCAACCATTCTTCCAATTCCTCGTGGCGATATCCGGTAATCACAAAAACCGGTTTGGCTTGAGAAGCGATAGCAGCATTGACAGCGTGCATAAACATCGGCAAGCCGTCTTGTCCTTCAACCATCAATTTGTTAAGTCCGGCTCTTCTGCCCTGTCCGGCTGCCAAAATAACCGCTCCGATTTTGGCTTTGTCGGCACTGCCTTTGCTTTGAGGAGCAATAACTTTATCAAAATGTTGTGTGGGTTTGATTTGAGAAATAATCGGAGTTTGCTTGTGAGCAAATATCGCTTCACTCAAATGTTCGCTAAAGATTGCCTGTTTTATCATATCATCGATAAAATTATCACTAGTTTTGTCATAGTCATAGGGCAGAACAATGATACGCCGCCCACTCTTCTCAGCTATCATCAAATCTGCGGCACCAACATAAGGAACCGCACGAATATATATGTCATCAGTTAAAGACCGCAAAGCTTGAAAAAGCAGGTCATTGGCACCATAACCTTTGATCGGTGAAGAGATAAACAGCACATCAGCACCGAAATTGTTGCCCTGATAAAAAGCATTGGCCAAATTTTCTAAATTAAAACCACATTCAATTTCACGCGTAAAGTCAAAATGCAAATCAGCCAAACCTTGCAACAAACGCATAGTTATCGAAGTAGAATGGCGGCGTTCATCTTCATTGCCCAAAATATGAGGATAGACAAAGGCGGCGCGGTACTGACGATTGGCACTCAAAGATAACAAAGCAAAATTACCGGCAAGCCGAAACAACAAATCATCAATTTCCTGTTGCGTCAAAAGAGGCGGCAAAATACTTAACTCGGCAACCGTATCGCCTTTTTTGACAACGTTTAAAGGAGCTATGGTGTTGATGATAATGTTTTCATCATAGGAATTGAACTTGTCAATTCGGCTTTTATCACTCAAAAAAACACCATCTTCAAGTGCGGTTATCAGACAATTTTCGCCTTCAACCACATAGCCTAATCCTTTCCCGCAAACTGCCGCGGCAATTTGCGTATAGGCTGTTCTATATTCAACATCACCGTCTTGGTACTCAGCACCATAGATAAAATTCAAACCATACATTTTGAATATCAGCACATCTTCGGGGGTTATCTCGTGACCTTTAGTGTAAACTTTTTCACCAAGGTTGAGAGTGCTGCCCAAAATTACGCCGGCAGATTGGCTGACATTGTATTCTTTGTATATCATCTAAACCCCTTATTTCAAGTAGTCTAACAATGACAAATTCAAAGTGCTGCTCAATACCTGATAAGATGCTTCCAATGAATTTTGTGTAAATAACAACTTGGCAGCAGCTTCGGTTTGATCAACATTTTTAATATCATAAACATTGTCTTCCAAATTGTTTTTAAGGCTGTTTAATGTATTGTTGACACTGTCTAAGGTAACATAATTAGCAGAAATTTTAGCTACGCACATAGATATGGTTTCATTTTTGCCTGATACCGCTTTGCCATTGTTATCGATAGCCGATTGCAAAAAGCTCATGGCTTCGTCAATCAGATCACGAAAAGCTTGCGATTGACCAGCTTCAACATTGCCGGAAGCATCTGTTTGAATCAAATTGTCTTGAGCAATCATACCAAATGCACGGAACAATTTGGTAAATACCGGATCATTGGCATTGATGTCAAAAGTGATACTTTGATTGTCCGAAACGCGGAAGACCTCTTGCGCCGAACCGCCTTGATAATAGCTGTCAGCGCTCAAACTCCAGTGTGATGAAGCATCTAAAGTTTGCGGCAAGCTAGTGCTCAACTTGGCATTATCAGCTCTTACGGTCAGCTCCCCGCTATCGTTCATACCCAAGACCTGCATGGGAGACGGAATAGCACTATTGCCTTCAAAATCAAGCACTGTACCAACGGCAAAAGATGTAGAAACGGTAACGCCGGTACCATCAGTAATTGTGCTGTCAGCAGTTACATCTTCGGCAAATTTAAGAGTTTTACCATCAGCTGAAACGCTTTCTACCGTATATTTTGTTTTTGAACCGTTGTTGTCTATCATCAATATATCGCCGGCATGAATGGAGTTAAATGCGCCATAAACCATGGCGTGCAAACTGTCATCAGCCGCGGAAAAAGTCAAATCTCCGGTAGTGTTTTCACCGCCGATTACTGCTGTTGATAAAAATCCGTTGGTTGCAGATAAAACAAATTCGTTATCAGATGAGCCCTGAGCAATGGTCAAATCACCGGATAAGGCATAATTAGCCTGACGGTTGGCCAACAATGCATTAGAGGTTTCGGGATATTTGATGTTAATACCGTCATACATTTTTTGGAATTCATCTAGTGTGGCATAAGGAAATTTTGACGGCTCGGAAGATGATCCGGCACCAAAAATATATTTGCCGCCGACTGATTGGTTGAGAGCATCAGATATTAATGACATCGCAGAAAATGCAACTGTCTGCAATTCATTTAATGAAGCTGCTACCTCGGTTGAAATCGGCTCACCATCGGTCAAAGATGAAAAAGCCGACATGGCATTATTGAGCTGGCTTTTGAACGATGAAACCGCATCTTCGACATTTTCCATGACGGTACTCATGGTCTTGATGGAAGTATTCAAAAGAGTGTTATTATCCAAAAAGTTTTGAGTTACATTGAGCGAGGCTTCCATGTTGACAATGTTGGAAGCTTTCATACCATATCCGGCATAGTTGGCATATTTGATGCCGGTAGAGGTTTGGTAGCTGTACATATTAGCCGTAGCTTTGGTTTTCATGGTCTGATTTACCAAGCTCATATAACTTGCATAAGTAGGAACTCTTACCATTGTTCAATCCTCCCTTTTTAAGCCTATACCATATTAATCAAAACATCCAAAATTTCTCTTGAGGCAGTGAAGACCTGCGCACAAGCGGCATAGGATTGTTGATAGATAATCATTTGAGCCAATTCTTCATCCAAATCAATTCCCGAAGTTTGAGCTTCTTTGTCGGAAATGGCTTGTGTCAAAGAGCTTTGATATTCGTATGAACTTTCTGCAACATTGGCAAGACTGGCAACATTGCCGACAAAAGTCGAAACATAATTGTTCAGTGAAGTATCGGTTTTAGCCATGTTGCCGGCTTGTTTGAAAATGTGGTTGGAAGTCAAAGTATCAGCCAATTTGTTGGCAATATTGTTGGTTGCCCCATTGATTGAATAAGCACCTCTGTTGCTGTCAAATTTGGGTGAACCGCAAACTATCAAATTGGCATTTTCCTGAATATCACTGCGTACGGCAATATTGGCGGCATAATTGCAAGAAGAAACTGCCATCCCCAACTTGTCCAACACTTTATCATTGAGACCGGCAGTGTTGGTTTCGGATATTTCTAATTGGGCACCTTCCAAGCTTTCAACCCGCAACATATAGCCATCACCATTTTGAATCAGAGATGCTTTGATGTGGGTATTGAGAGCATCGTTGTTGTTGATTTGGGCGGCAATATCCTGAATGGTCATCGTGCGGCTGATGTCAATTGTACCATAATCATAACCGTTAACCGAGTCAGAAAATGACCATTTTACGGTAGCATTCAGGCCTACGGCTGCGCGATTGCTCAAAACTTTTGAGTCCCAAATATAATCATTAATACCATTGGCAAAAAAGTTGTTAAGACCAAAAAAGTCTGAAAAACCTTTGAAAGTCTGGTCATAGGTGCCATCGGCATCAGCATCAAAACTCAATGTTGCCGGAGTTTGCTCTGAGCCGGCAGTTGTTGATGTTTCATCAATAACCGCCAAACCATAATTGCTGTCACCGGTATCAATTACCAAATGTGAATTGCTGTCAATATAGCATTTGGCATAAAGAAGATTTGCTCCGTCGGCTCTGGTCAACCAATTTTCAATTTGGGCAGCCATGTTATCCAAAGTATCACCGGTGGAAGGGAAATTCATTCCGCTCAGCAAAGTGGTGGTAGCTCTTTGATTGCCTTCTTCATCAAAAATAACAAATCTGACATCGCCGTTTTCCAATTTGATTCTTTGGTTATAATCGCTGTTGTTATTGGGAATATCGGCAATAAAGGTTGTAGTTCCGGTCAACTTAGAAGGCATATTGGGATAGGCCGTGCCTTGGTTGTGGGCGGCATTCATTTCGTTGTACAAAACATAGCTTACTTCATCAAGCTGAGTTTGCAGTGACATAAGCGTATTGTCACGAATCTCGATTAAACCGCCGATAGAACCTCCGGAAATTGAAGAGGTGATGTCTTTGCCATCAACAAAAATACCTTGAATGTTGCCGCTGTCATAGCTGTTGTCAGGTCCGACCTGAGCCAAAGAAATATGCGACAATTCATAAACCTGAGTGTCCAGCAAAGCAGTTCCGCCGGTGGTATGAATGACAACTGCTCCGGTATCGCGAGTATAATAGTTAATATCAATATAACCGCTCAACTCACGCAAAGCATTGTCGCGTTGATCTTGCAAATTGGCCAAACCATCACGATTGAGAACCGTATATTTGATAATATCGGTATTTAAGCTGTCAATGCTGTGCAACAATGAGTTAATCTGAGTGGCGGCATCGGATATTTCGCGGTCAGCATCACCACGCAAAGTTTGAATATTGGAAGAAAGACTGTTCAACTTGGCAGTCAATTCCTTGGCCGAAGTCAACAGGCTGTAACGCGATGCTGCTGATGATACTTGGGTTGAAAAAGTTTCTAAAGCACTTTGCAGATTTCCGACATTGTAGGCTAAAGAGTTGCCGTCGGCGGTTGTGCCCATCAAATTGTCCATGCGGCTTAAATATTCGTGCTGCGAAGAAAGCGAAGAACTGGCAGAATTGGAAGAAAGGAAATTTTTGAGCAATCCCTCATCAACCGTACGGCGAGCGTTTTCCATGGTAACGCCCATGGTTTGACCGGCAACCACAATCGCTGATTGAGCGGCTGTTTTGCGTGTGTAACCTTGAGTATCGACATTGGCAATGTTATTGCTGACAATCTCTAACTGAGATTGAGCAACTTTCATGCCGGTGAGCGAACTTGATATACTGCTTAGTAATGCCATGATCGTTCTCCTTGTTACATTGTACGGTTAAAAGCAAGAGCGTTGCGTGAATTATCCAAAGGAGTATAGGCTCCTTTGGCACCATAAGATGTGGCTTGTGCCGCATTGGTCTTTTTGGCAATATTAATAAAGGTATTCATTACGGCTTTGCCGGCATCCATACGGGTTTTGAGCAACATTTCATTTTGTTTGAGTTGAGCATCAAGCTCAAATGAAGCTTTTTTTAACTCTTCTTTGACAGAAGATTGATATGCAGAGACAACATCTTTGTTCTTGATAAAAAATCCGCAAAGTGAACGATAAGCTGCCACTGTTTTGATTTTTTGCTCATACAGTGTTTTGATTGCTTTGATGTCGTTAGCTTTGAGCGCTGCATTTTCATCAGAGATAACTTTTATAAATGAGTTCACAATTGAAAGCATCATTTCAATTTTGACTGCGATTTCTTTTTCATCTATATTTTCCATGATCTTTCTCCCCTATATTGCTGCCGAATTTTCTTCCTGCATTTGCAAAATAGCCTGCATAACATAATCCTTAACTCCGATGTTGCCGGTCTTGGCCATTTCTTTGCCGTATTCATCCAACAGCAGCGAACGATAAATTTTTTCAGCTTGACCACCGCCGAACAAACCATCAGTCGAAACACCCTCAAACATACTTTCCATCATGCGAGTAATGAAAAATGCTTCAAAATTTTCTGCCGCAGTCTCGGCTTTTTGATGCAAAGCCTTTTGCTTCAAATCAGCCAGCGGAGAAATTAAACTGTCATCAAAAATGTTTATCATTTCGCTCATCGTTCAATCCTCCTAAATAACCTCAATTTCGGCCTGCAAAGCACCACTGGCTTTGATAGCTTGTAAAATACTGATTAAATCGCGCGGGGTTACACCCAAAGCATTGAGCCCATCGACCAATTCCTGCAAATTGATGCCGGTATCAAGAACTTTCATTTGAGCTTCGCGTTGTTCGTCAACCTCAACCAACTGAGTGTTGACAATAATGGTTTCGCCAAGAGTGAACGGCTCCGGCTGAGCAACCAACGGAACATCAGAAATGCGAATAGTCAAATTACCTTGAGCTATGGCCAAGCGGTTTATTTTAACATCTTTGCCGATAACAACTATGCCTGAAGCTTCATCAATTACAACCTTGGCTTGGGCATCAGGCTGAATTTGTAACTGTTCAACCTTAGTCATCAAATCAACAATATTTTTGCTGTATTTGGCCGGAATATTCAAGGTTACCGTTCCCGGATCAATCGCTTTGGCATTGGGAGTGCCTAACATGGCGTTGATGGCATCGGCAATACGACGCGAAGTAGTAAAATCAGGGTTACGCAAAGCAATATTAATGTTACTCAAGCTTTCCAGCTCAAAAGGAATTTCACGTTCAACAATGGCACCGCTGGCAATGCGTCCGGAAGTAGGCACACCTTTTAAGACCGAAGTTGAACCGGCAGCTTGAGATCCGGCAGAAACTGCACCGGTTGCAACTGTTCCTTGAGCAAGAGCATAAACCTCACCGTCAGCGCCTTTCAACGGAGTAGCAATCAAAGTTCCACCCAACAAATTTTTGGCATCACCGAGAGCAGAAACGGTTACATCAATACGCGACCCCTGACGCGCAAAAGCCGGAAGATTGGCGGTTACCATAACGGCCGCAACATTTTTGGCCTTGATTTGGCCATCACGAGCATTGATACCAATCATATCGAGCATTGAAATAAGGCTTTCTTTGGCAAAATCTACCGATTTGATGTTATCGCCGGTGCCATTCAAACCAACAATCAAACCATAACCGATAAGTTGGTTGTCACGCACACCTTCAAAATCAGCAATATCTTTGATACGCGATACCGCCCCTGCTGACTGTGCAAAGAGCAAATTGCCGGTCAAAACAGCTAAAATTGCGATATTTTTCAATGTGTTTGCCAAATTCATAATTTTTCCCCAAAACTGTAAAACTACATTTGAGGATTTATATGCAAATACCGTGCCAAAAAAAGATTTATTTATTTTAAAATGTCAAAAGCCTGACCTTAAAAAGATCAGGCTTTTATTTTTTTCAGTCATATTAGACAATGTCCTCACCTCTCGCGACCTTCTGGAAAAGGCCGGACGAATAACGTCTGATGAAATAAACTTCATCCACCTCGTCTTCGGTGAGGTTGGCATGATAACCTTCTTCGGAGGACAGCTCAATGATGTCATCCTCAACGGAGGTATCCGCTATGACAATTCTGCGCTTGCAACCCAGAACCGACGAGGCGGTAACAAAACGTGCTTGCAGAATGTCGAGGGCAAGTTTGTGTCCCTGACAATCAATTACCAAGGCTGGTCTTGCCATCTCTTCTCCGGCAATCTCTTCCACTATCAATCCCCACTGAAGAGATATATGCATGGGAATGCCGAAGTAGTTTCGCATTTGACTTTCAATTTTTTCTTTTTTCTTCATAATAATGTGTATTTAAGTTTTAATGGTGTTTTTATACGACAAAAAAGACAAAAAGTCAAGTGTTTTTTGTACAAAAATTAATTGACTGAATTTTAACCTTGTTGTATTATATTACTATAATATTTTATTTATCGGAGCGTTAAAATGGCTAAAACAGATTCGGCAAAAATGACATCAACCGCAGAAGAACGCCTCATAGCTTTGTCTGCACTTTTGAATTTTGGACGAATTATCAATATTAAAGAAAAAGATGTTCAGAATCTATATGAGAAAATTGAAAAGATAAATGAATTACAAACAGAAGAAGATTTGCAGGCATCATTAGAATATGAACAAATTTTGGGCTCGGATCTTGATAAAATAAAATCAGTTGAAGATTTACGGCAACGCATTCAAGAACAAAAATCAAAATTGGGAACAAGATTGTTTGAACAATATGGCACAGATAAAATCCGTTCGGCTGTTTATGATGTTTTACGAGCTACAGCCTATGGCAATGGTAAAGAGGCTAAAAGACAAACCAACATAAATGAAAAAACAGCTCAAGGATTTGCCGAAATCATCGAACAAAAGAAACTTGATGAAATTTTTGTACCTGTTAAAGGTGAAGCTGATAATACACAAACTTATGCCGATAAGTTGGCCGAAATTGTCGCAATTAACAATACAGCTTTGATTGAAAGAATGGGGTATGATTTTGAAAGCTATAAAAAAAGAGTTAAGAACCCTGTTGTAGAAGAGGTTATTCCTGATATTAACTACTTTTTAGTTCAACCTCATGAATGTAAATTCAGTTTTATAACCCATAAAAATATTTATGACTCTGATCCGATTAATGTGGCAATGGAAAAAGAGAAATTCAATGCTAATAAAGAAAACAATCGTAAAGGCATTAGAGGTCCATTTTCTGCCAAGGCAAGACCTAATTTTGTAAGATTAATGGCAACAATGCAAGAAATAGGCATTGAGCATTGTGATAACAACCTCAAAAGCATGAATGAAACTGATATAAACAAAAGCTTTGCTAAAATTGAAAAGATTGTCGAAGAAATTTATGGAAATGACAAAGAAAAAGTTTTGCAAGGAATGTTCGGTAAAGACTATGAGCAACGTAAAACACAAGCTGTTGAAAGTTGCATAGATTTATATGGAAAACTCTATACGGCTTGTTTATCGGAAAAAATTACCAAAGAATGGACAGCCAAAGGAAACGATATTAAGGGTTTGTCGAAAAATGCAGCCAAAGACTTTACACGCAATGTTTCCGATTTTATCAGCAATGCTTTAACGGAAGGTAAGCTTAATCCGTTTAAGATGTTTGAATGTCCGATAGAAGAAACAAAAGGTGATGAAACAAATTTAACAGCTTCGGTTCATCATAATTTTACGGTCGGAGCTATTGAAGATGCTTGTGGCAAGATGGGCAGATATGGGGTTAAAGATACTTCCATAGAAGCTTGTTCTGATACTGTCAATAATTTGGGATTGTTTACAGAAATCATCGGCAAAGAAGTCCATGGATCGTTGGAACCCAGTGGTGAAATTGTACTAAGCGCTAAAAAGAATAACAGTTTTCCGAAAAACATGATTTTTGCCGGTTCTGCCAAGGGAATTACACCGACAGTACTGGAGGGGCTCGGTTATGATAAAAACAGCCAACTTTATAAAATGATAATGCAAAATGTTAAAAATCAAGATAAAAACGGACGAATTTTTGCTCACATGAAGTTGCCGGAGGGCAAAGTTATCGAAAATATAAGAGAAGAATGCGAAAATATAGATAAGCAAAAAACTTCGCGGACTATTAGCGATTTATTTAAAATCACGACCGGAAAAGGAAAAAATTGCTGATTTTTGAACAAAAAAACTCCTGCACAAAAGCAGGAGTTTTTTATAGTGTGTTTATACTAGAAATAGCGCTTTAGCAAGCCTTCCAAAGCTTTGCCATGGCGAGCCTCATCACGAGCCATTTCGTGAACGGTATCATGAATAGCATCCAAATTGAGCTCTTTAGCTTTTTTAGCGATAGCCATTTTGCCATGGCAGGCACCATTTTCACCGGCCAACATTTTTTCAATATTTGCCTTGGTTGAGGTGGAAACCAGCTCGCCCAACATCTCGCAAAAACGCGAAGCATGATCAGCTTCTTCATGAGCAATTTGTTCCAAAACAACTGCAACTTCGGGCAGGCCTTCGCGCATTGCTTGGCGAGCCATTGCCAAATACATTCCAACCTCGGAACACTCACCGTTAAAATGGTTGCGCAAACCCTCTAAAATTTCGGCATCAACGCCTTTGGCTATGCCGATAATATGCTCAGCTGCCCAAGACATTTCTTCTTC
The DNA here is from genome assembly GCA_902763535.1 of uncultured Pseudomonadota bacterium. Classification (GTDB taxonomy): domain Bacteria; phylum Pseudomonadota; class Alphaproteobacteria; order RF32; family CAG-239; genus CAZU01. The sequence goes on along the minus strand of CACWSG010000012.1, from coordinate 1,910 downwards.
CTTGTAAGGAACAAGTTTTTCGCCCTTGGCTTTGCATACCGGACAGGTTGCCTCTGCACCATCGGCAACCTCAAAAACCTGACCACACACCAAACATTTATATTTCATAGTTCACCTCATAAATAAAATTAAGTTCTTTATCATTTCTAACAAACCAATTTAACTATTTAAACAGCTTTTTGCTTCCTTACACAGATTTTTATTTGACTTTTTGTCTAAAGCTTGTATAGAATGAAGCGAAAATAAATCATTAATTTATATAGATATGGATACATTATCAAAAAGTGTGATTGAGCTCTTACGCGAAGAGATTCATTCATACCAAGGTTTAGAAAAAGGCTACTCACCTGATGTCATCAGTTTGGCCGGTGCTTCCCATCGTGAAATGATGGCTTTTTTGAGCAGACGCAATTTGAACTCTGAAGCATTACAAGATGATCAACAATCGGCTATCATCAGTCGTCACAACACAAAAGAAATTATGTTGTTGATTAACAATGAAGGATTGTATGAAAATGTTATGCTTGAATTGATTGCAACTTGCGGTCGCCAAGAGATTGCCGAATTGGTAAAACTGCAATACTGCTACAATTCGACCATCAAAGCATTGTTGCAAAAAGGCTATTATCACGAGGCCGAGACAGCTATGGACAAACTTGCCAGCAATCTGGATGATGAGACCATCAGTCTGTTAATTGAAAAAAGGTGCGAAAAGGCACTTGTCATTTATCTTAACGGCTTTGATGAAGAAGATTTTGAGAACTTTCCTTTAAGTACTCAAAATTCGCTTAGTCTCATTTTGAGCCAAATGAATAATGCCATAGCGGCTCATATTGCAAAGTCCGGTTTTCCTTACGGAGCCGAACAGGTGTTCATTGAATTTGGCTCTGACGAGCTGGTCAAAGCTTATGTGCTTCGCTACAAGCTTTTTGATGAAAGCGGTCTCAGGTTGATTGAAAGAGGCAATCGCGATCTGCTTGAAACTTATATTTTGAGTTTTGAGCTGGGCGAAAAATCGGAAATACAATTCTTCAAATCAGATTGGCATAATTTGGCAATGGAATATGTCTTAGTGCATACTCTTTCGGAAAAGGCCGAAAAATTGCTCATCTCTTTGAAAAAAGAAGCTGTATTGATTGAATATTTGGAACATGACAATTTGAGTGCTCCGGCAATGATTGAACTGCTTAAAAGCGATTTGCATGATGCTTTATCAAAAGCTCTTGATAGTTGCGGCTTGGATGAGGCTATGCAAATTTTTATGTTGCAAAATTGTTCAGCTGCAACCATCAGGTTGTATATTGACAAATATTCTTTCACCGAGAACGCCGAAGTGGAGCTTATTACACAAATTGAGCTCAAAGGTGCTGCCTATCTGGAACTGCTCAGATACTATCTGCAGAAATTCGACTATTTCCTTTATGAACCGGCCGAATCTGCATGGGTAATGTTGGGAAGCAAGCAAGATATTAAGCTTTATATCAGCTATCAGCAATCAAAGATTATGCCCTTCATCGGAACAAAATTTGATAAGGCGCGGTGATAGCGAACTTATCATACTCTACCTGCAAAAGTTTTGCCCTTGCGAAGAGGCTGTCGAAATGCTGTTGGAACGCGGCATAAAAGATGAAATCAAAATCTTGCTTGAGCAATATTACCCGCAGTTAGGTTTGAGCTAAAAAAACAAAAAAGGAGCCGTAGCAACAACGTCTCCTTTTTTTATTTGACTATTTTAACAAGAAGTTGTAGTTTGGCGAGGTTATTCGAATTATTAATTTTAAAAAATACAATTATGTTTAGTTTTTTTAAAAAAATGAGGCGTCAAAGACGACTTAAAAAAGAAATGCTCCTGATTGATCAGCGCGATTGGGGACGAATTGCCGATTTTTTGCCATTGAGTGATGAAATAC
>CACWSG010000011.1 GCA_902763535.1 uncultured Pseudomonadota bacterium | reverse complement strand
ATTACTCATAAAGAATCTCTTAGGTTCCTTTTTCAAATACTTCAGACTTTATTATGTTTCTTTTCGTCACACAATACTGTCTGCGTATCCTCTTATTTCTTATCCACTTTCTTTTATAACCGCCAACCTCACGGTCAACACCGCCTTGTATAAGTCTCATAGATGAATTTGTCAATAAGTAAATTTGATATTTTTTTGATTTTTTTGCTAATTGATTGAAAAAAAACATTTTATTTTGCATCAATATTTGCTTTTCGTTAACCATATAATGCTATATTAGCTCAAATACGATGCGACTCGCAAACATCTTGTTGAACACCGGACTTTTTTATAGAGATAACCAAAATGAAAGATTATTTTTTTACTTTAGGCGGAAAATACTTTTGGGAAGACCTTTTTGTTTACGAAGGCTGGCGCATTCAGCGCAACCTTACTTCCCGCAAGGTGCGATTGCTTGATAACTGGGACATTATTCGCCATGAAGGCAATTATAAAGAATGTTTTGATGCTTTCACACAATATTCCAAAGCTTTTGAAATAGATTATCCTCAAAACAAAGAACTGATTATTATGTTGCATGGTTTTGCTCAAAACCGAAACATTTTCAGTTCACTAGAGAAAACATTAAATAACCAAGGTTATACCACCGCCGCTGTAAATTATCCTTCCATGCAACGCGGCATCAAAGAGCAAGCTGAGCAGATAACAACTTTAGTCGGCAACCTGAAAGAAATATCATCAGTATCATTTATAACTTATGGAGCGTCAAACATTATATTAGAAGAAATGATTTCACGCCAACCAAATTGGTTAAAGAATACCTCTATTAACAAAATAATTGAAATAAATCCCTTAATTAACGGCAGCAAAATATGCCAAAAATTAAGCTCTTTTAATTTGTTTAGATTTATACTGGGCAAAATGCTTAGTGACATCACCCCTGATAACATCAAAAAATTTCATCATGAAATAGCTTTAGATGTAAGGGTTATAACGACACACCCCTCTTGGTTGCAAAAACTTATATCTTTGCTGCTTATAGTAAAATGCCCCAAGCATTCCATAGAAGAAATAAAAACATGGTGCAGCGCCAAATCTGTCAAAGCGTTGTCCGTAACAAGAAACAGAGCTTTACAATCCGCCTCTATCAGCGATGCAGTTATATATTTTTTATCTGAAAATAAATCACACTAACTTATTTCTTACTATTTGACTTTAGTGCTTTTCCTAACGACCTTTTACGGGCAAAATTCTGCGCCTTACCCATAACTTTATCTTTGATGTTTCCTGCCATAGGCTTCAGAGTTTTTGATGCAATTCCTTTCACTGCACTAAGACCGGTTTTTCCTATGCTGCCACCGAGATTGGTATTACTGATAGATGATGCAAATTCATCAGCAAATTCTTTACCCATATTCATCACCGTCCACGACAATATAAACACGAAAACCAAATCCAAAATATTGCCCATCCACCAACCAAATCTTGAAACATATTCGTCCATTTTTCCTTCTGTTGTATCAGTCATTATGTCATCCCATGAAATGGGGGGCAAATCTTTGGATGAGTCTTTAGGCAAATCCATTACAGTTGTTTTCATAACACCCAGCAAAAGCACAACTACCAGTGACACAAACAAAAATGAAAATGCCGAATTGAGAAAACTATCCCAAACTTTTTGTGTGTATTTTCGTGTCGGCTTAAAAGGATAACAGCCTATGGCCGCAGGTAATAGAGCAACCGCCACTGCCAATTCAAACACCACGTCTATCATCAATAATGGTATAATAAACATAGATGCCATTGCTAAAAGCCAAAATACCAATCCCGGTATCATATACTTAAATTTAGGTATGATAAATCCTTCTTTCCAACCATAACAAATCAGCCCGCTGCCTAAAGCTCTTATCTGACTTACATCTTTCTCCATAGTTATCATAATCTTAACAATGGCATTTCCCATCGAATCAGGCAAACCGTTCTTTATATTATCAACGGATGTCCGTCCGGTTATCACAACTGAATCATCATTAAAAGCTGCTTGTCCTCCTTTTAAGGCTGTTTCATAAACAGGATTAATCATCAGCTTATAAAAATTAGTTGCTCCGAAATTCAAGATACAAACCACCAGTATCACTTGAAATCCTTTTACAACTATTTCTTGCAACAAATCTTTGACATCTCTGGTTTCCATTGATGTTAAATATTTCAGCGCAAAAATTGCCAACCACACGGCAAAAGCGACCGCTACAACGATGGCCGCCGGCCGACAAAATTCGTCATTAGCCTTTGCCGCTATCTGGCTGACCGTATTGAAAAAGATTCTAAAAACCGGACACAACCAACAATCATCTCCATCTTTTGCATATTCAGCCAATTTATTTGCCGGATAACAATTTTCGGTTGAACACGCCGAGAGAACAAACAGCGCAACAAATAAAAATACTCTCTTAATTATTGTCATTGTTCATCCCCTCCTTTCTTATTTTTTATCTTGCCCTTTACGGCATTAAATCCTTTAATTGCCAAATTGCGTGGTACGCTCAAAGTATTTCTGACTAATTTTCCGGCCTGATGTCCTGCAATATCTTTTATCAATCCGGTGCCATATTTTTGATTAAGTTTATTTACTCCGGAAGCCAGAGTTGTCATACCTTTGTGCATCGGATTTGAATCGCTTCCGAAAACATTATCCGGATAGAATTTTTCAACCAAATCACCGGTTGTTTTGCTAATCAACTTATATGCATAAAAACAAGCAAACAAAGTCAAAACAAATCCCGACGAGAAAATATTGAAAGAATCTTTCCATTTTTGGATTAAAATATCTCTTTCATCACCTTCGACCGAACCCGATATAATACCGTCAAATTCCGTAAAGAATCCTTGCAATCCATTAGTTCCGCCAATACCCGCAACAATCAACTGAATTGCGTAATATGCTGATATTGTCAAAAACGCAAATAATGCTGACGATTTGGCAATAATTGATATTACATCTGCCAGCTTACCTGCCGTAACCTTAAACGGCCACAATCCCATCACTACCGGCAATGCCATAACCGCAAAACCAATCTTAAACGAAATATCCACCAAATAATAAGCTATAACACAAGTCAACACAAAACCCAGTACCCACAAAATAGCTCCATCAATCCACATCCATAAGTTGGTCATGTAAACACTGAATACAATATGCCAAGCACCGCCTTCCTTGACATTGGAAAAACAGGTTGCCATATTACCCAAAACCTGTAATTGCGCTGTGGTATCAGTAATGGCTTTTACCGCTGCCAACATTGAATTCATTACCGACTTTGGCATAATATCGGTCGGACCGGTATATTTTATATCCGGAATACTGACAATCAACGAATCTGCCGTCGCGTTGGCATCATAAGTATAAATACCATCGATATTACTATAAACACCACCTTCATAGTTAGTATAGCTCTGATTACCTCCTTCTTTCGCCAATTGTTTCAATTTCGCTAAATTAATATCACCAGATCCGCTCTCTTTTATCACTTTACGCAACAAACAGCTTATACACAACACTTTGGCTTGCACATTATAATAATAAGAACCATCGCACAAACTTCCCAAACCATTAGGTGTATCTCCGTTAAAACTTATAGTCTTACCATTACCCATATAAGTAACCACATGCATACCTGAACCGCCACCGACTTTTTGATTTGCCTGACTTGCTGTCTGCACATTATGATAATATATTGAATCTGCCACATTTATCTTACCAACGACTTCCGGCACAACTTTCCCTTCAGCACAAATTTGCACATCACCATAAGCACCCAATCCGGCTCCCGCCGTACATGAGGCCACCGCTTTATTCAAAACCTGAGTTGCCTTACCTCCAACCTTATCATGTAACTTTTTCATCGCCGCTGTAATTGAAGCTTGGCAATAGTGATCCACTTTGGCTCCATAACCTGCTTTAGTCATGATATTATTTGCTATATAATCTTTATGCCCGCTATCATTGCAACTTTTACTGCGACAATTGCCACAATTACGGCTTTGCGATCCAACACGGTTGTTTTTTACACAGGCTGAACCTTGTCCACCACTATCGCAATAGAAGCCTCCTGAACAACTGGCTCTAATTTCTGCCAACTGTTTTTTTAACTCTCCCAAAAAAGCGTTCTGTAAATCAACCACAATTTGTTCATCACTATCATAAGTAACTTCATGTGGAGCTTCAACCACACCGGTACCGCCGGTTGTATCTTCTGCGGCTTCTGCCTTTTCTTTCTGCTCTTCATTAGCATCTTTCACATTGTTTTGATCAATTTGTTCTTGTAATTTTGCCGCTTCCTCCGGATCAATCGGCTCAAAAACATCATCCCAATTAAAATCTTCCCAACCATAATCTTGCATGGTTTTGTTGCTGTTCATAATCTTTTCATCATAAACATAACCTTGAGCAATACTCGAGCCTATACCCATAATCGGTGTTATTACAAATTCTCTTATCGCTTCAGTAGCTGACAGAATACAAAAATATGCTAATACAACTTTTGCGCCCATTTTCAAAAGATCGTTCAGTGCATTACCACCCTTAATTTCGGTAAATGAGGCAACATTCTTCAAAGCCCAAAAACATAACCATATTATAAATCCCCAAAACAGCAAGGTTTTACCGGCTTTTTCGCAAACCGGCAAACCGGCGCTGGCCACCCTTAAAAAGGCTGAGGTCAGTTTTTCTACTACTAAACAGCTCCAACAACCTGAGGTATATTTTTTCAGATATTTTGACACTAACGGACAACCGGTCGTATTCATTTCAGCTGTAAGTTCTTCGCCATTTGTAGCCACTACTTCCGTATTATGCCATATACTATCCTTTTTTCTTGCCCCCTCTACATCCAATTGCTCTTTATACATGCAATAGTAATCATTATGATCATAACCTACAGTATTAGTCTGATGCAAACAAACCTGCCCCTTGTTGCAAACAACCGGAGTAATTTGCAACTCACCATTTAGTATACTATCGCCATTACATATACAGGTTGTGCTACCACCCTCTACATCCTTACACTTAGGCAATCCTTCTCTCTCAGCTTTTGAATATGAAGCTTCTTTATAATTTTCATATTCTTTACTTAAAAATGCCGGATTAACCGCATTGCCGTTATTTTTTAGATTACAATCTTCTTTGGATTGAGTGATTTTCTGGCAGGTGTATTTATCTCTTTTACTACAATCTGAAGGCAATTCTTCTCCTGCTCCTTGGCATTCATAATCGCAATCATTTTTTCCTATCTTTTTTATCTCAATACAAACACGTTCGCTCTGTCCGGCTTCTTTGCCGATGGTGCATAATTTTTTTTTGCCGCAAATAATAGTCTTAAGTCCGGTATCCTCACCCATGGTTTGAGCATACGAGCAATCAGCAACCATCACCATTACAACTGCGCAGGCTAAGGCTAGATTTTTGAAAATGTTTTTAACATTTTTCACCATTGTGTTATTCCTCCTTCTCCCTGCCTGCCATCTGTGCCACCCTGTGACTGGCACCTTTGATGCGATTAGATACTCTAGATATTACATTATTCGGAAATGCCGCCGCACCGAAGCTGATCAGCCCTGAAAATGCCTTCCATGCCAACTTACCGCCCAGTTGTACCACAGATTTTAATCTCTTTTGGAAGTTCGATTGAGTCTTACCACCTACAAAACTATTAGATACTTGAGCCGCAACTCCCAATGAACCGGTAATCAAAAACGCCAACAGTATCATACACATCAACCCTACGCTCACATCATCTTTTGCAGCATCACCTTCAGGATTAAAAATATATGAATTGTTAGCAATCAGTTCTAGCATACCTCGGATAACCATGGCTATCAGCACCGAAAAGCACATCAAAAATGACGAAGCCGCAATCATATAAACAAAAGCCTTATTTGCCCACTTGCGCGTTGGGCCAAAGGCATAAGCCACCACAAATATCGGCAACAGAAAAACGATAATTCCCATTTGGAAGATACTATCTACCAAATAGAACACAAAAAACACCTTCACAATCCAAAAAGCCAAGTAGAATATCAGCCCTACCAACCAACTTAAGAAACCGCCACTGCGTTTCATGGCATCCATTCCCATAGCCCCGCCCAAACTCAGATTGTCACGCAAATATTTAATCAAACAGCTGAGCGTGTTGTAATAAGAATCTGAAAAACCATGCTCTGTGAATTGAATATTAAAACTTCCCTGTGTTGCGCAAGAAAACTTCGCTCCTGTCACACTTATACTTTCACCAAAAAATGGTATTATTGTAACCTTTATCGATCCTATTCCATCAGTAGCACCATCTTTTGATGCCTCCAATATTTTCACACCCAATTCCAAAAAAGCCATATATATCGGCATGATAAATGTATTAATAAATACATTCAACGCAGCCGGTGATGCGACTATGGTCAAACATATCACACAAATAAACGCTTTGTGCAAAATCTCATTCCACACTTCACCGGCATTATTTTCAGTAACCGAGCTGACAAATCTCAACAAACGCAATGCCAGCCATATAGCAAAAGCAATCGTCAGCACCACCGGAGCACCATCGCTATATATTTTTTGCAGCCGCTCATAATTATTATTAATAGAATCAAGAATCTTTTTAATTATTTTACAGCCGGAACAATCTTTATCATAATGATCGCTGGTACAAGTTTCTCCGGCATCACAAACCACGGCGTTTTCAGAATCTTCTCCATCGCCTCTTTGAGTGCAGGCACCGGCAAAACCGACTAGCACTACGATAAGTGCTACTCTTAAAATACTCAGTAATAATTTTGCCCAACTTTTCATATAGTACCCCTTATTTTTTACCTCGTATTTTCGATGAAATCCAACGTGCTCCTTTAGATACACCTTTAGCTGAATAATATACGGCATTATCAGCTCCCTTCCCGGCAAGTTTTGCGGTTCCTCCTGCAAATTTTTTTCCTAACTTACCAACAGCACCTACTCCTTTGCCCACAACTTTATTAAAGTCTTTCTGCGCTCTTTCCAAAGTTGGACCGGCAATTTTTTTCGCTGCCCCTTTAACACCGGAAGCAGCCATCGTCGCCAATCCCGGAGCAATCGGCGATATTCCGCCTTTGGCAAATTTATCTGTTAATTGACCTACTTTACCAACCAGCATAAACCCGCTCAAACAAGCAAATGCAAAAACCAACGTCTTAATATTTAACTGTCCTACAATTTGCTGCAACGAAGCAGTATCCACCGTATCAATTGCCTGCACCAGCATAACCGTACCGTCATATTTCTCCGATCCCATTGAGCTCAAAGCTCCTGATAGCAACTGTATGCATACTCTGACCACGACGCCTGCCATCATAAAAGTAAACACGCTATTCATAAATATCTTAAACGCATTATTAGCTGATTTGGTAAACATCTTAAACGGCCAACAAGCAATCGCAAAAGGCATAATTGCCCCGAATATTCCCACCTGCACAACCGCGTCAAACAAATAAAATACAAAAGCCAAGCTGAGCAGCAACCCGAGTACTCCGAACATCGAACCATATAAAAAGCAGCCCAAGCCTAAACCAAATCGTGAACCTTCCTCAACACTGCTAAAACTATGAAACATATATTTGCCGCTCAAACACCGCAAAGTATGTCCTATCGTATGCAGCAATGAAAATTGAGAATTAACATCCATTGCAAATTTTTCCATCATAACATACATATCCAAACTTAACAGATCGTTATTTCTCATTAACTCTACCGATTCTCTAACATATTTGCCATTCTCTTGTTTTAATAAACCATACTCAGTAACACTCATTCCATTTGCCACAAAGGCATCAGCAAAATTTAATCCGAAACTCAAAAGCGGCAAAACAAGCAGATCGTACAACTCCTTATAATTATACAAAGCAAAAAACGCTAATAAAAACTTAAATCCTTGTATCAAAATATCCGTCAAATATTTGGCGGCATCTTGCGCCGTAAACAGACTCACATAACCCAAAGTTTTAAACGCTATCCAAACCACAAAAACAACTATTGTTAACAGTGCAAAAGAATGAGCAAATTTTTCAAAAGATATCGAAGCCACATGATCAGAAGCTTTGTAGGCTATGCTCAACAATGAACAAAATTTGCAATCCTGATTCTTAAACCACTCAACCGCCACAACCGGACAACCTTGTGTCCCGTTACTATATGTGTACACACTGGCATCTTCGGCATATACTCCACCGGATTTAGCGTCACTTTTTATACAATATTTATCATCACTGCCATTACTGTATGCATCATGATAACAATCATATTCCTCCCAAGTTTCCGCTTCCGTATTAAGTAATTGGTTTCTTTGTAAAAAATTTTGTGCCGATTCCGGTGTCAATGAATAAGTATCTTCAGTATTTTCGGTAGTTTCATTTGCGCCGGTCTCTTGTGCAAGCGCAAAGCCGCAACTAAAGGATGTTGCTAAAAACACCCCCATCAAAAGAGCAAATAAAAATTTAGTCGTTTTTCTTATCATTGTCCTTTAGTCCGCTCAATGGATTCCCCAAAATAATAAAAGCCGCCGCCAACACAATCACTAAAAGCACCAATGCCGCATAAAATACTGCTTTTGAGGTAAAAATATCCAAAACTCCTCCCCATACAGTCAAGGCCACCACGCCCATCAGTGCAAAACTAACCATAAACGACTTTATCATCTGTTCACCCACTTATACACTCTATTTTATCATAACATACAAATTACTTACAAAGTGTTACAGTTTTTTGATTTTTACACAAAAATTGATTTTTATTTTGTACACAAATTGTCTTTTTTTGTACTAAGACACTTGATTCTTAAACAATAACAACCTATTATTCACATTAGCGTACTGAGTTAATTTTAACAAATAAGGCAGGTTAACTATGGAAGAAATTATTTTCCCAAATCAAATTAGAATGTATCGCAGATTGCGCGGTCGCTCCATGCAAGAGTTGGCTGACCAACTTGGTGTTTCCCTTTCGGCGATTTCCAAAATTGAAAAAGGTTATCGTCGTGTTGACCAAGAGCAATTAGTCAGAGTCGCCGAATTTTTGGATTGCCCTCTGCAAGATCTTTTTGTAAATGAGCAAAATTCTCAACAAGAAGTTGTTATTGCTTGGCGCCGTGAACAAGAACGTCGCAATAAGATTAATGAAAAGAGCGGATTAAAAACTTTAGGTGCCGGACTGCGCCAGATTCGCGGCGAAAAAGGCTTGACTTTGATAGAAGTTGCCGAGGGTGCCGACATGACTTTGTCGGTTTATCACCGTATTGAAATGGGACAAAGAGAAGTCTCCGACAAAGAAATGAAAAATATCGCCAAAGCTCTCAAAATGAGTGTTGAAGAGATGAAATCCCACATTAATGACCTCAACAACAATGGCTTGCTTGATGAAATAATCATGCGCAATGATGCTAAATACAAGCTGTTTTCCACGGCTCGTTCAGCCATATCTTCGTATGAGGTTATGCAGGACAATGCCCAAATTTCAGTTTATGGCACTGCCGGTCGCGATGGTAATGTTTTGATTGATTTGGATGAAGAAATCAAGAAAGTAGCTTGCCCCGCACAGTTGCAAAACAAACGCGATGCTTATGCCTTGAATTTATGCTCTCGTCGTTTAGGCAATGTTTTGCCTCCTCGTGCAATTCTTTTTGTTGACCCGCAGGATCCGGTCGGTTCCGGTGATATTGCTGTATTTTATGTCAACGAATCAGAAGTCAAAATTGTTTCTGTTCGCGAAAACGAAAAAGGACAACTTTGCGGAATTCGTTGGAATCCCGATGAAAAAATAAACTTTAATGACGATGATTTAAGTAAGTTACATCGTGTAGTTTTCATTAGTTTATAAATTGTCGCAATCTCAAAAAACGGGAGCTTAAGCCCCCGTTTTTTTATTATTCAGCATACTTTTTTAATTATGCAATTCGATAAAACCGGCATTTTATCTGCAATAGTTATCAAATCATTCAATCTCTTTGCTGCCAACTTATATTCACTTTCATTTTGGGCGTGAACCACCGCCAACGGACGACTCTTATCAACAAATTCACCGATTTGGCAAAAATCGCTATACCCGCTGGCATAGTCAATTTTTTGCTCCGGCGAAGTTCTGCCGCCATGCAATTCTATAACGCTCAGCCCGATTCCTCGAGTATCCATTGCTGCAACATAACCCTGTTCTTTTGCATACACCGGACGAACAATTTCAGCTTTGGGCAAATATTTCCATACATCATCACAAAAATCTTTCGGTCCGCCCATCATAGCAACCATTTGAGCAAATTTTTCCAAAGCCTGACCATTGTCTAAAACTTGCTGTAATTTTGCTTTGGCATCTTCCAAAGAAGGCGCCAAATGAGATGATAGCAACAACTCAGCGCACAGTTCCATAGTAATTTTATGCAAACGCACATCAACATTAATTCCCTTAAGATAATCGACTGCCTCCGCAACCTCTAATGCATTACCGACATTATGCCCCAATACCTGATTCATATCAGTTAAGACTGCTTTTGTTTTAGTACCGGCAGCATCTGCCACTCTCACTATTGACTGTGCTAGATTCTCAGCTCTTTCCAATGAAGCCATAAATGCTCCGTTTCCGCACTTCAAATCCATCACCAAACAATCCAACCCCGCGGCCAGTTTTTTGGACAATATGGAAGCGGTAATCAAATCTATCGATTCGACAGTAGCACATACATCTCTCACTGCATATATACGCTTGTCGGCCGGAGCCAAATTACCGGTCTGACCGATTATCGAGCAACCGATTTCTTTTACCGCTTTACGAAACAAATCATTAGAAGGTGCAGTTTGATAGCCAGGAATAGAATCAAACTTATCCAATGTACCGCCGGTGTGCCCCAATCCTCTGCCTGATATCATCGGAACAAAACCGCCACAAGCAGCAACCATCGGTGCCAGCATTAAACTTACTTTATCTCCGACGCCGCCTGATGAATGTTTATCAACTATCGGACCATCTATATCATTCCATTTCATCACATCACCGGAATCACGCATTGCCAAAGTAAGTGCGACAGTTTCTTCCTTGTTCATGCCATTCAGGAAAATTGCCATTGTCATTGCGGCAATTTGGGCATCCCCAACTGTGCCATTCTTCACGCCAGAAACAAATTCAGCAATATCTTCATTGCTCAACACCTGCATATCGCGTTTTTTACGAATAATTTCTGATACTAACATATTAATACCCTCGCTCAATTGTAATCAACAAATCTTTAAGCAGTGAACTGGCGCCTATGCGAAAATTTTCGCTTTTGACCCAATCAATGCCGTTAATACTGCTTGCCAATACCAAATAATTTTTGGCATCAATAAAAGTTTTAATTCCTCCTGAAGCCTTAAAACCGACTTTTTTACCGCTGGCTTTAATCGTTTCCATAATGGCATTAGCCGCTTCCGGTGTTGCCGATTTTTTGGTCTTTCCGGTAGAAGTCTTCACAAAATCTGCTTCTGCTTCAATACACAACGAAGTTGCCCGCTTAATCATGTTGATAGAATCAAGTTCACCGCTCTCAATAATTACTTTCATGACCTGTTTTCCGCAAAGCTTACGCGCTTTACTCAAATATTGTGCTACCGCTTCCTCATCTCCATTCATCAATGATTTATAAGGTAAAACTACATCTAATTCATCAGCACCCAAAGATATTGCTGTTGGTATCTCATGATCCAGTATTTCCGTATCATTTTCACCTGCCGGAAAATTAATCACCGTTGCCACCTTAAGATCTTTGTGTTGCTCTTTTACCGCTGTTATAAATCGGGGATATACACATAATGCCGCAACACTTCCATAAGGTGTATATGCCAACTCACTAAAATCTTTAATGCTTTTTACAGTATCATTATCATGTAATGAGGTTAAATCCAGACAACTCAACAACAATTTAGCCGCTGTAACATTATCCATATTTATATCCTTTCGTATATTATCTTAAGCTTTTCTGCCAATTAAAACTCTTTAAAACAAAAAGGCAACAACTCTTCCGCCTTCATTGTTTTTTGGATTCCGTTTCTATCAGACAAATAAACTTTCGTCTCTTTATCAGAAAACTCAACGATTCGTTGTCGGCAAGCTCCGCATGGCGAAATAAGCTTATCACTATCGGCATATATCAAAATATCTTTGATTTTGCTGTCTCCGCCACATACCATAGCAGCTATTGCTCCGGCCTCGGCACAAGTTCCCACCGGATAAGACACATTCTCGACATTACACCCAGCATAAACCTTGCCTGATGATGCTCTGAGGGCACACCCCACCTTAAATTTTGAATACGGGGCATACGCATTGCTCGCCGCATTAATTGCTATTTTTATCAAATCTGAAACATCTTCCATTTTTATCACCTCAAAATTTAAGTGTTTTTTTAATATTATTGCATTATAGTATAGTATGATTTTATTTACGATATGGCAAAATTTATTTGTGGATAATGCAAAACATATAGCTATAAGCGGAAAGGAATGACTGTGAAAAAAATCTTTTTTGGCATCTTTTTTATAATTTTGTTGGCACTTGGCGGTGCGGCTGTTTATTTTATGAATTCTGACTGGGCTAGCCAGCACAAAGACAAAATAGTTGAACAATTTCACAGTTCAACCGGTAAAGTATTGCGCTTCGACGGACCATTGGACTTTCGTTTTTTGCCTTCTCCGCATCTTCATGCTAACAATGTAAAAATTTTCAATAATGAAAGTTCTCTCGATACCGCATTGGCCGAAATTCGCAATCTTGATGTTGAACTGGCTCTGAAACCGCTGATTAGCGGCGAATTTGACATAACCAAAATGGAAATAAGCGGTGTAACCTTTAATATTGACTGGGACAAAGGTTTTAACTGGCAAGATGACTTAAGTGCTGACCAAAGACAACAATTGGAAGAAACTCGTTTAAGCTTAAACAGTGCTTTGGTCAAAGAAGCTGAGCTGAATTTTGAATCTGCCGCAAATAATATTGCTTTTCACCTCGACAATCTTAACGGTGAAATATCTGCCGAAAGTATGTTAGGTCCTTTTCACATGGAAGGAAATTATATAAATGGTTCTTCACCGGAAGGTTTTGCCATGACTATCGGCCGCCTGTCCGAAACATCTGCAACTCCGGCAAGCTTAGCCATAACCCATCCATCATCTAACAGCTATGTCAGATTTGACGGTAGTTTTCAAAACAATGATAAAGTCATTAATGGAAATATAATTATTGAATCTGATAACATCAGCAAATTTGCCAAAGCTAATTTTAAATCATTTCAAATTCCTGAAGAATATAATCAAAAATCAGCCTTAGGCTTTGATTTATCAATCAATTCTCAAAATATTGCTCTTTCCAACATTGTCGTCAAATATGGTGAAAACACTTCCGGCAGCGGCAATTTGCAAATACCTTTAACGGGAGAAAACGCCATAATAACCACTTCATTCAATTTTGCTGACTTCAATTTGGATAATTTCACTAACCTCATCGCAGATTCTATGGAAAAACTCCAAGAATTCAAAGAAATGCCCAAATACAATGTCAATGGCGAGATTAAAGCTTTGCGTTTACATTACCAAGGTCAACAACTCCGCAATGCAGCCATAAATTTTGAATACAATGAAAAGTTGTTGAATATTAAAAGTGCTGAAGCTTTGCTTCCTGGCAACACCAGTTTTACTTTGGCCGGTGAGATTTTCCCGCTTGAGAATGTGTTGCACTATAAAGGCTCTACTAATGTCCGCACCGACAACCTGATGCAACTGTTTAAATGGTTGAAAATTGACCCTCAGCAAATAACTCCTTCTGTTTACAAAAATCTGGTATTAGATGCCAAATTTTCCGGCAACTTAGATCGCATTCAAGTAGCTCCTTTCAAACTGACACTTGATAAAAGCACAATCAGTGGTGAAGCCGGATTAATTCTCGGCGAACGAAAAGATATGATAGTTATCGCCCAAGCCGACACCATCAACTTTGATAACTATATCACCCCTCTTCCTGATGAAATAAAGAAAAAAAGCTGGCTTGAACGCATTTTATATCGCTTTAACCAAACTCAATTTCTCAATGACATAGACTTGGTTATTGATAGCAAAGCAGACCTTATCATCTACGAAAGTATGCCGTTTGAAAAAGTTGCTCTTAAGGGTAACATCCTCAACAAAGCAGCTGAAATTGAAAATCTGAGCATTGATAAAATTGCCAATACTAAAATAACACTTCAAGGCAAATTATCAGGGTTTGGCTCCACTCCTCAACTAGAAAATTTCAATTACAATATTAACTGCAATGATATAACCTCTCTCATCAACAAACTGGAGCTCAAAGTTCCCAATCTTGATTACAAACGTTTCAATCACTTGACCGCGGTCGGAAACATTAACGGGTCCTTAAATGAATCCGGCATCAACACCAATATTTCTATCGGCAATTTACAGGTTGAATATGCCGGTAAAATTGCCCATACTGAAAGTGCTACGAATTTGGACGGTAAAATTACCTTAAAGCACCCCAGCTTTAACAATTTTCTCTCCAATATACAATCTCCTTATGAGCCAAACGGCGAAAACTTAGGCTTGTTGCAATTTTCTGCCAACATCAACGGCAATTCTGATGCTTTTGACATCAAAGATATTGATCTTAACATCGGGCAAATCAATGCACAAGGCAACTTGTCCTACGAAAAAAACAACGGACAATCATATTACACCGCCCAAATTAAAAGCAACCATTTAGATATTGGCAAATTTTTGCAAAAGAGCAAATCTTCTTCCATTGCCAAAGTAAATCCATCCGGCGGCGCATCTGCCTTTTTGTCTCGCCCCAATACTTCAGAGATAATTTTTGATTATTCGCCATATATATCGGGAAATCTTAAAGCTGATATTGATATTGATGAGTTGATACTGCAAAATTGGCTCATAAAAGAAACCAAACTCAATTTAGAAAAACTCAACAGTACTTTATCTATAAAAGACTTTACCGGAACTTATAATAATACTCCGTTTAAAAGTGAAATAGTCATAAATATGGATAACAATCCGACACTTAACTGGAACGGTTCGATTAAAGATGCCTCGCTTAATAATTTTGATTTTGCCGGAAAAATTTATGGGCTTCGCGACGGAACATTCTCCAGCTCATGGAATTTGTCATCATCTGCCGAAAGCTTGTCCAAGTTTTGGAGTAATTTGAAAGGCTCTGCCGAATTACACGCGACCTCTCCCGTAGTCTTAGGCATAGACACTACTGCCATTTACAGCGATCTGCTAAAAAGAGAAAGCAATGACGGTTTGTCTGAAAAAGTGCGCGATGCTCTTAAAAGCGGCAACTCAAAATTCCAGGAATTTATCGGTCATATAAATATAAACGACGGCAAATTCAGTTTGGCTGATACCTCTCTTTCCGGCGATAATTTAAAAATAAAAATTTATGGCGACGGCAATTTAGCCGATTGGACAATGAATACAATTTTTAATGCTAAATTTGTTGAACCGCAATATTTACCGGAATTTTCATTCATACTAAAAGACAGTATTGCTGATCCGACAGTCGATGTTAATGTAGATTCACTGGTAAAATTCTACAAATCCAAAGTTGAAATGAAAGAAGCCGAGGCTGTTAAGGTTGTCGAAGCTGAAAAAAACAAACGGGTTGATGCTTGGAATGAGCAAAAAAAACTATCAGATGAATTAATCGCTGATGCACGCAATGTCTTAGAAAAAGAGATTGATGCCAAAATTCAAACTGCATTCAGTGAAAAATCTACCGTCAGATATTCTGCCCTTAAACAAGAATTAGCCGGCGTCCTCGCTTCCTTAGCCGAAAAGATGTCCGCTTTTGATATTGAAAATCTCCAAGATGCCGACATTATAAAAGCTGATGAAACAAATAAATTTTACAAGCAATCCATTCAAAATATGTCCGCCAAAGTTAATGAGATATATGCCGATGATGTTAAAATTCAACTGGAGTCTTACGCTAATCAAATCACTGAAGAATATAATTTATTAAAGCAATTAGTCTTCAGTTACAACAGCTCATTGGAAAAATATAAAGAACGTTTAGCAGATATAAAAACCAGCTATTCCCTTAGCGAAGACCAGGAATTTCAACATCGCAAAGATGAAATTTCTACTAAAATTGCCTTTTTGGAGAAGCTAAATAACGATGCTGCTGCCATAAAAAGCAATATTCCTTCCATACCTGCAACCGATTATGAGAAGGTCAATACTGACCTCAATGACATCTTAACCAAAATGCAAGAAGGGCGCAACAACTTAAAGACTGCAATTGATGCTTTTGATAAAATGGAAACTCAAAAAATCGACGAGGTTATAAACATATATCGCGAACAAATCGAAAAAGAAGAAAATTCGCGCCTGATTAAAGAAAATACCGGTAGCATAAGTGTCAAAAAAACCGGCCAAACCATGAAAGTATCTCGTGATTTGGAAGAAATTAAAAATGCCAACGAAGATATCAATCAAGAAAAAGTTCGTGTACTTGATTTCACAAAACAGAAAATTGACACCGAACCGGAAATCCAACCCAAGGTAGGCGTTGTGAAAAAAGGAAGTAATCGTATTGCAAATTAATTCAACCGTTATATCTTAACATATATAATAATGTTATGTTTTTTATGAAAGGAACAGCAAATGAAAAAACCTGAGGTGTGCATCCTTCCCGTAGCAGGATTATCGACACGCAATCTTCCGGCAACCAAAGTATTGCACAAAGGTTTCTTAACCTTACACAGCAAACCTATTATCCAATATGCAGTTGATGCTTGTAAAGAAATCGGTATTAAAGAAATTGTATTTGTATATTCGGATCAATCTTGCAAACATTTATTTGAGAATTATTACAAACCATATCCTTGGCTTGAAAATCACTTGCGCGAAAAAAACAAATTAGACCTCTTAAAATCATTGCAGGATATTATTCCCGAAGGAATGAAATTTTCATTTGCTGAGCAATCTCAACCTCTTGGTAATGGTCATGCCATTTTAATGGCCAAAGACATCGTCGGCGACCGCGACTTCGTAGTTATGTGGGTTGATGATGTTTACATCAATCTGCACGGCAAAGGCGTTTTGGCTCAACTTTTAGATGTTTATGAAAAAGAAGGCGGCATGGTTGAAAACATTATGGAATTTCCTAAAGAACAACTTGTTCGTTATGGAGTTCTTTCCGGTGCCGTTCGTGAAGGCAAAATCGTCCATGCCAAAGGCAAAATTGAGAAACCTAAATTGGAAGATGTTCCTTCCAATTATGCCTCTATGGGTCCCTATATTTTACCCAATGCCATTATGGATGTATTGCCCGAGGTTAAAAAAGGCACCAATGGTGAAATTAACTTGGCTGACGCCATGGGCTTGGCTGCCGAACGCGGCATGAAACTGACCGGTGTTTTGTGCGATGGTTTGCGTTTTGACTGCGGCACCAACAAAGATTTGGAAAAAGCCAACCTAAAATTGTCTTTGATGGAAGATCCTGACTTGCGTTCATATTGCCGTGATTTATTAGACACTATGTTCGTATAGTCCTAAGATAAAAAACTGTCTTAAAAGCCATGTCACCCTGCATGGCTTTTATTTTATAAAAAACTCTTGCATTATAAAAAAATATCATCTATATTCCGCTCAACTTGTGATGATTCTTACGAGTCTGTCAAGGATATGCACGGGTATTTATGAAGGTAGTATCTGTGAAGAGTTTTATCGGGCTTGCCCTTGCAAGCCAGTAGCAAATGAAAGGAAAATGCCATGAGACATGGAATGAAACAGAAAAAATTGAACATGGACACCAATGCCCGCAAGGCTTTGTTCTCCAATTTAACTGCCGCTGTATTGCGTCATGAACAAATCAAAATCACTTTGCCCAGAGCTAAGGTTTTGCGCACTTTTGTTGACAATATGATTACCTTGGGCAAAAAAGGTCAATTAAACAATCGCCGTCAGGCATTGTCTTTCTTGCGTGATGAAGAAGTTGTTGCTAAGTTGTTCTCAACTTTAGCCGAACGCTACAAAAACCGCAATGGCGGTTACACTCGCGTTCTGCATGCCGGCTATCGTTATGGTGACTGCGCCGAGATGGCTATCATCGAGTTGGTTGATCGTGATGTTAATGCCAAAGGTGCTGCTGATTTAGCCAGAGTAGCTGCTGAAAAAGCTGCCGCTGCCGAAGCTGAAAAAGCTGCCTCTGCTGAAGTTGCCAAAGAAGAAAAAAAGGCTGAAAAGAAAGAAACAGCTAAAAAAGCAACTGCTGAAAAGAAAACTACAGCTAAAAAATCTACCAAAAAATCAGCTGAGTAATTTTTCATCAGAACAATTCAAGAGCAAGGTTATTTCCTTGCTCTTTTTTTTGTTGCTTTTCCCGCTTGCTTCCCTTATATTGCAGCCCATGAACAAAGTTTAATTTATGGAGTTTGATATGGCAGCAGTGCAATATGTTTTTGTTATGCAAAACTTAACCAAAGTTTTCCCCGGCGGCAAAGAGTTGTTTAAGGGAATTACTCTTTCTTTTCTTCCCGGAGCCAAAATCGGCGTTTTGGGTGTCAACGGCGCCGGTAAATCCACTTTACTCAAAATTATGGCCGGTGTTGATAAAGATTTTAACGGCGAAGCTTGGGCTGCCGAGGGGGTAAAAGTCGGTTATCTTGAACAAGAGCCCAAATTAGACCCTACCAAAAATGTTATGGAAAATATTATGGACGGCCTAGGTGAAACCCGCGATTTGCTTAAAAAATACGAAGAAGTTTCTGCCCGTTTTGCCGAAGAGCTCACCGACGATGAAATGAATGCCTTAATTGAGGAGCAAGCCGAACTGCAAGAAAAAATTGACGCCTGCAACGGTTGGGATTTGGAACGCACTATCGAAATTGCCATGGACGCTTTGCGTTGCCCGCCGTCCGACGCTGATGTTACCAAACTCTCCGGCGGCGAAAAACGCCGCGTTGCCTTGTGTCGATTGTTGTTGCAACAGCCTGATATGCTGCTTCTTGACGAACCGACCAACCACTTGGACGCTGAATCGGTTGCTTGGCTGGAGCATCACCTCAAAGATTATAAAGGCACTGTTGTAATGGTTACCCACGACCGTTATTTCTTAGACAATGTCACGGGGTGGATTTTGGAGCTTGACCGCGGACAGGGAATCCCCTACGAGGGCAATTATTCCTCATGGTTGCAGCAAAAGCAAAAACGCTTAGAACAAGAAGCTCGCGAAGAAACCGCTCGTCAGCGCGTTTTAGCTAATGAATTGGAATGGATTCAAAAGAACCCCAAAGCTCGTCAAGCCAAGTCTAAGGCGCGTATCAGTGCTTATGATGAATTACTCAACCAAGCGCAAAAAGAAAAAATCACCACCGCCAATATTACTATCCCGATGACTGAACGCCTCGGCGATTTGGTGATTGAAGCCGAACACCTCACCAAAGGCTATGGTGACAAGATTTTGATTGATGATTTGTCTTTCCGTATCCCTAAGGGAGCAATTGTCGGCATTATCGGCCCTAACGGCGCCGGAAAAACCACTTTATTTAGAATGATTACCGGTCAGGAAAAACCCGACTCGGGCACGATTCGTCTCGGCGACACGGTTGATTTGGGTTATGTTGACCAAACCCGTGATGAGCTTGATCCCAACAAAAATGTTTGGGAGGAGATTTCCGACGGACTTGATATGGTTACTTTGGGCAAAGCGGAAGTTCCCTCGCGTGCTTATGTCGGACAATTCAACTTCAAAGGCTCCGACCAGCAGAAAAAAGTCGGACAACTCTCCGGCGGCGAGCGCAACCGCGTGCATTTGGCCAAAATGCTCAAAAAAGGTGCCAATGTTATCCTGCTTGATGAGCCGACCAATGATTTGGACGTTGATACTCTGCGCTCATTGGAAGAAGGGATTATGAATTATCCGGGTTGTGTGTTGGTAACCTCGCACGATCGTTGGTTTTTGGATAGATTAGCCACCCATATTTTGGCTTATGAAGACAACGGACATGTTGAGTGGTTTGAGGGCAATTTTGAAGATTATGAAAAAGATAAGATTCGCCGCCTTGGTGAAGATGCTGTCCGTCCTCACCGCACTAGGTATAAAACCTTAACTCGTTAAAATTCCAACCAAAATCCGCCAAATCACAAATTGGCGGATTTTTTTATTGCATTTTTTACTTGCATTTTAGACAAAAATATGGTCTTATAGCTTGTGAAAAATATAATTGTTAAATTAAAAAATTTAAAAAGATGAAAAAATTCAAGAATGAACAGGAAGCAATCTCCTGCATCGAAAAGGCAGTCGAAAACTACAAAAAATCGACTTATCTCGAGAAGGCTGATCGCCTGACAGAGATGGAAGAACTAGAAAAAGGCCTCCCGGAAGAATTCCATGAAGCGCGCAGAATTCTGTCGCGTTACACTGAGATGTCACCGGTTACAGCTCTTCAACGAGCACAAAAGCTCGTACACCGCATCGATACAGCACCTGACAATGTCTACGTGCTATCCATGCGTGAGCAGGCTCGCGCCATGCTCGAGGGAATTCCTCGTACTAAAGAGTACGAAAGTGTGCGCGACCTTCTTCGCCACTACGCAACACAAGGCGACTAAGTCCGTTGCAAAACAAAAATAAAACCCCCGTTCAACCTCAAGGTCAAACGGGGGTTTGTTTTACTTGTTTAGTGCATAACCGGCATCAAGCACACGGACACGTTTGCCGACAAACCCGACTATACCTGATGGGGTCATCACGCACATAGTGCTCTTCTTCTCCAGCTGAGAACTGAAGTTCTGCACAAAAATGGCAGTACTTTTCAGTTTTTCAGTTCTTTGCAAGAGTTCCGATGCCGGAAAAACCACTCCTTGCAACAGATAGGTAGTCTTTACTTCATGGAACTTACCTTGTCGATCAAACCGGCTTGTTACCTCAAGCAAGCCTTCAACATCACCCTTCTCCCGCGCTTTTTGCAACGCATTGGTGAAACTAAGGATTTCTTCGTCCCCTACCTGCTTGCCTCGGGATATCAGTTTGTAGCTGGTTTGCTCTAATTCGGTCAGCTTTTCGAGTAGAATTTCTTCCTGTTTCAGTACTGTGCAAAAGCGACCGGTTTTATAGGCGTAAGTTGTTTTTACGACAACTTTCACATCATCACGCTCACCTAAAACATTCAAAGCTTCTTTTGCACTATGGCAAGAGCGGGCAACATATCCAATATCATTCTTGAATTGATAGGTATATCGCTTAGTTACAAGATCTTTCATAATAGTAAATTTTTAATTTGTTTTGCAAAAGGACCCTCTAACCATTTTTTAGATCAGAAGGTCCTTTGTTTAATTTCACAACTCATTCTATTTTCTGCTGTCAGGAATGTAGAATTCCTGCAACAGTCGACCTTGTTTGCCATAGGCAACGGCCAAGCCGCATGGTGCCAGAATGGCGTACTCGCTCAGCTGCAAAGTGCCGCCCAGCAGTTTGAACTCTACACCGAGTTCTTTTACTTTGGCTTTCAGCTCATCTGTCTTGACAAGCTCGCCGTGCAGCAGATAGGCCTCGCCTTTTTTGGCACTGGTGCCGTTTTCGTAAAAGACGCAAGTCGTCTCCACCAGTCCGGCGATATCCTTGTACTCTCTTGCATCAGCAAGGGCATCGAGGAAACGATGATAAACGGTTGAGCTTGTACGAGCATCTTTAAAGAGCAGCTGATAGCTGGTCTCTGTGGTTGTTTTCTTTCTTTCCATATTAATTTAATTTTTTAAATAGTTTAATAATTATAAAATTTGAGTTATTAGCATATTAGACAAAAAACATTCTGTCAAACAAAAAAAGCACTCAACTTAGCGTTAAGTGCTTTTCTTATTGATATTCAACGATTATTCTTCGTCGTTTTCAATCACTTCCGGCTCACTGGGCTCAACATCCTCGGGCATATCTGGCGCATTATCACCCAAAACTTCCGAACCTTCTTGGGCTTCCAGCTCTTCCTCGTCCTCCGCATCAGCCTCCAACTTGGTAACCGAAACAACTTTTTCACCGCCATTCAGCCTGAACAAGATAACACCTTGCGTTTTGCGTCCGGCGATTCGAATATCTTCAACCGGCATTCTGATAAGTTGACCTTGGTCTGTTACCATCATAATCTGGTTATTATCCTCAATCGGGAATGAACTTGCAATTTCTTTATTGCGAGCCGACATTTCCATATTGGCAATACCCTGACCACCTCTTCCGGTAACGCGATATTCATAAGAAGACGAGCGTTTACCATATCCGGTTGTGGTAACCGAGAGAATAAACTGCTCTTTGGCTTTCATTTCTTCAAATTTTTCAACCGGCAACAAGGCAGCCCCATCAGCCAACTCCTCGCCGCTCATCTGACGTTTCATCTTCAAATAAGCTTCGCGCTCTTCGGATGTTGCATCACAGTGCTCTAAGATTGACATCGATACAACCTCATCTTTGTCATTGAGCTTAATGCCTCTTACACCGGTTGAGTTGCGTCCGACAAATACTCTGACCTCGGTAACCGGAAATCTTATGCACTTGCCGGATTTTGCCGCCAACATAACATCATCTTTATCAGTGCAGATTCTCACATTAATCAGCTTGTCGCCCTCGTCCAACTTCATGGCAATTTTGCCGTTGGATTGAACATTGACAAAGTCCATCAACGAGTTGCGGCGAACATTACCCGAAGCCGTGGCAAACATAATCGACAAATCTTTGCACTCGGCCTCGTTCTCCGGCAATTTCATAATTGTAGTGATATTCTCACCGGCATCTAACGGCAACAAATTGATAAACGGCTTGCCTTTTGAAGTCGGCGAACCTAAGGGCAGTTTATAGACTTTCATCTTATAAACCAAACCTTTAGATGAGAAGAACAATACCGGTGTATGAGTGCTGGCCACAAACAAACGAGTAACAAAATCCTCATCTTTGGTTGCCATACCGGATTTACCTTTGCCGCCGCGTTTTTGGGCGCGATAAGCATTCAAGGGAACGCGTTTGATATAACCGGCCTCGGTAACGGTAACCACCATCTCTTCGCGTTGAATCAGCGACTCAACATCCGAGCTCTCATATTCCAAATCTTCAATCTTGGTGCGGCGCGGATTACCATATTCATCCTTAACCGCAATCAACTCATCACGCATAATACCGTAAAGTTTCTCGCGTGAGCTCAAAATTGATAAACATTCTTTGATAGCTTCGCCCAAATCACGCAATTCTTCGTGAATCTTGTCGCGTTCCAATCCGGTCAAACGTTGCAAACGCAAGTCCAAAATGGCTTTGGCTTGGGCTTCGGATAAACGATAGGTACCGTTTTCAACTTTTCTATCCGGCTCATCAATCAATTTCACCAGAGTTTCAACCTCACCGGCCGGCCAAGCCTTTGCCAACAAGGCATCTTTAGCATCTTGCGGTGTGGGAGCGGTGCGAATAAGCTCAATAACCGGATCAATATTTTCTACCGCAATCGCCAAACCTACCAAAGTATGAGCTCTATCGCGCGCTTTATTCAATTCAAAAATGGTGCGACGGCGAATAATCTCTTCTCTAAACTCAATAAAGGCCTTAATGATGTCTTTCAGGTTCAAGAGCATCGGACGACCATTATAAATCGCCAGCATATTCATACCGAAACTGGTTTGCAGCGGCGTAAATTTATAAAGTTGATTCAAGATAACATCAGCCTGAAAATCGCGCTTAATCTCGATTACCACACGCACACCTTGGCGGTCAGACTCATCTCTGATTTCTGAAATACCTTCAATCTTCTTCTCTTTAGATAACTCGGCAATGCGTTGAATCATCTCGGCTTTGTTAACCTGATAGGGAATCTCGTGCACAATAATCGCTTCCTTGTCCTTGTGCAACTCTTCAATGGTGCATTTAGCACGCATCATCACTGATCCTCTTCCGGTCAAATAGGCCGAGCGCGCGCCGGAATGTCCCAAAATCAAACCTCCGGTCGGAAAATCCGGTCCCGGAATAATTTTGATTAAATCCTCAATCGTAATATCGGGATTATCAATATAAGCACAGCAAGCATCACAAACTTCCGACAAATTGTGCGGCGGCATATTGGTCGCCATACCGACGGCAATACCGTTAGTACCGTTAACCAACAGGTTGGGAAATCTTGCCGGCAGAACGGTCGGCTCTTGCAAGCTCTCATCATAGTTGGGCATAAAATCGACGGTATCTTTTTCAATATCCTCAATCATGGTATGCGCAACTTTGGCTAAACGTGCCTCGGTATAACGCATTGCGGCGGCACTATCACCATCCATCGAACCGAAGTTTCCTTGTCCGTCCACAAGAGGCACACGCATGGCAAAAGGTTGCGCCAAGCGCACCATCGCTCCATAAACCGAACTATCACCGTGCGGGTGATATTTACCCAAAACATCACCGACGATGCGGGCGGATTTTCTAAACGGGCGATTGTAGTCATAGCCGTTCTCAAACATTGAATAAATAATGCGGCGATGTACCGGCTTTAGACCATCACGCACATCAGGCAAAGCACGAGAAACAATAACGCTCATCGCATAATCAAGATACGAGCGCTTCATCTCATAGGATATTTCAATCGGTGAAATATCTTGCGTGCTTTCTACCAAATTATTGTTTTCTTCTTCCACTTTATTTTCCCTTTATTTTACTTGATTAAACTGGCAAAAATATAGCCTTTTTTGCATTGTCTCGCCATCTTTTTTTGCCAATTATACCCAACCTTTCTTTTCTGTGGGCAAAAAATCGGGCTTAAAATCGATTTATCATTTTAAAAGTTAACAAGCCAAACCACCTCCACCACTTGTAAGTCAAAAAAACGGGATTATCGCCATGCTTGACAAAACACAAATAAATGATATTTTAACCACAAAATTTATTATCAATTCGTTACAATTATGGATACAAAAAAAATCGAAGAACTGGCTATGTGTAACCAGTTGACAACTGAAGCAATTGCAGTCTTTCTTACCGAGCACCAACTCACTGAATTTGACAAGATTTTTCAAGATTTAGCTGAGCGAACTTCCGTTGATTGGGGCTGGAGTGGTTTTAACACTGATTTTTCTAAAACCATTTGTGAGCTTAACAACCCTGAATTGATGTTGAGCTATGTTACACACTACCTCAACGACGATGAGGCGGTTAATAACGCAAAACATCTGAGCCGTGATGACTTCCGTTGGCTTTTGCAACATGAACAGCTTGACCTCTGTCTTAAAATCTTTACGACTTACCTCGAAAAAAGAAAAATTGAAGACATAGAGACACAAAAACTGATTTATGCTGCTGAGCATTTTTCATTTTTTGAAATATTGGCTGCTCATCAGGAAGTTGATGCTTCTTTGCAGATTAACATGATCTGCGAGCACACTGTCAGGTTGATTAAGCTCAAGGCCTATATCTCTCATCATCGCCTTTGCGAAGATGCCGAAGTTGCCTTTGTCAAAGAAAAATCACTGGCTGATTTGGTTGCGGATTATGCTTGGCGTTTTGGTTTTTGTAACCGAGTGCAAAGCGGATTGCTTTGGCGGTTACTTAGACGCATAGGCTGAAAATTCAATTAAAATCTTTGTTTAATTTTTAATATTAAGTTTATGTCAAAAGTCAGCATTAGGACAAATGAGTCCTTTATGGAAAATGCCGTTAGCGGTAATTTGACCCAAGAAGACGTGATATGGTTTTTTGGTTTTCTTCTAAAAGAGGAAGATATCAAAAACACCCTTGAACATCTGGCGCTCAAACGCGATTGGAAAGGGTTTGATGAAAAATTTGAGGAGCAAATTTTAGCCCTGCAAAATTGGGAGGTTGCTCTCAGGCAGTATGTTTTGAATTACATCTGCGTTTGTGATTTTGATCGCAGACCTTGGGTGATTCACAAACTGGGAAAAAGCTCTCAAGTCAAACTCTTACAAATTTACAACATCAGCGATGTGGTAAGAGCATACAGTGCTAATCATGAATTTTGCGAAGAAGCTATCAGATTGTTATTTGACAACCTTGAGAACTTTAAAGCGTATGTTTCTCAACGCAAATTGGGTGATATTGGCATTTCTACAATGCTTAGCCTGCCGGAAAAGCAGCGCGAAAAGTTTTGTGATACTTACTTCTTGCATCACAAATTGCATGAACATCAAGAGTTGGAAATGCTCAAAAAGCTCCCGCTCAACTCACCTTCGCTGTTGCGCTATGTCGAAAGGTATGACCTTTGTTCCAGAGCCAGAACAATCCTTATGCTTCAAGGATTGCAGGCACTTAGAAATGTAGGAAAGGCTGTAGTCTATTTGAATAGCCTGAATATGCCGTAACATTAAACAAAAACCCGACTTATCAAAAGTCGGGTTTTTGTTTTTTTAACAAGCTGATAATCAGAAGCCCATTCCGGCAGGTCCGGCTGCACCATGACCGCCGCAACCGCATTCTTTTTGCGGAATTTCGGCAACCATAGCCTCGGTAGTGATTACCAAACCGGCAACGGAAGCGGCATCTTGCAAAGCTGTGCGCACAACCTTGGTCGGGTCGATAATACCAGCCTTAATCATATCAACATACTCGCCTTTTTGGGCATTGTAACCATGATTGGTGTCATTGCTCTCGAGCAATTTGCCGACCACCAAAGCACCATCAACACCGGCATTTTCGGCAATCTGGCGAATAGGAGCCTGCAAAGCACGACGAATAATGTCAACACCGACTTTTTGGTCTTGGTTATCAGTTTTGACCTTATCAAGAGCCTTAGTGGCATAAAGCAAAGCACAGCCGCCGCCGGCAACCACACCTTCTTTAACTGCTGCTCTGGTTGCGTGCAAAGCATCATCAATGCGGTCTTTCTTTTCTTTGACCTCAACCTCAGAAGCACCGCCAACTTTGATTACTGCAACACCGCCGGAGAGTTTACCCAAACGCTCTTGCAATTTTTCTCTATCATAATCGGAAGTTGTTTCTTCAATTTGTTTTTTGATTTGGTTAACGCGCGCGGCAATCAAATCTTTTTCACCCTGACCATCAATAATGGTGGTGTCGTCTTTGCTGATTTCAACGCGTTTAGCCACACCCAACATATCCAAAGTAACATTTTCCAACTTCATGCCCAAATCTTCAGAAATTACCTGACCACCGGTCAAAATGGCAATATCTTCCAAAATAGCTTTTCTTCTGTCGCCAAAACCCGGAGCTTTAACGGCACAAATTTTCAAACCGCCGCGCAAACGGTTTACTACCAAAGTTGCCAAAGCCTCGCCTTCAATATCTTCAGCAACAATAATCAAAGCCTTGCCCGACTGCATAATTGCTTCCAAAACCGGAATCAACGACTGCAAGTTAGAAATTTTCTTGTCATAAAGCAAAATATAAGGTGTGTCATATTCACAAATCATCTTATCGGGATTGGTTACAAAATAGGGTGAAAGGTAACCACGATCAAACTGCATACCTTCAACTACATCCAACTCGGTATCCAAACCTTTGGCATCTTCAACGGTGATAACACCTTCATTACCAACCTTTTCCATAGCTTTAGCCAAATATTCACCGATAGAAGTATCACCATTGGCCGAAATTGTACCAACCTGAGCAACTTCATCCGAACCTTTGATGGCAACCGAACGCGATTTCACATCTTTAACTACGGCTTCAACCGCCAAATCAATACCGCGTTTCAAGTCCATCGGATTCATACCGGCGGCAACTGCACGGCAACCTTCTTTGATAATGGCTTCGGCCAAAACTGTGGCGGTTGTGGTGCCGTCGCCGGCCTTATCAGCAGTCTTTTGAGCGACTTCTTTAACCAATTGAGCGCCCATATTTTCAAATTTGTCTTCCAATTCAATTTCTTTGGCTACCGAAACACCGTCTTTGGTAATTTTGGGAGCCCCATAAGACTTATCCAAAATAACATTACGACCTTTAGGTCCTAAAGTTACTTTTACAGTCTTGGCCAATTTTTCAACACCCTTGAGCATTTTCTCGCGAGCAGAAGTTCCAAATTCAATGTTTTTTGCTGTCATTTTTTCTTATCCTTTTTACTCAATTATTCTTCCATTACGCCCAAAATATCGGCTTCCTTCATAATCAAACGCACTTCTCCGTTAAGTTTTACTTCAGTGCCTGACCATTTGCCGAACAAAATTTTATCACCGACTTTTACATTCATCGGAATAATTTTGCCATCTTCGGTTCTGAATCCGTCACCAACAGCTTCAACAACACCTTCAGAAGGTTTTTCTTTGGCTGTATCGGGAATAATAATTCCACCGGCAGTGCGAGTGTTTTCTTCTAATCTTTTGACCAAAACGCGGTCATGTAACGGTCTGATTTTCATTTTTTATACTCCATAAGTTTTATCACTAACCCCTTAGTTAGTTATCAAAAAATGCATTGTCAAGTGATGCCCAAAAAAATCTTATGACTTTTGATTATGTGCAGAACAACCGCATAAATTGCAAAAACTTACTTGCTTTTTTCATAAAAGGTATTATATTACTTAATGTTTTGGGGCAACTCAAAGCTATAACACTAGAGGCTCTGTGAAATAGGATATTTGGACCCGGGGGCAGTACCCGGCGCCTCCACCATTAAGATTTCAAAATCCGCTTGTATAGCGCGAGAGAATAAAATGCGATAGATAAGTGGAGTTTTAGGAGATTAAACAATTTTCGCAGCGCGCGTACTTGAGTGTACGTAAACAAGAAAATTTTTAATCGACACCAAAATCCGCTTGTATAGCGCATTTTATCACAGAAGGGGGCGATACAGGTTTGACAGGTATCAGTAAAGACAGGTAAGCTGTGTTCGGTGAGATACCACCGTTATCGGTTCAAAATAAAATGAATGCTAACGATAATAACGTAGCTCCTGTTGCTTTGGCTGCTTAATTGGTAGCAAGCAACACTATCAATTCTTAGAGACTGGAGTTCTTTAAGTGGGGTTATGAGGCTTTCCCAACAACAGAAAAGCCTCTCTTATAAGGAGTAAAACATGGCTGAAAATGAGATTAATTATGATATTTTGATGGAAAAAGCGCTCAAATATGTAGTGGTCGAAGCCCTAAAATATGCTTCTGAAAACGGTTTGTCCGAAACCAACCATTTTTATATCACCTTCAACACCACCCACCCCGGCGTGCGCATGGATACCGCTTTACTCAATCAATATCCTGAAAACATGACCATCGTTTTGCAGCATCAGTTTGCCAATCTTATGATTAGCGAAAATTATTTTGAAGTTGATTTAAGTTTTAACAACATTCCGCACAGCTTGCGCATTCCTTTTGAAGCCATAACTTATTTTGCTGACCCTTATGCGCGTTTTGCTTTAAGCTTTTCCGAGCCCATCAATGCAACTTCCAAATCCGAGCCGGTTGAACAAAAAGTCAGCGGCGGATCGGCCGATATTATCTCCATTGATGCCTTTAGGAAAAAATAATGAAAAAAATTTCTGTCGTTATAGCCGGTCGTCACTCTACCAGTATTTGCTTGGAAGAGGAGTTTTTCTTTGAATTGAAACGTCTTGCCTACATTCGCCACCAAAGCATTAATGATATAATCACCGAAATAGACAAGACCAAGCGCACCTCTAACTTATCCAGTGCCATTCGCATTTTTATTCTCAAAGAAGTAATGAAAGAAGTACAAAAGCACTGATTTAGCTTTTTTTTAATTTATTTTTAGTATCATTCTCCTCAAACCATATTGAGGAGAGGATTATGTCTTTTACCAAAAAAATTCAAAAAATGCAGCAAGAAGGAATTATTTCTGCCGAAGTTGCCCAAAAGATGATAGAAAACGAGGCAAAAAAATCCCAAGATGTGCTATGGAAAAATCTTTTTCGCATCGCCGGAGTATTAATCGGTATCGGTATTTTAATGATTATCGGCGCCCATTTGGAAAGCTGGTTTGAAATATTCTACGGTCTCAGCTATATTGCTCTTATTGCCGCATCATTCGGTTTATATAAAAGCGTCATACAATCTCACAACGGATTGCGTGAACTTTTTGCTGTTTTATCCTTTATCTTGGTTGGTGCAATTTTAGGACTTATCCGCCAAAAATATCAGCTCGATTTTGCACAAATGACTGTTATGCTTTGGTGTTTTATCGGATTACCTTATGTTTTGCTAAGCCGCTCCTATGTATTCAACATTATTTGGTGGCTTATGCTGAATTTCGGGCTTCCTTGGGAATATTTATATGACACTGCTCTTTTCCAAAAAATAACCAAAGGAATTGAAATCATCGTTGAAAAATGGCAAGCACCCGTCATTTTATCAATTATATCTGCTTTCATCAGTGCTTTGTTTTGCTACATCGGCGTCAAAATTTATCATGCCGTCAAACAAAAAGCCATTCTGCCTGATGCTTTTGCCTTGTGGATGTGTTTTTCAATGTATATGACCCTCATTGCCTGCGGAGTATTATTCAGTTTTAGAGTATTGAGCATCACACTCTCTGATACGGCATTTTTATATAATAAAATATTTGCCCAAATTCTGGTAATTGGTTTTCTGTTATACCGCGCTTGGTGGGGCTATCGCCATAGCAACAATTCGGCCATCAAACGCAATGCTGTTTTGTTGGAAATCTATATCATTTATCTGTTTTTGGCTCAACTGCACGGATTATTCACTACCGGAATAGGGCTTATCCTCACCGGCTGCATTTTACTGGCATCAATTTTTGCCATGCGCCAAATTCACCATCGTTTTCTGCAACCGTTAACATCTGCTAAAGGAAAAACAAATGAATAAAAAATTGATTATCCTGCTTACCTTGCCCATAGCTGTACTATTATTTATTTCAATCTATTGGGCAATTTATGCCTCCTTTGGTCAAGAAGTTAAAGTCGCAATTCGCGGTTATGATCCTCGCGACCTTCTATCCGGACATTACATCAGTTACACCATTAATTGGGATGACACCGATTGCACACAATTTGCCGATAACCTTTGTCCGCAAACTGAATTTTGTTACAACGAAAATTGCAAGTTTTACATACCGGAAGCCAGTGCCGAACAGCTTGAACGCCTGCTTAATACCTCAGCTCAAAATTTTCATATAATATACCGCTATAAATTGAATCAACCTCCCGTTGCTCTGCAGCTGTTGATTAACGGACAACCTTGGCAAACTTTTTTATCTGAAAATTAGGTTTTACCAATTCACCATAAAAAAAACAACTCCGTTTTCTCAGCGAAGTTGTTTTCTATAATTTAAGAAAAATTATTATTCCTCATCTTCAAAATCATCTGCCTCGTCATCATCCAACTCTGCAGAATTTTCATCGCTTTCCAGCAACAAAGTTTCATTTTCATTCTCAATTTCGGATTTTCTGCGGCGACCGCGCCTTTTGCGTGCCGGACCGCCTTTTTTAACCGCATCAATAATATAATGACCGGCAACCTTGTACAAATCAACCAAGTGATTATTATACATATGATCGGCCCCTTCAATCAGCGCATAATCAACTTCAACATTGCGTTGTGTACTCAGTTTTTTCACCAATGATGTTACACTTGCCGGATTCACAATTTCATCAATACTACCCTGAGTAATCAATCCTGAAGTCGGACACGGTGCCAAAAATGAAAAATCTTTTTCATTTGCCGGAGGCGATACCGCAATAAAATTATTAATATCCGGACGACGCATCAATAATTGCAATCCTATCCATGCCCCAAACGAATAACCTGCAATCCAGCATTGTCTGGCGTCAGGATTCATTGCCTGAAGCCAATCAAGTGCCACTGTCGCATCAGACAATTCACCCAACCCATCCTCAAAATTGCCTTGCGAACGCCCGACACTGCGAAAATTAAACCGCAAAACTGAGAATCCCAAGCTCTGAAACACGCTAAATAAAGTGTAAACCACTTTATTATTCATCGTTCCGCCATATTGCGGATGGGGATGCAAAATTAATGCAACCGGCGCATTAGGGTTCTCGCTTTGATGATAGCGGCCTTCCAGTCTGCCGGCATGTCCGTTAAATAAAACCTCTGTCATTAACAAATCACCTAAAATATTATTGTCTTAAGTATTATATTTACTTAAAATAAATTTAAAATCAACTTTGAGGAATTTAGCACAAAATGAAATCAAATTTCAAGATAATTTTATCAGATGCCCAGGCTGTTGTGGCGCGCGACCCTGCTACACCTAGCATAACTCAGGCTTTTTTATTTTCCAGCGGACTTCACGCCATTATCGGTTATCGATTCTGTCATTGGCTCTGGCAAAAAAAATGGCGCACTTTGGCTCGCATAATTTCACAGTTTATCAGATTCTTAACCGGAATAGAAATTCACCCTGCCGCCAAAATCGGTCATGGCTTCTTTATTGATCACGGCATGGGAGTCGTCATCGGTGAAACTTCTATCATCGGCAACAATGTCACTCTATACCATGGAGTAACCCTTGGCGGAACAACTGTTTTTGACAAGTCCGGTAAACAAATGACCAAACGCCACCCCACCTTGAAAAATGACATTATTGTCGGTGCCGGAGCCAAAATATTGGGACCGATTATCATCGGCAATAATGTTAAAATAGGAGCCAATGCTGTTGTTTTGCATGATGTCAGCGATAATCAAACCATTGTCGGAGTGCCGGCTCATATTGTCAATAAAACCATATCTAATCACAAATCATTTATGGCCTATGGCTCTTGCGCCAATGACAGCGACCCGATAGAATGCCGCCTTAACGCCATTGAACAGGAAGTTTTGCGTCTCAAAAACAAAATTAAGTAAATTATAATAAATTTGTAATATTATTATCTCAAATTTTGTGTTATTATAATATATATGGCAAACCTTTTTGAAAGGATGTCTGGTTATGCGAAAAACAATCTATACCCTAACAGGTGTCATAAGCTTGATGTTTCTAACTCCGGCTTTGGCACAACTTCCGGCCAATCCTTGGGCGGCTCAACCTCAAGTAACCAGCGAAGCAACTACTACAACCACTGCTGCTTCGGCCGGTGCCAGTGTCGGACACATATCCGCCTCCAACAGTTCGCCTTCTCGGGTCTATATTCCTTCCATAAAATATGCTCCGGTTACTGCCGAAGCAACCCCGCCGACTTACAAACCGGCAGTCATATCTCCCAGTTACAAAGATATGATACCCAATAACAACAGCAGTGGCAATTATGCTATGAAAAGATCCGATTCTGCTTATGCCATACCTCGCGCTTCTGCTACTTATAATGGTGACTGGCGCGGCTCGGGACAATTCGGCAAACTCGGCTACACCGGTCAGGTTACCACCTATGACAAAGCACAAGGTCAAGAAATGATAGCACCTGAGGTCAATAATAACAATATGAACATTATGGTTCAGCATTTGCGCAAATTGGGTTATAAAATTCCTTCAAGTTACGACAACGGATTCAGCAACTTTTTGCAAAACTATTCATCTGATTTGCGCACTGCATACAGCGGGTTGGGGCATCGCCATAACCCGATCGATACGATGTTCAGCAGTATTGTAGGAGCTTTTGAAAACTTCACCGGACTCGATGCCGGCAACCTTATGTTTAACAGTCTTGATTTAATTCAACGGAACTAACATCATGAAAAAATTTATATATGCCTTTTTACCGATATTTTTATTAACTTTGACCACATCTGCCGAAGCCCAAATGTTGTTTGGTCGTCAACCGAGCACATCATCGGCAAAGGTTGAAAGTTCTCCTAAAGATATTACGGAATCTCAAGCAACGGAAACAAAAGCATTGCCCGAAGAATCAGCTCCTCAAGTTGAGGTCAAAGGTATCCAAGTTGAATTAACCGAAGAACAAAAAGAAGAAGCCGATGAAAATTTGCGTAACAACCTGCGTAATACCACCAAAAGAGATGAGCTCAAAACACGAGTCGAATTTCTCGAAGCCAATGACTATCATGATGAAATCATGCTAAGACGCAAACTGATGAAAAACGGCGAAAAATTTAAGCTTTCTTCGCGTTCTGCCAAAGCCAAACCTAAGGCCAATGTCAATCCCAAAAGCGATTCGCAGATGGACAACTACCTTTTGGAGCGCGCCGGCGTAGCTGAAAAACAAAAATCTCATGAATAAAAACTATCCTTGTATAATTTTGGTTGAGCCGCAACTGGCCGAAAACATCGGAATGTCAGCACGTGCCATGAAGAACTGCGGATTCCATGAATTGCGTTTGGTCAATCCTCGCGAAAATCATCTCTCGGACAAGGCGATTGCCGCCTCATCAAACTCCCAAGAAATATTACAAAACGCCAAAGTATTCTCTCATCTTCAAGATGCTATTGCCGATTTGCAATATGTATTGGCAACCACCGCGCGTCATCGCGATCAAACTAAGATTGTTTACAATGCTGACACTGCCGCTGCCGAGATGTTCGCCAAGATATCTTCCGGAGAACGATGCGGATTGATGTTTGGACCGGAGCGCACCGGACTGCGCAACGAAGATGTAAGTTTGGCTGATGCCATTATCAATATTCCGCTCAACCCCGAACACTGCTCCCTTAACCTGTCACAGGCGGTGCTGTTGACCGGTTATGAATACTATAAAACTCAATTAGGACAAATTACACCTTATCTGGAAACCAATCACACAGCCGTCGCCGCCAAAGAAAAAGTTCTGCTTTTTTGCCAACATTTAGAAAATAAATTGCAAGATTTTGCCAACTTTCGCGATGACCAAAAACGCGAAAAACTAACCTTAAATCTACGCAACATTTTCACCCGTGCCGAACTTACCGAACAAGAGCTTAACACACTTTACGGCATCATAAATTATCTTGGCAAAAACTAGAAATCTTAGCGCGAAATCAGCTTAGGCGAGGCCACAACTTTTTGCTTGGTCTTACGATTCCTATAAGCATTAAATTGATTGCCGGTAGTCACTGTCTTATCGGTAAACTCAACTTTTTTAACATTGCTCAAATCGCGATTATAAATCGCATTAGCCTTTTGTAAGTCATGCGAATTTGTATCATATATTCCGGTTGCATCATACGGCTCACGCGGAGTAAAAATCTGCCCGTCCGGCATTTTAATTGTACCATCGGCATAAAGCGTTGTCTTAAATATCTCCTGTTCATCAAAACGGCGAGCAATATTACGACAATCTGCAAAATTATCCAACTGTTTCGACACAAAAACATCGGCTTTTTCTTCCAAATAGGCTTTCAAACCCTCACTTTGCTGTGCTGCCGACGGCGACTTTGTCAAGATAATGGCACGCGCCAACAACTCAAAAGTTTGATATTTAGAAGCCTCACAGGCCAACCCCTGACCGGCAATCATTCCCAAAGCTTTTGCCTCTTCAATATAAGGCATTTGCGCATTGGCACTAAAACTCCATATCAAACACAATCCTAAAAACCATTTTTTCATAGCATTCCCCATAATCTTTGGCAGAAGTATAACCTTAAATATATTTAATGCCAACCTTTAAGTTATTTTTTTAATCAAGAAACAAAAAATTAGTTGACAATCGCGCTGTTTTATAATAGTTTGCGACTAAATTACATAACTGAGGGGTATAAAATGAAAATTTACAGTTCATTAAGAAGCAAGAAAAACCGCGATAAAGATTGCCAAATTGTTCGTCGCAAAGGTCGCGTTTATGTTATCAACAAAAAGAATCCCAAGCTCAAGGCTCGTCAGGGATAGTTATTGATACGGTTTTCATCAAAAAACGCGGCTATTTTCAGGTCGCGTTTTTTGTTATCAAATCAACAACTTATACCCACCGTCCGAAGTCTCAATAAATTGCTCATTACCATTTTCAATTTTTTGGCGCAAACGATATATATGGGTCTCTACCGTATGAGTTGTTGCATCATCAGCATAGCCCCAAACTTCTTTCAATAAATCTTGTTTTGAAACATAACTATCTGAGTTTTTATAAAGATATTTAATGATGGCAACTTCTTTTTCCGTCAGCTTATAAACATTTTCAGTTTTATGATTAACAACCTCTTTTTTGCTGGGATAAAGCACATAACCGCCAAATTCCAAACATCCGCTGTCAGAATTTTCAAACAAACTGGTAGCAGCCCTGAGCGCGTCCAAAAAACTTCCCAATCCGAGCGGCTTCATCAGAACTTGCCCACCCGAAAAAACATTATCACTGTCTTTACCGGTTAGATAAATAATCGGTATTTTTTTATTTTTCCAAATTTCAGCCTGTTTATTATCATTATCAATCACTACGACATCAGGCTTTTCTGCTTCATCACACAGCTTAAATTCTTTCGCATGATATTTTATTTGATTAATTAAATCAGCCTTAAAAACATCGTTACCTGACAAAACTAACACATTTGGCATCAAAAATTAACTCCCATTCCTATTACCGCGGCACACCCTTTATCCTTTTGTCCGTTATCATTATATTTCAGCTTGGCTGCAGCCAGATAAACATCAACATATTTATTATAACTATATTGATTTGACCAAACAATCACATCATTTTTGTTATCTCTACCTTTTTGTTTGCTCTTAAAATAGCTCAAAGCCGAACTGAAAGGACCAATTTCATAACCCAGCCCCACATTCCAAGCATAGCCTTCGCGGTATCCGTCAAAATCATTCGGCAAAGCGCGGTTCGGATTCGATTTATCATCACCATCAATGTAAGTTTTGCGTGCCCCTGCTCCAATGGTCCAGTTACCGCGATTTAGGCTCTGACTGATAGAAAACTCTTTATCATTGCCATGATATTGCCCATAGCCGAACGCTGTTTTGCTGTTAATATTTCCTACTCGGTGGTCGGAATACAACGCTGCATTAAATCCGTCTTTGTGAGCATAACCGGCATGTTTATTTATCAGTCCGCGGCGGTTATAGCTGTTCGGCGTCCAAGTAAATCCAAGAGCTGTGCCATAAAATTCCGGTGTAATATAATTGATTTTCGGCGCCACTCCATCGGTATTAATATCGGTTGATGTCAAAGTGGCAAAGCGCGTCTCTTTTTCATTTCTTTTCCAGTTCGGGTTATGCAAAAAATCCGCCACATCACTGTTTGAACTCAAAATTCCGCTCGTCGGCGCACCATTATGAAAAAGCGATGCCACATTATAAACTTGCCCCACCATCAGTTGTCCGGCTGAAGTATCAGCAATACCATATATTTCTTCCCCCCAATCACCCTGATTGTAATCTTTGAGCTCTTTGTCAACCCCTGCCATCACATCCAAATGCAATTCCACGGAATTATTCTCATCAAATTCATACCCAAGATAAGAATCTACATTGCCTTTGCCTACTCCGTGATGATGTTTTTTAGGTGTTGAATAGCCGTATGCGGCTTGTCCATGCCCCTCTATACCATAAGTCATCTCACCTGCTTCAACTGCTAACGGCGCTAAAATCATACCTGCAACTAATGCCAAACTATACTTCATTTTACTTCCTTTTACTTTTATAAATCGCTTTAAGTTTAGTGCTTTGTTTTTTATAGTCAATATATTTGTGTTCCCTTGTTTTTCAACTTTTTGCTTGACATTTTTTGTCTAAATGATAGCCTGATATCAAATTAAATTATTAACCATATAATATTATTGATATGACAAAAGAAGAATTTTTTTGCTTGCTTGATAATCAGAAATTATCAGCAGAAGTAATCAGCTTGTTACCGACTTGGGTAAAAGAGTACTCGGTGACTCATACCAACACTCTTCCTTGTCCGGTCGAGTACATCGGACATGACCCCGATGGTGAACAGAATGGTATGCCCTCCGTGTATACTACTCACTTGAGTAAGTTATCGGAAGGCAAACCTATTTTGGCCCACCTTGGCGTCAAA
>CACWSG010000010.1 GCA_902763535.1 uncultured Pseudomonadota bacterium | reverse complement strand
CACCATGACAGCCAAATTGATTCACCCGATTGCGATGAACGAAGGCTTGCGCTTCGCTATTCGTGAAGGTGGTCATACTGTTGGTGCCGGTGTGGTATCAAAAATCATCAAATAGTATAAAAGTTCGCTCTTTGGGCGACTAATCACAAAAGGGGCGGCGTTGTAAAAATTCATGTAGGCATTTACTACATTGAAATTTTTACACGCCGACTTTTGTTTCTATTCGCCGCAAATATCGAACTTTTGGTTATTCTTTAAGCTCTGATGATAGGTTTATCTCAGAGTTTTTTGTTTTTGCTTCTACTCATCTCAAATATCAGGTTTCCTTGTAAATAAAATCGTTTGTGAAATTTTTTCTTCGCACTAACCTCATTATCCGAGTTTTTTCTTGTTGAAAGACGGAATACAAAAAAAAGCTGAAAATCGAGCAATGATTTTCAGCTGTTTTTGTGTTTTGATGTTTTGTCAAAGAACAGGTTACATTATTGCCTTACAAACAACTCTATCGCGAAGAACGACTATCACCTTCTCTGATAGTCATCACTTTTCTGGTTCTATCTTTTCCTAAACCTGCTTTTGAAGAATGACGTTCATCAAGTTTCTTAATTCTGGATACAAGGTCATTAGTCTTGGGATTGCTATCAACTCCATGCAATTCATCCAGAGATTTTCTAACCGCCAATTCTTTTTTCAAAACATTATCATCAGATTTAAATTCAACTCTTTGCTGAAATTCTTTACGTCCGGTAACTTCTGATCCAAACATTACCGTATCCGTATCTACAACTGTTATAGACTTAGGATTATCCTTAAACATGATGTTTAAATCCGGACTTCTTGAACCATCGGCCACTAACTCATCTTTTACAATGACATGTTCCATATATCCTGTAAAGTGAGTAAGTGTCAGTTTGTCTCTATACTCATGGCTCAAATTAGATTCCATCCAAGTTTGACGAGTATTGGCAACAATAGCAGCACTGGCTCTGGCACCATTCTTCGCATGAGCCATATAATCTGCTTTAATTCTTACTGCTCTGTTATCATTATCATCAAGTTTAGCTGCATCAGTATCATAGACAACATGGCTCTTGTCTTTTTCTTGATATAGCTTAGCAACCGGAGTAGATTCAACCTCGCCGCACTTATGTTCAATCATTGCATCGAGGCGTTTAAATCTCTCCTGCAAATATTCATTCATATTGCCGCTAAACCCTTCGGCCTGACGCTCTTTTTCAACCATATCATAATATTCGTTGAAACGTTTTTCACATTTTTCATTAATGAATATTGGCTTGCCTTGTTCATCAAGCTCAACTTTGCCGGATTTATCTTGTTTGCACAAAACACCGCCATAGACAATTCTATACTCATCCAGCAACAACTTCGGATCTAATATCGGTGTCGGAGGAGTAGGTTCCGGCCCTGGACGCGGATCAGGTATTGGAGTAGGAGCATATACATCCTTGGTCTCTACAACCTTTTTCTTTCGCCAAGGAAGTACTTTATCAGCCAAAGCACCTAAACGATCCCTTAAACCTACTTTTCGTATCTTGTTACCCAACATACCCAATGTAGCCATACCACCTTGAATATCATTCGGCACAAGCACTTGAGTTGTATCTTCTATGGTGTCAATTATTGTTTCTTTCACCCAAGGACTATCACCATGTTTTACCAAACTTGCATATACATCGGCTTTGTCTTCGGTACCGATGGTAGTATTCATTGATCCATCAGGATTCTGTGCCGCATTTCTGGTCAAGACACCATCGTGATGTCTGGCAGCATTAGTACCTTCATAGTGGACTTGGTTACCATAGTTGGTATGATTATCTATGGTATTAAACGCTTTCAAAGCATCATCTGTGGGATTAAAACTTCCATCACTACCAAAACTGTTAGCAAAAGCTTTCAATGATTGTGAATCTACTCCCAATCCTTCAGCCACTTGCTTTGTAATAATGGTATGCTGCCCATTTGTATGCACGCTACCGCCACCGTCAACATGGTTAATTGTATCAGTTGGAGCAATAGCACCTGAATCATGCATCTCCATTAAATAACGGTATGGGTGAATATCTGTTCCATGCTCTGCATTGTATTGATTAATAGCATCAACTCTTTGCTGTAACAGTTCTTCATTACCCTTATACCATCTGCCGCAAACATCCTTAGCATGAGCTTCATAATCTTCCTTATAGACATCAATTTCGCGCTCTACTTCTCTTGTAGTAGTTCTCGTTTCCTCATGTTGGAATATTTTATTGTCCGGATGATGTTGATTATATGAATTAATAGCCGATGTAGCGAGCTCGCGTCCTAAAAATCCACCGCCGACGACAGCTGCGGCTGTACCAAGCCCCCAGCCCAAACTTTCAAGCATACTCAATCCATTCTTTTTGCTATCAATTGTTGTTTGAACAGCAACTTTTCCTCCCCCAAGAGCCAAAGCACCATAACCTAATGCTTGAGCAACTCCCATGTTACCAGTTGCTGCAAATCCCAAAGCTGCACTACCAAGCGCTGTCGTAGCAACTGTTGTCATAAGATTGGGATCCTTAACCATAGCTTTCAAACCCCATGGTCTAACCGGTTTTTTAGGCTTTTCAACTTGTTCACCATTGGCTTTTCGCTGTTTGTACTCAGCTAATTGTTTTTTATATTCAGCTTTGTTTACGCTATATAATTGCTTATTTGTCAGCATACCGCCATCAGGTCTTTCGTTCTTTTTCTGTCTTTTCCATTTCCGAACAGTATGAATGGTCATACCAACACCTAAACCTACACCCAAAGCCATACCGGCAAACTTGTTCAACCCACCGGTCATAGCTGTTAAGGTGGCATCACTGGCAGCCATAGTTCCAACCGTAGTAATAGCGGCTGACATACCAACTGCTAAAACGCCGCCTTTAAGTATACGTTTTAAGTTTTCAATGCGTTGTTTTTTCTTGGCCTTAATAGGTTTCAATCTCTCGTCTTTATGTTTGTCAAAATTAGAAACCATATTCATCATCTTGATGGCAACCGGCTTAGCTTCTTTATCTTTACCCTTTTTGCCGCCATTAAGTTTATCATTCAAATGATAAGCAAAACCGCAAACCTGATTAACCGCATCATCTTTTGTTTTTTCCAAAGCAAAATCACTGATGGTCATATTTTCATCTGCATTTTGCAGTTTTTTCTTAAATTCTTCGAGATATTTAGGATCTGTATATTGATTTATATCTTCCCAAACACCTTGTTGAACTAATGTTTCGGTATGAGCCGCAAACAAACATGTCGTTAAACTATCACCCAGCTCCTCATTTTCTATACTTTCTGGCTCATCATTATCCGCCAAATGTTCCATAACTAAATTGGTTCGAGCAATCTCTACCATTTCAGCCAATTTGCTGTCTGGCTTAATTTTGCCCTCATCATCAAATTGGTCCTCATCACCTTCAAAATGGATATTTTTAATCAATTTCAA
The DNA here is from genome assembly GCA_902763535.1 of uncultured Pseudomonadota bacterium. Taxonomy (GTDB): domain Bacteria; phylum Pseudomonadota; class Alphaproteobacteria; order RF32; family CAG-239; genus CAZU01. The sequence continues at coordinate 34,471 of CACWSG010000010.1, read as the reverse complement.
GGTATCATCATCTACTTCAAGTGAAGCAACTTGAGCCGACAGTTCATCAAATCTGGTATCTAATCTGCCGGCATCTTTTTCGGTCAGATTCTCTAAATTCAAATATTCATCATAACCTTCTTTGTGATCGCCATTTTTATCATCCCACCCTTCCATATGGTTTTTATTTTTTTCGCGACCTTTTTCAATATCATCTTTAACTTTTTGCTCTGCATCTTCATAACGAGCATCAAACAAAGCTTCGTATCCGACATAAACATCAGTGGCATTAGTAACATCGGCATAAAAATATCCCTCACCATGAGCATACTGAGCAATTACATCATCAACCTGTTTGGTTACTTTTTCATATGCTTGCTTATATTCAGTGTTATCTTCATTACCTTTTTTACTTAACAATTCTTTCAAAGTCGCATAAGAACTTGCTAAAACTAACGGTGAAGCCGATTGTAACAATTCTTGGTCTTCGGCAACTTTCATGGCTAATCTTTCATCAAAATCCTTTTTTTCTTTATCATTAAGCCTATCTTCAGCCACAACTAACGGACTCTCTCCGTTTGTTTCAATTCCCATATCATTCAAAATTTCGGAACGAATTGCATTCAATTTTGTTTCATTAGCATCGGAATTAAGGCTACGAATTCTTCTATTTTCAACACCGCCCAGTGTTTCTTCTTTTTTAACCACAGGCACATAACTTGTCCCTTTTTCACGCAAATAATGCGCCAAACAAGCTCTTACCTCCCATTTCATTCCTTCTTGATACTTAGTAAAAGTTGCCTTAATTCCTTCCAAAGATGTTTTATTAATCATTTTTTCTTGCGCAACAACTTCTTCTAATCCCCTAACCAAATCAGCAACATCTTCAGTTGCAAAAGAATAGTCTTGTTGAAATTTTTCATCTTTTAATGCAGCAATGATATTTTTAATATTTTCGATATTTTTTTCATCAATACCCTCTGATGAGTCATTATCACCAGCCGCCTCAAACAATCCCGACAAATCTAAAGCCTCAGATGATTTTTTCAAATCTTCTTCACTTAAAATGCTTTTATCCGCCATATTTCCCTCCACAAGTCTGATATTTTTCAATATTTAACTCATAATAACACATTTTGACAAATTTGGCAACTATTTTGTCAATAAAAATACATTTTCTTAATTTTAACCCGTTTTGCTTAAAATTTATTTAATTGCTTGCATTTTCGGTAAAAAAAACCTAAATAGTCTGATAAGAGTTTTGTTAGAATTTTAGAGTAAAAAATAATGACTGAAAAAGACTATTACGAAATTTTGGAAGTATCTAAGACTGCCGGCAGTGATGAAATCAAAAAATCATTCCGCAAATTGGCTATGCAGTATCACCCTGACCGCAACCCCGGCAATAAAGAGGCTGAAACCAAATTTAAGGAAATCAATGAGGCCTATGAGGTCTTGAAAGATGAGCAAAAACGCGCCGCTTATGATCGTTATGGTCATCAGGCCTTTGCTAATGGTGCGGGCGGCAATCCTTTCGGTGGCGGATTCAATTTCGAATTCGGCGATACCGGTGGATTTGCCGATATATTTTCTTCCGTATTTTCAGATTTTATGGGTGGCGGACGCCCGCAAAACCGCTCTTATTCTTTGCGTGGTGCTGATGCTCGTTATGATTTGAGCATTACTTTGGATGAAGCCTTTAGCGGATTTGAAAAAGAAATCACCATCAACACTACCGAAGCCTGCTCCCATTGTCATGGTCACGGCACTGCTGATGGCAACCCTGCTCCAGCCTGTTCTCACTGCAACGGAACCGGCAAAGTAAGACTGCAAAAAGGTTTCTTTGTTGTCGAACAATCTTGTCCGCATTGTCATGGCAGCGGCTACCTTGCAAAAGACCAATGTCCGGATTGCAAAGGAAGCGGCACCGTCAAAGCCAAGAAGACCATCAAAGTAAAGATTCCGGCCGGCATCTATGATGGTGCGCGCATCCGTATGGCCGGTGCCGGTCAGGCCGGAATTCGCGGCGGTGAAAACGGCGATTTATATATTTTTATTGATGTTAAAGAACACAAACTTTATGAACGCAGCGATAATAATCTTTATGCTGTTGTTCCGGTATCAATGTGTTGTGCTGCTTTGGGCGGTAAAGTTGAAATTCCTTCTATTGACGGCGGCAAAATTGAGCTGAACATTCCTGCCGGTTCACAATCCGAAGAAATTATCAAGATCAAAGGTCAAGGATTCAGCATACTTCACTCCACCTCACGCGGCGACTTGTTTGTCAAACTCAAAGTGGAAACTCCGGTCAATCTTTCTGCCCGCCAAAAAGAAATTTTGGAAGAATTTCGCTCTATTTCCGGCGACACTTGCCAACCTCAGGAAAAGAGCTTTTTAGACAAAATAAAAGACCTTTTCGCGGCATAATTTATGCTTAATATTTTAATTGTTTTTTAGTAAAATTTATGATATAATCAAGTATATATTAAGTGATTGTTTAGGAGAACAATTATGCCGCTTGCTAGCGTAAGTAACAAAATAAACGGGGTTGCCGGATGGGATAAGTCGGTTACCGATGTTAACAACATTGACGAGAACTTTGCCAATGCGCGTGATCTCGGCTATTCCAGATTAAATCGCACCCGTATTTCAGTCATCGGACGATTAGGTAAATACGACTCGTCTGATATGTATCGCGTTCAAGTTCAGTCTAACGGCAAATTGTTTGTTAACATTCGTAACGGCGACTCGGTTGATGCCGACAATGCTCGTCAAAAAGCTTATGAAGCCAAACTTAAAGAATTGGAGCAAACGCTTTCTGATATGGGTATCAAGAAGGAAGACGAAACCCCCAAACCGGTCGAACCGCAAACACCTATTGAAAAAGCCCGTGCCGAAGTTGCCAAGATGAAAGAAGAGCGCGCCAAAGCCAATGCCGGTTTGCTTGATGAACTTGCTCCCGGCATGAGTGTTAAGGTATATAAACAACAAGGCAAAAAAACTGTTTTGGTCGGTGATAGCACTGCTGATAAAAGCTCCAAAGAATATGCCGCCATGAAATCAATTTTGGAAGGCAATTATCGCGCCAAAAAAGGCAATTACTATATTGAAGTTGATTCAACCGATAAAACCATTAAAGAAGACAAACCTTATGTTCTTCAGATTAAACAAGGCTCCAAGTACACTGATGACTATTTGGTTAAAGAAGCCAACTCTGAGGATTCTAAAAACAAAACCATTTCGTTGACTTCAAGCACTTCCTCATCAGAGCAGCTATCTTCGGCTTATGCCGCACAAATTCAGGCGCAAAAATATGATACCACCGCTGTAATGTTATCCAGCTCTTATACTCACCTTGCCTCTATCAAAAACAAGGCAAATCACTCGGATAATCTTATGGCCAGCTTGATTAATACTACTGCCTAAAATCAATAAATTTAATATCTGAAAAACAACGCTTGATTTGAGCGTTGTTTTTTGTTTTTATGAAGTTATATTAAAACACGAAGGAGAAAAAATATGTCTAATCAAATTGCTAATGTTGGAATATTAATCAAAGATTTTAGCAAAATCGCTGAAATCAATGCTGTTTTACACACCTATTCAGACAGCATTTTAAGCCGCAGCGGTATGCCTTACAAAGAAAAAAATGTGCGCTTAATTAATGTTATACTTGAAAGTTCACCGGAAATTACCAACGAACTGACTGCCAAACTATCGGTCATTAACGGCGTAAGTTCCAAAATAATGGCTTTTGATTTATAATTCCGCTCCGTCACCCTTGGTGGCGGATTTTTTATCTTATAATTATTTTTTTGCTTGAGTATTGAGGATAATGTTGTAAATTGTTGCTTGTATCAAATATGTTATAGGAGTTCTTTTTACAATGTCAAAAATCTTGATTACCTCGGCTTTGCCTTATATTAACGGGGTACCCCATCTCGGACACATGGCCGGATGCTTGTTGCCATCCGATGTTTATGCCCGTTTTCAGCGGTTGATGGGAAATGAGGTTCTGTATATCGGTGGAACCGATGAGCATGGCACAACCTCCGAGGTTGGCGCTCTCAAAGCCGGAATGGATGTCCAGAGCTATTGCGATATGTTTCATGCTCGCCATGCCAAAATATATCAAGATTTTAATTTGTCATTTGATTTTTTCGGTCGCACTTCAACCAATGAAAACAAAGAAGCGACTTATCATATTTTCGAGCAGTTGGATAAAAACGGCTATATCGAGGAAAAATCCATCAAACAGGTTTATTCCGTTGATGATAAAATGTTTTTAGCTGACCGCTACATCACCGGAACTTGCCCTTATTGCGGCTATGACAAAGCTCGCGGCGACCAGTGTGAAAACTGCACTCGTGTTTTAGAGCCGACTGAATTGGTAAATGCTCGCAGCACCATTTCCGGTTCTACTAATTTGGAAGTCCGTGAAACCAAGCATCTGTTTCTCAACCTGCCGAAATTGGAAGAAAAATTGACCGCTTGGGTAAAAACCAAAGAGCCGTTTTGGCCTGAAGTTGCCTATACCATCGCCTTGAAATGGCTCAAAGAAGGATTGCAGGAACGTTGCATCACCCGCGATTTGAAATGGGGATTTCCGGTTAACAAGCCCGGTTTTGAAGACAAAGTTTTTTATGTTTGGTTTGACGCCCCCATCGGTTATATCGGCATTACCAAACAATGGGAAGCCCTTGATAAAGAGCATCGCCATTGGCAAGATTGGTGGCTCAATCCGGACAATGTTCGTCATGTCGAATTTATGGGCAAAGACAATGTTCCTTACCATTCAATTACTTTTCCTGCTACTTTAATCGGCACCGGAGAGAACTGGACTCAAGTTGATTTTCTAAAAGGTTTCAGCTATCTGACTTATGACGGCGGCAAGTTTTCCAAATCGGAAAATCGCGGTATTTTTGCTGAAGATGCCATCCAAGAATTTCCTGCTGACTATTGGCGCTATTGGATTATGGCTAATTCTCCAGAATCATCGGATGCTTCTTTTACTTGGGATTTGTTTGCCGGTGCTATCAACAAAGACTTAAATGGCGTTTTAGGCAACTTTGTTTCTCGCGTTTTAAAAATGACATCATCAAAACTGGGCAACACCGTTCCAGCCGGCGGCGAATTTAGCGATTTGGAAAAGAATTTGATTGCTACTTTGCAAACAAGAATAAATAATTACATCAAGTTTATGGAGCAGATGGAGTTTCGCAAAGCTTTAGCTGAGTTACGCGCTGTTTGGGTTGAAGGCAACAACTATATCACGGTTGCTGAGCCTTGGACGATTATCAAAGAAGATGAGCAACGCGCTAAAGTTATTTTGCGTACCTGCATCAATTTGATTCGTATTTTTGCCATAGTTTCAGCACCGATTATGCCGGAAACTTCAGCTAAGATGTTGAGCAAATTTAATCTTCCCTCAGCCAATCTGTGCAATTTTGATGTGGCAAAAGAAATCAATTTCTTGCAAGGCGGCGAAGCTTTTGAAGTCGGCGATATGTTGTTTGAGCGTATAGCTCCGGAAAAAATCGAAGAAATGAAAAACAAATATGGGAGTTCCAAATAATGTTCGGTAGAAAAAAAGACAGTGACGATATCGGCCCCAGCAAAGGACTTATGAAATGGATAAATCGCTTTTTCCGTTTTATCCTTTATCCTTTTATCCATCCTTGGGCTTTTTCATGCTTGGTACTGATTATTGTTGCTGCTGTTTTAATTCCTTGGTTAGCATACAAAATCGAGTTTACCGATATACCGCAATGGTACAAAAACTTGTTTGTTCAAGCTTATGAAGCAACTAGCCCGTTGAAAGAAAAAGTTGTTCAAAAATACAATGAATTTACCAACAAACAGCCTGTAATAATTGACGATGCCAAAAACAAAAATCAAGATGACATCATTGATTATGAAACTTCTGCCCCCATGCAGCGTCCGACATTTCAATCCGATCAACCGGAAATTGCAACTCCGGATATTGCTATTCAGCGCGAAATTTTCCAAGAACAAGCTGATGAGATTGCTAAAGAAGCTGATAATCAACCCCAAATTACAGATCAAGTTACCCAACCCGATGTTTATTTTAAGCGCAATGACAGCTTAGGTTTGAGCTATTTGGATAACCCTGAAAAAATCACCGGACGTTTCACTATTATCAACGCTAATGAAGCTTTGATTAACAGCACCAGTATATTTCTTTATGGTGTATACACCCCTTCGCAAAATAATAAAAATGCTTCGGCATATCTTCTAAAAACTTATGACGGCAAACAGGTTGATTGTTACATCGGTGCCTATACCGCCGACAAACACGCTACCGCCATTTGCTATTATGAAAACAAAAGCATTAATCATGATATGATTACTCAAGGCTTTGCGCAAAATGTAAGCTTGTACTGATTGAAAGGTTTTCCCATGTGGCAACCGGTTTTAATGATTTGCGGTTATTTCATCAGCGTGCTGGGTGTAGCTATGCTGGCTCCGGCCGCGCTTGATTTGTACCATCACGATGAAAACTGGTCAATTTTTGTAAGTTCGTCGGTTGTAGCAATGTTCATCGGTTTTTCGCTCTTTTTGAGCAACCGTGGTAAAATTAAGGACATATCCATCCGCCAAGCCTATCTTTTGACGGTGTTGAGTTGGACATCAGTCGGATTATTGGCAACCATACCTTTCGTCTTTAGCGGAATGTCGTTGACCGATGCTTTGTTTGAAGGATTCTCCGGCATTACCACCACCGGTGCCAGTGTATCACCAAGCATTGAAAAACTTTCTCCATCCATTTTATTATGGCGAGCAGTGTTAAATGGCTTGGGAGGTGTCGGTATCGTCATTTTTGCTACTGCCTTATTGCCTTTTTTAGGTATTGGCGGAATGCAACTTTTTCAAAGGGAAAATTCTGATGTCAATGAAAAATTCATGCCTAAAATAAGTTATATGGCCAAGCGCATAATTCTGGTTTATATAATTTTAATCGGGTTGTGCCTGTTTTCGCTCAAATTAGCCGGCATGACTTGGTTTGATGCCTTATGCCATTCTCTTTCCACCATCTCGACCAGCGGATCATCAACGCATAATGCTTCTATCGGCGCTTATGATTCATCGTCTATTGAGTGGATTATTGCCTTATTTATGTTTTTAGGGGCTTGCCCTCTGGCCTTTTTTTACAATTTGGTTGCCACGCACCAATTCGGACAACTGCGTTCCGGTCAAGTCGGAGCTTTTATCAAAATTCTTATTCTATATGTTGCAATAATGTGGGGATGGCTTAGCTATAACAACATCTACACCCCGCTTGATGCTTTGCGTCAGGCTGTCTTTACGGTTGTATCCCTGACTTCATCAACCGGTTATGCTTCTTCAAATTACCTGAGTTGGGGCGCTTTTGCTGCCACTGCCGCATTGATATTCACTCTTACCGGCGGATGTAGCGGCTCAACCAGCGGATCTGTTAAAATATTTCGCTGGCAAGTTGTAATTGCTCAACTAAAAAGAGCTCTGATTACGACAACCGAGCCCAATCGTATGTTGCCGCTTAAGGTTGGCAAAATCAATGTCAGTTCGACTGCAGCCAATTCCGTAGTTATCTTTTTTATGGCTTATTTCTTCAGCATTGCCGTTTTAACAACTTTAGTATCAATCTGCGGCGTTGACCTTTTAACTGCTTTCAGCGCGGTAATCAACTGTATTACCAATGTCGGCTGCACTCTTGCCAAAGATATGTCTTATGCCGATTTCAGCGATACCGTAAAAGTAATTTTATCTTTTACCATGTTATTAGGACGTCTTGAGGTTATGACAGTCTTAGTCTTGCTCTGCAAAAACTTCTGGCAAAGATAGTAAAACCTACATCAATTTTTTACCAAAAAGTTTGGATGAGAAGCAAAATTGGCTATGATTGAGTGTACAAAAGAGGTACATGAACACAAAAAAACAAATTATAGGAATACAGGAAAAGCTCTAAAAGGTAAATGCTACGCCGTCGTTTTTAAGCGATGTGTACAAAAAAGGTACATGAGCGCAAAAACGACAAATTACAGGAATGCCGGAAAAGCTCGAAAAGGTAAACGCTACGCCGTCGTTTTTAAGCGATGTGTACAAAAAAGGTACATGAGCGCAAAAACGACAAATTACAGGAATGCCGGAAAAGCTCGAAAAGGTAAATGCTACGCCGTCGTTTTTAAGCGATGTGTACAAAAGAGGTACATGAGCGCAAAAACGACAAGTATGATTTACCTTTTAGAGCTTTTTCTATATGTTCATTTGCATAATTGAATTATAAGCCTTTATCGCCGTGTCACGCACAGCAACAACTGTCTCTAAAGCTTGCTCGGCATTCGATATGGCTAAAACCACATCTTGGATATCGGCTTGTCCCTTGATGCCGTTGATAGTGGTTATTTCTGCTTGCTTTTGAGCCTCAACCGTCTCATCAACTACTGTTTGCAACACATCACCAAAGCTTCCCGTAGCCGGCTCTTGTGATGTCATTTGTTGCGTTTGCGGACCTGCCGAGCCGATACGGCTCAAAGCAGTCTGATAAGCGGCTAATGCATTGTTAATTGAATTCATTTTAATCTCCCCTAATTAAAAATTATTTCAATATATCCAAAACCGAATTATTCATCTCACGCGCGGTTTTCAGCATATTTAAGTTGGCCTCATAAACTCGTTGCGCTTCTTTCATATCCATCATCTCAATCAAAGGATTGACATTAGGCAATTCAATATAGCCTTGCTGATCTGCGGCCGGATGGTGCGGATCATACTTTTTTTCATAAGGCGACATATCTTTGACGATTTTATCAACCTTAACCTTTTCGGCTCCGGTCTCAGGATCAATATAATTGGCAAAACTGACCACCTGCCGACGATAAGGTGCCTTGCCTTTTTCGGCAGAAACTGAATCGGCATTGGCCATATTCTGCGAGATAACTTTCAATCTCTCGGCCTGAGCTTTCATTCCCGATGATGCGATATCCGCGCTTATAGTCAAATCATTTGCCATGGTCTATTATCCGTTAATCTTGGTGTTGGCTGTTGAAATCATGTTTTTGTACTTGTTATAGATGGTAATCATCTTCTTATATTCGCTACTGGCTTTGCTGGCTTCATTCATCTGATCTTCAACAATTACCCCGTTGCCGTCAATCGTCAACGCATCTTTCAGATTAGCTGTATAAACTTTATAGCCGCCATGCGTTTTGGAATCGGAAACCGACTTCAATGTGGCATAATGTTTATCGTGTGTTGTCGTCAAACCGCCAATCATTGTAGTTCTGCCGGCATTATTATCATTCAAAAAAGCCGGTTTTTCAATTGTTTTGGCCAAATATCCCGGAGTTGAAGCATTGGCAATATTCTGCGCAATGACTCGTTGCTTGGCCGACAAATACTGCATATTGCGCCCAGCCATATTAAAAACCGTTAAATTGCGTAAATCGACCATCTGTTTTTCCTCAATAGTTCAATGCAAAATATGCAATTTTTATGCCAAATAAACATCTTGCAAACCAGCAGCGAACATATTATCATAACCAACATAATTTCGCTTCGGAGTGCCAAATACCCATGAAAGATAATAGCACAAATAGAGTTAAAAACAATGCAGCATCAAATTTGTCCACAGACGAAAAATATGCTGTGGCTCTGGGCTATGACCAAGCAAAAGACAATGCTCCGAAAGTTTTGGCTAAGGGACAAGGTGAAATTGCCGAAAAAATCATTGAAATAGCCCGCGCTAACAATATCGAAATCCGTTCAGATGCTGACCTGTTGCAAATCTTAAAAGCAGTTGACATCAATCAGGAAATCCCCCTCGAAGCTTTTGCCGCCGTCGCCGAAATCATTTCTTATATCTACCAACAAAACGGTAAGATGTAATCCCGCTTTTAAAAAAATTCACACACTTTCTAAACTCGATTCGGTAGATGCCTTACTATCCGAGCTTTTTCAATACACAGATGAAGAACCCATCAGTCCCGGTCTTATACGGTGATAATTTTAGCATAAACTCATCATCATGCGGATAAGGCGCGGCAATTTTGCCCTCCCATAATTCCCGCATATTAACCGGCTTAAATTCATTGTGCGCGGCCAGAAATTGCTCGATTTGCTTTTCATTTTCATCCGGCAAAACCGAACAGGTTATATAAATAATTCGCCCGCCGATTTTGGTTTTAACCGAGGCAATTTCCAACAGCTCTGCCTGAATTTTAGTCAAACCGTATAGTTTTTGCTCGGTCAAACGAAATTTGGCATCTGGTGCTCGCCGCCAAGTTCCGGTTCCCGAACACGGCGCATCTAATATAAATCGATCAAAATCCTTATCAGAATCCGCAATTATCTCGGTCAGTTCAATATTATGAACATTTAAGCGCGCCATCCGCGGTTTTATAGCCTCTAAACGCTTCGCTTCAATATCATAAGCCAGGATATGCCCGTTATCTTTCAGAATATTGCTCAAAGCCAAAGATTTGCCTCCGGCACCGCAACAATAATCAATTATTTTATGTTCCGGTTTGGCATCAATCAAAATTGCCGCCAACTGGCTGGCTTCATCTTGCACATCCAAATAACCGTCTTGCCAAACCATACAGTTATTCAAAACCAAACGTTCTTTGATTTTCAGACAATATGGACTGTAAGCACCTTTCTTGCTCTCAATTCCTTCTGCCTCTAATTTGGCTTGCAGTTCATCCGCCGAAATTCCATGCGCTCTGACATCGGTTTGGGCTTGTCCGTTCAAAGCTTTGCAAAACTCCAAATTACCGATTTTTTCATACAGCCATTTGGGACATTCAGCTTCAACCCAATCAGGATAAGGCGCGTCATTTTCTTGGCGCAGCCAATTTTGCTCTTCTTTTGTTAATGGTGTCAAACCATAAGTTGAACCGTCAAATACCTGCTCTAATCGGTCTTTGTTATAATAAAGCAAAATCTTACGCGGATCATCACTTTTCGCATCAAAAGTCAATTTGCAACGATTGCGGATAATTTGCCACACCTCATCCACAATAAAACGGCGGTCTTTTGAGCCGATATATTTGCGCGACCTGATATAATCATTGATGATTTTATCTGCCGGTTGTTCATCTTTGAACACTTGCGTGATAATCTCTAATATTGCTTGATAACGCGCACCTGACTGCATTTAACTTTCCTTTTTATATCCCAATGCAACAAAATAAGTTTCCGGTGATTCCTTGCGGCTGGCAGAAGGTTTGCAATGTGCCACTTTTTCAAAATTACGCTTGGCATCAGCCAACAATTCTCCCTCGGCACCGCCTTGGAAAACTTTGGCAATAAAAATACCGCCTTGTTTTAATACTTGTTTGGCAAAATCATAAGCCGCTTCCACCAAAGCAATCGTGCGTAAATGATCGGTTTGTTGATGTCCGATGGTATTGGCCGCCATATCGCTCATCACCACATCTGCCTCACCATCCAACAAAGCCTTCAACTTATCGACAGCATCATCAGAAGTGAAATCTTGGCAAATCAACTGTGCCCCTTCAATCGGCTCGGTTTCAAGTATATCAATACCGATAACCTTGCCCTGTCCATGATTGCGCATCACCGCAATTTGCGTCCAACCTCCCGGAGCACACCCCAAATCGACAATATTTTTACCCTTGCCTAAAAAATGATATTTCTCATCCAACTGTATCAGCTTAAACGCCGCTCGCGAGCGATACCCCAACCTTTGTGCTTCCAGCACATAAGGATCATTCAACTGACGCAACAACCACTGATTTGAAGATTTTTTCTTATATTTAGCCGTCTTTACCTTAACTGCCAAGGTGTGGCGACCGGACACTTTTTGCGCCGATTTAGTTAATTTTGCCATTGTTCTTATCTCTTTCAATCAATTCTGCAACTATCGCATCTTTAGCACTTTTCAGAGAAGCTGTAATATTATCAGCATTAAGTCTTTGGACAATTTGCGCAAAAATTTCCACCGCTGCCATAAATATCGGGGCTCTGGTTTCACCAATACAAGGATTGCTTGCCATTTCTGCAACCGATTTACCGCAAAGTTCGCTTATAACACCATTCATTGCCTTTTGGGTTATGATTTGACCATCCTCTTCTTCACGCACATATTTTGCCTTTTTCTTAATCATTGCCGCCATACGCAAAGCTGTTGACGATGTTGCCACAAAACTTATATCCTCAATCTTTGGCATTGTTACAGCAGCTAAAAAAGCATCTAAATATTCATCAATTTTTTGCTGCAAAGCCCGAACTTTTCTCTCATCATATTCTTGCAAACCGAATTCTTCCGCACCATTGCGCGCACCATAAGGAATTGATATTGTCTTAATCAATTCCGGCTTTGTCTTATTATAAGCTAAAGTAACTTCGGTTGAACCACCGCCGATATCCCAAATAATCAAATATGGTGTTTTTTCCTTTATATGCTCAGCTGCCCCTTGCATATTGAGCTGAGCTTCTTCTTTGCCATCAATAACTTCCAATCTGATGCCGCTGCATTTTTCAATCTCAGCAATAAAATCTTGGCCGTTCTTTGCCATGCGGCAAGCAGCAGTAGTTATTGCGCGTAAATTTTTTTCATCTACTTCAAAATCATCTAAAGATTTTTTGATTTTTGCAAAAGCATCTTTTGCTCTGGCAAATGCCTCCGGAGCTATACATCCTCCGGCTTGGCGCATTCCTTCGGCCAAACGCGTGGAATAATTCTCAGCCAGTAAAGTATCTCCGCATTCATTGCAAATCAACAATCGACATGAATTGGAACCCAAATCTATGGCGGCATAGTTTCTATTTGTCATTTTTGTTCTCGTGAAAATTGGCTTTTTTACCATTACCAAATTTACCATTACCAAAGCGCTTGCGATTATGCCAATAAGGCTTTTTCGGATACCAACGACGCACTTTTTTGATACTGTTGTCAGAATGCATCAAATCCAACAATATTCCCTCGCGAATTCCTCTATCGGCAATGGTTAATTCTGACATATTCCAAAATGTCATCAACCCTTCAATAATAGCACAGCCTGCCACGGTCAAATCAGCTTTTTGAGCACCGATACAAGCGTGCTTTTTTCGTCCCTCATCACCCATGCGTTTAATTTTGTTGATTGTCCGCATTAAATCACTGTAACTCATAGTCAAACCATCGACTACCGAACGATTATAGTGCGTAAGATTCAAATGTACAGCCCCCAAAACCGTAACTGTTCCCGATGTTCCCAAAACCTGAATTTCCTGACGGGCAATTGCCTCGGCAATATGATATTTATCCTCAAAATCGCTCAAAATTTTATGAGTGCGCTCCACAATCGTATCATAAGCTAATTCTGTCATCTCATGATTTGGAAAAGCTTCTGATACCGTAACCACTCCGTATGGCAGTGATACATAACCCTCAATAATCGCCTTGCCCGAAGATGTCATTCTGGCCAGCGACACTTCGGTCGATCCTCCACCTATATCAAAAACCAATGCTCTTTTTATGTGGCGATTTAACAAGGGAATACAACCAACCACAGCCAAACGAGCTTCTTCCTGACTGGATATAATTTCAATATTCAGTCCGGTCTCTTTCTTAACCAAATCAAGAAAATATCTGCAATTACTGGCACGACGACAAGCCGCCGTAGCCACATAACGCGCCGCCTTAATCGGCGCATATTCCTCCAAAACTCCGGCACAAACTCTCAAAGCATTAATCGTCCGCCTGATTGCCGTGTGCGACAATTCGTTACTATTTATTATCCCCTCACCCAAACGAGTTATTTTTGAAAAGGTTTCAACAACATGGAACGACGACGGCGTTGGTGATGCAATCACCAACCTGCAAGAATTTGTACCTAAATCTATGGCGGCATAATTTTCGCGTTTTACTGTTTTGGTAAATTTATCAACTCCGCCTTTCTCCGCCAATTTGCCTTGTTGCCAGTCAACCATAACTTTTTATATCTTATGTCAAAAAAATAAACTTGAACTTAATATAGCTCAAGTTTATTTTCAGCACAATAACTTTTTTACAATTTATATACCATCCTCCGCACGCAATACATCGCGTAAGGAATCGATACAAACCAATTCTTTTTTCTGATTTTCAAAATACCAATAAGTCCACCCGTTACAAGCCGGAGCATTTTGCGCTGCCGCACCGACCTGATGAATTGAACCTTCAGCCTGTTCGCTTTTTAATGTTCCATCCGAACGCACCACGGCACAATGCTTGCGTGTCGCATCAAAGAGTATATCTCCCGGCTGTAAAAGTCCGCGCTCAACCACATTCCCGAACGGAATTCGCGGCATTTTTTTCTTCGTCATATATTCAAGACAAGCCACATCTTTAACCGGCTTAACCGCATCTATTCGATTCTGAGCTCCCTTGATATATGATTTGTCTTTTTCAATTCCGATAAAATGTCTTCCCAGCTTTTTGGCAATTGCACCGGTTGTTCCTGTTCCAAAGAACGGATCCAACACCACATCACCTACTTTTGATGATGAAACCACCACCCGATACAACAAAGCCTCCGGTTTTTGCGTCGGGTGCAATTTATTTCCGTTTTCATCTTTGAGTCTTTCTTTGCCGGTACACAATGGAATATGCCAATCCGAGCGCATTTGGGTATCTTCATTTAAGGCTTTCATTGCCTCATAATTAAAAGTATATTTCGAATTTTGGTTTTTTGATGCCCATATCAATGTTTCATGAGCATTGGTAAATCGTGTCCCCTTAAAATTGGGCATCGGATTGACCTTATCCCAAATAATATCATTTAATATCCAAAATCCCAAATCTTGCAAAATCTTGCCAACTCGGAATATATTATGATACGACCCGATAACCCACAAAGCGCCATCATCTTTCAGCACTCTGCGCGCTGCTTTCATCCATGCGATAGTATATTGGTCATAAGCTTCCATATTTTCGAAGCTGTCCCATTCTTCATAAACCCCGCTGACATTACTGTTATCCGGACGCAACAAAGCTTCACCCAACTGCAAATTATAGGGAGGATCGGCAAAAACCAAATCAACCGATTTTTCTTCCATTTCGCCCATAACCTTGATGCAATCATCATTGATAATTGTATCAAGCATATCTGTTGTCTTCCTCGTTTTCATAAACCAACCATACAGTTGTTAAAATACCAGTAATGGCATTATGACAAACAGATGGTTATAAATTTATTAACAGGAGAGTTTTTTTTGAGAAACAACACAAAAACAAATAGTTATTATTTCGAAGCAAATTTTGCAATCACTTTTTTCATAAAAGCATAATATTTAAAACGCACATCAAAACAATTTTTATTCGTTGCCTTTTCGCATACATCAACCAATTTTCCGTCCTGATCGCGTCTAAATTTCATATTTACCATCTCACCATTCAAAACTTTGGGTAGCCACAACTTGTCATTATCCCGCATATTTTCAAAAGGTATTTTATCTTTATCAAACCAATAAAGCTCTACTTCGCTATCAGCCGCCTTAGGCTCGCCCTTATAACGGTCGCTGTAAAATACATAAACTTGGCAATCTTTGGTATCTGCCCGCACTTTTTTAACATCTGCCGGTACTATATCAATTCTTCCGACAAATTTGGCTCCTGTTAAGGTTAAATTGGTTTCTTCTTTAACTTCTCGCACCAAAGCCGCGCGAATATCCTCACCCCAATTCAACTTCCCGCCGGCAAAATTATAAAATCCTTTATTCATACCGCGCAAATTTTTCACCATCAGCAAGTGATGAGTTTGCGGATTTTCAATCAAACATAAAACACATGGTGTATGTTTATATTTAGGCACGGCATATCTCCCTAACGACCTGCGTATTATACCACAATTTTATCGTTAAAACAACAACTTTTTACCATAACCTTGAAAGCTCAGATAATACAGCTAATACGAAGAAACTCACTTGGCAAAAGTGTACCCAAATTAGTACATAAGCCAAGATAATTTCAATCAGTAGGTTTTTGATAACTTTCTCATAAAAAGTTCGGATAATGCGGCTAATACGAAGAAACTCACTTGGTGTAGTGTACAAAAGAAGTACATGAATCCAAATAATTTTACAGTATAGTACCGAAAGCTCGGATATTGCGTCTAATACGAAGAAACTCACTTGGCAAAAGTGTACCAAAATAAGTACATGAGCCAAGTGAGTTTCAAGTAGTAGACCAATAGACGAGCTTTCAACTATCCTATTTGAGCTTGTCCTTCTTTCATCGCTTGAATTTCTTTGTCGTTTTGTGCGGCAACTTTCTTCAAAGCGCGCAGTACCGTACCGGTACCGGCCGGAATCAAGCGCCCGACGATGACATTTTCTTTCAGGCCTCTTAAGTCATCAACTTTTCCTTCAACCGCAGCTTCGGTCAAGACTCTTGTTGTCTCTTGGAAGGATGCGGCAGAAATAAATGACTTGGTCTGCAAACTGGCCTTGGTAATACCAAGCAGAACAGGATCGGCCTGAGCCGGAGTTTCGCCAGCCTCAATAGCCTTAGCATTTCTGGCTTCGAAATCATCAGCGTCAACTTGTTCGCCAACCAGATAAGTAGTATCACCAGGATTGGTAATCTCAACCTTACGCAACATTTGCGATACAATTACCTCAATGTGCTTATCGTTGATCTTAACACCTTGCAGACGATATACATCTTGAATTTCTTTAACCAAGTATTCGGCCAATTTCTCAACGCCCAAAACGCGCAAAATATCATGCGGAGCCGGTGTTCCATCTACAAGAGCATCACCTTTCTTAACGACATCGCCTTCTTGAACAATCAAGCGTCTGCCCTTTGGAATCAGGTATTCAACCGGATTACCCTTTGCAGGAACAACTGTAATGCGTTGTTTCGACTTGTAATCTTTACCAAACTCGACAATACCATCAATATCGGAAATAATTGACGGATCCTTCGGGCGTCTGGCTTCAAACAACTCGGCAACACGCGGCAAACCACCGGTAATATCTTTAGTTTTGGAAGATTCTCTCGGAATTCTGGCGATAACATCACCAACCTTAACTTCCGTACCGTTGTCAACTGACAAAATTGCATCAGCCGCCATATAATAGCGAACTTCTTTGCCATTGTCAGATGTAACTTGTTTGCCTTTGGCATCTTTCAAAATGATGCTCGGTTTTAATCCGGCATTGGCCGAATTTGAACGCCAATCAATTACAATCTTGGATACGATACCGGTAGTCTCATCGGTAACTTCTTTAACCGAAACATTGTTAATTAAGTCAACCAGTTCAACTTTACCGGCTTTTTCGGTAATAACCGGAACGGTAAACGGATCCCACTCAGCAATCTTTTGACCTTTTTTAACCTTGTCGCCTTCAGCTACCAACAATTTGGTACCATAAGGAATATTGTGACGCGATTTTTCTCTTCCTTGAGCATCTTCAATCACAATCTCGCAGTTACGCGACAATACCAAACCATGACCTTCTGAGTTGATAACAACATGACCGTTATCCAATTTCATTACACCGGCAAACGGAACTTCAACTGAAGCTTGCTCTGCTCCTTTCTGTGCCGCACCACCGATGTGGAAGGTTCTCATGGTCAATTGTGTACCGGGTTCACCGATGGATTGAGCAGCGATAACACCGACAGCCTCACCGATGTTAACCGGAGTACCTCTGGCCAAGTCACGACCGTAACAAGCTGCGCAAACACCATGTTTGCATTCACAAGTCAATACCGAACGAATCTTAACCTGTTCAACACCGGCAGCCTCAACCTTTTCAACATCGTTTTCGTCAATCAGTTTACCCTTCTTAACGATAACTTCGCCGGTTTCAGGATGAACAATATCTTCTTGGATTGTACGCCCTAAAATTCTATCACCGATTGATACGATAACATTACCGCCATCAACAACCGGACGAACAATAATTCCGCGCTCGGTACCGCAGTTGGTTTCGGTAATAACCACATCTTGAGCCACATCAACCAAACGACGGGTCAAATAACCGGAGTTAGCGGTTTTCAAAGCGGTATCAGCCAAACCTTTACGAGCACCGTGGGTTGAATTGAAGTATTCCGACACGGTCAAACCTTCTTTAAAGTTTGAAATAATCGGTTGTTCAATAATTTCACCTGACGGCTTTGCCATCAAACCACGCATACCGGCCAATTGACGCATTTGTGCTGCCGAACCACGAGCACCGGAGTGAGCCATCATATAAACTGAGTTGATATAACCATTCTCAGTTTTAGAGATGTTTTTCATCATCTCATCGGCAACCTTGTCAGTGCAAGCAGCCCAAATATCAACAACCTTGTTGTATTTTTCGCCCTTGGTAATCAAACCATTTTGATATTGTTGCTCAAATTCCTTAACTTGTTTTTCGGTTTCTTCAATCAAGGTCTTCTTTGCATCCGGCACAATCAAATCATCTTTACCGAACGAAATACCGGCCTTACAAGCATTGGTGAAGCCTAAAGTCATAATCTTGTCAACAAACAAGCAGGTTTCTTTTTGACCGCAGTGACGATAAATCGTGTCAATAATCTCACCGATTTCTTTCTTTCTGAGCAAGCGGTTTACCAATGAGAACGAAACATTTTTGTGCTTCGGCAAAGTTTCGGATACGATAATACGCCCAGGAGTGGTATCAACCAAACCATACTTCAAATTACCGTCATCATCAACATATTCCATACGGCACTTAATCTTGGCGTGCAAGTCAACAACCTTCTCAAACAAAGCCATTTGAACTTCGTTAAAGTCGGCAAAAACCATACCCTCGCCTTTCATTCCTTCGGCCTCATATGTCAGGTAGTAAATACCCAAAACCATATCTTGTGTCGGAACGATAATCGGCTTACCGGATGCCGGTGACAAAATGTTATTGGTTGACATCATCAATACGCGAGCTTCCAATTGAGCTTCAATTGACAACGGAACGTGAACAGCCATTTGGTCACCATCGAAGTCGGCGTTAAAGGCGGTACAAACCAAAGGATGCAAGTGAATTGCTTTACCTTCAACCAATACCGGCTCAAAAGCTTGAATACCCAAGCGGTGCAAAGTCGGAGCACGGTTCAACAATACCGGATGCTCTCTGATGACTTCTTCCAAAATATCCCAAACTTCTGGTCTTTCCTTTTCAACCATACGCTTTGCAGCCTTAATGGTTGTTGCGTGACCATAGAGTTCCAACTTGGAATATACAAAAGGTTTGAACAATTCGAGTGCCATCTTCTTAGGCAAACCACATTGTTGCAACTTCAATTCCGGACCAACCGTAATAACCGAACGACCGGAATAGTCAACACGTTTACCCAACAAGTTTTGACGGAAACGACCTTGTTTACCTTTCAGCATATCTGACAAAGATTTCAACGGACGCTTGTTAGTACCGGTAATGGCACGAGCACGGCGACCGTTATCAAACAAAGCATCAACTGATTCTTGCAACATTCTCTTTTCGTTACGAACGATAATATCCGGAGCGTGCAATTCCAACAATCTCTTCAAACGATTGTTACGGTTAATAACTCTACGATACAAATCGTTCAAATCCGAAGTGGCAAATCTGCCGCCGTCCAAAGGTACCAAAGGACGCAACTCAGGCGGAATAACCGGCAGAACATCCAAAATCATCCATTCCGGCTTGGTGTTAGAATCAATGAAAGACTCAATAATCTTCAACCGTTTAACCAACTTTTTGCGTTTGGCCTCCGAAGCATTGTCTTTCAATTCGGCACGAATGTTAGTTCTCTCAGCCTCCAAATCAATATTAGACAATATCTCTTTCAAAGCTTCAGCACCGATTGATGCACGGAAAGCATCCTCGCCGTATTCATCCAAAGCTTCCTGATATTGATCTTCGGTCAACAACTCATTAACACCTAATGGTGTCAAACCGGGCTCAATTACAATATAGCTTTCGAAATACAATACGCGTTCCAATGCTTTCATCGGAATGTCGGTAATCATTGAAATGCGGCTCGGCAAAGATTTCAGGAACCAAATGTGAGCAACCGGAGCTGCCAATTCAATATGTCCCATTCTTTCGCGACGAACTTTTGATAATGTTACCTCAACACCGCATTTTTCGCAGACAATACCGCGATATTTCATGCGTTTGTACTTTCCGCACAAGCATTCATAATCCTTTACCGGACCGAAAATGCGTGCACAGAACAAACCGTCTCTTTCCGGTTTGAAAGTACGATAGTTAATGGTTTCAGGTTTTTTAACCTCTCCGTAAGACCACGAACGAATCTGCTCAGGAGAAGCTATCGAAATTTTGATTTTATCAAAAGTTTCGGCCGAAACCTGCCCACCAAAATATTTTGCTACATCATTCATCTGTAATAACTCCTCTTCAGCTTAAATTTCTTCGTTCAACAGTTCAATATTCAAGCATAATGACTTGATTTCTTTGGTTAATACATTAAATGACTCAGGAATACCGGTCTCAAATGTATCTTCACCGCGAACGATTGCTTCATAAACTTTTGAACGACCATTCACATCATCGGACTTAACCGTCAACATCTCTTGCAAAGTATAGGCTGCACCATAAGCTTGCAAAGCCCAAACTTCCATTTCACCGAAACGTTGACCACCGAATTGTGCCTTACCGCCCAAAGGTTGTTGTGTAACCAAACTGTAAGGACCAACTGAACGAGCGTGCATTTTTTCATCAACAATGTGGTGCAGTTTAATCATATAAATGATACCTACGGTAACTTTACGATCAAACTTCTCACCGGTTCTGCCGTCATACAAATCAATCTGACCTGAAGTCGGCAATCCTGCCATTGTCAACATCTTATTAATGTCATCACCTGTGGCACCATCGAATACCGGAGTTGCCATCGGAACACCTTTCTTCAAATTCGGAATCATCAAATCCAAATCTTCCATTGACATCTTTTCGATTTCACGCTTGTATTGCTTTTCGCCGTATATATCTTTCAATTTGGCGCGCAAATCTTTTTCTGTTTTCTCGCCTTTCTTGACTTGCTCCCACAGCTCATTAACTTGCTGTCCCAACTTTTGAGCAGCCCAACCTAAGTGAGTTTCCAAGATTTGACCAACATTCATACGCGAAGGAACGCCCAACGGATTCAAAACGATATCAACCGGTGTACCATCTTCCATGTACGGCATATCCTGCAACGGTAAAACGCGCGAAATAGTACCTTTGTTACCATGACGACCGGCAATCTTATCACCGGATTGAATCTTACGTTTGGTAGCAATAAATACTTTTACCATCTTCAAAACGCCCGGCAGCAAGTCATCACCGCGTTGAACTTTTTCAACTTTATCATTAAAGCGTTCTTGAACTTTCTCAACGCGTTTGTCAAAGGCTGAAAGTAATTCTTCCATATTGGCCATAACTTTCTCGTCTTTAACAACAATCTTGCGCCATTGTGATGAAGGTATAGCCGCCAAATCTTTTTCAGCTATCTTGGTCTTTTTCGCCAAAGTACCTTTCGGGGCATCAACTACTTCCTGACCAATCAACATCTGTTTCAATCTGGCTTCAACATTGCGGCGAATAATTGCAATCTCGTCATCACGATCTTTGGCCAGCTGTGAGATTTCCTGTTGTTCGATCGATAAAGCGCGCTCATCTTTTTCCAAGCCTCTGCGCGAGAACACATGAACATCAACAACAACACCTTCAATACCGGGCTGAACACGAAGTGAAGTATCGCGAACATCTGAGGCTTTTTCACCAAAGATAGCACGCAACAATTTCTCTTCCGGAGTTACCGGAGATTCACCCTTAGGAGTTACTTTACCAACCAAAATATCACCGGCCTTAACCTCGGCACCGATATAAACGATACCGGCCTCATCCAAGTTGCGCAAAGCATCTTCACCGACATTAGGAATATCACGGGTAATTTCCTCTTGACCCAATTTGGTATCACGAGCCATAACCTCGAATTCTTCAATATGCAACGATGTGAACACATCATCACGAGAAATACGCTCGGATAACAAAATCGCATCTTCGTAGTTCAATCCGTTCCAAGGCATAAAGGCAACCAAAACATTCTTACCCAAAGCCAACTCACCCATATCGGTGCATTGACCATCGGCCAAGATGTCGCCTTCTTTAACCTCATCACCGACATGAACCAACGGAACTTGGTTAATGCAAGTGTTTTGGTTGGAGCAACGGAATTTTGACAAACGATAGATTTCAACACCGGCATTAGCAGCGTGCTCAGCTTTTGAGCGAACCACAATACGGTTAGCATCAACCGAGTCAACAATACCATCCGCCTTGCACACAACCGTAGCTCCTGAGTCTTTGGCCACAACGGCTTCAACACCGGTACCGACCAACGGAGCTTCCGAACGCAACAAAGGC
This sequence comes from uncultured Pseudomonadota bacterium, assembly GCA_902763535.1. Taxonomy (GTDB): domain Bacteria; phylum Pseudomonadota; class Alphaproteobacteria; order RF32; family CAG-239; genus CAZU01. The sequence continues at coordinate 12,142 of CACWSG010000010.1, read as the reverse complement.
ACGCCTTGGCGTTGCATGTTTGAACCCATCAAAGCACGGTTAGCATCGTCATTTTCCAAGAAAGGAATCAAGGCTGTTGCAACAGAAACTAATTGCTTCGGTGAAACATCGATGTAGTCAATCTCTTCCGGTTTGGCAAATTCAAATTCACCGGCACGACGGCAAGCAACCAACTCGGCTTCAAAATGACCATCATCTTTAACCTTAGCATTGGCTTCGGCAATCAGGCATTTACCTTCCTGATCGGCTGACAAATATTCAACCTCAGAAGTAACCTTACCTTTTACAACCTTACGATACGGACATTCAATAAAACCATACTTATTGATACGAGCATAAGTTGACAATGAGTTAATCAAACCGATGTTCGGTCCTTCAGGAGTTTCAATCGGGCAGATACGACCATAGTGTGTCGGGTGCACATCGCGCACTTCAAAACCTGCTCTATCACGACTCAAACCACCGGGGCCCAAGGCAGACAAACGGCGTTTATGAGTAATCTCGGACAACGGATTGTTTTGATCCATAAATTGCGACAATTGTGATGATCCGAAGAACTCTCTGATAACTGAAGCAATCGGTTTGGCATTAACCAAATCTTGCGGCTTCACATTATTCAAGTTCTCTGAGCTCATTCTCTCACGAATAGCTCTTTCCATTCTCAGCAAGCCCATGCGGTATTGATTTTCCATCAACTCACCAACCGAGCGAACTCTACGATTGCCCAAGTGGTCAATATCATCAACTTCGCCTTTACCATCACGCAATTCTACCATGTGTTTAACAATGCGCAAAATATCATCTTTACGCAAAGTACCCAAAGTATCCGGAGCTTCATCAAAAGAAATATCCATAGCCGAATTGATTTTTACACGACCAACCGACGACAAATCATATCTGTCCTTGTCAAAGAACAAACCATACAACAAAGCATCAGCTGCTTCATATGTCGGAGGATCGCCCGGACGCATAACACGATAAATATCAAGCAAAGCCTCTTCACGGCAGGAGTTCTTGTCAATAGCCATGGTATTGCGGATATATGGTCCGACATTAACTCCGTCGATGAACAAAGTTGTAATTTCTTTAATCTTGTTTTCGGCAATTTTTTCCAACAATTCTTTGGTAATTTCATCACCAACCTCGGCTAACATTTCACCGGTTTTGGCGTTTACCAAATTAGCCCCCAAAAACTTTCCGATGATTTTTTCATCAGCAATACGATAATACTTCAAGCCGTTATCAGCCAATTTTTGTGCAAAGCGGGCATTGAGCTTTTTGCCGGCTTCCCAAACTGATTTACCGGTTTCGGCATCAACCAAATCAAAGTCAAATTTAACCCCTTTCATCTTCTCGGGTTCAAACTTAACTTTCCAACCCTTTTTATCGGCCTCATAAGTTTCGATGTCATAGAAATAATGCAGGATTTCTTCTTTATCCATACCTTTAATTTCCGAACGATCAAGATATTTGCCCTGCTTTTCCAATTTGGCCATTTTGGCGATGGTATCTTTTGAGTATAAGCAATACAACAATGAAGTTACCGGCAATTTACGGCGACGATCGATACGAACATAAACCAAATCTTTGGCATCAAACTCAAAATCCAACCATGAACCGCGATAAGGAATAATACGAGCGGCAAACAAATATTTACCCGAAGAGATGGTCTTACCTTTATCATGATCAAAGAACACACCCGGTGATCTGTGCATTTGCGAAACAACTACACGCTCGGTGCCATTGAATATAAATGTGCCTTTTTCGGTCATAAGGGGAATATCACCCATATAAACATCTTGCTCTTTAATGTCGTGGATTGACTTGGCACCGGTTGCCTCATCAACATCCCAAACTACCAAACGCAATGTTGCTTTAACCGGAGCAGCATAGGTCATATCGCGTTTGATACATTCATCAACATCATATTTCGGAGTTTCCAATTCATATTTTACAAACTCCAATTCACCATTACCCGAAAAATCTCTGATAGGGAAAATTGATTTGAAAACTTCCTCTAGTCCGAACTCGCTTGTATCATGTCCGTCAGCGGAAATAAAATTATTATAAGAACCGGTCTGAACCTCAATCAAACTGGGCATATCAGCCACAGCATCGATTCTGCCGAAATTTCTTCTTACACGTCTTTTGCTCGTATAAGATTCCTTCATTGTAGTATTTTCCTTTTTAGCTAAAAATCCCGCGCCAATACCATCAAATCAAACGACTTGAACCCCGCACGCGAGAGGTTACAACATTTTAAAATATGTATAAAAAACGATTCTATTTTGCGATTCGCTTAAGTATTGCAATAATTCAACCTTTTGATTTTGCTGAATTTTGCCCATGAATAATAATGCATTATCTTATGTTTAAACACGCGCGATTCTTATCACATTTTTTCTTAAAAGCAAGTTGTTTTTTACAACATTTTTACATATCTTTTTATATGGCCAATTTATACCTTATTATTGACAATTTTTGATAAATATTATAGTTTAACGCCATGAAAATATACGATTTAATGCCTTCGGTAAAAGATTTAATACCTTATGATTACGAACATATTCGCTGTTACGAATATGAGGATTTAATCTGTTATTTTCTATCCCATTGCAGCAAAGGCAAATCATTTGAGCAAATAAGCGGAGCTCCCGGCTCCGGAAAGAGTACCTTTTGCCGAAAACTTTATGGCGACAATTTTTTAAGTTTTGACAAGATTATGGAAGATTTGCCATCTTACCAAAATGACTTACAAAAATATGGCAGCAAAATTGCCTTTCAAAAAAATGAAATTACTGCACGCATAATAGGTTATGAGATTTTGCGCCGCTCCATTGAAGATAAATATTCTCTTACCATAGAACATAGCGGCGTTAACCGCGCTCATTTGGAATTATTTAATAGTTTAAAAAAGCTTAATTACAAAACAAAAATAGGTTTCATATTATGCGATTTGGAAACACTGCTTGAAAGAGTAAAAATTCGCGAAACAATAACCAAACGACATACCAGTCAAACAATGGTAGAACAAAGATACTTTCTCATCAATGAATATATCGAAAAATATAAAAAAGTTGCTGATAAAGTCGAGATTTACAACTCAATAAATGGTCAAATAAGCCTTATAAGCAACTATTAATCATAGTATATACACCATTTTCTCTTTATCAATAATAAAAGCCAGCAAACGACAGATAAAATTACCGACAGACTAAGAAACTAAAGCCTACCGGTATTATATAGAAACAAATTAATTATTTTTGTGCAACTTTCTTGGTTTCTTTTCCTGAAAAAGCATCAACATATTCTTTGTTTACTTTCTCAACTTTCTGCTTAAATTTAACCAAAGATTGTCCGCTTAAATTTTCTCCGGTTGAAGCTTTGATTGTGCGCGGATTAACTCGTTTACCATTTTGAATAACTTCATAATGCAAGTGCGGACCGGTTGAGCGTCCGGTAGAACCCACATAACCGATAATCTGTCCTTGGGTAACTCTGACCCCCGGATGCATTCCTTTGGCAAACTTGCTCATATGCCCATAGGCTGTTGAATATTCCGAGTTATGTCTAATTTTTATATAGTTACCATATCCTCCGTTATATTTGGCAACTTGTACCACTCCGTCACCACCGGCATAAATTGCTGTTCCATGCGGTGCCGCATAATCAACACCCCAGTGAATAATGTGTTTTTTCAAAATTGGATGCAATCTGCGACCGAATGGTGAAGATATACGCGCATTACGAAAAGCCAGCGGTTTACGATCCAAAGTGCGTTTTAAGGCTTGACCGCTGGCGGTATAATAATCAACATTGCCGCTCGAATCTTCATAACGATAAAGAGTTATTTTTTGATTCCGCAAAACCAATCCGGCATATACAATCTTGCCGCATTTTATCAGTTCATCATTATTATTAACTCTGCTTTCATAAACAATTTCAAATTTATCACCTTTTTTAACATCGCGCTTAAAATCAACTGCATAAGCAAACAGATTAATAAAATTATTTACTGCCCGCATCGGCACACCGGCATTATGCATAGAACCGGACAGGTTGCCGCTGATTACACCGGCTACGGCATTGGTCTTATCAATCAACTCATCTTGTTCAACAAAAGTCTCAAACTTATCATGATTGCGAGCCGTAATAACTCTTTCGCCGGCATTAATCTCAATTACCATATAGTTAAGCTCAGCCGGAGCAGTATCATCTTGGGTATCTATTGAAAATATGGCTTTAATTTTTTGTCCGGCACGCAAGGAACTGGGATTAAAATCTGATTTTAATGAATAATAAACTTTATTGGCTTCATCACGGGTTACACCTGATCTTTTTAATAATGAAATCAGCGTATCACCTTTTTCAACCGAAAGCTCTTTTTCGACATTTTTATATCTGACCATACTATCGACAACATCAAACATCTCTTTTATGTTGTTTTGCGATTCGCCGCTCACAATATCCCCGACCTCTTCAGTATCTTCAGCTATAATGGTTACTGAACCGGCATCTTCTTCCGATTCCATCAAATAGGCAAAATAATCTTTGGGATCTGTTGAAGCTTCAACTTTATTATTATGCACCAAAGACAGCACAAAAGCTGCCAAAATCGCACCAAAATAACAAGTATTAACCACCTTATGCCTATTCATAAAATTACTCCACTTTGGCATTTTAAACATCAGTTCAACCCTTTAACTCAATACCGCAACACTTTATCAACAAACATTTGATAAATAAAGTAGCAAACGGTTTTATGTGTACAACTATCTGTATTGTAACACTAAAAAGTGAATAAAATATGAAAACCATAAAAAAATGCTTGCATTTATTTTTTTATATGTTTATAAGGATACTCGTCTTGGGGGTGTAGCTCAGCTGGTTAGAGCGTCTGCCTGTCACGCAGAAGGTCGCGAGTTCGAGCCTCGTCACTCCCGCCAATACAAAAAAAAGTCGTCCTTGTGACGGCTTTTTTTGTATTTTGCCAAGAATGTCGGCTCGAACGAGCGACCGTATGTCGCGAGCATCAAGTGAAAAACAACCTCAAAATGTTGTTTTTCACGCCGATGACGCCGTTTTGTCAGGTTTGCAAGCAAGATTTATCGCCGCAAAGCAAACCCTACAAAACAAGTGACCGAAACGAGTTAGCATTGCGCTATATCGCAATGCTTACGAGTAAGACCGAGCCAAAGTTACTCCTTCGCGACACCACGTTTGGTGCGCCAATACAAAAAAAGTCGTCCTTGTGACGGCTTTTTGTTATCATGTTATCCTATATATTTGCGCTCAAACCTTCGATTTTTGCCCAAACGCGACATAATCTCATAAGATATGGTTCCGGCATCACGCGCCATATCATCCAATGTATAAAAGTCGCCGGCTAATATTGCCCAATCTCCGAGAGCAATCCGGCTTACATTGGTAACATCGCAAATAATATTATCCATTGACACACGCCCTATGATACGAGCTTCTTCCACGCCCTTGTCGGTCTTAAAAAACACTTTCCCGACATTAGACAAACTGCGCGGAACTCCATCACCATAACCGATTGACACGATTGCTATTTTGCGTTTTCCGGCTGCACGATAGGTTGCCGAATAGCCGACAAATTCGCCCTTAGCCAAATCAGATATTTGCAAAACCGGAGCTTTTACCGTTACCACATTTTTCATCTGATTGGGACGATACGGAGCGGTATTAATGCCATACATAGCAGCTCCCAAACGCACCATATTTTGCTGAAAACTCTGTCCCAAAAAGACACCGTCCGAAGCCGCTAATGAAGCCGGAAGCTCAGGAAAATACTTTCTCTTGATATCCTCAAAATTCTTCAGTTGATGTTCATTCATAAAATGGTCTTTTTCATCACCGCAGGCCAAGTGCGACATAACCAATTCAAATTCATCTCTGTCATCACCGCTCAATTTATCAAGTTCACTTGTTCTAAATCCCAAACGATTCAAACCGGTTTCCACTTGAATGGCCGCCTTACGCCCTTTTCTGCGAAGTCCTTTCCAATATTGCAACATATCCCAAGAACCAATTACCGGAACAAGTTGAGGATTATTTTGAAATATCTCTGCCGAATCCTCTCCGATGCCCTGCAACACAAAAATTTTAGCATCTTTGTATTTTTGGGCAATCGGCAAAGCTTCTATGGCGTGAGCTGCAAAAAAATGTCTGGCGCCGGCACGATTATACAGCAGATCAACTACTACCTCAGCCCCCAGCCCATAAGCATCATCTTTTATAACTGCCGCCGGAACAGCTCCCTTGGCAATATCTTTTAATACATTATAGTTATCTAACAAATTGCTTAAATTAATTTCTAAAATTGCTCTTGTAAAAATACTCATCATTGCCTACTATATAAAAAAAATTAACTTTATATTGATACCATGCAATTTACAGATTCTCATATTCATTTGCAAGACTATAAAACAAAAAATGCGCAGCAAATTATTGCTGATTTGCGCAAACATTCTTATTCTAGGGTTATATGCGTCTCAGCCAAAAGCGAGGATTTTTCTTCTGTGGCAAATTTGGTACAGCTGGATTCCGAGTTGATTATTCCCGCGTTTGGCATTCATCCGTGGTATATCAATGAAGCTCCTACTGATTGGCCTGAACTTATCCGCCATTTTTTGCAATTATATCCTCAGGGAATCTTGGGAGAATGCGGTTTTGATCGCCTTAAGGGTGCTGATATTGCTCAACAAAAAAACGTTTTTCAAACCCATATTGCTTTGGCTAAAGAATTTAACCGACCGCTCAATATCCACCTTGTCCACGCTGAAGATGTCTTTGCTTCAATATTTAAACACTTACCGCCTAAATTTTTATTACATTCTTTTTCCGGTTCACTCTCATTTCTCAGGCAAATTTTGCATCATGGCGGGTACATTTCTGTCAATCCTTTGCTTTTGCGCAACCCCAAATTTCATGATCTGATAAAGGCTATACCTTCTAATCGTCTGTTGGTTGAAAGCGATGGTCCTTTTCAGAGTGACTATACCCTTATACCCGATTTCATAAAACAAATTTCTCAAATCAAAGAAATTGATATTTTAAGTCTATCCAGCCAAATTCAGCAAAATCTTCAAAATTTTATATCTCCGTCAGATTAAAAAAAATATTTTTTTAATTTATTCTTAAAACTCATTGTGTTAGTATGACAAAAAAATTTGTTATAAGTTTGGATTTTTGCTATGAAAATGATAAAGCCCATAGTTAACTTTGCAAAGATTGCCGACAGCTTTGATACTTTTATTTTCGGCTATAACGGTGTAATTTCTTATGGTAACGGTATAATTCCTTCGGCGGCTGAATGTCTGAAGAATCTTGCTGCCATGCGAAAAAAAATCGTTATCATAAGCAATTCGAATCTGCGCACTTTAGAAATTGTCGAACAATTATCAACTGCCGGAATTTCTCCGGCTATATTCAGCAATATAGTTACTGCCGGTGAAATTTTGCACTATCGCCTTAAATTTCCGTCAGGTAATTACCACGCTTTGGGAAAATTGTACTACCAAATCGGAGCTGTTCCGTACAGCGGAATTATGAGCGGATTACCACTACAAAGAGTCGCATCCCTAGAAAAAGCTCATTTTCTATTCATGGCTCAAACCCAAAACCCTACTGATACAATTGATAACTATCGCGCTGATTTGGAACAGGCTGTCAGTTATGGGCTACCCTTTGTTTGTGCCGGCAATGATACTTCTTGTTTTGAGAATGGTAAACCTGTCATAGCCCCCGGAGCTGTTGCCGAGGCTTATGCTGTTTTAGGCGGTCGCGTCATCACCATGGGAAAACCTGACCTCGGCATCCTTAACTATGCCTTGGAAGGAATTGCTGATTTGGGCAAAATTGTAATTATCGGAGACAACATCTCAACCGACATCAAAATGGCCTCTTTAGCTAAAATTCCCTCTATTTTAATATCCAAAGGTCGTCATATTAACTATTTGGGTGAAGGATATATTCCTGATGTTGCGAAGACTCGTGAATTGGCCAATAGTTTTGATGTTGAACCCGAAGGAGTAATTTCAGAGGTACGATGGTAAATGAAAAGAATAATTAAAAATTTAATCTTATTGATTTTATTTTTTCTGTTTTTCGGATTTTTGTTTACTACTCCGATTAACCATATCGGTGTGAATGATCGTTATCTCAACCCGCCATCAAAAGACCACCAATTTGATGCCCAAGAACTCAATGACTTTGTGTTGCTTTGGGCCAAGGTTGAAAAAAGTCCTATCCGCAAATTTATGGATCAAACCTTGCTTGATCCGGAAGGTCATACTTCTTGGTTTTTCAAACGATGGCTAAAGATTAACCATTGGAATGATGAGCGCTTTTTCTACTGTCAATACCGTCTGGTGATGCTTTTGCGTTGCGTAGCTCTGAAAAAAAATCATCAAGATAATCTGAAAATGGCGCAATCTTCCAATATAAACTTGCATGAAGTTATTAGTGAACAAGAGAAACTATTGGCAAAATGCACTTATAAAGGTCCTGAATACGATTTGATAAACAAAAATTTTCAAAATATCATCAACATCATTCCTCCAGTCATACAACAAGGAGTACTACAATGACCACAATCAAAGACACCAAATTTTCCGATATATACATTACTGAAGAAGATATGAAAGCATACATTCCCGATGCCAGAACTCACAATGCTTTGATTGAATTCAATCCTGATGATTTTGAAAAATTTTATTCAGTCATCAAACAAGAATATGATGGCCGCGATCCGAGTTATCCGGTAACCTACGAAGGTGTAAACTTTCGTGCCGAAAGATCTGTAACCTCGCAAGGAGTTTTATATTGCCTGCGTCGTATGCCGGAGGTTGTTCCTCCCATCAAAGCGTTGGGTTATCCGCAAGAACTGGTCAGCTATATGCTTTCTTTGCGTCGTTCTTCCGGACTTATTTTGTGTGCCGGCTCCACCGGTTCCGGTAAAACAACATTTATATCGTCGTTGCTAAAGGAATATCTGATGGAAGAAGGCGGTTTTGCCTACACCATTGAAAACCCTGCCGAGCAACCGTTAAGCGGAATTTATCACGCTCGCAATGGCGGTCTTGGAATCTGTCGTCAGACCATGCCGCAAAACAACGACTGGGGCGCTTCCCTAAAATCAGCTTTGCGTTCAGCTCCGCGCTATATCATGGTGGGCGAAATTCGTACTCCTGATGCCGCTGACGAACTTTTGCGCGCTTCGGTTTCGGGACACTTGGTCTTTTCAACCATTCACGCCAACAATGTTACCGATGCTCTCAATTCTTTGGTAAAATATGCATCTGCCAGTGATATGAGTGAAGAACTGGCTTATGATATGCTGTCGCGAGGATTGTTGAGTGTTATTCACCAAACATTGATTGGTAAGGGGGTTAAAAAACCATCCGTACAATTCCTGATGGCCAATCCCAACACCTCCAAGGGCGACCAAGTTCGCGGCATTATCAAAACCGGAAACCTCAATTTAGCAACCACCATTGAGCAGCAAATGATCCGCATGGCTCGCAATCAAGACTTATTTCCGGATATTGATTAAGCCGAGAATTGTTCTTTTAGTATTTCGATTTCCAGCCACTGCTCTTCTTTGGCACTTTTTTCTTGTTGTTTTGCAGCCAATGCTGAAGACGCCTCATCAAATCTTTGCGGATTGTTTTGATACAAATCAGGATTGGATAATTCTGCAACCAGATTGGCGATTTCTTTTTCCAACTCTTTAATTTCTTCAGGCAAAACTTTTAATAGCCGTTCTTGGTTATAGCTTAGTTTTTGCATTTTTTTGAGCTTAGTTTCAACCACTGTATCTTTAGGGGAACTTTTCGTCTGAGCCTTAGGCGATGAATCTTGTTCAATTTTGGCCAACAAATCGCTGTAACTTCCGGCATTTTCAAAAATCGAACCATCGCCTTTCATATAAATAACCGAGCTTACTACCCGATCCAAAAAATCGCGATCATGGCTGACAATCAAGATTGTTCCGCCATACTCATCCAAAACCTCCTGCAACAAATCAAGTGTATCCATATCCAAATCATTAGTAGGCTCGTCCAACACCAAAAAGTTTGAAGGCATCGCCAAAGTTTTAGCCAGCATCAAACGATTTTTTTCACCACCCGACAAGGCTGCTACCGGACAATTTGCCTGCGAAGGCTTAAACAAAAAATCTTTCAAATAAGCTACCACATGCCGCCAGTGTCCCTGCACCATTATGTGATCGCCCTTATCACACAAGGTCTGCCATAATGTTTTTTTAGGATCGAGCGTAATACGATTTTGATCAAAATAAGCTTCTTCCAAATTTTTGCCGATACGCACAAAACCGGAATCCGGTTCCAATCTTTTGGTCAACAGCTTTATCAAAGTTGTTTTGCCGGCACCGTTGGGACCGACAACGCCGATTTTATTGCCGCGAATAATGCGTGTTGAAAAATCTTTGACAATTTCACGATTGCCGAAACTTTTGCAAATATGTTTGGCTTCAATTACCAGTTTAGAACGAAAATCACCCTCTTCGATATTCAGGTTAACACTGCCGATTTGCTTAATCTGTTCTCTTCGTTCTTTTCTAAGTTCAATCAGCTTTCGCAAGCGTCCCATATTGCGTCTGCGGCGAGCGGTAACCCCTTTGTGCAACCACTCGGTTTCTTCAGATATTTTTTTAGCCAAACGATTTTGCTCATTAATCTCTTGAGTAATAATTTCTTCCTGCCAAGCCTCAAATTCACCAAAACCTCTTTTGGTCGTATGAATATTGCCGCGATCCAACCAAAACATCTGCTTTGAGACATGGCTTAGAAACATTCGATCATGCGATATAACAATTAAAGCGCCTTTAAAATCATTTATGATTTCTTCCAAAGTTTCGATGGTTTTAATATCCAAATGGTTGGTCGGCTCATCCAAAAGCAAAATATCGGGCTCTGACACCAAAGCCTGAGCTAAAGCTGTCTTTCTGCATTCTCCACCGGAAGCCTGTTTAGGATTTATGGCCCCGTCAATTTTGAACTTATCCAGCCAAATATCCGCCATATAACCATTATCCTGATCGGATTTCGGCAATACCGAAACAATCGCCTCTTTCAAAGTGTTAAACCGTCCCAAATCGGGCTCTTGCGGCATATAAGCCACTTTTATCCCCGGCTGTATAAAAATTTCCCCCTCATCAGGTTCAATCACTCCGGCAATAATTTTCAGTAAAGTTGATTTTCCTGATCCGTTACGCCCGATAAGAGATATTCTGTCACCTTTGTTGACATTGGCTTCAATACCGGAAAACAATCGCTTTTCACCAAAAGCAATAGAAATATTCTTAAATGCAAAAATCGGTGCTTCCGCCATTGCCACCCTCTTAATTCTTGTGTTTCATTTACTTGGTGCTTATAATATGTTTATGCACAATATGCAAATAATATTTGCTAAAATTTTATAAAAAAGTTAGATTTAAATAACAATTTGTGTAACTATTTTTTTGATAACAGGAGTTTATCCATGCCATTAAAAATTGAACTTAAGCCACATGAGAGCATTATTGTCGGCAATGCATTGATTACCAATGAAAATGCCCGCACACGTTTTTACATTGACGGAGATGTTCCGATTTTGCGCGAAAAATTCATTCTGCGTGAAAAAGAAGCAACCACTCCGGCCAAGCGCGTTTATTTCATTGTTCAACAAATGTACTTGACCGGCGGTAACAAAGATTTGCAGCAGCTGTTTTTGGAATATATGCGTGATCTGCAAACTGCATCTCCCAGCTTACGTCCTTTTGTCACACCGGTTGGTGAAGCTGTTATTGTTGGTGATTTTTATGGTGCCATCAAACACGCTGCCAAATTAGTCGAACAAGAAGAAATTTATTTCGGCGATGCTTTGTCCGGTAGCGACAAGTAATTATTTTAATAATTATTTAACTTTTGTGTTATAACATCAACAGATGTTTCTAGAGTATCAGAAACAACTTTATATAGTAAAAAACTAAGGAGAAAGAAAAATGCCTCAATCTATTACTTTGACCGCAAGTATGCGTTCTAACCTTGCTTCCTTGAAAGCTATTCAGGGACAAATGGACACCACTCAAACCCGCTTGTCAACCGGTAAAAAAGTT
>CACWSG010000009.1 GCA_902763535.1 uncultured Pseudomonadota bacterium | reverse complement strand
GGTCAATTTGAATTTTGCCATCGCTTTCGAATATCCCGAAATACCGCCGACCGACAAAACGCCGATAATCGCCAACACGCCCAACATCTCTACCATGGATCGACCGGACTGGTCTGTTTTTTTACTAAGTATTGTCATTGTTCCTCTCCTTTATAAAAAAGTTTGTGGTTGCTTTATACCTTTATACTACCCTATTTATATCCCTAAAACAACCCTCGCTTTAGTCATATATCTTTGGTTATAATAGATAAAAAAAATTAAATAACAGTTAAAAACCAACAAAATAAATAAAAATTTGTTTGTTGCCAAAAACAACAAACAATGTTACCTTTGAGCTGTTTTTTAATAATAATGAGCTAAAGATGATGTGCGAGAATCGTTTAATAAATATTGAGATGGTAATTGCTGATTTACAGAAAACTGTTGAAGAACTCAACACCGTGGTGATTGAGCAAGGACGGCAGATTGAACACCTGCAAAAGATGAATCGTTATCTGTTGGAAAACATGGATAAAGATTTGGTGAAACCGTTATCGGAAGAAACCCCGCCTCCCCATTATTAAGGAAAATAGAAAATGTGGTTTGTCTTTGCTTTGGCTGTCAGTTGGTTTAATGCTCTTTATTATGTTGGAAATCAAAATAGCCGCTTAAAACCTACTTTATATATAATATATCGGGGATTTATAACTGCAGTATTTGTGCTTCCGGCTTTGTTTTTTGCATCACCTGATTTTCAATGGCAATTTTTTGCGATTGTTATTGTGCAAGGCTTGGCTATTTCTTTTGTGGATTTAAGATATTTTCATGCTTTTCAAAAATTCGGTGCTGAGACGGTATGTTCTATTAAACCTTTGACTGTATTGTTGACATTTGGCTTGTGGCTTGTGATAAAGCCATATATGTGGGCATATTATCTGTCCAGCCCCGGACGCTCAATTATAATTATCGGTTCAATTGTGGCAATAGTTTATGCCATCTTTAAATATCGGGCTCATCCGGTCGGTTTAAGATGTTTTACTCAAGTGCTTCCTTTGCTGATTTTGTCATCTGTTATTGATACGAGCAATAAGGTTGTCATGGAATATGCCAATGGTCATCTGCTGAAAGCTTCACTGTGGCGAGTATTTATTACCGGATGCATTATCGGTTTGGTAAATTTGTATGTAGCCAAAGGACATAATGTAAAATTCAAAGAAATTATAAAATGGAAAAATATTCGCAAAGGTTTGTATATTATTTTGCTTGCGCTTAGTATGATTACCGTCAATTTTTCGCTTTATTATGCGGCAAATCCCGCCTATACTTCGGCTGTAATATATACATCCGTTATTTGGATTATGATTATTAATTATGTGCAGAAACTTTTGGGCAAAAAGAAAAATTATAAGCGAATTGCCAAAAAGTGGATATTTACATTGCTGATTGCTACTATTATATTGATTGTATCTACTAACTAGAGGAGAAAGTGATGTCTAATAAAGTTTGGGTTTGCAAAGTTTGCGGATATGTATATGACGGCAAAGTTCCTTTTGAAGAACTGCCGGAAGACTGGGTTTGTCCTTTGTGCGGTGTCGGCAAAGAAGATTTTGAACAACAAGACGCTTAAAAATCTAAAGCATTTTTTTGAGCTCGTAAAGTTTAGCTAAAGCCTCGCGCGGACTGTAATCATCAGGATTGAGCTGTTTAACTGCCTCCTCTAAGGCTGAGGCGGTGTGGGGCTGTTCTTTGGCATAGTTAAATAAAGGAAGTTGATCGGCTATTTCATCCGCCGACATACCTTTGTTTTGATTTTCAATATTATGCAAAATAACACCGGCGCGTTTGATTACTTTAGGAGGTAATCCGGCTAATTGCGCAACATGAATACCATAACTGCGATCGGCTGAACCTTCGGTTACCTCGTGCATAAATACAACATCACCGTTAAACTCCTTGACCCGCATACAATGCAGACTTAAATTGCTCAACTTACCATAAAGCGAGGTTAATTCGTGATAGTGGGTTGCAAAAATTGTGCGACAGCGATTGACAGAGTGCAAATATTCTACCACTGCCCATGCAATCGAAAGTCCGTCAAAAGTGGCCGTTCCGCGCCCTATTTCATCCAAAATAACAAACGAACTATCATCAGCTTTGTTCAGAATAGAAGCTGTTTCAACCATCTCAACCATAAAAGTTGACTGGCCGTGGGCTAAATCATCAGATGCCCCGACCCGTGAAAACATTTTATTGATTATACCGATTTTGGCACTTTGTGCCGGCACAAAAGATCCCATCTGTGCCATGATAGCGATGATGGCATTTTGTCGCAAGTAGGTTGATTTACCTGCCATATTGGGACCGGTTAACAACCACAAATTGCCTTTGGATTCACTTAAGGTGCAATCATTGGCAACAAATTCTTTTCCATCACTGCGGCGCAAAGACTGTTCTACTACCGGATGACGCCCCATTTTAACAATAAAATCTTTGGTGGTGGTCAATTCAGGGCGACAATAGCCGTATTCCGTCGCTAAAGCTGCCAGTCCTGCTGCCACATCAATTTCAGCAAAAGCTTGAGAGGTTTTTATAATTTCATCTGATGAAGCCCTGATAAATTGCATTAATTCTTCATAAATTTCCAGCTCCATGGCTAAAGATTTTTCATCTGCCGAACGCACATTATCTTCTAATGCCGTCAACTCAGCCGTGGTATAGCGCGATGCGTTAAGAACCGATTGACGAAAGATAAATTCGGGATTATGCATCAGCTGCTCGGCATTTTTGAGCGGAACTTCTACAAAATAGCCGATTACACTATTATACTTAATTTTAAGATGTTCAATGCCGGTATTTTGAATATATTGTCCTTGCATTGATAATATTTTTTTATGACCGTTTTCTTTGAAATCGCGCATACTATCCAATGCCGCCGAATAACCGGCCTTGATAAAACCTCCATCGCGTGCCAATATCGGTAAATTTTTTTCGACAAAGGCTGCATCCAACTTAGCTATCAGATTGTTGTGATTGCCTAAATTTTCCATAGCCCGATTTAAGGACGAAGGAATTGCTACTTCCAGTGATGGGATGTTTGATTTAAAATGGATGATGTTGCGCAATGGGGCTATCAAAGCCAAAGTGTCTTTAATACTGACAATATCACGAGGACCGCCTCGCCCTAACATCAAACGCGATAAGGCTCGCTCAATATCGGAAACACTTCGCAGCAAATCTCTTACCTCTTGGCGTGCCGCCGAACATTTAACGAAAAACTCTATCATATCCAAGCGTTCGTTAATTGCAGATATATCTTTCAACGGATTGTTGAGACGAGAATTAAGCAAGCGTCCTCCCACCGCCGTGGCAGTTCGGTCAATAGCTTTGAGTAAAGTCATCTTAGAATCGCTACTCAAGGAAGAGGTTAATTCCAATGAACGACGAGTGGCATTATCAATTTCCATAAAACTGCCGGCACTCAAACGCGATATATTTTGCAACAACGGCAATTTACCTTTTTGCGAAACTTCAATATAATCAAGCAGCGCTCCGGCGGCACAAATTTCGGGATTTGTAAAATCACCAAAAGATGAAAGTGTGCTCACCTGATATGTTTTTTGTAAACGCATTTCGGCGTTGATAAAATTAAAGCGTTCATCAGGCCAAATACTGACTTGACGATTGCCGGCAGTCAGCAGACTGCTGATTTGCGGATTATGGGCATAACTGTCTGCAATCACGATTTCTGCCGGATTGAATTTGGTCAATAATGAAGCAATAACCGAAAGTTCTTGGTCTTTGTTTAAATTAAATGATTGAGTATAAAATTCACCGGTTGAAATATCAATCCAAGCGGCACCGAGTAAAGTTCCGTCTTTGGCAAATCCCATCAAAAAGTTATTACTCTTAGCGTTGAGTAACGGGTCTTCGGTTAAGGTACCGGCGGTTACTAATCGCACAACTTCACGATTTACCACAGACTTATAGCCGCGTTTTTTTGCCTCTTTCGGATCTTCGGTTTGTTCGCAAATTGCCACTTTTTTACCATTGCGAACCAATTTTGCCAAATAACTTTCACAAGCATGAAACGGTACGCCGCACATAGGAACTTCTTCGTCTTTGTATGTTCCGCGATGAGTTAAAGCTATATCCAAAATAGCGGATGCTATTTTGGCATCATCAAAAAACAGTTCGTAAAAATCACCTAAACGAAAAAATAATAAATAATCAGGATACTCCTGTCTGATACGGAAGTACTGTGCCAATAAAGGTGTTTCTTTACTGCTTTTGCCGTTATTGCTATTTTTCATGTTATATCTCTTATATTATTCAGCATTTTTAAACTTTTCGGAGAGTATATTACATAATAAACAGGTTAGCCAGCATATTTTTTATTTCGGTGGAATAATTTTATGTTTGATAAATTTCGCAATAATCTTGATTTTGAACGCGACAACTCTTTTGTTATAAAAGTCTTGTTGTTGTGCTTTCCCAGTGTTGTGGTATTCATGATTTTGGCTTTATACCGCCAAGTTGATCCGTTGATTGCGGTTGCCTCCTTGGCCGGTGTTGCTTTATTCAATACAATTCTATTATTCCCTTTGAGTTTGGAACTGCAAAAGATTCGTCGTTATGTGGCAAAATTGTCATCCGGAGAAGATGTTGAAGCCGATATTATGGATATGTCTGAACAGGAAACCAAAGATTTGATTAATGCTATTAATAATATGCACAAATTTTGGTCGGAAAAAAATTATGTAATAAAAACGAAAAGCCTGTCCGATGCCGCAGTACTTGACAGCCTGCCTGACCCGTTGATTGTGATTGACAATACCGGTGATATTATAGGGGCAAACCTTTCAGCCAGACAAGTTTTTGGCGAAAAGATAATGCATAAAAATGTCGATAGCATTTTTGATTCACATAGTTTTATTAACGCGGTAACCAAAGTATTAAAAAAAGAATCGCCGGCAGAAAATTTGGTTTTTTATGCAGATAAACCCATTTCAGCTAAATTGTATGCTCACATAAAATTGCTGCCATGGCAAAATTTAAACCAAACTCAAGCCGTAATTGCAATTTATGATTTGACTAAGTCATTAAAAATAGAAAAAATGCAATCAGATTTTGTGGCTAATGCCAGTCATGAATTGAAAACACCGCTGTCGGTTATTTCGAGTTTTGTAGAAACTTTGCGAACTTCGGCAAAAGATGATGAACAGGCTCGCGAACAATTTTTAGAGATTATTGCCGAACAGACCGAATATATGGCAAATTTAATCGAAAAATTGTTATCATTATCCAAAATTGAACTGAGCCAAGACGAAGATCCGGTTGATAAGATAAACATAAAGAAATTGGTTAATGACATAAAGAAAAGTTTTGATATAAAAGCAAAATCTCGTAATATGGAAATTAAAGTTGTTGCTGAGAAAGACATTTTGCCGGTAAAAGGCGATGAACAACAAATCAGGCAAGTTATTCAAAATTTGTTGGACAATGCCGTGAAATATGGCGAAGACCAGACGCAAATAACTATTCGTTTAAACAATGCCGAAAAGATACCGCCTTCCAAGACCATAAAAACTGCCGAAGGCAAAGCTGTGGCGATATCAATCAACAATAAAGGTCCCAAAATTCCTCAGGAAAAACTGGCCAGATTGACCGAGAGATTTTATCGTCTGCAAGAACACAAAGACCGCAAAATCAAAGGAACCGGCTTGGGCTTGGCGATTATCAAGCATATCATCATTCGCCATAAAGGTAACATCACGGTAAATTCTACCGGATATAATGGCACAACTTTTACAATATACTTACCGATATTCGAAAAAAACAAAGAATTACCGGAAAAATAAATTTCTTTTTGAGATAAAAAATCTAGGCATTATTTTCGTGGTAAAAGTGCATAAATACCACAGGCTTAATATCGGTTTGCTTAAATATACGCCGTCTGATACGAGCTGCCAGATATTCTTTGACGGCATTCTCTTTGAAATTTAGTTTGACTAACTCTTTGGATATATCTTTTTTGATTTCTTCAATTATCTCATCGCGTAATGATGTAAAATCAGCTTCTTCTAAAATGTCAATCGAGCTTATTTGCAAATCCTTAAGATGCCACTGCTGATCAAATACCACACTAATAAATACCGAACAATTATAAGCAATGCGGCGACGATTTTTGATTAATTGTGCATCCAGCGGAACCAGTTTGTTACGATCAACACCGAGTTTGCGCGTAAATATTTCCGAGATTATCTCAGCGTTTCCATCGTGATACAAAACTACATCACCATTGCGAACAACCAAAACCTCACCTACACCGTTTTCTTTTGCCAGTTTGCGCTGTTTGCGAATGTTGCGTTTATCACCATGAACAGGTATAACAACCTTTGGCTTTAGCATTTGGTACATTTCTATAATTTGACTCGGAGTGGCATGACCGGAAGCATGGACTTGGTAATCTTCCGATGAGATGACATTTACCCCCATATCACGCAATTTTTCTTGCATACGCTCAATTTTTTCCTCATTTCCGGGAATAATTTTTGAAGAAAAAATAATGTTATCGCCCTTGCTCAAAATTATATCTTTGCTTTCGCCGTTGGCAATGCGGCTCAATGCCGAACGATAATCCCCTTGCGAACCGGCACAAATATAAAGAGCTTTGTCCGATGGGATATCTTGCGCCTTGGCAATATCAAAAGCCGGCGGTGTATCCTGTAAATAGCCGCAATCTTTGGCTATTTGATAATTCTGGTTGAGGGAGTGTCCGGATATAATCGGAGTGCGTCCGGCGGCAGAGGCTGCCAATATAAGACTTTCCAGACGCACAATATTTGATGCAAAACAAGTTGCCACTACCGTATTGGATAATGACGGAACCAACTCAAGCAAACTTTGACGAATTTCATACTCACTGGGCTCGTTATAATCGGACGACATATTGGTAGAATCACCGACATATATATCTATTCCTTCAGCTGCTGCACTTTTTAATTTGGTATAATCCGTATGGCTTATCGCGGTTTTATCATCATCGAAACGCCAATCGGTTGCGTGCAAAACCGTGCCATATACCGTGTGAATTAACAAACCGCAACTTTGCGGACAAGAGTGAACCAAAGGAACAAATTCAACTGTGAAATTGTTAAGTTTTATTTGCGGATTATCATTGATGGAATGCAGACGAGAAAAATCATTTATATGATATTCTTTAAGCCGATTTTTGATATGTCCGAGCGTAAAATCGGCAGCATAAAGCGGACAATCAAATCTATCCCATATATGACCGATAGCTCCATAATGATCCTCGTGACCATGAGTTATAAACATTGCTTCAATGTCATCACGATAGGTTTCTAAAAATGAGACATCTGCCAAACCCATTTCCATTCCGGGAAAGTCATCTTTCAAAAAACCATAACCGGCATCAACCACAATTATTTTGCCGTCAACAATATAGGCGAACATATTATATCCGACTTCTTCAGCTCCGCCTAAAGCAATAAAGTAAAGTCCTTTCCTCGTAAATCCTTCTATCATTTTTTATCTCATTTTTTAAGAGAACAAAATTTCTCCGGTATTAATTACTAAAGTGTTTTCCTCTTGTTTTAACAACAAAAAACCATTTTCGTCAATACCTATAAATTGACCGCTGATTTTTTTATCGCCAAGTCCGATAGTAATATTTTGATGCAATTTATAAGCGTTGGCGAGAAAATTATTTTTAATCGCAGTAAAACTTTGTGATAAATTATCTTCAAATGCCGCCAAGTATAATTTGAGAAAATCATCCCGATTTATATCAATTTCAAAATCACGCAATGATGCTGCCGGATAAACAGTATTCTGTTTGGGCGATGAAATCAAATTGATGCCAACCCCGACGATATAGGCTCCTTCTTTACTCTTTTCAATCAAAATTCCGCCGATTTTGCAATCGTTAATTAAAATATCATTAGGCCATTTGATTTGCGGAACAAGCTTATCAGTGATTTTTTTAATGGTTTGAACAACGCTTAAAGCGGTAATATAAACTATCTCTACCGGTGATAAGGGAGAAAAAAACAATTGACTGAAGTAAAGGTTGCCTAAAGGAGAATCCCAAGAACGCCCTCGCCTTCCCCGTCCTGATGTTTGCATTTGCGCAGTGTAGAGAATTTTTTGCGATGATGAGAGGCTTGATGCTTGAGACAGGGCATAGTTGTTGGTAGAATCTAGCTTCGCAAAATCAAACCAATGCCAAGCTCCGATTTTTTTATCCGACATTAATTGAGTCCTCCTAAAATCATAACCGCATTATGCATCAACCAATTAGGATTAAACAACGATAATAAAATAACCGACATATTTAAAAACAAGCAAATATAGATGGACTTGTCCGGACGATCATAACTATGTTGTTTTTGTTCAAAATAAACTGCTTTGATTATGTCAAGACAAGCTTTGGCTACCATCAACATACCGCAAATCAATATGCCGATACGCCACCAATCATTGCTAATAATCAAATTATTCATAATCGACATATAGCCCAAAAAACCTAAAGTCGGCGCAATTCCCATAAATGAAAACATAAAAATCATCAAAGCCGCCGACATATATGGACGGGAGGAAGAAAAACCTCTAATTGCATCAATATCGCTTAAGTATTCACTGTGTGATTTTAGCCCAAGAAACACGGTATAAATGCCGGCAAATGATAAAATTGCGATGATTATAAAAGCAAATGATGTTATAATTGCAGCAGCCGAAAAATCATTTAGTCCCAATACTCCCATTCCTAAACAATAAATACTCAAATAAGCAGAAAAAACGCGCAAATTTTTTTCACCATTGGCTGATAATGCACCAATTATAACAGACAAGATGGCACAGGTCAGGATAACCGGACTGATAAACCAATAAAACGGCATTAAACAATCGCGCACCAAATTGATAAATCCGCAAAGATAAAACAACTGCGGTATTAATATGAAAAATCCGCAAATCGGCAAAACTCCCGAAGAGGCAACGCTAATCAACCAAATATGAAATGGCACCAACCCTAACAAAAACATAAAAACGGCCAGCAAAACAGCAATGGAAGACAATATCCATATATTGTTATGCGGTTGTGATTTTAGATATGTCAGTACTTCATTGTAACTAAAACTTCCCGAATAATGGTAGATTATTGCAATACCGACCCACAAAGCCAAAGAAAATAAAACCGAGCATAAACCATACTTAAAAGCAGTTGATTTTACTTTATCAAAATCCCAGTGCCGCGTAATCAACAAAGTATTACCCAGAAAAATTAGCGGAATAACAACGGCCAGTGTCAATAATGATGAAGATGAAGCTAAAATATCCAACCATAACAACTGCATAAAAATCAAACTGCAAAAAATACACGAAGGACGATTCTTATTTAAAAACCATTTTGATGATAAATATATCCATCCCCAAGTCAGCATATAAGCACATGATTTGAATAATGTGATAAGCGGAGTATTGCGCCAAAATTGCGGAAAGGCCGACTTGTTATAAAAAACTAATGTTGCCCCCAAAACCAAAGCTATAAAAATTTGTGACATTGTAAAAAATGTTTTCGGAGTTTTGGATTGGTAATAATTTTCGGTTAAAGTGGCTATCAATACAAATGATACCAACAATATTTCCGGCAAAACCATAAACCATTGCGACAACATAACTGCAATCTCCTTGTTTCAACTAGGTATTTATCACAAACCATAAAGGATGGATAAAAGACATAAGAAGCATGAAAATGATGAATAGCATAAAGATAAAATAGCTTTTGGGCAAATCTTCCGACTTGCCAAACAAACATTCTTTAGCATCGGTTTTAAGCCTTAACATTTCTATAATAAGCGATACAGAAACCAACATCCATGACAACACCAATACCGATCCCATGTGAATATTCACCGATAACAGCTGGGATAAAATAAGAAAATTATTGGTAAACATTGAAGATACCGGAAAACCTACCGCCGAAAACACCAAAAACGAATAAACCAATGACAGCCTGTGAGCACGGCATAAAAATCCTTGTGATGTACTGCTGAACAACTGTTCCTGACGACGGATATAAGAGCTGACAACTTCCAAGCCGCCAAGCACCAATAAAAATCCGAATAAAGCGTAGTTCAAATTGGCATAAATACCTTTGTTTTGGCTGAATATGCCCAACAAATACATAATATAATAGATGGTTGAATAAGCAAATATACGATATTGAGAATCAGAATTACTAAAGCCGATAAGACTGATAAACAGCATGGTTAAGATACCTATGACATTTATCCATACAAAATGTTGTGAAATTTCTAAAGGTATATAGTTAGGCCAAAAGCGATATAAACCGTATAAACCGCTGAGCGACAACAAAGAAACCTCAAGAAACACCAAGGGATTGCGTATTTTGGTGTTGATGGTAGCAATAAAGTAATGAAACGGCCATATCGGTATGCGAAACATAAAAGCTGACATGAACATTGCCCAAATCATAACCACATATTTCTTTTTATAGCTTAAATGAGCGAATTGTTCGGGAGTGAAAGCACCATAACTTTTATACAACCACAAAATGCCGAATAAAAATATGATGCATCCGATAAAATTATAAACAAAAAATCCTTTAAGTAATGATTGTTTCTTCAAAGCTCCATGCATGCCAATCAACATATACAAAGGCAGTAACATTCCTTCAAAGAAAATAAAGAATGAAAAAATATCATTGCTGATAAACAAGCCGGTAATCATGCTCAAAAACAATAATGACAGTGCCATCATGGCCTTTTGTTTAATATCTTCCATTCTGACAAAAACTATTCCGGCCAAAATTATGATGTGAACAGCTAATATCAACAATAATGACATATTATCAGCCGCCAAAACAAAATTTATTTCCGGAAGTTTCAACCAACTGATGGTTTCGATTAAGTGCAGTTTTGTACCGGCTTTTTTGACAAAAGCAAATATCTGCCATATCATAATGATGTTGGCTAAAATTGAAAAGACGGCAACATCAGAGCTGTTGCGGCGATTGTTTTCGGCATCATCTTTAGCGGTTAAAACAAATAACATTCCCAAAAAGGGAATTATAACTATCAGTGATAACATCATCAAAGGACTATTCATAGGCGTGAACTCCTACATAAACGACCAGTCCGGCTATCCCGATGAACAACCAAAATAACCAAGATTTAAATGACGGACTTTGGATTAAACGCAGATGTTCAGTCATAATCTCTTCTCCGGAAGCTGATGTGGCTATTATACCTCTTTCGATAAATACAAAATCAAATGCCAACCATAATATGCGCCCAAACCATTTTAACGGAAGCACAATTAAGTGATTATATATATTTTCGGTTATTTCCTTGTTCCATAACGGCAACTGACCCATTTTAGTTAAAAGAGTTACCGGCACAAGTAATGCCAAAATCAAAGGAAATAAAATTTTCCAGTTCCAATTTTGAGCATAATCCAACTTTAGATAAACAGTAGCTATTGAAACTGCAATAAGGGCTAGAGAATAAATGATATGAAATGATGGAGTAACATTATCCGATGTGTTATCATTTTTAGCTAATAAAAGCTGTTTAACGATAACTCCTATGATGAACAGATAAGTGTATTTCAGCAACATGGGAACATCAACAACTGCTGTCAGATAAGTAACAGCGCCGATTCCGCTTAAAACGACGCAATATTTTGCACAATTTTTCTTTGTTCCGCCAAGACATACAGAACCTATGTAATAAATAAGACACTGGCTCAACAATAATATCATAAGGCTTTGCGGAACAATTGTGTAGAGTCTGGCGCTATCCTTAAAAACAATATAAAACAAACCACAATACACGATTTGCGACAAATTGATTGTTTTGCGGGAATAATCGCTATAAACAAAAGCTTTTAATCCTGCGACAAGTACCGATATAATCAGCCAGTATGTGATTACAGGAATTAAATGTGAAGAAGATATTAATGGCGATAGCTTTGCTAATATAACCAATGCGGAAAAAGGTAATGACATAATAAAAATACCGCTCAAGCGATTCATCGAAGCATAAAATAAAGAACTGTAATGGTTGTTTAACAAAAATAATCCACTTTTTATGCCTAAAGAGAATAAAAGCAGTGCCGCTACAAAATCTTTATGTATTGGTGATGAAACATAATCATTAAGTGCCGACAGACTGATAGAACCCTGCGTGTCATAAACAACAGCCAGCGCTGTAAAACAAGAAATTTCAGCTAAGAAACTGTATATAAACAGCTTTCGTCTCGAGAATGCATCGCTGGGAATATAAAAACAGAGAATCGACAACAAAGCTGATGCAAACATGAGTTGAAACATATCGCGGCTCGAGATTAACAAAATCATTGCCACAAAAGACAGTAAATTCAGCACACTGATATTTAACGAGTAACTTTCGTTAACTTCAATAATGTTAAGGATTATCACACCGGCAAGCAACCAAACCAATGATGCTACTAATCCATGCATACGGGCTGAAGAGGATATGCTAAAATCAGCCTGAAGCTTAGAATACGGCAACCATTGATACATAAAACTAGAGTTGCCATCCATGCTGATGTTGTAGATAAACAGCCAAGAAACCAAACCTAAGGCAGCAAGCAGCAATAGAGACCATATTTTTCGCCGCTTACCTTGAGTTATGAACATCGAAGCGACAGCAATTAATATCAGTCCAATAAACAAATGTATGATCATGTTAATTCAATCCCCAAACGGACTTTTATGTTTTATACAAAATAAGAGCTTATGATTAAAGCTCTTATTTTGCAATCAAAATAACCATTTAAGATATCTGTTAATTCAAAACAGCTTTAAGATCGCGCACTAACCGCACCGGAACCACATATTCTCTGGCAACCTCCTCACCATCAATCTCAGCCACAATAACCTCATCCACAACTTTGATGGGATTGCGGGCTTCTTCATTGATTCCGCCCAAAAAAACCGAACTTTCGCGACTACGATACAGCAAAGCAGTATCACCACCATCATAAACGAATCGCGGATTCTCTGGACCGCCATGGCGCTGTTTGATGACAATCAAAATCTCGCCGTTGGCATTTTGCAAAATTTCATAGCTTCCTTCGTTATCAACAGCATTACCAGTAGTGTTTTCCATATCAACCTCACTATTTTTTCTAAAATCTTGTCTTATATTATCATCTAATTATTAACAAATTTCTTACATTTGTAAATTTTTTTATTTTTTTATTGACTTGCGTTTTTTTATATTTTATATGTGCTGTTAGTTTTTGAGTTCGGGCTCGTAGCTCAGTAGGTAGAGCATTTGACTTTTAATCAAAGGGTCGTGGGTTCGAATCCCGCCGGGCTCACCAATAAAAAAACCTTCCCTCGCGGAAGGTTTTTTTATTGAGTAAGTTGGGATAAGAACCCACGAAAAAGTGGGTTTGACTACAAGGCAAAGGTGAGCGGCAGCGCACCGGTCAGCGATCAGCTGATTGCCGCAGTGAACGAAGTAATCCCGCCGGGCTCACCAATAAAATCAAGGGTTTTGAGATTTTCTCAAAGCCCTTATTTTTTTTGGTGCTACACAGGTGCTACTTTTAAACAGCGACTTTTTCCAGTCCCAGCCCCTGTTTTCATTCTTTTAACATTCCCTACTTTACAGCAATTACAAACTTTAATCGTTCCCCGATAAATACCCGTGAAGTCATTTTAATTTTGCCAGCTGACGAGTTGGTGTGTTATAGTGATTTCGTGGTTGATGATGACAGGGAAGTCCATCATCAGCCGACTTCCCAAAAATTAAACTCGTTGCGGTGGTGTAGTGATTCTCCCACCGCCAAAGGCTCAAAAATAAAGGACATTAAAAAGTTGATATTGATGACCGAATTTCGTACGAGTTACAATGTAAAAATTAAAACTCATCTTTTTGACGAAAATACTTGACTTTTGTCTACTGGGGGGGGGGTATAATGAAAATATAAAGAGAGATTCTATACATTGATAATAACTTTTTAACAGGGAGAAAAGATATGAGCGATAAAGAAATGATTTTAAAAGCCGCAAAGTTGATAGATAAAGAGGAATATAACGAATTTAAAAAGATGAATTTTGGAAATGATGATATGATATCTATAACTAATGAAGTCCGCACATTAAAAGGAATAGAATATCTAGATAAAGAAGGATTGATTCCAGAAAAATATTTCAGTAATGAAGAAGTAATTTTTGCCTCATCTCCGGAACAGGTCGATTTTTATATATCAAAAGGTGCTCGAGTTAATGACACTCAAAAATTTTGGAATTATGAAGATAATTGTGAAGAAAAATTAAATTTTTTGGATTTAGTTGTGTCAGATTGTCGTTTTTCTTCCCAAAATGTTGAAAGTGTTATCAAGGCAGGAGGAAAATTTGCGTATAATGTGATTGATTTTCAAGATTTAGAAAAAGGATTAATATCCTTCAGCTCTGAAAAAATGGTTGATAAAATTAAGGTTTTGAATAAAGCAAATATGTTAGATAATGATACCAAACAATCTATTATAGAACTCCTTTCTTCTAGCTATGCAGACACTGTAGCTCTGTTAGCAAATCCGCAACAAGTAGGAGTAGACTATTTGCAATTAAAATCAGAAATTTTGAAAAACAAGCTTAGTAAAAAAAATAGAAAAACAGCCCATCTAGGAAAGACAGGAGATATCAAAACAGGAGAAGTTCGTGAGGAACATAAAAATGTTGCACAAAAACAAGCTAAAATTTCTAAAGCACTAATGACGGAATATGCAAAAGGAAAAAACAAGTAATTTTCTTGCAAGTTGCAAGCTTTGCATCACCAGTAGAGAAAACTCCTCTTTCACGGGGAGTTTTTTTGTTGGTGGCTTCAACAGAGCTGAAGAAGCCATTGGTTCGGAATCGAAGTCTTTGCCGGTGAAAGTCGGCAAAGGATGAGATGAGCGAGCATTGCTAAAAGCATTTGCGAGCTCTATCCCGCCAAAGCTCACCAATATCAGAAAAGGTTGCATTATCGCAACCTTTTCTTTTTATTTGCTTAAAAAAGTTTTATCATACAAGAAATTCTATCACATAAAAGAAATTAAAAGAAATAAAGCCGTATAAATTACAAAATATAGAATATACTTAATCCATAATTTTAATTTATAGCGAGAAGCTATGGGCTTAATAATGGCATAAACTAAAATAAAAGAGATACAGGCAGCACCTTGCAAATCATCTTCTGAAACACTTTGGTCATTCTTAAACAATGCAAAAATTATCTCAGCACTAAACCATATAACAAATACCCACAAGGTAAAAAATATAACTATTTGTTTTGCTGCTGTCCATAATTTTTGCATTTTGCATATCCTACTTTTTTTCACAACCTTTTTCAACACTCCAACGCCAACAATCTTCTCGGCATTTAAGCTCATCACCATCCCAAACCAGTCCTTGATCTAAACAAGCATCAATTTTATGTTGAATAATTATTTCGTTAGAAAAATTATACATCACAAGATAAGCAATAAAACTGATTATAAATAAGACATAAGCAACTTTTCTTGTTTTGGAAAAGAATGTTGCAAAGAAAAATATTACGCTCGCAAACATTACCAGTTCATAGGTATACAATATAGTGGATGCTGCAGGCTGAACAATACTCCAATCCATTCCAAACCATGAAATCATCAAAAACAAAATTATTAATTTGATGGTTGTTATCAATCTTAATAATAGACTTTGCCTGTTCATTTATTTTGTTCTCCAATTAATTACTTATACTTGGTGTGATGTGTTGGGCAAGTTGCTTTCAAACTTTTACCTGCTGCAGCACCTGCACGACCTCTCGCGTTAGCTCTTAAATCACTTCGTGCAGCCGATAAACTATCTCTTTTAATTAATGTATCAGCCAACTCACGAAGATATCCAGCTCCGGTCGCAACAGCAGCACCATAACGACCGCGAGAAGCTGCTTCATAATTTGCTTTGCAATGAAAAAAATGGTCGCTCGGATTTAAATTCATTGTTTTCATTGTATTATAATTGCGTTGCAAATCTTTAATCGGCGCAACTAAACCACTTCGCGTTGTTCCTGTTGGTAGCTTATAACCCTTGAGATAATTATCAAGAGCTTTTGCTGTATTATCGCCATATTTTGGCATATTTTCGCTCCTTTTGTTAAGTTAATATTAGATTTTAACTTTAGCGTTTCAGAGAATATCTTGTCTATGCCCTATAGCTTGCTAAAATTTAACTTTTGCCAAGCAAAAGCTTTTTAAATTCTTTGGTATTAGCTTGTGCAAGTTGTCTTAATTTATTCTTTTGGTTTTGAGGAACGTACGGAATCTTTATTTTTTCAGCTTTATTCGTTATAAACCATTCAACAAAGCTATTTGCTGTTAATTTTTGATTATTTTGATATGCCCTTATAAAATATTCTTTTTGTATTTTTGCAAATTCTTCTCTAAATTGTATATATTTCTTATCTCTTTCTATGCCTCCCTTACGAGCATTCGTTCTTTGATGAATCTTTATAACAGAATCCAACATTGTTGCTCGCATATCACTCCAATCGGCACGAGCTTCTTCCAGCATATCTAAGCCCCAAGCAATTATTTTTTCTTGCAGGCTTTTATCTTTTGCTAAGGCTTCATTATGCAAAATCAGCATATTTAATTTACGTGCTGATTTTAAGGGAAGAGTTTCTTTATCGGTCATTATTATTCCTTAAAACTATAAGATTATATTCTTTAGTTAGGTAACAAAAACTCAAATTGCAAGAGTTTATGTGAAACAAAAAAATGGGCTGTGAAAATCCACACCCCACCACAAAATAAATGATAAATTGTGTATTATTTTGTAGCCTTTCCTTTTTTATCAAAAGATTTTAACACTTTGGTACGTTTACCTTCTTTCCATTCTTCTTCTGATTGTAGTTTTCCATTTTCATAATATATTTTTCCAATCCCTTCTTTTTTACCATCATGATATGAATATTCACTTTTTATATTACCATTTTTATAATATCTTTTACTTATCCCATTCTCTTTTCCATTTTTATAAAACAGAGCTGCTTCTTTTTTTCCGTTTTTATAATATAAAATAACTTCACCGTCTTCTTGACCATTAATCATATTTTTTTCTGTCTTCAATTGACCTTTTTCATAATATTCTTTAAATTTTCCGTTTTCTTTTCCATTATTGAATATGATTTCTCTTTCAATATTTCCATTTTCGTAATAATATACGAACTTTCCATCCGGCTTTCCACCCTTCCAATTTTCATCTGATTTCAACTGTCCGTTTTCATAATAGGTTTTACTTTTTCCTTCTTGCTTATCATCTTTATACTCGGCTTCACCATATAAAGAACCACTCCTATAGTATACTTTCAAAATACCATTTTGGAGATTATTTTTCCATGTTGTTTCGCCTAATAACGAGCCGTCTTCTGCATAATCTTTAGATATTCCCTCTGCTTTATCTTTGTGATAGGGAATTTCCCTTCTCAATATGCCGTGCTGATCATAAAATTTAGCTATACCCTCTTTCATTCCATCAACAAAAATTCCTTTTATCGCAATATTTCCGTACTGGTCAAACTCTTGATATATGCCATCTTGCTTGCCATTTTTCCAAGATACTTCAGATTTTAATGTTCCGTTATCATAATACTGCTTACATATTCCATTTTCTTTGCCATCCTTAAAAAGATAGTCTGTTTCAAGTATTCCATTACGATAATATGATTTTCCTTCACCATCAAGTTTACCTTTTTTCCATGTTGCAACAGATTTTAACTTTCCATCATCATAATATTCCTTTCTAACTCCATCTTGTTGAGCATCAATATAATTTGTTGAAATAATCAAAATTCCATCTCGATTATAATATTCAGCTGCTCCGTTTAATAGCACATCCTCAAAATTTTCTATACTCTTTAAAATACCATCTCTATAATATTCCTTGGTCTGCCCCTTTATTTTATCATTTTTATATGTTGTTTCTCTTTGCAATTGCCCGTCGTTATAATATGATTTTCCAACTCCCTCACGTTTTCCATCAACAAATGGTATTTCCTCCAACAAAATTCCATTTTCAGAATAGCGTTTTAATGGACCATGATGTTTTCCGTCTTTCCAATTTGCTTCAAGCTCTACTTTTCCACTTTCATAATAAAGCTTTGTTATCCCGTTTATAAGACCATTATTTTTATCTTTACAAACAGAAATACCATATTCATTCGTTTTACAATCAATATTATTATACTCGTAGGATTTTGTACTTTTCTTCAAAAAAACATTAAGAAAACCTCCTACACTTATACATAAAACAAAAACAATTAATCCCGTATAAACGTGCTTTCTTTTGATATTTAATTTTATTTTTTTCATAGATAGCTCCTTAAGTTAACGGTTTTTTGAGTAAATTAATTAATATATTTTGATTTACACCTTTAATCTCATCATTGTTTTGTTCTTATTATGTTCTACAATAAAAGCAAAATTTTATAGTGTCAATATCTTTTTTTTGAGAATTATTTTATAAACAATTTATAATTCTCTGTTCAGTCCCTTAACCAGCACCAATATTTTTGAGTGTTTTAGTTCTGCCGATAAATTTCGTCCCCACTTCTTATTAATATAATTTAGATTATAATAATTCAAATTATATTAAGATGGAAATGTTAATTAGAATTGTCAAGGGTTATGTGAATATTATGTTCATCAAAAAAAATGGGCTGTGAAAATCCACAACCCATTGATATAAAACGATTTTCTTTTGGTGAAGATTAACGTTTGGAGAACTGGTAAGAACGGCGAGCTTTAGCTTTACCATATTTCTTACGTTCAACAGCACGATCATCACGAGTCAAGAAACCTGCCTTTTTCAAGCAATCACGCAATTCCGGCTCATAAGCATTCAAAGCGCGTGAAATACCGTGTTTGATGGCACCGGCTTGACCGGACAAACCACCGCCTTTTACTGTGCAGATTACATCAAACTCACCGGCACGATTAGCAACCTCAAAAGGCTGATTGATAATCATTTTCAAAACCGGACGAGCAAAGTACTGATCAATTGACTTGTCATTAATGGTGATGTTGCCTTTACCAGCTTTAATCCAAACACGAGCAACGGCATCCTTGCGACGACCGGTAGCATAAGAACGACCTTGTTTGTCTTTTTTAGCTTTGCGAACAGTTGTCTCTTCTGATGAAGCTTCAACAGTTTTGGCAGCCTTTTTAAGGTCTTTTAAAGATTCTAATTTCTCAGCCATTATTAGTTGCTCCTCTTATTCTTGGGGTTTTGAGCGGCAATATCCAAAGCAACAGGATTTTGAGCAGTATGCGGATGATTTGATCCGGCATATACTTTTAATTTGCTCATCTGTTGACGACCCATCGGGTTGCGGGAAATCATGCGCTCAACAGCTTTAATGATAACTCTTTCCGGAAAACGACCATTGAGCAATTTTTCAGCGGTAGTCTCTTTGATACCGCCGGCCCAACCGGTGTGACGGAAATATTTTTTAGCCGACAATTTGTTGCCGGTCAATTTTACTTTGTCAGCATTGATAACTACTACATAGTCGCCGCAGTCAATATTGGGAACAAAGTTCGGTTTATGCTTGCCGCGCAAAATCTTGGCGATTTCGGCAGAAAGACGACCCAATACAACACCTTCGGCATCTACTACATACCATTTTCTCTCAATGTCTGAGGGTTTGGTTGCATAAGTGTTCATTATTTATCTCTCTCTAATGTTATAAATTAATGCTCGGTTGTAGTTATAGAGAATTATTTTTATTTGTCAACATATTTTTTTGAAGTTTTTTCAATAAATTATTTAACGGTAAAATATTACCTCTTATTATCTTATTGATTTTTAACAATTTTACACCTAATTACTTACAAATTTCGCCAATAGAACATTTGGTATAGGTTGGATAAAAACGGCAAGAGGTTATTTATATGCCAAATGAGCAAGTATTTTTGAGGTTAAATAAGATGAATAATTTATTCAGATATCGTTACTTTGCTGCCGCTGCGGTAATAATAGTATATTATATATTGTTCAACAGCATAAGGGCTGACTCCGCTTTGCCGGAAATTGCTCAAACGCAGAGCATAAATGCCATCGCCATTCCTCATCAAGATGTTAAAATCGAAAAACAATATGTCGGTTATGTAACCCCTATCCAAAGTGCAGATATGGCGGCAAATGTTGCCGGATATATTGATGATGTGATGGTTGAAGGCGGTGATGAGGTCAAAGTCGGCGATAATTTAGTGCTGATTGATCAAAGAGAATACAAAGCCGAATGGGAATCTGCCAAAGCGGCAACTATTAAGGCACAAGCTGATTACAATAATGCCGCAAGCTATTACAAACGTTTGAAAAAAGCCGGCAGTCAAGCAGTTTCTGCCTCGGAACTTGACAGTGCCAAAGCATCATATTTGGCATCACAGGCGGCATTGGAACAAGCAAAAGCCTTAGAACAAAAAGCCAAAATCGCTTATGATTATACCATTGTCCAAGCACCGATTGCCGGTGTGGTCGGCAATATTGATTTGACTAAAGGTAACTATATAACCCCGAATTCTAAACTGTTCAGCATTGTGCAATTTGATCCGATAAGGGTGGTTTTTGCCATGCCGGATAAAGATTTTATGCAGCTGGATAGAGATAATTTGGGCAAAGAAAGCATTATGTTGCGTTTGTCAGACGGACAATTGTATGAACAATCGGGACATTTTCAATATAGTGACAATCAAGTCAACAAATCAACTAATTCGATAAGTCTGTATGCTGATTTTGCCAATCCTGAGAAAAAACTTTTGGCCAATTCTTATGTCGATGTTTTTATTATCAAAAAATTGAAAAATGCTTCTCTTATAAGGCAAAACTATGCGCAAATAAAAGATGATGGTATTTGGGCCTATGTTATCAAAGATAATCACTTAAAACAAATTAAACTGCAGGTGGAAGGAATTATTGATAATTCTTATGCCGTCAGCAACAAGTTTGAAGGCAATGAATATTTGGTGGTTGATAAGGTGGATAAGATAGCACCGAATGCCAAAATAAAAGTCAATATAAATAAAACTGGTGGAAAATAAAAATGTTTTCGGAATTTTTTATCAACCACCCCCGTTTTGCCGGTGTGGTTTCCATAATTATGGTGTTGCTGGGACTGCTGGCAATCGCGGTTTTGCCGGTATCGCAATATCCCGACATTACCCCTCCGCAAATTGTGGTAAAAGCAACTTATCCGGGAGCTTCGGCACAAGTTTTGGTTGATACGGTGGCAATTCCGATTGAAAATGCCGTCAACGGAGTTGAAGATATGCTTTATATGTCGTCAACTTCAACCGATAACGGATCTTATACTTTGACCATTACTTTTAATGTCGGAACCGATCCCGATATGGCGCGCGTAAAGGTGCAAAACCGATTGCAACAAGTTAATTCCCAACTGCCGGAAGAAGTGGTTAAACAAGGTTTGGATATTACCTCGCGTTTGGCAAATATGCTGGCAATGCTGGTTTTGCGCTCACCAAATAATACTTATGACAGTCTTTATCTGTCAAATTTTGCTTATGACAATATTCAAAATCCGCTGTTGCGCGTTAACGGCATGGGAAGTGTAGATATTTACGGTCCACAGCACTCCATGCGCATTTGGCTTAATCCGGAAAAAGTTGCCGCACTAGGATTGTCCAGTAATGATATTGTGCAAGCTATTGCCAGTCAAAACCGCCAAGCCTCTTTAGGGGCTATCGGTGCAGCTCCCAGTCCGCAATCAAATCCGATAGTTTTATCATTGACGACTAAAGGAATGCTGAATAATGTGCATGATTTTGAAAATATTGTTCTCACCACCGCCAAAAACGGCGGGGTTGTACGATTAAAAGATGTGGCAAGAGTTGAAATCGGTGCTGATACTTATAATATGAATGCACATTATAACAAAGCTCCGGCAGTTATTTTGAGTCTCAGTCAAACTCCCAATTCCAACTCTTTGGATATTATGAAAAATGTTGAAAAAGAAATCAAAAACTTAAGCGCAACTTTTCCTGATGATATAGTTTTGCAAACAGCTTATGACTCAACTGATTTTGTGCGGGCTTCCATTGCCGGAATTATAGAAACATTGGTTATCACTTTCAGTTTGGTTGTTTTGGTAACTTATGTTTTTTTGCAAAAATGGCGAACAACTTTGATTCCGTTGATTACCATTCCGGTATCGTTAATTGCCACTTTTGCGGTGATTTATGCATTAGGTTTTGATATTAATATTTTGACTTTATTTGCGATGATTTTAGCCATCGGTTTGGTGGTTGATGACGCGATTATTGTGGTGGAACGCGTGGAATATTTGATGGAAAAAGAAAATATGGATGCCAAAAGTGCTGCTATCAAAGCCATGCAACAAATCGGCAGCGCAATCGTGGCAACAACTTTTGTACTGTTGTCAATTTTTGTTCCGGTCGGATTGATGGCAGGTATCACCGGTAAAATATATCAGCAATTTGCTATCACTATTGCTACATCCGTGGCTTTTTCCGCGGTCAATGCTTTAACTTTATCGCCGGCACTTTGTGCTATTTTCTTGCAAAAAAAATCAGGCGATACCACTAAAAACAAAGCGGCTTTTTTTGTTAAATTTGATAACCTTATTGATAAATGCCGCGCTCATTACATGAAAGCCGTTACTTATTTTTCCGATAAAATTAAAATGACTGTTTTGGCAACCGCCCTGACAATAGCGTTAATCGTTTTAGGATTTTGGCTGACTCCGACTTCCTTTTTGCCGGAAGAAGATCAGGGAATTATTTTTGCCAATGCTCAACTGGCTAATACTGCAACCATCAATCAAACCAATGATGTTTTAGCAAATTTAGCTGATGGAATAATGAGTATTAAAGGTGTAAAATATTTTATCTCGGTGGCCGGATATTCCATGTTGGGAGGCTCAGGAGAAAATGTGGCTTTGGGCGTGATCGGATTGGAAAATTGGGATAAGCGCAAGAATGCTAAATTGTCAATGGAAAATATAAACAATTTGTTGCGGCAAAAATATGGGCAAAATCATTTGGCACAAATTGATTTTTTTGCTCCGCCTTCAATTCCCGGCGTTGGAACATCCAACGGACTGTCGATGGAATTTTTGGCAGTAGATGGCAACATTACAGCCATGACTTTTTATGAAACCTTACAAAAATTTTTGCAAGCTCTGAATAAATCTCCGCAAATCGGTTATGCTTTCAGCACTTATCGCGCCGATACTCCGCATATCTATCTGGATATCGATCGCACTAAAATGGAAAGTCATCAAGTGCCATTAAATTCACTATTCAACACTTTGGGCAATAATCTCGGCTCAACTTATGTTAATAACATTACTTTGGAGGGGCAAGTCAACAAAGTTATAGTACAAGCAGATTTTCCTTATCGCAAAAGCCTTGAAGATGTGATGAATCTGTATGTCAAATCCGATAGCGGAAACATGGTGCGCGTAAAAAGTTTTACCGACACACATAACTTGATTTCTCCAAATATTTTATATCGTTACAATCTCTATACAGCTGCATCAATTACCGCTCAAGCAGCACCGCGAATCTCATCAGGCACAGCTATCGAAGATGTGGAAAAATTAGCCCAAACAAATTTGGGAAAAAGCTATAAAATAGCATGGACCGGATTGAGTTTGCAAGAAGTTGAGGCTTCTGGATTGGTTGTTATTTTAATCGCACTGGCTTTTATATTCTGCTATCTGTTTTTGACTGCCTTATATGAAAGTTGGATGCTGAGTTGGGCTGTAATGTTTTCAACCGTATTTGCTATTTTGGGCGCATTAATCGGACTAAACTTGAGCGGTTATGACTTGAGCATTTACGCACAATTGGGATTGGTTATGCTAATCGGATTGGCTGCTAAAAATGCTATTTTGATTGTTGAGTTCACCAAAGATTATCGTGAAAAAGGTTTTTCAATTTTGGAATCAGCTCAAAAAGGAGCTGATGAGAGATTTCGTGCCGTATTGATGACAGCCTTGACTTTTATATTGGGAGTTTTTCCGATGATTATAGTCAAAGGAGCCGGTGCAGCAAGTCAGCACGCTATCGGGGCAACCGTGTTTTATGGAATGATTGCGGCAACCGGAGTGGGCATAATTTTTATTCCGGCGCTTTTTGCTTTGTTTGAGACTATTAAGGAACGAGCTTGGCAACAATCACCTAAGGAGCAAAAAAATGATTAAAAAAATTATATTGTTTCTGTGGGCAGGAATGATTGTCGGCTGCAGTGTCGGTCCCAATTATGAACGACCGCAAATTTACAATGACCAAGATTTGGCTTTAAGCCTGAACTTACAAAGCGGAAATGCGGCTGTTCCAACGCAAGAATGGTACAAATCTTTCGGCGATGAAACATTGAACAGCCTGATTGATGATACTATAAAAAACTCTCCTGATTTGGCAATCGCTAAAGAAAGGCTGCAACAAGCTCGCTTCAACCTCAGCATTGCCCGAGCCGCATTCGGTCCTGAAATATCAACCAGCGGAAATTACAACAAAAGTGATACTTTTGCCACACCGGAAACCAAAAGCAAAGAATCATTTTATCAGGTCGGATTTGATGCTTCTTGGGAAATTGATATTTGGGGACAAACCCGACGCCTTAATGAAAGTCAATATGCTGCCATGAAAGGAGCAGCGGCTGACTTAAAATATGCCCGTATAATTTTGACCGCAGAAACTGCTGTCAATTATATTAATTATCGACAATACGAAAAACTGCTGCAAATTACGGAGCGCAACTTGAAATTGCAACAGGATATTTATGATATTATCCACAAAAAACACTCAGCCGGATTAGCTGATGATTTGGCATTAGAACAGGCAAAATCGGCTGTTCTGATGACAAAAGCACAAATTCCTTCGCTGCGAGCAAACTTAAATTCCTATCAAAATGCGCTGGCAACATTAAGCGGAAAGCTGCCTTTTCAGGTAGAGCTGAGCAATAGTAATATATTGACAAAGACGCCGCAAATTTCGCTCGAAAGTTTGCACCAAATTCCGATTGAGGTTATCCGAATGCGACCGGATGTGATTGCCGCCGAACAAAATTTGATAGCGCAAAATGCGCTTATCGGTAACAAAATCGCGGCAATGTTACCCAATTTATCATTAAGCGGATTTTTAGGCTGGCAAAACCATACCTTATCTCCGATATTTGCATCAAACTATCAAATTTATAACTCTGCTGCTAATTTAAGTTTACCCTTGTGGAACTGGAACAAACAACTAAATCAAGTGCGTTTGCAAAAATCGGCCACCAAACAAGCGGCTATAAATTATCAAAAAAGTATTTTGGCGGCGATTGTTGACATTAATCAAGCGATGAAAAATTTGGAAGAAGAAAGCGAACGCAATCTTTTAACACAGAAAAATCAAGCCTCACAAAACAAAATCTTAGAACTTAGTTTGGTAAAGTATAAAAACGGATTAATTGAATTCAGCGATGTCCTAACCGCCGAACAAAACAAACTCAACGCCGAACAGGAATATATAAAATCCTTGAGCAACTGGTATATAGATATTATCAGTTTTAACAAGTCGTTAGGAGGCGGGCTGGCAATTTAGTCGTAATAATCGCGTTCGCTGAACGGATGCCACAAATTAGGTATGCGCGCTTTATAAAGATTGATATTGGTTATTTCCGGAATGTCGTGAGTGCGGAACCAATAACCTTTTTCTTTCATACAGGCAACATATTTATGCGGATCAATGTCAATATCATCAAACGGAGCATTAACAATCAAAGGCTGAGCTCCCTCATAGGGGATATAAGTCGCCCAAATACCGCGATCAGAATTCCAATCTGCACGCGTATTAAGTTTTGTCTCCTCAGTATAAAACCAAGACTGGAAATCCGGAATCCATTTGATAGCTTTGGCGTGTTTGAGACATTCGTTGTGATCGCGAACAAAACGTTGTACTCCGGTGCGAGTACGCTCCCAGTGATAAACTACCTGACCTACCCCGCCTGAAAAATAAGAGCAAGAACACAACAAACAACACAATACCAAAAAATTTATTTTCTTCATGTCAAAAATCCAAATTGGTGTAATTGCGGGATGGTAAAATACCGGGAATTGTATCTTTGAGCAAATCCTTAAATGAAGGACGCGACTTTAGCTTGGAGTACCAAAGTTTGCTTAAAGGAAACTCGTTCCATGGAACATCGCCCAAATAATCTATGATAGAGACATGGGCGGCAGCAGTCAAATCAGCCATGGTTATTTCTTCACCGGCAAGATAGGCGTGTTTTTCCAATAACCATTCGATATATTCAAAGTGATAGCCTAAATTATTAAGACCGGCCTTTAATGCGACAGAATCGGGAGCTTGAGCATAAGCAAAGCGTTTATATATTTTTTCTAAAACGATATTACGATAAACTTCACGATAAAACTTGTTGTCAAACCAATCCATCAGGCGGCGAATCTCAGATTTTTGTTCGGGAGTCCCGAATATTAAAGGTACATCCCGCATGGTTTCTTCCAAATACTCACAAATTGCATAGTGACCAACAATAACGCTACCGTCATTGAGATATATCGGAAGTTCTCCGGCAGGATTGAGGCGTCGGACATCGGACGACAAATTCCACGGCTCTTCAGACTTTAACACGAAGAGCATCTTCTTTTCGCCCATCTGCAAACGTATTTTACGAGCAAACGGCGATGTTGTGTGATGAATTAGTAAAACCATAGCATAAAGAAATATATATTCTCTTTATGCTGTCGTCAAGCAAGTTATTATGATTGTTCTCAATTTGACATTTCGTTATTATTTTTTGCGTCAACTGCTTTTGATGCTGTCGGCTCTTTGGGGGTCGTTTCCTGTTCAAAAGCCGGAGGAACAACACCGGCATATTCGGTTTCAAATTGTTCCATTGCCTTGCGTAAATTTTCTTTAATTGTTGAAATAAAATTATCATCTTGGAAAAAACGCGAAATATGACGAGCTAATTTGTCGCGATGCGGCGAAATTTGGCTTATACCGACAAAAACCGGTATATTCCACAAAGCCTGTTTAGATGATGATATTTGACGGTTTACGCCTAATTTTATAGCTTCGATCATGCAAAAATAGTAACTGGATATTATATAGTCAATTTTTTTGGTAAACAATTTTTCAAACATTTCGTAGCTGGAATCGACTTTTTCCAAATTAAAATCTAAAAGTTTGTTTTCAATAAAGTCACTGAAAATTTCGTTGGAAAAACGCGCACCTTTGAGCTGCGATATATCCTCTATACTTTTAATTGATGAAATTTTGGATGGTAAAACAAAAAAAGTTATGGGATTTTGCACCACCGCCGGAAAAAGCAGATGTAAATTTTCAAATTCTTTGGTCTGGTTGTATCCGCCTATAAAAAGATCAACCTCTCCGGTGCGAATATCTCTTACGATATTTTCAACATCTTTTATATCGTATGTCTTATCATCAGCGACATTCTTAAACTCTCGCCGAATATTGTCTAAAATCGGTTGAAAAATGGTTTGATAATTACCTTTCTTATCAAGATAGCCCCATGGAGCATAATTATTATATCCGCTCATGATAATGGGCGAAAACGAATTGCGTAATGTTGATGCACTCTCAGCTTTGTAACTGACTGTTATAGCTGCAAAAAAAATAAAAATTGTTAGCATGAGATTTTTCATGGTTGTCTTACCCTCGTAAATTGGTATATTGAAATGGTATTTATTTTATGATATGATAACTGTGTTAATAAATATTTTATTTTAAGGAATAATTTATACCATGAATAATTTGGGTAGTTATGCACAAAATGAAACAGCCGGCATGGATGAGTTGAGCATGGAGATAAGGGCTTTAATCAAGTCATCATCTGCTCTAAACCAAATCAAAGAAAATTGGGAAGAACAACATAAAGAATTATCGTCTGCCTTGGAAAAAAATCGCAGATTGTGGACTTTTATTGCTGCGGCAATGAAAGATGAAGGATGTCAACACGCGATTGAAGTCAGGCAAAATATCCTGAATTTGGCTAATTATATTTTTAAGCGAACAAATGAGGTTTTGCTGCATCCGTCACCTGAAAAACTTGAGATACTGATAACAATTAATATGCAAATAGCTAACGGTCTTTCCGGTAAAGCATAAAAAAAATAAAAAAACAGTTGACTATTAAAAATAAATAGGTTATTCATCTGTTCAGTTTATGGGGGTATGGCGGAATTGGTAGACGCGCTAGACTCAAAATCTTGTGGGCTCAGCCCGTGTCAGTTCGAGTCTGACTACCCCTACCACTTGGAAAGTCTTGGTTTTTACAAATCAAGACTTTTTTTGTTGACTTATAGTGCACTCTAAAGAATAGAATTAAAGCAAGTAATAATATCAGATAATATTAAAAGGACGAAAAATGACTATGTGGCTTGTAATTATGTTGGTAACTTTGGTGACATCGGCTGTGTCTTTAATTTATTTGGGAGGCAGAATAAGTATATTTTCCTTTATCAATAACGCCGATATAAAGCCATGGCGCAAAAGATTACGCGGTTTTTTGCTGGTATTATTTATTTTTGTAGTCATTGCCAAATTGCTTAATTTTGTTAATGCTATCGTTTGTGCTTTTTATTTTGCTCTTATTTGGCTGATTTGCGATGGTATTTTTGCCATTATTGCTAAAGCACTTAAGATCAAATTTAAACATTATTATGCCGGAATTTGGGCAATCGGGCTAAGTTTGGCAGCATTGGCTTGCGGATGGTATTTAAATCATAATGTTTGGCAAACTGATTATACCTTTTACAGTTCAAAAATCAAACAACCGATAAAAATTGCAATGTTTGCCGATTCGCATATGGGAACAACTTTTAAAGCTGATGGTTTTGCCGAACACATGACGACAATACAAGAGCAAAACCCTGATATCCTTATCATTGCAGGTGATTTTGTTGATGATGATACCAAAAAAGAGGATATGATTGCTGCCTGCAAGCGTTTGGGTGAGATGCAAACTAAATACGGAGTATATTTTGTCTTCGGCAATCATGATGAAGGATATTATGGACGAGAATATCGCGGATACAGCGGATTAGACTTAGTCAATGAATTACGCAAAAACAATGTAATTGTGCTGGAAGATGAAGTAAAATTAATTGATGAGAGTTTTTATCTGATTGGTCGCAAAGATGCTTCTGCCGACAAAGAACATCGAGGCGGAAGATTAAAAATGGCAGACTTGGTCAGGCCGCTTAATAAAGACAAGTATCTTATTGTTATTGATCATCAACCTAACGATTATGCCAATCAAGTGGAAGCAAAAGTTGATTTGGTACTGTCAGGACACACTCATGGCGGACAGCTTTTTCCGCTTAACCAAGTCGGCAAATGGATTGGTGCCAATGACCGTATCTATGGTCATGAAAAACGCAATTTAACAGATTTTCTCGTAACTTCAGGAATTTCGGACTGGACTATAAAATTCAAAACCGGAACCAAATCAGAATTTGTAATGATTAATATTGAACCAAAGTAATGGAAAAATGCAGCTTTAATTGCAACGCATTTGCAATTTTCCTAAAGCTTGGCATTGCCATTTTTCATCCAGCGAATCGGCGGTATTAAGGCTCATGATGCTTTCGTTATTATCAATACTGGAAGCTTTGTGAATAATGAATTTATCGTCACAATCACCGACAACATCTGAGGTATTGTCGTTTAACATATATTCGGAATCACCCAATATGCTGGTTATCTTGGCGTATTTATACATATGTATGCTGGCTGATCCGCTGTCGGATGTACCGGTAGATACCATATCAATTGAAGGTGTATCAATCAAAGCATATTGGCGTATCAGAATATTAGCAGTATCGACCTTTATGCCGCCGGATATTTTGGCGCGAGTATTGCAACCGAATATTATACCTTGAGCATCG
This sequence comes from uncultured Pseudomonadota bacterium, assembly GCA_902763535.1. Classification (GTDB taxonomy): domain Bacteria; phylum Pseudomonadota; class Alphaproteobacteria; order RF32; family CAG-239; genus CAZU01. The sequence continues at coordinate 49,047 of CACWSG010000009.1, read as the reverse complement.
GCCGAATTATTTTGTTTGTTCTTATAGCTAACTTTACCTTTGACCAAAACCTCACTGTATGCAGATGTTTGTATAAATCCGTTAACATCACCTTTAACGCCTAATTGAGCATTGCTTCCTATTGTTACATTGCCCACAATATTCTGAGATGTTGTAAATTTTGACATATCAGCAATATTAAGGTCGGCACAAATATCCCCTTCTCCTTGCAGAGAAACTTTGCCGGTGATACTGATATTTTGCCCTTGCAAAACGCATTTGCTCGGAGTTCCCTCAACTTTTATACGAACATTTTCCAACTTACCGTTGGCTTCCAAGGTCAAAGCTTCTTCAAAATTAAGCAGGAAATTGATATTTTTAATGTCTCGATTAAATAACTTGTTATAGACATGGACATTATCTTTATTGATATTTAACATTACAGTAGGAATACTTGTACCTACACATTCAGCTGAGACATTGCCATACAAAGAACGCAATTCGGTCTTTTCATCACTCAAATCAGGATTAATCACATTACTATTTATAATATCGCTGTTGGGAAAAACTTTTAAAGCTAATTTATAGCAATTAATACGGCATTTATTCAGCTCTGCAAATTCGGGACAAGCCTCAGCATCTTCGCTGGCATCGCAAGAATTTTTGAGAAAACCTTTTTCCTTGCATAAGGTTTCGGCCGTTTTACAATCATTATACAAAACCTTGGCTCCTTGCAAACAATAGGCTGTTTGTTTGGAAGCCGGACCATAAGGACAATCCACAAAATCTTCGCAAGCTGCCTCTTTAACCTTGGTTTTTATCACACCTTCGCAAGTCTTGCAAGTTTCGCCGGTAGAAACATATCCTTCCGGAATATCCTTCAAAACATAGGGAAAATCGGGACAACTATCACAACATTTGCCATAATTATCATCAAATTCACAACGTTCATCTGAGAGAGTACATTCAGACGCAGAGGAATATCCTTTATCTTTGCAGGCTTTTTGTTCATCTTTTTGGCAGATACGATAAATTTCAAAATCATTACTGCATTTTTTTACCGGATATGTCGGCAATTTGCAGTCTTCGGGCAGAAATGTGTAGTTATTGTTGCGACACCATTGCTCCTGAGAGCAACTGCGATAATAATCGTCATGGTGCGGACAGCGATCAGCAGGAGCTGTTTGCTCATTACAAGAAGCATAAGTTACTGAATAGCCTTCGTCTATGCATTTTTTTTCAGCACGGCTTAAGGGGTGTTCATTGTAGCTATTGGCTGCATATTCGGGAATCACCGATGCACCTGCACCAAAAGCCCAAGATAATATAATTGCGACCGCTGTTATATGCGATATTTTACTCATAATAAACTCTGCCTAAAACACATTTTGTAACTATAATACACCTCTATATTTAAAATAAAATTAAAAAAAATCGACAAAATGTATTTTTTTGACTAGATTTAAACCTAAAAATGTGATATGTTAGTTTCTGCATTTGCAAAAATAACCAAGATAAGGTGGATAACATGAACAAAAAAGTAACAGTACATAATCCTTATGCAACCGGTGAGTATGTCGTTTATCCGGCGCATGGCGTTGGCAAAGTCGCAGATGTTGCCAAACAAACCATTGCCGGAAGCGAACTCGAGTTGTTAGTAGTTAATTTTGATAAAGATAAAATGACTTTGCGTATTCCGATGGCCAAAGCCGCCTGTTCGGGTTTGCGCAAAATTTCGAGTACCGAGACCATGAATGATGCTTTGAATACCTTAAAAGGCAAAGCCAAAATTAAAAAAGTTATGTGGTCGCGCCGCGCTCAAGAATATGAAAACAAAATCAATTCCGGTAATCCGGTAGCAATCGCTGAAGTTATTCGTGATTTGCACCGTAATGAGAATCTGGCTGATCAGTCCTATTCCGAACGCCAGATTTATGAGCAAGCACTTGACAGACTGTCAAATGAATATGCGATTACGGAAGGTATTTCTGCATCTGATGCTTCGCAGAAGATTGTTGACATATTGTCCAAACAATAGTTATAGAAAAAATTTTGCAACCGCTTTCTTAATTGAAAGCGGTTTTTTTATTGACTGAATTCATAATTACTTTACAATAACGACTCTAACTAACAGGGATGATTTTATCATGGAAATGCCTGAAAAGATTATAGCTAACCGTTTGATTTTGGAGCGCCCTTATCCGGTTACATTTAAACTGGCGGAGGAAATGTTTGCTGCAGTTGATTTATCAAGACAAACCTTGCGGCTTTGGTTGCCTTGGGTTGATGCCACAAAAACGGTGGAAGATGAATTTAGCTTTTTAGTAACTTATTGTTCTGACAATTGGAAAAATAAGAGCGGGTTTCCCTATATTATTCGCAAAAAAGATACTAATGAATTTATCGGCTCTATTGATTTGATGAAAATTAATGAAGAGAGAAAATCTGGTGAAATCGGTTATTGGCTTTCCGATACAGCCGTGGGGGCAGGTTATATGCAAGAGGCAGTTCATGCTTTGGAAACTGAAGGATTTGCTAGGGGCTTAAACCGCATTGTTATCGGCAATGATACGCGCAATACTCGTTCGGTTAATGTTGCCATGCGTTGCGGCTATCACCTTGATGGGGTTATGAGGCAAGATAGAATCGACCATATATCGCAACAATTTGTAGATTCAAATGTTTTTTCAAAATTGAAATTTGAATTATAGAAAGGCTTTTACGGGTTTATAGCTCAATCGATGTACGCCTTTGATTATACCATGCTGTTGCAATCCTTCTATATGCGCCTTAGTGCCATAACCGGCATTTTTTTCGAATCCGTAAAAGGGATATTGTTCAGCTAATTTGCACATCAGTCTGTCACGCGTTACTTTGGCCATAATCGAAGCGGCAGCAATGGAATAACATCTGGCATCCCCTTTGATAATTGTTTGACAATCACAATCCAAACAGTTTGGTTTTTGATTACCGTCAACAATAGCAAAATCTACTTTTTGCCCCAAATTTTTGACGGCACGCCTCATGGCTAAAAATGTTGCTTGCAAAATATTTACTTCGTCAATCTCTTGAGCTGAAGCTTCACCGGTTGCGGCCAAGATATGTCCTTTAGCCCTTTCTTCAAGCAATATTTCATATAAAGCTTCGCGTTTTTTAGCTGATAACTTTTTGGAATCGTCCAAGTTATCAAGCAAAAATTTATCAACATCGCGGCTCAAAAACACCACTGCTCCGGCCATAACCGGTCCGGCCCATGGTCCTCTGCCCGCTTCATCGACTCCAACAATAAGCCCTGAATGTTTGTCCTCAAAACTAAAGTCCGGCATCAACTAACATTCCAAACTGATTTTGCCATTTTCAATAGCACAATTTCCGCCCAAAGGAAGGGTTGATATCGGGGTAGTATGACCAAAGTCCATATTGGCAATAATCGGCAATCCTTTCAGTTGGGGAATCGAGTGTACAATATATTCCAAATCGGCTTTTGAAACTTGAGAATCCTTTTGGAATCGCCCGATTAAAAGCGCTTTAACATTAGCAAAATCAGCTCTTTGTGCCAAAGCTTGCAACTGGCGCAAAAACTCTACCTTATCTGCTCTGGAAATAAAGCAATTTTCCACTGCTAATATTGTCGGTTGCTCAAACTTAACCGCAAAATCGGTACCGCCCAACAAAACTAAAGTGCTTAAATTGCCTCCCTCTAAAACTCCTCGGGCATTGCCGTTTTGCAAAATCCACCAACCTTCATTTTTGATAAAATTGCGTTTCTCTTGGTCGATAAACCACAAATCATCACTCCATTCAGCTGACGGAGCAAAATCATCTTTACCCCCAAACAACATCTTTTGCATATTATCAAGTGTATATTCATTACCTTTTTTCATGCCGATTGTGCTGTAATGCGGACCATAAAAAGTAATCAGTCCGGTTTTTGCTCTGATACCATTCAACAACGCGGTAATATCCGAAAACCCACACACAATCTTCGGATTAGCTTTAATTACTCCATAATCCAAAAACGGTAAAACCTGATTAGAATTAAAACCGCCGATTATGGTAAAAATTGCCTTTACATTTTTATCCTTAAAAGCATCCATAATATCCTCGGCGCGTTTTTCATAACTTGATGTTCTAAATTCATCAAAATTATCGTCGGTGGTATTTTTACCGAAACTGACCTTTAAGCCCATTGCTTCAAATCGCTCTTTAGCAATTGCTCGACAATCAGCACCAATAATTTTTATACCGGTTGAAGGAGCAACGATTCTAATCTCATCACCCTTTTGCAACAAATTTGGTCTTATGTTATTCATAGTAACTCCTATAAAATTTGGCTAAACAGAGGCTTGTTGTTTTGCAGCAAAATGCGTTGTTGTTCCATCAGAGTGGCCATATTCAATTTACCGCTTCTTATCATACCTCTGACCTGACAAGCAGCATTGACATCGGGATTGGCAAAAATGGTGGTAACCTGAGCGCGTTTGGGAGCACCGGTTAAAATTTGGTGCACGATGCCCAAAAGACCACCGGCAACCAACTCATAGGCCATGCTCTCGCTGATGCCTGATGAAGCAGCATACTTTACTAATGAGTTTACCGCCTCGTTGACATTATTGGCGTGAATTGAAGATAACACCAAGTGTCCGGATGTAGCGGCTCGTAAAGCTTCGGAAGCAATATCCGGAGAACGTATCTCACCTAAATAAATATAACGGGGTTTGGAACGCAAGGCTGATTTGATACCTTCTTCCCACTTGCCCTCAGGCGGTACGGTTTGTTTACATAAACCCAATTCTTTGTTGGGAGTTACATAAACTCCATCAAGCGGCAGTTCCACAGGGTCTTCAATAGTAAAAGCATAACCGCCTTTTTGGCTCAAATATTCTTTTAATAATGCAGCAATAGTCGTACTTTTGCCTGAACCGGTGGCACCGGCAAGCAAGATTAAGCCGCTGGCTCCGGCCAAAGAAAGCAAATGATTATAAACTCCTTGCGGCAAACCTAAATCTTTTAGGTTGGGAACATGAGTCGGCATTTTGCGCGCGCAAAACTGCGGACCGCCTGTGGCGATGGTGCGTTCAACACGATAGTTGCGTCCCTGATATTGCAACAAATAACTTCTTGTACCTTCATAAGCATTTTCGATTTCTTTCAGGAACTCGTCAAAATCTTCAAAAGACACTTCTACCAAACCGGCATTAGTTTTACCACCCCATATATAAGTCTTTTTATCTGGAGTAATATACACATCAGAAAAGGTAACCGAATTTATCTTGCCCAAAGTGAGACATTCTATTTTAACATCATTGGCGTCGGGCTGTTTAGTTTCGACCTTTTCAACCGATGGTTTAGCAGCAGAAACCGGTGTTGGCTGTACCTGCGGAGCAGTCGGTTGTTGAGGATTATGCATTGCAGGCTGCGGCGACGGTGATGTTGGAGGCACGGCAGATGCTTGTTTATTCAAGGCTGGCTGCGGCATCACAGACGGTTGCGGATTGGGTACTGTCGGATGAGATTGTGTTTCTGATGTTGTTATTGATACTTCATCTTTCTGCTCCGGTGGAGTTTGTTGCTCGGTAACTGATGACGATTGAACATGTTCTGTCGATGATGGTTGAGGATTCTCCTTAAGGGAAGCAACTTGCGGAGACATTGTAGCGATTTCAGCTTTAGGTGCTTCAATTGCAGTTGCTAAATCCACTGTTTTATCATGGCTATCTGTTTGATTTGCAGGTACACTAGGTGCCACCTTCTCTTCTAAATGCGGCTCTTTATTTTCTTTTTTCAAACCGCTAAAATTGCCAAATAATCCCACTTTTACCTCCATTGTTAACTGTAATCATTTTTTTCATAATAAATTTAACTATTTAATTTTTAATTAAAAGTTTTGTAATATGATACTAATATATTTGAGATTATTTTGTTTCATAAATTTGTCTTTATAACCAACTATTGTTAGACTTGGCATTAGTTTTGATGGAGGGGCTTATGACAAAATCGACCGTTACTTTTTACTATTCTCGCAGAAAAATAGGGTTATACCTGTTGCTCAACTTTGGATTGCTTGCTTTGGCAGCTTTGTTCACTTGGAGTATTTTTCCTGACTATGCTCCGATTTATTTATATGCCTTAATTGCTTGCGCCATATCATTGTTCAGTACATTGATTGTTTTTATTTTTCCGATGCCGTTGGCTGTGTTGGATGATAATCAAATTAAAATTGACCACAACAATCCTTTAAGATGGTCGCAAATAAAGCGGTTGGAAGAACAAGATGTAGAATGTTTGGGCGTGAATCGTTCTATTTTGAAAATTATCCCTACATCTTTGCCCAATTATAAAAAGTCTTTAATGCAAAAAATCACGGATTCTTCGCGGTTTGGTATGTTTTCGATTCCGCTTTATGCAATGGATGAAAAATCAGCTAAGCGCATAACCAAACTTATCAAAGACCACTTAAAGGAACAGGCTGAAGAAAAGAGCAAGCCCGTTAAGGTTAGCTCTAAAAAACAGGCTAACAGCAAGACACTTAAGAAAGCTACTGTTTCACTAAAGAAACAAACTAAAAAGAAAACACCGAAAAAACGGACACCTAAAAAGTAGTTTGTTTCAGATTGGCTTTGTTGGTACCGATAGGATTCTCTCTGTGGTATAGTTTTTGCCAAATGGCGGCAACTTCACTCGGGGTATAGTCAAGTCCGCAAAAATCAGCTTTGGCATAGTCAACTGCCAAAACGGACAATTCATCAGCTGCGCTGAAAGCTTGTACGGAATAAACTTCCGTCTGGCAGTTCTCGCTTTTTAGCAAATAGTGCTGACCATTTTTTTCCAACTTGCTCCATTTGAGTTTTTTATCACATTCGGCGCATGAATTGTCCCTAACACAAACTGCCGAAGTGAACAACGGAGCATTTTGATAAACCGTAAAGACTACCGGTAACGGCGAATTTTGCGCCAAAGCTTGTATATTGGCATAAGTGTCCTCGACACCTAAAGTTATACGCGTTGCACCGATAGTTTGAGCAAAAGCCGCCGCTTGGCTGTTGAACATATACAACATATTGCCAAAACTCAAATCAACACCTTCGGATGGCAGCACATTGAGCCCCCAATAATTATTGATTTCCCATTTTTTATAGCCCTTAGCCAACAAACAATTTATCAAGGATTGCAGTTTTGATGGTGTGCGGCAAATTACCGGAAGCGCAATACGCACTTTGGATTTAGGCAACAATTCAATATCCTCTGGAGTGCTTTTTTCACTGATGAGATAGATTATTTCATCCAGAGAATCCAAATTAATTTGTGAGCATTTGCTTGATTGGTCAATCTGAATAATCCATTTGAACTTTGAAGGAAGTGGTCTTGGGGCGGGCTGTTTCAGCTCAATACTATCTCTTATCGGTTTTACTTGAGCATATAAATTGCGGCGCAACTCATTGAGAATTGACATCGGTACAAACAGACCTTGCGAATCTGTGATATTTAGTTTACCCAAAGAAAAATCAACATCTCCGGTTTTGGCAAAAGCTTTTTGCAGGGCATCTGTCATCTTCGCCTTATCCTGCGCAACATCAAAACTGCCTTTTATCTCACTTACTGCCTCATTGGCACGAGCGATGATTTTATCTCGCTTAATTTCAATCGTAACATCAATATTCGGTTTTTGCCAAAACTCTTTCGGTTTAGGTTTGGTATAGTCATAAGCCCCTTTTACTTCGGAAGATGACGACAAATAAACCTTTTGCCCTTTTTGCAGGAAAGAATTTGCTTTAGGCAATAGTATTTCTACCCTTTCGCCGACCTTAGCCTCAAATACATTTTTGCCGCCAATTTGCATATTTTGCAATGAGAATCCAAAAGGTTTTTCTTCGCCCTTGATGTCAATTTGCACCCCGTCATGACGAGCAATTCGGTGTGACGGAGTAAGGATTATCTTGCGACCTGCAATTTCTTCGATTTTACCGATTTCAAGTCCGCGATGACCGACAAATTCTCTGTCAACCACCGCTTTATCTTTGCCGTTAAAATGAAACTTACACCAAGGACGAGCAAAAATTTGTTTGATGCGAGATGCTTGTTCAGACAATTTTTTTTCACCATCCAAAATGCGTCGATAATAATCAACCACCGCTGCCACATAAAGTGCGGTCTTTTTGCGTCCTTCAATTTTCAAGGAATAAACCGGTAATTTTAATATGTCCTCTTCTAAAGCCATATCTTTCATTGAAAAACAGTGGCTCTTCTTGCCGTCTTTGATAAATTCGGCGCGGCACGGATATGCGCATTTGCCGCGATTGGCACTACGGCCGCAATCAAAAGATGAAAACTGGCAAATTCCGCTATATGAATAACACAAAGCACCGTGAATAAAACACTCCAGTTCCAGACCTTTGATTGTGGCAATATCCTGAATTTCTTTTAATGTCAATTCACGAGCCAAAACTACGCGCTCAAAACCTAATTTCTGTAAAGCAAGCGCACCTTCTTTGTTGTGCACCGCCATTTGGGTGCTGGCGTGCAGAGCAATTTCGGGATAATATTGTTTGACAATTCTCACTACACCCAAATCCTGCACAATCACTGCGTCAATATGCGCTGCACGGCATATATCTAAATTTTTGATTAAATCTGGCAACTCATTTTCTTGTAAAACCGTATTGATGGTAACAAAAACTTTTTTACCCAGCGAGTGCGCATAGCCGGTAAATTCATTGAGCTCTTGAGCATCAAAATTATTGGCCGTAGCCCGTGCCGAAAACTGTTTTAGGCCGAGATAGACGGCATCAGCGCCGTAATAGAGGGCAGCATAACCTGCTTCAATGTCGCCGGCCGGAGCCAAAAGTTCTTTTTTTGCAGTCATAAAATTTGTTCTTTCGCCTTTATTTATTAAATGTTTGTTTATATATTACAAAATATAATAATCTGCAACTAAATTTATTATAACCATAAAATTTCAGAGGTTTTGTTATGCACAGCTTGCCAGCTTTGATTTCGGATTTGGCTCTTATTTTGATTTGTGCCGGAATAATAACTATCGTTTTTAAAAAACTGAAACAACCGGTAGTATTGGGATATATACTGGCCGGTATGATTGTCGGTCCGCATATTATTTTGACGCCGACTGCGGTTGATAAAGAAAATATTCAGATTTGGGCTGACATCGGGGTAATATTTCTACTGTTCAGCTTGGGTTTGGAATTCAGCTTCAAAAAAATTGTCAATGTCGGAAAGTCGGCAATCATAACGGCTTTGACCAATATTTTATTTATGTTGATTATCGGATATAATGCCGGATTACATTTGGGTTGGTCCACAACCGAAAGTTTGTTTTTGGGCGGTATGATTTCGATGTCTTCGACCACCATAATTATTAAAGCTTTTGAGGAATTAAACCTTAAGAGCGAAAAATTTACCGATTTGGTATTTGGAGTTTTGGTTGTGGAAGATGTGGTCGGAATCTTGCTTTTGGTGCTGCTTCCTGCTGTTTCCATCGGTAAAAATGTCAGCGGAGTTGAAATGCTGATAAGTGCCGGTAAATTGGCATTCTTCTTGATTTTGTGGTTTGTAACCGGAGTTTATTTGGTGCCGACATTCTTGAAAAAAATAGCATCACTGCTCAACAATGAATTGTTACTTTTGACTTCGATGGCGCTTTGTTTGGGTATGGTTTTGTTAGCCACATCAGTCGGTTTCTCATCTGCTTTGGGGGCTTTTATTATGGGCTCTATTCTTTCTGAATCAGATGAATCTGAGCGAATTGAAGAAGTTATAAAACCGATTAAAGACTTGTTTGGTGCCGTGTTTTTCGTATCGGTGGGAATGTTGGTTGACCCCAATATGTTTGTAGAATACATAGTGCCGATTTCAGTTATAACCATAATCGTTATGTTTGGAATGGTAGTGCTTTCGACTACCGGATTTTTGCTTTCGGGCAATCGTTTGGAAACAGCAATCCGTGGCGGTTTTTCATTAGCTCAGGTTGGCGAATTTGCTTTTATTATTGCTTCTGCCGGTATGGCGGTCGGTGTTTTGAGCGATTATGTTTATCCGATTATTGTGGCGGTATCGGTTATCACCACCTTTACCACACCGATGATGATTAAAGCGGCAACACCTTTTTACAATTTTGTATATAAAAGGTTGCCTTCTACTTGGAAAACTTATTTAAGCTCACATACCACTTCAAAAAAAGATACTAATGAAGAAGAGCAACTTTGGCTGCAATTATTTAAACAATATTTTATCAAACTGGGTATATCTTCAATCATATTGGTGGCAATAATTAATATATCTTTTTATTTTGCTACGCCTTTTTTGGTTAAATATTTGCCTCCGCATTTGGCTGAAATCATCGCAACCATACTGACGCTTGGTGTGATGTCGCCGTTTTTACAAGGACTGCTTACTGTTAACAGCGACCTCGCCCGCATTTACCTTACCTTATGGAACAAACGAATAACCAACCGCTTGCCGCTGGCTTTGTGTACCATATTGCGGTTATTGGTAATTGTGATATTTATTATGGTGGTTATCAACCATTTGCTGACCAAGAATTTTTACGTAACTTATGCGCTTGTCGGTGTTATGATTGCGATTATATATAAATCAAACTGGCTGTCTAAAAGATACAAGAGCATTGAACACCAATTTTTAACCAATCTTTATCGCAAAGGAAAAGACAATGAACAATAAAAATGTTTGCATTTTATTGGCGGACGGATTTGAAGAAGTAGAAGCAATTTATCCGGCTGATATTTTTAAAAGATTAGGATTGAATGTGCTGTTGACCGGTGTGGGCGATAAAATTGTTCGCGGTGCCCACGATATAAAAATTGAAACACCTTATGTTTTAGACGATATAAACTTTACAGATTTTGATGTTTTAATGTTGCCGGGAGGATTGCCGGGAACCATTAATTTACGCGATAATAAAAAAGTTATGGAATTGTTGAAACAAAGCCATGCCAACCGCAAAATTATTGCCGCTATTTGTGCAGCTCCGATTGTTTTGCATGATGCCGGAATCGCGCAAGGAAAACGCACTACCGGTTATCCCGAAACCGAGCAACTGGCTAACAATCAAAATTTTAAGTTCAGCGGAGAGATGGTTGAAGTTGACGGCAACATTATTACTGCCATCGGTATGGGACAAGCGGCACAGTTTGCAACGGCAATTGCTAAAGCTCTCAGTATTGATGAAAACAAAATAGCTAATGTAATGAAAAATGCCTTTGTTAAATTTTAACAAAAGCATTTACCAAACTACTTTTTAGCAGATTTCGGCATCTTGCGTAAGGCAATTTTTAAGACCTCTTTTACCTCGGAAACCGGAATAATTTTCAATCCCTGTTTAACATTTTCGGGAATATCTTCCAAATCTTTTTCGTTGTCTTGAGGAATAATCACGGTTTTGATACCGCCGCGCAAAGCTGAAAGCAATTTTTCTTTGAGACCACCAATGGGCAAAACACGCCCTTGCAAAGTGATTTCTCCGGTCATTGCCACATCTTTTTTCACCGGTATTTTGGTCAACACCGAAACCAAAGTGGTAAACATGGCTATACCGGCAGATGGTCCGTCTTTGGGAGTAGCTCCTTCGGGAACATGGACATGAATATCGGTTTTTTCAAAAGTTTCCGGCTTGATGCCTAATTCTTTTGAATGAGCCCTGACCACAGAATAAGCTGTATCAATGGACTCTTTCATCACATCACCCAACTTACCGGTTTGTTTGACCACGCCCTTGCCGGGCATATCGACCGCTTCAATAAACAAAATGTCACCGCCGACCTCGGTCCAAGCCAATCCGGTGGTAACTCCGATTTGGTCAGCCTGTTCAGCCTCACCAAAACGATACTTGATTACTCCTAAAAAGTCTTTCAAATTTTGAGCGGTAACCACGGTTTTGCAACCTTTTTTTGTTTGGCAAAGCAAAATGTTTTTAACCGCTTTGCGAGCCACAGTGGTTAATTCGCGCTCAAGGTTACGCACACCGGCCTCGCGGGTATAATAGCGAATAATACTGCGAATTGCCTCATCTTCAATAGATAATTCTTCACTGCGCACGGCATTTTCTTTGAAGATTTTGGGCAACAGATGCTGTTTGGCAATTTCAATTTTTTCGTCTTCGGTATAACCTGAAATGCGAATAATTTCCATTCTATCCAACAAAGGACGCGGCATATCCAAAGAATTGGCGGTTGTTACAAACATCACATCCGACAAGTCATAATCGACTTCCAAATAGTGATCATTAAAGGTTGAATTTTGCTCGGGATCCAACACTTCCAACAAGGCTGATGACGGATCACCGCGATAATCATTACCCAGCTTATCAATCTCGTCAAACAAAAACAACGGATTGGTAGTGCCGGCTTTTTTCATACCTTTGATAACTTTGCCGGGCATTGAGCCGATATAGGTGCGGCGATGACCTCGGATTTCAGCTTCATCACGCATACCGCCTAAAGATGTGCGGACAAAAGATCTTCCGGTGGCTTTGGCTATGGATTTGCCCAAAGAGGTTTTGCCGACCCCCGGAGGACCGACCAAGCAAAGAATCGGACCACGAACTTTATCCGAGCGCGCCTGAACGGCCAAAAATTCAATAATTTTTTCTTTGACTTTATCCAAACCATAGTGATCGGCGTTGAGAACATCCAATGCATATTGCAAATCATGGTTGATTTTGGAACGTTTTTTCCAAGGAATTTCCAACATCCAATCCAAATAATTGCGAATAACCGAAGCTTCGGCCGAATTGTTGCCCATGTTCTTCAATTTTTTTACCTCAGATAAGGCACGATCTTTGGCTTCTTTGGAAAGCTTGGTCTTTTCAATACGGCTCAAATAAGCACTTATTTCGTCTTCTTCATCGTCGCCCAGCTCTTTCTGAATAGCTTTCATTTGCTCATTAAGATAGTATTCCTTTTGGCTTTTTTCCATCTGCTTTCTGACACGATTGCGAATACGGTTTTCAACTTCCAACACCGTAATTTCAGCATCCATAAAGCCAAGCAACATTTCAAAACGTTCGCTTAAAGTTTTTCCTTCAAGCAAAGCTTGTTTATCAGCTATTTTTAATGATAAGTGTGAAGCAATGGTATCGGCCAGTTTGGCATTATCATCAATTTGATTGACGGACATCATAACTTCGGGCGGAATTTTTTTGGATAACTTAACATATTCCTCAAATTGCGAAAGCACAGCTCGCACGAGAGCTTCTAATTCGGGGTTTTCTTCATAATCGTCAGGCATAACCTCAACAACACCGCTCATAACATCCGGACCGTCATCAACTTCATCAATCTTGACACGATCCAAGCCTTCAATCAAAACTTTGACTGTTCCGTCGGGGAGTTTTAAGAGTTGCAAAATATTACCTAAAGTGCCGACATTATAGATATCTTCGGATTCGGGATTCTCAATGGTAGCATTCTTTTGAGTTACCAGCACTATATGGTTATCATCGCCTTCGGCAATTTGAAGTGCGGCAATAGATTTGGCTCTTCCGACAAAAAGCGGAACAATCATTTTGGGATAAACCACAATATCGCGAAGCGGAAGTAAAGGATATTTATTTTTTTTGACCATTTTAACACCCGAATAATTATTATCTTTGCTGATTATATAGGTATTGATTTGCCCATATACAAGTTTTTATATTAACTTTTTGGCATATTATTTGTTTCGGCTCAATTAAGCAAATATTTAATCCACAAAAAAAATCTGTGTAATAAATTTATTTGCGGTTTTTATTATTGTTTTTTTATATGTATAGTGTATTCATAGATTGAAATTGAAAGGTTTTAGAGATTATGGCAGTTAAAGATTTGTCAGCTTATTCCAGCGGTGATATTAATGTGAAAGTTTCAATTACTCTGGGTTCGGCTAATTTAAGAGTTTATCAACTATTGCGGCTCGGACGCGGCGCTGTGGTTGAACTTGACCGCAATGTAAATGATGATGTGGATATTTATGCTGACAATGTGTTAATCGGACATGGCGAAGTTATTGTAACAGACGATGACAATATCGGCATCAGTGTTACTAAGACTCAGCCCTAAGCCGAGGAGTTTTGAGACTATAAAATGTCGTTAAAAAATTTTCTTAAACCCAAGATAAAAAAATTACTCAAACAACCTTTTATCATAAAGATTGTGTCTTTTTTTATATTTATTTATGCGCAATTTGTCGGCATGACCACGCGCTGGAAAATTGAGAACGCCAAAGAAATAATTGAAATTTTAAGCAAGCCGGCCATATTGATAGGTTGGCACGCTCGTGTTGTGATGTTGCCGTATTTTTGGTGCAAATATACCTACAAAAAAAAGTTGTACGCTTTGGTTTCACCCCACCAAGACGGACAATTAATAACTAATTTTTTAAAATTTTATGGAATAGATACGATTTCAGGCTCAACCAATCAGAATGCAAATCAGAGTGCTTTGGAAATAATGCGTCTTTTGAAAGAGGGGCAAGATGTTTGTATTTCGCCGGATGGGCCGATAGGACCGCGAATGCGCATGAAAAAATCGCCGATTTATTTTGCCTCTAAGACCGGACTGCCGATTGTGTTTGCCAATTATTCAACCTCAAGAGCCAAAGTTGTGCAAAAAGCCTGGGATAAGACTATGATTGCTTTGCCTTTCGGACATGGCGTATTTATGTTGAGCAATCCGATACATATTCCGGAAAATCTTACAGATGAACAAATCGAAGAATATCGTTTGAAAGTTGAAGAGATTGCCAACAAGATAAGTTTTGCCTGTGATATTATGGTGGGACGCAATCCGGTTGAACCGGCTTCGCCTGATGAAAAAATTAAAAGAAGGGGCTAGATAATGTTTATTAAAATATACAATTTTTTGGTAGCCGTTTTATATCCTCTGGTAATTCAGGGGTATGTTAAAAAGCGCAAGATATGCGGCAAAGAAGATATTAAACGCTTTAATGAACGGGTCGGTAAACCTAAAAAAGCTCGTCCTGCAGGAAAGTTGTTTTGGTTGCACGGAGCATCGGTCGGTGAATCGGTATCGATGCTGCCCTTAATCAACAAAATACTGGAAACTTATGAAGATGCCCATGTGATGGTAACAACCGGCACGGTTACTTCGGCTGATGTTATGCAAAAAAGGCTTCCTGAAAGAGCTTTTCATCAGTTTATTCCGATTGATAATCCGATTTTTACCAATCGGTTTGTACGGCATTGGCATCCTGATGTTGTTTTGTGGTTTGAATCGGAATTTTGGCCGGCAGTGCTATCAAGCATTTCAAAACGCAATATTCCACTCATATTGATAAACGGAAGAATTTCAAATAAGACATTTAAACGTTGGCAACAATTTGATTTTATTTGCAAAGAACTTTTGGAATGTTTTACTTTGTGTTTGGGACAATCCGAAGAAGATGCCTATCGCTTGAGAGTCTTGGGAGCAAAAGATGCGGTTTGTTTGGGAAATTTGAAGTATGCCGGTCTGCCGCTGCCCATTGATGAAAAAGTTAAATCTGATTTGGAAAAACAAATCGGCAAACGCAAATTGTGGTTGATAAGCTCAACCCATGATGATGAGGAAGTGCGTATTGCCAAGGCGCACAAAAAATTAAAAGAAAAATATCCTGATTTGTTGATGATTGTCGCCCCGCGTCATCCAAACCGCGGAAGCGATATTGCCGAACAGATTTCGCGCATGGGACTTAACACAGCCTTGCGTTCAAAGGGCGAAAAAATTACTTCAAAAATTGATGTTTATGTTGCTGACACCATCGGAGAGATGGGATTGTGGTATGAACTGGCTAAAATAGTTTTTGTCGGAGGCTCGTTTGTACCGCATGGAGGTCAGAATTTCATTGAACCCTCAAGAGTGCGCGACACCGTGATTGTCGGTCCGCATATGCACAACTTTAACGAGGCGATGTCAAGAGCACGCAAAGCTGATGCCATAATCCAAGTTGAAACGGTTGATGAGCTGGAAAAAGAAGTTGATGCATTATTGGAAAGTGAATCGCTGCTGGAGGCAAAATGCTCGTTGGCTTATAACTGGGCACAAAGCGAGACCAAAGTTTTAGACGGTATAATGGACAAGATAAAGGTTTATTTTTAAGATGAAAGCTCCAACATTTTGGAATAAAAAAAACTGGCAGGCATGGCTCTTATTTCCTTTGGGCTGTTTGTATGCCTCTGCGACAAGCTTACGAATAAAGCTCAAAAAACCCTATAAAGCAAATGTGCCGGTAATCTGCATCGGCAATCTTACCGCCGGCGGCTCAGGCAAAACTCCGACAGCTATATCAATAGCTAAGATTTTACAAAAGCAAAACAAAAATCCGTTTTTTATCTCTCGCGGATATGGCGGAACCTTGCAAGATGTGGTTGTAAACAAAGATATTCACTCTGCCGGAGAGGTGGGTGATGAGCCTTTGCTTTTGGCGCGTCAGGCCGGAGTGGTAGTAAACCATAAACGCGATGAAGCAGCACGCAAAGCCATTGAAGAAGGTGCGGATATAATCATTATGGATGATGGGTTGCAAAATCCCCTGCTCTATAAAGATAAATCGATTGTGGTTGTAGATGGTGCAGTCGGATTGGGCAACGGCTTACCCATTCCCTCAGGACCGATGCGGGAATTTTTTTCTGTCGGTATCAAAAGAGCTGATGCCATAGTCATGTTGGGCGATGATGTTCATCAAATTGCAGCTAAGGCACCGCAACTTCCGGTATTTAAGGGCAAAGTTGTTCCGGTTAAACCTATGGCAAAAGGCGCAAAAGTTGTTGCTTTTGCCGGTATCGGAAGACCGAATAAATTTTATCAATCATTGCAAGATTGTAATTTTGAAATAGTAAAAACTTATTCTTTCCCCGATCATCACTTTTATACGAATGATGAGTTGCAACAAATCATTAAAGAAGCAGAATTTCTGCAGGCCGATATTTATACTACCGCCAAAGACATGGTTAAAATTCCTTATAAGCTTCAACCTAAATTTAAGGTCTTAGATATAACTATCGATTGGGAAGATGAAAAGGCTTTACAAAAATTTTTATTAAACGAGTAAGAATATTTGTTCAAAGGTTATTTTTATCTTGAAAAAACAAATTATTTTAGTATGATGAACCCTATATTTACAACATTTTGAGGAGGCTACAATAGTAAAAGAAAATAACAATGCGCCAGTACGCGAAGAGGATGGACCGCGCATTAACGATGATATTAAGGCTAAACAAGTCAGATTAATTGATGAAAATGGTGAAAACCGCGGAATTGTTTCTATATCACAAGCTTTGGAAATGGCTGATGCTGCCGGTTTTGATTTGATTGAAATTTCGCCTCAGGCTACGCCTCCGGTCTGCAAAATATTAGATTATGGCAAATATAAATATGAGCTGCAAAAACGCAAGGCCGAAGCCAAGAAAAATCAAAAAGTTGTTGAAACTAAAGAGTTAAAACTGCGTCCGATGATTGATACTCATGATTATGAAGTAAAAGTTAAACAGGCCAAAAAGTTTTTAAGCGAAGGTAATAAGGTAAAATTTACCATGCGTTATAAAGGTCGCGAGATGAGCGCTAATAATATGGGTAAGGAAGTGTTGGACAGACTGCTGGAAGATTTGGAGGGAGTATGCAAAATGGAGCAAGCTCCGAAATTGGAAGGCAAACAGATGATGATGGTTGTCGCACCGGAAAAATAAAGCGGCGAAATAAATTTTAATCCCCGCTTTTTCATAAGCGGGGATTTGTTTTTTTGCGGGGATAGGACATGAAAAACATTGAAGAAATGTCGATTGATGAAGTTAAGGCAGAGCTGGAATATTTGGCTCAAGAAATTGCCAAATCAGACAATGCCTATTATCAAAATGATGATCCCTATCTTAGTGATGCCGAATACGATCGTTTAAAGCATCGCAACATGGAACTGGAAGAAAAATTTCCCGAATTGGTACGGCAAGACAGTCCTTCCAAGAGAGTGGGAGCCACGGTCAAAAGTGCTTTCAGCAAAGTCACTCATCGTTTTCCGATGCTGTCATTGGGCGATGTGTTCTCTTTTGAGGAAGTTGCCGATTTTGTGATGAGTGTCAAACGCTATCTTAATACCGCTGATGAAATATCTTTTATGAGCGAACCGAAAATTGACGGCTTGTCTTTTTCCGCTCGTTATGAAAAGGGACAATTTGTGCAGGGTGCAACACGCGGCGATGGCATAATCGGAGAAGACATCACAGAAAATTTAAAAACTTTGCGGCAATTACCATTAAAGCTACCAGCCGATGCGCCTGATATTTTGGAAGTACGCGGTGAAGTTTATATGTCAAAAGCCGATTTTTTGGCATTGAATGAACGTCAAGAAAAAGAACACAAAAAACTTTTTGCCAATCCACGCAATGCCGCAGCCGGATCACTGCGCCAACTTGATGCTAAAATTACGGCGCAACGCAATTTAAGTATCTTTGCCTATACTTGGGGCGAAGTATCGGAAAGACAATGGGAATCGCAAGCAGACTTCTTTAATCACTTGCAAAAATGGGGATTTCCTACCAATCCGAATAACACCTTATGCCAAAGTTTTGCTGAGATAGAGCAAAGTTTCAAAAAATTGATGGAAATCAGGGCTTCGCTTCCCTATGATATTGATGGGGTGGTTTATAAAGTTAATTCAATTGCCTTGCAAGAACGATTGGGATTTTTAACTCGCACACCGCGTTGGGCAATCGCTCATAAATTTCCGGCAGAGCAAGCTTTGACTACCATTAAAGATATTCGTATTCAGGTCGGACGTACCGGAGCTTTGACTCCGGTTGCCGATTTGGAACCGATTAATGTCGGTGGCGTGATTGTGTCACACGCCACATTGCACAATGAAGATGAGATAAAGCGCAAAGATTTTCGCATCGGTGATACGGTAATTGTTCAACGCGCCGGTGATGTTATTCCGCAATTGGTCGGCGTGATAAAAGAAAAGCGCCCCTCAGAGGCAAAAGAGTTTGTATTTCCTACAACTTGCCCGATTTGCGGAGCACACGCCATCCGAGAAGAAGATGAGGCAGTGCGCCGTTGCACCGGCGGACTTTCTTGTCCGGCTCAGGCCAAAGAAAGATTAGCACATTTTGTGTCGAGGGATGCTTTTGATATTGTAGGACTGGGCGATAAAATCATAGAAGATTTTTTTGCGGAAGGAATTTTGCAAAATCCATCCGATATATTTACACTGGAAGAACGTAACGGCGGTGATGATCTATTTTCTTCTGCGGGCGGTTTGCATTTGGAAAAGCGCGAAGGCTGGGGCACTAAATCGGTTGATAATTTGTTTAAGTCAATTCAAGCCAGACGCAAGATATCTTTGCCGCGATTTATATATGCTTTGGGCATTCGTCAAGTCGGCATTGCCACCGCAAGATTGATTGCTCAACATTATGGAAAATTCAGACCGTTTATGGATGATATGAAAAGTAAAGAGACCGGCGGTATTGTTTCGATAGATGGAATTGGGGCAGCTATGGCTACCGATATGGTGGAATTTTTTCAAGAACCGCATAACCTGAATATTATTGAAAAACTGTTGCAATATGTTGAGGTAGAAGAATTTGTGGATACTGCAAAAAAAGATACGCCGCTATCAGGCAAGACGGTGGTATTCACCGGAACTTTACAACAAATGACACGCAATGAAGCCAAAGCCAAAGCTCTTGCCTGCGGAGCCAAAGTTTCCGGTTCGGTATCGGCAAAAACCGACTATGTGATTGTTGGAACTGATGCCGGCTCAAAACTGAAAGCCGCTCAAGAGTTGGGGGTTAAAATTTTGAGTGAAGATGAATTTTTGGATATGGCGAAGTAAGCTAATCTTCTTCTTGTTTATCAAGGAAGAAAAATTCATAAGCTTGGGCTGATACAACATTAAAATAAACCATAACCGGTGCGACAATAACCATTGTCATATAGTCGTTGCCACCCAATTCGATAATAGCCCACCGCGCAATCGACAACATACAATCTGTCCAAATAGAAATCACCAAAAATTCAAAATAATTATGGCGAGTTTTTTCCCAAGCTTGACGCAATGAACCGGAGCGACCGATTAATGACGAAATCCAAGCCAAAAACGGACGATAGGCAATAATTGGTGAAATTAGCAAAAATACTATATTGGCTGCCAAAATCAACATACCGTTATGCTCAATATCACCTTGCAAAAATTGAGCATAATTTTGATTAAACTCCGGTGAAATATTGATGAACAGCGGCACCAAAGGCAACAATACCAAAAGGCTGGCAATCACTACGGTCAACAAAACAATTTTGGTTGACGGCATTAGTGAATTGAACAAAGGCTTCAGGTTGAAATAGGGATGACGATTGAAATAAACCCGAAAGAAAACACCCCAAATGACATACAAAACAATCATAATCGGCAAAAACATCCAGCTCTGCCAGCTCCAAACGGCTAGGGCTCCGATAATATAAAACATCAAGCTGAATGTCGCAGAAAGCTGCCAATTTTTTACACAATAAGCCAATGACTTTTTTAAGATATTTAATAAGGGTAATTTTTTAAGAGCGCTCATTCTACTCACCTCAACCAACAACTTCGGCGATTGTATAATATAAGATTTAATTATTATTTAACGACATAAAATATACTAAACCATCAATCCTGTTCTTTGCGTTGCTTTTCGAGTTTTTTCAGCAACATTTGGCGTTTAAGGCGGCTGATATGATCAATGTATAAGATGCCGTCAAGGTGATCCAATTCATGCTGAACTGCTACGGCTAAAAATTCATCAGCCAATAATTCCTGAGGTTTGCCGTTATAATCTATGTATTTTACTTTGACTGAGGCCGGACGCTCAACTTCGGCACGTTGTCCGGGAACCGACAAACAACCTTCTTCACAAATTTTTTGCTCGTCAGAACGCCAAATTATTTCCGGATTGACCATATACAACGGTGCAGGTTCTTCATCTTCATGAGCAATGTCAATGACAACTATGCGCTGCGAAATTCCTACCTGCGGTGCAGCCAAACCACAACCATTGTATGCATACATTGTTTCCAACATATCATCGAGAAGTTTGCGCAAAGAAGCGTCAAAACTTTCAACTTTGAGAGCTTTCTTTTTCAAAATAGGATGAGGATATTCATAAAGTTTCAACTTGGTCATAACTTCCTACCGAACAGATTTTGCAATACTATCCAACAAGGCATTGACCATTTTAGGCTCACCTTTGGAGAAAAAGGCATAAGCTAAATCGACATATTCTTTAACTATAACGGTTGCATCAATATCGGTTGTGTGAACCAATTCATAAGCCGCACACAACAGCAAAGCTCGCAAAGTACCGTCAAAACGATCAAACTGCCATCCTTCTTTGAGATAAGAGCTCAAAGATTGTTCCAAAGCTTCTTTATTTTTTTGGACACCGCGAACTAAAGCGGTAAAATATTCTGCGTCCATTTCCTCAATTTCGACCGCCTGCTCCATAATTTCGAAGCCATCACTTTCTTCTTCTATGGCATAGCGGCCGATTTCACCATTAACAAAATCTTTAATCACAATATCAACCGGAAGCTGACCATATTCAATCATATAGGTAGCTTGTACAGCGGCCAAACGCGCCGATGATTTCTTTTTTATTTTTTCGGAAATAAATTTTGCCATGATTAATCTTCTCCTTTCGGCTTGGCCATTTGTTCTAACTCGGCCAAAAATTTTTCAAAATCTTTAGCTTCACGGAAGTCCTTATAAACGGAAGCAAACCGAATATACGCAACTCTGTCAAGTGTGGCCAAAGATTCCATAACCATTTCGCCGATTTGAGTTGATGTAAATTCAATTTCTCCTGTGCTTTCCAAACGGCGCTGGATTGAATTAACAATTTTTTCAACTCGTTCCGAACTGATGGGACGCTTGCGTACGGCAATATAAATTGACTTAGCCAATTTGTCGCGATCAAACATTACTCGCTCGCCGTTCTTTTTTACCACCATCAAATCACGCAACTGAACGTGTTCAAAAGTGGTAAACCTCTGCCCGCACTCCGGACACTCTCGACGGCGGCGCACCGCTGTATCATCATCGGTATTGCGCGAATCTTTAACTTGAGTGTCAGCACTGCCGCAAAACGGACATTTCATTTTTTATTTTCCCTTTTCAATCAGACTTTCGGCTGTTTTATACATCTGAGATGAATATCTGGCTCCTTTTATAAGAACAATATCGCCATTTTGCAAGCATTTATTTAGCAAAAATTCATCCAAACCATGGTTGTTCTCAAAATAATGTTGTTCTTTTGAGGCGGGAAGCTGAGCCAACATATCGCGCATTTCAGGACAAACTCCAATAACAATATCAATATCGGAACCTGCCAGAGCCTGACCGATTTCAATGTGGCGTGCCAAAGACGAATCGCCAAGCTCAGCCATTTTGCCCAATACGGCGATTTTGCGTCCCGAACAAGGCATTTTGTTCAAATTGGCTATTGCTAATTTCATAGCTTCGGGCTGACCGGAATAGCTGTCATCAATAAGAGTATAGCTGCCGTTTGCCAATTTCAGTTGATGTTTGGCACCACGACCGGCAAGAGCCGTAAAATTATTCAAAGCAGTAACCGCCTTTTTCTCATCCAAACCCAAAACTTCGATAACTTTTAAGACACACCATGCGTTGTAGAAATTATGTTCACCTTCATCTTGAAGATGAAGTTCGGCTGATGAGTGGTGATTTTTGCCAAACTTATAGACAATTGCCCCGTTTTCAACAGCGCGTTGTTCCAAAATATCAGCAAAATTGGTGTCCTCGTTAATAACAGCCGCACCGCCTTTTTTTAAGCCCTTAAAAATTTCGGCCTTGGCCTCGGCGATGCCGGCAAAATTCTCAAAAAATTCTATATGCATGGGATAAACATTGGTGATTATGGCAATATCCGGCTTGGTATAACCGGTCAGTTCTTCAATTTCACCTTTGGCGCTCATTCCCATTTCGATAACGGCAAAATCAGCCGTCATATCTAAGTTGCACAAAGTTGCCGGCACGCCGACACCATTGTTAAAATTGCCTTGAGTGGCATAAACTTTACCATATTGAGAAAGTGCTGATTTGAGCTCTTCTTTGGTGGTGGTTTTGCCGGATGAACCGGTGAGGCCGATAACCGTCCCCTTAAAATGCGAACGATTATAAGCTCCGATTTTGCCATAAGCTTGCAGGGTGTTTTCAACCACAATCTGTTTATCGGCAGGAACTTTGTCAATTAAGTGATCAACGATGGCCAAATGAGCTCCATTATCCAAGACTTGTGCCACAAAATTGTGTCCGTCAAATTTTTCGCCGCGCAAAGCAATAAACAAATCTCCCGCAGTTACTTGGCGAGAATCCGTGGTAATGTGGCTGATTTGCCCTGATTGCACATTTCCTTTGTAACCTAATATTTCACATAACTTATCAGTACTGATACTCTGCATATCCGATGTCCTTATTTTGTTGTTTGCCTGAAATATAAATCGGCAAAGCTAAAGAATTGTTAAAAAAATCGACTTAATCCCAAATAGTTATATAAAAACCACAAAACGGCAATCTCCATAACTATCATGAGAAAATAAATATTTTGAAAACTTTTTTTGGAAGTTTTGTGATGAAAAAATCTCTGAGCAATGAAAGCACCTATCCAACCGCCCAAAAACTCCAACATATGCAAATCATTTTCCGGTATGCGCCATTGATGATTGACGGCGGCTCTTTTATCAACTCCATAAGCAATAAAAGTCGTAAAATTGATACATATCACATGAAACACCACAAACAACATTATGGTTTTAACGGATAAAAGATTGGCAGCACTTATTCTAAACCAATAATGTTCGGCAATATATGACAATCCGATAACCAGAGCCGCATTGAGCAAATAAAACCGATTGCGCCGCAAGGGAAACACAACTGCCGCTAAACCGATGAGAATAAAAGTAAATGCGATAGTCATTATATTATCTTTCTTTATTGTATCGTATAAAATTAACGCGATTTTAATATAAGTTATGTTAAAAAGCAAATAGTGAATTAATAAAAAAATATATTTTAATTTTTTTATAATGTTTTATAATCGTTTTTTAGAGAAAGTATGCATGGAGTTAAAATGATGAAAAAGTCTTTAATTGCCGGAATAAGCTTGTTAGCGGTTAGTGCTTGCAGCAATGTAAGAAGCCCCGATTTGTGCAGTATGTTGGGTTGGTGTCATGCCGGTCCTGATGTTAAATATATTGATGTCAGAACCGAAGAAAGAGTTAACTACACCACAAGTGAGGTTGCCGGATATAATAATGTCCAAGTAGAAAATCAAGGTTATCAATTGCCTAAACGCGGTGAACGTTATGAGTCTGCCAACTATGTAATTACACCTGAAGTTTATGGTGTTTTAGCAACTCGAGTTGCCGGTAAAGTGTTAGAGGATTCTCCGGCAATTTTTGCTAATAATCCTAAGGCTCCGGTATATGTTGCCGATATGGTGCAAATTGATCGTTATTTGCCGGAAGGCGGCTATGCTGCCGGTCAGACAGCTAAAAACATTTTGGTAAATTCCAATATGTTCAATTTGGTTGATAATCCCGATGCTGCCGATTATGTTTTTGAAAGCTCATTGACTAACTCAAATATTCCTGAAGTTCCCGTCATCTCCTATGAAATGCGTTTGATGGATCGCAACGGCAATATGTTGAACAGTTGGTCAGATACCGTACGCCAAGTTCAAAATGATGATGGAAGCTGGTGGTAGGATAATGCGTTTGTTTTTAGGCATTATAGGCGCTTTAATATTAACAGCGCCTTTTGCTTTTGCGCAAGAAAGCTCGCCAAAGCCTGCTGACGAGATAACCGTTTATAATTCGACTTGTGAAGAAATATCATCCGGCGAAAGTACTTCCTCAGCAAGAGCTCGGGCTACCGATAAAGCCATTTTTAATGCCTTGCATAAATTATCCGTACTGGACGATTATCGCGAACGGACTGATTTGCAGGATTTTAATAACAAAATATATCTTTTGGCTGATCACTATCTTAACAGCCTGAATATTAACACTACCAGTCAAACTGATGATGAGCTTTGTATTGAAATAAGCGGTTTTATTACTATGGATTCCATCGCTAAGGTTTTCAATCAGGTCAACAAAGTTGTCGCACCCAAAAATCATGAATTAGTTTTGGAAGATGAGTTGGATATTAATCTGCCGCCCAAGCCGCAAATAAATATCAATAAAGAAATTGCATACAACGAAGCGGAACCCTCTGAAAGTAGCAACCACAAGCCTCAAAACAAAGTAGCTGTTACAACAAACAATCTGAAAGAAGTTTTTGTTGAACGCACTGAATTTTTTGATGGGAATTCAACCGCTAAATTTTTTGAATATATAAAGAGTGATTTACAACAAACCTCAGGATTGCACATTACAGATAAGATGCAAAACCCTGACTATATTCTAAAAACCAAAGTGTTGAAGGCTAAAGTCGACAGCCTGAATTCGGAAACTAATCGGTTACAGGTTGTGGTGGCGGTAACCTTAGTTGACACTAAGACTTCGGAAAATTATACCGAACACCAAAATCGTTTTATTCTTTTTGCGGCAAAAGATGATGCGCAAAAGACAGCCTCAGCTCTGGTACGCAAATTAATAGCTTCCGCCATAGGAAAACTTTCCGGTGTTTTAGAGAAAAATCAAAATTCCGAGGTCGGAAACTCAGTCATCACTCCCCGCTGATTGATTTAGATAGTTTTTGACATTATCAAATGCCAAATACAAACCTTCCGGCATCTCAATACCCAGTCTTTCAAAGTAATCATCAATCGCAACAATTACTTTTTGAGCAATTTGGTCATTTTCATCGTCACTGCAGGCCGAATAGAAATTCACGGAAACTGATCCGTCTTCTGTTACTATCAAATCAAACAAGCATAATTTTTGTTGCACAGCATTAAAAGCAATACGCAAAATTTGTTCATAGTATTGTCCCAAGCCATATTGTTTTTGTTGTTGCAACCAATTGTAGATATCACTTCCTTGTTCACGAACCTGAGGATACTCACTGATTGATGTAGCCAAAGACAAATTTGCCGACAGAAAACTGTATTTCAGAAGAATATCCCAATATTCATCTATATATCTGCTCATTTCCGGCAATATAGGTTTTAACAATAGGCCGGCTCGTTCAACATCACCCATATTTACAAGACAATCCAAATAGAAGAAAGCATCATCTGATGACAGGTCGCCACCTTTTCCCCACAGCTCATCACTCAACTGACGAGCTTCAGCCAAAGCTCCTACCTGCAAGGCAACAGCAATGTTATGTATGGGATCATCCTGAGGTTGATTAATATCCCCATCATTGTCATCCCAAGATTGGACCTGATTGGATTGTAAATCTTGATTGGCTGAAGAAGTTTCTTGATTATTGGTTAATTCATCCATTTTTTTACTCCTGATAAAAGAAATAAGCTAAAACAATTGCTGCAATAACACCGCAAAAATCAGCAAACAACGCCAAAGGTAATGCGGCTCCGGTTTTACTGATTTTTACTGAACCAAAATAGACTGCCAAAACATAAAAAGTTGTTTCGGTAGAACCTTGTACAATTGATGATGCAAATCCGGCAAAACTATCAACACCATAGGTCTTAAAAGTATCCAGCATCATAGCTCGCGCACCGCTACCCGACAATGGTTTCATAAAAGCCGTCGGCAAAGCCTTAACAAAGTCATGATTGATGGCAAAATAATCCATAATTTTTTCCAAAACCGAACAGATTGCTTCCAAGCCTCCGGCAGCACGAAAAACACCTATTGCCACCAACATTGCCACCAAGTATGGAATAATTTGTATTGCTATGGTGAAACCTTCTTTAGCACCCTCAATAAAATTTTCATAAACATTTTGTTTTTTTAATAGTCCCCATACAATAAATAATGCGGCTAAGCCAAACAACACGGCATTACTGATGAACATGGTCGTGTTTATTCTGCTGTCAGGAGATAAGCGGAAAAAACAAAATCCTATTCCGCCAATCAAAAACATCCCGCCCAGTAGGTAGGACAACACAATCGGCTTGAATATGTTTATTTTTTGATAAACGGCAGTGGCTAAAAAACCAGCTAAGGTTGAAACCGATGTTGCTAAAAGAATAGGAATAAAAACCAATGCCGGATTAGCCGAACCGAACTGATAACGATACATTAATATGGTTATGGGCAATAAAGTAAGTGATGAAGAATTTAGCACCATAAACATAATTTGTGAATTAGAAGCTCGGTCAGGATGAGGATTTTCTTTTTGCATCTGAGCAAAAGCCTTTAACCCCATCGGAGTTGCCGCATTATCAAGTCCCAATATATTGGCTGCGACATTCATAACGATAGAACCGAAAGCCGGCGAATCTTTCTTTAAATCCGGCATAATTGCATGAAAAAACGGACGCAAAAGTTTAGCCAGCACCTCAGTTAAACCTGATTTTTCAGCTATCTTGAGCAGTCCGAGCCACAAACACAAAACTCCGGTCAAACCTATTGATATTCTAAAACCGCTATCAGCACTGTCAAACAAACTTGCAGATATTTGCTGCCATACAGAAAAATCGCCGTGCAGGCTCTTAACTATGGCTAAAATAAAAGCAACAATAAAAAATCCGGACCAAATCAGGTTTAGCATTGTGTTTTTCTCATATATTGGTTTTCTGACGAGATTTTTTGAGTTTGGTTAATTTTTCGCTGACCATTGCCGTGTCGCGTCCGGCCTTAGCCAAACGGTCATACATACGTTCAATCTCTTTTTCCAAATAAGCTTGGTCTATTTCATCATTTAATTTTTTCTTTTGTTCCTTGGTGCCTCTCATTTCAATTTGATCCATATCTTCTATCATTTTTTCCAAGCTCATGTCATCAGTTTTTTTCTTAATGAAATAAGGCATTTCATAGGCTAACTTACGAGCGTGGTAATAAGCCTCTTTGAATGATTCGCAACCATTGTAGCGCAATTTCAACAAACGAAAAGCTATCTCCAATTCATTATTGTTATCAACCACAATAAAAGGTATCGGCTCAGCAAAACCCGAATTTACCATTTCTTTGAGATATTCCAAAATGTGATAGAAAAAACCATTGATATTATAAATAATGAAAGGCTTGTTTTTGATAAAGCCATCTTGCATAGCAACACAATCATAGGCTAATTCATCTAATGTTCCGACACCGCCGGGAGCAAAAACCACTATGTCGGCTTCCAACAACTTTTTCTTGCGATTTTCAATGGTATCCGTCAAAACAACATTGGTAATTTTTTCTAAAAATTTATCTTTTTGATAAAGATTATAATATTCTTTGGTGGTAACCCCCACAATTGGGCTGACATTAACATAAAACTGATGTTGATTGTTTTCCCATTCGTCCAAAACACCGCGCGCAACAGCGCCCATTACACCGCTATCGGAAAAACCATAGTCCAAACAAAATCCCATTTGCGCAATAAGACGCCCCATGTTATATGACTCTTGCTCATAAGCCTCATCATTTCCTGATGCGTGACCACACGAAACGCAAACTCGCAAATTTTCTTTTTTAGCTTCACATTCTTCCATACCTAGAGCTCCTCAATATCACCAAGCCTTTGCTTAGCATAAAAATCTTCAACAAAATCGCCTAATTTTCCTTGTTCTATTGCATTACGCAACCCTTGCATCAATCTTTGATAATAACGAACATTATGCCATGTCAAAAGCATTACTGCCAAAACTTCATTACATTTTTGCAAATGGTGAATATAGGCGCGGCTGTAATTGCGGCACAGCGGACAATCACATTCTTCTTCCAAAGGGCGATAATCTTCACGATGGCGCGAGTTGCGAATGTTGATAGTCCCACGCGAGCTAAAGGCTTGTGAGGTACGTCCGGAACGCGTCGGCATAACGCAATCGAACATATCAACTCCGCGCAACACTGCTCCCACAATATCATCAGGGCGCCCTACCCCCATAAGATAACGAGGTTTGTCTTCAGGCAACATATCCGGAGCATAGTCCAGCACCTCAAACATTTTTTGCTGTCCTTCACCCACCGCCAAACCACCGATGGCATATCCGGAAAATCCGCCGATAGCTTTGAGTTGTTCGGCCGAATAAGCACGCAAATCTTCATAATCTCCGCCTTGCTGAATTCCGAAAATACCGTAACCGTCACGATCAACAAAAGCCTCATACGAACGAGCAGCCCAACGCATTGACATCTCGGTTGATTTTTTGACTATCTTATGTTCGGCGGGAAGCTTTACACATTCGTCCATACACATAGTGATATTGGAATCCAATTTATGCTGAATATGGATAGACTCTTCCGGAGATAAGAAAAACTTTTTACCATCAACATGAGAGGAAAAAGCCACCCCTTCTTCACTTAGTTTGCGCAACCCTGACAAACTCATAACCTGAAAACCGCCGGAGTCTGTCAGAATAGGCTTGTTCCAATTCATAAATTTATGCAATCCGCCCATTTTTTCAACCAAATCAGCACCGGGACGCAGCATCAGATGATAGGTGTTACCAAGCAATATTTCTGCACCGGTTGCCGCCACGGATTCCGGCATCATGGCTTTTACAGTGGCACAAGTTCCAACCGGCATAAAGGCCGGAGTATTAACAATTCCGTGTTTGGTGTGGAGTTTTCCGCGACGCGCTTTGCCGTCTTTAGCTAATATTTCGTACTGCAGCGACATTTAATCTATTTTTCCTCTTGTTCTTCATAGTCAACCAACGAGTTATCCAAAGAATAACCATTGGCACGAACCGTGCGAATATAATCAACGCCATATTGATTGAGCGCCCGACGAAGCCGGCGAATATGAACATCAACCGTACGCGATTCAACATAAATGTTATCACCCCAAGCATTTTTAAGCAAGTATTCGCGAGAAAAGACTTTCCCCGGTGTTTCCATCAATAACTTCAACAAACGAAATTCGGTAGGGCCTAAGTGAATATAGTTCTCACCGCGAAAAACTTTTTTCTCAACCAAATCCATGCGAATATCCTCAAACAACAACTCTGTTGCCGTCGTTTTTTCGGGAGCGCGCCGAACTTGGGCTTTAACACGAGCTAAAAGCTCGGGTATTGAAAAAGGCTTGGTAACATAGTCATCAGCACCGGCAGACAAACCTTTTATCTTGTCTTCTTCTTCGCCTTTGGCGGTGAGCATAATTATCGGTATATCTTTGATGTCAGGTTTGGATCGAATAAGTTTTACCAACTCCAAACCGGAAATTTCAGGCAACATCCAATCCATCAAAATTACAGAAGGATTTTGACTCTCAATTTCAGCAATCGCCTTGTTACCATTGGTAACCACAGCTACATCATAGCCGTCTTTTTCAAGATTGTACTTGAGGACCAAACCTAAAGCTTCTTCATCTTCGACAACCATAACCAAATGTTTCATAAATCTGCTCCTTATCGTAAAGAAGATATTGCTTTGCTCCAATCATTACTGCCCAAAATATAAGTTCCGGCAACCAGCATATCAGCTCCGGCCTCTTTTGCCATCAGCGCAGTTGAAGCATTTATTCCGCCATCTACACTCAAAATAATATCACGATTTTGTATCATTGCCCGAACTTGCTTTATTTTAGGAAGCATATCTTCCATAAATTTTTGACCGCCAAAACCGGGCTCAACCGTCATTACCAAAATCAAATCAATTTTATCTATAAACTTTTGCAAAACATCCGCCGATGTGCTCGGTTTGATTGCAATACCGGCCTTAATATTGTACGAATGAATCTTGGAGATAACACCGGATAGGTCATCGGTTGCCTCAGCATGAATAGTGATATAATCAGCACCGGCTTTGGCAAACCACTCAATCATATTTTCCGGATTGTTAACCATCAGATGAGCATCAAACGACAGATGAGTTTTGTGGCGCAAACCTTTGATTACCGGCACACCAAAGGACAAGTTGGGTACAAAATGTCCATCCATCACATCCAAATGCAGCATATCAGCACCGCAAGCTTCTAATTTTGCAACCTGTTCACCTAAGTTACTAAAATCAGCAGCCAACAATGACGGGGCTACTCTAACCATCATACTTCTCCATATATAATCGTCAGGTGCTATGATAAATCGAAATAAATGCTAAATCAACTCATAATCGCAAGCTGTGGTAATTATTAAAAACTAAAATTCAAGCATTGAACAATGTTTTATTGTGCTTATCTGTTGGGTGGTTAATTGTATAGGAGAACAACAATGGGTGAAATGGCACAAAAAATAGCAAAAGTAGATTATGACGAACTGATAAAGACTCTCAATATTGCATTTGCCGAAGAATGGCTGGCTTATTATCAATATTGGCTGGGAGCGCTGCTGGCAGTCGGTCCGCACCGCACATCTATTGCCGAAGAATTTAATGAACACGCCAACGAGGAACTCAAACATGCCAACATGATAGCGAATCGGATTATAGAACTGGGCGGCACCCCTGTGCTGAGCCCTGAAAAATGGGGCGAAACCGCAATTTGCCGCTATGAAGAACCATCCAATCCTTATACGGTGGAATTGCTAAAGCAAAATTTGATTTCTGAACGTTGCGCAATTGCCAGATATGAAAAAATTTGCGAGATGACTTTTGGTAAAGACTATGAAACTCACCGTGTTGCAGCCAAAATTCTGCACGAGGAATTGGAACACGAACAAGAAATTACCGATTTTCAAGATGACATCATAAGTGAACAGGAACATCTGTCGCACAAAAAACTAACTCATTGATTTAAATAACAAAACCCAAAAAGTTGGCATTTCGGTATTGACATATTTTTTAAATGTGTCAGAATTTAGACAAAACAGACTCGGGATGTGATTAAACGAGCATTTTATCTGTCATCAAAATATTGTATGATTAAAGACCATAATCACATCTCCACACAAACTTCAGCGGTCTTTGTTATATAAATATTGCAACAGATAAAGAAAGGAGCTTTGAGAAATTGAAGCTCCTTTTTTTCGCTTAAAAATAAAAAAAATTCGAATCTACGAATATTCAGAAGCCAATTAAACGAACTGTTATATCTAATGTTGGCGTTTGATGAGACAATAAAAGGCTCCACTGCCGCCATCTCCTTGATTGGCCGGAGCTACACTCAACAAATAAGGGCGAATGTCAATGTGGTTGATCCATTGAGCAAAAGACTGGCGAATCACCCCTTTACTCTCCCACCATGTATCAGATGATGAGCCTTTGCCGGTAATAATCAAAACACAACGTTTGCCGGAGGCATAGCTTTTTTGAATAAACTCCACAACCGCACTAAAAGCTTGTTTTTCACTAAACCCGTGCAAATCCAAACGCGCCTCAATTTTCAATTTGCCGGAAGTAAATTTTTCGGCCAAATTGCGGTCAATATTAGCAATATCTCCAACAGCCAACGGAGTGAACGAATTGTGATTATACAAACCTTTCATATTAATTGAGGGCTTTATTTCTTCAATGATTAAGGGAGCTGAGGGAATTTCATCAACCGGAGATAACTTTTTGACATCGGCAACCTCATCAGACCAATCGTCAATATCTTCCGGTTCGGCACATTTAGGCAGCTTTTTCATCGGATTTTTCTTCTTGAACCTGTTCTTCAGGCTTTTTATCAACCATCAAATCAGCAAAATACATAACCACAAATTCTTTCCAATCGCCGTCAGGAGAAATGCAACCGCGTTGTTTGTCATCGGTCTTGACAAATACCAAACCGCCAAAATCCCACAATTCACAAAACTTTTGATAATCAGAATTGACTTCTTGCAAAGCGCGATTAAGCAAACGATGTTCCAATTTTTTCTTAATCAGATTGGAGGTCAAAAATACTCCGGCAGTCATCAGAACAATACCGGTCAAAATTCCGGCTGCCCATATCAATATCAACCCAACCAAAACCGGAAGCAAAATCGGCAAAAGATTCTCCCACGGATTGTAAATCGGAGATCCGGGAATATTTATTTTTGATGTAATAAGGCAGAGATGAATCTTATCCTCGGCGATTGCCTTTTGCAATGCTTTATAAATCAATAAATCAGCTTTGTTTGCGCGCTTAGTCATTGGTCTTTGCCTCATAATGCTTAGGAATTAACACAAAGTAACGCCCCGATGAATTCATCCTGCCGGCGGCTTCCAAAATATCATCACCGCCCGAACCATAAAAATAATCACCGCGCACTGCTCCTTTGATGGCTCCGCCGATATCCTGAGCCACTACCAAACGATTAAGCGGTTTGTTATCATAAGATGAAGTTTCCAGCCACAACAATGCTCCCAGCGGAACATAATCCGTATCAACCGCTAATGAGCGACCGGCTGTTAAAGGTACGCCCAAAGCTCCCATCGGTCCTTCGGGATTGCCCAATTTGTGAAAAATATAACGAGGATTTTCATCCATGTTGGCTTTGGCTAAACCGGGATTATCCTTGAGCCACTGCTTGATACTGCCCATAGAGACTTGCGATGGCGATAATAAACCCTTGCTCAACAGAATCGAGCCTATCCCTTTGAAAGGATGTCCGTTGTTGGCGGCATAGGCAATACGAACTTTGGAGCCATCCGGCTGCAAGGCAACGGCCGAACCTTGAATCTGCATGATATAAACATCAACCTCATCGTCAGCCCACATTACTATCGGAGCATTGATGCCGTCTTTGTTGATTTCTGCACGGGTGGGATAAGGTTTCAGCCTACCCTCTTCGACATAACCGACTAATTTTTTGTTGGGCAGAGAAGCATCAAAATCATTGAGCCTTACTTCAACCAGATCATAAGGGCGGCCATAAATCGGATATTTATAAGTCTGATCCATAAGATATGAGCCGCGAATCTCGGCTTCATAATATGCGGTAAAGCGACCTTGCTCATTGCCCTGATATTTAACCAGATAAGGCGTAAAATTAGCCAAAACAAATTCCTTAAATTTAACCGGCATAATATCTTTGGCCAGAGC
Organism: uncultured Pseudomonadota bacterium; assembly: GCA_902763535.1. Taxonomy (GTDB): domain Bacteria; phylum Pseudomonadota; class Alphaproteobacteria; order RF32; family CAG-239; genus CAZU01. The sequence goes on along the minus strand of CACWSG010000009.1, from coordinate 15,069 downwards.
GCAAGCTTTAAGATAATCAGCGCGATTGATTTTTATCTCCGAAGATGAAGACAAAAATTCATCACTGCGAGAAGCTATTTTATCACAACTCTTGATAAAAGCATTATACGCCCCCAGCATATCATCGTCTGACAAAGCATCAATTTGGGCAAATGAAGTTGCTTCTAATTCAAACTCCGGAGTTTCTTTCTGCTTGGAACAAGAAGAAAAAAACATAACGACAACAATTAAACTAACAAGTGCACGCATCATTTTTTTGTAGATACCAATAACCAGCCAGATGATTTTGACTTGAACGGACGTTCAAAAGTCCACACATCAGTAATGTTTTGAATATAGTTTTCATCACCTTCAATAACCTCACCCTCAGCCGAGCGCAAGAGATTAACCTGCTCGCTGACAAACTCGACACTAACCAAAGCTTTATTGCCATCAACATCGGCTTTGGTAATCTCAGCTTTGTCAAACCCGATAAAATCAGTCTCGGCGGTAATCTTGTCATTTTGGCGCTGTTTGATAATGTCGCTCATTTTTTGATATATATCAGCACTGACCAAAGCTTTTAAGGTGGCAATATCACCGCGATTGAAAGCGGATGTAATCATTTCAAAGGCTTTTTTGGCACCTTTGATAAAACTTTCGCGGTTAAAATCAGGAATTTGGGCTAAAGATTTATCCAGCTCGCTCATCGGTTTGTCATCAACCGGAACTAAAGTTTCAACTTCTTCTACGACCTGATGAAACTCTTTTTCGGTCTCAGTTTTGAGAAGATTATAAAGTTTTTCGGCACCTTCTTTGCTCAATTTTATACGACGCGGCGAATTGCCATCGGTTCCCAGCACCTTCCACAAGCGCTGAAAAATAAGCACTACTACCACCAACAACACCAATATATCCAAAGCCATTTTTAAACCTTTCTCATTTTTATTGTGCTTTCAATATAACTTTGCCATAAATTATTATCAACTGTTTATTATTATTTGACCTATGATTTTTTTTTGATATAGTTTTTATACAATCAATAAATTAAACAAGAGGATGTAAAAAATCATGGCAAAAGATAACAAATCAGAGGGAAAACAGCCCCAACAGCCGGCAATCGCGTTGCTAAGCCAATATATTAAAGACTTATCAATGGAAATTCCGCACGCACCGCAAATTTTTAAAAAGATGCAAGGCGTTCAGCCAAAAATCGGTGTTGAAGTTAATATCGAAGCCGGAAAACTGGAAGAAGAAGGCATTTTCAATGTGTTGCTCAATGTAAATGTCAATGGCGATGTTGAAGATGAAAAGGCTTTTATTTTAGAGCTTTCTTACGGAGCGGTTGTCGCTTTGAATATTCCGCAAGAACATTTTGAACCGGTATTGATGGTGGAAATTCCGCACATGATTTTTCCCTATGTTCGCCAAATTGTCAGCACAACGATGGCTAATGCCGGTTTGCCGCCGTTGATGCTTAATCCGATTGATTTTGCGGGAATGTATCAGGCACGCAAGGCTCAAGGGGAAGCTAAAAATTAAATCTTAATTTATAAAAAAGCTATAAAAAAATCCCACCGGTTGGTGGGATTTTTTTTGCACAAAACTTGGTTATTCTGCTTTGGCTTCTTCTTTAGCCGGCTCAGCAGCTGCTTTCTCATCAGCAACTTCTTCAGCCGCTTCAGCTTCTTTAGCTTCTTCTTTTGTTTCTTCTTTTGCTTCTTCTTGAGCTGCTGAATTTTCGGCTTCTTCCAATTTGGCAACAACTTCTTCAGTTATATCAACACCACCGGCGATAACCGAATTCTTATCCATTACAACCTTAAGACCTTTTTTGTGAGCAACTTTCTCAACAATGGCTACGATTTCTTCTTCAATTTTTTGGGTCTTGGCAGCATATTCCTGTTGCATAACGATTTGCTTTTGCTGCAATTCAGCTTGCAATCTCATCATCAATTCTTTTTTCTTGGCTTCGGTTGGTTGCTTTTTAATAGCTTTATCCGACTCTTGCAACCATTTTTGCAACTCTTCATACTGAACTTGTTGTTCGTGCTGAAGATCACGGATTGCCAAAGAACGCGAAACCACCATCTGAGCATTGATTGTGGCTACTTTGCCCTTGCCGCAGCACATACAGCACATTACCAAAGCAATTACGGCAACTACCGCCGCACAAATTGCAACATAATTTTTATTAACTTCTTTTTTCATATCGTTTTCCCCTTTTATTAAAAACTGCGTTTACGATATATCAATTTTATGAAAATCGCAAGTAAATTTATTCATTTTAATAACTAATTCAATGGCAATGTTTTTAAAACTAAAAAACCCCTAGGTCGAACTTAATCGACGAGGGGTTTTACGGCTGTCTATTCTATCGCGCGCAGAATCTTTTCGATATCATCAAATTGGCAAACCGTCAGCTCATTAAAATGAGATTTGAGTTTTTGCTGCCATTTAGCAAGAGTGCCGAATTTTTGTTCAAACTCCCACTCCCAGCCATAATAGACCATCAGAACCCGATGCCAAAGATGAACAAAATATTCATCTCCGGTTTGAGCCTGATTGTGAATTAGCTGACGAGCAGCCTGACAGGCATGATAATAACCAAAATATTCCTCAGCTAAGTGAGTGGAACAAGCAATATCTCTTTTAATCAGAGCAACTTGTTTTTCCTCATCAAGCGGAGTGCAGTAGAAACAATAGAATTTGACTACATCTTCAGGAGCTTCATTGATTAAGCGCAATGATGCACTCTTGTACCAACGACCATGATAAGCACGGACGGCATCCCAATTTGCAGTGTCAAACCAGCTGAGTTGTACCTGTTCATCAGGTATTGAAACCGGCGGAGCGCAAGCCATTTCCTGTAAGACATGATCACCTATGGGGCCATGCATACAGGCATTCAGCCAAGTTTCAAAGATTTGAGAAGTTTTATCTTTCTGTAACATAATACTTTATAATTTAATATTTAGCGATACTTAATAAATCACCAAACGACTTTATTGTCAAAAAAATTTTATACAAATGTGCATTTATCAACCGATATTACATCTGGCGATAAAAAAATCACCTTCTTGTGAAGGTGATTTTTTATATTAAAAATTCTATTAACGCGCCCGATGATACAATCGATTGCTGTTATACAGTTTTTGCAACAAGCTTTGCGCTTCTTGATTACGAGGCTTATATTCTTTAAGACTAGCATTAGTCGATAATCTCTGATTTTTGCCAGCCCTATCCATCTTGGTAGTTGAGGTTGTATCGTTTAAGCTCGCATTGTCATTATTATTGGCAGAAACCGGAGCTATATAAACTCCTCTTATACCTAAACCGCTTATGATTCTCGGAACAGCTATATTCCAACGTTCCATACTGTCAACTTTTATTTGCTGCTCTGCGGTCAATTTTTCGCCACTTAACATTTTTTCGCCGATATTGCGTTTTTCTTTGTCTGAAGATATCGACCAATAAACTATATTGGCTGTAAAATCAGATAAGTGCATTTCTGTGGGAATATTAAAATCACCTGCGTCAATATGGTCAATTACTTGCGCATACAAACTATCGCGCTGAGCCTCACCACCACAAGCCACACTCAAGACAGAATCACATTCTTTGACATGACGAGCTTGAGTCTTTGTTAATGCGTGGTATTGTTCAGCTACCTGCAAACTGTCATTACCGGCAATGCTGTCCATAATCAGATTTTGCGATGTGGTTGCCGTGTCATTGAGCATATCCTCAATACATAGAGTAGTATCTGCAACAGGTAAACTCTGAACAGTATCAAAATTTGCAACAGAATCTGAAATCGTCGATAAAGAATCAGTCTCCGGCACTATTGACAAAGTTGAAGTATCAGATAAGCTCAAATCAATGCTATCCACCGATGTTATTATACTATCTTGAGAAATTGCTGTGTCAATCATATCGGTATTGATGGTATCAACATCAACAATTGAGATTGTGTCAGGCAAGATAGTATCTGATTGTGGTTTATAATTTTGAGCTGTATCAAGCAATACAATATCCTCAGCCACAATTGTGTCTTTTGAATTTTTTTTGCTTTGCGGAGCTGCCTTTTTAACCTTAGCCGATGTTTTTACAGTTTTTTTGCTGGATTGTGCGGCTGATTTTGCCTTTTGTTTTTTAACCGGAGCAGATTTAGCTGTATCTTGAGCAATTACAGTATCAGATTTGGTTTCTTTAACTTGTTGTTGATAGGCTTGTTTGTTTGCTAAAATCGCCGATATAGTGTCTTTTGATGTGTCGTTACGGACACTGTCAATCTTGGCTATTTTAATATTATCGGATTTATTTTTGTTTGATCCGTCTTTAGCTAATTTGCCAACACCAAATATTCCGGCAACTCCGGCCAATCCGATCAATGCTGTTAACATGAAAGCTTTTGCACGGCTTTTTTTCGGATTAGGATGTTGATTATTGTTTTCAGCTTTAACCTTTTTTTGTTGTAGGCGAGCCTTGCGTTCTGCTTCTTTTTGTTGCTGACGAGCTTGGCGTTCTGCTTCTTTTTGTTGCTGACGAGCTTGGCGTTCTGCTTCTTTTTGTTGTTGGGCTTGGCGCTTTGCTTCTTGCTGTTGACGCAATTGTTCTGCCATTTGAGCATATTTTTGACGCTGTTTTTCAGCCGCCTGTTGACGCAACAATTCTTCATTCTGCTGCTTATTTAACTTTGCATCATTTTGTTCTTTAGCCGATTTATTGAATGAAAACAGTGTAACAATCGATTGCAGTCTTTTACCCATTCGACTTTTTGCCAGCTTATAGATTTTACGGCTTCTCCAATCATATGCCCGTGATTCAAAACTTTTTTTGTGCCTGCCGTGTTGAACAGGTGCTATACGATTAAGTTCGGCATAAGCATTTTTTCGAACATCATCATTATTTCTGCCAAAAATTTTAATATAGCTGTCCATTAAATCACATTCGTCATAGGTGCACAGACCGCTTATATTGCCATCCAGTTTAACCTTACCTTCAGAAAAACCTCTTATGGTTTCAACACCTTCTTTTCGCAACGAATCAAGTTCTTTACGATTAAATAACAAAGCACGATTATAAGCTTTGATTTCTCTTTTAATCCGCTTTTTGCTTAATATACCTAAGTCACTTTCATTTACCAAAAAATTTGTATCCATTGCAAAAATCCTCTTTATTGGTTATATAAAATGCAAAATTGCATATTATATACACCTTGTAAGGTTTTTTGTCAAGTTTTTTGTTATTTTCTTTTAAATTGGTATATTTTTATTCTAATTCAGTTTTTTGATTGCTTGGTCGATTCGGTTGATACTTTCTTGCTGTCCCAAGATAACCGCCAGCTCAGTCGCACCACCGGGGGTCGTTTCTTTGCCGGAAAGCGCAATGCGCGCCGGATAAAGAATTTGTCCATTTTTTAGACCTTTTGCTTCAGCCAAAGTCTTTAATGAGGCAAACAACGAATCGTTATCCCACGCAACTTGATTGGTCAAAGTGTCTTTAATCAGCGGCAAAACCTGTTTAGCTATCTCAACATCGGTTTTCATTTTTTTATTAAAATAGAGCTCGGTTGAATAGTCCGGCAAAGCCCTGATAAAATCAATCTGCTCGACAATTTGCCCAAGGGTTTCAACCCTTGGCTGCAAAGCTGCGGCAAGGGCTTTTTTATCAACATTTTGCGGCAAACTTTCCATATAAGGCAAAGCTTTTTGGTAAAAATCATCGGCTGACAAATTACGCAAATAAACACCATTCATCCAAGTCAATTTTACAATATCAAAAATTGCCGGAGATTTGTTCAAACGTTCAACCGAGAAAATCTTTGTTAAATCGGCAAGAGAGAATATCTCTTCTTCATTACCGGGATTCCAACCCAAAAGAGCTATATAATTGATAACCGCTTCCGGCAGATAACCTTTAGCCAACAAGTCTTGGAACGAGGCATCACCATTGCGCTTTGAGAGCTTGTGCTGGGCATCTTTCATAACCGGAGGTAAGTGGACATAAACCGGTCTTTCCCAACCAAAAGCATCATAAATCAAATTATATTTGGGGGTTGACGGCAAATACTCACTGCCTCTGACAACATGAGTAATCCCCATTAAGTGGTCATCAATCACATTGGCAAAGTTATAAGTCGGAAAGCCATCAGTTTTGAGTAAAACACCCTCGTCTAACTCATCATAATCAATTTCGATTATGCCGTAAACTTTGTCTTCATAATGCGATTTGCCGGTTTTGTTGATGGTCTGGCGAACAGTATAAGGTTCGCCTTTGGCAATGCGCGCTTTTGCCTCTTCAAGGCTTAGATGCTTGCAAGGATCATCAAATTTACAAATTATCTCGTTGCCATCTTCATCAAGTTGCTTTTCGCGCTCGGCACAAAAACAATAATGAGCACCGCCCAACTCTACCAATTTATGAGCATAGGGGGCATACAAATCTTTGCGCATGGATTGCACATAGGGGCCAAAATCACCGCCGATATCAGGTCCTTCGTCCCAATTCATGCCCACCATTTTTAAGGTATTATAGATAATATCGGTAGCACCCTCAACCAAGCGCTTTTGATCAGTATCTTCAATGCGCAAAATAAATCTGCCCCCCTGCGATTTGGCAATCAGGTATTCATAAAGCGCCGTGCGCAGATTGCCGATATGCATATATCCGGTGGGTGATGGAGCAAAACGAGTGCGTGTTGTCATAATATTTGTGTCCTTATTAAAAAACTATTTTTTCATCAGTTGCATGGCGGCGGCGCGCGCTTCATCGGTGATATGTTCACCGGAAAGCATTCGAGCAATTTCCTCTTTGCGGCTTGCCTCGTCAAGCAAATAAACTCTGGTGGTGGTTATATCAGAAACAGTGTTTTTTTCAACCTTTAAATGATAATCGCCGAGTGCAGCAACCTGTGGAGCATGAGTTACCACCAAAACTTGAACTTTCTGTCCCAAACGCGCCAATCTTTCACCGACAGCTCGAGCGGTTGCGCCGCCGATTCCGGCATCAACCTCATCAAAAATCATGGTAGCTAGAGAAGAATTTTGCACCAAATTAACTTTGAGAGCTAACATAAAACGCGCCAACTCACCGCCGGAGGCGATTTTGTTCAGTGCACCTTGCGGAGAATTGGGGTTGGTAGATACGGTAAAACAAACTTCATCAGCACCATTTTCTGACCAATGAGCTTCATCTTGCGATTTGATTTCGGTAATAAACTTGGCTTTTTCCATTTTTAAGGGCGGCAATTCGGACATCACATGAGCGTCTAACTTTTGAGCTGCTGCCACACGGCTTTGGTGCAAAAGATTAGCCGCTTCAATATAAGCCAGACGTTTTTGTTGTTCTTCGCTGCGCAATTCGCTCAAACCGTCTTCGCCCAAAGTAATGGCATTCAACTTTTCCTTAAATGCAAGCAAAACCTCCGGTAAGGCATCAACATCGCAGCCATGCTTGCGTGCCAAATCTTTAAGAGCAAAAATTCTGCTATCAATACTTTCCTGTTCGTTGGCATTCAGCGAGATATCTGCGGAGGCATTTTCGATTTCTTCAATCGCCTCATTGACCTGTACCAAAGCGGCATCCAAAGCCTCGTAAATAGAAGCATATTTATCATTAACCAAATTATTGGCCTTATCGATGCCGGCTTGAGCCGAGCGCAGAGCTGACGCCACATCAGCTGATTGCAGCGAAGAATAAGCATAGTTAAGGTTTTCGATGATTTTTTCCGCGTGCATCAATTCTTGGCGGCGAGCTTGCAATTCATCCATTTCACCGGAACGCGGAGCAACCTGCTTCAATTCCTTTACCCAATGAATAAGGTTTTCTTCATCTTCTTTGGCTTTAGCGATGTTATTTTCAAATTCGGCGCGTTTTTTCTTGGCCGCTTGGTAGGCTTTATAAGCATCTTTGCAAGCATTAACCTGTTTATCCAAACCGCCGAAAGCATCTAAAATACTGCGATGATTGGTCGGATTGAGCAAGCCTTGATTATCAAATTGCCCATGGATTTCGACCAGATATTTACCGATTTCTTTGAGCAATTTGGCAGATATCGGCTGGTCATTAAAAAATATTTTGCCAACTCCTGAAGTGTTGAGCGTGCGTTTTATCATTATTTCAGGTGATTGCTCCAACTCGTTTTCGCTCAACAGTGCCATCAATTCGGGATTGTCGATGTTGGTAAAAGTTGCGGTTACCGAAAGTTTGTCGGCTCCTTTGCGAATAAGTGAAGTTTCGGCACGACGCCCCAACACCAAGCCAAGAGAATCAAGAAGTATGGACTTGCCAGCTCCGGTTTCGCCGGTTAAAACGCCAAAACCTTGGGCAAAGTCCAAATCCAATTCATCAATTAAGACAACATTATTGATGTGAAGCGATTGCAGCATAGCTCGTTACTTTGTTAAATCAACTGCCTTTTTATACCAAGTGCTGTCAGGATAGTTAACAGCCAAAACCTTGAGCGGTTTGGCGGCATCCTCTTTTAAGCCCAAAATGGTATAAATCTCAACCAAGCGATAGAGCGCTTCTTCGATTTGCGGAGTTGTTTGATAATCTTTGACCACCGCTGAAAAGCGATTCAAGGCCGACAGATAGTTTTTTTGTTTGAGATAAAAACGACCGACATCCATTTCCTGACCCGCTAAGTGATCTTGAATCAAATTCATTTTGGCGCGTGCATCGTCGGCATATTCGGTTTGAGGGAAGCGAGCCAATAATTGTTCAAAAGCTTCTTTGGCCTTAGCAGTGTTGTCTTGATCTTTTTGTGCGCCGACAATTTGGTCATAATAGCACAATCCGCGCATATAATAAGCATAGGCAGCATCTTTGTTGCCAGGGTGATAGTGAATAAATCTATCCAAAGCAATTACCGCATCATCATATTTTTCATCACGATAATAAGCATAGGCACTCATCAATTTGGATTTGGTAGCCCAAGCTGAGTAAGGATGTTCCAGCTCCAATTTTTCAAAAGTTGCGGCGGCTTTTGCCCAAGCGGTATCTTGCATTTGGTCATAACCCAAATTATAAAGCTCTTCTGCGCTCATATTGCCCGTATCGGGAGTTGAAGCACAAGCCGATATTAAAAACAACAGACCTAAAGCGATTTTTTTCATAATTATTCTTCCTCTATTGTGTAGTTAGAACTATTAGCAAATAAAACTTGTAAAATTTGATTATTGTGAAAATGTCCCGAATGATAAGCGGTTAGTTTGCCTTTAATGGCAAAACCGCAAGTCGCCATATCACCGATGGCATCGAGCACCTTGTGATTGACACATTCATTTTTCACCCTAAAGCCGTCAGGATTGAGGATTTTGTCGCCATCCAAAACAACCGCATTATCTAGGCTTCCGCCTTTAATCAAGCCGATGGAGCGCAGATAATCAATTTGCGATTTTTCACAAAAAGTGCGACAGGGAGCAATTTGGGAAAAGAAAATATCCTCATTGATTGCGCCATCAAACTCCTGATGACCGACAACGGGAGAAGGAAAATCAATAGTAAAGTGGACATGGAACTGCTCGCTCGGCTCCAAGGTAACATGATTGCCTTTATCATCGTGAAACTCGACTTTTTTCACAATCTTCAAAATGCGGCGCGGTGCTGATTGCTCGGCTAAGCCGGCTTTTTTGAGCTCGTTATAAAAAAGTAAAGCTCCGCCGTCCAAAATCGGCATCTCCGGAGCATTGACCTTAACTAAAGCATTGTCAATTTTAAGAGCTGATAAAGCCGCCATCAGATGCTCAATTGTTGAAATAATTTGACCGTTTTTATCGCCCAAGCAGGTGCAATTGCGAGTATCAACCACATTAGAATAAATAGCGGCAAGCGGAGCAAAGCCTGAAATATCAGAACGCACAAAAACAATGCCGGTACCGGCATCTGCCGGCTCAATCACAAGCTTTACAGCAACACCGGAATGAAGCCCTACCCCGTTAAACTCAACTGATTTGGCAATAGTATGTTGCATACAAATCCCTTTTATAATTTTCAAACCTTTGTCAATCGAGACAATCTGTAAGCCGGGTTCTGTAATCTCTGAAAGAGACCGACAGCCATTAATCTTGACCGACACATTACTGCGCGGCTCAACGCGACCTACCTCTGGAGTGGAGGAGAAACGCTCCGTATCGTCCGGTTTGTCATAAACGACACCTTGACGCCCCTAACTTGGTCTTGCATCCGACAGGGTTTACCGATGCCGCCTTTGTTACCAAAAGCGCGGTGAGCTCTTACCTCGCCTTTTCATCCTTACCCGACATATAGACGGGCGGTTGTTTTCTGTGGCACTTTCCCTTGGGTTTCCCCAGCCGGACGTTATCCGGTGCCGTGTTTCCCTGATGCCCGGACTTTCCTCACATTAGTCAAGCCAATGCGCGGCTGTCCGATTATCTCAAATGACCAGAAAAGGATTGTAGAGGTTTTATGATAAGATTGCAAGAGGGATAATTACTGACATCAACAAAAAAAGCACCAGACCGACTCCGATAAAACAGCAACTACATAATAATTAAAATCGGAGTGGTTATGGCAATTTTAGAACTTTTATACGAGTTAAAAACATATTGTGAATTATTTACACAAAAATTTTATTTTTGCTAACTGGCTGTTTCCTTAATATACAGCAAAACAACAACAGAACATTCCCAGAACAGTTAACAAAATACTAAAAATTCCCATTGATTCCCATAAAATCCCATGATATACCATAATCATAATTGCAAAGATTAAGGGCAAAGGGTTAAAAATTGCGTAAAACATTTTTATTTTTAGACACTACTGAAAATAAAGTTGATGCCAAAGGCAGGGTTTCATTACCCGCAGATTGGCGCGCGATTGTCAAAGACTCGGAAGCTGAAATTGTATGTTATCGCAGTTTGTCCAACCCCTGCATTGAAGGCTGCTTGGAGGATATGTTGGAAAAACTGGCAAATGAGATGGAAAACTCTCTCGACTTTTTCTCGGAAGAACAAGATGACATCTCCAACCTGATTTTCGGTGATGCTAAGCGCTATCCTTTCGATTCCACCGGTCGTATTATGCTGTCAGAAAAACTACTTAAACACGCTCAGATAACTGATTCGGCGGTGTTTGTCGGCAAGGGACGCAAATTTCAGATTTGGAATCCGCAAAATTGGGCCAAAGAAGAGCAACGCGTCAGAGAAAAATTGCTTAAAACCCGCCCTGTCATAAAAAAGGATAATGCCTGATGAATGAAAATTATCAAAAACATTATCCGGTTATGTTGAATGAGGTTTTGCAAGCCTTAGCTCCCAAAGATGGTGAGATTTATGTTGATGCTACTTTTGGCAACGGCGGTTATTCCGAGGCGATATTAGAAGCTGCCGATTGCAAATTGATTGCACTTGATCGTGATGGGACAGTTTTGGAGCGCGCCGGTGAGTTGAAACAAAAATTCGGCGCGCGTTTTGATTTTCGCCAAGGATGTTTCGGCGATTTTGATAAACTGGTGGAAGAAAACATTGATGGTGCCGTGTTTGATATCGGGGTATCGTCAATGCAGTTAGATGAAGGAAAAAGAGGCTTTTCTTTTACCAAAGATGCTCCCCTTGATATGCGGATGAGCCAAAGCGGTTTAACCGCCGCCGACTTGGTCAATAATTTAAGTGAGCAGGAATTGGCCGATATTCTTTATCAATATGGTGAAGAAAAAAAATCGCGCCAAATTGCGCACAAAATTGTTGAATCTCGCAAAATAAAGCCGATTGCTACAACGATAGAATTGGCGGATATTATTTATGCCGTTTTGGGCAGAGGTAATCACCAATCGATTAACCCTGCTACCAGAAGTTTTCAGGCCTTGCGCATTAAAGTTAATGATGAACTGGGCGAACTGGAAAAAGGTTTGGCAAAAGCTACATCCTGCCTAAACCCCAAAGGTCGTTTGGTGGTGGTAGATTTTCACTCACTGGAAGATCGCATTGTCAAAACTTTTTTCAAAACCAACAGTGAAAAACGTGTTCACACATCACGTTATAAGCTTGGTGAAACAACATCAACCGACGCAACCTTTGCTTTCGCGTCAAAAGCAATTCTGCCATCTGAGAATGAGCTGGCAGAAAATGCTCGCTCGCGTTCGGCAAAGCTGCGTTATGCCATAAAACACTAACCCTTAAACTCAACAGTAAAAGGAGTTTTAAGTCTATGAACAACAAAGTTACAATTTATGTTTTGGTATTTAGTGTAGTGTTCTTTACTATCGCTGCATCAAGTTATCTCAAAAACTCGGTGTATCGCTTGGAAAAGGAACTCAATGACATAAACATGAGTATCCAAACCGACAAAGAAGAAATTCATGTTCTCAATGCCGAATGGGCAAAATTGAACAATCCCGGACGCTTGCGCAATTTGGCTTCTTCACATACCAACCTAAATTCGGTAAAAGGGGAACAAATTATTAACTATTCTGCGTTACCATTTAATTACGAATCGGATGATAAAAAGTCTAACGCGCGCAAAAATATTGCCGCTTGGGCGCAAAACAATCGCGATTTGAAAAAAATGGCCAATAATTTAAGATAAACTTTATAAGAAAAAATGAAGAAATCAGATGCGCAGAAAACAGGTAAACTGTATCTTCCCGGTGAAGAAATAGATATTGCCAAAGGAGATATATTTAAGGGTTGGAACGATGGCGAAAATTCGCCCAAGTCAACCTCGCGTTCGCGCATTTTTTTAGGCATCGCCGGTTTTGTGCTGGTTTATAGCATTGTGGCAATGCGTTTGTTAGATGTTTGCGTTCTGTCAAATTGGAACGATATTCCCCCTTTTGAAAACAATCAGATTATCGGAACCATTCATCGAGCCGATATTGTTGATCGCAATGGCACCATTGTTGCAACTTCACTGCCGACTCAAGACTTGGATGCCAATGCCAAAAAAATCTTAAAACCCAAAGCAACCACTCTCAAACTGATAGAAATTTTTCCCGATTTAAAAAATCGTTTTGATGACACCTACAAAAAACTGAAAAGCGGACGCGGCTATTATACCATCAGGCGCAACCTTACCCCGAATCAGCAATCAAAAATTATGGCCATCGGCAATCCCGGACTGGAATTCAGAGATAATGAAAAACGCGTTTATCCGCACAAAAACTTGGTCGGACATATAATCGGCACAGTTGATGTTGATAACAACGGAACTTCCGGTTTGGAATTAGGATTGAATTCGCGCATAACTTCCTCAGATATTCCGGTGCGTTTATCAATAGATGTAGGTGTGCAAGATACTGTGCGCAACATTTTGCAAAAATATCAAAAAAAATTTTCGGCTATGGCGGCAACCGCTATTCTGATGAATGCCAACACTGCCGAAATTGTGGCGATGGTTTCCCTGCCTGATTTTGACCCCAATGATATTAAAGATGCCGATGCAACTTTTAATCAGGCAACTACTCGTATTTACGAACCGGGCTCAGTCTTGAAAGTTTTTAACACTGCGATGGCATTAGATTCGGGAAAAGTCAAAATTAACGAAGTTTTTGATACGGTTAATCCTTTAAAAATTAAATCACGCATTATCAAAGAATTTCATGGTCAGGGGCGTCCTTTGAATGTCAGAGAAATTTTGGTACATTCTTCCAATGTCGGCTCGGCTCGTATGGCATTGCAGGCCGGTTTTGCCGAACAATATAATTTTTTGAAAAGGCTAAAAATGCTCGAAACCATAAAAATGGAGCTGGTCGAAACAGCCAAACCTTTGGTAATGAAAGAGCAAAAATGGAAATCTGATGCCTCGGCGGTGGCAACCATCGGCTATGGCTATGGTTTGGCTGTGTCTCCTTTGCATATTGCAGCAGGATTGGCTGCTATTGTTAACGGAGGACTTTATAACACTCCGACTGTATTGAATGGAAAATACTCTCCGGATAAATCGGTTCGGGTTATGTCTGATAACACCTCAAAACAAATGCGCAAATTGTTGCGAGCTGTGGTAACCGACGGCTCCGGACGCAATGCCAATGTGTTGGGATATGAGGTGGGCGGAAAAACCGGTACCGCTAACAAACAAGATGAACATGGACGCTATATCGCCAAACATGTCCGCACAACTTTTGCCTCAGCCTTTCCAATGTCCGATCCCAAATATGTGTTGGTTGTAATGTTAGATGATCCGAAATCATTGAAAGAAACTTTTGGGCATACCGAAGCCGGTTGGAACGCTGTGCCGGCAGCCGGTGAAATAATTGCCGCAACGGCTCCGCAGTTGGGAGTTCCGGCTAATGCCGATTTGGAAGAAAAAATCTCTCAAAAAATAATTGAAGCTTCATTTGAACGATAAATTTTGCAAAAATTGACAAAAAACACTTGTGCGACTCGCAAAAATGTGATATATTTTGTGCAGTGAAATTGATTATTGTGAGTGGAAATATTATTGAGTATTAACAAAAAAAATAAAGAAATGAAAAAAGAAGAAGAAATTGCTCTCATCAAAAGCGGAAACATTGAAACCTTGACCAAGGCCATTAAAAATTATGCCTTATCGCCTAAGGCTCAATGCATTTTATTAGAGACAGGCAACGAGGTCCTCTGTGATCTCTATTTGAAACTGCGGCGTCCCTGCGCCCAGTTCGTCGCCAAAGCCTTTAAAAAATACGGCGACAACAAGGAGCTAATTAAAAAAATCTGTATAGGTTGCTCCTTGTCGGAGGAAAACGAGGCCTCTTTCGTCCGCCTTTTTGCTGACGACGCGGTAACTCTCGAAGAATACCTTCGCGAGTGCCCTGAAGGTCCGACCTTCCACGATTCCACCTTTGAGGTGGCTGAGGAGTTGGGCATCAGCGACCTGCTTGCTGAGTTGGAAAATAAGTTTGCCGTCAACAAAAAAATATCGGCACCAACCTTTGCCGACTTAATGTCGGTCTAAAAAAACAAAGTAAAAAACCTAGAGCGTTGGCCTTTTGAGGACTCAACGCTCTTTTTTATTTTAAAATCTATAAATAAGAAAATGCAACAAAAAAAAGCCCCTAGAGGCAGGAGGAAGCCTCTAGGGGCAAATAAACAAACATAAACAAGGAAAGACGAGCAAGTCTGGGAAGACTTGCGGGAGGACTTAAAA
>CACWSG010000008.1 GCA_902763535.1 uncultured Pseudomonadota bacterium | reverse complement strand
TGATGAGGTTACTTCGCAAATTGCCGAGTTGCAAAATATTCATGATAAAATTGTGATAACCGGATTTGTCGATGATGAAGATTTGCCTGCTTTATATAGTGAAGCAGAGATGTTTGTATTTCCATCATTGTATGAAGGATTTGGGTTGCCGCCATTGGAGGCTTTAGCTTGCGGCTGTCCGACTATTTGCGCTGACAATTCGAGCCTGCCGGAGGTATGCGGTGATGCAGCAATTTATATCAGCGGACATGATATTGCAGACACGGCGCAAAAAATAGCCGAGTTGCATAACAATCCCAACAAACGTCAAACAATGTCTTTGGCCGGTATAAGCCAAGCCAAACAATTTGATTGGAACAATGCAACAAGAGAAATTTTTGATTTGAAAGGCGAATATTAGTGATGAAACGGCCATCTTCAATCAACAATTTTCCATGCAAGTTAAGTATTGTAACAGTTTGTTATAATGAGCCTAATTTGCGAGCGACTTGTGAAAGTATAGTTAATCAAATATGGCAAGATTTTGAATGGATAGTTATTGATGGAGGCAGCAATAAAAAAACAATAGATGTTTTTGATGAATACAAGCATCGTATGAACTATTTCGTATCGGAAAAAGACAATGGTATTTATAATGCTATGAATAAAGGGATTGCCAAATCTAAAGGTGAATATATATGTTTTTTGAATGCTGGCGATAATTATATAGATAACAGAGTATTACAAAATGTCATAAAAAAAGGTTTGGATAGAGATATAATTTTTGGTGATGAATGTGTTGTAAAAAAAGGAAAAATCAAAAAAATAAGATATCCGAACAAAATTGACTTTGCCTATTTATACAGAGAATCTTTGCCGCATCAATCCAGTTTTATAAAGAGAGAATTGTTTGAACGTTATGGCAATTATGATGAGCAATACAAAATTGTCAGCGATTGGAAAAAGTGGTTAGACTTTTTAGTTTTGAATAAATGCTCATATAAGCACATTAATTTAGTCTGCAGCAAATTTGATAACAGTGGTATTTCCAGTAAAAATAATGAATTGAGAGAAAAAGAACACGCCCAAGTATTACAAGAATATTTTAGCAATTTGCAGTTACAGGAAATCGAAAATAAAACCGCTAAAAAAACAAAAGAACTTTCATTTAGAGAGAAAATTTTTTCCATAAAAACCACTTATGACAAAAAACATAAAGTAATCACTTTAATAGGGTTAAAAATAATAATTAAAAGGAGAATATCATAATGAAAAGAGCTTTAATTACCGGCGTTACCGGACAAGATGGAAGCTATTTGGCAGAACTATTGCTAAGTAAGGGTTATGAGGTGCACGGGATTAAAAGACGCACATCATCATTTAATACCCAAAGGATTGACCATATTTATCAAGATATTCATGAAAGTGGTAATTTCAAGCTGCATTATGGTGATTTATCGGATTCATCCAATTTAATCAGATTGGTAAAAGAGATTGAGCCTGACGAGATATATAATTTAGCCGCACAAAGTCATGTCAAAGTCAGTTGGGATTGTCCTGAATATACAGCTGATTGTGATGGCTTGGGAACATTGCGTTTATTAGAAGCTATCAGGGTAAACAAATTAGAAAATAAAACAAAATTTTATCAGGCTTCAACTTCTGAATTGTTCGGTTTGATACAAGAGCCCATACAATCGGAAAAAACACCTTTTTATCCGCGTTCACCTTATGCTGTGGCTAAATTGTATGCATATTGGATTTGCGTAAATTATCGTGAAAGTTTCGGTATATTTGCCAGTAATGGTATTTTATTTAATCATGAAAGCCCGCGCCGCGGTGAGACTTTTGTAACTCGCAAAATAACTATGGCTGCAACAAAAATTAAAATGGGTTTGCAGGACAAGTTGTATTTGGGCAATTTGAGTGCAAAACGCGATTGGGGGCATGCCAAAGATTATGTTGAGGGAATGTGGCGAATTTTGCAAGCAGACAAGCCTAATGATTATGTTTTGGCAACCGGAGTAACCACATCAATTCGAGATTTTTGTAAAATGACCTTTAGTGAATTGGGTTATGATATTGAGTGGCAAGGTGAAGGTGTTAATGAAAAGGGTATAGATAAAGCAACCGGTAAGGTGCTTATCGAAGTTGATCCGAGATATTTCAGGCCGGCAGAAGTTGATTTGCTATTGGGTGACAGTTCTAAAGCAAGACATGAGCTGGGGTGGAAACCAAAATATGATTTGCAGGCATTGGTAAAAGAGATGGTCGCATCCGATTTGGAATTAGCAAAGAAAGAAAAGACTTTGCGTGAAAATGGGTATGAAGTCTATCTGCCTAAAGAAGCATAAGGGAAAGTTGTTATGACTACAAGAAAACAAAATAGTACAAATGTTACAAAGAACAATAATAAAAAGATTTCGTGGGAATATGCTGAAGATTTTTATTGTTGTTGGAAATACATTGAGATTTTCATTGATCAAAAGAAAAAGGTTAGTGCCAAAGCTGTCGCTGAAAAAATACAAGCAGCAGTATATAATCATAATAAAACTTCAATAAGAGACAAGTTGTTGAATATTAAATCTATTATGCAAAATAAAGGAGTGGAGGATTCTTTGCAAGAAACGCCGCTACCCCACAAATCAAATAACAATATAAAAGCGATGGATGAGGTATGGAAAATTTATCAGAAACATCAATCTTTAAAAAAATATAAAAAACAACGGACTTATATCATGTTAGGTGTCGTTTTATTTGTAATTATACTGAGTGTTTTTGTGTTCTCAAAACTTTATATGTAACTTTTTGAAAGGAATTAAAATTATGAAAATTAAAGCAGGACAAAAACTGATAGATAAAATCAGAGGAAAAAAGAAGCATAATAAAAACAATATAAAAGATATATGGGGTAGAACAATTTATTCTCAAGACGGTGAGGATGTAGTTTTATATTCTTATATCATGAATGGAAAATCTTCAGATTATAAAGGTTTTTTTGTCGATGTTGGTGCCTTACATCCACAAAGATATTCAAATACATTTATATTTTATAAGATGGGATGGAATGGAATAAATATTGATGGTACACCAGGAAGTATGGCAAAATTTAATGAAGAACGTCCTAGAGATATTAATATTGAGGCTGTCGTCTCTGATAATAATTCTGAAAAAGTATCATATTATATTTTTGAAGAATCTGCATTGAATTGTTTTAATAAAGAATGTGCAGAAGCTTATATTTCCGAAGGTTGGAAATTAAATAATATTGTCCAATTACAACCTAAAACAATTAATGATATATTAGATACATATGTCCCTAAAAATAAAAAAATTGATTTTATAAATATAGACACAGAAGGAATTGATGAAAAAATTGTAAAATCTATTAACTATGAAAAATATGCACCAGACTATTTTATTATTGAAGAATGTGATTTTATTAATAAAGATTTTGCACAATATAAGGAACTTTCGAATATTTATAAATTCTTGTACTTAAAAAATTATATTGTTGTAGGAAAAACAATGCGGTCTATAATATATAAGAAAATAGAAAGGAGAATATAAATTATGTCACTAGCACCAATTGTTCTTTTTTGTTATAGAAGATTAGATACACTTAAACAAACTATACGTGCTTTAAAAAAAAATGAACTTGCATCTGATAGCATCTTATATATTTTTTCTGATGGTTACAAAAATGATACAGACCGCAAAGATGTCCTAAAGGTTCGTAAATACATCAAAAGTATTAATGGTTTTAAAGATGTTATTATTAATGAAAGTTCAGAAAATAAAGGAATAGAAGTATCTACTATAACAGCAATTACAGAGATTATTAACAAGTATAACAAGGTAATATCAATTGAAGATGATATTGTTACTTCTAAGTATTTTTTAAAATATATGAATGAAGCACTTGAGTTATATAAAAATGATACTGATGTTGGTTGTATATCAGGATACACATTTCCTATAAAAACTGATAAACAAACTTTTTTTATTAAAGGTTCCGCCAATTGGGGTTGGGCAACATGGAAACGCTCTTGGGATTTATACAATAACGATAGTTTAACTTTATATAAAAGAATACACGAGCAAGGTCTATCTTATGATTTTAACTATTATAATTCATATTTATATACTGACATGCTAAAGTACGAAAAAACATGGGATATTAATTGGTATGCTAGTAATTATTTAAATAACAAATACTGTTTATTTTTTAAAGAATCTTTAGTTAAAAATATTGGTTTTGACACAAAAGGTGCAACTCATTGTAAAGGTAAAAATACGAAATATAATACAAAAATTTATAACAAATACACAACAATAAAAAAAATTGATATTTCAGAAGCAATTGATGAAAAGCATAAATTTGCGTATTTTTTTAAATTAGAAAGAACTGGTAATTTTATTTTTTCTAAAGAAAAAATAGACAACAAAAGATGTATTACGCTATTTAATTTCATAAAAATACGTTACAATAAAAAACTTAAATCAAGTCAAAGTATATCTATGTGTGATAAAAATTGTTTCGTATCATTAGGAAATACTACTATATACCCCGAAGCTAATATATACAATATGCAATCAAATCCAGAAAATATACTATTGGGAAATAATACACACATATATGGTAATCTAACTATATACCCTTCCGGTGGAAAAATAAAAATTGGTGATGACTGTTTTGTTGGACCAAATACTCGAATTTGGTCTTTTAATAATATAGAAATTGGTAATCGAACACTAATATCACATGGTGTAGACATCTTTGACAGTAATTGTCATCCAGAGAATCCACTAGAGAGATTTGAACACTTTAAAAAAATTGTTTCATCAGGACACCCAGTAAAAAAATATAACATTGACGAAAGACCAGTTATTATTGAAGATGATGTGTGGATTGGTTGTAAAGCTACAATATTAAAAGGTGTAAAAATAGGTAAAGGGGCGATTATAGGTGCAAATTCTGTTGTAACAAAAGATGTTGAACCATATACTATAGTTGCGGGAAATCCTGCTAAATTTATAAAAATAATAAAATAAAAAATTAAAATAAGGAAATATTTATGCGAATAAAAATAATACAAAAATTAATTGATAAAATCAGAAGAAAGAAAAAGAGAAAGATTGAGAAATATAATTTACTGAAAAAAGGAAAAGATACTGTTTTGCTTAGCAATTTTTCTATTGCCGGAGGTTATGAAGATAAGGTGAGAATAGGCAGTGGATGTATGCTAGCCTGTAATCTTATTTTTGAATCTGATAAAGGTGAAATTGAAATCGGGGACAGATGTTTTATTAATGCTGGAACAAACATAATATCGCGTTCAAAAATAAAATTTGGCAACGATATAACTGTCGCTTGGGGGTGTACATTTTATGATCACAATTCACATTCTCTTGATTGGAGAGAGCGTGTGCATGATTTAGAGCAAGAGATTAAAGATTATAACGAAACAGGTGATTTTATCAAAAACAAAAATTGGGATGTTGTAAAATCTCGCCCTATTACAATAGAAGATAAAGCATGGATTGGAATGAATTGCACAATTTTAAACGGTGTAACAATAGGAGAAGGAGCCATAGTTGGGGCTTGCTCCGTTGTCAGAGAGAATGTTGAGCCTTGGACTGTTGTTGCAGGTAATCCGGCAAAAGTTATAAGGAGAATAAGACATGAGTAAAAAAATACTTATAACAGGTATAAATGGTTTTATCGGTTCAAATGCCAAAAAATACTTTGCTGAAAGTTTTGAAATTTTTGGGCTTGATATTTTTGGTGAAGCTGAAAAAAATTTTATTCAAGGTGAAGTTGATATAAACAATCTTGAAAAATTTGGTGTAAATTTTGATTATATCTTCCATTTTGCCGGTTCGGGAACGGTATCGAGTGCACAAAAATCACCGGAATTAGAATATGCTAAATCGGTTGTTTCTCTTAAAAATTTACTTGATTATTGTGTTAAAAATAATAGAAAAACCAAAATAATTTTTTCTTCATCAGCAGCTGTTTACGGCGATAAATATGGATACCCAATTAAAGAAAACGATGAACTCAATCCTATTTCAATATATGGTAAACACAAAGTTGAAGCTGAAAAGCTTTTACAGGAATATCATGAAAAATACTCAATAAAATCAAATATAATAAGATTTTTTTCAATTTATGGTGAGGGATTAAGAAAACAGTTGTTATGGGATTTTTCCAATAGATTGAAAAACAATAAGTCTGATACAATAAATTGTTTTGGAACAGGCAAAGAAAAGAGAGATTTTATTCATATAAATGATGTCTTAAATTTCGTTGAATTGTTAATTAATTCAGATATTGATTTTGATGTTTTTAATTGTGCCGCAGGTAAAGAGACTTGTATAGATGAAATATTAAAAATGCTTTGCAATGAGTATAATATTCATCCTGAATTTAACTATGACAACATTGAAAGAGACGGCGACCCTAAATATTTATGTGCAAATATAAATAAAGCAAAAGAAATCGGTTTTAGTCCTAAAATTAATTTACTAGAAGGAATATCGCAATATGCAAAATGGTTTAAAAATTGTTAAAGTCGGCTTTTTATTACCTCTTCAAAAAGAGTGGATGGGAGGAGTAAATTATTTTAAAACTCTGTTTAGTGCCATACATTGCGTAAATGAACATAGTGATGATGGCGTTCTGATAAAGCCTTATATATTTAGACCTAAAGACGAAGATTTGGCAAAGGAATTTTCTAAATACGCCGAGTTTATTAATATCAAAAGAAGCAAAAAAATTGGTTATTATATAAAAAAAATATATAAGGCTTTGTTATTTAAAAAATTCAATAAACAAAAATATATGGTCGAAACATATGATCCTGCACTGGATTTAGTTTCTCATTCTGTTACAAATCAAAATATCGTAATGTTGCCATGGATTCCTGATTTTCAACATATTCATTTGCCTGAAATGTTTAGTAAAGAGGAAGTAAAAATTCGTGATGAATCTTTTAAAAAACAAATAGATGTGGGAAAATTTGTATTATTAAGCAGTAAGGATGCTTTAAAAGACTTTAATTTATTTGCCCCAGATAAAACATTCAAAGCGAGAGTTTTACATTTTGTTTCTAACATAAACCCTGATATTTATAGTGAAACTGATAGATTGGCTAAAGATATAAAAGAAAAATATAAGCTTCCAAATAAATATTTTTATGTTCCTAATCAATTTTGGCAACATAAAAATCACAAAATTGTTTTTGAAGCAATTTCTTTACTGAAGCAAAAAGGTGTAAATATTAAAGTGGTGTTTACTGGGTACAGTGCAGATTATCGAAATGAAAAATATTTCAGTCAGTTGATGAATTATGCTGATGAAACAGGGATTAGAGATAATATAAAAGTATTGGGATTGGTTGATTCTATTGATGTTTATTTTTTAATGCGAAATTGTGTGTCAATCATAAATCCCTCACTTTTCGAAGGGTGGTCATCAACCGTAGAAGAAGCAAAAAGTTTAGGAAAAAATATTATTTTATCCAATCTGAATGTCCACAAAGAACAAAATCCTCCTTGTGCTATTTATTTTGATCCTCATAAACCTCAAGAATTAGCTGATATAATGCTAGATAAATGGAATAGTAGTAATGGCGGACCTGATGAAGAATTGGAGCAAATGGCTAAAACTAATTTACCGAAACGTATGTTGGATTTTGGTGAAACATATAAAAAAATTGTTTTGGAGGCTATGGAATAATAATATGAACAATCCTAAAGTCACAATAATCACAGCAACATACAATTTGATAAAAAATAATCGTAGAGATTATTTTATTCAAGCGTTAGAGAGTGTGCACAATCAAAGTTATGACAATATAGAGCATTTGATAATTGATGGCGCATCAAATGATGGTACTGTCGAGTTGTTGGAAGAATACTCAAAAAAAGGATGGATTAAATACATATCGGAGCCTGATAAGGGAATTTATGATGCTTTTAACAAAGGTATTATGAAAGCGACCGGTAAATACATCGCTTTCTTAAATTCTGATGATTATTATATTGATGAAGATGGCATTTCTTTAAGCGTTGATAAGTTAGAAAAAAATAAGGCTGTTTTTTCTTATTCTAACACAATATACTTGTTACAAGATGGAAAAAAGTTTTTTTGCAAAAGCAATTTAATGAATTTATTTGTTTCTACTCCATTTTCTCATGTTTCGATGTTAATTTCTCGAAAAACTTTGTGTAGCCTAGGAAAATTTGATACAAATTTTAAAATTGCCGCAGATTATAACTTAATTTTAAAACTTTTTATTAAAAAAAGTAAATATGTCTATATTCCAAAATATTATTGCATTTATAGAGAAGGCGGATTTTCATGTGATGATAAGTCAAAAACTGAAGATGATAGATTAAATGCGATGGTAAATGCTTTTTTACCTAATGTTATAACAAGAAAACAAGCTGAAAAACTTGCCAATAATAATGTTTCATGGCTGTTAATCTCTAATATATTAAATATCTTTGGAGTAAAAGGATTATTTTGCTATTTTTTCAATAAATTACATTCAGTTATATTTAATAGAAAATTAATTGCGTTTAGGTTTTCAAAGAAAAAAACTTATTTTATATTATTTGGAATTAATATTGTGGGGAAACGATGAACAAAAATATCAAAATATATATAGCCGGTCATAGAGGCTTGGTCGGCGGTGCCATAAAAAGAGAATTGCAGAAAAAAGGTTATACCAATATTATTGGTAAAACTCATGCCGAACTTGATTTGACTGACAGCAAAGCCGTGTCAGAGTTTTTTGCAACCGAAAAACCTGATTGGGTAATTCAAGCCGCAGCAAAAGTCGGAGGAATATTGGGTAACAATACTTATCCGGTGGAATTTATGCTGGAAAACTTAAAAATTCAAAATAATATTATTGAAAATTCTTATAAAAACAATGTCAAAAAATTGTTATTCTTAGGCTCAAGCTGCATATATCCTCGTATGGCTCCTCAGCCGATGAAAGAAGAATATTTGCTTTCTGATTACTTGGAAAAGACTAACGAAGGCTATGCTTTGGCCAAGATTTGCGGAATCAAATTGTGTAATTATTATAATCGCGAATATGGAACTGATTATATGTCTGTTATGCCATGTAATTTGTATGGTATCGGTGATAATTATCATCCTGAGAATGCCCATGTAATTCCCATGCTTATAAGACGATTTCACGAGGCTAAAATGCAAGGTCTAAAAGAAGTTACGGTGTGGGGAACCGGAACACCGCGTCGTGAGTTTCTGTTCTCTGATGATTTGGCTGAAGCTGTTGTTTTTTTGATGGAAAACAAAAATGCTAAAGATGTCGGTGAATTTATTAATATCGGCTCGGGTGAAGATATGACTATTGCCGAAATTGCTCAAATGATAAAGGAAGTTGTGGGTTTTGATGGCAAATTAGTGTACGATAAGACCAAACCCGATGGGACTCCTCTAAAGCTGATGGATGTTTCAAAAATAAATGCTTTAGGTTGGAAAGCAAAAACTTCATTACAAGATGGCTTAAAAATAGCTTATAAGGATTTTTTGCAAAACAAAAAATAAATCAAAGATTATTAGCTGTTACTTCATTTTGATTGCTGATTTTGCACAAACATGCGAGCAAAGCGAGCAACCGACACACAAATCTTTATCTACGCTAATATGTCCGTCAACCAGCGATAAAGCGCTATGTTCTGATTCATCACAAATAGTAACGCATTTGCCGCATTTAACACATATATTGTCGTCAATGGAAGGATAAGCCTGTTTTTGTTTGTTGAGTTTTTCGTGAGCTGAAATATTGGCAATAGCACGATTT
Organism: uncultured Pseudomonadota bacterium; assembly: GCA_902763535.1. Lineage (GTDB taxonomy): Bacteria > Pseudomonadota > Alphaproteobacteria > RF32 > CAG-239 > CAZU01. The sequence goes on along the minus strand of CACWSG010000008.1, from coordinate 75,157 downwards.
TTCAAATCTTGCGGACTGTTTAATCCTTTGCTTTCCAAATAGTTGAGCAAACCTTTTTTCATAGCACCGATAATGCCATATCCGTTAATCATAACTTCGGTGCAAACCTGAACAACATCGGCTCCGACGCACATAAATTCAGCAGCATCACGCCAGTTTGAAATTCCGCCTGTTCCCAAAATAGGCAAATTGCTGTTCTGCCTGATTTGAGCAACACAACGCAATCCGATAGGTTTTATTGCCATACCTGAATATCCGCCATAAGTTGTTTGACCGTTAACATTAGGCATGGGCTCAAATGTATCCAAATCAACCCCCATCAGTGATTGTACGGTATTAATCGCAGCAAAACCATCAGCTCCTGCATCTTCAACCGCTTTGGCAATTTCCACAATATTGGTTACATTGGGAGATAACTTAACAAAAACTGGCTTTTTAGCAACTTCAATAACCCATTTGGTAATCATTGCCGAAATCTTTTGGCTGGTGCCGATAGCCATGCCGATACCTTTTTCCGGCATTCCGTGCGGACAAGAAAAATTGAGCTCAAAAGCATCTATTTCCGAATCATTCAAAGTTTTGACCAGTTTTTGCCACTCTTCTTTGATAACCGGTGCCATAATGCTGGCAATCTGTACTTTAGTCGGATGCTTTTTGCGTAAATAAGCAATCCCGTCAAGCCATTGTTGAACAGTTAAATGGCTCAGCAACTCAATATTTTCAAAGCCGCAAACCTTATTGCCGGATTTCCATGCGGCATAGCGCTGTGATGCCTCAATCATCTCCAAATCATCAGGAGTGATGGTTTTAAATACAGCTCCGCCCCATCCGAGAGTAAAAGCCTTGTCAATGCTTTCGATTTTTGCACTCGGTGGTGCCGAAGCCAAAAGAAAAGGATTTTCAAAATTTATGCCTAAGACTTTAGTTGCCAATGTTGCCATTTTTTGGTCCTCTGGTTGAATTTATATGTGCATAGCCATGCAGACTAATATATTTTTTTCAAAAAAGCGATATTTTTTTTACCGCATTAATATTTTTTTGCCAAATTTATTGTGCAAAAAATCAAGCCTTACTTGTGCTTTTTATAGTAATAATTTAGACTGAAAGCCAGTTAATTTGATTAGGAATACTGATGAAAAGACTGCTGATTGCTTGCTTGTTAGGTATTTTGCTGTTGCCTGTGCCGAATGGTTACGCGGTGCAGTATGGCGATTTGAGCTCTATTCGTTGGTGCCCTTGCAATCCTGATGAACAATTCGATTCTAAAGGCTCGGTGGTAATGGGGCGCACGGTTATGTGTCCTTGCGATTCTATGTATGACGGCTATGGTCGCACTTTTGAGAAAGATGTTCGCAAAGTTCAGGAAAAAGTTGAGCACGCCTATGAGAATGCTCTAGCATATAAGTATTACATCGGATTTGAATACAACAAATCTCAGGTTGAAACCAATAACAAAAAGAAGAATTTTAATGATGTTATTTTTTCATCGGTTCACGGCATTGATGTTCCATCCGGCGAAATGATTGAGCATCAGGATAATATCGGCGTTGTTTTAGGTTTCAGACCGCACAAAAATTTCGGTATGGAAGTTTTCTACAATCGCACCTACAGTGACAGCGAAACCAGCAAATATGACGGTACTTCCATCAGTGATCCCAGCTATCATATGATGCATACCTATACCACCAAATATCAAGCTTTTGGTATTGATTTGGTCGGTTATTTACCGGTTACGCAGTATTTTGATATTGTGGCGTTTATCGGTTTGGGAAAATATAAGTTTGACAACACCGCAAAATTTGAAGCCTTTCATGGTGAAGATTTGGTTTATACTAAGTCAATCAGTTTTGATGAGGATGAACTGGCTTATCGTGCCGGCGGTGGTGTTCAGTTCAATATTGCTGACGGCGTTGCCTTGCGCTTGATGTACAAGTACATCAATGTTGGTAGTGACACTATTCACTATCTGCAAGAATATTCTGCCAGCTTACGGTTTTTATTCTGATAGGTTGAATGAGAATGAAAAAGAAATTTGGAACATTGAGTTTTATGATGGGAATGGCGATGATGGCAAGCGCTCATGCTCAATATTACAACAATGCTCCGCAGTATAATTATAGCCAGCCGCGTGCTTATGGCAATCAAGGCTACAATCAAGCTCCGACTTATTATACCAATCCGCGTCCGGCTTATGTCCCGCCGCAATATCGGGTTTCCGACTATAAATACATAGCTCCGCAAAAAACTGTGCAAAATTCCATTTATGACAATCGTTTCACGGTAGGTCTTGACTATCAAATGGGATTTGCTTCATATAAGGATACTTCTTTTGAGGTTGAAACTCCTCTTCCCGGCGGACAGAACTACAATTCCAGTACTCGCAATTTTGACCGCCAAATTCAGGCAATACAACTCAATTTAGGTTGGCGCGCATCTCGTAACTGGGGGCTGGAAGCTTTTTACACTCATTCTTTGGATAACAAAAAGGTCAAATTTACTGACAGCTATACCGGTTATCCGTTGTTTGCCCAAGGTTCGTACACCATGTATTATCGTGCTTATGGCTTGGATTTGTTGGGCTACTATCCGGTTAACAGTTTTATGGAATTTATAGCTTCGGTCGGTGTGGCAAAGTATGATGCCGAGGCCAAAGTTAAAGTTTCGGTTTATGAAGACAACAATCATACTTCTATTCTGTCAAACAATCAAAAATTCACCGATTCAATGATTGGCTACCGAATTGGCGGTGGTTTGCAGTTTTGGGTAAGTCGTCATATTGCCTTTCGCCTGATGGGACGTTGGACACAGTTAGGCGGCGATTATATGAAATACATTACCGAAGTTAATGCCGGTGTAAGATATTATTTCTAGTTTAATCATATAAAAAAAAGCCGCTTTTTACAGCGGCTTTTTTGAGTGGCTTAGTAAATTGGGAATCGTTGACACAAAGCCACGACCTTTTGTGCAACTTCCGTGATGGTTTGTTGTTCATTATCCTTACCGATAGCCTCAATTACATCAGCAATCAGGTTGCCGACAATCTCAAACTCAGCTTCTTTGAAACCACGGGTTGTGCCGGCAGGGGTTCCCAGCCTGATACCCGATGTAATCTTAGGCGGTTGCGGATCAAAAGGAATAGCATTTTTGTTAGCGGTAATATGCGCCTTATCAAGAGCATCAGCCGTAACATCACCGGTAACATTTTTCTTGCGCAAATCAACCAGCAGTAAATGCGTGTCGGTACCGCCGGATACCAAATCCAAGCCGCGTTTTTTCAAAGTTTCGCCCAAAGCTTTGGCATTTTTGACCACTTGAGCGGCATAAGTCTTAAATTCATCGCTCAAATCTTCCTTAAAGCAAACTGCTTTAGCGGCAATCACGTGTTCCAACGGTCCGCCTTGAATACCGGGGAAAACTGCCGAGTTTATTTTCTTGGCGATTTCTTCATTATTGGTGAGAATCATTCCGCCACGCGGACCACGCAAGGTTTTGTGGGTGGTGGTGGTTACCACATCGGCAAAAGCAAGCGGATTCGGATGCACGCCGCCGGCAACCAAACCGGCAAAGTGCGCCATATCTACCATAAGATAGGCGCCAACTTTATCGGCAATTGCTCTGAATTTGGCAAAATCAATAATTCTCGGATAAGCTGAGCCACCGGCAATAATCAATTTAGGCTTAAACTCCAGTGCCATTTGTTCAACCTGATTATAATCAATCAAACCGGAATCTTTCTTTACGCCATAGCAAACCGAGTTAAGCCATTTACCGGAAAACGAAACTTTGGCGCCGTGGGTGAGGTGTCCGCCGGCATCAAGGCTCATACCTAATATAGTATCTTTAGGCTGCAAAAGAGCGACATAAACCGCCATATTGGCTTGTGATCCGGAGTGGGGTTGCACATTAGCAAATTTGGCATTAAACAACTTTTTGGCGCGCTCAATAGCCAGAGTCTCGATTCCATCAACAAATTCACAGCCATGATAATAGCGTTTGGCGGGATAACCTTCGGCATATTTGTTGGTCAGAATCGATCCTTGAGCTTGCAGTACGGCCTGTGATACAATATTTTCCGAGGCAATCAGCTCGATTTGATTTTGTTGGCGTTTCAGTTCTTTATCAATCAAATCAGCGATTTCGGCATCTTCAATATTCAAATTTTGTGTAAAATCCATCAAAAATACTCCTTTATATTATCCCATTTGAGCGATTCGGCGCAGGTGGCGTTCACCGTTAGAAAATTCGGTATTTAAGAAAATATCCAAATACTTCATCACTTCTTCTTTTGATTGGGTGCGTCCGCCGAATACAGCCACATTGGCATTGTTGTGTTCCTTAGCCAAAGCGGCAACTTGTTCATTATAGAGCAGGGCGGCACGGATTCCTTTGTGGCGATTGGCGGCAATTGAGATTCCGATTCCGCTGCCGCAAACCAAAATGCCCAAATCAGCTTTTTTATTCACAATATAATCAGCCATCTTATCGGCAATCAGCGGATAGTCACAAGATTCCTCATTGTGAGTTCCAAGGTCAGTAAATTGATGTTCAGAATTAGCATATTGTTTGATAATATAAGACTTTAGCTCATATCCGCCATGATCAGAAGCGATTGCAATTTTCATTGTTTTACATCTCCTTTTTATCTAAATTGGTGCTATCATATAATAAATTTTGCAATAAAAAACAATTTTTTTAAAAAAATCTATTGACTGCGGAAAAAATTAATGTATATATGTGATTACCGATTGAGAGAACGGTAGCACGAATGGCCGGTTGGCAGAGTGGCTCATGCAGAGGACTGCAAATCCTTGTACATCGGTTCAATTCCGGTACCGGCCTCCAAAAAGTTATTACCGTATTCCGGCTTAGCTCAGCGGTAGAGCAATCGGCTGTTAACCGATTGGTCGCCTGTTCGAATCAGGCAGCCGGAGCCATAAAAAAAATACTCACCCTTGCGGTGAGTATTTTTTTTTATGCCCCGTCTATCTGATGCGGACAGGCGAGCCTGTTCGGAGCGGGAAGTTGGTGAGCGCAATTTTAAGCAGCGCGAACCTTACGACGCGAGGAGGACCCGCTTGCGGGAGTGCCCAATCAGGCAGCCGGAGCCATAAAAAAAATACTCACCCTTGCGGTGAGTATTTTTTTTTATGCCCCGTCTATCTGATGCGGACAGGCGAGCAAAGGGAGCCTGTTTGACCGGAGGTCGGCTTTTGCAACAGTAAAAGCCGGACGAACGGCGGCGCAAGCCAATCAGGCAGCCGTCCTTATATTTACTCACCCTTGCGGTGAGTATTTTTTTATGTTCCGTTTGCCTAGAGAGAACAGGCGATCCTGTTCGGAGCGGGAAGTTGGCGAGCGCTTTTGAAAAAAAAGCGCGAGGCTTACGACGCGAGGAGGACCCGCTTGCGTGAGTACCCAATCAGGCAGCCGTATTTAAATGTGCTTAGTTATAAAATTTTTCCATTCTTGCAATTTTTCTGCCAGCGTTTTGCGAGCATTAGCCGAACTGGTTGATGGTAAAATATTATTTCCTTGATTGGTTAAATCCAACAACCATGATTTTAAGTTATCATTAGTTTCTTGTTTAAGATATTTATCAAATAACTTCTTTGCATTTTTACTGTTAAAAACTATACATCGCAAATTAGGGCATTTTTGTTTTAATATAGAAAAATTATTATATTTAGGCTTATTGATATCTTTATCACTACTACCTTTAATGTTGCATTTTTCTACCACATCCCATAAACCAACACCGTTATTTAATAAGCACGCATAGCGCAGATTATAAAGTATGGATTTTTCAATATCTTTACTTGCAATATCACTTTCATGAAAAATCTCAGCCATAATCTTCCAAAATTGATTTTGCGGATTGTTATAATAACATTCATTGCGCGATTTTTCACTTGGAAAAGTCCCTAAAATAACTATTTTTGTAGTTTCATTGAAAATATAATTTAACCCTTTTTCCATATTACCTTCCATAATTTGTGCAAAAAAACATCGTATACAGCGCAAACTATCAAAAACATGGTTGCTTGTCAATTTTATTAACCCCAAAAAAAGCAACCACTTTTGTTTAAGTGATTGCTTTTTTTCATCAGTCCTCATCAAAATGGACGTGCTTTGCCACAAATTCAGGGTCATGCAATCCGGGCTGCCATTTGCCGTTCTTATCAAGGTAAAAGGTAAGAACTTTGAGCCGCCCCTCATCATCAAGATACTTCTTGTGCAACGGTTTGTGCTTGAAATATCCTGTCATATACACAAACGCAGCGATAAAGCACATTGCAGCTAACATTATAAAAGGAACCAAATTTCCTTTGATAAGTTGCAAAAATCCGGGAATTACGCCAAAAGCGGCAATTAGCATTACAATTAAGGCACTTTGCCATACCTTGTGTAAATAGCCTTGTTCTTTGGCATAAGCTTGTGCAGCTTCCTCATCTTTGGCAAAAATTGCCTGTTTTTGTTTGGTGATCAACCCAAAATCAGCCACCATCATGCTGTTAAGTCCCATTTCTTCAGGACTAACAAAATAACGGTCGCAAAAGGCTTTTCTCACCTCATTTTTTAATTTTTCTTCATTTTTATTCATAATTATAGGTTTTAATTATTAAACATCATAATTAGCATTTGTGCAGCATCATAAAATAAATAATCAAAAAAAACAATAATTTTTATTTTGATTCTAGACAAAAAAACTTGTGATAAACAAAATTTTATGTTACAATTCTATCATAGTTAAACAACCTGCAAGAGACGATCAATGGTAAAAATTAAGTTTGAATATCCGCTCCAAGAATATGCTATCACTAAAAAATCTCCGGTATATGTTGAGTTGCAAGGGAATCGATTTGTAGTTCCGGTTTCATATAACGGGGATAAACAAAAGTTTGTTGACGAGTTGTTCAGCAAAGATGAGATTGTGCAAACTTATCCTAAGGGAGAACGCAAATTTGCTTATGTCGAAATAGACGGATATAAGGTTATAGCTCCACATCGTTGGGCGAGCGGCAAACTTGATTTTCAAATCATTAACCGCATGATGGATATGGCGATATTGAAGTACAATAATGCCGCAAGAATCGCTAAAATGCACCGCAAGTCAACTTCTCGATTTTCTTCTAACAGCCTGATTTCTTTGGATAATCGCCTAATTGATAAACAAATTGATGGAATCGCCGGATTTTTGGGGGAAAGAGTCCGTGGTGCACTTCATAAAATCAATGAATTTGAGTTGAATGTCGGCGAAAAAGGTGTTCGTCATACCATAAATTATGGAGCAAGGGTGTTAAGCGGGGTTTTAGCCGCACCGGTCATATTAGCGGCTGCGGTTTCACAAAAAAACCAAAAAGCGTCGCAAAAACTTACTAAAATAGCCAAATTAATTCTCAATAAAAAAATTTGGCAGGAAGGTTTGATTGATAAAGCGCAAAGCCAAGAAACAGCCGAGAAATTGAATGAACTTGCCGACAAAACTTGTGATAGAATTACTTTATTGATTGAAAGATTTTCTTCCCGATTTGCCAATTGGTCGCGCAAAAATTCGCCGCAAGCGGTTGCGGTGGCCAAAAATGATTTATCCGAAAATAAAAAGAAAACTGCATTATATACAGCAATTACCACATCATTTATCGGTGGCGGGGCTGCTTTGTCGGGTAATAACGGAAGCAAATCTAATTCATCAGAAAATCAAATTACTGTTACGGATACACATCAAACTCTCTTACCCGATACCAAACAGATTTCTACTCCGATAAAATATACCATAACCGATAGGCAAAGTTTTGAAGATGCTTTTAATGCATCATTACCGCTTATCCATCGCGCTTTGTTAGCAACTGAGTGGTTTAGCGATAATGGTTATTCTGATAATAATAATGCTGCCAGCAATACTTTAGGGGTAGGACTTTGGTGGTTTCCGGAAAATTATGCAAAAGACAGAAATCCTCAATCTGTTGAATGGGAACATACCAAAGATTTTTTGAAAAAACATCTTGGTGTTAAAGTAAATTATGAAGAAGCCATGGAATTAACGGAAGGTTGGTTTAGGTACCGTAATACCCTTAAAGATAAGGAACATCCCAAGACAGTGCTTGACAATATGTATGAAAGATTAAAGGGCTGTGAATTAGCACCTCATGAATTGGCTGCAATTGCCTCAGTTTATTATAATGATGAAAGTTGCGGAAGAAGATTGTGTTCATTTGTACATGATAACTATCAAAACAAATTTGCTTGCGCTGAATATATCTCAAAACTTCAGCCCAAAGATGCATCTTTTGATAAAGGTATTCAAAAAAGGCATTGTCATGAGGCTTTATACTATTTAAACTACAATAATTACTGCGCCAAAGTTTTGGATTTTAATGTTAACAGCGGTGTCAATTCCAAAGGGCGTTTTGTGGTCAATACGGCACCGACTTCACTTGAAAACGAAGAATATCAGGGATTTTTGTCAGAATTGCAAAATCATAAATTGGGTGTTCAAACCGATATATTGGTAGAAAAAATGTGCAAATTCGCTCCTCCATCCGGTATTAATTTTACCACCGTATCATTACGGGATTTTATTGGCTCAAATGCATCAAACGCAAAAAAAATGACTCAAATTGCTCATTACGATAACTCAACAACGGTCCACTTTTCTGATGTTGTAAAAAGCACTCAGCAAAGAGCCTGATTTTTTCTAAAAAACAATCTTGACAAAAGCTTGGGAAGTGCTATGTTGCCCAAGCTTTTTTATTTTTTACAAACTTTTAATTTTCTAAGTATTATGTCAAAACAAACTAAAAAAACAAACGAAGCAACAGCTTCCAAAGTAAAGAAAACATCGGCCTATCAGCAAGAACGTGCTCAAGCGCAACAAAACAAAAAGCGCAAACACTAGTTCTCGTGCCGATAAAAAACAGCTTAATGCTTTAGATAAATCTCAAGCCCTAAGCTGTTTTTTTTTATGTTTTGTTGATTACTTCAAATACCACTCGACGGTTTTCACAATACCGGTGTCAAAATTTTCATCAGCTTTCCAACCCAGCTCGGTTTCCAACTTGGTGGCATCAATCGCATAGCGGAAATCATGTCCGGCGCGGTCTTCAACAAAGGTGATTAGCTCCTCATATTTTTTGCCATCTGTCCTTGGCTTGCGCTCATCAAGGAGCTTGCATATTGTTTTCACAATTGTGATATTGTTGCGCTCATTGTGCCCGCCGATATTATAAGTTTCACCGGATTTGCCTTTGTGGAATATCAAATCAATCGCTTTGCAATGGTCGAGCACATACAGCCAATCACGTACATTTTCCCCTTTGCCGTAAATCGGCAACGGCGCCAATTCCAAAGCCTTTTTGATAATATGCGGTATCAACTTTTCATGATGTTGTTTCGGACCATAATTATTCGAGCAATTCGAGGTTGTTACATTCATCCCGAAAGTGTGATGATAAGCCCTCACCAAAAAGTCAGAAGATGCTTTCGATGCCGAATATGGCGAATTTGGCGCATAAGGTGTTGTTTCTTTGAACATACCCGTCGCTCCCAAGGCACCATATACCTCATCAGTCGAGATATGATGAAAACGACAATCTTCATAGCCTGCTTTTATTTTATTCGGCGCCTCCATCCATTGTTTGCGTGCCGCTTCCAACAAATTGAATGTTCCGACAATATTGGTATTGATAAAAGCTCTTGGTCCCTTGATAGAATTATCAACATGAGATTCGGCGGCAAAATGCACAACTCCTCTGATATCGTTATCGGCAAACAACTTTTCTACCAATTCAGCATCGCAAATATCGCCTTGCACAAACTTATAATTCGGCATATTTTCGCATTCTTTCAAGTTGTCCAAATTGCCGGCATAAGTCAGCTTATCCAAGTTTATAACATTATACTCCGGATATTTGCCGCAAAAATACGGCACAAAGTTCGATCCAATAAATCCGGCTCCTCCGGTTACTAAAATCGTTTTAGACATTGTTCCAGTCCCTTTCTCCAATGCTCTATTTCCACCCCGAAAGTTTGTTTGATTTTTTGCTTGCTCAACACGCTGTAATGCGGACGCTTAGCCTTGGTTGGATAAGCTGATGATGGAATAGCGTTAACCTTGCAATTCAATCCGCTCATCGCCATAATCTCGGTTGCAAAATCATACCACGAACAAACACCTTCATTAGTGAAATGATAAATTCCTTTGTTTTGTTCATTCATCTGAGGTATAATCTTGACAATCGCTTTGGCCAAATCCGCAGCATAAGTCGGGGTGCCGATTTGATCAACCACTACATTAAGCTCATCTTTTTCTGAGCCTAATTTTCGCATGGTTTTTACAAAGTTATTGCCATAAGGCGAATAAAGCCAGGCCGTGCGAATTACCACTCCGATTTTCGCATTATCCAAAATTTGCCACTCGCCGGCCAATTTGGTGCGTCCATAAGCCGATGTCGGTGCCGGATCATCATCTTCCGTATAGGGCAGGTGGCCTGTCCCATCAAATACATAGTCGGTTGAAATATGGATAATCTTTGCTCCGGTCATTGCTAAATTGCGCGGTCCGTCAACATTGATTTTGAAAGCGAACTCTTCTTCGTCTTCGCATTTATCAACAGCGGTATAAGCAGCAGCATTGATAATGGTGCCAACATCATGGGATGATACAAAATCATTAACTGCTTGGGTATTAGTGATGTCTAAATCTGCGACATCAGTCAAAATAGCTTCCGGCAACAGTTTGGCAAGCTCCGTGCCTAATTGTCCTTTAGCTCCGGTAATTAAGATTTTACTCATCGGCAATATCCTTTAACTTATTAGCAAGGCGATCTTTTTCCGAGGTAATAATTTTATCTTGCGGAATTCCCCAATCCACTCCGATTTCCTCATCATCATAGCGAATACCGAATTCACTTTCTTTGCAGTACAAATTATCGCATTTATAAGCAAAAATTGCTTCCTCGCTCAAAACCGCAAATCCATGCAAAAAATGGCGCGGGATAAACAACTGGCGTTGGTTTTCATCAGATAATTCTACCGACACATATTTACCGAAAGTCGGCGAACCTTTTCTGATATCAACTGCGACATCAAGAACTTTGCCTTTCAACACTCTGACCAATTTGGCCTGAGAATGTTCGCCTAACTGACAATGCAACCCGCGTATTACCCCATAACATGATTTTGATTGATTATCCTGCACAAAACGATTGGTAATCCCATTTTTGATAAACTCAGCCTCATTATAACTTTCAAAAAAATAACCTCTTTCATCAGCAAAAATTTTCGGCTCAATAATAGTTACGCCCTCAATAGCTGTTTTAATAAAGTTCATGTTTTTCCTCATATATTTTTTTCAAATAAGTTTTGTAATCACCGTCTTTGAGTTCATTGATACGCTCATTCATCATTTCATCACTCATAAAACCTTTGGCATAAGCAATTTCTTCAATACAAGCAATCTTCAAACCTTGGCGTTTTTCAATCAGTTGGACAAATTGTCCCGCATCCATCAGACTGTCCGGTGTTCCCGCATCAAGCCAAGCATTGCCTCTTTTCATCGGAACCACATTCAGTCGTCCTTCTTTCAAGTAAATGTTGTTCAAATCGGTAATTTCTAATTCACCGCGTGCCGACGGTTTGAGGTTGCGCGCTTTTTCAACCACATCTTTGGGATAAAAATACAATCCCACCGAGGCATAATTCGATTTCGGCTGCTTCGGTTTCTCCTCAATCGAAATTGCCTTAAAATCTTTATCAAATTCAACCACGCCAAATCTCTGGGGATCAGATACATGGTGAGCAAAAATGGTAGCATTTTTGCCTTGGTTTTTCTTCACCTCGTCTTGAAAGAAATGAAATTGTTCACTCATGTAAAAAATGTTATCGCCCAAAATCAGACAAACATCATCATCGCCGATAAAATCTGCGCCCAGAGTAAAGGCCTGCGCAATTCCTTTCGGTTCCGGCTGAACTTTGTATTGAATGTTAAGCCCCAGCCATTCACCATTACCGAACAGCTTTTCAATATTTGGGGTATCCTGCGGGGTAGAGATAATCAAAATATCTTTCAAGCCGAACAACATCAAAGTTGACAGAGGATAATAAATCATCGGTTTATCATATACCGGCAAAAGTTGCTTTGAAGTGGTTTTAGTCAGAGGATAAAGCCTGCTACCTGACCCTCCGGCCAGTAATATTCCTTTCATCTGTTAGCCTCCTCTTTCAGCTTAATGGTGTATTTGTAAGTCAATAAAGGTATCAAACCGAATAAATAGCCGTTCATTCGATACCCCTGCATTCTGGTTTCCCAAATCGGCAATCCCAATAATTTATACTGTTTGATATGCTTAGCTCTAAGCAAAAATTCTTCATAAATTTCAGGATTAGCCGTTTTAACAAAAGCCCATATGGCATAGGTTGCATTCAGCATTTTATTTTTCTGATTATGCGATGTATTTCCTTCATGGTCGCGATAATGAAACAATACTTCCGGCAAGTTATGAAATTTGGTATGAGGAATAAGCCTGCACCATAAAGCATAATCTTCCGATGGTGAAAATTCTTCCTCATAACGAATATTATGCTCAATCAATACCGAGCGTCTTATCATTGCTGAAGAATGGATTATGGCGCAGGTACGCATTAAAGCCAATTTTATTTCTTTATCTTCAACAGGATTATCTGACAAACGCTTGCGTATAATTGTTTTACTTTTGGTTCCTACCACTCCGACATCAGGATGTTCATCAAGGTAAGCAACTTCTTTTTCCAATCTTTCCGGCAATGATATATCATCATGATCAAATATGGCCAAATAGTCACCTTTAGCCATCAGTATCAATTTATTACGGCTGGGAGTTATACCTAAATTGCGTTCATTTTTGAAATATTTTATACGTCTGTCTTTATATGATTTAACAATTTTTTCCCGATCATCATCCGGACAATCATCTAAAATCAAAAATTCAAAATCTTCAAATGTTTGCTTTAGTATAGATTCTATTGCTGCACGCAAATGATCTTCTTTTGTCTTATATACCGGCATCAAAACCGAAACTTTAGGTCCCATTATCATTATCCCATAACTACCAAACAATTTTGCTAAAATGAGGCTATATCAATATTTTGTTGATTACAAACATAAATATTCCTTTATATACAATCTGTATGCTTTAAATTTCGGCTTTGACACCTATATAGATACTGATTATCAACAAGGGAAAAACCATGCCGCTGTTCAAACATAATAATACCGATCTTAAAAAAACTATCACCGCTTTATGGAATTTTTTAACCAGTAAGACTTGTGCTTTTTTGTTGGCAGTTTCGGCCATTGTTATAGGGTGGTACCAGTTTTACATTTCTCGTCCGATACTCAAATACGAAACCGAAACCGTTTCTTTTATTTCTTCAAAGAATGATAATCAGTTTGAGGTCAAAGTAAAGGGGCGTAAATATGATGATTTATATATGACTAACATCATCTTGCAGAACAAAGGTGCCGGAGCATTGTCCGGAGCAGATGTTTCGCAAATCGGCCACAATCCGATAAGAGTGGTTATGCCGCGTGATACGCCGATAGTGCACTATGTTTTGGATAAAACCCTGACTACTGCTGATTTGACCGCACATATAACTCCCAACAATGGTGATTTGGTTATCAGTTTTGATTTTCTAAATCCTGATTATCAAATTGGTATTTCAATCCTTCATCAAGATCCCAAAGCTGAATTTTCGATTGCCGGAAGCGCGCTCAATGTCAGTCAAATTACTCGTGAATGGAGTGACAAAGAAGTCAAATATTGGGCTTTTTGGTTTATGGGAATATTGTATTTTATTTTGATTGCTGCATATCTGTATAATCATTGGCAGAAGCGCAAATCGTTCAAAGATAATACTTCTCATAAAAATCCTTAACTGCCGAGGCAATCAATAAGTGACCTTTGGCGTTGGGATGCACTCCGTCATCACAAAGAAAATCTTTATAGTCAATACGGCTTAAAAAGAAAGTCGTGATGTCGATAATCGGCACATTGGTTTCGTTGGCAATTTTAAAAATTTCCATGTTATACATACTGTGCCATTGGTAGATTGTGTTAATATCGCCGCGCATAAATTTCAAAATATTGGCAGCATTACGATAACGGGTATTGGTTGTAAAAAACATTTCCGGATGCACCGGCGGCAACGAGAACAGAATGGGGGTTTTGCCTTTGTTTTGAACGCGTCTGATTAAATTAACATATTTCTGATGAAAAACATCTAATGGTGTATAGGGAAGGTGGTTGGCATTCGGGTTATCGGCAATAGCATCCCAGTCAAAATTGCAATCATTACCGCCGAACGAAAAGAAAATATAATCGCTGTCATTAACACTGTTAAGATGTTTTAGAAAATCTTTTTCTCCATCGCTGATGAGTGAGCCGTGACGAGCATAATTTTTCCATGCTACATTGAGGCGTTTGCCGGATATGGCAATAAAATTTTCCTTTAACAGCTGATATTTGTTGTTTTGGGCATCGTGTACCACACCTTGCAGGATTGAATCGCCAAAAGCACAAACCGTCAGTTGGTGTTGTTTTTGCAAATCAAGCGGATTACGGTTTTTGATGAGGATATTAACCTCATAGCCGGAAGCATAATCATTTCTGACCATCAAAAAATTTTCTTTATTTTCAATATAAAGCTGTCTGATATAGGTTCGCAAATTGGTTTCTTCAATTTTTTGCACATTAGCTTTCGGTTGCAATTCAAAAGATAGTTCTTGCGGTACTTCCTCAATCCAACGCGCAATACTGGTCGGAGTTACTCCCAATATTTTGGCAGCCTGATTTTGAGATACTCCCAAAGAACAGAGCGCAATGGCCGCGCCCTTATCCTTGCGTTCTTTGCCATGCGGTGCTTGTTTGGTAAATTGAAAGCCGCAATTTTTGCACTTATAACGTTGCAGACCGAATACAAAACCGTTTTTTTTGCTGATATTGCCGCATTTGGGACATAAAGTATCATTCATTTTTTTCTCCTGTTTGAGGCTCAATCATAACATAACAATATTTTTTGACAACAGTAATTTAATGCTTTTAATGTTTTACATTGTAAAAACAATAAAAATCAATATATTATCCAGCATTAAAAAAGTTAAATGTTATATTGATTATAATTATATAACTTGCTATACGAACTAATTGTATGAGGAGTTTTTTAATGCAAGACTTTGTCCGTTTAATATTGCGCGGTTGCTTTAAGTTGTTAAAAGTGCATGTTGATATGCAGATATCGGAAGATAAGCTGCCCAAGAAGGCAATCTATATATCGAATCACATTTCATGGTTGGATCCGGTTATTTTATTTGCCTTTTTGCCCAAAAATCCGGTGTTTTTGCTCCATTCGCGTCTTTATCGCAACAAGTGGTTGCGTTTCTTTATGACTTTTGCCCGCAAAATGGAATATAACTATATTGATGCCGCCGATGCTAAAAAAGTTATGGAAGGCTTGCATGACGGACAATATTTTGTAATGTTTCCCGAAGGTATGATGAGCGATTCCGGCGACATTATGAAAATCTACGAAATTCCTGCCATTATTGCCGACAAAACCAAATCTCCACTGATTCCGATTTGGATCAGCGGCGCCCAATACAGTGCTTTTTCCGAGACTGAGGGCAATGTGCCGCATCGTCCGTTGCCAAAGATTTTTGTAAAAGTTGGCAAACCTGAAGTTATCAAAATTGATGCCGAGTTGCGCAAAAACCGTGATTATTTGAAAGATTTAACTTATCGCATAATGAACAATATGCGTTTTGATTCGCTTTACAAGGACAATTTGACCTTATTTCATGCTTTGTTGCGCACTTCGCGCATTTTCGGTAAAACCGGTTTGTTCTCGCGCCGCAAAATTGCCGAAGATATCAATCGCCAACCTCAAACTTATATGGACATACTCTTAAAGAGTTATGTTTTGGGGCACAAGTTCAAAGAATTTACCAAAAACAAAGAGCATGTCGGTGTAATTCTGCCCAATACCGTTGCCAATGTGGTAACTTTGTTTGGTCTGTCGGCATACGCCAGAGTTCCGGTAATGCTAAACTTTACCCAAGGCGAAAGCGTGGTTGCTTCAATGTGTAAAACAGCCGTGGTTAAACATATTATTTCATCCAAAGCTTTTGTTGAAAAAGCCAAGTTGGAAAATGTCATCGCCAAACTGCAAGAAAACAAAATCAAGATTCATTATCTCGAAGATATTGCCAAAGAAATCAGCTTAAAAGACAAGTTGCGCGGTGTGTGGTACTACAAGGTTAAAAAAATTCCGGCCAAGCAAAAAAGCACTGATACCGCGGTTATATTGTTCACATCCGGTTCGGAGGGTATGCCCAAAGCTGTTTTGCTTTCTCACCAGAATATTATTGCCAATGTGGCACAAACAAGTTGTTTTTTGCACACAACCATCAAAGATTTGATGTTCAACTCTTTGCCGATGTTCCATTCTTTCGGGCTTACGGTCGGCACCATCTTTCCTTTGCTCACCGGTGCCAAGTTGTTTGAGTTTCCATCTCCGTTGCTCTATCGCACCATCACTGAGTTGCTTTATGAGTTGCGTGCTACCATCATGGTGGCAACCGACACTTTCTTCAAAGCTTATGCCAAGATTTCACACCCCTATGATTTCAGACATATTCGCTATTGTTATGCCGGTGCCGAAGCAGTCAAAGAAGACACTCGTAAAATGATGGCTGAGAATTTGGGTGTTCGTTTGCTTGAGGGTTATGGTACTACCGAATGTTCGCCGATTGTTTGCGTCAATACTTTGTTATTTAACAAGTTTGGCACTATCGGACGCCTTGCTCCGGCGATGGAGTGCCGGATAGAAAAAGTCCCCGGTATTGAAAAAGGCGGCGAGTTGGTCGTCAAAGGTCCCAATGTTATGCAGGGCTATATCATGGCTGACAAACCGGGAGTTTTGGTTCCGGTCAAAGACGGTTGGTATCATACCGGCGATGTGGTTGAAATTGACGAGCTCGGCTTTGTTAAAATTATTGACCGCGTTAAACGCTTTGCCAAAATCGGAGGTGAAATGGTATCGCTTTTGGCTGTTGAGAATGTTGCCCGCGAAACTTGGAAAAGTGAAGAATTTCATTGCGGCGTGGTGGCTATTCCTCATCCCACCAAAGGCGAGCAGATAGTTTTTGTCTCCAACTCTCATGAAGTTACCAGAGAAAAATTTGCCACGGCTGTTCAAACCAAAGGTTTATCGGAATTATATATTCCTACCCAGTTTATGTTCAAAGAAGAAATGCCGCTGTTTGCCACCGGCAAAGCCGACAATGTTACTTTGAAAAAATGGGTTTTGGAACAGCTGGAAAAATAAATTATTTAAGCAACAAAAAACAGCTTTCTATGAAAGCTGTTTTTTTGATGCCGGCGAGATGGTTATCCGCCCAAGCGAACATCCCAATGACTTTTGGTTACTTTTGGTCATTCAAAAGTAACAATAACTCTAATTCGAAGATGCCTTGTTCCCTCCCGTCTGATACGCTATCTTTCACTTGACATTAAAGCTCGCTCTAACTATAATCGGCTCGAATTTAAAAACTATCAAAGGAGTTGCAATTATGGCTTATTCTATCGGACAAGTTGCCAAAATTACCGGACTCACCACTCATACCTTGCGTTATTATGACAAATTCGGCCTTTTGCCTGCGGTGGGCAAAAATTCGGCAGGTTTGCGTCGTTTTACCGATGATGATTTGCGCTGGCTCAATATTTTGGAATGCCTTAAATCAACCGGCTTACAGCTCAAAGACATTAAGCATTATATTGACCTTTCCAAGCAGGGAGATGCCTCTCTGCAAGAACGTTATCAAATTTTCTTAAAACAGAAAAAACGCGTTGAAGAAGAAATGCTCAAACTCAAATCCAATATGGAAAAACTTGATTTCAAAATCAAATATTATGAAACCGCTCTCAAATACGGTGAAAAGCAAGTTTATAATCATAATTCTTATTTGCGGGATGCCAAAGATAAATTATTCAAAAAATGGCAGTGAGTAAAAGTCACTCAAAGCTGTTGCTTTAATTTTGCCTTTGGGCTACACTTCTGACAAATAATTTTTTAAGGTTTGATATTATGTATAAAAAAATTTCCTTTATGTTGGCCAGCTTTTTCGGAGCCGGATATTTTCCGGTTGCACCGGGAACTTTCGGTTCTTTGGTTACTTTGCCTGTTGCTTTTGCTTTTGCTTATTACTACGGATTATATGGGGTTGCGGCTTTGGCGGTTGTTTCGTTTATCATCGGCTGGATAGTCTCGGTTGAAGTTTTGAAATATACCAAGCATGATCCTTCATTGATTGTGATTGATGAGGTTTGCGGACAAAGCATCACTCTTTTACCCTTGGCAGCGATGATGCAGGGTAACATCAATGTTGTGTTGGTATTATTGATCGGTTTTGCATTGTTTCGATTGTTTGATATAACCAAACCTTTTCCTGCCGGTTGGGCGGATAAAAAGATTCGCAATGCTTTAGGCGTTATGCTTGATGATGTCTTTGCCGGATGCTATGGGGCGATTTGCCTGTGGCTGATTAATCGCTGCTTTAATTTGTTTATAGGGTTCTAAAGGAATGGAAAAATATCGCATTATCGGGAATATGACCGGCAATTCCATGGATGCTCTGGACTTTGTGTTGACCGAATTCAATGGCGACAAAATGACCGATATTTGCACTTTTTCCACTCCCTATGATGCCGCAATGCAGAACAAAATCGAAGAATTGCGTCGTCAGGTTTATAACAAAACTTCGCTGGAAATTGAAAATTTGCCCTTGTTCCACGAGATTCATGATGAATATATCCGCGGAGTAGCCTCTGCCATCAATACCATGTGTGAGTTCAATAACTTGGATAAAAAACAAATTGACGCTATCGGATTTCACGGCAAAACTCTTGATCATAACCCGCCTTCCAAAGCTCATCGTAACGGTGATATGCCCTATACTTTGCAAATGGGATCGGGGCAAATGCTGGCCGATTTAACCGGATTGCGAGTGGTGTATGATTTTCGCTCGGCATTGGTTATGAATGGTTTTGAGGGAGCACCTTTAATACCGCCGCATAACGCCCATATTGCTATGAGTGAAGGTGACGGAATATACTATAACGGCGGCAATACATCTAATTTTGCTCTTGTGCGCAATCATGTTGCTTTGATTGGCTCAGATTCCGGTCCATTTAACGAGTATATTGACAATTTTGTTCGAGTTAACACCAATCAATCCTTTGATGTTGACGGCAAACTAGGTGAAAAAGGCAAAATTAATAAAAAACTTTTGAAGCAAATCTTTGCTTTAGGTGAGGGGTTTTATAATTCTCCGTTGCCCAAATCGGGGGATCCGGCCTATTATCACAAGCAAGAAATTTTTGATTATGTAAAAGAGCAGAATATAGGTTTTGCTGATGCTTTGCGGAGTTTTGAATATTCGGCAGCCTATGTTGCGGCATATACTTTGTCTCAGATTCCCGAAACTGTTGCAATTCCCGATAAGATTGTTTTGTTTGGCGGTGGTTGGAAAAATCCGTTGGTCTTAAAAGATTTCACTCAGTTGTTATCCGGTGAGGGATTGATTTTGCCCGAGCATAAAAAGTTGTTTGCTGATTTGTTGCAACGTCTCAAAAAAACACCAAGCATTCGCTATTCATCTTTCGGCGAATATATGGAAGCAAGACTTTTTGCCGATATGGCGCGTTATCGTTTGCAAAACAAAGTTTGGGAGTTAGCGGAAGTTATCAGCTCCGGCAAAAAGATAATTTGCGGACAGATTGCCGAGCCGGTAAGAGGCAGACAGCATTATTTGGATAAGGTAAACCTTGCCGCCAAAGGTTGGCAATATCGATAGAGGGAAAAACATGACTAAAAAGGTAGTTAAAAATATTTTTTGGGATGTTGATGGAGTTTTGGCAAATCTGAATTATGCCTATTTTAATTTTTTGACCAATCATCCCAAATACAAACCGCTGTTTGGCAATATTAAATGGGAAGATTTACCCAAAGTTTTGCCGATTATCCCCAAATATGGTGCATTAGAGCTTAAAACACATCCTCAAATGGGAGTAGAGATGGACAAAGACTTTTGTTCGTCTTGGGAGTTTTTTTCACATCGTCCGCTTTATCCTCATGTAGTCGAAGTACTGAAAGAATTGCATGACAAAGGTTACCGTCAATACACCATGTCGGCAACTTTTGATGTCGAAACCAAAAAGAAATTGCTTAACCAAATGCTCTCGGAAGTAACTGATTTCTTGACCATAGAATGTGTGCAGCACGGCACTTTTATGCATGACTCGGCCAAAGAAGATATGCTGAAATTTTGTCTTGACAAATATGGCTTGAAAGCTGAAGAAACTATATTGGTTGATGATAGAATTTATAATATTGAAGCAGCCTTAAAAGCCGGAGTTCAACCGGTTAGAATGCGCTGTGAATTTACTTCGCCGTTGCCCGAAGAATTATCAGAGGTGCCTGAGGTTCATGATGTTGTTGAGCTGAAAAATTGGTTAGAAAAAAACACAGTTTTAATTTAAGGAAAGGAAAATAAAATGTCGCGAGTTATAACTTTAATGCCTGTAAGATTAGCCTCCACCCGCCTGCCCAACAAACCTTTGTTGGATATCAACGGCAAAACCGCGGTGCAACGCGTTTATGAAAATGTTAAAAAATATCTTCCGGATTGCGATATTGCAATTGCCGCCGGTGATCAGGAGATTATTGATGAGTGTGCCAAGTTTGGGGCTAAAGCAATTTTGACCGATCCCAAGCTTCCCTCGGGCACTGACCGTATTGCCGCAGCACTAAAAGTTTTGGATCCCAATGGTGACAAATATGATATTGTGGTCGATTTTCAGGGCGACAATATCAATGTTAATCCGCAAGTTAATTTGCCGTTGATTGAAATGGTTGAACGTACCGGATGTGATATTGCAACCGCCGCCTTTGTGATTAAAAATGAAGCTGACAAAACCAATCCTGCGGTGGTTAAAGCGATTATGGGCATAAAAGACGGACAAAAAGAAGCGCGTTGTCTGTATTTTACTCGTGCCACTGCTCCGTTTACCCGCAATCCGGAAAAATGTCCCAATCAGGATTTGTACCAGCATATCGGTATATATGTTTTCAAGGCCTCATCACTGCAAAAAATGGTGTCGTTGCCGGTCGGTGTTTTGGAGGCAAGAGAGTCTTTGGAACAGTTGCGTGCTCTTGAAAACGGTATGGAAATTCGCGCCATGCTGGTCGATGATATTCGCTTGGATAAAAGAGTTCCGGCCGATATCAACACTCCGGAAGATTACGAGATAGCCAAGAAATTTATCAAAGACTAGAGGTTAGATAATATAAAATAAAATACCCCTTAAGTTAAAATTTGGGGTATTTTTTTATTTTGCAAAAATACTTGCATTTTATCATCATTTGTCTTAGCATAATTTCCGCAACGACGCGTTGTCGTTGCGGAGTGTCGAAACTCCCTATAACAAAAATCTCTCCGAAAGGGGAGCCGACCTAATATATTGAATAAGTCGGACTGTTTGTTATAGCAGTTTCGAACTCCCCACCTTGCAGAGTTTTCTCAAGGTGGTTGTTTTTTTATTTAACAGGAGCATAATACAGATGAAAACAACAACCTCGGACTATTCTCATTGTAAAAAAGCCAGAGGCCGTCAACCCAATGGTGAGCCTAATCCGATAGATATTCATATCGGCAAACGTTTAAAATTGCGCCGCCTAATTTTGCAGCTTTCGCAGCAACAATTGGGTAAAATGTTGGGGCTTACCTTTCAACAAGTGCAAAAATATGAACATGGAATCAATCGTATATCCGGCAGTCGTTTGTGGGATTTTGCTTGTATTTTGGGTGTTGATGTTAATTTCTTTTATGCCGATATGGATAAGGAAATTTTTTCACAAAGTCCGCGTTGTTTGAATAATATCAAAGATGATAGTTCGGTTTGTTTGCCGAAGAATTTGCTTCAATCCGAGCGCGCTCTTAAAATTACCAAGGCTTTTTTACAAATCAAAAATCCTAAAATCGCTGATAGTCTTTATAGTCTGATAATCAGCCTCGGTACCAGTCAATACCTTTTGAATAAGGCAAAAAACGCTTAAATATTTCACCTTGATTTTTTTTTGCATAAGCATTATGGTAATAGGCAAAATTACTTTTAAGGGGAAATAAAATGTTACGTGATGATTTGCAAAATGCATTGAAAACAGCTATGCTGAACAAAGATACTCTAACCACCGGTGCGGTAAGAATGATTATTGCCGGTCAAAAGGAAAAAGATGTTGAGGCTCGCGGCAAAGGTCAGGAAAAAGCAACCGATGCCGAGTTGCTTTCTATGATGCAAGGCATGATTAAACAACGCAATGATTCAATCAAAATGTTTATGGATGGCAATCGTCCGGAGTTGGCCGAAAAAGAAAAAGCTGAAATCGCTATCATTGAGCGCTTTTTGCCCAAACAAATGAGTGATGCCGAAGTCTCTCAGGTTATTCAAAATTTGATTAAACAAACCGGTGCGACCTCAATGAAAGACATGGGCAAAATTATGGGTGCCTTAAAATCTCAATATGCCGGTCAATTGGATATGGGCAAAGCCAACGGAATTATCAAAAGTTTATTGAGCTAAAATGACCAATACTGATATGCAACGCTTTTGCGACGAGCTGCGTGCCAAAATATCGATTGTCGATGTGGTTGGTGCCAAGATAAAGCTTGTGCGCAAAGGGCGTGAATATCAGGCTTGCTGTCCGTTCCACAACGAAAAAACTCCTTCTTTTACCGTCAATGAAGCCAAGGGATTTTATCACTGTTTCGGTTGCGGTGCACATGGTGATATTATCAAGTTTGAGATGGATGCCAACGGCTTGAGTTTTATCGATGCCGTTGAAAAACTGGCGCATAAGGTTGGTCTTCAGGTTCCTCGTCTGACACCGGAAAACAAAGAACAAGCCGAAAAACGAGCTTCTGCCTATGATATTATGGATATGGCAGCCAAATATTTTGCCAAAATTTTGCATCTTCCTGAGGGCAGGGAGGGGCTTAATTATTTGTATGGCCGTGGTTTTAATGACCAGATTATTGAGCGGTTTCGCTTAGGTTTTGCTCCCGGCAACAACGGATTGAAAGCTCTGCTCAAATCACGCGGTGTGGAAGAAAAAGAAATGGCAGAATTGGGACTGATTGCCATTCCTGAAGACGGGCGCACCAGTCATGACTTTTTCCGCAATCGCGTGATGATTCCGATTATTGACAAGCGCGGCAAAGTTATTGCCTTCGGCGGGCGCGTTATGGATAAGAGCCAGCCGAAATACTTAAATTCCCCCGAAACTCCCATATTTAACAAACGGCGAATTTTGTATAATTACAATTATGCCCGCGATTTGGGCTACGAGGCCAAAAGATTGATTATCTGTGAAGGCTATATGGATGTAATTGCCATGGACAAATATGGTGTCGGTTATGCCGTGGCTCCGTTGGGCACAGCTTTGACTGAGGAACAAATCCAAGAAGCATGGAAGGTGGTGCCGGAGCCGATTTGTTGTTTTGATGGTGATGCCGCCGGAATTAGAGCGGCAGTGCGCTCGGTTGATCGTGTTTTGCCGTTGCTTAAACCCGGCTATTCTCTGCAATATGCCTTTTTGCCTGATAAAATGGATCCTGACGAATTTCTTAAAGCCAAGGGTAAAGATGAATTTATTAAAACCGTTACTTCAACCGTTCCGCTTAAAGAGTTGTTGTGGCGCAAAACATTAGAAGGAAAATCAACCGATACTCCCGAACAAAAAGCCTTAATTGAAAAAGAAATCAAAGCCGAAATAGCTTTGATAAAAGACGAAACTGTCAAAGCCTATTATTTGCGCGAGATGAAGGCTAAAGTGTATGCCGAACTGGCCGGTCAGACATTTGAAAATTCCGGTGAATATCGCAAACCCAAAACCACCAAGCATTTCAGATCACATACCAAAACAGATTTGGATGATTTGGTTGCCAAATATGTAGTTTCGGCATTTGTTTGTTATCCTCGTTTGATTGAAGAATGGGAAGAAAAAATGCTTTCATTCACCATCAAGGATGAAAAGTTGCGCAATTTTTATGACTTTTTGTTGCAAACAGCGCGCGCCAATCCTGATATAACCGATGAAAAACAAATTGAAAAGGCTCTGGATGCTTCTCCAGTTAAAGATTGGCGCAAAATGGTTGATACATATATCTTGAAAAAACAGTGTCCTGATGTTGCTGCAATGCGTACAATGCTCAATGAGCGCACGCTGGAAGTTCAACTTAAACAGATTGAAAACGACATACGCGAAGCCAAAGCCAAATTGGAAAGCGGCAATTTTGATGAGGAAGATTTCAACCGCTATGAGGCTTTGAAAAAGGAGCGAGATGCCCTGTTGGGTGATGAATAAAACCTTAGTTTGATTAAGCTTGAATTAATTAGCGCGAATCGGAAAAAATAATCTTGACAAATAAAGCAAATTTTATTAAAAGAATAGCAGTTTAAACTTTAGAAAAATCGATTTTTTTTTAGGAAATTTGATGTCAGATATAGATAATCCTGATGTTTTTGACGGCGCCGCTGGTAGCGATGCGCCATTAATTGATTCTTTGGGCAGTGCAGTCAAAAGACTGTTAGACAAAGGAAAATCTCGTGGTTTCATCACCATGGAAGAGCTTAATCGTGCTCTGCCTTCCGAACGTGAAAGTTCCGAATACATTGAAGATATCATGACTGAGATTTCGGACATGGGTATCAGCATCATATCAGAATCCGATGCCGAGAATGTTGACGGTGAATCATACAATGATGGCGACTACGAGGAAAGCGAAGACGAGAGCGGCAATTTTGATGAAAAAGAGCTTGGACGCAGTGATGATCCGGTAAGAATGTATTTGCGTGAGATGGGCTCAGTTGAGTTATTGTCGCGCGAAGGTGAAATTGCCATTGCCAAACGCATTGAAGCCGGTAAAACCGTTATGATTGACGGTCTTTGCGAAAGCCCGATGACCATTAATGCTATTGCCGGATGGCGCGACGAATTGATGGAAGGTGTTATGCAGCTTCGTGATATCGTCGATTTGGAAATGATGTATGGTGATGATGTCGGCGCCATGGAAATGGTTGATGATGAGACCGAAACCGAAGAAGATTTGGACAAGGTTGCTCAAGAGTTGGATGAGAAAGAAAATCTCGATGAAATGGACGACGACCTGAGTGATGATATTGAGCTTGATGATGCTGTTGACGAGCCGGAAGAGGAAGATGATGTTTCCGATGATATTTCTGAAGGCGAAGACGGCGAAAACAGCGAAGAAGATGATGAAGAGGGAACCGGCGGACATACCTCAGCTTCAATTACCGCTATGGAAGAAGCCCTGAAAGAACCTGTTCTTGAAATTCTCAATCGCATATCCAGCTATTATGATGATTTGAAAAAGATTCAAAATCAAAGATTGAATGCCCTGATAAACGGTAAAAAAGTTTCTTCTTCTGTTGATAAGAAATATTTTGAGGTTAAAAAAGATTTGGTTGAATTGATGAGCTCAATTCATCTTAATACCGCACGAGTTCAACAGTTGGTAGAACAGCTTAATTCATTGAATAAACGCTTGATGGGCTTTGAAGGAAAATTGTTGCGTTATGCTATGAACTGCAAGATTAAACGCGATGATTTCTTAAAAGTTTATCAGGCAGCCGAGCTTGATCCTAATTGGTTGGAACAAATTTCCAAAATTAAAGACAAGCATTGGCAAGAATTTACCGCCAAATATGGTGCCGAGATAGTCGAACTTCGAGACAATATTGCCGAAATGGCTAAAGAATGCGGTCTTCCTATCAGTGAATATCGCCGCATGGTTGACACCATCAAAAAGGGTGAGCGTGAAGCTGAGCGTGCCAAAAAAGAAATGATTGAAGCCAACTTGCGTCTGGTTATTTCCATAGCCAAAAAATACACCAATCGCGGTTTACAATTTTTGGATTTGATTCAAGAAGGTAACATCGGTTTGATGAAGGCGGTTGATAAATTTGAATACCGTCGCGGCTATAAGTTTTCAACTTATGCCACATGGTGGATTCGTCAGGCAATTACTCGTTCAATCGCTGATCAGGCTCGTACAATTCGTATTCCGGTTCACATGATTGAAACTATCAATAAGTTGGTACGCACCTCGCGTCAAATGTTGGCTGAGATGGGGCGTGAGCCGGTGCCGGAGGAATTGGCCAAGCGGTTGTCCATGCCTTTAGATAAGGTTCGCAAGGTTATGAAAATAGCCAAAGAGCCGGTGTCTTTGGAATCTCCGGTTGGTGATGAAGATGATTCGTCTTTAGGTGATTTTATTGCTGATGAGAGTGCTTTACAGCCCTTAGATTCAGCTATTCATACCAATTTGAAAAAGACCTGCACTCGCATTTTATCAAGTCTCACTCCGCGAGAGGAGCGTGTTTTGCGTATGCGTTTCGGTATTGGTATGAACACAGATCACACTTTGGAAGAGGTTGGTCAGCAATTTAATGTTACTCGTGAGCGTATTCGTCAAATTGAAGCTAAGGCTCTGCGTAAATTAAAGCATCCTTCTCGCTCGCGTAAATTACGCAGCTTCCTCGACCAATAGCGGTTTATTTAAAAAGTTAAAGCCCTGCATTAATATCGTGATGCAGGGCTTTTTTTTACATATTAATTAAATTGTTAAATTCATACTTATCAAGAATTTCCGGCAACACAATTCCATCTTTGAATTTTTGTGAAAACAGAACATAAAATGGCAAACCTTGGCGTCCGAATTTTTGCATAAATTGCAACACTTGTTCATTATAGTTTGCCCAATCAACATCCATCACAATAACATTGTTGCTTTTTATGCTGTCTTGAATAAATTCCGAATTAAGAATGAACTTGTCATTATATTTGCAGGTTAAGCACCAATCAGCTCCGATTTTTACCAAAACTTTGTATCCGTCATCAACATATTCATTGATGGTATTCATGGTCATGGCCCAAACAGTTGTCTGAGAGGTTGCCACATTGCGTTTTGAAATTTGCCATCTGACATCAATCAAGCTGATTACAACCAAAACAATGCTCAGCAACAATTTCCACTTGGCACATCTTTTTTGCAAAATTACTTTAGTTTCGCCTTTAGCTAACTTATCAATTTCCATTTGCAAATAGTGGAAATATGTCCACATTAGTAGAGCCACAATAATGTATAAAGACCAATGCCAAAGCTGACCACCGCCTATTTGGGACGATAACAGGCTTATCAGCCATAACATTGTAATAATCAGCATTAAGATCATTGCCAAGTTAATTATCTTTAGCCATTTTCCCGGACGCGGCATATAAAAAGCAATTTGCGGAAATACAGCAATCATTATATAAGGCAAAGCCAAGCCCAAACCGATAGCTGTTACCGTTATAATTATTTGCCATGGTGATCCGGCTAAGGCTATTCCCAAAGCTGTTCCCAAATATGGCGCAGTGCAGGGAGTTGAGAGGACAACCATGAAAACACCGCTCATAAATTCAAATATTAACTTGTTTTTAGGTGTGGTTTGTGCGGCTTTTTCTACCAGTTTTTGCTCAGCCAAACCGACTATTCCCATGATATATGCCATAAAATAAGTTATAACCCATATCATCACAGCCAAAAAAGTAATACTTTGAAATTGTATGCCCCAGCCCATAGATATGCCAAGCATTTTAAGCGAGCTTAGCAACAATGCCATCATGAGAAAAGCAGTTAATATACCTAAACTGTTGCACATAAAGTTGCTTCTGATATTTGATTTTTTCAAGCCTCCGAATTTTGTAAAAGCTAACAACTTTAGTGATAACACCGGAAAAACACAAGGCATAAAATTTAACAATAATCCGCCCAGTATTGCAAAAAATAAAACACTTATCGTAAATGATGAACTATCTTGATCAAAGACGGACGGCATTTCAACTTTTTCTGTTGCCAAATATTGTCTTCCGCTTTTATCTATCAGCCAAAAAGTAAAATCTTGTCCTTCATAATCAAAATCATTTTTCAGTAATTTAAACCAAGCTTCAGTTTTACCATTTTTCAGGCTGATTTGCGGTGCGGCAAAATAATCAGCATTTTTGCCGATCAATAATATTTTTGTATAAGCCCCGTCATCAGCTGAAAAATCTAACCTCATACCTTTTTGTTTGTTTTGTCTGATTTCACTGAACAACCCGTCTATTTTAAATGCTTCTTTGCTGGAATTATGCGGAGTATTCATCTTTGCAATATTGACATAATAATCATACTTCGTGTTTTCCGGATTTTCTTTATGGATAAGTTTGGTCTCAAGAAAATTATGGTGTCTTTCACAACGGTCATTTTGGCAAGCAGTTGCAAAACCGTTCAGTCTTAAAACAACTTCTTTATTTATGTCTTGAACTGTACCTTGAAAATAGACTGCAAATTCACTGCCGTAAAAAAGAACTTGATATCCGTCTTTAGTATTCATGTCTTGCGGAGGCATAAAATGAATTGAGACATCTTTAATATTTTCTGACCTGTCAAAATCAATTTGCAATCCGGTATAATCTTTATATGTTTTGAGTAAAATAATCTGATTAGTCGGGGGTATGATATTTACAACGCCTTCAAATTTACCATCATCACCGAAGCCGTTTTTTTTCATAATTATGGAATAACTCGGCTTCAAGCGTTCAGCTATTCGTTTTTTATCATCATCTTCTTTTGTTTTATCTTCGTTATCGTTTTCATCAACTGAATCAACATTATGCCATATTTTATGCCAAATTTTTTTCCATTTTCCTTGAATAATGTTTTCACGATACCATGTAATTAATTGTGACGGCCGCGTCATGTTATGTTCTTTAGCATATTTTTCTTGTATGGCCAGCTGATCTTTATCCGATTTTGAATAGGCTATTATTTTTTTAAAATTCGTGCGTACAATAGGAGTATCACTTTCAATGTATTCTTCCTTTTCTCCCATTTCATACTGGTTATCATCAGCTACTATCGGAAGTTGATAGTCTAAAATCCACTGTTTAATTTGGTTCTTTATGTTGTCAAAAAAGCGTACGGTTTTAACACCTTTTCTGATATATTTTTGCCAAATACCGGCACCTTCTTTGGTATAAGATGGATATTTTGCGGTTATGTCATCTGTAAAATCTTTCTCAATGTTGTTACCGTCAAGTTGCTCATTATATTGCTTAACATCGTTTATATAATTATATCCGGTACGCATAATATTGGGCCAAAATTGGCTGTCATCATAATTATATTCGTTATCGTCTTTTAAATCGAGAATAATTTTCCCACCGCTGTCTTGAGCATAACTCAAAGAGCACCAGTTCATAAAAACAAACAATGTATATAAAATCAGGTTTATTTTTCGCATTTTTTTCAAAACCAAATTGATTTTTAATTTTTATATTCCTATATTATAAAAGTGTTATGCATAATATAAAATGAAAATGGTTTAACTGCAATGGATAAAATCAATATACATAATCTTAGTGGAAAATGTTTGGCGGCCATGCCCGGTACGGAAGGAAGCTTTGCCAAGGCTTTGGTTTATATGTGCTCACATAGTGAAGAAGGAGCAATGGGATTCATTGTCAATAAACCATATACCAATGTCAGTTTCAACGAATTGTCTTTTGATCTTTTATTCGGTAAAAGCTCTAACCAAATTATTCCGATATTTCAGGGAGGTCCTTTAGAGCGCGAAAAAGGATTTATAATTCATGATGACAGTTATAAAGATTCATCTTGCTTGAGTATGGGAGATGGTATCAGAATTTCGTCATCGCCGGATATTTTGCAACATATTGCAACAGGAATGGGACCGGAACGCTTTTTAATAGCTTTGGGTTATGCCGGATGGGCTCCCGGACAGCTGGAGGCAGAAATATCGCAAAATATGTGGATGATCACTCCGGCAACACAAGAAATAATTTTTCATGCGCAGGTTGAAGATAAATGGTCGATGGCACTGTCATCTTTGGGTATCAATGAGACAAATCTGACTATTCCTTTGGGACATTCCTAAAACCTTTGATTATACCAAAATTGTGATTCTGAAATTCCAAATTTAACATCTTGCTATCATGTCTTTTGCTGTTTAAATTAAAGATGTTCCTAACAGTTGTAAGAGGATATAAATATGCAAAAACAAACAAAAGAGAATATGTTGTACGATGTCGTTAGTGACAATGTTGCCTTGATGAGCAAAATATATCAAAGCTTTGAAGCGTTGGAACAGACACTGGGAGCTTTGCAGTTGGAAGAACCTCTTTTTATGACTTATGCTGCCAAAAAATCATTTGCGGACGCAATGATGAAGCATAACAAAGGTAATAGTTACAAAAATTGATTTCGTGTTATTATCTTAGCAAATTAGCTGGAAAATTTAGTAATATTTCTCTATAATAACGCCATTATTGTTGTGGGGAGATAGAATTATGATTTTTTTGCGCTTTATGACAATGTTGTCTTTGCTGATTGCACCATCTGTGGTATTTGCTCAAGGGGCTGTCACATTAAGTGAAAATATTGACAACGATATTCCCCCCACATCGGCACCAAGCAATGACAATGCCGCTGCCCCAGCTCAAAATGACAATACGGCAAAAGATGGAATGCTTGAAGGAATTTCTTCGGCAATCGGCGAGTTTGCTCAAAAAAATATCATGAATGCCGAGCAGGTTTTTTGTTATCAAATAGCAATGCCGCCGGAGAACTATACCGGATACACCCTTGACGGAATGGCAATTGTCGGCTTTTGCGGTATAGCTAACGATAAGTTGCGAGAGATAATAATAAGAGAATTGTTTAGTAATCCCGATCATATATTATTTGACAAAGTTGAAGATTGTGTGGTTAAGCCGCAAATTATGTTGCGTTTTATGCGCGGGGTTGATGCAACCGATGTGCTTTTGTCATCACCATGTCATGCCGTAGCCGTATTTTATGGCGGAAAACTTTCAGCCTTTAATGCCAAGCCTGCATCAACCGTGATTGACAACTTGATTCGTCCGCTTGTTAAAAATAAAATTGATTTTGTTTCTCCGACATTGTTTAGACAGTTATTGCCGATAGGTGTGGTAAAAACTGATGAGCAAAAGGCTTTGTTAAAAAAGAAAAACGAACCATTCAGACGTTGGGAACAGAATAAGCAGGAAAAGGCTGAGAAATCTGCCGGCTGGAATAAGCTTAAAAGTCAGCGTTAAGCATCTTTAGAATGCACCGTGGCTCAAACTGCGGTGCGTTTTTTTATATCATCAATGTTTTCATGTTTTCATTGAGCCATAAATTGATGCCTTGTTGAGCTTTTTGTTTGATTAGGTCAACATCCAAAAAGATGTCTTCACTGACAAAAGGGATAACATCTTCCTCTTTTAATGTTTCGATATAATCTGCAAAAGCAAATATCAAATTTACTTTATAAGGCCAAACTCCGTCATTTATAAATTTATTTTGTTCAAAATCCCAAAACAAAGCATTTAATATAGAATTTATCTGTTGCTGTGTCATATTTACCTCTTATTGTTTTTATACAATAAAATTTACAATAAAAAAGTAAGTACACACAATCCAAAATTATTAATTGTGGATAAGTTATTATAAAATTACATTTTATGAGTTATCATAATTACTTTCCCGCAGATGTTCAGCGGTTCATTTGCCGTTATTGTAAATGATTTATAAGATTTATTGTCAGCGCTCAAATCTAAAGAGTTGTCAAAGGGATTTATTTGGATTCGCCGTAACAATACATTTTGGTTGGTGCTGATTAAATAAATTCCGTCAGCTGTCGGCTTTTTATAGGAAATATCCAACCATAATAAATCATCACTGTTTATGGTCGGCGCCATGGCATCTCCGTTATTTCTGATAATTTTTATATCATCAACATTGTTAAATCCATAGTATTTTATCATTTCCGGTGATAAAGCTTGAAAACCTATTACATTGCTCATAATTTCGCTAAATTCACCTTTTTTAATGCCATTCATATCCAAAACATCAATTTCAATCATATCAGATTTATTTTTTCCGATTCCCAGCAGTCCGGAAAGAGTGCTGAGTTTATCTTGTATAAGCCCGCCGGCAATCGGATAATCACATAACTTCTGTTCAGAAACTTCCAAAATCTGAGCCAGCTTTTTTCTTGTTTGTTCGTCAAGACGGCGCGGAGAGTGTCTTTTAATAAAGTGAAATAAATAAGTGGGGTTTTTGCCTAATTGTAATGATAAAGAGTTTAGGCTGAAACCTTTGTCTCTTACAGCCTTGTCCAAAAAATCGCGAACATCTTGTTGCCTATCGGTCATAAGTTCCTCCATGTAAATTTTTGGTAATTGTATTGGTATTTTACAATTTTGTAAACAAGTTTTCACATTTTGCAAATTATTTATTGACGATTTTATTTGCTGTATTGTAATAATACAATATATTTACAAGATGGAGGGAGCGCTAATGATAAAACAACAAAAAAATAACAATAAATTATCCAAAACTAATATCCAAATTAATCCGCATAAAACATTAATTGAGCAACTTTATGAAAAAGGTTGGCTTGAATATCGACGATCCCGATTCGACAGTAAATCTCGTTTGCAAGTTGCCTTAAAGCTTATGTATAACTATCAAATCATCAAAAGAGCTAATCTTCATTCCGGTTATATTTTTAACAACAAAATAGACAGCTCAATTTCATTAGAATCGCACTTATACAGCGATGCTGTTAATTACTATCGTCAGTGCTTGCGAGCTGTTCCTGCTGAATTTTGGGGAATTGTTCGTTGTATTTGTTTGGAAGAAAAATTACCGGTCATATCGCAAGACTTGAGTGAACGCCAACAGGCTTATCTTAATTACCTATACCGAATCGATTTATGTCGTGGTCTTGATCGATTATTACAACTAAAAATTGATAATAAATAAAAAATAGTAAATAATACTTTACAAATGGATTTTTTTATAATATATAACTTTTTAATTGCTATAAGAAAGGACTAACCAATGGATTTTATTCAATTTTATGTTTTACTTTTTTTATTTTTGAACCTGATAAATATGATTCGATGCGGATATTTATCCACACATATAATTTTTAGCATAGCCCTTGAAATTCCTATCATTGGCAGAATTTTTATGTGGTGGTAGAAAAATTTTTTTAATTTGCATCTATTGACTTTGCCGTCGGCTGGTGCAATAAATATCAGTATGGTGAGAAAGTGGGTCAAGAAAAAACTTCCTCACCTTTTTTTATCTCTACTCTCCATTTTTTAAGCAAAGGAATTTCACCGATGGGCTTGGCTTCTCCGGTTACTTACTCGTGCGTATCTGATATGGAACGCAAAATTGAACAATATTTCAATGAACGAGCTAATTACAAGACTGAAGTATTCAGTACCAAAAAAGGCGAGATTGTGGAAGTTGCTGAGCAAGCACCGCTCCATCTTACCGGTCTTTGTGATTATTTGGGCATATCCCAAGATGATTTGGAATCTTATCAGCAACGCCCTGAGTTTGCCGAGCTTATTCGCCGTGCCAAGAAAAAATGTGAGGCTTATCTGGTTGACCAGTGTGTGCGTTTGCACAAAGCCGATTTTATATTGAAGAATAATTTTCCGGCGCAGTGGCAAGAAAGTTCCGATGCATCCCTGAATGATGAGTTGAAAAAAATTTTAGTTGAGTTTGTTGCCAAATAAGGAAAATCTAAAAATGAAGAATGATACCATAACTGCAAGTATTGCCGAGGTTTTTGCTCCGTTGTTGACATCAGACTATCGCATAAAATTTTATTATGGTGGACGCGGTGGCGGCAAATCTTATGCCTTTGCCGACAGCCTTTTGATAAAGGGGCGTATGCAAAAACTGCTCATAGCCTGTCTGAGGGAGGTTCAAGACAGCATAAAAGATTCGGTTTATCGTCTGCTTTGCGAACGCATAGCATTTTATCACCTCAAAGATTATGCAATTAAAGAAAACAAAATTATCAATCGCATTACCGGTACTGAATTTATTTTTAAGGGTTTGCGAGATTCGGATATTCAAAAAATAAAATCTTTGGAAGGAGTTGATATTGCATGGATTGAAGAAGGGCAAAGTATTTCCAAAAAGTCATGGGATATTTTGGCGCCGACCATTCGCAAAGACGGTTCGGAAATTTGGATTTCGATGAATCGTGAAGAAGAAAACGATCCTTTGTGGCAGCTTTTGGCGGCTCACCCTGACGAGCGAACTTTGGTAGTAAAAGTCAATTATTATGATAATCCCTTCTGTCCGCAAGAATTGAAATTGCAGGCAGAACAATGCCAAAAGCAAAATTACGATGACTATCTGCATATTTGGCTTGGTCAACCGGTTAAGTCCGGCAACAACAAATTAATTTCACCATCGATAGTGCGTGCGGCTTTTGAGCCTAAAAACATTATTTCGCATTCACCTTTGATAGTCGGTCTTGATATTGCCCGTTTCGGGGATGATCGTACGGTATTTTGTTTGCGGCAAGGGCGTTGTTGTCACAAGTTTATAACTTTAGAGCATTATGATGTTGTGAGCATTGCCGATTATTGTCAAAGTATTATCCGCGACTATCGACCGGCAAAAATTTTTCTTGATGCCGGAGGGGTTGGTGCCGGAGTGTATGACATTTTGGTATCGCGCGGACATCGCCGTTTGATAAGAGCAATCAATTTCGGTTCAAAAGCAATTGCTGATGATCGTTATTATAATCGTCGTGCTGAAATGTGGGATAATGCTCGAGACTGGTTGTCATCGGATTTGGCGGTCCAATTGCCTAAAGATGAAAAATTGTTAGATGAATTATGTTCAGTCAACAAATCTTATGACAGTAAAGGTCGTCTTTTGTTGGAAAGCAAAGACGAAGTAAAAAAGCGTTTGGGTAGATCACCTGACTTGGCCGATGCTTTTGTGTTGACCTTTGCCGAACCGGTCGTCGAGCAATCTCCGCCGCGTCCTCCGGATAGTATTGAATCTTTGTTTTCCGATTGCAACAACGGAAAATGGTAAAACTTTAAAGCGCTTCTTGTTTTTAGAGATGCGCTTTTTTCATATCTGTAAAAAGAAAGGATATAACCATGATTAAAGCTATTGCCGACCGTATTTTTGTTCGGCTTGAACCACAGGAAAAAAACTCTCATCTGATTATTGACAGCCCGCAAAACCCTCGTGTCATCGGTTGGGTTGAGAGCGTTGGTGAAAGAGTAAATTCGGTAAAACCGGGCGACAAAATTTTGTTCCATGTTTTTGATGAGTTGCCTTCTCACCAAAAAGATGTGGTCGTTTTAAGAGAAAATTCAATTTTAGGAGTATTTGAAAATGAATGATAATTTAGAATATAAAGAAGAAAATGAGGTTAAAAATTGGCTGGCCAAAATTGCCAAAGCCGAGCAACATTATCATGATTATCATGAGACAATCAAAAAAATTCGCCAGTATTATCGCGGCGACATCAAGAATGATAAACAAAATATTTTTTGGTCTTCAATTGAAACCTTAAAACCGTTTTTATATTTCAAACAACCCAAACCATATATTGCTCGCAAAGAAAAATCATCTGACAAGTCGCAGAATTATGCTTGTATGATTTTAGAGCGTGCCTTGCTTTGGGATTTAGAACAATTTGATTTTGACAGTGTGATAAAATATGCCCGCAATGATTTTTTATTGGCCGGTTCCGGTATGGTAATCGAACGTTATCGTCCGCGTTTCGGACTGGTTAACAATCAATCGCAAGAACCTGTTGAAATCAAAATTGATGAGCAGGTCAGAACGGAATATCTCGATCCGCTTAATTTTATTGCTGATTCGGAAAAAGTCGGCATTTGGGAAGATTGTACATGGTTTGCCATCAGACAATATATGACTTTTGCATCGGCAATAGCTGCTTTTGGTGAAAATATTGCCAAAGGATATTTTGCCGATGCCCAATCTTCTTCCAAAACAATTGAGGTATATGAGGTATGGGATAAGTCATCAAAACGCGTCTTGTTTTTGAGCCGTCACTTTCCCAATCATTTTCTAAAAGTTGTAGAGGGCGGACTGTCGTTGGATAATTTTTATCCGATACCGAAACCGATATTTGCTACCACAACTAACGACAGCATTATTCCGGTTCCGGATTATATTCAAATAAAACCGCTTCTTGATGAGCTTGACGGCGTTACATCGCGTATGGAAAAAACTATGAAAGCAATCAAAGTATCCGGTTGTTATGATAATGCATTTCCTGAGTTAGCTTCAATCTTAAATAAAGAAGTAACTTTGGTTAGCGTTTCTGATTTTGATCGTCTCAAATCAGCCGGCGGAATCAAAAATATTGTCGATTTTATGCCGATAGAACAGTACATAAATGCCCTGCAAGCATTAGCTCTAAGACGGCAGGATTTGGTGAATGCCATTTATGAAATAACCGGAGTTTCCGATATAATGCGTGGCTCTTCCAATTCTAATGAAACAGCAACCGCAGTTGTTAAAAAGACTAATTTCGGCACATTGCGCAACCAAGATCGTCAGAATGATATGCAGCGATTCATTGCTGAGATTTTTAAAATCAAAGCAGAAATTATTTGCGAACATTTTTCTAAAGATAAATTATTGTCATTTTTGCCGATTGATGAACGCACTACTTCTGAGGCAATTGCCGCAGTAGAAATGCTGAAACAAGATCGTTTGCGCGGTATGATTTTGGGAGTTGACAGTGAGACTGCCGGCTCGGAAGAACAAACTTTGCAAAATAATAATATGGCAATTAATTCAATCCATACTTTGATAAGTCAGGCATTTGATGTTGTCAGCAAACAACCGCTTTTGTTGGATTTGTATCGTCAAATGATTTCCTCTTTGGTGGCAATTCTTCCCAATGCTCGTCAATATGACAGTGTATTGGAACATTGTTTTGATAAAATTGCCGAGGAGTTTAATCAGCCTGATGCACCGCAGTCTGAATTTAATTTGCAACAGCAATTAGTGCAGTCGCAAAAACAAAAAGATTTAGCCGAAATATCACTGAAAAAAGAGCAAAACGACATCAAGCGTATGGAGTTATTGCTCAAATATCAAAATAAAAATATCAAATCGAGTAACAACCAATGACCTATTTTTCAAAAAATTTTTCGGAGGAAGTAGTCCTTCCGGATGGAAGCATCGCCTCATCTGTTGCGGATATCGATTGCTTCCTGAAGGCCAATGATTTGGCCGCAGCATCTGACTATTCTGATGAATATTTGCAGAATGTTCGAATGCTTCAAGAAAAACATCAACGCGAAGAAATTTTCGTTGATTTACTTCAACAATACAAAAAAAGGATATGGAATGACTAAAGATAATTTAGAACCAGAAAATCAATCCCCGATGTCTGACGACAAAGGGGATTTTTTAGTACCTCCTTCGGGGTATGACAAAGAGATTGCCGAAACTTTTGCCGAATTGCCGCTGAATTGGCGTCGTTATCTTTGCGCGCGTGAAGCAGAAATAGACAAAGGATTTGGTAACTTGCGCTCTCAAATAGCCATGTACAAATGGTTGGAGAATACTTATGCCGCCATTGAGGCTGAGTTGCGCAAATATGGTGTTGCTTCACAGGAAGATTGGTTGCACAAGCTGGTTGATGTTGAAAAACAGCTGCGCACATCTCCGCAAGCCACCATCAAGATGTTGGCCGATAGTTATGGTGTCGGAATGCCCGTTGCCACTGCAAACAACCAAGGTCAGCCATCTTACAACATTTGGTCAACCAAAATTATCGAAAAGCAGATTCAAGATTTTGCTGACAGCCGCGATGATGCCGGACAGCCGAAACATCCGTTTTATCAAGATGTGGTTCAGGATATGTATCAGCTCCTTGCAAACCGATCGGCAGCCAGTCTTGAAGAAGCTTATGATATGGCAGTTTGGCTAAACAAAAACACTAGAGCCAAAATGATTGCTCGCAATATTGATTCCAGTCTGCAAAACAAAACCAAAGAAGCTCAGAAAGCCAAGGATGCGTCTTTTGCCGTTTCGGACAAAGCCGAACCTGACTACAAAAACATGAGCCTGCGTGAGGAACTGGAACATCGATTTGCCGAGTTTGGCTTTATTGATGATTAATTTTATTGTTTTTAATTTTTTTTGAAAGGAAAAATAAATATGCCTAATGCAAATTATAATGATGTATTTACCATGACATTGGAATCCCGCACTGCCAAAATGGCCGATAATATGTCGAAAAACAACGCCCTTTTGCGCAAGTTGCAGGAAAAAAACAATGTTCGTCCGATTTTGGGCGGCTCCAAAATTTTGGAGGAATTGGAATATGGTGAAGGTGATGTTGTTTGGTATTCCGGTTATGATACCATCAATTACACTCCCAAACAATTGTTCACTGCTGCCGAATATGCCATCAAGTTGGCAGCTGTTCCGGTAGCTATTTCCGGTGAAGATTTGTTGAAAAACTCAAGTCATGCTCAAGTTATGGACTTGTTGCTAAAACGCATTAACAATGCTGAAAAAAGTATGGCCAACCAGTTGGCTTATGCCATGTACGGCGACGGCACAGCATCCAGCGGCAAGTCAATCGGCGGATTGAGATTGTTGGTTGCTGATGATCCGACCACCGGTACCGTTGGTAACATCAATCGTGCTACTTCCGGCAATGAGTTTTGGCGCAACCAGTCTTTGAGTGTCAATGCTGTTTCCAAAGATAATATTTTGGAAAAAATGAACAACCTTTACATGGCTTGTTCACGCGGTCATGACAAACCTGATTTGATTGTTGCCGACAACACATTTTACTCAACCTTTGAAGCAGCTTTGCAGGATGGTCAACGTTTCTTGAATCCCAATTTGGCTGATTCCGGATTTAATAACTTGCGCTTTAAGGGTGCTGATGTGGTGTTTGATGGCGGACAGGGTGGTTATTGTCCGGAAAATCATATGTATTTCTTAAACACAGACTACCTCTTTTTGCGTCCTCATAAAGACCGCAATATGAAAGTTATTGATGGCAGCCGTGTTGCCGTCAACCAAGATGCAATGTATCGCATTATCGGTTGGGCCGGCAATATGACCATGTCAAATGCCGCTTTGCAAGGTGTTTTGATAAATGTTCCCGCAGCTTCATCTGAGGGTTCAGCATCAAATGATAATGATTCTTCAAGCGAAGGTGACGCAACCAATAACGGCTAGTTATTGCAATATTTAATCGGCAAAGGGCTGCTTTATGAAAAAAAGCAGTCCTTTGTCATAATAGGAGAATTAACATGGATTTTGATACTTATCAAAAATTGATAGAGCAAAATAAAAATCATCTCGACGAAGGTGTATCTGCCAGATTTTATGATCGAGCAGTCAAAACCGGACAACTTGATAATAATGGTATTCCTGAATTTAAGGATGTCTGTTATTGCGAAATCAGAATCAAAGATAACACTACCGAGGTTTTTGATCAACCGGCAACTCCTGAAAAAATTGAGCGGTTTCCGGTTGAATATGCTCGTTATCAGCTGTCCAAAAAACAAGCAAAGGCGGGAACGCCGTTAGAGAATTTTGCTTTTCTTTCTTTAAGCGAAATTGAAAGTTGTAAATATCACGGAATTTTTACTCTTGAGGCATTGGCTTCATTGTCGGAAGAACGTGTTCGCAATCTCAATTTGACCAAAGAGCAAAAAACCGCACAGTGTTTTTTGGAGAACAATCGTCAGGTTAAAAATAGCGAAGAAATTGCTCAGCTAAAAGATGGCTATGAGCAAAAGATAGCTTCACTTAAGGCAGAGCTTGATGATTTAAAAAGCAAAATTACAACTTCTGTCAGGAGAAAGAAAAAATGAAATCAATCTTAAATATATGTCAAGAAGTTGCTGATCTGGCAGCAGTAAAACGTCCGGACAGTTTGTTTGCCACCAATTCCATGTCTGACAACATATTTTTGAGTGTTGCCAAATCAACACTCGATAGCTTGTTGCGCTATGGTGATTGGCCTGAATTGATTAAGGAAGCTGTTTTACAAACAGATCCTAATCGCAAAAATTATTCCATTGAAGAAATCTGCTATGATTTTTATTCTATGTTGCCGAATACCATTTATATCAAGGATATGCATGAAAAAGTCATCGGTTCGATAGATCCGCAAACTTGGATGAAATCAAAATATTTTTGCGATGATGGTGAGTTGTTAAAATTTAAGTTGCAAAACAATCAGCTTAAATTTCTCAATTTGCCCGACTATCCGGTGAGAATAGTTTTTCAATATCGCAGCAATTCAATATGTCTGCGCGCCAAAACATTGGAAGAAAGATCATCTGTTCAATCAGACGATGATATTCCGATTTTTGATGAGTATTTGGTAAAGCTTGGAATTTTGTGGCGTTGGTTGAAACGTTCAGGACTTGATTATGCGGAAGAATATGCTGAGTATGAAGCGGAATTGAAAAAGAAATTTTCTGCTCAGTCAATATCTCAGGATATTCCGCTTGATTG
The DNA here is from genome assembly GCA_902763535.1 of uncultured Pseudomonadota bacterium. Classification (GTDB taxonomy): domain Bacteria; phylum Pseudomonadota; class Alphaproteobacteria; order RF32; family CAG-239; genus CAZU01. The sequence continues at coordinate 34,629 of CACWSG010000008.1, read as the reverse complement.
TTATTGTCTTGAACCGTTGGACAAGGGAGTGCGAATAAATGTTAAAGTCATACATTAATCGCACCGGAAAATCTTTGAGCTATACCATTGCCGCACCGGTCGGCGGACTAAATTGCCGTGATGCCTATAATGTAATGCCGCCTGAAGATGCTATTGTTATGGATAATTATATTCCGCTCGATAACAAAATAGCTTTGCGTAAAGGTTATATAGATTATTATAAAAATAATCATCGTTTTTTGACCTTAGCAACTTATAAAAAAGATGATAAACAACGGCTTATCGGCATATCTTCAGGTCAGGCATATAATTTGTCATCAGCATCAAATGTCAGTGTTTATGACAATCTGACCTTCAATTCTGATCGTTGTCAAACTGTTCAATACAAAGATTATCTTTATTTTATGAATGGTATTGATACTCCCAAAGTTTATCATCTTGATGATGAAAACAACGAGACTTTCAGCGATTGGGGATTTCGTAACGACAAACTAACTCCGTCCAAGATTATTGCCGGAGGTGTTTCTAAACAATTTTTTTGGGCCTTGGAAAAAAACACTCTGCGAGTGTGGTATTCTGCCCAAGCCGGCAACATTTCCGGTGATCTTAATTGTTTTGACCTAAGCAGTATTGCGCGGTTTGGCGGTCATCTGATGGCTGTGTGTAATTGGACGGTTGACGGCGGTCAAGGAATTGATGATTTAACCGTGTTTATCACATCGGAAGGCGAAGTTCTTGTTTATGATGGGACTAATCCTAATTCAGCTGACAGTTGGTCGTTGAAAGGCAGTTACAAAATTTCACCGCCGATTGGCTACCGTTGCACTTTGCAGTATCAAGGCGATATCATCATTATCACCGAAGATGGTTATTTGCCGCTATCCAAAGTTTTGCCATTAAACGAGGCCGGTGTTTCAACTTATGCCTTTTCTGATAAGATTCGCGGACTGGTTTTGGAACGTTCATCATCCGGCAAAAACAAAGATGGTTGGCAAGGAGTTATTTATACTCGTGGTGGTTATGCCTTATTTAATGTACCGCTAAGTCAAGGTTATGAACAGCATATAGCCAATCTCAATACCGGAGCATGGTGTCGTTTCACCGGCATTAAAGCACATTGTTGGTGTCTGTTTCAGGACAAATTATATTTTGGTTCTGATTATGGTGTTTGTCAGTTTGATCAAGGCTATTCCGACAACGGTATTTCAATTATCGGTGAAATTCGCCAAGCCTATACTAATTTAGGCACTGATGTTTTAAAAAAAATTCAGTTGCTTAATCCGCGTACGGCTTCAAGCGGCAGATATGCTTTGGTGATATATACTGATGTTGATTATATTCACAGTTTGCAAAACACTTCGGAAACTTTGGGCTTTGGCGGAGTTACCAAATGGAATAAAGCCCAATGGTCAAACTCTGCCGTGCAAGGACAAACCAAATGGCAAACTTCACGCAGCATAATTCGCTCTAACTGGATTGCCAATTCTGCTACCGGTTACAAGATTAGTATTGTGTTTAAAACGCGCACACGCGGCAATTTGGTTGAGTGGTATGATACGGGGGTGCGCTATGAACAAGCCTCAGGAATCATGTAGAATTATCTATGATTACGGACGCAATATAGCTCGCTGGGTTTGTCTCAAGCTGGGCTATGATGCCGATGCCATATCCGACGGGCAGGCTTTTGGTTTTGCAATCGGATCACAATTAATCGGCGGTTTAATCTATCACAATATTCGTGAAGGACGCGATTTGTGGTGGACAATTTATACCACGGATAAGCGGTGGTGCTGTAAAAGAATTCTTCAAGCAATCTTCGGGCTGGCCTTTGATGTTTATAAGGTTCGTCGCATCAGCATATTGGTGCGGTGCGATAATATCTCATGCTTAAAATTGATTGAGCATCTGGGATTCAAACGCGAAGGAGTTTTAAGAGCATATGATGATTCCGGCGCTGACAGCTATATCTATGGAATATTACAATCTGAAAATTTATGGAAAGGAAAAAACAAATGAGTAAAGCAATAGGAAAAGCCTTGGGAGCAGGCGGAGCTTCCACCAGTGTTTATGGTTCGGAGAGCAATATTTTAAATTATCTCAAAAACTATAACACAACCAACTATGATAATACTTTAAACAATTTGACATCTTATGCGGCCAATGCTTCACAAAATTTGCCCAACATGGGAAATTATAATTTTAGCGTTGCAGCCTCGGATGGTGCCAGACAAAGAGCAGAACAGGCAACATACAATTCTTATGCCAATTTGATGCAGCCGACTTTTGCCAACCAAACCGATGATTTGCAAGCGCGTCTTGCCAACCAAGGATTGGCAGTCGGTTCCGAAGCTTATCAAAGAGCGATGAATGATTTGCAAAACAATCAAAATAATGCTTTGAATCAGGCGGCATATCAGTCGGTACTTAACGGACAAAATGCTTATTCACAGAGCTTGCAAGATCAAATTAATGCGGCTTCTTTTGGTAATGCGGCACAAAGCAATTATATCAATCAGCTTTTAGCGGCCTTACAAAATTCGATTTCCGGCTATGCCAATGCGATGAATCAATATGATATACAGCATCAGGCAGACAGTCGTATTGCTCAAAACAAAGCATATAATTCAGCTGCTCAATATCAGGCCGGCAATGATTTTTTAAATTCGGCCGCCAGCTCAGCCGCCAGTGCATTTATGGCTTCAGATGCCAGATTGAAAGAAAATCTTACACCGGTTGGAAAATTAGATAACGGATTGACGGTTTATTGCTTCAATTTCAAAGGCAGCACAACTTTCCAAATCGGTCTTTTGGCGCAAGAAGTTCAAAAAGTGGTACCTGAGGCTGTTTTTGAAGGAGAAGATGGTTTCTTAAAAGTGAATTATCAATTAGCTTGTAAAACAAAGGAGAAATAAAATGCCTTTTGACAGTGAAGGAGTATTTTCCCGTTTACACAATTGGGAAGATGATCGCATTAATGATATTGATATTATGTCCGATCGTCACGATGAAGAAGATGACAATTTTGCTGATGGACTGAGCCAATGTTTATTGCGTAATGGTCAGGTTGCCATGAATGGAAATTTGCACATGGGCGGTTTCCAAATTAAAAATGTTGCCGAAGGACAGGCTGTACATGATGTGGCAACAAAAGGTCAGCTCAATAGTGTGCAGACAACCCTGCAAACAGCAATTGACGAAGCTGCAACTTCGGCAAGTGTATTTGTCGGTGATATTAAAACATCATTGCAAACCGCCAATCATGGTAACTGGTTGTTGTGTAACGGACAGGCAGTAAGCCGCACGACTTATGCTGATTTGTTTGCTTTGCTGGGTGAAAATTTCGGTGCCGGTGATGGCTCAACTACTTTTAATTTGCCGGATTATCGCGGCAAGTTTTTGCGCGGGTTGGGTGGTGATTCTGCTGCTGATATGGCAACTACTCAAGCTGAGGGATTGCCCAATATCACCGGTCATGTCGGTATGTTTGTTCGCGGTACAATAGATGGTGCTTTTGCGGTTGCTAATCAACCGTCAACCCCATATTCGGCCGGTTCAACCGCCGGATGTTGGAACACAAGTTTTGATGCTTCGCGTTCCAGTTCTGTTTATGGCGCATCATCACATGTAACCCCGATTAACCAAGCAGTTAACTATTTTATCAGAGCAAAGGTATAAAATCATGAGCGGAAAAGTTATCAATAATTTAATCGAAATCAGACAAGGCGACAGCTTTGCCATGAATTTTCAAATCAAAAACAAATGTCAACCGGTGGATTTGACCGGCGCTGAGATGTTAATGCAGGTAAGAGATGAAAATAATAACCTGATGTTTACCCTCAGCGGAACGGATGTGGATGTAAAAAACGGCAAAATAGCTTTGTTGTTTACCCCAACCCAAACGAGTATTCCGGTTGGCGATTATAACACCGATATTCAAATCACCACGGCTGATGGTTCGGTTAACACTATTTTTCCGGCTGATGTTAATCAAATCGGCACTTTTAGGATAACCGAGCAGGTAACCACGGGGGCATAAAATGCAGGAAAGCAATTTTAACGTAATAATCGACACCGAAAACTATAATGCGGTGATCGGTGAAGTGGCTAAAATCGATGTCGGTCAGGCGATTAACTATATCAAATCCGGCGAAAATGAAATTAAGGCAACAGTTGTCAGCGGTGTGGAAGTTTTTAATTCGAATGCTGCTGACAAAACTTTAAGTTTTAATCAAAATGCCACAGACAAAACCGCAGCCTTTAACAGCAACGCAACTGATAAGATTACTGATTTTAACGACAATGCCGCCGATAAAACTCTCGAATTTAACGAAAATGCGGCAGAAAAACAGGCGGAAGTTGATGCAAGCGCGGCACTTGCCAAGCAATATGCCATCGGCGAGCCGACCGAGCCTTTGGGCAATTCTGCCAAGTATTGGGCAGAACAGGCATCATCTGAGCTTAGCGGTTTGACTTCACGCGTAAGCTCAATCGAGGGCAAAATTCCCTCTACGGCAACCGGCAACAATCAGTTGACTGATAAGTCTTATGTTGACACTGCCGATACGGCATTACAAACCCAAATTGACGCGTTGTCTGCCGCTTCTGATGTCAGCGATATTGTCGGAACTTATGCCGAGCTTCAGGCTTATGACACTTCAACTTTGCAAAACAACAATATTATTAAAGTTTTGCAAGATGAAACGCATAATAATGAAACCACTTATTATCGTTGGGTTATAACCGGCGGTGTGGGCGCTTGGGTATTGATTGGCGAAGAGGGACCGTATTATACCATTGCCGCCGCCGATGCCGCATTTCAGGAAAAACTGGTTTCCGGCACAAATATTAAAACTGTAAACGGCAATTCATTAGTCGGCTCAGGTAATGTCGATATTGATGCTTTGCCCAATCAGACCGGACAAGGCGGTAAGTTTTTGACCACCAACGGCACAACCGCCAGTTGGGCAGAAGCCAGCGTTACCCCTGACAATAAGTCTATCAGTAAAAACACCGCAAACGCTTTGCAGGCTATTGGTATCATCGACCAAAACAATCCGGCAAATGCTTTGAAAGTATGGCATGGAACGCAAGCCGAATATGATGCTCTTGCCACACACGATGCAAACACCAGATACTATACTGATGGTGGTTTGAGTGTAAGTCTTTTGGATGTTATTTATCCTATTGGCTCAATCTATATCACAACTAACTCAAGCTGTCCGTTATCAACTTTGATAGCAGGCTCTACTTGGGTTTTGGTAGGGCAGGATAGAGTTTTGCAAGGAGCAGGCACAAGAGGTGTCGTAGGCACAACATTGAATGAGAGCTTGCCGAATATTACTGGTTATGCACCTACTAATTATTGGACTGCATTAGCGGATGAATCTCCTAATAACTGTTGCACTACAAGTGAGTATTCAAAAACAGCCACTCTTTTGGCAACAGGTGGCATAGCAACAACAAACTGGAAAATAGATGCTTCCCGCAGTTCATCCGCCTACCAAGACAACGCACCTGTTCAACCTGATGCCTACCTTGTCAACATTTATCGGAGGATTTCATAATGGCTTTATATATTGGAGATGAGTTAATTGCAGGAGATGTCGAAGGGCAAAAGATAAACAATCCTTTTTCTCTTTTTGATTTTCGATTTTCTGACCAAATATTAAATAACACTTCTTGGTTGAGAGCTGATACTTTCTCTTGGGCTTCAGGGGTAGTTTATGTCAGTGCTTATGAACATTTAGTGGCTGATATTGCAGGCATCACTGCAGAAACAGAGAATATCGGTAATCATACAGTAACATTTTATCGGGCAGCAGATGGTCACAAAATCTGCTTGGCAGACCAAGAGACAATCGTCAATGATATTTTCACCACAACCGGAGTGGCTTGGTATTATATCCTAGACATAGCAAATCAACGGTTTAAGTTGCCGCGAACTAAATTTGGATTTAGCGGTTTAAGAGATAATGTTGGAAATTATGTGCCTGAGAGCCTGCCAAATATTAGAGGTAAAGTTCATAATGGTGCAGTAAATCAACAGTCTTATAGTTGGGCAATGAATGGAGAAGGAGCATTTTTTAATAATTACACTTCTATTCAAAGTAAAGCTACTACCGCCGGTTCCCAAGTAAACTGTGGAGTTGATTTTGACGCATCTCTATCTTCACCAACCTATCAAGACAACGCACCTGTTCAAGAGCGGGCAACACAGATGTATCTTTACTTTTATGTCGGTGAAACTGTGCAAGATGCCAATATTATTGCCGCAGGGCAGGCTTTAACAGATATAGCTGATTTGAAAGCTCACAGTATAGTTGAAACTTATGTCAATGGCACAAGTTGGTATCGAGTTTATTCTGATGGTTGGTGTGAACAAGGTGGCTTTATTGTGGCGCCCTCAACCAGTAATAATAATTATGCTGTGACATTGCTTAAGCCTTTTGTAGATACAAATTATCAAATTCAAAAGACGATTCACGGAGGTGCGCCTACTAGTGGTGGTGTGGAATGGGGATGGATGGGTGATAGTTTTTCAATATCATCACCAAATACTACAACAACATTATACCTTAGTATAGCAGGCAGTTCTTATTGCGCCGGATATTATTGGCAAGCTTGTGGATATATAAGTTAAGGAGAAAACTAATGGAAATTAAAGCTAAATTAAATAAACCTTATAGCTCTAAGCAACGAGCTGACTTTATAGTCGAGAATAATCATCAAAAAGGCTATGAAATCAAAGAGGTTGCTGATAGCTTAGAAGCTTGGGGTATGACCGCTGAGGAGCAAGAACAGGCTAACCTAGAGAATAAGCAGAAGTCTGTTCGTGCCACTCGTAATTCCTATCTGCAAGCAACCGACATCTATATGCTGATAGATTTTCCTATTCTTGATGTTGAGCGTGAGGAATATAAAGCCTACCGGCAATATTTAAGGGATTACACCGCGCAAGAAAATTGGTGGGAAAAAGAACCCAAAAGTTTTGATAAATGGAAGGAGGTGATTAGTGATGATGAACAGTGAATTACTTCAAGACACTAAGGTTGTGGGTTCGGCCGCTTTTGCTTGCGCTCTTGATTATGCTCAAATTTGCAATCAGATGATAACATTAGCCATCAGTATTTGTACTCTTGTGTATGTTGCCGCCCGAGCATATCAGACAATAAAATCATTGCGTAAACCAATCAAAAAAAAGAGGAAACGGCAATGATAGATTTATATACTGTTTCTCAAAGATTAAAACTTCACGAAGGGCTGCGTTTGCAGCCCTATCGTTGTACAAAAGGCAAACTTACCATCGGGGTAGGGCGTAATTTGGATGACAATCCTTTAACTCCGGAAGAAGAAAAAATTGTGGGCGATTGGCGTCATGGCATAACCAAAGAAGCAGCAATATATTTGTTGCGCAATGACATCAAATCGGTTTATCGCAATTTAAAAAAATATCTTCCTTTTTTTAAAGAGTTAGATGAAGAACGTCAATATGCCTTGATTGATATGGCGTTTAATTTAGGTATTGTCGGTTTGCTAAAGTTTCAAAAAATGCTTGCAGCCATTGCTTGCGGCAACTATGAACAAGCGGCAGATGAATGCTTAAACAGTCGTTATGCCAAAATTACCGGTCGTCGTGCCGAGCGCGTTGCCGAAGTTATACGCCACGGGGTATTTAAGCTATGAGGTATCTTAAAATCGCTGTTTGGATTTTAGCAGTTATTGCGGTGGGTGTCATGCTGTGGCGTTCACCGCAATACGCTTATTCAGCGGCTCAATCTTTCGTTCTTTTATTGGAGCAAAATTTATGAAAATTAAAATATTAGTTTATGCCGTATGTCTGCTGTTTGCCTATTATCTAGGCTATTCGCAGGCCAAAATACAAGTAGTAGAAAAACAAGTCGAGGTAATCAAATATGTTCAAACCAAACAAAATCAAATACAAAGTGCCCCTCATGCTTCTAAGCATGATTTACTTAAGCTCATGCGCTGCGGAAAATTATAACTATTGCCCAACCTATCCGATAGCCGGTGCAAAAGTAGCGCAAAGTATTGAGCAAATCAATGCGCCGGAATTTTGGGAGTGGTTAGCTCGTATCAACAAATTACGTCAGCAATTAGAGCTATGTCAAAAATAAATTTATAACCAAAAATAAGAAAGGAACAAACTATGGATATATATCCTAAAAACATCTCGCCGTTAGGCTACCAAACCGGTGTTGGCGGCATTGACAGTTATGGTGTTAATCATAACGGTTTTACCAATCAAGATGAAATTGCTTATCAAATGGCTCGCTCAAAGCGTGAACAAGATTTGATAAAGCAATATAACGCTCAAGGCATTACATCAAACTATCCGCAATACACAACCAACTTTTGGGGCAATCCTGCCAATAACTATGGCTTTGGCAATTCCAATATTGAAGCTAATATTGCCAATTTGCCGCAAACAACCCCGATACTGCAACAACCGGTACAGCCCAAATATTGGGCAACAGCGGCGGAAGGTAAGCAAGTTTATGATAATGTTGTTAGAAATGAAGGAAATTACCAGCCTCAAGAACAAAATATGCTTGATTATGGAATATCAGCAATCAAAGCTGTTCCTAATATGCTAAATAATTATATAAATCTTAAAAATGTTAAATTGGCTGATAAATATAAACATGCTTTTATGAATTGTAATGCATCACAATATGGACAAGGTGGAGCAGATGTTGCAGAATTAGCATCAAATGTTCGTGAGACTTATGATAGAACAACCGGGGCAAATACTCTTGACAGTAGCATAGGAGATCAATATGCTAACATGATAGGACGGTTGTTAGGCTCAAAATATCCTAATGGAGATTGCAGTGAACTCATTCAAAAATATATTAAAAGAAAATATTAAGATGATGACTAAAAGTATAATTTTCTTTTTTTCTCTTGTAGTCATAGGTGTTATAGCTGGATTTATCGCTTTTTTGCCAATTAAGCATAAAGTGGAAACTTGTGATGAATCTTTTATTAATGGATGTATGGCGGCGGGATTAAGTGAAACAGCTTGCAGAATGAAAATTCAATAGAAAGAGGAAAAAATATTATGATTACATATAAGCATATGATTGAGATTATAAAAAAAATATCCTCAATTACTTTTTGTTTTTTGAGTGTTGTTTTATCACTTATATTTATAGGTATTATTGCTAGTATCACATTTTTTTTATTGGTAGAAAAAAGCAGTCAGCCTTGTGATAATCAATTTATTCAAGGATGTATGGCGGCAGGATTAAGTGAACAGACTTGTAAAAATAGATTGTATTAGAAAATGGCGGGATTTTTTTATGCCTGCTTTTCCGCCATATTTTTTTAACCAAGAGCTTTGAAAACTTCAAAGCTCTTTTTTTTATAACTAAATTGAAAGGAACAAAACAATGGATATCTTTCCTCAAAATATCTCGCCGTTAGGCTACCAAACAGGGCTTTGGCGGCATCGACAGTTATGGTGTTAATCATAACGGTTTTACCAATCAAGATGAGATTGCTTATCAAATGGCACGCTCAAAGCGTGAACAAGATTTGATAAAGCAATATAATGCGCAAGGCATTACTTCCAACTATCCGCAATACACAATCAACTTTTGGGGCAATCCTGCCAATAACTATGGTTTTGGAAATTCAAATATTTCTGCTAATATTGAGAATATGCAAAATAACACAACCCCAATACCGATGGCAACAGCAATACCGCAACAACAGGTATCAAATGATAATTATTTGAACAAAACACAACGGATAAATGCTTTAAAAAATGGACAAATATTAAATTTACATATTGAAAATAATCCAAATGCAAATTACAATTGGCCGTGGTATACTTGGGATTGGTTAGGAAAATATTACATTAATAAATATAATCCTATTATTGAAAAATATTCCAACCAAAATAATATTCCTTCAGATATTGTGAGAGCAATAATGTATAATGAAGCTGCAACAGGTCATAAAGGACCATTTAATAACTTAGGAGATATTTTTCACATTTCCGGAAGCCAAATGCCAATGAACATCCAAGGAAAAACTTGGGGAAATTTTCAAGGGCATATATATGATACATATATTCCTGAGCAAAATATTGAATTAGGAGTGCTCTTGATTAAACAATTGTATAACTCATTGGATAATCCAACGCCGGATAGAATTGGCACCTTGTGGAACGAAACAGGAGCAAATCAAATAAATGATGTCGGCGCAAGGGTTAAAACCGCATTTGAAACAAAACCATGGTTATAAGGATGTAAGATGCTTATAAGAAACAATAATATTAATCACATTTTCAAAATAGTCGCATATTTGGGTTGGTTTGTTTTAATATCAATTATAGCTATAGGAATTTTTCTTATTAGTTTAGGAACAAATCCAAATGGGGATATTTGCGATTATAACACATGGAAAATAGGAAATATTTACCAGTGGGTATGGGAGGGCAAGCCTTGTACTTTTAAGATTGAATATTACCTTTCTTACATACTATTGTTTCCTTTGTATTTTATATTTGATGCTATTCGCCGTTCTATATTGGGGTTTAATCCGAATTTGAATTGGCGAATAGCTGAAATAGTTTTTTTAGCTATTTGCGAATGGATATATCTATTAATACTAACCGCCAGTGATTACGGTGTCTTGAACTTGACTCTCGGTTGGTCGTCATTTATTGGCGTGATGTTATTTGTTTTTCCTTTGATAATTTTGGCAATATGCGCGAGATTTATAAGCAAAAAAATGTTATATTTAATATCATTAGGAGTAATGATTGTCTGTGGCGTGCTGTTTGCAACATCTGTTTTAGTTTGAAAATCCTATAAATAGGAATTAAGAGTTCCTGTTTATGTTTAACCCAAAGAGCTTTGAAATTTTCAAAGCTCTTTTTTTATAACCAAATTGAAAGGAACAAAACAATGGATATCTATCCTCAAAACATTTCGCCGTTAGGTTACCAAACCGGTGTTGGCGGCATTGACAGTTATGGCGTTAATCATAACGGATTTACCAATCAAGATGAAATTGCTTATCAAATGGCACGCTCAAAGCGTGAACAAGATTTGATAAAGCAATATAATGCTCAAGGCATCACATCAAATTATCCGCAATACGGTACTAACTTTTGGGGCAATCCTGCCAACAACTATGGCTTTGGCAACTCCAATATTGCGGCGAATATTGAGAATATGCAAAATAACACAACCCCGATACCGGTGGCGACAGCAACACCGCAACAACAAGCTCAACAGCAACCAGCCCCAAGTGCTTGGGATACTGTTAAACAGCTTGGAAACAACTTTGCCGATGCAACTGAAGCCGGAGTTGTCGGTTATGCCACCGGAGCCTCATTAGGCAATTTTGATGAGGCAATGGGTGGAGCGGCAACGGCATTTGGAGTTGATTATAAAGGAGCAAGAGACGCTGTCCGTCAGCTCCAAAATAATTTAAGTCAGCAGCACCCATGGGCTTATGGTGTCGGTGAATTTGCCGGTGCAATGACCACTCCGATGCATTTGGTAAAAGATAGCACTTTTGCCAATAAAGCCTTAAATGCGGCCACAGATACCTTAAATGCTTCTGCCGGATATGCCGAAAATTGGAATGATTTTGCTACCAATTTAGCAGTAAACGGAATTGCTAATATTGCAGGATTACCAATAGATAAAATTCCATATACACGTGGAGGTAGTGTCGTTGGGCGCAAATTTATCAAACAAGGGATTAATTCTGTTGCAGATAAGCTAAAAAACATATATTATGTTGATGAAAATGAAAGATAATATATAAAAAAGGAACAAAATATGGAAAAAAAGGCCACAAATGGAATCATAAAGACTCTTTTTTATAAAGGAATTGATTTTGTACTTAGTGTGTTAGTTGCATTTGGAATTGTTGCGCTGGTAGAAATACATTTTATGGCACCTTTTTTTCCTATTTTGTTCCTTTTGGATTTGTGTCTTATAGCTGGATATCCGTTGTTTTTACAATATGTATTAAAAAAGAAATGGTTTGAATGTTGCAAAGATAAATTGTTACAGATAAAATATATATTATTACCTATATTGTTTTTAGAAATATTAGTATTGTTTGTGATTATAATATGTTATCCAAATGAAATATTGCAAGCTTCATAGATAAAAAACACAACAAAAGAACAGAATATGAAAAAAGAGAAGACAATAAAAAGAATAAAAGAATTATCATTAGAAGCAATAACTGATGTTATTTGTGTATTTGTTTTATGTGGTTTGATGATTATTTTGGTATTTCATAAATTTGACCCCCTTTTTCCGGTTCTGTTCTTGTTTGATTTTTGTTTTGTAGTCGGGTATCCATTATTTTTGAGATATATTCTCAAACGAAAGTGGTTTGAATGCACGAAAGATAATTTTTAAGGATAAAATACATCTTGCTTCCATGGTTGATTATGGAACTTTTAGTTTTGTTATATTATCATAAGGTAACATTTTTTATTATCAAAACTGTTATGGAAAATAGTAATTAACAAATTGAAAAAATACCAGTATTGATAAAATATAACGAAGGAACAAAACAATGGATATCTATCCTAAAAATATCTCGCCGTTAGGCTACCAAACAGGTGTTGGCGGCATTGACAGTTATGGTGTCAACCATAACGGAGTTTCTCTTAGCATCGTAATAAATATAAATAATCCAATGAGCTTCAGAAATAAAAAAAAGCATTACTGATTTAGTTCTCAGTAATGCTTTTATCATTTTGGGGAGATTCTATTCCGTATTTCTTTAATATCTCCGGTGCAAATATAAAATTCCCCATGGCTATAAATGACCTTATTGCTCGTGTCGGCGGACAACCAATTGTGACAAGCAAAGTTTGTTTGCTTTGGGAATACCCGACATGCTTGCCACCCACAATATAAGTTTGAGCATCCGGGTAACACTCAATAGCACGAACCCCGCCACCGGGTACTGTACAAATGTAAGGCACCATTTTTACTATCCTTACACCATAATACCCCTTAGGCACAACCATTGTTGTAATTTTCATCATAATTTTAATATATATAGGTTAAACATAATAATTTCAATTGCATCGCATTATAGTAAAATATACAAAGAAATGCAATCATTTTTTTGTCTCAAAAAATATTGACAAAATTTATCCTAAATGATAAGCTGTCGGCAAAATCAATTATTTTACAAACAATTTAATACCAAATTTTATGAACACACAAACCAAAATTATGCTGGTTACTGTGCATCACAGCAGTGATGCTTGTGAGGTGAACAACATTTTGACTATGGTTATATTCAAGATGTTGCCGATGAACATCTCTGATGTCATGTACGCCTACATGATAGCCGAAGATTGGATTAAGTGGTGCAAAGATCCCAATTCTTCCGATGATAGTCCGTTAATAGGTAGATCTGCCGAAGATGTTGCCCCGCTTCTTAAGCTGTTTCAGCGTCAAGCTTATGATTTGGCAACGAAGTTGACATTATGCAAAAACGATGTTGAGGAGATTTTTGAAAACCTCAATCCTTGCCTGATTAACAACTGGCGCAGTCGCGATGATTTGGCCAGAGAAATAACCAAAATGTATCATCGCTCTTTGCGATTTACGGCCAATCTTTTCGCCGAAATGGGTGATGGACATTTCAACGAAATCCTAAAGCAAAAACAAGTTCCGCTGATTAGCTGAACTTCAAACAAAAAAGCATTACTGACTCAACTCTCAGTAATGCTTTTATCATTTTTGGGAGATTCAGTTATTCCATACCTCTCCAAAATCTCTTGTGAGAATTCAAACCAACCGCTTGCCACCAATCCTTCTATTGCTTTTTTTGTATCACTGCTATATGGTACAAGCAAGGTTCGTTCTCTCAGGGAATACCCGACTTTCTGCCCCCTTGCAAAAAAAGTACGAGCATCAGGATAACATTTTGTAGCACGGAGCCCACCCGCTGGTACTACACAAATGTAGGGTACCTTTTTGACTTTTTCTATAAACTCGACTTTTTTCGGCTTATTTTTCTCTTCTGTTTCCATAATTTAATATATATAGGTTAAACATAATAATCTCAATTACATTGCATTATATAAAATATATAAGAAAATGCAATCTTTTTCTCAGCTTCTTTTTATAGTGCTTTCTTCTTTTCCTGTTTAATCCGCTCTTTTAAGTCATCAATTTTGATTTTTAACTGCGAAGCAGGGGAGAGCTTTTCGGCTTCTTTCAGTTTGCGTTCGGCGGCTTCAAAATCACCGATTATCATCAAACTTTCTGCCGCCGCCCAGTTGGCTCGCGCCATATCGCCTTTAGTTCCATAAGCTTTTGCCAACATCGTCCAAGCTCTAAAATTGTTTTTTTCTTTTAAGGTTATGGTATTTAGGAGTTCAATAGCTTTTTGAGCGGTTTGGGCATCAGGATTGTCTTCCAACAAAGCAAAGGCATAACCGAATTTTATGTCATTGACCTGCGGAGCCAAACCATAAGCTTGAGCGTATGAGTTTTTGGCTTTTTTAACTTGTCCGTTTTCCATTTCCATTTGCCCTTTAATCTCATAAAAATAAGGATTATTCGGCTCTTGAACTACCAATTTATCCGCCAAAGCAAAAGCCTGTCTAAATTGCAAATCTCTAAAATAAGCAATAGCTAAGCCATATTGACAATCGGTTTTATCCGCACATTTTTTTAACTCGTTAATCATTGCTTTGGGGTCATTTAAATAAGCTTTCAACTTTATTTGTGCGCGTTTGAAATCTCCGTCATATTTTGAGGTCGTCGGCAAATTGCTGTTTTCAGAAGCTTTTTCAAAAAAGGCAATACGCTCCGGTGTCAGCGGGTGAGTGCGGAAATATGGCGTTTCTTCTCTTCCGCTCATCTGATTTTGTTTGGCAATTTTTTTCATAAAATTCAAAATACCTTGAGGTGATTGTCCGCTGGCTTTAAGCAGTTTGACCGCAGTTTCATCAGCCGCGCGTTCTTCATTGGCCCGATAATGTACAAATTTGTTCAAAGCTGAGCTTTGCCCGCCCAGCATAATGGCAAAAGCCGCATCGGCTCTGCCGCTCAAAACTCCGGCGGCACCGGCTAGGGCGGCTGACAATAATGATAAGTTGTTCAGTTCTCTGATTTCCAGTTTTTGCCGCAAGATATGTCCGCCTTTGATATGTCCGATTTCATGGGCAATCACTCCGGCTAATTCATTCACATTACCAGCTTTTATTAAGGTTCCGGTGTGAATAAACAAATGGTTGCCATCAGCCACAAAGGCATTCAAGCTGTTATCATTAACAATGTGAATATGGCTGCGATGATAAGTTTGTCCGGCCTTTTGCATCAAAGGTTTGATGATTTTTTCCAATAAAATTTCGGTTTCTTCATCGGTTATCAGATTTAACCCTTCTGCTTGAGCGTTATTCCCAAAAAAGAACGGCAGCAGCAAAAATGCCGCCGCCAGTCCTTGTGATAAAAATCTGTTAAGATGCAACATATTTATCCTTTAATCAGTTTCTTCCACCAATTAGATTTTTCTTTCTTTTCTTCTGCCGGAGCCGGAGTTTCTTGAACTTTGGGTGCACTCTCGTGGCTGTCATACAAAATCACCGGTTCTTGAGATTGTTTCGGTTTTTCGTTTTTCTCTTCGTTATTGGTGAAATTATTGCGTCTTCTGCCGCCTCTGCGTTCAAATCTGCCGCGTCTGCCGCGTCTTTCGCGACGCTCAGGGCGATCAGACTGTTCGGAGTGTTCTTTGTTTTCGACTTTTTCTTCATCTTTTACTTCAACAACAGCCTCGTTTTCAGGAACAGTTTTTTCGTTTGAAACAACTGGCTTTTCCTCAATTTCTTCGGCTATTGTCGGCGGAAGATTAACCACAGGTTTTTCTTCTTTTACACAAGCTTTTGTGCGTTCAATTTTGTAGTCGGTAACGCATTTGACACTGTCATCGGCACAAACCACAATATCCATTTTGTATTTTGTCTCAATCTCACACAAGGCTTTGCGTTTGTGATTCAACAAATAAACAGCCACATCCGAGGGAACGGAAATACTAATCTTGCTTGAACGATTTTTGCAGCCTTCTTCTTCGGCCATGCGCAAAATATAAACTGCCGCTGATTCCAAAGTGCGTGTAATTCCGCGTCCGTGGCAATAAGGACAAACCTGATAATTGCTTTCCCAAAAGGCCGAATGAACGCGCTGGCGCGACAATTCCAACAGTCCGAACATACTCATTTTGCCGACCTGAATGCGTGAACGGTCTTTTTTCAAAGCTTCTTTCATGCGTTTTTCAACAGCATGGTTGTTAGCCGGTTCATCCATATCAATAAAGTCAATAACTACCAAGCCGGCCAAATTGCGCAGCTTTAACTGTCTTGCAATTTCATCACAGGCTTCCAAGTTGGTTTTCAAGGCTGTTTCTTCCAAATCTTTTTCTTTGGTAGCACGACCTGAGTTAACATCAATCGAAACAAGTGCTTCGGTTGGGTTAATTACCAAATAGCCGCCGGATTCCAACTGTGCATTGGCATCATGCAGTTTATCCAACTGTCCTTCAACTTGAAACTTTTGAAACAAAGGAGCTTCGTTGTTGCCATAATGTTTGATTTTTTTCAAATTGGACGGTGATAAAATTTTCAAGAAATTGCGAGCTTGTTTATAAGCTTCATCTCCTGCCACCAAAATCTCAGAAATATCTTTGGTGTATATATCACGCAAGGCGCGTTTAATCAAACTGCCTTCTTCATGAATCAACATCGGAGCTTTGTTCTTAATTGCATCCAGTCTGATCTGATTCCAAGCTCTGATTAAGAAGTTATAGTCGCGTACAATTTCAGCCTTGGTTTTTTCTTCACCGGCAGTGCGTACAATAATCGACATATCGGCACCCAAAGGCAAATCTTTAACAATCCCTTTCAAACGTTGACGATCTGCCGCATTGGTAATTTTGCGCGAAACTCCGCCGCTTTTAATACGATTGGGCATCAATACGCAATATCTTCCGGCCAATGACAAATAGGTAGTCATGGCAGCTCCTTTATTGCCGCGCTCTTCTTTAACCACCTGAACCAAAACTGTCTGACCTTCTTTAATCACATCCTGAATCTTGTGACGATGATAAAGCTTGCGTGCGCGAATTAATTTGCGCTGCAATTCAAAATCCAAGTTATCATCAATATCATCATTGTCAAAAGCCTCATTGGCGTTTTCGTCATCTTCTTCGTCATTATCGGCTCTGACATATTCATTAGCTTCATCTTCGCAAACTTCACCGTTAACCTGCGCGTCAGGTTCATCAATATCTTCAGCCAAAGTTTTTTCTTCTTCAATCCCATCATCTTCTGTCGAGTTTGAAATTTGTTTGCGGAATCTTTTTTTCAACAAACGCTTTTTGGTGCGTTTTTTGCCCTGTTCTTCTTCTTTGGCTTCTTCTTCAGCAATAAACTGCTCTTCGATAATCTTCAGTTCTTCGGCGGAAGGGGTTTCCTTTTCTTCATGCTTTGCCGCTTCTTCATTTGCATTTGCGGCAATATTTTCCTCTTCTTTTGATACCTCAGCAACTGCCGTAACCTCTGCAACATTATTTTCCTGTTGCACTTGCAAAGCAGCCTGTTCTTCTCTCTCTCTTAGGGCCGCCTCGCGAGCCAGAGCCTTTTCCTTGGCGCGTTGTTCGCGTTGAGCTTCAATCTCACGAGCAATGCGTTTTTTGTTTTCGATAATTTCATCAACTTCTTTATCAACTTCGGCCAAAACTTCATCCGTAACATTGTAATAGTCAGGATGAATCTCGCCAAAAGCCATAAAACCGTGGCGATTTCCGCCATAATCAATAAAACAGGCTTGCAAAGAGGGTTCAACCCTCATAATTTTGCCTAAATAGATATTACCTTTAATTTGTTTGCGAGTGGTGCTTTCAAATTCAACATCTTCGAGTTTATTACCATTAACCACTACAACTCTGGTTTCTTCCGGTTGCGTATCATCAATCAGCATACGTTTTGTCATAAAAAATCTCCTTACCCGTTCGGCACTTATACCGAACTTTTATATTAATCCGAGCTGAATGAAAGAGACTTCAAGATAAACAAACACAAACTTTCGGGCGCACGGCCCCAAAATCATAAATTTTGATGTTCGGCGACTTACATTATCAATTTTGCGCTTCGCATCCGCCACAACCAAGGGTTTTTCCATAAAATTATTTTAGTTCGTTAGCGGTACCAAACCTTGGTCAATAAAATCTCGTCAATCTTTCGGCTCATCATCAGCCATTCAAAATGTTAACTCTTTTGCGATTCGAACTTTGTCCGTACTGGATCTGTCATCGAACAAACAACCCCAAACAGCGACATTTATTGATTATTGATTAGTTAGCGTCCCAGGTTTCGGTCGTTTTCACAAAATTATCGTCAACCAAACACAGCATATACATTTTATTTTAAAACACAACTGATTTTTTCTTATTTACAATTTTTTTAACCGATTATAAACAAGTTTTGAGTTATCATTACAAAAAAGCAGGGGTTGTAATATGGCTAAAGCATTGCGTTCGGTATTTGCTGTTTTTGTTGTCATCGTTGTTATGATGACAACAGGGTCGTGTTATGCCGGACAAATTAACGGATTGCGTATCGGGCAAAATGCCGGCGGTGCACGGGTGGTTTTTGATGCTGATGCCAAATTTGATTACAAGGTTTTTACCCTCGGTAACCCCAATCGCTTGGTTATTGACACGCAAAATGTTGATGTCGCTTCAACAGTTGTAAAAAATATGCGCGAAAATGCTTTTGTCGGCAACATCCGCACCGGATCAACCGGCGTGTCCGGAGTTCGTATAGTTTTCGATCTGTTGCGTCCCGTGGTGGTAAAAAAAGCTTTTATGTTAGCCCCGCAGAGCAATTTTAAATGGCGTTTGGCTATCGATTTGGAAACTTCCAGCGAGCGCGATTTTATGGCAAAAGTAGGAAGCTCTAATTCTCATAACAGCAATGATTACAATCGCAACAATGATTCCTCGGTTGCCAACAGCTCTTCTTCTGAAGCAATCAAAAATTCCAAACGCAAACGCATTATCATGATTGATGCCGGTCATGGCGGTGTTGATCCCGGTGCCATCGGTTACAGCGGAACCTATGAAAAAAACATCACTTTATCAATGGCTAAAGAGCTTAAAGAGGCTTTGGATAAAAATTCACATTATCAGGTATATTTGACACGGTCGCGTGATATTTTTATTCCTTTGCGGGAAAGAGTTAATATTTCACGCAAACACAATTCTGACTTGTTTATTTCGATTCATGCTGACAGCGCTCGCAATTCCAAGGCAACCGGTCTGTCGGTTTATACGCTTTCCGAAGCGGCTTCCGATAAAGAGGCTGCCGCTTTGGCTGAAAAAGAAAACAAGGCCGATATTGTGGCCGGAATCAATTTTGCCGAACATTCCAAAGATGTCAACGACATATTGCTTAACATGGCACAACGCGAAACCAACAATTATTCTGCCGAATTTGCCACCTTGCTCAGTCGCCAAATGGCCAACATTGTCAAAACTGTCAGCAATACGCACCGGTTTGCCGGATTTGCCGTGTTAAAAGCTCCTGATGTCCCTTCGGTATTGTTAGAACTCGGATATTTATCAAATCCGGTTGAAGAGCGTCAATTAAAGCAAAAAGCCTATCGGCAAAAGCTTGTGGCCGCGACTGTTCGTGCTATTGATAAATATTTTGAAAATAACAAGCATTAATATTTGACAGCCATATTTTTTTTGAGTATTTTAAGCGCAGATATCATGAATTAATTTTCACCGCGGTTTAGTTTATTATGCTGAAAACTTTATCTTCTTTTTTAAGCACCTGCTTTTTCTTTGCAGTTATTGCTTTTGTTTTGATTATTACATCGGTCTGGCAAATATCTCAAGAGTTGCCGGATTATCGCCAGTTGGAGGATTATGCTCCGCCGATTACGACCAGATTATATGCCGGCGATGGTCAGGTTTTGATGGAATATGCCGCCGAAAAACGCTTTTTTGTACCGGAAGAAAAGATTCCTTCTTTGGTCAAAAATGCTTTTATTGCTGCCGAAGATAAGAATTTCTATCATCACTTCGGAGTCGATTTTACCGGAATTATTCGCGCAATCTTGACCAACTTGAAGCATGTCGGCAGTAATCGTCGCCCGACCGGAGCATCAACCATTACTCAACAGGTAGCCAAAAACTTTTTGCTGTCATCTGAATTGTCATACAAACGCAAGATTAAAGAGGCTATGTTGGCATTTCGTATAGAACAGGCTTTTACCAAAGAACATATTTTGGAATTGTATCTCAATGAAATTTATTTGGGTAATCGTTCTTACGGCGTTGCCGCTGCAGCTCTGAATTATTTCGGTAAAGCCTTGGATGAATTGGAATTGCATGAAGTGGCTTATTTAGCAGCTTTGCCTAAAGGACCTAACAACTATCATCCTATAAACAAATATGATGCAGCTATTGCCCGCCGCAACTGGGTTATTGATCGTATGGTTGAAGATGGCTATGCCACCCAACAGGAAGGTGAAGTTGCCAAAGCAAAACCCTTAGAGGTTGTTGATAATAATACCGAGCTTATGCGCAATGCCCAATATTTCAGCGAGGATATTCGCCGTCAGGTTAAAAGTAAATTTGGCGAAGATGCTTTGTATGAAGGCGGCCTGTTAATCAGAACTACACTTGATCCAAGGTTGCAAAAAATAGCCACCGAGGCCGTACGCAAAGAGTTCAATAACTATGATATTCGTCATGGTTGGCGTGGTGCCCTGAAAAATATTTCTCTCGAGGGAGATTGGCGTGAAGATTTTGCCAAAGAGCCAAGACCTTTTGGTGCTAACCGCGGTTGGGAATTAGCAGTTGTTACCGATGTCAATAATGATGTTGCCAAGATTGAAAAACAAGACAAAACGGTTGGTGAAGTTCCTTTGGCTGTCTTGGGTTGGGCTCGTAAAACTCTCAAAGATCAGCAAGTCGGCGGTCAACCTTCCAAAGTTGGTGAAGTATTAAAAATCGGTGATGTTATACTGGTTGAAAAAGTCAGCGAGAATGAAGCTAAAAAACATAATGTCAGCAATAACAGTTATTATCTGAGACAAATTCCCAATGTCGAAGGCGGACTGATTGCAGTTGATCCGCACACCGGAAAAATTTTGGCTTTGGTTGGGGGGTATCATTTTTACAAATCACAGTTTAATCGTGCCACCCAAGCCATGCGTCAAACCGGTTCGGCTTTCAAACCGATAGTTTATTTGACTGCTTTGGAAAACGGCTATGAACCAAATGATTTGATTTTGGATGCTCCTTTTGTCTTGGACCAAGGCAAGGGGCTTCCGGTTTGGAAACCGGTAAACTATTCCAAAAAATTCTATGGTTTGATGACTTTGCGTCAGGGAATTGAAAAATCGCGTAACCTAATGACTGTCCGCTTGGCTCAGGATGTCGGTATGGATAAGGTATCGGCTGAAGCCGCTAAAATGGGGGTAAATCCCAATTTGCCGCACTTGTTGTCAATGTCGCTCGGTGCCGGTGAGACCAAACTTATAAACATGGCCTCAGCATATAGCGTCATTGTTAATGGCGGTAAAAAAATCACACCTTATATGATTGAACGTATTCAAGATCGTGAAGGCCGCACGATTTATCGCAATGATGCTCGCAGTTGTCCGGAATGTTCGGTCGATAAATGGGATAATCAAAATGTTCCGCATTTGTCTGATGAACGCGAACAAATTGTTGATCCGTTGAGTGCTTACCAAATGACCAGCATTTTGGAAGGTGTTGTCCAATATGGTACCGGTGCTCGTTTGCGTTCATTGGGGCGTCATTTAGCCGGCAAAACCGGAACCAGTAACCGCAACCAAGATGCTTGGTTTGTCGGATTTTCTCCCAACTTGGTAGTGGCGGTTTATGTCGGATTTGATGTTCCGCGCACTTTGGGTAAATATGAAACCGGTGCTGCAGCAGCACTTCCGGTATTTCAATCGTTTATGCAAGAGGCTTTGAAAAATCAGCCGGATGAGCCGTTCCGCATTCCCAGCGGCATCAAATTGGTTCGTATTAATCACACAACCGGTAAACCGGCATCTCCGACAGACGAAGCTGTAATTTGGGAAGCTCTGAAGCCGGAAGCTGCTTTGCGTGCAGCCAAACAACGCGTTATAAGCGAGCAAAGCGGTAATAGCGGTGATGAAAGCGATAATTCCGAGGCTTTGCCGACATCTTATGAAAACAGTTCTGACGATGACATTCAGCTCGGCGCTGAGTACTAGAGGAGATAGAGTTTTGCGTGCTGATATATATGAAATTTCAACGCAGATTGAGCAGTCTTTGGCACTGCTGAGGAGGTCTCTTTGACTTGGATGTTGCCAAAGATCGCCTATCGGAACTGGAAGCACTAACCGCAGATGCGGCACTGTGGGATGATCCGGAGAAAGCTCTTAAGTTAACCGGTGAAAAAAATCGTCTGTCCGATGCCTTAAATCAATTTGACAATATGCATAACAGCTTCTCCGATTTGACCGAATTGGCTGAAATGGCTGAGACTGACAATGATGAAAATTCATTAAATGAAATATATGCTCAGTTGATAACTCTGCAATCTCAAGTAAAACGCGCTGAACTGGAGGCTTTGTTGTGTGGTGAAGCCGATGGTATGGATGCTTTTTTGGAGGTGCATTCCGGCTCCGGCGGAACCGAGGCTCAGGATTGGGCCGAGATGTTGCTTCGAATGTACACGCGCTGGGCCGAAGCTCACAAATACAAAGTTGAATATTTGGAAGAAACCGCAGGTGAGGTAGCCGGACTGAAATCAGCCACTATCAAAATTATCGGGCACAATGCCTATGGTTGGCTTAAATCCGAAAGCGGAGTTCATCGTTTGGTGCGTATATCTCCGTTTGACAGCAATGCTCGTCGTCATACCAGTTTTGCATCTATCGGAGTTTATCCGGTTATTGATGACAGCATCAATATTGAAATTAATGAATCCGATTGCCGAGTTGATACATATCGTGCATCCGGTGCCGGCGGACAACACATCAACAAAACCGATTCAGCCGTGCGCATAACTCATATTCCTACCGGTATTGTGGTACAATGCCAAAATGATCGTTCGCAGTTTAAAAACCGTGACAGCGCGTGGAAAATGTTAAAAGCAAGATTATATGAATTAGAAATTAAAAAACGCGAGCAAAAGGCTCAAGATATGCGCGATAACCAGGGGGACAACGGTTGGGGCTATCAAATTCGTTCTTATGTAATGCAGCCCTATAAAATGGTCAAAGATTTGCGCACATCAGCTGAAACCTCAGATGTTAAGGGGGTTTTGGACGGTGATCTTGATTTGTTTTTGTCGGCAGCCTTGGCTGATAAATTGAGTTCGGATAATCCGCAGTAACAGGTTTGAAAAAAATGAAAAAACTAGACACAAAAGGTTATCTGGCATACAAATTAACAAATTTTATCAGTGTTATTTTACTGGTAGGAGTGTTGATTTTTATCTGGCAGTTATACCGCGGAGCTATTCAACTTCCTTTCCTTAAACCATATATTATTCGCGCGCTCAATCATGATGATGCCGACTATCAGGTCGATTTGGATAGTGTCAGTTTGGAATTGGTGCGTTCAATTCAACCTTTGCGCATTATTGCCAATAATGTAAGTTATAAAAAAGAAAATACTATCAATATCACTGCCCCAAAGGTATCAATATCATTCAGTATTAAAGCGTTGATGCGAGGAGTAATTGCTCCTAGTTCTATTGAGATAGAACAACCAAATATTTATGTATATAGCCGCTATAATATTGATGATACCAAAGACAATGAAGAAATCAAAAGCAAAAAATTGCGTTATTATATTGAACAGGCTGAAGAGTTTTGGGATCATTTCAACTCAGTAGATGACACTTATCCTGAGAGTTATATCAATTCAATCAGTGTAAACAAAGCTGAAGTTGAGCTGCTTGAAATTGATTTGGGTAAAAGATGGCATTTCAGCGATGTAAACTATCAATTTGAGCGAGGCTTTAGTTCCATCAGTACTGAGATTAATGCGCTTATGCCTTTTGCTGACAGCACTTCGCATTTAGGTTTGGCAGCAGATTATGCTTATTCCGGCGATAAAATAGGCTTAAAATTTTATTTTTCGGATTTGATTCCGTCCGAATTGCTCAAATTGTTGATTACCGATGACAAGGTTGCCGGATTGTATAACATTCGCATTCCTCTTCATGGCAACATCAGCACCGACATTAATTTGCAAGATATCGGCAAATATAAAAATGATTTGTTGTCCAATACCGATAAATTGATTGAAAAGATTGATTTTGATTTTGCCGGAGAGAAGGGTGTGGCAAAATTCGGCGGTGATGACAAATACGACTACCATTTATCAGGATTGTTGTTAAAAGGTTCACTGAGCGGCAATTTTGAGCAAATCACAATCAAAGATGCCAAATTAAACTTGGATGGCCAAGAAGCCGAACTTGGTCTTGAGGTTGACGGACTTAAGCCGTATTTGCTTTCATCAATCCCCGACAAACTGAAAGTTAGAATTTTAGCCAAAGTCAAACAACTGGAAACTTCAAAGCTTACAGATTATTGGCCGCGTTATTTCAGTGATGCGGCATGGAGCTGGTGCCAAGAAAGTTTGTATGATGGTTATATCCGTAATGGTGATTTTCGTTTTGACTTTGGCTATGATAAAAAGAAAAAATCGTTTGAATTTGAAGGACTTTCCGGTGAAGCCGATATTGACGGCAGCACTATTTTTTATCTGCAAGGTATGCCGGTTATCTCTGATGCTAAAGGCAAAGCCAAATTTTCAAATTCAAGTATTTATATAGACATATCGCAAGGCAAATCTGACGGCGTGATGTTAAATGGCGGCTTTGTCGATTTGTATGATCTTAACAAAGAAGACAATTTTATAAAGCTTGATTTGAAAGCTGTCGGTTCAATCAGTGACATACTCAAATTGATTGATCACGAACCTTTGAAATATCCTTCTTCCGCCGGATTGAATCCTGACAGAATAAAAGGAGGAAGCGAGGTCGATTTGAAATTGGCATTTGAGTTGCGCAGTGACTTAGCACCCAATGATGTCAATTTTGACATTACGGCAGTTCTCCATGATGTTGAAATCAATGATGTAATTGACGGACACACAATCAATGCCAAAAATTTGGATCTTACGCTCAATAATGATGGTATGAATATTACCGGTGTTGCCAATATTGAAGGGTTGCCGATTAATTTGGCATGGGATGAACAATTTGGCGACAACAAGCCTTATCAACGTCGTTATCAGTTGAGTTTTAATTTTGATCAAAACTTTATGAGCAAAACCGGCATTGATATTTCAGCTCTCAAACCTCCGTTTATCAAAGGTGCCATTCCTTCAAAAGCTATTATTACCGAGACCAATGATGGATTTATGCTCATTGATGTGCACGGCAATTTGCGCGAAACTGTCATCAATTATGGTTTTTTAGGCTTTGCAAAAGCTGCCGGTGAAAATGGTGAAATATCTGCCAACCTTAAACTCAAAGATAGCAAATTGCGTGATATAACCTCATTTGGATTATCCAAACCAGAATTTAAGGTCACAGGCAAAGCTTCGGTTAATGATAAAGGCCAGATAACTCAAGTTGACATTTCTTCAATTAAAGGTCCGCATACCAATGCATCCTCTCTTATTGAAATAGGTTATGAACCGGAGCAAAATGTTAAAGTTACGGTTTCCGGTTCAGCTTATGACTTATCGCCGTTCTTTGCCGATTCAGGTGATGAAGAGGATGTGGCTGACAATTCTTCAGATACCAAAAAAGACGATGATTTTTGGGATAATGTCCCCAATGCTGAAGTTAATATTGCGGTGGACAAACTTTGGACCTCATCGGATATTTACACTTCTTCTTTTGCCGGTACTGCTCGCATTCTTAACAAAATCGGAGTTGATGAGATGCATTTGGTAGGCAATTTCAAACCAAATGCTGCCAAATCTAATCAGCAAAATCGTCCTTATCTCAAATTGGATTACACTCCGCGCGGATCTAAGGAATATCTTTTGCAGGTTGATAGTAATGATGCCGGCTCAGCCCTAAAATTCTTGCGTGTTTATGACTATTTCAAAGGCGGCACTTTGAACATAGATGCCAAACGCGGTGCCGATAAAGTTATAATCGGACACGCCAAAGCTCGTAACATCAATTTGACCAAAACCGGTGTGTTTGTAAAATTACTGACTTTAGCCTCATTTACCGGCATAGTTGATATGCTATCCGGCGACGGCATAACTTTTTCACATTTTGATGCTCCGTTTGAATATGACGGTTCCAAATTAAAACTTGCGCAAGCTAAAGCGTTTGGTAATGTGTTGGGCATATCCGGCAGCGGCAGTTATGACGAAGATAAAAAGTTGCTCGACTTTAAGGGTATGATTGCTCCGGCCTATGGTCTGAATTCTTTGCTTGGTAAAATTCCGGTTGTCGGGCAATTGTTAAGCGGACGCGATGGTACCATATTCGCCGTTAATTATCAAATAACCGGTTCTTTGTCTGATCCGGATATTAGTATTAATCCGCTCTCGGCACTAAGCCCCAATTCGGTCAAAGACTTATGGAATGATAATTTCGGAGATGAATAGTGATTTCAGCCAAACTAAAAATAGGTTTGGACTATCACGGTGTAATCGACAGCAACCCCGATTATTTTAGAGAATTTTGCCATTGTGCTCAAGCCAAAGGTCATTTGATTTATATCATATCCGGTGCTCCAAAAACATTTATATCTGATATGTTAGGGCAGCTTGGTTTGTCTTATGACTATATTTTCAGTATTTTAGATTATTGCTTAGCCTTGGGATATATTGAACAAGATGATAATGGATTTATCATAAATAATTCAGCATGGAACAAAGCAAAGTCGGATTTTTGCCGCCGTTGTAATATTGACTTGCACATTGATGATAGTGATATTTATCTCCGGCACTTTGTGCAGTCATATTGTTTGTATGATAATATCAAAAAGGTTTGCCATGCTCAAAACGGACAAATAATAAATTTTAATCAACATCCTTCAGCTGCAATTGACAGTTTATCCATAGCAATAAAAAAGCCGTCTGATTAGACGGCTTTTTTATGTGGAGCTTTGGATTGCTCTTTTGTCTTTACAAAACTTGGTTTTTTCCCTTCTGTAATGACCTTATCATTAATGATAATTTCAGCTACATCATGTTTGTCGGGAATCTCATACATCAATTCCAACAAACATTCTTCCATAATGGCACGTAAACCGCGAGCACCGGTTTTACGCTCAATGGCTTTTTTGGCAATCGCTGACAAAGCACTTTTGGTAAAGCTGAGTTCAACATTTTCCATTCCGAACATAGCCTTGTATTGTTTTACCAGAGCGTTTTTCGGTTCGGTTAAAACTTTGATTAATGCCGCCTCATCCAAATCTTCTAAAGTTGCAATCACCGGCAATCTTCCGACAAACTCCGGAATCATACCGTATTTTAACAAATCTTCCGGTTGCACATCTTTAATAATTTCACCGATATTGCGTTCTTCTTTGGTGGCAACTTTGGCTCCGAAACCGATGGAAGTTTCTTTGCCTCTTCTGCCGACAATCTTTTCCAATCCGGCAAAAGCACCGCCGCAAATGAACAAAATATTGGTTGTATCAACGTGCAAAAATTCTTGCTGCGGATGTTTTCTGCCTCCTTGCGGCGGAACATTAGCAACCGTTCCTTCAATAATTTTCAATAGAGCCTGCTGTACACCTTCGCCTGATACATCACGTGTAATCGAAGCACTGTCAGACTTGCGGGTAATCTTGTCAATTTCATCAATATAAACAATGCCGCGCTGAGCTTTTTCAATGTCATAATTGGCATTTTGTACCAATTTTAAGATAATGTTTTCAACATCTTCACCGACATATCCGGCCTCGGTTAAGGTAGTGGCATCGGCAATTGCAAACGGAACATCCAAAATCTTGGCTAAAGTTTGCGCCAACAAAGTTTTACCCGATCCGGTTGAGCCAATCAACACAACATTTGATTTGGCAATATCAACATCAGGATGCTGACTTGAGTTCAGCCGTTTATAGTGGTTGTAAACCGCAACCGCCAAAACCTTTTTTGCGTGCTCCTGTCCGATAACATATTGATCCAAAAACTCTTTAATTTTTACCGGTGTCGGCAAGCCTTCAAAATCAATACCTTTTTCCTTTTTTTCAATTTCTTTTATTTCGTCGGAAACAATATTGATGCACACTTCAATACATTCATCGCAAATATAAACTCCGCGACCGGCAACCAATTTTTTTACTTCATCTTGGCTTTTGCCGCAAAAAGAACAATGTAATTTTTCTTCACTCATAACTCTAATCCTTATTTAATCTCGTCACGAGAGGTTACGACATGATCAATCAAACCGAACTTCATAGCTTCCGTTGGATTCATAAAGTTATCGCGCTCCATTGCCGCTTCAATCGTTGCCAGTTTTTTGCCGGTATGATGAGCATAAATTTGATTTAATCTTTTTTTCATGTCTAAAATTTCTTTAGCGTGAATTTCAATATCAGTTGCTTGACCGCGGAATCCGCCTGACGGTTGATGTATCATAATGCGAGCATTGGGCAGGGCAAAGCGTTTGCCTTTGGCACCGCCGGCCAACAATAATGATCCCATGGAACAGGCTTGACCGATACACAAAGTATTAACATCGCACGAGATATATTGCATGGTATCATACATAGCCATTCCCGAAGTAACCACGCCTCCGGGAGAATTGATATAAAGGAAAATATCTTTTTTAGGATCTTCCGCTTCCAAAAACAGTAACTGCGCACAAACCAATGATGAAACCTCATCATTAACTTCGCCGGTTAAAAATATAATTCTTTCTTTTAATAGACGCGAAAAAATATCATACGAACGTTCACCGCGCGAAGTTTGCTCAATAACCATAGGTATCAGATTGTCTTTAATTTCTAAGCTCATATTACTTTCCTTAAAATATACAAAACATTAATACTATAATTCATACTACAATATAATCAACAAATTGTTAATTTTTCATAAAAACAAATAAGTTGTTTTTTTTAACCTAAATTAAATAAATAAGTGATATATGATTATACTAAGTTTGTTTATGAATTCGGAATATTGCAATGTTAAGACAGTATGAATTAGTTGATTTGGTAAAATCTTACGATCCTGATGCTGATGAGGACGCGCTGAATCGTGCCTATGTCTATGCCATGAAAAAACATGGCGCTCAACTGCGTACTTCGGGCGATCCTTATTATTCTCACCCTATTGAGGTTGCCGGTATCTTGACCAAGTTTAAGCTTGATTCGACCTCAATTATCGCCGGTCTTCTTCATGATACGGTCGAAGATACCGATGCTACAATTGAAGAAATAAGAGATTTGTTTGGTGAGCAAGTTGCACAGATTGTTGATGGGTTGACCAAGTTAGCCATGATTGAGCTGAAATCAAAAGACACCAAGCAGGCTGAAAACTTTCGCAAGTTGCTGCTGGCAATGTCGGAAGATATTCGTGTTCTCTTGATAAAATTGGCTGATCGTCTGCATAATATGCGTACTATTCAGTATTGTCCCGAAGAAAAGCGTATGCGTATTTCAAGAGAGACTTTGGATATATATGCTCCTTTGGCCGAAAGAATCGGTATGCAGGAAATCAAAACCGAGTTGGAGCAAATTGCTTTTCGCGAGTTGCATAAAGAAGCATACGAATCTATTACTGCTCGTCTAAACTTTTTGCGTGAACAAGGCAGTGATTTGGTTCCCGCTATTATCAAGCAGTTGGAAAAAGATATGGAAGAGGGAGGGGTTCGCGCTTCGGTATCAGGTCGTGAAAAGTCGCCTTACTCCATTTGGTGCAAGATGCAAAAGAAAAATGCTTCGTTTGAGCAACTTTCCGATATTATGGCTTTTCGTATTATTGTTGATGATGTTGCTGCTTGTTATCAGGCTTTGGGTATCGTTCACAGCAAATATCACATGGTGCCGCGTCGTTTTAAAGACTATATTTCCACGCCCAAACCCAATGGCTATAAATCGTTGCATACCGGTGTAATTGGTCCGGAAAACACCCGAATTGAAATTCAAATCCGCACTCAGGAAATGCATGAGGTAAACGAAAAAGGTGTGGCTGCACACTGGGCCTATAAACAAGGCGAAAAAACTGCCGGTAAAAATTTCCGCTGGATTCAGGAGTTGTTGGAAATTTTGGAAGAGTCTTCTTCACCGGAAGAGTTTTTGGATAATACCAAACTCGAAATGTATAACGATCAGGTATTTTGTTTCACTCCAAAGGGCGATTTGATTGGTTTGCCGGTCAATTCAACTCCGGTTGATTTTGCTTATGCTGTTCACTCCAAGGTCGGCAACACTTGCGTCGGTGCCAAGATTAACGGTGAAATAAAGCCGTTGCGTACTATTTTGAAAAATGGTGATCAGGTCGAAGTGTTGACCTCAAAAGCTCAGCATCCTTCTCCGGAGTGGGACAGATTTGTGGTTACCGGCAAAGCCAAAGCTGCTATTCGCCGTTATATCAGAGCCAATAAGCGCGAACAATTTGTGTCATTAGGTGAGCAAATTTTGGAGCGCACTTTTAAGGGCGAAAATTTGGAGTTCGGCGAAAAAGGTTTGGTCGGGGTGTTGCCTAATTTTGAAGCTGAATCGGTTGAGGACATCTATGCCAAAGTCGGTGAAGGCTTGGTAACCGCATGGGATGTTTTGCGTGCGGTTTATCCCAGCTATAAGCAGTCCAAAATTGGTAAGGTTGTCAAATCGTTCAAAGTGCATGGTTTTGGCAAATCTGCTAAAAAGACTAAAGCTGATCCGGTTCAAA
Organism: uncultured Pseudomonadota bacterium; assembly: GCA_902763535.1. Taxonomy (GTDB): domain Bacteria; phylum Pseudomonadota; class Alphaproteobacteria; order RF32; family CAG-239; genus CAZU01. The sequence goes on along the minus strand of CACWSG010000008.1, from coordinate 3,708 downwards.
TCAAAGGACTTATCCCCGGTATGGCAGTTCATTTTGCCGGATGTTGCCACCCGTTGCCGGGAGACAGAATTGTCGGTATTGTTACAACCGGAAAAGGCGTTGCTGTTCATGCTATTGATTGTAAGGCTTTGGAAAAATATGCCACTGAACCCGAGCGTTGGCTGGATATATCTTGGGGTGATGCCGCAACCAGCGAAGTTCACTTGGGACGCTTGAAGATAATTTTGGCCAACGAGCCGGGAGCACTGGGAGATTTATCCAATGTTATTGCCCGTGCCGATGGTAATATTGCCAATCTCAATATTACTAATCGCACAATGAGTTATTTTGAGCTGATTGTTGATGTCGAAGTGCGTGATGTTAAACAGCTCAATGATATTATTGCCGCAGTTAAGGCTGTCAAAGTTGTGTCATATGTAGCCCGCTCTAGTTAAAGGAAAGATAAAATGATTGTAGGATTAGGAACGGATATTGTAAGTATTGAAAGAATTGCTAAATTGCTCTCACGCAATGAAGCTACTTTTATCGAAAAAATTTGCTCGGCTAACGAGAAAAAATACCTGCAATCCTGTGCTGATATAACGCCTAAATTAGCCAAATTATGGGCAGTCAAAGAAGCTGCGGTAAAAGCTTTGGGAACAGGATTTGTTGAGGGTATAACTTTCAAAGATATTGAGTTGAAGCATAATAAGTTAGGGCGTCCGGAAGTTGAGCTGAAAGGAAAAGCTTTGCAAATATTAGAAAAATTAACCTCTAACAGCTCTGCTAATATTTTGGTTTCACTCAGTGATGACAAACCATGGGCTCAAGCGATTGTTATTATTGAAAAAATATAGTTGTTATTTATAAAAAAATAGTTTATGGAAAGAAGAAAAAATAAAGGTCAAGACTATGGAAAAAGAAGAAGAGAGCTTTGTTGATACAATAAAAACGGTAATCTATGCCATTCTTATAGCCGTGGTTATCAGAAGTTTGTGGTTTGAGCCGTTTAAGATTCCGTCCGGTTCAATGTATCCCACGCTTTATGTCGGTGATTATTTGTTTGTTTCAAAATACACCTATGGTTATTCTCGCCATTCTTTGCCGTTTAGTCTGCCATTATTTAAAGGTCGCATTTGGAGTGACAATCCGCAACGCGGTGATGTCATTGTTTTCAAAAACCCTCAAGATAATTCCACTGATTTTATCAAACGCGTAATCGGTTTACCCAAAGATAAGATAAAATTGGAAAAAGGTCGCCTGTTTATCAATGGCAAAAAATTGGAGCGCAAGAACAAAGATGAATTTATAATTCGCAATCATTACGGAGCCAGCGAGCATTACAATCGTTATGTCGAAGTTTTGCCGGAGGGAAAAGAACACTATATTTTAGAAGTTTCCGATAACGAACCCAATGACAATTTTATGGAAGTTGAAGTTCCCGAAGGACATTATTTTATGATGGGGGACAATCGCGATCGCTCGGATGACAGCCGTGTAAATGTTGGATTTGTACCATTGGAAAATATGGTTGGCAAAGCCAGATTTTTATTCTATTCTCACAATGACGAAGGAGCTTGGTATCTGCCTTGGACTTGGCCCAAGAAGATTCGTTGGTCGCGTTTGTTCAACTTAATTAATTAGTAAAAATGACAAAGAAACTGCAGGAAATATTACAATATCAATTCAAAAACGAAGAATTGCTTCAAAAAGCGATTACTCACAGCAGTATCAACTCGCATATTGACGGCAATTATGAGCGTCTGGAATTTTTGGGAGATCGAGTTTTGGGTGTTGCAACCGCTTCATTGTTATATCGGATATTCTCTCAAGAGCCGGAAGGTAGCCTTTCGCAACGCTTTGTTCGTTTGGTTTGCAAAGAAACAGTTGCCGAGATGGCACTCAGCTTAAAGCTTGACCACTTTATGAAAGTTTTATCTGATGATTTGCGCCGCAATGACAATGTTTTATGTGATGTGATGGAGGCGGTAATCGGAGCTATCTATATTGATGGCGGCATTGATGCCGCAGTTGATTTTGTCAGCAACCATTGGCGCGAATTGATTGATAAAAATACTACTCCGCCCAAGGATGCCAAAACTGCTTTGCAGGAATGGGCGCAGCATTATGGTCTGTCAATGCCGGAATATCGAGTTGTGCGTCGTGAGGGAAGCGAGCATGAGCCCATATTTGTGATTGAAGTAGCGATTGGTCAAAGAAAAGCTTCCGGACAAGGACATAACAAAAAGCAGGCTGAATTTGCGGCCGCTAAAGCTCTGTTAGAATTGGTGCAGAAATGAGTGCTGAAAACACCAAATGCGGATTTGTTGCTTTAATCGGTGCTCCCAATGCCGGAAAATCGACCATAACCAATCATTTTACCGGTTCAAAAGTTTCGATTGTCTCTCCCAAAGTACAAACAACGCGAACAACCGTCAAAGGGATTGGAATTTGGAAAAATTCTCAAATCATATTTCTTGATACACCGGGAATATTTAAGCCCAAACGCCGCTTGGATCGTGCGATGGTTGCCAATGCTTGGGATGGTGCCGGCGATGCCGATTTGATTGTTATGGTTGTCGATGCCAAAGCCGGACTTGACGGCGAGAGCAAAAATATTATTGCCGGACTTCGTCAAAAAAAACAAAAGGCAATTTTACTCATAAACAAAGTTGATTTGGTCAAAAAAGACAGCTTGTTGGAGTTGAGCATAAAGCTCAATAATGAATATCCTTTTACCGAAACTTTTTTTGTCTCTGCCTCAACCGGCAAAAATATGGAAATTTTTTATGATTGGTTGGCTGACAATTTGCCGGACAGTCCTTGGTATTATCCTGAAGAGCAGATGTCAGATATGCCGCTTAAATTGTTGTGTTCGGAAATAGTGCGTGAAAAATTGTTTTTGTATCTGCAACAAGAAATTCCTTATGAGTTGACGGTTGAACCTGAATTGTGGGAGCGCCGTGATGATGGTTCGGTGCGAGCCGAAATTACCATCTATGTCAAAAAAGCCAATCAAAAGGTCATTATTTTGGGCAAGGGCGGTCAGATGATTAAAAAAATCGGTACCGCCGCTCGCAAAGAAATGGAATATCTCTTAGAAGATAAAGTGCATCTATTTTTGTTTGTCAAAGTGCGTGAAAATTGGCAGGAAGATGCCGGAAGATATTCGGTTTGGGGCTTAGACTTCAAGGCTTAAATCTGTTGATGCCCAAAATAAAAATGAAATAGATATTTTCAGGTTTGGGATTGCGAGCCAAATATTTACTTTTCAGGTTCGGGCATTATGAGGGCAAGTGACAAATAATATTACAGGGTTTGGGATTGCGAGCCGAGCGGAATAAGCAAACAACGACAAGGCTGGCAAAGATTTGCTTTATGCGACCACTGTCGCGCGCGTTAAGTCGCGCGTAAATTGGTCGCAGCCCTATGCCTTTGAGTTGTTTGCCCGCTAGGCGAACATCCCAATGACTTTTGGACACTTTTGGTCACTCAAAAGTGTCAATAATATAAAAAAAATTCGAAGATGCCTAATTCGCTCATTTCACTCGCTCAGGCATGACACTAATGTATTATTGTCACCCCTGAGCAGTCTTTAGACTGCGAATTAGGGGTCTCCGATGTTTTTTGGGGTTTGGGATTGCGAGCCAAATATTTACTTTTCAGGTTCGGGCATTATGAGGGCAAGTGACAAATAATATTACAGGGTTTGGGATTGCGAGCCGAGCG
>CACWSG010000007.1 GCA_902763535.1 uncultured Pseudomonadota bacterium | reverse complement strand
TGATGCTTTACAAGCTTCGACAACGACTTCACCACCAAATGCGCCATACAAGGTTCCGGTACCAGCAGTGCTGGCTGCCATTTCTTGCGGAGCCAAATTATAAGTAATTGCTGTTGCAGAATTTAATCCTGCATAGTTAGGTGAAGTGGCATAAGCTGTACGAATGTTCATCAATAACATGGTGATTTGATCTTGCGCAATATCCCGAAATACCGCCGACCGACAAAACGCCGATAATCGCCAACACGCCCAACATCTCTACCATGGATCGACCTGACTGGTCTGTTTTTTTACTAAGTATTGTCATTGTTCCTCTCCTTTATAAAAAAGTTTGTGGTTGCTTTATACCTTTATACTACCTTATTTTATTACCCCAAACAACCCTCACTTTAGTCATATATCTTTGGTTATAGTGTTATATTAATCGGCTTTTGTCAATAGCTGCTTTCACAAATGAAACAAATAACGGTGCCGGAGCAAAGGGGCGAGATTTTAATTCCGGATGAAACTGAACTGCCACAAACCAAGGGTGATCCTTGATTTCAATAATTTCCGGCAACAGCCCGTCCGGTGATTTTCCGACTATATCCATTCCCGAACGCTTGAGCACATCAGCATATTTCATATTAACTTCATAGCGATGACGATGACGTTCCGATATTTTGGTCGCACCATAAATTTTAGCCACCAAAGAATCGGGATTAAGTACGCAATCATAGGCACCTAAGCGCATAGTTCCGCCTAAATCACCATCTTTGTGGCGAATCTGTTTGGCTCCTTCTTTGTCCCATTCCGTCATCAGACCGACCACCGGTTCACAATTGGGATCAAACTCGGTTGTTCCGGCATTTTTGATACCGGCGACATTGCGCATGGTCTCAATAACCGCCATTTGCATACCCAAACAAATACCCAAAAAGGGAATTTTGTGTTCGCGAGCATAACGAATAGCAGAAATTTTGCCCTCAGTTCCGCGTTGACCAAAGCCGCCAGGAACCAAAACAGCACTGACATCATTAAGTTCCTCATCAACCGATTTGCTTTCCAGTTCTTCAGCATTAACCCATTTGATTTTAACCTTATAACGATTGGCTATTCCGCCATGGGTCAATGCTTCGTTGAGCGATTTATAGGCTTCCAACAACTGAGTATATTTGCCGACAACCGCAATACGAACTTCACCTTCAGGGTGCCGGATATTATCAAGAATATTCTCCCATTTGCTCAAATCAATTTCATCACTGCAATCAATACCAAAATGTTTGCAAACCTGACGCCCCATACCTTCATTGGCATAAGCAATCGGAACTTGATAAATGCTTGATACATCCAAAGCGGCCAAAACATTTTCTTCTTTGATATTGCAAAACAAAGCAATTTTGCGCTTTTCATTCTGAGGAATCGGCATTTGAGAACGGCATAGCAACATATCCGGCTGAATACCGTATTCTTGTAATTTTTTAACCGAATGTTGGGTCGGCTTGGTCTTTAACTCACCGGCAGTCGGAATATAAGGCAATAAGGTAACATGAAGAAACATGACACGTTCCCTGCCCAACTCATAGGCTATTTGCCGAATCGCTTCCAGATAAGGTTGTCCTTCAATATCGCCGACCGTGCCGCCGATTTCGCACAAAACAAAATCTTCATCACTGATATCAGATAAGATAAATTCTTTAATTTCGTTGGTTACATGGGGAATAACCTGAATTGTTGCACCGAGATAATCGCCATGACGCTCTTTGTCAATAACCCGCTGATAAATTTTTCCGGTGGTAATGCTATCGGTTTTGTGGCAAGGAACACCGCTAAAACGCTCATAATGTCCGAGATCCAAATCAGTTTCAGCTCCATCATCGGTTACAAACACCTCGCCATGCTGATAAGGGCTCATGGTACCGGGATCAACATTAAGATAAGGGTCAAGTTTACGGTTGCGCACCTTAAATCCTTTGGCTTGCAAAATGCTGGCCAAAGAGGCTGATGCCAAGCCTTTACCCAAAGATGAAACAACGCCGCCGGTGATAAATATAAATTTAGTTTTTTCGGACATTTAGATTCCCTTTTCTATCTAAAACTTTAATTTTTTTAAAGTGATAAAGGCACCTTCTCTTTTTTGATTTTGAGAAGATGCCTTTATCGTTGAATTTATCATTGATTATTTTTCCGCTGTTGGTACGACCGGAGCTTCATTTGAAACCGGAACTTGTTGTTCGGCGGCCGCCTTTTCTACCAAAGATTCTTTCGGTTTGGCCTGACCGCGATAATACAAAGCCAATGAAATACTGGTTACAAACAACAAAGTTGCCAATACGGCTGTTGTTCTGGTCAACAAATTACCTGTGCCGCGTGCCGATAAGAAACTTGAGGCACCCGAGCCGCCGCCCAAGCCGTCCAATGCTCCGCCGGTTGAACGTTGCATCAAGATGCAGGCAACCAAAAAAATACAAACCATCAAATGAATAACCAATAAAACTGAACCCATTTTTTTACCTTTCTATCAATATTTAATAAACTAACAACGACAACCGGCATTATCGGCAATAGCCATAAAATCAGCCGATTTAAGACTGGCTCCGCCGATTAAAGCACCATCAACATCTTCCAAAGCCAACATTTCTTTGGCATTTGACGGTTTAACCGAACCGCCGTATAAAATACGCATTTTGCCGGCTTCAGTCTTGCCTAATTTGGCACTCAAAACCTTGCGCACCTGTGCGTGCACTTCTTCGACTTCAGATGCAGTCGGAGTTTTGCCGGTGCCAATAGCCCAAACCGGCTCATAGGCTATCACGGTATTGCCGGCCTTAGCATCATTCGGCAACGACTCGCGCACCTGTTTTGAGCAAACATCAATAGTCTTGCCGGCCTCTCTTTGAGCAAGAGTTTCACCGATACAAATAATCGTTTTCAAACCTGCATTATGCGCCGACTCGGCTTTTGTTTTAACCAAAGCGCTGGTCTCATGATGATCGGCGCGGCGCTCCGAGTGCCCTAAAATAACATATTCACACCCTAAATCTTTGAGCATCACCGGACTGATATCACCGGTGTGAGCTCCCTTTTCTGCCGTGTGGCAATCTTGTGCACCCAATGCCACTTTTGCCCCGCGCAGAGCTTTTTTTACCAAACTTAACAAGGTAAACGGCGGACAAACCACAAATTCACAAGTTCTTTTTGTCTCTTTTACCGCCGAAGCAATTTCTTTGGCCAAATTTACGCCATCAGCCGATAATCCGTTCATTTTCCAGTTACCGGCAATCATCATTTTTCTGCTCATCTTGCACATTCTTTCACTAATTAACACTAAATTATGCATTTTTTAACACACAAGAAAAAACTTTTCAACATCAATATTTGAAGTGTTGTACAAAATAATAATTGTATTATAATCCGCTTTAATTATAAGTATATTTGCTGTTTTTTATAAGGTGAGGCAAAATGATTAGTAAAATAAGAAAGTATCAGGATTCATGGCTGACAAAGGCTATATTGGCTTTAACGGCATTGAGTTTTATGTCGTTGTTCGGTATATCAGGTTATGTTAATCGCGCCGGAAAGAATCGGGCTGTAATAAAAGTTGATGACTTGGTAATTTTGCAGGATGAAATGAACAACAAACTGCAAAACAGTATCCGTAAAGCACAAAATATGTTCGGCGGAAATGTTGAAATTACCGATGAAATCCGTAAAAACATTTTGTTCGGATTGGTCAAGCAGAATTCTCAAAACATGATTATTGAACGCGAAGCGCAGAAAGTAGGAGCTGATATTTCGGATGAGTTGATTGAAAAAATTATCTCTTCACAGCCTGAATTTATGGATGCTTCGGGACATTTCAGCCCATCACTATTGCATCGTCAACTGGCTTATTTTGACATGACGGAAAATGAATATATCTCTGATTTGAAACAAAATGTTTTGGGAAAACATATTGTATATTCGCCGGTTGAGCGCATTGTGTTTCCGCAGTTTATGAACAAATATGTCGTAAAAATTGCCAATCAGCAAAAAGTTTTTGAATATGTTACGATTAATCCTGCCGATATGAAAATTGATCGCGAGATTACCGATGAGGAAGTTGAACAATATTATCAAGATTTTGCACCGCAATTTGAAACACCGGAATCCAGAGATGTTGCTTTTATTGAGCTGAAAACCGCACAGTTGGCCAAAAGCATTACGGTTTCGGATGATGATATAAAGACTTATTATCAAAACAATCTTCAAGACTATGTTATCCCTGAAAAACGCAGAGTCTTACAGATGGTTTTTGATGATGAAAGTTCGGCCAATGCAGCTTTTGCCGAATTGAAAAAAGGTGAAGATTTTTATCGAGTCGCCTCCGAAAAGGCACACCAAGACAAAGAAACAACCTTTTTGGGTGATGTAACTGAAGATTCACTGTTGCCGGAGATTGCCGATGAAGTGTTTAAGGCCAAGGCAGGCGAATCGGTAGGACCTTTGCAGACCGAATTTGGTTGGCATATTCTCAAGGTAACCAACATTATCAACAAAGTTGAAACTCCGCTGGATAATGTCAAGAGCCAGATTACTTCTGATATTCGCAATGAACAAGCTTATGATCAGGCACAGAATGTTATTGCTATGATTGAAGATGAAATCGGCAAAGGCAACAACTTGGAAGATATTGCCAAACAATATAACACCAAAGTCCAATCAGTAAAAGGCTTGAAAGAAGATGGTTCTTACAACAGCGTCTCTGTTAAATCGGCTGAGGCTATCTTAAAAGAATCAGATTTTGTGGAGACCGCATTTTCATATAACGAGAATGAAGTCAGCCAAACTATTGAAACCGAAGATGGCTTTGTGTTTATTGAAGTTAGAAAAATTCATGATGCCCATATCAAAGATTTAGCCGAGGTTCGCAATGAGATTGTGAAGATTTGGACTGAAAATGAAAAGTCGGCAATTGCTCAAGAAGTTGTTAATGATGTAACAGCTGATATGGAAAACGGTGATTCACTGGCTGAAATTGCTTCGAGATTTAAATTGCAGATGAAAACAACTCAGCCGGTAAAACGCGATGACAACTTTGCCGGATTGAATTCAGCTTTGTCAGGTGAAGCTTATCAGACAGCTTTGGGAAGTTATAAATCTTTGAGTTCGTCCGGTATTACCACTATTGTAAAACCGATTAAAGTTATTAATCCTGAAGTTCAAGACAGCGCTCAGCAAATAAAAGAAACCAAAGAAAAAATGAACAAAGAAATTGAACAAAATTTGGCTGAGGAACTCATAAATATGTATGCCAAAGATATGGATGTACGCATAAAATATAAACTGATGGGATTAGAAGAATAACCAAAGGTTATGGTAAAAAAATAAAGCCGCTTCAAAGCGGCTTTATTTTTTATAGCACTGAACAATCAGGCGATGATATTGGGAGTTATTTTTGACTCGACTGATTTGATTTTGGTTTTTACACCGGTACGCAAATTACTCAGTTGTTTGGCTTGAAAAAAGTCGATAGTACGATTATTTCTTACCAAATGACGAATATCGGAAGAAACACGGCGCTCTTCCAATTTTAATTCGCACAACTGTTGCAACAGTTTGGCGGAAGCGTTTTGATTGAACATATATTAAAAACCTTTCAGATAAAAACTCTTATTAAATGGCATTTTTTGCTGGAAAACGCCTTAATATGTGTCATATTATACACCAAAAATGATGACTTTGCAATAGTAAAATGAGGACAAAAAAGATGAAAAAAATCAAAAGGCTAGGAATTTTAACCTCCGGAGGAGACTGTGCCGGATTAAACTCGGTGATAAGTTCGGTGGTTGCGGCTGCAGAAAAAAAAGGCTGGGAAGTTTATGGTATTCATAACGGTACCGAAGGTATAACCGAAACTCCGCACAGCTATGAAGTACTTACACTGAAAGATTTTTGCGATTCGCCTTGGCCTCGTCTGTCCGGTTCTTATTTGGGTTCGTTGAACAAAGGTTTGCGCATTGAATCATTGGAAGAAGTATCCAAAAAATTTGCTAATGGCGTTAAAGAATTGGGATTGGATGCAATAGTTTTGGTCGGTGGCGACGGTAGTATGAATATTGTTTCCAATATGAGTAAAAATTCTAAAGTCAGAATGATCGGAATTCCCAAAACCATTGATAATGATACACCGATTACCGAATCGTCTGTCGGTTTTCAGACTGCGGTTGAATATTGCACTGCTTCAATCGACAGTTTGGAATTGACAGCGCGTTCTCACAACCGTGCCATGATTATTGAGGTTATGGGACGTGATGCCGGACACTTGGCTATTCACTCGGCTCTCGCCGGTCAGGCTGATGTTTGTTTGATACCGGAAGTTCCCTACTCGCTTGATGGAATCATCGAAAAATTAAAGGAAATCAAGGCTCGCGGCCGCAATCATGCGGTTATTGTGGTATCGGAAGGATGCAAGACTGAAGACGGCTACACGGTTTCGCAACGTTCCAATATGGTTGGTGAAAAAGTTTACGGCGGCATCAGTGAATATCTCAATGCCGAGTTGACCAAACGTTATCGTGGTATGCAATTCAGATCAGTTACTTTGGGACACCTGCAACGCTCAGGTATTCCTTCTGCCCGTGACAGATTGCTGGCATATCTTTTCGGAGCTCATGCCGTCGAATTGTTGGATAAGGGAGAAGATCGCCGTATGGTAATTTGGAAAGACGGAAAAATCTCTTCAGTTCCTTTGGCCGATGTGGTTAAGGCCGGAACAACTTTTGTTAACCCCAAAGGAAAATATGTTACCACAGCAAAGGCTTTGGGTATTTATATCGGCAATATCTAGCCTTAGTATTTGAAGACCTTACTTACAACCCTATCCCATCGGATAGGGTTTTGTTTGCTTGAAAGCTTTAAGTTCGTCATTACTTATATTAGCAGCTTTTGTCATTAGAAAGCTGCTTTTTTTAACATTTTTAAGGAGATAAGTTATGACAACTGGTGTTAGATATCCTACCTTTGCATTTATCACTTCGGGTGGCGGACAAGCTGATGACGGAATTCCGCCGCAGCCATTTGAAACTTTTTGTTATGATTCAGCTTTGATGAAAGCCAAAATCGAAAACTTCAATATTGTTCCTTACACCTCGGTTTTACCCAAAGAATTGTTCGGCAGAATTATGCCTTTGGATGATAAAATCATAAAAAATTTTAAGCATGGTGCAGTTTTGGAAACCATTATTGCCGGCAACGGAGCTTCTCGCGATGATCATAAAGCTATTGCTACCGGTATCGGTATTTGTTGGGGCAAAGATAAAAAAGGTGAGCTCATCGGCGGTTGGGCGGCTGAATATGTGGAATATTTTGACACCCAAATTGATGATGAAATCGCCCAAGGTCATGCCGAGATGTGGCTGAACAAATCACTCAAACATGAATTGGAAATCAGAGGAGTTGAAAAACACTCGGAATTCCAAATGTGGCACAATTATATCAATATTACCCAACAATTCGGTTACAGCTTGACGGCAATGGGATTCTTAAACTTTGAATATGCTGAGCCGATTCAATATTAAAAACAGACAATAAGGGAAGAAAAATAATGACAAATAAAACATCAGCACATGATGCCGCTGCCTCATCAGGAAAGCTGGGGCTTTTTGCTTTGGCTGCTATTGTTGTCAGCTCAATGATTGGCGGCGGCATCTATTCCCTACCCCAAAACATGGCAGCCGGCGCATCAGCCGGTGCCGTATTTTTGGCGTGGATTATAACCGGACTGGGAATTTATTTTATCGCCAGAACTTTTTCAATTTTGGCAATGGCAAAACCGGAACTTACTACCGGAATTTATTCATACAGCCGAGCCGGCTTTGGTCCTTATATCGGATTTATTATCGGTTGGTCTTATTGGTTGTGTCAAGTGTGCGGTAATGTCGGTTATGCCGTTATCACCATGGATGCCTTAAACTATTTTTATCCCGGTTATTTTGCCGGCGGCAACAATCTTGCTTCAATTATCGGCGGCTCCCTCATTATTTGGGGCTTCAATTTTTTGGTTTTACGCGGTGTGAAGCAAGCCAGTGTGGTCAACACCATCGGAACGATTATCAAAATTGTACCGTTAGTGTTGTTCATTTTGGTGATGTTGTTTGTGTTCCACTTGGATAAATTTGAATTGGATTTTTGGGGTGAAGCTGTCAAAACCAAAGCACAACTCGGTGATTTGAGCACTCAGATAAAAAGCACAATGCTGGTTACTCTTTGGTCATTTATCGGAATTGAGGGTGCCGTAGTAATGTCATCAAAAGCCAAATCACAAGCCATAATCGGTCCGGCAACCGTATTGGGATTTTTGGGTTGTTTGGCCATTTATATCATGTTGTCATTGTTACCATTCGGCTATATGAATCAAGCTGAGCTGGCCAAAGTAGCTAATCCGTCAACAGCCGGAATCTTGGAACAAGTTGTCGGCAAATGGGGGGCTTGGGTTATGAATATCGGTTTGGTTATTTCGGTTTTGACCAGTTGGTTGGCCTGGACCATGATAACAGCACAAATTCCTCAATCAGCAGCCATTGACGGAACTTTTCCCAAATGTTTTGCCAAAGAAAACAAGATGGGCGCACCTTGTGTGTCTTTGATTGTTACTTCCAGTGCCATGCAATTATTTTTGTTGCTGGTATATTTTTCCAACAATGCATGGAACACCATGTTATCAATCACCTCGGTGATGGTATTGCCGGCTTATTTGGCATCTTGCGCTTATCTTTGGAAACTTTGTGAAGACGGCGAATATCCCAAAGGATTGATTTACGCAAGATCAAACGCTTTGTTTACGGCGATATTAGGCTCAATTTATGCTCTGTGGCTGATTTATGCGGCCGGATTAAAATATTTGTTATTGGCAGTGATTATTATTGCTGCGGGAATTCCGGTTTATATCATGGCGCGCAAGCAAAACGCACCGCAAGAAGAAATCTTTCATCGATCCGAAAAATGTTTGGTTTGCGGATTGATGTTGATTGCGGTGGTTGCAATTTATGCATTAATCAGAGGACTGGTGCAGGTTTAGCAAAAAAGCTCCGCTGTTTATCAACCACAGCGGAGTTTTTTTATATAAATTCATTTTCAATCGATTTATCCATCAAACAGGCATATTCTTTTGAACGCCAATCTTTTAAGATATTATCATCAAAGACATCTTCCATGTGCTGTTTATCAACCTCGGGAATTCCGGGGTGAAGCATAACTTCAACCTGAGTATATTGAGAAGGAACCTTGATTTTATGCAGTTTGTCTCGCGAAATTTTGCAAGTGTTTATGATGGAATAAAAATAAGTATCGGCTTTGTATCCGTAAAACAGTTTATCTAATATGGCACAACCGCTTAAGATAAGGCTTTTCAACCAAGCTCCATCTTGCAACCATTCTTTTGATGAAGTTTGAGCAATTGTACGCAACGGATTTTCATTGATAAAACGCATACGGGGAATGTTATATTGAATTTTTAACTCGCGAAATGCCTTAAATATCGCCGGAATCATGTGCACATGACGATGTGAATCAAGATGGCTTAATTTTATACCGCAGGCAACCGCCTTGTTAATTTGTGCCTCAATCTCGGCTTTGGCTTGGCGTTTCAACTTTACAGGATGCAGTAAATTTAACAAAGCCAATTTGACAAATCCGTTCTTAAAACGTCCGTATTCATCAGTCAAAAGCGGAATATCCTGATGATTTAAGACAGCCTGCTGATTGGTTAAATTGCCATGTAATCCGATATTAAGATTAGGCATGGATTTGGCCATTTCTATCGCTTGCTCAGCCCATTTTAAGGTTATCATAATACTGGTTGAATTGAGTGCTCCTTGCTTGTGAGCTGTGGCAATAGCTTGGTTAACTCCGGGAGATATGCCAAAATCGTCAGCGTTAAAAATTACTTTATTTATCATGTTGTTTCTTTTCCTTGTACTCAGCAATATACAACGGACGCCCTTTTACTTCCATATGAATTTTACCGATATATTCGCCGATAATGCCTAAGACAATCAGTTGAACCGAACCGATAAAAATCACGGTAGTCATAATGGTAGCATAACCGGGAGTCGGCTGTTTCATAATGAAATGTTCAATGATAACCCATAAGCCCAAAACGCCGGAAATAAAGGCGGTTAAAAGCCCTAAATAAATTGATAAGCGCAAAGGTTTAGTCGAAAATTGCACAATGCTGTTGAGTGCTAAAGCCAAAGATTTTCTGAAATTATATTTGGACTCACCGGCAAAGCGTTCCGGTGCCACAAAATCAATCACTTTAACCTTGTCATTAGGCATAGCCCAGCTCAAAAGCCCGCGAAACAGGCGATCGTGTTCGTTAAACTGCTTTAAGAAGTCGACAAATTTGCGATCAATCAGGCGAAAATCCGGAGTTTTAGCCGGAATGGTTGTATCGGAAAGAAAATTCAATATTTTATAAAAAGCCCAAGCGCAAAAATCATATAACTTTGATGTGGCACGATTTTCAACTCTTTTGGTCAAGACAATATCCATGCCGTTCTGCCACTCTTTAATCATTTCTTTAATATAGACCGGAGGATGTTGCAAATCAGCATCCATAAATATAACCGCATCGCCTTTGGCATAGTCCATACCGGCAGTCATGGCTATTTCGTGTCCGAAATTGCGCATCAAGTGAACAATTTTGACATGGCTGTCTTTGCCTTGTAACTTTTGACATTTGTCATAGGTTTTATCATGAGAGCCGTCATCAACAAAAATCAACTCATAAGTTTTGAGCGGAAGTTGTGAACATACTTTGGTCAACTCTTTATACAAAGCATCAATACTGCCTTCTTCATTGTATGCTGAAATCACTATACTGACGGAATCTTTCATCTATTTTTCTCCTGTCACTTGTCCATAATAAAACTTGTATTCTTTTTGCTGTCCCAGCATATTGTCTGCCGTAAAGCTGTATGTTTCAGCCGGAGACAAACCGGGGTAAGCTGATTGATGGGCATTGTAGGCTGATAAATTTTCCTCAACCACCCAAATTCCTTTTGCTAAAGCATCATTCATATCAATCCACGGATTGTTATGAGGATTCATCTCAAAAACAACTGCCGGATTTTGCGGATTATAAACACCTATAATTGAGGCAAGCCACACATTACCACCCACATATTTTATATCAGCACCGGCGACTTTTTCAACAAAATCTGATGCATTCAAATTAAATTTGGGACTTAAGGTCATTTGGCACTGAAGTGAAAAAGCCAAACCGAATAAAATCATTAAACCGTAAGCTGTTTTGAGCAACTGCTTTTTGAGTTTTGCCACATCAAACGGCAGATAAATCAATATAATGATTGTAAGCATATAAAGTGCCGGTGATCCCCACATACTCTTTAGTTTTACGCCGGTTAGCAATGGCACAAAAGTCATAATCAACAATGGCAGGATTCCGGCAAAGAACACAAAACGACGTTCATTTTTACCGACTGATACTGTTTGATGTTCAGCATGGCGGCGAGCTGTCAATATGACTATCCACACAGCAACAGAAGTTAATACTTGAGCCGCCAAAAATTTGAGCGGATAGATGATGTGTCCCAAACCATAAGCCAAACTATGTCCCGAAGCACGCCCCAAAAAATAATCGAGCACAAAAAAATCACGATTGTATAACCAAACAAAATGCGGAACTATAAACGCAAATGCTATTAAAGCACCACAATAAAGCTGCCATGATTTAAGCCGAACTCTGCCCTGAGATGTAAACAACAAATAAAGACCTAAACTCAACAACAAAGCCCCTGAGACATATTTATTAAGAACATTAAGTCCGGCAAAAATACCAAACAACGCCCAATCTGACCAATGATTTTGTTTAATTCCCTGATAAAAATAATAACTGCAAGCCGGCCACAACAATAACGCTACAATATTACAATTATATTCCGGAGTTAATATACTGTAATAAGCAACCCCTTCCATCAAAACAGCAGCTATAAGAGATTTTTCGGAACTTAAAAAACATTTAGCCAATTTATAAATATAAATCAATCCGCCGCAAACCAAAATTTGGCTCAAAACATAAAGCGAATAAGGATTTTTTCCGCTCAGCAACCAAGCCCAATCAGCCAACCAGCCTGATAGTGGCGGATGTTTATTGGTGCCCCATTCGCCGACCATTCCCCAAATGAGAGCTTCTGCCGAATCCATCGGTAAATTGGCTCGCAACAATATCGGCAAAACCGACCAAATTAACAAATGACAAAGCAAAAATACAATAAAAGTTTTATTGGTTTTCATTTACTACCTCAATTTTGATTCATCATAACTTTTGCGATAATAAAAGCAAGTAAAATTGCACAAATGTTCTTGCCTTAATTAACTGGTTTGCTATTGTTGGAATAAGATAAATTGTAAGGGGAATGACATGAAACTTAATATAAAATACCTTAATCCTAACCTACCGAAAATAAACTCAAAAGATGGTGATTCCGGATATGATTTGCGTGCTGATATTAAAGAACCGCTTACTATTGCACCTTTTGGAATTGCTACAATTCCGTCAGGAATCAGGGTAGAACTGAGTGACTATGATATGAGTGAAGATTGTTCGGTTGAAATACAAATTCGTGCACGCTCCGGTCTTACTGCTAAAGGAATAGTTGCTCAATTAGGAACTGTTGATGCATCATATCGCGGAGATATAAAAACCATTCTGTTTAATTTTAATAATCATGAAGTTACTATCCAACCAATGGATAGAATCGCTCAAATGGTGGTTTGCCCTATTTTCAAGCCACAAGTGGTTGAGGTGGAAGAATTGAGTGAAACCTTGCGCGGAGAGAATGGTTTCGGGTCATCAGGAGTAAAATAAATGAAAAAGGAAGAAAAAATCGGACAACTGCTTAACGAAAGACATTTAACCATAGCAACTACCGAATCTTGTACCGGCGGATTGCTCAGCTCAAAACTTACTGATGTCAGCGGCAGTTCCAATTATGTTAAACTGAACTTTGTAACTTATTGCAATGAAGCCAAACACAATATTTTGGGTGTTTCTAATCAAACTTTGCGTAAATTCGGCGCGGTCAGTCAAGAATGTTCGATTGAAATGGCGCAAGGATTGCAAAATGTAACTCAAGCCGATATTTGCGTTTCCACAACCGGCACAGCCGGACCGAGCGGTGCTGACGGCAAACCTGCCGGAGTAATGTTTTCAACTATTTGCGGACTGGGAAAACAGCTCAGTTTTGAAGTCAATCTGCCATCCGACACACCAAGAATTAAGATGAAAGAACAATTTGCCGATAAGGTTTTGGACAATCTGGTTAAATTCTTGGAAAAACCTTAAAAAAAATGGCGTTATAAAACGCCATTTTTTCTAATAAATCAATTATTCTTGCGGAGCAGACGGCTTGGGAGCTCCCTCGCCTGTCTCATCAGGAACTAATGATGGCAACACGCCCATTGCTTTTTTGCGTTTCAATTTGTTAACAAACTTCAACGACCTTTGGGCATCCCATTTCTTTTTGCCTTCTTCGCGTTGGAATATCTGCTGATAAACCTCAGATGCCTGATCAAATTCGGATAACTTAGTTAAACATGAGGCCAAACCATCATACAATTTGTGATGATAACGATTACCGATTATGCTTTGTGCTTTTTTATAGCACTTCAAAGCATCATTAAATTTCAGCATTTTTTGATAGACGAAACCGATAGAAATCCATGCCTGAATTTCATGGCTGTCAATATTCAAAATTTTGGTAAAACATTTGATGGCCGAATTATTATCTCCCATCAACTGATAGGTTACGCCGACACCATTCCATGCTTTAATGTTGTTTTTATCTGCGGCTAAAACCTTTTTGAAAAATGAAATTGCTCTCTCGTATTGTTTTAATTTTTGTAATGTAACTGCAACGCTAAGCAAGGTCTGTGAATGTTTATTATCAATTTTCATGGCTTCTTCCAAAACATCCAAAGCCTCTTTGTATGAAAACATATGTTGTAATGCGATAGCCTTACCGTTCAGCGCTTCCAGAGAAGTTCCATCATCAGCAATGGCTTCATCAAAACACTTAATAGCGTCTTTGTAAAGCCCGCGCATACTCAAAGTAACGCCTTTATTATTAAGAACCTCAACTGATTTGGGGTTGATTGCCAAAGCTCGGTCAAAACACTCAACCGCTTCAGTATAACGGCTCAGTTTTTGATAGGCAAAACCTTTTGAATTAAGCGATTTCCATGAATCCGGCTGTTCTTCTATCGCTTTGTTAAAATGTTCAATAGCTTCCTCATACTGTCCTTGATCCAGAAGCTCCTGTCCTCTTTTATATGCTGCATTGTCGTTTGATTTAACCATTTTCTTCTCTCTTTATAATGTTCAAAATAATTTTACGATAAATAATCTACCATAATATCATTTTTTTGTCAAGTTTCCTTCTAAAATATTTTTAAGTTTTTTATCACATTGGAATTCTGCGAAAAATCAATCAATTGACATCCGAAATGTTTACACCAATCCTGACGCTCCTGATATTTTTTTGCAAAATAGTCGCGATAGGTTTTATTATATTCCTTATTTGATGAATCAATAGTTAATCTGTCTTCGCCAAATTGGGCCATATATTGACCTGAACGCGGAGCTTTGCGCTCCAGCTCATCATAAATATCAAACAAAAACAAGCGATTGTTTTTGGCCAAATAAGCCAACTCATTGTCATATACTTCTTCCCAATACATCATTGAGCTGATAACAAATACACTGCCATCTTTTTTGACCTGACGGCTCAGCATTTTCAAAGACTTTAGCTTGGCATCCATATCGTTATGCGAATTGTTAAGCGCGTTTTGCGAAATCTCGGCAATTTTTTTGCATATAGCAGCGATATAGGCGCGATCATTGCGTGGTTTAAACAACCAAGATTGTTGTCCATCAAATACTACACACCCAAACCTGTCTTTATTATCGAGGGCAATCCATCCCAATAAAGCTGCTATCTTGGCTGCGGTAACCGATTTAAGCTCGGTTTTGGAACCGAATAACATTATCGGAGACAAATCTAACCATACATAAATCTCGCGATTGCGCTCTTGAGCATAAACTTTGGTATAAGGTTCATTCATGCGAGCCGTAACACGCCAGTCAATATCGCGAATATCATCGCCAAACTGATACTGACGAATTTCTTCCATTTCAATTCCGCGACCGCGAAAGGCTGATTTGATGTTACCGCTATCAACCGAAGATGCGGCTTTGGCTTTAGTATTGCGAATAATGGGGACATAACGGCGCATTCCCATCAGTTCTGACAAATCGGCACTAAGACCATTGCCTTGCTGCGGCTCGTCTTTGTGAAAAAAATTTTTAATTTTATGTAATTTTATCAAGGCAAAGCTACCTTTTGTATGATGTTATCGATAATATCATCAGAGCTGATGCCTTCGGCTTGAGCCTCAAAGCTCAATATGATACGATGCCGCAAAACGTCTTTTACAACTGTATGAACATCTTCCGGAGTAACAAATTTTTTACCGTTAAGCCATGCGTTGATGCGAGCGCAACGATCAAGAGCGATTGTGGCGCGCGGAGATGCACCGAAACTGATATAATTCTTGAACTTGGCATTATATTTTTCGATGTTGCGTGTTGCCATAATCAACTGGACGATATATTCTTCCAAAGCTTCACTCATATGAATCTCAAGAGCCTGACGACGGGCCGATAAAATATCTTCAACACTGAGCGAAAATTTTTCCGGTACGTTTTCTTGCAATACTTCACCGCGCACCAAACGCAAAATCTCTTTTTCCGCAGCGGCATCAGGTTGATCAATTTTGACATACATCAAAAAACGATCCAATTGAGCTTCCGGCAAATTATAAGTTCCTTCGTGCTCAATAGGGTTTTGAGTTGCCATAACCATAAATAATTCGGGCAATTGGTATCTTTTGCCGCCGACACTGATTTGGCGTTCGGCCATTGCCTCAAGAAGAGCCGACTGGACTTTGGCCGGAGCGCGGTTTATTTCATCAGCCAAAACCAAATTGGCAAAAATCGGACCTTTTCGAAATTCAAAAGTTCCCGTGCTGTTAAGATAAATATCACTGCCGGTAATATCTGAGGGGAGCAAATCGGGAGTAAATTGGATTCGGTTATAATCAGCCTTTATTAAAGAAGCCAAAGTTTTGATTGCTTTAGTTTTGGCCAGCCCCGGGGCACCTTCAACCAAAACATTGCCATCGGCTAACAAGGTTATAATCAATTTGTTGATTAAATCGCGTTGCCCGATAATTTTCGAGTTTAGCAAATTTTGCAACTCAACAATTTTTTCTCTTACATCCGCCATATTTACCTGCCTTTTTTTGCTAAAAATTCTAATTTTGTTCTTTATTTTAAACTCTACATACTTTATATATATTGATTAAAAGTTAAAAAAACAAGAAGAATGATAATGGATGATATATTTTCTTTAGATGATGCTGATATTCAAGCTTCCACCACACCTACCAGCAACTCGGCAAAATTGATGCCGCGCTTTGACTGGCTTGATATTTTGAATCCCGAGCAACGGCGTGCGGTTGAAACTACTCAAGGTCCGTTGTTGGTGTTATCCGGAGCCGGAACCGGAAAGACCAAAGTTTTGACCACGCGTTTGGCTTATATTTTGGCTAACCGCATGGCTAATCCTTGGGAATGTTTGGTAGTTACTTTTACCAATCGTGCAGCCGCAGAGATGAAAGAGCGCGTTTTCAGTATGATTGGCGATGCGGCAACTTCAGTTTGGCTGGGAACATTTCATAGTATCTGCGTGAAAATTTTACGAGCTCATGCCGAATTGGTTGATTTAAAACCCAATTTTACCATTTTGGGCGAAGATGATCAAAAGCGTTTAATCAAAAAAATATGCCAAGAAAATTCTATTGATGATAAAAAATATCCGCCGGCGGCATTGTTGGAAAAGATTTCACTGTGGAAAGATAAGGGCTTAACTCCTGAGCGAATTGCATTGGAACACAAAAAAAATGTGTTGGTTAAGGTTTATACATTATATCAACAACGGTTGCGTGAGCTAAACTGTGTTGATTTCGGCGATATCATATTATATGCATTACAAATTTTACAACAGCATAAAGATGTATTGGAGCACTATCAAAACCGCTTTAAATATATTATGGTGGACGAGTATCAAGATACCAATGTCAGCCAATATCTGTTAATTCGCCTACTGTGCCAAAAATATCGCAATTTGTGCTGTGTCGGTGATGATGATCAATCGATTTATTCGTGGCGCGGAGCCGAAATTGAGAATATTTTGCGTTTTAATCATGATTTTGCTGATGCCCAAACCATCCGTTTGGAAAGAAACTACCGCTCGACAGCACATATTTTGGCAGCAGCTTCGCATTTGATTGCCAACAATGAAGGTCGTTTGGGCAAAACTCTGAAAGTGGCGGAAAATTCACCGGCGTTGCGTGTTGATAATACCAAGATAAAAGTGGTAAGCACATACAATGGTGAAGAAGAAGCCGGATTTATTGCTCAAGAAATTGAAAATGCGCGCCATGATGGTTACGACTATGCACAAATGGCGGTTTTGGTGCGTACCGCTGCGCAAACCCGTATATTGGAAGAAAAATTTATCTCAGAAGCCATTCCATATCAAGTTATCGGCGGACAAAAATTCTATGAGCGTGCCGAAATTCGCGATATTATTGCTTATTTAAGAGTTGTGTTGCAACCTTCCGATGACTTGGCTTTGGAGCGGATTATCAACAAGCCTGCGCGCGGCATTGGTGCCAAAACAGTGGAAAAATTTCAAGAATATGCTAAACTGAAACATATTTCAATGTATCAGGCTATTAGTGAAATGTTGGAAAACGGCAGTTTGAGCGGTAAAACCAAAAATTCGGTCAGCGAATTATGGAATAATTTTAATAATTGGCGAGAAAAAGCCGAAAATGAAGCACCTAATGATGTAGCCGAAGCAATTATCCAAGATTCAGGCTATTGGCAAAGCCTTAAAGACGACAGTTCGGCTGAGGCTCCGGGACGAATGGACAACTTGCGTGAGTTGGTTAATGTGATGAGTGACCATGAACAATATCCCAACTTGGCAGCTTTTATGGAACATGTCAGCTTGGTTATGGATAATGATGAAGATTCTACCGGAAACAAAGTTAGGATTATTACGCTCCATTCCGCCAAAGGTTTGGAATTTGAAGTGGTATTTCTCCCCGGCTGGGAAGAAGGATTGTTTCCGCATCAACGCGCTTTGGATGAGGGAGCAGAATCCTTGGAGGAAGAAAGGCGCTTGGCTTATGTTGCCATAACACGCGCTAAACATCGCTTGTTTATTTCAATGGCTTTTAATCGCAAAATGTATGCCGAATGGAAAAACAACCTACCCTCAAGATTTATTGATGAATTGCCGAGTGAACACATTGAGCTGATTAACAAATGTTCTTATTTCAGTGCTAATCGCTCAACTTTTAATCCCAATTATAATCGTCGCAACTATAACAATGATGATTATGAAGAAAGTTATTCCGACGGAAGTACCCGGTACAGCTACACCCGCCCCAAATATCAAAATAATAATTTAGGCAAAAAGGTGCGTCATGAAACTTTCGGCTATGGTACGATTGTGGCTCAAGACGGTAACGCTGTGCAGGTTTGTTTTGAAAACGGCGGCATTAAAAAAATTATGGCAAGCTATCTCAAAATAGTCGGATAAGTGAAAAAAGATAACCCCACCGATTGTTCAATCGATGGGGTTTTTTCAGTAAAATAACACTTAAACAGAAATTACTTTACAGCCTTTTTCAACAAAGCACCAGCTTTGAACTTAGGAGCCTTGCAAGCAGCAATTTTAATAGTTTTGCCGGTAGCAGGGTTGCGGCCGTTACGAGCAGCACGTTTAGCAACTGAATAAGAACCGAAACCGGTAATTTGAACGGTTTCACCTTTTTTCAAAGCTTTAGTAATGGTAGCAATTTCAGCGGCCAAAACTTTAGCAGCTTCAGCTTTAGAAACACCAGCTGCTTTAGCAACTGCTTCTACATATTCTGTTTTATTCATTTCAATTTTCCTTTCATGGTTATTTTAAGCTGAGGCTAGTATTACCCGACCTCTGAATAGAATTTTGAGACATATAATATATAAAAGTCAAATAAAATATAGATTAACACACATTTTTTTGTAATTTTTGCTTATTTTTAGGGCTTTTTAGGAATTTTTAACGACTTATTCAGCGAATTTACGACATTTTTACGGCGAATCGGAACTTCAGGCTACCGATTCTTTTTAAATAAAAAAAAGAGGCTTAAGGTAATGACCTGTGCCTCTATTTCACTTGAGTTTAAAGGTTTCAAGCAACTAACCTAAGTAGCTGTTGCGACGGCGCAACCAAAGAATTCCCCTCATTATAAGGAAAATCCAAGCTAAAATTCCCGCTATAAGGAAAGTCCATTTAGCAACCTCCATATAGCCACAAAATCCGCAAATTTCAAAGATCAGCATGGCAACTGCGGTTATTGCCAAAATAAACCAACTCGCTTTCTCCATTTTATTTTAGTATAATTATAAATGCAGCGGCAACTGCTGTGAAAATACCCAACAGATACGCCAACAGAGTCCAACCGCTTTCGGCTTTTGCGAGAAAGGCTATTGCCACAAAGCAAGCAATCAGAATGATTATCAGCACTGCCAATAAGCATCTTTTTTTAATTTTACTGTTCATATTGATAGGTTTAGAAATAATAATTTTTGTTTGGCGTTATTGTATTATAATAGCCTTTTGCTGTCAAGTTTTTAAAATGGGAACGCCCCACACCTAAGTGGGGCGCTTTATAAGGTTAATCACTTTTTTAGAGGGCGAATGGCATTGTAGCCACTCCGCTCAGTCGCTCATAAACTGCACTGGCAGCTTTAGACAACGACTCATCGATAACTTCCTTCCACTCATTCTCCATCCCGATATTCTCGAGACGAAGCAGAACTTTTCCCTCGCCCAAGTCACCGCCAATGGCAACGACCTGATAGCACAACCGAATGCGTTTCGGACGGCCATAGAGGAAAGTTCTTTGAGCACGAAAGACATAGTCACCGACTTCGAGCGGGATCAGCGCAAGCTTTCCGTCATCTCTGTTTTTAGGAAGAACGAAAGCGCATTTTTTGTTCCCATGGTTATCAACGACAACCGTGGAACCTTTGCGACTACATTCCTCCCATATAACCGGACATCCTTCTGTGCGTTCACATTTGACATCCTCCAAAAAACAACACATAACTGTGCCTCTTTCGGAGAGCCATTTGCGACACTGACGACGCCGATTATACTCCCTTTTATCTATTCTTTTATCCTCTTTTCTATGGAGTTCCATTGAAGCATTGAGGATGTTTTGCAGATAGGCCGGGAGATAGCCTTTTGGTGATATACCATCGTCCATAATACTAGATTTAATTAATAATTTTTTTCTAACTCCTTTATATCATTTTTTGCATTTTATCGCAATTATTTTTTAGCAAAAATTGACAATAAATTTTATCATCGCCGCGCAGATCCGAAAAAGCTACTGAAACTGCCCATAATATCGGTAAACATATTAGACGGCGGCAAGGTTTTCAGTATCTCATTACCGCATCCCTTTTGTTGAGCCACCTTGCGCGGATTGGGACAATCAATACCCAAGCTGTATGGCGACAATCCTAATATACTTTTGGAATAAGGTAAACTTGATAAAGAAATTTGATGTCCGTAAAACAATGTCAAATCAGTATTAACACTTGAAAAATCAAGATGTGTAGCCGATTCGGGTATTCTTAATGTGCTTACATACCACTTATTATCTTTATATTCAGCTCCATAGTTATTATGTTCCATATATGACTTTAGGTCAGGAGCTGTTAAAGTTGTAGTTACCCCTTTATATGTTTTTGGTAAGTATTGGTAGCGACTGACCATTCCCGGTTCAACTACTGCTGAAGTTGTCACTACATCATTCCACGAAAGAAATGGTTTTACTCTTTTATCTATTTTTAGACACCCTTGTAAATAAATAAGCCCGTCTGTACTATCAGAGCGGGCGCTTTTCTTAATCTCACCGATTTTAATCAAGTGAGCAATAAATTCTTCTTTAGTTTCAAAGGTGTCAGCACTATAATGAGATCGTTTAATCTCATTTTTACTGGCTGTTCCCGAAATTGCGGGTTGTATTCGTCGTTTTTCCATTCAATTCACATCCGTTGTTAAACAGTTGTTCAGAACTGCCTAAACCATAACATATTTTTTTGTCTAAATCAAGTAAAATTTATTTACGAATCGTTAACGATTGATTTTGCTTGATTCCGCGCCAATTCGTCAACACGCTCATTTTCAGGATGTCCGTTATGCCCTTTGACCCAAATCCACTTTATCTTATGTTTATCTAAGAGCGACTCGAGTTCTTGCCATAAATCGACATTTTTTACCGGTGTTTTTTTATTAGCCGTGCGCCATCCGTTTTGTTGCCAATTGGGCAACCATTTGGTAACACCGTCCATAACATAACGACTATCGGTACAAATTGCAACATTACACGAAGTTTTTAAGGCTTTCAAAGCTTCAATAACTGCGGTCAGTTCCATGCGATTATTAGTGGTGTCATCAGCCGCCCCGCTGATTTCTTTTTCAACCCCTTTACAACGCAAAATTGCTCCCCAACCGCCGGCTCCGGGATTGCCCAAACAAGCACCATCGGTAAAAATTTCGACTTCCGGCATCTTAAAAATCTCCACGGAAAAAGTCTTGGAAAAACTCATTCATCAACATGGCATAATCTTCTTCACCGCGAATAACCTTGGCAACAAATGAACGCAACCTGTTTTTGGGAATATAGATGCGGAAATCACGCGGCATTGCCATATTGGCACCAATCACACCCTCAAGTTGAAAATCATCTTCGGCATAGGGCGATAAAATAATTTCGCAGGCACAAAAGCGAATTGTTCCTCGCGGCGGCAAACGCAATTCCGGACGAGTGATAATGTTTAGTTGCCCCTCTATGCCGGAAATAACTTCCATCTGGTTATAATTGGAAAAACGAACTTTGTTATATTCCCCGCCATCATTAATAACACTGGCTGATAAAAACATTTCACGGGCAATAACATTGGAACGATTCTCGCCTTGCAGCTCAAAAGACACTTTAACATATTGCTCGGGAGGATTATCAATACTGTTAGGATATAAAATATCTTCATCCTGATTGGATAAGGCCTCAATTTTGCGCTCGGCAATTTTTATTTCAATATTGGGCTGCGGATAGCGTCCGAACATACCGGCAATTACGGCATAAGGTGCCGGAACATTGTTAGAGCCGGAGCGAATATATATAGCAGGATTACTGGAAGTCATCAATGGTGCAACCTCGCTTTTGGGAATATAAGTTGCAACATAGCCATCTCCCTCCTCATCAACACTGATAATATGGTTGCGAACATGATTGTGGCTGGGAATAGTGCAACCGGAAATGGCATTTTCCAACCAGCTCATAAAACGATGAACATTTCTGACCTTAACTTTGGCTTTGGCAACATCGCCGATTTCAACATCACGAGAGCACTCCACTCCCCATATCACCACGCCGCCTTCCGAGTTGCCGAATCCCGAAATAGCTTTGGCCAAATTGCGGCGATCATCTTTGTGCAGGGTATTATAATTTTTGCCGTCAGAAGCAGCTTGTTTAAAATCCAAAAACAGTTCTTCACTTTGACGATTGACAATAAACTCATCAATGGCATCTTCACCGAAATATATCAATTTTTGAAAAATATCTTCTGCTCGTGACATTTGCTCCTCCACAATTTTTCATTTATGGTAGCGCTTAATATTTAAATTTATGCTAACGCCTTTTGCAATTCGTCATATTCCATATATTTATCATAAGCTCCGAGCAATGTATAGGTCGGTGTTGTTGAGAATATCTCGGATGCAACCGTTCGAATATCTTCCAAAGTTACAGCCTCATATTTTTCAACCAGCTCGGCAATAGTGTAAGTACGATCGTACATTAAAAGCTGTCTGGCCAAAACTTCCGCCGTTGATGATGAACTTTCCAGCCCCATTTTAAGACCGGCTTTAATTTGGGTTTTGGCGCGAATAAATTCTTTTTCGGTAACCAGCTCATTGCAAATTTTTTTGATTTCATCGGCAACTACCGGCATCAGTGCCGGAACATCTTTAGCTTCGGTGCCGGCATAAATGCCGAATAATCCGGTTTCGCTAAACATTGAATTGAAGCTGTAAACCGAATAAACCAGTCCCCTCTTCTCACGAATCTCCTGAAACAACCGCGAGGACATTCCTCCGCCTAAAATTGCTGACAACAAAACCGTTGCACAGTGATGCGGATCTTTATAAGAACAGCTTTTGAAACCGACTAAAACATGGCTTTGTTCAATATCGCGCCTTTGGGCACAAAAACCGCCTTGATATTGCTGTTTATCTTTAACAAATTCTACTTTTGCTTTGTAATCGGACATACGAGCGGCAACCATATTTACAAAATCATCATGCTTGATATTGCCGACAGCGCAAACTGCCATATTTTCCGCGGCATAGTTGGTGCTGATATACTTTAATAAATCTTCACGACTGAAATTTTTGACTTTTGCAATCGGACCAAGAATAGAACGCCCCAAGGCCTGCTTGGGAAAAGCGGTTTCCTGAAAATAATCAAAAACTATATCATCCGGAGTGTCTATGGTTTGTTTAATTTCTTGGACAACAACATCGCGTTCTTTAATCAATTCTTCTTGCGGAAAAATTGAATTTTTTACCGAATCAATCAAAACATCAGCTGCAATTTCGGCATCTTCTTTCATCATTTTGGCATAATAAGCCGTACATTCACGCGAAGTATAGGCATTGGATTGTCCGCCGACATCCTCGATTTCTTCGGTTATTTGTAAAGCCGTGCGCGAATTGGTTCCCTTAAAAGACATATGCTCCAAAAAATGAGATATTCCATTATTGTGTTCATTTTCACAGGCCGAGCCGGTTTTTACCCAAATACCGATTGAAACCGTTTCTAAATTTGGTCTTTTCTGAGTTATAATGCGTAATCCGTTGTTTAATGTGGAAATTTTTGTATTCATTGTAATGGTCCTTATTTGATAAATTTGAGCATTGTCCTAACAGCACGTTCACCCGACAGCGCGGCTGTTTCAAGTGTACATGGATAATTCTTCATTGTCCAGTCACCACACATAAAAATATTATCATAGATTGTTTTGGCGTTATCGGGGCGCAGAGAATTGTTGACATTATCCATTTTTACCGAAGTATGGCGATTAACCTCCAAGCGATACGATGGCATAAAAGCCGAATTAACCCCGCGTATGCGTGATATTTCACCCCATACATATAAAGCCAATTTATCCAAGGTGGTAAAATTATTTTCATAGTTGCATATTTGTGCTGAGATGATATTGGGCGATATTGATATCCAATCGGCAACACCGCCTTTTACGCCGACAAAAGATGCACCATGCGGCAAAAATATGGTTTGAGAGGTATAATAAGATATACTGACGGAATTATTATACTCTAATAAAGGAATTTTTAAAAGGGGTGCAGCAGCGGTATTATCCAAAGCAAAAATAACTCTATCGCAAGGACGAAGCTTAACACTGCGTCTGCCAAAACACAAAGTATGAGCATGACCTTTTCTCGACATAATCTTGGTCAATCTGCAACTGCAATGAATTTCATCGGCATAAGATGCCAATACATTGATTACCCTTTGGGTTAAATCACGATTAAAAGCATAAAACTTAAGATGCTTAAAATTAGATTTAAATATTTTTAAGATACGCGATTTGACTTTGGCTGCAATATCATCATAGCTCGTATTACATATCTTTTGACAAATAACATCGGTATTATCATTCAACGCAATATTACTGCCAAGAGTATCCATGTCAAAGAACAGCACTTTATCGCTCCATTCTTCTTCATGAACAAAATTTTTCATAAACCGGTCGGAGCTTAAAACCATGTGAGCCGCATTGTTGATATGCATATTCCACTCATCATCGTATTGACTGCACGATCTGCCGCCGATATATTCTTTAGCTTCATATATGACCGAATGAAAATCAGGATAATGTTTTTTTAAAAAATAAGCACAAGCTACTCCGCTTAATCCGCCACCGATGATATGACAAACCGGAATATTACTCAACCTATTTCTCCGTATAAGCTTTGATTAACAACCAAATTTTAGCGAAAACACTAAGTTTTGGTTTAGGAGTTATGACTTCCCAACCTCTTTTTTCCATAACATCAAAGCAATATTTATAAGGGTAAAAAAACGCCCTTAACCGCTGCGAAATCTTTTTATCAAAAGAATTGATTTCAGCAAACGCTTCTGCATAATTGGAGCTGGCTAACTTTCCCAATTCGCTGCGAGCAAGCCCAAGGTTGTTATCAACAATAATTTCTAGCGGCTTGGTTGATGAAATACCTGCTTTTTGCAAACAATCTTTGGGCATATATATTTTGCCATCAGCGGCATCTTCTTTAACATCTCGCAGATATACCGTGGTTTGTAACGCTTTGCCGAGGCAATCACTTAATTTGGTAATTTTTTCTTCATCACGACAGCCTAAAACTCGCAGCAACTGCCGAATAAATGCCCCTGATTTATTATCACAACTCTTATTATAATTATTGGTCGAAAGCACTTGCGGAGGATTAAGCAGCTCCTGACGCCCGTTATCGATAAACACCAAAAAGTCTTCCTTGGCCAAATTCAATCCGGCAAAATTTTTAAATAAGGCACGCACGGCTAGGGAACGCGGCTTAGCATTATTATAGACATTTTCAATTTCTTTTTGCCAAGCATCAAGCAATTCTATCTTTTTGGAAGTTGTTTGTTTACTATTCAAAATATCATCAATAATTTCAGCAAAAGCACAAATACCATATACGGCATGACGCTTTTTGGCCGACATCATGTATAAACATCCGGAAAGCATTTCTTCTGAATTTTTAAACAACTTTTTTATTAAATCGTCCATAGACCTGTATTATCCTTTGTATGCGATATGTTGTGTATTATACCATTTATTTATTAATGAAATTATAACAAAGTTGATATTTTATCCAACCATGAACCAATATCGCTTGAAGCTCTTTGACAATAGGCATTTTTGCGTTGCGAGCCTTTGAGATGGATTAGTTTTCCCTTAGCCGATATTTGCGGCTCAAGCGGTGAAAACAATCCAAAATTAACATTCATCGGCTGATAATCATTGATGTTAGTAGTGTCACGCAAATGTTGATAAACTGCACCGAAAGCCGTGCTTGCCGGCGGAATGGGTGCATTACAACCAGTCAATTCGCAAAACTTGAAAATTCCGCTCAATATTCCTACGGCTGCACTTTCACAATAACCTTCGCAACCGGTGATTTGTCCGGCAAAAGTTATATGCGGTTTAGATTTTAGCCTCAACATATCGTCAAGGACTATCGGACTTTTGATAAAAGTATTTTTATGAATACCGCCAAGACGCGCAAATTCAGCATTGCGCAGTGCCGGTATCATACGAAAAACCCTTTCCTGTTCACCATATTTCATTTTGGTTTGAAAACCAACCATGTTGCGCAGAGTGTCGCTTTTATTATCTTGGCGCAACTGCACAACGGCATAAGGCTTGGTATCAGGATTATGCGGATTGGTCAAACCTATCGGCTTCATCGGTCCGAACAACAATGTATCTTTACCGCGTTCAGCCATAACTTCAATCGGCAGGCAACCATCAAAATATGCAGCTTTTTCAAAATCGTGAAATTCAGTTTTTTCGGCAGTTAATAGAGCATCAACAAAATCGTAATATTCTTTTTCCGTCAAAGGACAATTAATGTAGTCAAACTTGTCGCCTTTGTCATAGCGCGACTGGTACCAACATTGTGAAAAATCAATACTGTCTTTATAGACAACCGGAGCAATTGCATCAAAAAAATTCAGGCACTCGCCTCCGGTTTCGGCAATGATAGCTTGGATTAGCGCCGGAGAAGTTAAAGGTCCGCTGGCTATGATAGTCGATTGGTCAGCAGGCGGCAAAACGGTTATTTCCTCAGTGGTGAATGTGATAAGCGGATGGTGGTGCAATTTTTCATCAATAAAAGCTGAAAATCCCTCTCTGTCAACGGCCAATGCACCGCCGGCCGGAACTTTTGTTGCATCGGCTGCTTGCATTATCAATGAGCCGATTTGTCGCATTTCTTGATGCAAAAGCCCGATTGCACTGCAAGTTGCATCATCACTGCGCAAGGAATTGGAACATACCAATTCAGCGGCTTTAGCTGTTTTGTGAGCCGGTGAAGTTCGGGTGGGGCGCATTTCTTTTATTATAACTTTAATTCCGTGCTGAGCCAAAAACCAAGCTGCTTCCGCTCCGCTCAGCCCTGCTCCGATAACATAAACTTCTTTGTCTGATGCCATATCATGCCTTATTGTTAAAGCTTTAATCAATGCAATAGCTTATAACTTTTTTAATTTTAAATGTAAATAAAAACTTCGTTCATAAGTCTGCTATTATGTTTGCCAAACGCAATAAAAGCTTATAGAATTGCCGCAAATGAGGTTGTTTGATTTGAAGCTGTGTAGAATATTTTTTGCCTGTATGTTGCTTGCCTTTCCGGCTTTTGCCAGTGAGGATGGTGAGGCTTATGACGAATCAATTGACTTTAGCTTTGATAATCCGAATGATGCCGTTTGGATGCCCTCTTCTGAAGAAGACGAAGAAGATGTTTTGCCGCCGGAAGGTTTTTTGGCTGATGATGTTATGACCAAAGAACAAGCAAAACAATTTTCCAAAGAAACAAACAAAAATAATAACAGTACTTCTGATAAACCTAAACAGAATCAACAATCGGTCGAACCTAAAGAAGAACAGATTTTTTTGCCACCCAAGCCCAACATTCAAACTGAGAATCCGACAACAGCCAAAAAAGATGATAAAGATGATAAAAAAGACAGCTCTTTAACTGATGAACTGAAAAAAACAGATCCTGAGAAAAGAGAAAGTATTATTGAAGGAACATGGATTGAAAAGCTTACCGAAATATCTCCCAGTAAGCTATTGGGAAGTAGTGATGGTAAAGATGATGATAAAAAAGAAACCGCAGACAGCCAAGATGATGTTTATGACGATGCAGACAGCGATATTGAAGGGATGATGCGTAACTATCGTCAAAAGACCAAAAGCGGCAAATCAAATGCTTCCGTTTTTGATATTGCCGGTGTGATGTTACGCATGAATCCGCAACAGGCTGAGGATATTCTTACTAACCGCGGATTCAAAAAAATAAATGCCAAATTCCAAATTCCGAACTTTATCAAATGGCGCAATGAAGAAAAATGCCGCAATTCAGGGATTGTCGGCTATGAACGCACACAAGCCTGTGTTATCCAAAAAGCCAAAAAAGACGGGTTTGAATATGTGCAATATATGAAGTTTGCGAAATTTGAAACAAAAGAAGAGCTTGAATTCTACCTAACCAGCAACTTTACCGGTAATAAAATATACAAAATAGAATATCGCTCTCTTATTGCCAGTATTAATGGCAATTCACCCAAAGCAATTTATATTCGCAACCTAAAGATTTATGATTTTTGGCGGCGAATTAATCGCAAATACGGTGTGCCTGATGATAAGAATATGGTTACTTGGGGTTTGGGCGGCAACAAGCCATATCTTAAAGCCAACACCGGTTGGTTGAAACTGGAGGATCCGATGTTTGTTGAGATGGATTATACTCGTATGTCTCAAGAAGATAAGAGATTTATAAACAGTGATTTTTATAATTTTTAAAATGAAGAGATAAAAAAATGAAAAATTTAATTTCAGAATTAATATGCACTCGTATCAGTCATGATATTATCGGTAATATCGGTGCTGTTGCCAATGCCTCAGAGCTTTTGGAAGAAGGCGATATGGATTTCTTGGATGATATTAAAAGCATATTAAAAACCAGCTCTTTTAATCTGACATCTCGTATGAAATTTTTTCGTATGGCTTTCGGTATTGATAACAACAATCTTGATAACAAAGAATTGGTGGTACAAACAACTGAAAATTATCTGGCCAGTTTGGGAAACAGTGACTATCCCATTACTTTGGATTTTGCCGTCAATAATAGTAAAAATCACAAAACGGCAATGGTTGTGATAATGATTATGGCTGATTTATTGATTAGAGGCGGCAGTATTAATATTACCGATAGCGGCAATATTGTTGCTCAAATAAGCACGGCTCATCGCATCTCGAATGACAAATGGCAAAAATTGCAAGGTCTGTTAGAAGGAAATATTGATTGTGTTGATGCTAATACAGCCCATTTGGCAATGCTGGTTGAACACTACGGACTGGAAAAAATAAAATTAACATCAGACGATGAATTTTATCGTCTTACACTGGTACAGGATTAAATGATATGGATTGTATAATAGCCGATGATTCAAAAATTATGCGAATGTTACTCTCCAAAATTATGAGCAACTTTGGATATAATGTCACTGAAGCTGAAAACGGCGACGAATTATTAAAAAGCTATATGAATATTCAACCTGACCTGATAATCAGCGATTGGGAGCTGCCTTTGATTGACGGTATTGATGTGTTGTATAGTATCAGGCATGATAAAAAAGTTAAACAGCCGATTTTTATGTTTTGCGCTTATGCAAAAGATGACAATATTATCAGTTTAGCTTTAAACAGCGGAGCAGATGATTTTATAATGCGTCCGTTTGATGAAGATATTATCGCTTCAAAATTGAAAATGGCTATACTAATTGCAAAAGGATTAATCTGATGTTGAAAAAGGATTTTGAGTTTTTATTGGAATTGTTGAAAGAGAATGCCGGATGGCAATTTAGTGAAGAGCAGTATTTTATTATTGAGAAGAAAATATCGGGTTTTATTCGCAGTAAAAACTATAATTCGGTTGAAGATTTGGTAAACGAGCTGAAATTCGGCAATCGTAATCTGATTAATCAGGTTGTTGAGGCTTTGACTTTTTCTGATACTATGTTTTTTCGTGATGCTGAAGTTTTTGCCAACTTCAAAAATATCATTCTGCCTCAATTAAAAGATAAATGTCGCGCCAAAAAAGAAATTGATATATGGAGTTTGGGATGTTCCAGCGGGCAAGAAACTTACAGTATTGCCATTATCTTTGACAAATGTAAAAAAGATTTTTCCGGCTGGAAAATTAATATTACCGGTTCGGATATGTCAAGCATTGCTATTAACAAAGCACAAAGAGGAAGTTATAACAGTTTTGAAATTCAAACCGGACTTAATGCGCGTGATATTTTACAATATTTTGATAAAAATAATGAACAATGGCAAGCCAAAGAATTTTTGCGTAAAATGGTTGATTTTCGTCGCTATAACATGCTTGATGATATTGCCGGTTCGACCAAATTTGAAGTTGTAATGTGCCGCAATGTATTAAGATATTTTGATGATGAACATCAAAACAAAATTTTGGAACGCCTATGCGCTCACCAACCTCAAGGGGGCTATTTGGTTTTAGGTAAAGGGGAAAAAATTCCTGCGATAGAAAAATTTTATAAGCCGGTAGAAAACACCAAAGATATATATATTGCAGTCGGTCAGGCGGTTGAAAAAAACAACAATGTTGATGTTCCATCACCATCATCGACCAACAATGAAACATCACAAATGCCAAGCTTTGTTAAACCCAAGGCTTTGTATTAATCATATATTTTTTAGCAATCATCAATATTTTTTAATCAGCACTATCACATTCTGAATAGAAAGTGGTACCTGATGATGTAATGCATATTTTGCTGGCATCAGTCGGTGGTACTTCGCCGGCACCGTCACATTTGTGTGAATAGGTGCTTTCACAGCCACAACCCTTATATTTATTGGGCTCATCGCTGCCAGTTATATGACATGGACTGTTTAGTCCGCTTTGTCCGTTACCGGTGCAGGCAATCCAACCACTGGCACCACACAAGCAACTTGATTCCTGATAATATTTGGCACCATTACCAATCTGACAATAATCGTAGTCATAATTCGGATTAACAACTTTACCTTCAGTTGCCAAGCATTGATCGGTATAACCGCTGCCACATTGACATCCGGTCCATAAGGTAGTGGAATCATAATCTGTATGACACGATATACCGACAGGCGTCGCACCTGTGCCTTCGCATACTACAAATTTTTCTTCATTGCATTTACAGGCTTGATAACGATATTCCGTCCATGCGACATTAGGCACTTTACAAGACCCGTAACCTGATGTCGTTACACCGGTATAGGCATTAGGAATTACGGTAACCAAAGGATATTTGGTAGCATCATTGCAGTTGTCATAGTTATCCGGACATTTGCATCTTTCATATAAGGTTACGCCACCGGAAACACAAGTAGCATAAGACGGATCACCTTCTTGTCCATCAGTGCTGCAACTGGTGTATGATGATGGACATGTACAGGCTGAATAATACTCTGTTCGAGCTTGACCGCTCATATTTATCATCATGCAAACAGTGGCACCTGAGGCAACAACTGCAGGCGCAACACAAGCTTGATATTCAGAAGGACAACTGCAAGCCGTATATTTTTCGCCGCCATCAGCTGTACAAGCCTCGCCGACACCTTCGTTGTTTTCGGTACATTCATAGCTATACTCGCTACTGCATTTGCAAGCCTTCCAACGCACATAATTTCCTTCATTATCTTGGCAACCCTGCCCATCACCGACCTCGCCGACACCATCGCAAGTTTCGGTATATTCATCAGTACAGGTAATTGTGCTGGAACACTGATAAATTTTTTGTCCGCAACCATTGTCTTTCCAAACTCCGGTCGGTTTTGACCCCGATGGACAACCAAAATAACTGTCAGCCCAGTTATCCGGCAAATCGTCAGGATGACAGATACATGATGAATAATAAGTCTTGCCGTCAACTGTACAAGTATTGCCACTGGGATCACCCTCAATTCGACCGGGATTAGTATCACAAGTATAGTTTATACCCGGCTTGCACTTACAATAAGGATGTAAATTAACCGAACTGATGGTAATTTGGTTATGTGCAGCATCATAAGGCAACCCTGCTCTGCGCCATTTTTCAATCAATGATGCCGAATAATTGACATTGGATAAATCCTGTTTGCAGGCATTACCGCTTAAGACAGCCGAACCGGTACTGCCGCTGCAGTTATAGACTGAATACTTGTACAAATCGACACAGTTGCACTCTGCCCAACGCTTTTGTCCGTTGTACAAAACATAATCACCGCGTAAATCATGACGCACTTCACACAATTTGGCTCCGTTGGCCGTATTGGTTGAATATTTGAAAGCACGCAAATCATAATAACAATTAAATCCGTCTATATCACTACTGTCGGCAGTGGCACTGCATACCTGAGCCGTGGCGGCTTTACCAAATTTGGCATAACACTCATCAGCTGAGGATACTTTATATATCTTAATATCGTTAGTCGGAGTTAGGATAGTACCATCACTGAGCAATACACTGGCGCCGCAAACTCCTTGATTTACAGTGCTAACTTGGCAATATTTGCTGGGATTGGCCGACTGCGCTTCGCTGCGCATGGTTGTTTCATCATTATGTCCGTGGATACACCAATCTTCGGTTGAGGTTGCTGTCGGATAGCACAACATATTGTAATCGCTGTCACAGCTAACCTGCCATTTCAGAGCTCCGTTGTCATAGCAATATTCCGCTTTGATTCCGGTTCCGTAACCGGTCTTTAACTGAGCATAGGTCGATCCGGTATCAGCTATGGCTAAGTATTGATTTTCACTGGAACAAGACTGCAAAACCCATCTTTCGGCTTTTAATTCGCTGTCATAGTTACAAACATTGCCATAATGAACATAGTTATTGGTATTACAATTTGTTGTAATACCTGATGCTGCACACCATTGCGCCAAAGTAACCAAATTGCTGTTGCAAGTACACTTAGAACAATAGTTATCGCCATCACAAGTATATGCTCCGGTTACACCATTACAAGTTCCATTACCCAAATTACATTCTGATTC
This sequence comes from uncultured Pseudomonadota bacterium, assembly GCA_902763535.1. Classification (GTDB taxonomy): domain Bacteria; phylum Pseudomonadota; class Alphaproteobacteria; order RF32; family CAG-239; genus CAZU01. The sequence goes on along the minus strand of CACWSG010000007.1, from coordinate 70,562 downwards.
TTTGTAAACACCATGAGTTGAGTCAACACTATGCTTTAGACCGCAACGTACAAAAGACATTTTGATATTATTACTGCTGTCATAACAAATTTCAGTCATTCCTGAGAAGGCGTGCTCCGCAACGGCGTTCATATACTCTTTATAAGTGTTAGAGAGATAATAATTGTTACTTTCTTCGCTCATAAAGTTATTGCAATCCTGCAAATAATAATATCCTTGGCAATAAGGCGAAATATCATAACTCTGACCTATAATCGGTGCTGCTGAAGTACCGCAATTAATAAAACATTCCGTAGCATAATAATCGCCAACCACACTATATGAGCTATCAGGCTGATACAAATAATAGTAATCTTGAGCATTGTTCGGAATATCACTGCTGCTGTTCATAGCATATACCGAACGATTAGCAGAAGAAGTTAACTTATTTACTTTTGAGGAACAATTTTCAAATCCTGTATAATTGCCGGTTCTGGTATAATCAATTTTGTTGCGATAATCATTAATATCAGTGTTAGTCGGCTCATATACACAAATTGAAACATTCTGAGTGTTATTGGCAGCTTGAGGAGGAAGACAAGTTTGGATGCCATAGGAAGGATCTTTGACTAATGACAAACCAAATAAAGGAGTTGAGCAACTGATTGGTTTGGCATTATTGTAATAACTTGTTGAAAGTGCAGATATCGTAACGGAAGTACTGTCTTGAATAACGACCGGGCAAAAATCTCCAACAATCAAGTTTGACAGATAGTAAAAATACTGATGATATTGTCCGGTACTTGAATCATAAGATAAGCTTTGATTTTTGCTCATGCCAAATCCGCGAGGATAAGAAGCATAATTAACAGTGTCAGGTGAGCCAAAAACACTATCATCGCAAAGCAAAACATTGACTCCGGTGTCGGGACAAGTGCAATAGGAATCAGTATCAACAGTAATTGAGCCTATATCCGTGTATGCACAATCAACAGCCCCTACATCCAAACAATTGAAATAACAAGGACCATAAGTATCGTTTTCCGGTTCCGGATCATCAGGCTCTGGCGTTTCACCGCCATTAGCATATTCGCCGCCGGAAGCACCGTCGGTTTGAGCACCCGATGTTTCCATTACCCCGGGGATAGTTGTTTCTTCAGAGTTGTCGGTACTGTTGATACCATAACTTCGTGTTGCGGTATATTTGGTGCTGTTAATACTGACAATACTGGCCCAAGCAATGCTTTGGCTCAGCAAAAAAGACAACAAAAAAAACAAAGTCTTTTTCAGCATCAGACAGTTATTTCCAATTTGTCAAGACAATTCGCTGTTTATAATATAATCATTATCAGTAATTGCAACAAAATATTTACATTTTTTTAACTGTTTTCATTTGATAATTTTTAATTTAAAATCCCCTTGATTTAAACCAAGGGGATTGTAGATGATTACCAAGGAATATCTATTTGTTAATTATCCATACATCTGAGCATCTTCCCAGACACTAAGCTTAAAGAGCTTATAGTAGTCTAAGCCAAAATGGTCAGTGAGGATGTCTTTCTCGCGATCGGAGAGATTGATTATTTTCTCCGATATCGCTGACTCGACCATGCGGTCGCGCAAGTTTTTGGCAATCTCCTCAGGATCAAGATTCTCATCAATCCACCCGATTACTTGATAGTGCTTCACAGAAGGAACATAATCTTGCTCAGCGAGCATGATAACCCTCTTGCAATAAGTCCCGGCACCTCCCACCGTTTTGTAGAAGCGGCCGGAACGCACCATCTCCTCAAATTCCTTCATATTAGGGGGAACGATGGAATGAGGGTTAATCAGGTCTTTAGCTCTTGTTACCTTGACCAGTGCTCCGTTAAGATAGCAAATCTCAATCCACCCTTCACCATGATCGACCATAATGTAGCCGATATAGTGCTCCCCTATTCTCAGAGGATATTGTTTGAGGTTCTCGGCCTGCGCTTTGGTGAAACGCATCGCATCGTCCTTGGATATTTTCCAAACCTTGAAACCTTCGCGAAACTGCGGCAGCTCCATTTTTCGGTTGAGCGCATCAACATTGATAATCATAGTTCAAATAATTTAAGTTAAACTTCATTTTTTTTACCACGAACGGTCTTCACGACCATACAGAAAGAACTTCTTCCATTTGCCTTTTCCGAAAAAGTCGTCCATGACTTGCTCTTCAAAGCCGGTAAAGATTTTGTGCAAGTCAGGATTTGCCTGCATATTGACCAGCTTTTCCTTGAGGTTGTCAACGAACCATTGTTTGTCGCTTCCTCCATAGGGAATCTTGAAATCGCAATCGGCAAAAGTCTGCACTTTGTAGAATTCTCTTGAGGGAACATAAGCACATCCTTTATTGGAGTACTTAGGAGGGATGTGGTCACCTTTGGTGGCTTTGGATAAGTCGCCATGAAGATAACCAACCTCGACACGACCATCACCAAGGTCCATGATGATGTACCCGTGATACCATTCTCTCTCTTTGAGAGGCTCGGCGGTCAGTTTGGGCAAATCATCTTTGACAAACCGAGCAGCTTGTTCTTCGGTGACTTTATACACCTTGAACCCGTCGGAAAATACTGCAAAACGCATGGGACGACGGCATCCTTCAATTGAAATTTTCATAAGACATAATTATTAAATTAAACATAAGTGAATTATGCTTATGATACATGATTTTTTGTTTTTGTCCAGTTTAAATTTTCTTGGTCATTTTGGCGAAAGTCACGCCGTTTTCTTCAAAAATGTCGCCATGTTGTTTGAAACCGAGTTTTTCATAAAAACCAACCACATTGAGCATGGCGTGCATTATCATAACGGAATATCCTGCTTCACGAGCTCTTGTGATAGCATATTCAATCATTTTTTTGCCCACCCCCTCGCCTTGATAGCGTCCATCAACCGCAACCTGCATCAGGCGAATAGTTTTATCGTCAAGAGGAATCATCATCAGTCCGCCAACTAATTTATCGTCCAAGTTTTCAATACAGCCGATATGTAAATAGCCGGCTTCTTGTTCGCGGTGAGAATCGAGAAATTTCAGGCCGAGAGGTTCCAACAAAACTTTGTAGCGCAATTCAACCAGTTCATCATAACGATGTGAGCCGAAATCAATATCTATCATTTTTTTCATTTGTTTATCCTCCCTGCCCAATAATAGCTGTGATAATATCTTATTATGCGCTTTTTATTATGGTTAGTCAAACTAAAAATACTTGCGAAATTTTTTATTTCGGTTATGGTGGGTTTAAGTTTTTGAAATGGAGTTATAAAAAATTGAGTAGTCATGATATAAATTTAATTCGCAACTTTGCAATTATCGCCCATATTGACCATGGCAAATCCACGATTGCCGATCGTTTGATTGAGCGTTGCGGCGGGTTGGATAAACGCGAGATGACCGAACAGGTTTTGGATAATATGGATATTGAGCGCGAGCGCGGTATTACCATCAAAGCGCAAACCGTGCGTCTTAACTATAAAGCCAAAGACGGCAAAACCTATCAGCTCAATTTGATTGATACTCCGGGACATGTCGATTTCTCATATGAAGTTTCGCGCTCATTATCCTCTTGCGAGGGCTCAATTTTGGTGGTTGATGCCACCCAAGGGGTTGAAGCCCAAACTTTGGCCAATGTTTATTTGGCAATTGACAATAATCACGAGATTATCCCCGCCTTAAATAAAGTTGATCTACCATCGGCCGATGTTGCAAAAGTAAAACAACAAATTGAAGATGTTATAGGACTTGATACCTCTGCCGCGGTTGAAACCTCAGGCAAAACCGGATTGGGAATAGATAATTTGTTAGAAGAAATTGTCACCAAACTCCCTGCCCCTCAAGGCAATGAGAACAAACCGCTTAAAGCTCTGTTGATTGACAGTTGGTATGACAGTTATCTCGGCGTGGTGATTTTGGTGCGTATCTATGATGGTGTGTTGCGTAAAAAAACACCAATTCGTATGATGTCGAACGGTGCCACCTATTTGGTGGACAGAGTGGGAGTATTCTCGCCCAAGATGACCGATGTTGATGCACTCTACCCCGGCGAGGTCGGTTTTATTACTGCGAGCATTAAAAGTGTGGGCGATTGCCAAGTGGGCGACACCATCACCAATGACAAATTGCCTTGTGATGCGCCGCTAAAAGGTTTCAAACCCTCGGTTCCGGTGGTATTCTGCTCAATTTTTCCGGTAGATTCCAGCCAATACGGCGCCCTAAAAGATGCTTTGGCCAAACTGAAGCTCAATGATGCCAGCGTTGATTATCAAAACGAAAATTCCGCTGCCTTAGGTTTGGGTTTTCGTTGCGGATTTTTAGGTTTACTCCACATGGAGATTATTCAAGAACGTTTGGGACGCGAATTTGATTTAGACCTTATCACCACAGCACCGTCGGTTGCCTATAAAATTCACATGACCAACGGCGATGTAATCACCTTGCACAATCCGGCAGATATGCCTGATCCCACCAAGATTGCCTCAATCGAAGAACCTATGGTCAAAGCAACCATTATGACACCGGATGAATATTTGGGTTCGGTTATCAAACTTTGCACCGAACGCAGAGGTGAACAAGTTGAGCTAACTTATGTCGGCTCGCGCGCGATGGTGGTTTACAAGATTCCGCTGAATGAAATTGTATTTGATTTTTATGACCGCTTAAAATCAATTACCTCCGGTTATGCCAGCTTTGATTATGAATTGATTGATTATCAAACTTCCGATTTGGTCAAAGTGCAAATTCTGATTAATGAAGAGCCGGTTGATGCTTTGGCTTTTCTCTGCCACAAAACCGAGGCTGAAGCACGCGGACGCCAAATTTGTGAAAGATTAAAAGACCTTATTCCGAGACATTTATTTAAAATTCCTCTGCAAGCCTGTATCGGCGGACGCGTGGTAGCACGTGAAACAATATCCGCCTTGCGCAAAGATGTAACCGCCAAATGCTATGGCGGCGATGTAACTCGCAAGCGCAAACTATTGGACAAGCAAAAAAAGGGCAAACTGCGCATGCGTCAATTCGGCAAAGTGGAAGTCCCGCAATCCGCCTTTATCGAGGCTTTGCGAATTGGTGATGAATAATACTTGCACAACCAGTAAAATTATGTTATAAATATACCTCTATAAACATGACAAGAAGGAAAAATAAAAAATGGAAAATTGGAAAGACGTTATAGCATCAAATTTTGATGTCAGGTTGTTGGATGGACACCTTGTAGATGTCATGGGGACATTGATTGGTAGCGACGTTGGAGGATTTAACCGTCCATTATATGATGCCATGCTAGATGCTTATGATAAAGGTGAAACAGTTTATATATACTCTATGGATCCTAAGACTATGTTACCTCAGCTAAAGGATGCCGGTGTTGATACCGAAAAATTTCCGATCATTCCAAAGTCATTTGATAATGAATCAAGAGAGTTAGCAAGATTATACGGCCAAAGGAGACCAAAGCCTCTTTACACCATAGTTACAGGCCAAATTATTGATAACGATGACCCTTACAAATTATGCAAAGGCATAATAACAACAGACGAAAATGCTTGGAAAAAACCAGAACAGCCATATTCTTTCACAAGAACTGATATGCCTAAGGAATTGGCTGATTATTACCATGACAATTTGCTAAAAAGACTTAATCATATTAAAGAGCTGCATAGACAAGGTAATGTCACTTATATTCCTGATATTGACAAAATAATACCTAAACATACAAGGTAATATTTTTACTTAACCCTACTTTTATTGAGGCTTTGCGAATTGGTGATGAGTAATACTTATTGCACAACCAGTAAAATTATGTTATAAAAAAGCTATTACATAACTAACAAGAAGCGGGAATAAGGATGGAAAATATGAATAAACTTGATGATTTAATCAAAATCAGCGAATTTCACAAAGGTCGTGATATGGAGCTTTTGGCTCAAGGTAAAGACTTTTTTGAAGATGTTGATGGACTTCCTGCCGGGTGCTTTAATTTGCCTGAAAAAATACAATTCCTTGGGCTTAATGTCTATAAAGATGGAGTACCGCGAGGTAAGCACTACCATCTTAACAAAACGGAATATACCTATGTTTTGAAAGGTACTATTAAAGCTGAACTTTATCTGCTTGATGATCCTACGCAAAGCAAAAAATATATTATCCGTGAAGGGCAAATGATTTATTTTCCGCAAAGAATTCATCATACGCTGACAGCTATCAACGGAGATGCGATTGCTTTTGAGGTTTCACCACAACCGTATGACAAAAATGATTATTACAAGTAACAAAAACGCCGATTAAACAATCGGCGTTTTTTGGTGAGTATACTTTGATTACAATTTACAATACAAAAACAAAGCAATAAAAGGCAAATATAAAAGAAGATAAGCAATATATTTATTAGTTATTTTTTGTTTTATCTTGCTTTTATAACATAATGGAAACAAAAGATAATTTATAAGATATGTTCCGCCAAAAAAATTATATGCCGTATTATAATCTGTTGTGTTAAGCAAAGCAAACACCCCGCCTAAAAGCAACGGAACAACCAACAATCCCAATACAAAATAAACTATCTTTTTAAATCTTAACATATTAGTCTCTCTTCTAGCATTGATTATAAATAAATTGTAATCAAAGGCAATATAAAAAAATATTGCCTTTGATTGACGAAACTAATAATTTCCGGTTTTTCGGTAATTATTCCTTACTTTATCTCCGACTTTTTTACAATAATCTCTGCTATTGTGGCTATTTTGCAAACATTTGAGCGTTTCTCTTTCACCAACATTTAGTGGTTTTACGCCAAAAACTTCTTGATTTAGCATTTCAAATGGTCGATTGATTTTTTCTATCAACTTGCTGCCAGTCCTTTTAGCTACACTTCTGCCAATTGTTGTTACCAATTTATTAACCATAATAAATTTTTCTTTTCTTCAAATATATTAACACAATGATAGCGCTATCATTTTTCATATAGGTGATTTATTGTAAAAACACAATACTTTTACAAAAAAAATATATTTTTATTGACAGAGCAGAACAAATGTGTTCTTGTGTCGCGTCAATTCGGCAAGGTGGAAGTTCCGCAATCTGCCTTTATCGAGGCTTTGCGAATTGGTGATGAGTAAGTACGGATTTTATCTCAATTTTTTTCTGCCAAATGCCGCCAATAAAGACAAACCCATCAAAATTAAATCAACTCCTTGTAGCGAAAACATAATTGTGGCAATATTTTCAGCTATATATTCACTGACAAAAGACATCAAGATTATTATAAAAAAAATCAATATTAAAAAGTACGGTACCCAACCAATAGCTGCCAAATAATATGATGCTATGGGATAATTGCTTTGTATATAAGAAACAAACTTGGGTACACGATTAAATAACAACATAAAAATAAACACAACAAATGCAATAAACAAAAAATCTGTTATGTATTCAAATTTCATATAAGCAAAGGGAGTATCTAAAACTCCATATATACCACCTAATATCAAGGCTTCTTGAGAATACAGTTTCATAAGTTGACACTCCATTTTTATATTATTTAAAAGCAGTTACTTCTTGCTTTGACAACTATTTTCTTTAGCTTGTTGTAAACGCAAAGCATTTGTTCCTATTGCATCCATACGATTATATGCTTTTATCAATTTTCCAATCCTTGGTATCTGATATAAAGCCATATCTCCGAGTTTTGAGCCAGTAGTTATTTGTCTTGACACAGGAATATCTTTACGTATTGTTGCGTAATTTCTAACAATACTGGCCGGAGTACATCTTGTATCATATTTTGAAAGTTTTTTTGGCATAATTCAATCCTTTTCTTAAAATATATTAACACAATGATAACGCTATCATTTTTTATATAGGTGATTTATTGTAAAAATACAATACTTTTACAAAAAAATATATTTTTGTTGACAGAGCAAAACAAATGTGTTCTTGTGTCGCCATAAAATTATTAGTATCACTACAAATTAATCAATTATGGATAGAAAATTTATGTCGCCGCAAGAAATTATTGCGTCGCGCGAAAAGAAAATCACCAAATTTCTCAACAATGAGGTGGGAGACAAAACCATCTACGGATGGCAGCTGATTGTCCGCAGACATAATACTGCAACCATCGCCAAAAGCGGCTATATTCTGGGGTTGCAAAAAATGGTGCGGAAATACACCGGCGAAAAAAACGAGGTCTTGCTTGATTCAGGTGCGATTGCCGTGCAAGCTTTCAGCGAGCAGCAACGTTTTGAGATGAACGGCATCACCAATGTCTATCTTGATTGCGGGGTTGCCTTGTGCTCTCGTGAGGGTAAAACAATCGTCGGCACCAGCTTGGAAAAGGCTTTGGAGCTTACTCCTAACTCGTTGTGCCGGAAGTCTGATGTTACGGCTATTGTCAAAAGTTTAGCCCATGGGCGCAACATTCACAATATCGGTGATTTGCTGTGCTTTGGAAAAGAAGAAATTGCCAACACCTCCGGAATGGGGCAGAAGCGCATGGACATGATTGAAAAAATGCTTAAGCATTATCACACTTCGTTCGGAGTTTTGAAGCGCCCGCGCAAGGTGATGAATGGAGCTGTTGTCTTGGAGCTTCAAGTTGTGGCCAAAGACAAAAACCTCTAATAAAAATCCCTGATGTTTTTTGCATCGGGGATTTTTTATTGACAAATTATACAAAATAAGATAAAAGCAAAAATACACTTATGAATTATTAATTTAAAAATCTTATATTATGTTAACCAAAGAAGCAATTTATGATGTTCTTACCTCTTTTATGCGGGGTTTTTCCAAATTGAAAGATGGTGAAAGAATAGCTGGTCTGCAGATTATTGTGCGCACCAAAAGAAGAGTTTGGATGTTGCAGAGAACCAAGTTCTTTAAGCCCCTGGGACAAAACAGTTTCGTGCTTAATGTACATGAACTGGCAGAAAAAATATACCAGGAGCAGCTTGATTTTGCTTTGACGCAACGAAATGTGATTTTCTTGCAGTCAGCAGTCAGACTGCCGAAACATCTAGCTGAAATAGCGCCTAGCAAAATAAAGGCTGATATTAACTCAAAATTGGGCGGCACCTTGGAAAAACGCAGAATCTTCTATTTGGCAGATGCCATGTGTTTTACCGAAAGAGAATTCAAAACGATATTGAATGTAGAAAACACAAATGAGATTGTACGTCAATTGTCCTCCAGAAAAATTAATGCGGGGATATTGAGAAATCCTAAAACCCAAGTAGAACCCAAAAGCCACAGCAACGACACCATAGAAATCGATTGTCAATTTCTGGTAGCTTAAGCAAAAAGTCCCTCCATAACAGAGGGACTTTTTTATGTTATTAAACTTAAAAGTTTTATTAGAAGTTATATCTTAAACCGGCGGTAACTTCAGCAACATGGTTCAAATTTGAATCGCCGATATAAGCATAACGACCAATTACACGAGCTGATACATGCTCATTGTAGTTATACATGGCACCGCCGCCGACACGCCAACCGATACGATTGTTGCTGTCGTTAGCTTCGCCGCGGAAACCTTTGTAGTAGTAATCAGCTACGCCGATTGTTGCGAGAACATCATATTTACCCTCGCAACCCAAAGGTAAATATCCGTACATATCCATACCATAAGCATTGATTTTGGTTTTTAATTTACCTTCAGCGGTATCTTTGCTACGACCAAGGCTCCACTGACCAAAAAATTCAACACCAAAATTATCCATACGACTACCGATATTGAAGATACCGGAATTATAATCTTCTTTGGCTTCATTGAGAGCGCCTTTGAAATCAACACTGTCAAAAGCATAGTCAGCTCCGACATAAATTTTTGTGTTATGTACCATATTGTTGTACCAATTGCCGGCTTGAGCCTGAGCAGTCATCATAACACAGGCAACGCCTGCAAGTAATAATGTCTTTTTCATTTTATTTAAAACTCCATTTATAAATAGGTTTTTGTTTTCACTTTAGTCCTATTTTAACCGAGTTTATTCGGTTTGCAAAATTTAGATAATTCGCATAAAGAAATTTTAAAGGGGGGATTAAATATTTTTTTACATTAATTTTCTAATATTGTATTAAATCAAATATAAATTTTAGGAAATACAATGTGTTGTTCCCCGCAAAAAAATTGCTCTCTCTGCCCTCGTCTGGTTGAGTTTCGCACAGAAAATATCAAAAAATTTCCCTCTTATTACAATGCTCCGGTACCTTCATTCGGCCATTTGGATGCCAAAGTTTTAATTGTGGGACTGGCTCCGGGATTGAATGGTGCCAATAAAACCGGTCGTCCGTTTACCAATGATTATGCCGGTGATATTCTTTATCCGGTTTTAGAAAAATTCGAATTAGCGCGAGGAAATTACGCTAAAACAGCAGATGATGGTTTTGAATTGATTAATGTGCGTATCAGCAATTCGGTGCGCTGTGTACCTCCGCAAAACAAAGTTACAACCGAGGAAGTAAAAACCTGTGGTCAGTTTTTAACTAAAGAAATTGCCGCTATGAAAAATTTAAAAATAATTTTAACTTTAGGTAGTGTAGCGCATAATGCCGTGCTTGGGGTGTTAGGTTATAAAAAAGCAGCTTTTAAATTTGCTCACGGCGCAATTCATCACCTTGATAAACATGACTTAATTATGGTAAATTCTTACCACACATCGCGCTATAACATCAATACCGGCGTACTGACGCAAAAGATGTTTGAGGATGTTATCAAAAAAATCAAAGCACTGCTTTAGTAAGATATTCCGGCAAAACCCATAAAGGCCATCGACAACAAAGCTGCAGTTATCAAAACAATCGGAGTGCCGCGCATCAGTGGAGGAATATTGGTACGCTCCAAGCGCTCTCTGATACCGGCAAATACTACAATGGCCAAAGTAAAGCCCAAAGCCGCTGCCAAGCAATAGCAGATTCCGGCAATAAGGGTAAAATTCTTTTGAATAGTCAAAATAGCAATACCCAATACTGCGCAATTAGTAGTAATAAGCGGCAAGAAAATTCCTAAGGCACGATATAGAGCCGGAGAACTTTTCTTTAAAATTATCTCAACCATTTGCACCAGAGAAGCAATTACCAAAATAAAGGCTACCGTAGTCATAAACTCCAAACCATAGGGACGCAGAAATGTGTAATATAAAAGATAGGTTACAATCGTAGCCAAAGTCATTACAAAAGTTACCGCCATGCCCATACCGAAAGCAGTAGAAATCTTTTTTGACACACCTAAAAACGGGCATATTCCCAAAAACTGCGACAAGATAATGTTGTTAACAAAAATGCCGGTGATAAAAATCATTAAGTAAGTCATTTTAGTTTACCCCTCTTAATTTGTTAACAACCGCGATAATTCCGCCCAAAGCCAAAAAAGCTCCGGGAGGCATAATGAACAGCAATAACGGTGTTGCATTTTCCGAAACAAAAGAATAACCGAATATTGAGCCGTTGCCCAATACTTCACGAATACTACCCAACAACACAAGAGCCAAAGTAAAACCGATACCCATGCCGATAGCATCCAGCAACGACTGGAAAATCGTGTTTTTAGAGGCAAAAGCTTCAGCTCTTCCCAAAATTATGCAGTTTACAACAATCAGCGGAATATAAATTCCCAAAGCAGCATATAAATCAGGAGTATATGCCTGCATCAACATTTCCAATACCGTAACAAATGAAGCAATAATAACAATAAAAGACGGTATGCGTACAATATCAGGTATAACCTTTTTAACACAGGATATTGCCATATTAGACATCATTAAAACAAACATGGTAGCCAGCCCCATACCGAGACCGTTAATCGCCGAAGTAGTTACGCCTAAGGTCGGACACATTCCCAAAAGCATTACCAAAACAGGATTTTCTCTGACAATGCCACGGGTTAAATTGTTCATAGCGGTATTACTCATTGTTGTCCCTCGTATTAAAATTTTGTAAGGCGGAATAAGCTCGTTCTATGGCTCTTAAAACAGCTCGTGAGCTGATGGTTGCTGCCGTTACGGCATCAACATCACCGCCGTCTTGTTTAACTTTTAAGATTTGTTTGTTGGGATGAAATCCTTCCAACTGCCCTTTGAAACGAGGCTCATCGGTTTTGGAACCCAACCCCGGTGTTTCGTGGGAAGATATAATCTTAAATGTGTTGATTGAACCATCAACATTAAATCCGGTCATAACATCAATCCGTCCGCCAAATCCGGTGTTGGTATAGCTTTTGACTGCAACAGCATTAAGCCTGCCGTCAATACGAGCCGGATACATAATAAACTTTTGCTTTTTATTCGGGGTAGTGATAGTCATTTTTTCAGCAAAAGGATCATTATCAAATTCACCGGTTACCAATTTTATGGCGTCTAATTCCTGCTGATTTTTAGCCAAAGCAATCGGCTCGTCAGTCAAACGATGAACAAAGCCTAAAACAAGCGCCATAATCACGGCAATACAAGTTAAAGTTATAACCGGTTTGAACAAATCTTTATTCATTATTTTTTCTCCCCGAAATAACGTTGAACGGCAAATTTATCAATTAAAGGCACAAAAGCATTCATGATTAAAATAGCAAAAGAAATTCCTTCGGGATATGCGCTGAAAGAACGGATAATAACGGTTAAAATTCCGCATAAAACAGCGAATATAACCTGCCCTTTGACGGTCATCGGTGAAGTTGTATAGTCAGTTGCCATAAATATGGCACCTAACATAAGACCACCGGAAAAGATATGTGCTAAAGGTAAAAACTTAGCATTGCCGGTTGTCCAATACAAAACCGATGTCAACAACAAAACAGTTCCGATAAACATAACCGGAATGTGCCATGAAATTACACGACGCCACAGTAGGTAGGCAAAACCCAGCAACAAGGCCAAAGCCGAAATTTCACCGATACATCCTCCCGTGTTGCCGACAAACATCTCCCAATATTCGGGCAAATCTTCCAATACATACATAGCCTGAGATGAATCAGCCGTTTTTCCAATACTTTTTATCATGCGCAAAGTAGTAGCTCCGGTTTCACCATCCGGCGAAAACATCTTTAAGAAATAAGGTTTGGGCCAAACCGTCATCTGCACCGGAAATGAGATGAACAAAAATACTCTGCCGACCAACGCCGGATTAAAAATATTGCAACCCAAGCCGCCAAAACATATTTTGGCTAAGATAATCGCAACAAATGCCCCGATTAAAATCATCCAACAAGGCATGGTCGAGGGCAAATTATAAGCCAACAACAAACCGGTTATGACAGCGGAATAATCTGTGGTGGTATTGCCGTTTTTCAGCCAGTAACGACAGGCTAAATATTCAAACATCACGCAAGATGCAACCGAAGTTAAGATAACTCTCAAGGCATCAACACCAAAAAACAACAGCGCAGCAATCGCCGCCGGCATCAGCGCGATAACCACATCAAGCATCAACGACTTGGTGTCTCGCGTGGTTTGCATATGAGGATTGGTAGAAACTTTTAACATGATTTTATTTCTTTCGTAGTTCTTGTTTGCTCAACTTACAATAATCCAATAGTGGCAGATGAGCCGGACAACTATAAGCACAACAACCGCATTCTATGCAATCAAGAGCGTGCAATTCTTTCAGCTCAGCGGCTCCGCCATTATGCAAAAAAGCATCTTTAATGGCATAAGGACGCAAACCTATCGGACAGGCAACCGCACATTTGCCGCAACGAATACAGTTGGTTTGATGATGTTTATTGAACTCAGCACCTTTGAACAACAAAACTCCCGAGGTTAGTTTGGTAGTCGGTGCATTGATATTGGTGATGGTGGTTCCCATCATGGGACCGCCCAAGATAACCTTTTCAACATCATCCATTGATGTCTTGGTCTTCTCAATCAAAAATGAAACCGGTGTTCCTACCCTTACCCGATAATTGGCCGGATGAGCACAGGCATTTCCCGAAACTGTTATAATGCGTTCAAACAACGGCTTGTTTTTTAATACTGCTTCATATACGGCAAAAGTTGTACCGACATTTTGTACCACGCAGCCGACATCAATAGGCAATTTTCCGGAAGGAATTTCTTTACCGGTGATGGCTTTAATCAGTTGCTTTTCACCGCCTTGCGGATATTTGGTTTTGCACACGCGGACATTAACTCCGATATACAACTTGCTCAAACGTTGCAACTCATCAATTGCTTTTTGTTTATTTTCATCAATGGCAATAACGGCATTTTGAATCCCCAGAGCACGATTTAAAACTCGAGCTCCCATTATAATGCGTTCGGCATATTCCTGCATTAGACGATCATCAGCAGTCAAAAAAGGTTCACATTCAATGCCGTTGATTATCAATATTTCAGCCTTTTTTCCCTCAGGTATTGAAGTTTTTATCGGAGTGGGAAATCCGGCACCGCCCATGCCGACAATACCGCTTTCACGAATTTTTTGCACAATCTCTTCCGGAGTAAAATTAATTTCTTTGACCACATCCGGCGAACGATCGATTGACGGCTCCCATTCATCACCTTCAACTTTGATGGTAATCATGGTTTCTTCATAGCCGTTGGCATTGGGCAAAGCTTCCATTTTAACGATTTCACCGGAAACCGAAGAATGAACATCGGAAGAAACAACTCCATCAAAATCGGCCAACAAAGTACCTACCTTAACCTTATCCCCCTTATTGACAATAATTTTGGAGGGAGCACCGATATGTTGTTTTACCGGTATGGTAACAAACTCAGGCAGGCCGGCAAACTCTATCGAAATATCCGAAGTGTTTTTGTATTTGTTGACATGAATGCCGCCCATGGGAAAAGTATAAGTCTTAGGCATGGGATTTCTCCTTATAAACTATGGCTTTGGTCGGGCAAGCTTCAGCCAGCTGCTGTCCCCACTCATCTGCATCGACACTCATCGGAATGGTTGACAGGTTGTTTTCAACTTTAATCTCGGAGTTCAGTTTGGAACATTTTTGGCAGCCGATACAAGCCGATAAACAATTTTTGCGTGCAGCGGCACCTTTTTGCGTGTTGCGGCAAGCAACATACAGTAATGCTCCCTTAGCACTGAGCTCTCTGATTTCAAATAATCCGCGCGGACAAGCTTTTACGCAAGCCCCGCAAGATGTGCATTTTTTACGATCAACCACCGGCATCTGAGTTGTTTCATCAAACGACAAAGCTCCGAATTTGCATACCTTGACACAATCACCGAGATGCAAACACCCTTGCGGACAACCACTCTTTCCGACCGAAATTTGATTGGCAATACGACATGATGATACTGCATCATAAATAACTTTAGCCGGAGCCTGCGAACAAGTTCCCTGACAATGCAAAACGGCTACCGAAGGTTTTTTCTTGGCTGCACTAAAGCCCTTTATTTTGGCAACCTTACTCATAACCTTTGCGCCGCCGACCGGACAATACAAATTGGCAAAACCGTTTTCATCGGCCTTGGAACAGGCAGAAGCAAAGTCAGAACAACCGGCATAACCGCAACCTCCGCAATTGGCTTGCGGCAATTCAGCGGCTATTTTTTCAGCTGTTTCATCAGGTGCGACATAAAAACGACGCGAAACAAAATACAACACAAAAGCTGCAACGAAAGCAACTCCCCCTAAAACTAAGGCGTTCAACCATATCAGGTTATCCATTATCTATTCCCTTGAACTGTTTTTTAATCTGCAACAAAATTTGTTCTCTAATCGATTTCGGTTTAAGAATAAAGCAAAATAATACGGAATCAAGACAATTATTCCAGATATGCCACTGATAATATCATCAAAACCGCAACCATGACAACAAACGACCGTAATTAACAAAAGCAAAAGCGGAATTACAAAAGCATAAACAACGGCTTGCAGGCCAAGACGATCACTCATGACAACTTCAATCTTATCGCCGACTTGGTATTGTCCAACAAAACTTCCTTGAATTGTTACGATACGTTTTTTGGTCTCACTCATACTGCAAGATGAGCTGATGGCACAACCGGCACAAGCCGAACAAGAGATTATCTCTACATCAATGCTATTGCTTTTTATTGCCTTGACTAAACCGTTTTTTACAATTTCACTCATTTGCCCCTACCGAAACATTTTTTGTGCTGATTGAGACAAATGTTGATTAAATTCGTTATCAAAAATAATTACTTTCAATTTTTGATGATTGGCAAACTCCAAACCTTTGGCAACTCCCATGGCAACAATTGCAGTGGCATAAGCATCCGCCATCATGCATGAAGGATGAAAAACACTGACCGAAGCCACATCGGTTTCCACCGGTTCACCGGTTTTATAAGATATGGTATGCCCCAAAACTTTACCATCAGCCGAATAAAAATTGCGATAATTTCCCGAAGTGGCAACTGCCATATTGCTCAAAGAAACAACCATTATATTATCGGTTGCACCGGATAAGGGACGATTGATACCGATACTCCAAGGCTCTTCCTGTTCACGGTAGCCTTTGGTTTTTATCTCACCGCCGATTTCAACAATATAATTATTATATCCTTCACTATCCAATAATTTTGCTATCTCATCAGTTGCCCAACCTTTGGCAATGGCTGACAGATTTAATTTTGTTTGTGAGTTTGTCTTGGTAATATATTGAAAATCTTTAGAAAATTTCAATTTATTAAAACCTGCCGAACGCAAAGCCTGCTTGACTTCATCAGCCGACGGATTAACTGATTTTTCACTACCAAATCCCCATAAATCAATAAGTTGCCCCAAAGTAGGATCAAAATAACCTTGCGACTGCCAATAAACCTTATCTGCCGCCTTGATAACTTCGCGCATAGATGCCGACAATTCTATTTTTTGGCGAGCTTCGGTTTGATTTATTTTTGATATTTCGCTGGTCGGCTCAAATATTGACATTATAGAGTTTATTTCTTGAAGTTTTTCTTTAATTTTACTCTTTAACTCATTGTTTTTATTGTCTGTTTTTATTTTAACATTATAGTATGTGCCGAAAATATCCCCTTTGATTATTTGGTAATGCGGAGAATATTGGTAGATGAAAATTCCGACAGCCAGCATAAAAAGCAATATTGAAATGTAGTGAAAAATTCGCATATTAACCTTGCATAAATGTTAAGTTGATTTTTACAAATTATAAAAATTGTTTTATATTATATCAAGATTTAATGTCAACAAATTAAGGAAAAAATACACCATGCCTAAAGAAATGAGCAAAAAATTCAATGAGTTATTAACTAAAATAAAGGAATCGGAGTTCTGTAAAAACTCAGCTTGTGTACAAGAAAAATGGCAAAAGAAGGTCAATGTTTGGGGTAAATATGTCGCCAAAAAGAACATCAGCGCAACAAGTTTGAGCATTTTCGGTTTTATTGTGGGAATGATGGCAATCAACTTTTTGGCCATGAATATGTATTTTGAAGCATTGCTTTGTATTTTAATCAATCGCTTTTGTGATGTATTGGACGGAGCGGTTGCTCGCAATCAAGGCATTACCGAGTTCGGTAAGTTTATTGATACGGCACTTGATTTTATTTTTTATGGCGGAGTGATTTTCGGATTTGCTTTGGCTGATGAAAACAACGCCCAAGCCGCTTGCTTTTTGCTGTTTGCCTTTATGGCCTCGGCAACCACCATGCTGACTTATGGGATTATTGATCAAAAGTCGGCAGATACTAAAGCATCGCCTTTCTATCTCGGCGGATTGGCTCAAGGTTGCGAAACTTTAACTGCCTTTGTGATTTTGTGCATTATGCCTTTTGCTTTTATGCCGATTGCCATTTTGTTAGGATGCTGGTGCTTGGTTAAGGCCTTGATTATTATATCCAGAGCCTACTATAAACTGAATATCGCTCGCAAAAGTAAAAAATAATGCGAAAAATCAAGCTGATTGCGGCAAGTGTTATTTTCTGCGCTTTAGCAATAACAGCAAAAGCGCAAGTTGTTGTTAAAGCTTGGAATGACTATACTGCTCAAGGATGGCGAGAAATTCTGCTAGAATTTGACATTCAAAACGGCTGGCATATTTTTGCGCCTTATGAACAGGAATTCGGGCAACCTTTGATAATTGACTGGCACCTGCCTGATAATACTGAAATTTTAGAGACCAGTTACAGCCGCCCCAAACGCTTTGATATGAGTGGTTTTATTTATGACGGTTATGAACATAAAGCTTTTTACAAAACGACCATAAAAAATGATGGCGTTTGGCAGAATATGAATATTGACTTGAGTTGGCAGGTTTGTGCTGATGACGAATGTTTGCCGCAAAAAACCAACTTGTTAATTTTGCCGCAGAAGTCTCCTGAATTTGCTGAAAAAATTAAAGAGGCCGAAAGCTCATTTGCCGGAACCATGTCTGATAGCTTAAATTTGTGGAAAGCTGTCATGATGGCTTTTTTGGCCGGTTTAATCTTAAATCTGATGCCTTGTGTTTTGCCGGTGTTGGGCATAAAAATTTTATCATGTCTGAAAGCTGCGCCCAAACAACGCATTAATGAAGCATTTTTCTATACATCAGGAGTAATATTATCGATGTTGGGGCTGGCTGCCCTATTGCGATGCTTAAGGGTAATAAATCCGCATTTGGGCTGGGGTTTTCAAATGCAAAGCCCTTGGTTTATAGGCGGGATGTTAGTTTTGTTTATTATACTGACCATGCTTGCGTTTGAGACAATCAACTTGCATTCTAAATGGCTGAATAAGATTTCGGCTTTACAGTTCAAAGACTGCCGGATAAATGCTTTTGCTTCGGGATTATTGGCTGTCTTGATAGCCAGTCCCTGCACGGCTCCTTTTATGGGAGCAGCCATAGGTTATGCCATAACTGCGCCAAGCTATGTTTATTTTCCGGTGTTTTTCAGTCTTGGGTTTGGCTATGCCCTGCCCTTTGCCTTGTTAACTTTGTTTCCAAAGTTTATGCAAAAAGTTATGCCGCGTCCGGGCAAATGGATGCGCACCTTAAAAATGATTTTGGGAATACCGCTGCTATTCACCTGTTTGTGGTTGGGATGGTTGTTGTTTTCACAGTTAGGGGTAAAAATAAATTCATCACACATGAATTGGCAGGAATATTCCGCAGCTAAAGTTGAACAAGCCTTAGCTGACAGACAGCCGATATTTATCGATTTTACCGCCGATTGGTGCATAACCTGTCTGGTCAATAAAAAAACCTCGCTTTATTCACAAACCATGAATGATTTGAGCCAAGACAAAGGCATATTACTGTTAAAAGCGGACATGACAACAGCCAATCCTGAAGCCTCTAAAGGCTTGAAAAAATATCATCGCGCCGGAGTTCCGCTGTATGTGTATTATGATGGAAAATCAGATGATTTTGTGTTGTTGCCGCCTATTTTAACGCCGCAAATTTTGCAAGAATATATCAAATAATCACATAATGTTAAAAAGCCGTAATATTGATTTTGAGCGGTTGACTTTAGTTTTGATTACCGCTAATTTACGCTTGATTTTTTAACTATATAAATTACGGACAGAAATTATGAGAAGAGTTGTTATTACCGGTTTGGGTTCATTAACTCCTTTCGGAATGGGAGTTGATTTAACATGGAATTCATTGTTGGAGGGCAAGTCAGCCATCAGCAAAATCGAAAAATTTGATGCTTCGGATTATGTATCACAAATTGCCGGACAGGTCATTTTTGGAGAAGGAAAAGGACAATTTAACCCTGATTTGGTAATGGAACCAAAAGAGCAACGCCGTGTGGACGATTTTGTACTGTTTGCTTTGGCCGCTTCACAAGAAGCTGTTGATGATGCTGATTGGAAACCGGAAAGCGAGATTGAAAAAAATCGCACCGGTGTGATTATCGGTTCAGGTATCGGCGGTCTGAAAACGATTTACAGCACCTCACAATCTTTATTTGAAGCCGGACCTCGCCGTATCAGTCCGTTTTTTATTCCCTCCAGTATTATCAATATGGCTTCGGGTCATGTTTCGATGCGCTATGGTTTCAAAGGTCCCAACATGGCAACCGTTACTGCTTGTGCAACCGGTGCTCATGCTATTATTAATGCCTATCAAAGTATTGTGCTTGATGATGCTGATGTGATTGTGGCCGGTGGTGCGGAATCGGCAATTTATCCCCTATCTGTCGGAGGATTTGCTCAAGCCAGAGCCCTCTCTCACAGTTATAATGACAACCCGCAAAAAGCTTCTCGTCCGTGGGATAAGGGACATGACGGATTTGTTATCAGCGAAGGAGCCGGAATTGTTGTTTTGGAAGAATATGAACACGCAATCAAACGCGGTGCCAAAATTTATGCCGAGATTGTCGGTTATGGCTGTTCAGGTGATGCTTATCACATCACTTCTCCGGCACCGGACGGCAACGGAGCCAGACGCGCAATGCAACAAGCTTTACAAAAAGCCGGACTGAAACCGCAAGATGTTGACTATATCAATGCTCACGGTACATCGACCATGATTGGCGACGCCATGGAAGCCAAAGCCGTAAGCGAATTATTTGTCGGGTGTAATGATTTGAGAATGTCTTCAACCAAATCTGCCATCGGACATATGCTGGGTGCTGCCGGAGCAGTTGAAGCAATCTTCTGCGCAAAGGCGATTGAACAAGGTATTGTTCCGCCGACTTTGAATTTGGAAGATCCGATTGAAGAAGCTCAAGGAATGAACTTGGTTGCTAATCAGGCACAGAAATGTGAAGTAAAAGTTGCCATGTCAAACTCGTTCGGATTTGGCGGAACTAATGCTTCGCTCATTTTGAAAAAACTTTAAGCCCTAAGGAACAAATATGGAAATAAAATCATCGGCTTTGCTGTTTCCCGGTCAGGGATCACAAAAAATCGGCATGGGCAAAGATTTGTACGATAATTTTGCGGTCGCCAAAGATGTTTTTGAGCGGGTTGATGAAACTTTGCATTACAAATTGTCGGATTTGATATTTGCCGGAGATGAAAATGATTTGAATCTGACCAACCATGCGCAACCGGCGATTATGGCAGTTTCGATGGCATATTTTGCGGTTATGAAACAAATCGGATTGGTTGATTTGGCTGATGTTAAATTTATGGCCGGTCATTCGTTGGGAGAATATTCGGCATTGTGTGCAGCCGGGGCTTTGAGTTTGGAAGATACTGCCAAGTTGCTGAAATTACGCGGTGAATATATGATGCAAGCTTGCTTGGAGCAAAAAGGCGTAATGTCGGCAATAATCGGGCTGGACCTGGCACAAGTTGATCAAATTGCCGCCGTGAATAATTGTTATGTCGGCAATTCTAATGCACCGGCACAAATTGTGATATCCGGCGGTGAAAAAGAAGTAGCGGCGGCAAATGCGGAAGCCATAAAGAGCGGTGCCAAGCGCGCCATAACTTTGGCGGTGTCGGGAGCTTTTCACTCACCATTGATGCAGAGTGCGGCTGATAAAATGGAACAGGCTTTGCAAACGGCCAAAATCACCCTGCCCGAGATAAAAGTTATAAGCAATATGACTGCTCAACCTTATGACAGCATAAATGAAATAAAAGAGTTGCTAAAAGAACAAATTACGCATACAGTTAAGTGGCAGGAAAGCATTAATTATATTGCTGAGAACAATGCGGAAAGTTTTGTGGAAGTCGGTTTTGGTAATGTTTTGACCGGATTGGTGAAAAAAATCAGACCGCAAGCCGAGATTAAAACCGCAAGTGAGATTATTAAAAACCAAGAGGAGTTGTAAAATATGAAAAAATTTATTTGTATGGCTGTTGCCGTGTCATTGTTGAGTGCTTGTGCCACCGATCCTTATACCGGAGAATCAAAAGTTGCCAAAACAACTTGGGGTACGGGTATCGGCACGGCGGTCGGCGCCGGTATCGGGGCTTTGGCCGGAGGTAAAAAAGGCGCTTTGATTGGTGCCGGAATTGGCGCTTTGGCCGGAGCCGGAACCGGTGGTTATATGGATTATCAAGCCGCCAAGTTGCGTCAGGAATTGGTCGGAACCGGAGTTCAGGTTAAGGAAGTTAACGGACAAATTTATTTGGTTATGCCGGGAAATATCACTTTTGATACCAATGAGGCCTTTATCAAATCATCATTCCAACCGGTGGTTACCTCTATTGCCAAAGTGCTGACCGAATATGACAAGACTTTGGTTTATGTTAACGGATATACCGACAACACCGGAACTGATGCCATCAACAATCCGTTGTCACAAAAGAGAGCCAATGCCGTGGCTGACTTTTTGCGGGTTAAAGGTGTGGCGGCGACTCGCCTGAAAGCAACCGGTTTAGGCTCATCTAACCCGATTGCCGACAACAAAACAGCGGCCGGTCGTGAGCTGAATCGTCGAGTCGAAATTGTATTGGTTAATATGCAATAAAAGCTAATCTATTGATTTTTAACGCTTCTGTAAAAAAACAGAAGCGTTTTTTTATTTTTAAGGTTGACGATTTAGACAAAAAGTGGTAATTTGTTTCTACATTTTAAGCATTAGTATTTATTAATTCTAGAGGGAGACGGGCCAACTCCTGACGACAGTCAAATAAACCGGCAAAAAAAATTATGCGTAGCATCGCAATAAAACAAGGAGCAACCCTCAACGGAAACTTCTATCGTCCTGAGCAGATTAGTGGCCTCAGCCGCTTCATCAAAGCTGCCAAATATCGCGGCTACAGCTACGATGAGGTACTTGAAGCGTGGGATGAGTCCTATGGTCTCAAGTGTGAGCGCAAGCGTACACATCTGAAAGTGCGCAAAGCTGTTTTTTCCACATCTGGAAAAAGTAGATATGCTTGCGTTGAAGGGAATATGACGCTCGCACAGCGGCTCAAATTAGCCACCTCGTCGATGTCTCCGCACGACATCAAGTTGTGCTATCTGGCCTTTATTGAAACTGCCATGGAAGTCTATGGACTAACCATGGATAGCTTCGGAAAGGAGGTGGCACAATGAGAATTCTGATTGAAGAGCTACCTATAGAGGAGCGCGATAAAAATCTGAGAAAGATAGGCAACATTCGCACTCGAAGAATTAGAGCCAAGGAAGTTCCTTTCTTGCTCGACTTCGCAATGACGGCGAAGATTAAGGAAGCAAAAAGGGTGGAAATCCTAGGTGCCTTTGATGACATTATCACAGTTCTCAACTGTGGCGGTATTGGAAAGGCAGGTTTCTTGAGTTTATCTCAGGCATTCGCGCTGCTGATGCAGCCGGTGCCTTACAACCAGTTGCCGCGTTATCGCGCGCCACTGGTAGAAATACTAGATGAACTCTATAAATAACTACAAAGGTCTGTTGAGAAACAGACCTTTTTCCATTTTAAATGATTATACAAACCTTATGAATAAGAGATTGTATATTGACTTTATTTGAATGTAAATTATATTACAAATATCTTTTGAAGCTAATTCAAAGGATGGCCCTCTTGCCAACAGGAACGAAAGGTCTAATCGCCTGTTGCGTATCTTTATTTGGAGAGAACTGTCAAATAAAGGAACAAGAGGGCTTTGCTTGTTTATTTGGGATAATACATAGAAGAAATTGATAATTCATGGTTGATTTTTTTTAACATTTCTATTTTATATTGACTTTATTTGAATTAAGTATTACCTTAAAATGACCTTAAGGTACTCTTTCCGATAGGAACGAAAGATTTTAATCGCCTATTGTGTATCTTTGTTTGGATTGCAATTTCAAGCAAAGGATAAAGAGGGAAAGCCCTCATCAAGAGGGCTTTCTTGTTTTATCTATCCAAATAATACATACTGGCAATTATATTATCACCATTTTGTGGTGATGTTACTACTCTAAGCACTCCGTTTTTACTGCGCACTAAATAAATGTTTTGTCCATAGCTGTTTGTCTCAGCAGGATTATTATTTATAATTTTAGGAATTTTTTGTGCATCTTCGCGGCTAATGCCATGTTTATAGATGCCTTTATCTAATCCATAATTACTGTATGTTCCGGTTGCGCGTTTTAAATCATTACCGTAGACGATAGGATTTCCCATATTATCGGGGATGGCTTCACCGCGTTGCAATACTACCGGTTCACCGGCTTGTTAGAAAAAATTATTTTGCAGAACATAAACAACTTCATCTGGATAGCACGACATCACAACAGTATCCATCACAGCCCAAGGAATAATGATATATTTTAATGTAAGAATTTTACTTTTACGACAATCAAACCACCTTTTTTTTAACACAAAACGCAAAAATAACGGATGTCCCAATAACATGCAAAAATCAAAAAGAAACAAAATTGGAAAAAAAGAAACATAGGTATGTAATCCAATGATAACGACTAAAGCAACTGCTGTATACAAAGATAAAATAAAATCGAACAATTGTATAACTTTTTCTTGTAGTACCTTTTTTTCCATGTTTACATTCTCTTGTTCTTTACATATCATCATCAAAAAATATATTTTTTGTTTTATCTGTAATATAATTAATACCTGTATTAACACCTTGTGTCAAAGCTTTTCTTCCACCTATGCCTATCGCCCTGTATATTGGTAATTTTTCTACTGAAAGCCCTATTCCATTAGCTATCCCATTTGCAATAAGATTCGTACCGAAATCATTCCAATTTTCAGCATAACCGGCGGAAGCGTTGATGGTATCTGCAACGGCATTAGAAATTTGACCGACTTTAGATGCTCCATTAAACAGTTGTATAGGTGTCGTTGCAGCTCCGATAAATTCAGCTCCTCCATAGAGATATGGATACTGTTGGCTTAAATCATGTTGTAATTGTCGTACAGCATCACGAGCACCTTGATAATCCATTCCCAATGTTGTCGCTGTTCCACCTAATGCTTCATCAAAATTTCCCAAACTTGCCCCTGTTGCATAACCAACAACTCCGGCTTTAACCGCATTGGCAAAATTATTGCTCATTTGTTGCAATTTTTGCCAAATATCTTGTTTCTGAATCTGATTTTGCAAGCTTTGCAATAATAAGTTGTTATATTGTTGCTGCAAAGCAGGATTGAGAGAAGTTTCCCGTTGAAGGTTGTTAAGTTGTTTTTGCTGATCCATTATGGCCAAGGTTATGGGATTTTGTGTCCTTAAACCTGCTAACAACATAGTGTTGTCAGGTTGCGGAATGTTATATCTTTGAAGATAATTTAATATGTTGTTTTCCGTACCGTTTACTGGCGGTGTGGCTAATCCTGCTCCCAATGCTCTTCCTATGGCTTTGCTCATTCTTTTTTCCTTTCTTAAAAAAATTGTTATTAGCCCAAACTATATACTATTGTATTTATATTGTAAATATACAATAAAAAAATATTTTATATTATCATAATTTCTTGAGCTGTATCAATATATTAGCTCAAGAAAAACTGAGGATAACTGATAAAAAAACAATGCAGATTGGATATAATTCAGACTAAATCAATATCATGCAGACGGAAAAACTGTACAATTTCTGCCAAGTACAATCTTTCGGCATAGTGCATTCGTCCATCAGATAAGCATATCTTAAGAACTGTTTGATAAAAATCGTTGGCTTCGTCTTTATTTTTGCCGCGCATATCAGGCAGATGACGATAAAAATCCTCACGTTCAACCGTGATAGAGTTGAGATATTTTTGCACATATAACAGACTTAGGTTTTTGGCTTGAGGAAGTTTGGATGTGATATATTCAAAAATAACTTTTTCTTTCAGCTGTTCATTATCAATATCTATACGCGCAATAAAAAGCATCAAAATTATATCGCTCAACAACGGCTGCAAAATTTCTTCACTGCGCTGTATTTTTTTTGCCAAGGCGGCGGCACCATTAACCCCTTCATCACTTTGGGACAGCTCATAATTAAAGTCAGCAATAAATTTATCCATGTCGGTATAAGCTTTGTCGCGGCTCAAATCATAAATACGACGAATGAAATTTTTTTCAAAAATAAAGGCCTTTTTCAGACGATAGATATAAATATCAAAATACTGACTGTCATCTTTATCAATTACACTGCGCACTGCGGCTGTTTCTACACAAACACGACCATTGGATATGATGTCAATTTTCAGATTGTAGAATTTATCGGTAGTAGCGGGCATTATTTTTTCCTTTAATCCAGCAAAGAGGCTATTTTGGTAATAGCTTGTTTTATAACTTTAACTCGTGTTTCATAACTTGACAAATCTTTTTCGATGAAAATGCGTTGATCCGGACGAACTTTAAACTCGCCGAATGAAGCAAGCACCATGTTCATCAATTTTTCAGGAGCAGCAAAAACATTGTTATGAAATCCGATTAACGCTCCTTTGGCTCCGGCATTTATTCTATCAATGCCACAAGCCAAACATAATATTTTCATCTCAACCACACTGAGCAGATTGTCAACTTCTTTGGGCAAGTTGCCGAAACGATCTATTAACTCTTCGCGCATATCGGCAATTTCTTCACGGTGCTCAATATCACCGATACGCTTATACAACCCGAGACGTAATCCCAAATCCGGAACATAGTCATCAGGAATCATTATCGGAATTCCGATTGATATTTGCGGCGTCCATTCGCGCAGTTGAACTTGCTGTGTTTTTGATGATGAAGCGCGCAAGCGATTGATTTCTTCTTCAAGCAAATGTTCATAAAGCGATATACCGACATCTTTGATATGACCGGATTGCTCCTCGCCCAAAACATTGCCGGAACCGCGCAAGTCCATATCATAGCTGGCCAAAGAAAATCCTGCACCCAATGAATCCAGCGATTGTAACACCGTCAGGCGCCTTGTTGCAATTTCGGATAGTTTGCGTTTGGGTTGAGTTGTAAAATAAGCGTATCCTCTCACCTTGGAACGACCGATGCGCCCTTTTAGCTGGTAGAGCTGAGCAAGTCCGAACATATCGGCACGCCAAATAATCATTGTATTGACTTGCGGCATATCAATGCCGGATTCAATAATGGTAGTTGATAAAAGGATGTCTCCCTGACCTTGGGCAAATTCATTCATCACATCTTCTAATTGTTTGACCGGCATTTGTCCATGCGCAATCAGGACTTTAGCTTGCGGAACTATGTCGGAGAGAATTTGCTGAGCTTGCGGAATATCAGCTATTTTGGGACAAACAAAAAAAGTCTGCCCGCCGCGATTTTTTTCACGCAAAATAGCTTCTTTTATCATCACATTGTCAAAGGGCATCACAAAAGAACGCGCCGCCAAGCGATCAACCGGAGGTGTGGCAATAACACTCAGATTTTTTACTCCGGTCAATGACAGTTGTAAAGTTCGCGGTATCGGTGTTGCTGTCAAAGTCAACACATGGACACCTGATTTAAGCTGTTTAATTTTTTCTTTGTGAGCAACTCCGAAATGCTGTTCTTCATCAATAATCAACAAACCTAAGTTGCAAAACTCAACTCTTTGTGCCAGCAGAGCGTGTGTACCGATTACAATTTCAACCGCACCTTCTTTGAGCCCTTGGATGGTTTCATTGGCTTCTTTTGCCGAAACCAAACGCGACAACATTCTTATTTTTATCGGCAAACCCTCAAAACGTTGTTTAAAATTCAGATAATGTTGACGGGCAAGCAATGTGGTCGGTACAATAATCGCAACCTGAGCACCTGATGATGCCACCACAAAGGCCGCACGCATGGCAACTTCGGTTTTGCCAAAACCGACATCACCGCAAATCAATCTATCCATCGGCATTCCGGCAGACAAATCACCAATCACATCATCAATGGCATTTTGCTGGTCATCAGTTTCCTGATAAGGAAAACGGGCACAAAAATCATCATAAACTCCGACCGGAGGAATGAATACATCGGCTTTTTTCAATTTGCGCTCGGCAGCTATCTTAATCAGCTTTTCGGCAATATCACGAATTTTGTTTTTTACTCTGGCTTTTTTGGCAGCCCAAGCCGAACCGCCTAAAGTATCAAGCTCAATATTAGCATCATCACTGCCATAGCGCGACAATACTTCCAAATTTTCGACCGGAACAAACAGTTTGGAATTGCCGGCATACTCAATTTTGAGGCAATCGTGCGGAGCATTATCAACCGTTAGAGTTTCAAGTCCCAAGAAACGCCCGATACCATGGTCAATATGTACAACCAGCTCACCGATAGAAAGTGAAGATATATCAGCGATAAAATCTTTTGATGAAGCTTTTTTGGGTTTGCGATGATTCAGTTTTTCCCCTAAAATATCAGCCTCGGCAATCAGGCACAAATTAAAACCTTTAAAACCATGCGGCAATGGCATGACTGTGAGAACAATATTTTTTTGTGCTTGTTTAACAGCATCATCCCAAGTGTCGCTTTGGACTAATCCGGTGAAATCATGTTCGCGCAAAAGATTAAAAATGCGTTCGCGACTGCCTTGCGAATAACAAGCTATAATCCTTGCCAAATTGCGATTACTTTGCAAAAAATCTTTTAATTCAGTATAGTTTTGCGCCGAATTTTGCAAGCCGACAAAAGAACGCATCGGCACAGCTTCCATATCAACAACACCTTTAACCGTAGGCAAATTCAGCGAATTAAAATGAATTGCTCGGCTATGTGAAAATATTTGTTTCAACATGGATGGTTGCAAATAGAGTAATTCCGGCACAACCGGACGATAAATTTCCGAACCGTCGTTTATTTTAATTGAAAGAGCTTCCAAACGTGCCTGATAAAAATCGGCGATATTTTTTTCTTTAACAGCTATGGCATCTTCTACTTCATCAGCCAAAATAATATTGGCAGCCGGCACATAGTCAAACAAACTAATCAGCTGATTGTCATAAAAAAACGGCAGCCAGTTTTCCATGCCGATATATTTGCTCTTGGCTGATATAGCCGCATAAATTTCATCATCACTGCTGCCAACTCCGAAAGCCTCACGATAATGCGAACGAAATGATGCAACCGTATTATCGTCCAAAATAACTTCATTCATAACCCGAAAGACATAACTGTCCAATTCTCCGGTGGTGCGTTGGCTCATAACATCAAAAGTACGAATACGTTCAACCTCATCATCAAACAAGTCAATACGCAAAGGCTCACGAGTACCGACCGGAAAAATATCAATAATATCACCACGCAGGGCATATTCTCCGGTTTCAAAAACCTGTTCAACCTTGGAATATCCGTTCATAGCGGCATAATGCAAAAAATCACTAAATTCTAATTTGCCGCCAACTTTGATTTCGCGCAATGCATTGATAAAAATCTTCTTCGGCGGTAATTTTTGCATAATTGCCCCGACTGAGGTAACAATAATTCGTCCCTTTTTGCGGCTTGGATGCAAAGCAAGTTCCGACAAAGTTGCCACGCGTTGAGCAATAATTTCATTATTGGGAGATGAGCGATCATAAGGTGTAATATCCCAAGCCGGAAAACGCAGCACATCTAAATCAGGATAGATATATTCCAATATGTCGGCGGTATTTGATAATTCAACGCCATTGCTGACGATATAGATTATATCATTATTATTTCCGCGCGCCAAAGCCCCCAAAAGAAAAGTATCGGCACCTTTGGGAAGCGAAGATAATGTTTGACCGAGATATTTGTCAATATTATACTGCATTACTGTTTTCTTGTTATTTACTTAAACAAAAAAACTATATAGAATAGCTTTGAGGTTTGCAAGTTTATTTTGCAAAAAAATGAAAGGTTCTAATTAATGCGTCCGGAAATTTTGTATCCGTTGTTTGCTGATATATCTTCACTGAAAGGCATGGGCCCCAAAAGCTTGAAGTATATGGAAAATCTTTTGGGCGGCAGACGCATTATCGATTTGTTGTTTCATTTGCCAAGCAATATTGTTGATCGCAGCTATCGTCCCAAACTGGCCAATGCCATAGTCGGAAAAATCTGTACCATCAAAGTCAAAGTGGTGGAGCACATTCCGCCCAAGACAAGACAACATCCTTATCGTGTGGTGGTTGAAGATGACACTGAACAACTGACATTGATATTTTTTAAGGTTTATGCTGACTCGATTGCCAAAAACCTGCCGATCGGGGCAACCAAAATTATCAGCGGAAGGTTGGAAAAATTCAACAATCAACTGCAAATGGCACATCCTGACTTTATATTGAACGAAAACGAAGCTAAAGAACTGCCGGATTTTGAAGCGGTATATCCTTTGACTGCCGGAATTACCAACAAAATGATCAGCAAATTTATGGCTCAGGCAATAACCAAAATTCCTGATTTGCCGGAATGGCTAGATACCGAATTTTTGCAAGAAAGAGATTGGCCTGATTTTAAGACAGCTTTACTGAAAGCACATCATCCGCAAAATTTGAATGATTTGCAACCTTTTGCCAAAGAACGGGCAAGATTGGCTTATGATGAATTGTTGGCTAATCAGCTGGCCTTAGGGTTGGTGCGTGAACAACGCAAAAAAATCAAAGGTAAATCTATTCAAGGAAATGGAGTATTGCGTGAGAAGATTATCGCAAATTTACCCTTCAAATTGACCGAAGCCCAAGAGAAGGTACTGCGTGAAATTTATGCTGATCAAGCTTCGGAATACAAAATGATGCGTCTGTTGCAAGGCGATGTCGGATCCGGAAAAACCATTGTGGCACTGCTTGCTATGTTGAATACGGTCGAAGCCGGTTTACAGGGAGCCTTAATGGCACCGACCGAAATTTTGGCTCAACAGCATTATGAAACAATTGCTCCATTAACTGAGGAAGTCGGAGTTAAAACAGCGTTGCTTACAGGTAAAACCAAAGCAAAAGAACGCAAACAAATTTTAGAAAATTTAAACAACGGCACAATAAACATTCTCATCGGAACTCATGCATTGTTTCAAGATGATGTCGTTTATCATAATTTAGGGTTGGCGATTGTTGATGAACAACATCGTTTTGGTGTACAACAAAGATTAAAGTTATCGCAAAAGGGGCAAAACAGTGATGTTTTGGTGATGACGGCAACTCCTATTCCGCGCACTTTGGTTTTGAGCACTTACGGCGACATGGATTGCTCAATAATTGACCAACTGCCGGCGGGACGCAAACCGGTTGATACCCGAGTTATACCGCTGAGTAAATTGCCCGAGGTTATAAACGGACTAAAGCGTCAAATAGATGAAGGTGTTATGGCTTATTGGGTTTGTCCTTTGGTTGAAGATTCGGAAAAATCTGATTTGGCGGCAGCCGAAGCTCGTTTTAAGGATATGAAACAAATATTTGGCGACAAAGTCGGTTTGGTACATGGCAAAATGAAAGAGGCGGAAAAGAACTCCGTAATGGAAAAATTTAAAAACGGCGAACTTCGTTTGTTGGTGGCAACAACCGTTATTGAAGTCGGGGTTAATGTTCCCCAAGCCACATGTATGATTATTGAACACGCCGAGCGTTTCGGACTGGCACAACTTCATCAACTGCGCGGCAGAGTAAAACGCGGCAATCGTCAAGCTGTTTGTTTGTTGATGTATGGCGGGCATTTGAGCGATGTAACTTATGAACGTCTAAATATCATGAAACAAACTGAAGACGGATTTGTGATTGCCGAAAAAGATTTGGAGCTGCGCGGCGGCGGAGAAATTTTGGGAACCAGACAAAGCGGATTGGAAGACTTTAGGCTGGCTGATATGGAATATCATCGCAATCTGCTGCTGATTGCCCACAAAGATACTCAACTGATTATCAACAAAGACAAATTGTTGCAAGAAAGCCGCGGACAAGCTTTGCGCAACCTGTTATATTTGTTTGGTAAAGATGAAAATATTCAAAATTATAAGGCCTGAAATCATTACAACTAAAACAAGATAATCTTTGGAAAAATAGAATATTGTTAAATATTGTCTAATTTATGCTTTATATATTCAAGCTTTTCAGTACTCAGACGACGGTTGGCAATTACCTCGGCAAAAATTGATTTTATAGCCGGAGCATATTTAGGACGCGAAGCGGCAATTGCTGCTAAATGATTGGCAGCTGCCTGAAAAATTTGGGTTTCTTCAGCCAAAAGTTGAGCCGATAACTCCATATAAGGCGGAGTGCAATTTTGTTTAAATGAGCGTTTGATACTTTTGCTGTATGCTTCTTTTTGAATATCAACAGCTTCTTCAAAAGTCACTTTTTCATCTTTGAGTGTGCGAGCCGAAGCTCCGAAAAAACGTCGTTTGGTTTTAGCCATGATGCTTTTCATAGAATTTATGATTGATGATGAAACATTTGTTTTTTTCATGATGGTGTCGCTCTTTTTTTAAAATACCTTTACAACTAAGATATTAATCTTGACCGAAAAGTCAATTAATTTTAAGCTCAAAGTAACATATAAAAAAACAAAAGGTACTATGATTATGAAATTGTTTGATAAAGAAAAACAAGGCAACTTGCGCAAAATAACTGTTTTAGGCAAAACTTTTACCTATCATAAAAAACCCAGAATACCTCGGCATATTGATCAAAACCGCATTGACAAGAAAATGATGACTTTTGATGAAATCGGGATTAATGCCGATAAAAGAAGCACTAAATTGATTGTATCTTTGACTTCTTTTCCGCCCAGAATGAGCGATATTCATTATACTTTGTACTCTTTGTTGAATCAAAGCATCAAACCGGATGAGGTTATCTTGTGGCTGGCCGACAGTCAATTTCCCAATCGGGAAGCTGATGTGCCGCAAAAAGTATTGGATTTACAGAAAAACGGTTTGACTATCAGATGGTGCGAAGATTTGCGTTCTTATAAAAAACTTGTACAGAGTTTGTTGGAATATCCTGATGATATAATAGTTACGGCAGATGACGATGTTTATTATCCTCGCAGCTGGTTGAAAAAACTTTATCAGCAACATCTTAGATATCCGCGCAATATAATTTGTCATCGTTGTCATCGTTTTAGTTTTGACAAACAGGGCAATGTTGCGCCCTACTCCAAGTGGCCGCATAATGTGACCAGCCCCAAACCATCGTATCGTAATTTTGCAACCGGTATCGGCGGAGTATTGTATCCTCCTCATGTAATGTATAAAGATGTTACTAATGTTGAGTTGTTTAAGCAACTTGCTCCCTATGCCGATGATATTTGGTTTTGGGCGATGGAAGTTTTGGCCGGAACCAAAGTCAAAAGTTTTTGGGGCAGAATGCGCAAAATTAAACTGGTAAATGCCGAACGCGAAATGCGTGAAAATGCGGAACAGACTTTAACTCAAATAAATATTGCTCAAGGCGGTAATGATAAACAAATGAAAATGGTATTGGAACATTATCCGCAGATATTGGAAAAATTGAAAAATGAATAAAAAGATTGTTTATTGGGCGGTCGGATTTTTGATGACCGCCTATGTCGTTTTTTGTGGGGCAGTTTATTTTTTCCCGCAATATTTTTTCTATAACCCCACAAATGTAAAAGCTGATATTGCCTCACCATTGAACGATGGGCTTAAGTTAAGTGAAGTTACCTATCAATCGTCCGATGGCACGCAATTATATGGTTGGATTAAGGCTCCGCAAAAGGGCAAAAAGATGATAGTTTATTATCATGGCAATTCTTATAATATAGAAAAATTCTATCACAAACTAAAACCACTCGCTCAAGCGGGCTATGGTATTTTTATGCCGGAGTATCGCGGTTTTGGCGGCATAAACGGCGAGATAACTCAAACAGGATTGGAAGCTGATGCCTTGGCAGCTATTGAATATTTGCATTCCATCGGTTATCACAATCGGCAAATTGTGCTTTATGGGATGTCTCTGGGAAGCCACACCTCGTCTTATGTGGCAGCTAATGCAAAAGGTGGTAAATTTGCCGGATTGATTTTGAAAGTGCCGTTTGACAGTTTGCTCAATGTGGTAAAACAACGGATTTGGCCGCTGTTTCCGTTTGAGCTGATGGTTAAAGACAAGTATGATAATATCGCAAACATTCAGGCTATTGATATTCCGCTGTTGATTATGGGCGGCTCAAACGACAAAGTTGTACCGATTGAACGGGCGGTCAATTTGTTCAACTCCGCTAATGAGCCCAAAGAGATGATTGTATATGACGGAGGCGAACATTCTAAATTGTTCGATTTTGCCAATTATAAAGATATTTTAAGTTGGCTTAAAGATAAATAATTTTGTAAATTTTTTGTCAAAATATATTGACAACATCTCCTCAAATTGTTATAAGATAGCCCTAAGCATAAATTATTAAATTAAAAATGAAGAAAATATTATTTTTTGCAGTTATTGCTATCATGATAGCGAGCTGCGCAGATAACCGCATCAAGGTAGAAACAGATCAAGTCCCATCTTATGTGGAAAGTGGATTTGTCTCTTATGACTTTGAAAACATCTCAAACGTCATAACAACAAAGGATTCCATTGTTTTCTATCAGCAAAATGAAAAAGTTTTTAAGATAGAAAACTTTGAATATTATATTGTAAAAAACAAAATCTCTAGCTCCTACCACATTAGGGTCTACGGGAAAAAAGAGGTCTACGACCTCTATGTTAATTAAAAAAAGGCCGCACTACTTTCGGGTAACAGCGGCCTTTATAATTGTCCACTATACAAGTTTTGTAAAAACTTGGAGAATGGTGCAGATAAAGTAATTTCTAGGGGCGATAAAAATTTTAGCGTAGTATGACCTACGTGAATTTTTATCGTCCCCGTAAAATTGCTTTAGATGCGCCGTTATACAAGTTTTTTAGTAGCATTTGGCATAAATTACATCAGTTGTCGCCGGCTTGCCGGTCAGTAAGCAAACACCTTCACTTCCCGATTGATCAAAAGGCAGACAGCGAATGGTAATTTTGAGTTCTTTTAAGAGCGCATCACTGTTTTCATCACCTGACCACTTGCCGCGGACAAAAGCTACCTTGCCGCATTTACCGTCTTCAATCCACTCGTTCATATTGGCAAAATAGGCACGGAATTCTTCCGGCGTTTTGATGTCGGTGCGGATATTGGCTTGCAATCTTGCTTTAGCACGAGCAAACATCTCGGCTTGAATATCGGCCAAATATTTTGCGACATTAGCAATAATATCGTCTTTAGCAACAACCTGCTTGCCCTCCGGAGTGTTGATATAAATACGGCGTTTCATCATCACATTATTTGCCTCAACATCACGTTTACCGATTTCCAAAATAATCGGTGCGCCTTTTCTGGTCCACTCCCAGAATTTATCCACGCTTGACTTGTCGCGCTTGTCAAGTTTGATGCGGATTTTCTCGCCAAACGGCATGGCTTTGTTTAACTCAGCGCGCAGATTATTGATGTAGGTCATAACCTCTTCCGTATCGGCTTCATTTTTAATCACCGGCACAATCACAATTTGATAAGGTGCAATCTTCGGCGGGGTTACCATACCTTCATCATCGGCATGAGTCATAATCAAGCCGCCGATAAGCCGAGTTGAAACCCCCCAAGAAGTGGTATAAGCAAATTCCGGCTGATTGTTTTTATTGATAAAAGTAATGTTGGCCGACTTGGCAAAATTTTGCCCCAAATAGTGAGAGGTTCCGGCTTGTAAGGCTTTGCCGTCCTGCATCATTGCTTCCACGCAATAGGTATCAACCGCACCGGGGAATTTGTCATATTCCGGTTTGCGTCCGCAAATCACCGGCATGGCAAGAGTATCCTCGCACAATTTGCGATATTCTTCCAACATGGTTTTGGTCTCTAATTCCGCTTCCTCGTGGCTGGCATGGGCGGTGTGTCCTTCTTGCCAGAGAAATTCACGTGTGCGCAAAAACAGACGCGGACGCATTTCCCAGCGCACCACATTGGCCCATTGGTTAATCAACACCGGCAAATCACGATAAGACTTTACCCATTTGGAAAATGAATCGGCAATAATAGTTTCCGAGGTCGGACGCACGATTAGGGGCTCGTCCAAAGGAGAAGCCGGAGTCAAATGCCCGTCTTTAGTTTCCAATCTTGAGTGTGTAACTACTGCCATCTCTTTGGCAAAACCCTCAACATGGTCAGCCTCTTTTTGAAAGAACGACAAAGGAATAAACATCGGAAAATAGCAGTTTTCATGGTCAAGAGCCTTAATTTGCGCATCAAATTCATCGCGGATGCGCTCCCAAATACCATACCCCCAAGGTTTGATAACCATACAACCGGGTGACGCCGAATTTTCGGCCATATCAGCGGCAGCCACAACTGCCTGATACCATTCGGGATAATTGTCTTTGCGGATAGTTTTGATAGTCATTATAGTTTATTCCTTTCTTTCATAACGTAATGAAATACCCGCCCTCCCCATTGAGGACAAGCAACTTCTGCGCACTATAACACGATAATTTTGATTGTAAAGTTTTTTAGTGATATTGATAAAATTCATTGATTTTTAACCTGCTTAGTGGTAGAATAGGCTTAATTTACAGCTAAACAGGGAGAAAGGTTATGCCAAAACTGAAAAGTTTAAATTTTTTTACAGAACAAAATCAGGAAGAATTTGAAGGAAAAATAGTTTATAATTATCAAAAAAATGAATATGGCAACTCACCTACTCTATACTGGGTTATGAAAACCGAAGATGATAAATATATTGAATTTCCAATGCATTCCTTAAAAAAAGGTAAAAGCAATAAAGATATTACAGATGAAACAAAAGTTAAGATTGTCGGTGATAATGTTTATGCTGACGGTGAACTTAATTTTACTGCGGATATAGGTATCCCCCAAAAATATAATAATTATAAAAAAGGAAAAATAGCCGATGTCAGTTATAAAAATGGCCAGACTTATATAACTATGCAAGATGAGGTTAGCGGTAATCAATGTGAGCTGGTTTATCCTAAGAAGATTGACATACCGGAAACTTCGTCCGGTTATGACAAAGATATAAAATATACAGTCGACGACGGCAGTGCCTTAATAGAATTTATGAATACTAATATGTATTTTTCGTATCCTTCATATAAAGAAGTGGAAAAAGACTTAAAAAAGACATTACAAGAGGTTCGAGACAAACTATCCGAACAAAAACCTGATGCTTTGAATCCGCAAAAGCAAGACAAAAATTCTATAAATGACGAGAAAAGCGAACGAATAAAACAACTCACTCCCGAACATCAGAAGATAGTGCAAGAACGAGCAAAAGCACGGAACAGTTTATAATATATAAAAAACGGCCGAAAAGCCGTTTTTTTTTACCTCACTGCAGAATTAAGTATCTTCTTGCTGTTGATTATTTGTTTAGAATTTGTCGCCGCTATAATTTTTGCAACATATTCATGAGGAATATCTAAGTTACCTTTGCCAAAGCCCAGCTCCACACCGGGGTGAGCATTTTGTCCGTGATAATCCGAGCCGCCGCTTTTGAGCAAACCTAAAGTATCGGCAATTTGATTATATTCCCGCACTTCATCGGTTGACATATCCGAATGTTCAACCTCCATTCCTTGCAAACCGCATTTTTGGAGCCGCGCAATTTCATTAAACAGCTCTTGTCCTTTTAAGTGTATCAAACAAGGATGCGCCAAAATCGACACAGCACCGGTTGAACGAATAAAATCTATTGTTTCCTCTGCTGTTGGAGCTTTGGCTTTGACATAGGCCGGACAGCCCTCATCCAATAGCTGACGATAGGCAAACTCTTTATCCGCAATTTGTCCGGTAGCCAACAAATAGTTGACGATATGTGGTTTGGCAATAGCTTTTCTTTTGTTGCCAAATTCATCATAAGCCACATTTTCCCAAGCGATATGATAACCTAATTGTGATAACTTTTCCACGCGCTGATAGCTGGTTTCTTCACGGTTTTTCAGTAACATTTTCTCTCTTGTTAAATAGGGATTTAAATTGCTGACATTCAAGGCAATAATTTCGATATCCGCCGGATGATCAACCTTAAATTCCACTCCGTTTATTGCCAACAAATCGGGATATTTTTGCGCTGCCTGTTGTAATTCTTGGCATCCGCTGACGGTATCATGATCGGTTAAAGCCAATGCGCTTAACCCGATATTGTGCGCCATCTCAACCAATTCACCAGGCGTTTTTTCGCCATCAGAAAATGTGGAGTGTGAGTGCAAATCAATCATTCTAAGACCTCAACTATTTATTACATTTCAACAATTGAATATTTTATCTATTTTGTCAATAGTTAATTTGTTATCTTATGGTGCCAAAAAACAAAAAACCTCTTGAATAAAATAAATTTTTGTTATAGCATATTTTTTGTGATGAAAATCACGAGGCACTATTTGAAAAAAAGACAGCCCCGATATCAACCTGTTTTTTAATAAGGATACTAGAGATGGCAACAGGAACTGTAAAATGGTTTAATAAGAAAAAAGGTTATGGTTTTATTACTCCGGATGAAGGCGGAAATGATGTATTTGTTCACATTACTGCTGTTAAAGAAGCCGGAATGTATACTTTGCGCGAAAATGAAAAGGTCAGCTATGAGCTGAAGACCGAGCGCGAAAAAACTGTTGCCGGTAATTTGAAGCTGTTGGAAGCTGCTGAAAAGGCTGCCGAATAGTTTTATACTTGAACATTTTTAATCCCTTTGCCAAATGGTAAAGGGATTTTTTTTGATTGGTTGTTATATTATTGCTGCCTTGTTGGAACAAATAGTTGCAACTCGGCACAAAAAACTGTTATCAACATTGTTGATTGAGCTGATATTTTAATCTGCTGGCAATCTCCGGCGAAGCATTGATAGTCAGGTGCAAGTTTTCACCTTGGGTTTGGCTGTCCAAAATTTCGGCATGGGAATGTACCCAAGAGATGATTTTACCATCAGATAACGGCAAAATTATTGATAATATCTGATGTTGGCGATTCAATCTCAAATCTATTAAATTGAGCAAATTTTCTTTTCCCTCGCCGGTGATGGCGGATAAGCAAACTTGCGAAGAATTGAGGCGGGTTTTCATTTTGCTCTTTTGCTCGGCATCAAGTAAATCCGTCTTGTTTAAAACTTCAATATATTTTTCGGATTCAGTGATATTATTCAAACCGATACTGTCCAAAACTTTGAGCACATCTTGTTTTTGCTGGGCCGAATTTTCAAAAGAGGCATCGCGAACATGAACAATCAAATCAGCTTGCAAAACTTCTTCTAAGGTGGCACGAAAAGCCATTATCAGTTCATGAGGCAAATCCGAGATAAAGCCAACCGTATCAGATAAAATAATCTCCCTGCCCGATGGTAATTTGATTTTGCTCATGGCGGTATCAAGTGTGGCAAACAACATATCTTTGGCCAAAACCGAACCGGAGGTCAGCAAATTGAATAATGTCGATTTTCCGGCATTGGTATAGCCGACAAAAGTAACAATCGGATAAGGCACTCGACTGCGCGCCTGCCTTTGGATGGAGCGCGTCAATTTTACTTTTTCCAGTTCTTTTTTCAGTTTGAGAATTTTGTTGTCAATGATACGACGATCAAGCTCTATCTGCTTTTCGCCCGGTCCGCCCAAAAAACCACCGCCGCCGCGTTGGCGCTCTAAGTGTGTCCAACTGCGCACCAAACGACTGCGTTGATAGGTCAGATGCGCCAGTTCAACCTGAAGTTTACCCTCTTTGGTTTGGGCTCTTTCGCCGAATATCTCCAGAATCAACGCGGTGCGATCAATGACTTTGACATTGAATTTTTCTTCCAAATTGCGTTGCTGTATCGGCGTTAGTGATGTATCAAAAATAATCAACTCAATCATCTTTTCGGCAATAATATTTTTAAGCTCATCTATAACCCCCTGACCGATTAAAGTTCCGGCTTTGGGATTTTTGATCTTGATAACATCTTGCCAAGCTACCTCAAGATTGATTGCCAGCGCTAAACCGCAAGCTTCTTCCAATCTGGCCTTTGGCGGCAGTGAAACATTCCTTCCGTAAATATCAGGAAAAATTACGGCAGCTTTTATAGATGATGGATGATTAAACTCGAAGTTTGTCAAAATCGAAAATTATAATTCTACGGCATCGCCCGGCATAATTGTCGAGACCGCGTGTTTATAAACCAACTGAGTGTGTCCGTCACGGCGCAACAGTAATGATTTGTCATCAAACCAAGTGATGATGCCTTGCAGTTTTACTCCGTTTACCAAAAATACGGTTACGGCAACTTCGCCTTCTTTTAATTTGCCTAAAAAATCATTTTCAACAGTTTGTTCTGTACTCATGGATTTACTCCTATTATTTATTATTGTTTGAACTATTCTAATAATATTTTTTTTATAAAGTCAAAGACTTTTAGCAAAAAATATCTTCAGCCTGTTTGACTTGGGTGGAATCAACATATACCAACAACTGATCACCGGTATTTAATTTGAAGTTCAGGTCAGGATAGAGCAATTCATCACCGCGCAATACTGCGATAATGCGGCAAGTCTTGGGCAAACCTAATTCACCGTTTTTCTTGGTAACGCAAGAATTGTTATCATCGACGGCTATTTCCCATATCTCACCTTGACCGCGCGAGATGGAATAAGCATTGGCTATGGAAGAACGACGAATTTCTTTGAGCAAATGCGAAATAGCTATGGCACTGCGATCAACAATCGTATTATCGGCAATGTTAAACATCAAATTGTTATAAGACGGGGTATTAATTAAAGAAATTGTTGTACCGACACCGTCTTTGGAAGCAATCATCGAGGCCAGTAAATTGTCTTTATCATTGTCGGTTACGGCGATTGCCGCATCGGCTTTGGTTATATCAGCCTCAAACAGGATAACATCACTCATCATTTCGCCATTGATGACAACTACACGATTGAACTGCCTTGCCAATTCACGAGCCTGATCAATATCTTCTTCTATCAAGCGGGCCGAAGTAATTACATCGTCATTTTCAATATGCGAACATATATACTGGGCAACAGCACCACCGCCGAAGATAACCAATCGTTCATTAGTATTTTTTTCCAAACCAAATGCGCTAATAACATTATATATATTGTTACATTTAACCAACAGGTTGATTTCATCACCGGACTGGATTGTGTCATACATACTGGGCAAAAAACTGACATTGTTGCGTATGATATTGATAAAACCTACACCCCCGTCAAACTGTTTGGCTATTTGATTAAGCGGCATTTCGGCAAAAGGATTATTGTCATTAATATTTAAGGTCAGGATGCAATACTTTTTGTCCCAAACAGGAAGAATTCCGGAACTCCCCGGATATTGCAAAATTTTCAAAATATGCTCGGCAATATCAATATCCGGAGATATCAGCAAATCTATCGGCAGATGATTGTCATTATACAACATTCCCCACAGCGGATCCATAAAGGTTTCACTTTTTACTCCGGCAATCTTTTTGCTTATGTTGAACAAACTATAAGCCAACTGACAAATTATCATATTAACTTCATCACTCTCGGTTACCGCCAAGATAATATCACAATCTTTGGCACCGGCACGTTCCAAAACATCAGGATGCGACGGCTTGCCTGTAATCGGCAACACATCAAACTCTTGCGCTAACTCATCCAGACGCCTTTGATTATCATCTATCACAATCACATCATTGGATCCTTTGGTTAGATAACTGACAATACTCTTGCCGACTGATCCGGCGCCGCATACGATAATTTTCATTATTCTTTCTCCTCTTCCTCAAGAGTGCTAAAAAATTCTTCAATGGAATTATATGCTTGTTTGATGTCATTAATCAATACAAACTTTTCTCTAAAACGACAAGCATTGCGTAATCCTTTGCAATACCAGCAAACATATTTACGCGCCAAAGAAATTGCCGTATGTTCGCCATAATATTCCTTAAGACCGGCTATGTGCTTTAACATAACCTCTTTGATAAAATCATTGGTCGGCGGAGATGGCAAAATTCCCTCCTCCAAAAAATTATGGATTTGAGCAATAAGCCAAGGGCGCCCCAAAGCAGCGCGTCCTACCATTACCCCATCAACTTTTGTATGCTGTATCATCGCCAAAGCTTTTTGCGGCGAATCAATATCGCCATTACCGACAACCGGAATATGTACGGCTTGTTTTACCGAAGCGATAATATCCCAATCAGCATATCCGGAATACATATCCGAACGTGTACGCCCATGCACGGTTATCCAATCAGCTCCGCAATCTTCACACATTTTAGCAAACTCTGCCGCATTAACATGATTATTATCCCAGCCTTTGCGAAACTTTACGCTCAAGGGTAAGTTTGTTGATTGACGCGCTTTAGTGATAATGGCAGCCGCTCTTGAAACATCTTTCATCAGATAAGAGCCGGAGTTGTTGTTGACAATCTTTTTGACCGGACAGCCCATGTTGATATCAATACCTGCGGCTCCCAGTTCTTCAATCAATTTTACGGCATCAGCAAAAAGCTCAGGCTCCCCTCCGACCAACTGAACCGTAACCGGATAATTTTCATCTCTGACATCTGCAATGCGATAAGTTTTGGCGTTCTTGCGCGAAATTGCATTAACCGCAACCATCTCGGAAATTATGTTACCGGAACCGAAAGAATGAGTAAGCTGGCGCAACGGACGATCGGTTATACCGGCCATCGGGCTTAAAAAAACTTTACTGTCAAATCGGTACTCGCTCATATTATCCTAATTTATTTTATTGAGAGCTTTGCTTAAAATATAGTATAAGCGTCCCAAATCAGAACCGGAAATAACCGCCATTAATGATGCCGCATATTCATGATCTTTGGATTTTTCAACCAACGCCTCAAATTCATTCATATATTTTATAACCAATGAGCGCAACTCGCTGTTCTTTTCAAATTCTTTACGCATTGCCGCAATTTGGCTGTTTGAGATGTTTTTAGCCAAAGTTCTAATAAATATCTGCGTATCGCCGTTATAAAACTTTTTCCATAAGTCTTCTTCACCTTTAGGATTGAGCAAGCGATTGATGTCAACCGAAATATTCTCCAAAATTTTCATAATCTTGGTGGAATCTTTGATAAAAGTATCAACCTTCACATCGCGATAGGCCAAAGACAAACCTTTCATGGTCTTTTCAGCCTTAGTGGTGCTGTCAGACAAAACTTTAATCTGGTTATTGATATTATCATTAAAGGTGTTGCTGTCTTTGATGATGTTTTGACCGCGTTCTTCAAATTCCTTACTGGCCGAAACCAAATTATTCAGACTGGAATTAACCTTGTCGGCGGTGGATGAAGCCAAAGTCGAAAGAGCTTGCGACTGTTTGATAAACACCTCACCGGAGGCAAGTATGTTATTGGAGATGCGTTCGGCGTTGCTGGCTATCTCATTAACCGCAGCCCGAAGTTTGTCACCGGATTTTTCCAAATGGGTAGCGCTCAATCTGGCGGCATCATCCATTTCATTACTCAATTGTTTGAGTTTTACGCCCAAATCTTTTACTTTATCATAGGCATCATTGGCTCTGGTTGCCAATTGGGTTGAAGTGTCATTCAAAATAGTATTGAAGCAATCAACCAATTTCTTAGTGTCATCAGAAATTTTTACCATCTTATCGCTTTGTGCCGAGATAAGATTGTTGATTTCAATAACACCGGTTGAGGTTTCGGCTGTTACCGTATTAAATCCGGAAATGTATTTTTCATATTCATTAAACACACCACCGATATTTTTTACAGATTGATGAATTGCCACATCCAAATCTTCCCCGCATTGTGACAAGCGAATGTTAACCTGGTCAACATTCTTTATGGAATCTTTAGATGCCTTATTGATAGCATCACAAGCTTTCAGCAACCTGTCACCCAACACCTCAAACTCGTAAGACAACTTGTTGGTTGTATCAAATATGTCTCCGGTATGATTTTTGAAATCATTATTGATGTCTTGCATTTTGGCAGCAACTTCAACAGTGGTATCGGTTAAATATTTATATTGTTGCGCCATGGCAGCTTCACCCAAACGAGCTTGGGTTATAACGGAATTTACAACCTCTGATATATCATTTTTCTGATGTTCAAACAACTCGCTGATAGAAGTATTTTGTGATATAATCTTAGCATTGGTCGTTTCAATAAACTTGGCTTGTTCATTCAACTTCTGCCATGTTTGGCCACTTTCTTTAATCATATCTTGTTGCAAAGATTTAAGCTTGGCCGATGTAATATTGAAATTGTCAAAAGATTCTTTGATGTTGCCGTCAAATTCTTTGACTTTGGAAGAAAATCCGCCAATGTGAGACTGTACGGCGTCATTTACTTCTACTAATTTTGCCATTGACTCATCAATACTTTGAACAGCTTTTCTTTGTTGTTCATCCAATGATTTGCCGATTTCGGAAATCTTTTGCACGGACTTTTGTAAATTTGCCGTAACGATATCTGCTTTGTTGGTTGTATTTTCTTCAACCATGAGCATCTTCGCATAAATTTTATCCGTATCCGAACTTATTTCGTTCATTTGCTTTTTCATGGCATCAATCATATTGGCTGTATTATCAGACATCTTGTTGCTGTACGAGTAAAAATCAGCCTCTTGTTGACGGAAAGAAACATTAAGATCGGTAACTTTGTCATCAATTGTTTTGGCGACATTATCAATATATTCAACCGCATTTTTGGAAACGGTATTGATGTTTTCGGCCGTGATATTAAACTCAGCCACTGCCTCACCGATAGTCTTGGCGCTTGAAGTTGAAATATCATCCAATTTTTGCGTGCAAGCAGTCAAAGTTTTATTGATGTTTTCTGAACGATCATCAATCTTTTTGCTTACTCCATCAATATTTTGCAATTGTTTAGTCAAAACATTTTCAAACTGAGTAACTTTGGTTATGGTTTTATTTACTGAAGTATCAAACTGGTTTGATTGCTCAGCCAAATTATCATTAATCTGATGACCTTTGGAGATTGCCTCATTGCAAGATGCCAACATTTTTTGAACACTTTCTTTCAACAAATCGGCCGTATCTTTGGCACTCTTTTCCAAACTGTCAGAACTCAAAGATAACTCATCAATTTGACGACGCAACTCATCTTTGATAAAATCGACCTTCGATGCCGTATCAGCAAGATATTTCTGTTGCTGAACCAATGATGCTTCACTGATTTGACTTTGGGTTACAACAACATTGGAAGCATCAGCCAAACCCGAAGTGTGTTTTTGCAAAACAGAAGCGATTTGATTGAGGCTTTCCGATGACTGTGCAGTCTGCACCAAAAGGTTTTCGGTCGATGAATTAATGTCTTTATTGACACCTTGTAACTGC
The DNA here is from genome assembly GCA_902763535.1 of uncultured Pseudomonadota bacterium. Taxonomy (GTDB): domain Bacteria; phylum Pseudomonadota; class Alphaproteobacteria; order RF32; family CAG-239; genus CAZU01. Next base: position 25,575 of record CACWSG010000007.1, on the reverse strand, counting down.
TCAAGCCCCGTACTCAAAACTTTTTGTAAGCCCTTATAGCTTTCATTGATATGGTCATTCATATCATTAAGTTTATCACTGAAATCTTGAATATTGACTACTTTGTCATTTATCGTATCAATGTACGATGTTAAATCATCATTGGCTAAAGCAACTTTTTCACCAAAAGTAATGGTGTTTTTGGTCAGTGAGCTTTCAACATCCTGCATGGCAGCAATAGCCTTATCAGCCACACTGTTCAAATTGGCAACTCGCATGGCGACACCCTCTTCTAAATTGGCACTTCTGACCATAAGCTTATCCAATTCCTGATTAACTAATTCACTGTGCGAAGAGAATTTTTTGGTAACAACATCAGCGCGTTCATCAATAGTTTTTACCAAACCGGATATTTGATGGCTGTATTGATTAACAGCAACATCAAATTTGTCAATTTGGGAATCAAACATCTCGCCGACAACTTTGAAACTTTGTCTGACTCCATTGTTGATTGTTTCAACATTATCCATGGCCATTTTAGCCATTTCTTCACTTTTGTTTTTGGTTTCTTGACTAACCGAGGTAATTGCCTCATCAATTTTTATAAGATGCTTTTGCAAAACATCTTGCATATCGGACAATTCGCCGGCAACTTTGTCTTTTAAAGCATCACAATTTTCAAAAGCTTTTTCGGACACTTGTCCCATCACATCAATTTGAGCATTCAATATGTTTTGTGTATCGGTAAAATTTTTTATAGCCATTTGGTTAAAACTTTTCAGCTCATCACCGGATCGATTAATTTCAACCATTGCACCATTGGCTGTTTGCTTGAGCTCTTGTACCGTGTTTTTGATTTCTTGCAAAGAGGGCATAATTTTGTTCAACAGTTCTGATAGTGAATTGCCTATCATGTTACTGTCTTCAACAAATTTTTGATTTATGGAAGCCAGATTATTGCTCGAATTTTGAGCTTGAGCCACAATATTTTCAAAATTGGACATAAGAAATTTTACACCTTCGCTCAATTCAACAATGGTGTGTGATGAATAACCATCAAGCTTGCTGACCAATTTGGCAAAATCATCAACATTTTCCTTAATGCCGTCTTTGATTTTTGAAGTTTGCTCGTGAGCCAGTTTGGTAACCTGCTGCAATTCAACAACCTGAGAACGAATGGCATCGGCAAAAGCTTTGGCAGTTTGGGGAGCTTCTTCTTCAGGATAAACCAACTGGTTCATATAAGCGCGTAAAAATCTGGCCTCGTTTTTGAAAGATGTGCCGCGATCAATATAGGCCATAGCCACCCAAAAAATCACCAAAGGCAAAGTTATACCGGCCATAAATCCGCCAAACTCATCCGGCATCATCAAAAACAAATTGGACCAACCGAAAAATTGGGTAATGTAAATAATCACCAAAGCAATCCATACAGCACTAACCCCTAAGATCAACTTGTGCAAATTATTACTCAGCCAAGAAGAATTTTCTTCCTCGGCAATATCAATATGAGCGTGATCGTCATTCATGAATTGCGGTAAAACAGTTACTTTATTGTTAGACTCAGCCGAATCTTGCGACATTATATTTTCCCCATAACATAATATTCCCCAAACACAATCGCCTGTATAACAAACCATTGCGGCGCTATTATAAAACTTATTTTTTTAAATTGGAAACAGATTGCGGAACATATTATGACTTATCCACAATCTTTGTTGTTGATAATGTAATTAAGTTTATCCAAAGCGAGCTTTTGCATTTGTGTTTCACTGAGCCCTAAAGGCGCAACCACTACGGCCTCAATATGACTGTCGGCATCAATCGCCGTAATCTTTACCGCATTGCCAAGGCTGATATATTCAAACAAAACTTCTGACATTATTTCAAAAATTTGCCTGATTTAGGAAAACCGAACGGTGCCAACTTGCCCTGACCGGCGCGGTGTCCCAACCAATTTATCAAATTGGTCTCAACAGCTTTGCCACCGGAACGATTGAAGCAGAAGCCGTCTTTTTCATTGAAAATTTGTATATCGCATAAACCGCCGTCTTTGTATTTTTGCAAGCAAACTCCTCGTCCGCGAGCAATTGTCGGAACCTCCTCCAAGCGGCATACCAAAATTTTGCGATTGTCCCCGATAAAGGCAACCATGTCGCCATTGACCTGACAACAAAAAGCTGCGCGCTCTCCCTGTGCAACATTCATAATGCGGCGACCTTGTCTGGTTTGGGCCAACAAATGGCTATCATCGATAATAAAACCATAACCGGTATTGGACGCTATCAAATAACTAGTTTTGGCGGTATAGACAAACATATCAACAATCTGATCATTGACTCCGACATCAACCATCAGGCGCAACGGTTGCCCAAAACCGCGACCGGTAGGAATATCACAGGCATTGATGTTGAAAAACTTGCCTGATGTATCAAAAAGGACTATCTTGTCGGTAGTTTGGGCATGAATTGCCAACAACAAATTATCATCATCTTTGAACTTGAAATCATCATCTAAAGGCTGATAACCCTTCATGGCTCTAATCCAGCCCTTTTGTGATAATATAATGGTAAGAGGCTCTTTTTCAATACGAGCTTCAATCGAAATATCAATATCTTCCAAATTAACCTCGGCAAACTCAGTGCGGCGAGCACCCAAAGCCGTCTTTTTGCCAAACTTATCTTTGACAGCTTTAATCTCTTCGGCAATTTTACGCCAACGCAACTCATCGCTGGATAACAATTCTTCAAGAGAAGCTTTTTCCGCCGTCAAATCTTCAAACTCGCTTTTAATTTCAGCTTCATCTAATTTGCGCAGATTACGCAATTTCATATTGAGAATAGATTCCGCCTGAACATCACTGAGCTTGAATTTCTTGATGAGTTTTACTTTAGGATCGTCTTCTTCGCGGATAATGTGAATAATTTCATCCAAATTGAGATAGGCGACAAGATAACCCGACAAAATCTCTAAGCGAGCAATAATTTTTTGCAAACGGTAATTGGAGCGACGTTCCAAAACTTTAACCCGGTGGTTGAGATATTCGCGGCAAACATCGGCAATACTCATAACCCTAGGAACACCCTCGGAATCAAGAACATTCATGTTCATATTAAACTTAGATTCCAGCTCGGTTTCCTTAAACAATATCTCCATCAGGATATTAGCATCAACATTACGACTCTTAGGCTCCAGAACTATTCTGACATCAGAAGCAGATTCATCTCTGATGTCGCTGAGCAAAGGAACTTTTTTATCCAAAACCAATTGAGCAATACGTTCTATGAGTTTTGATTTCACAACTTGATAGGGTATTTCAGTAACAACGATTTGATATTGCCCCTGCCCTAAATCCTCTTTATGCCACTTGGAGCGAACTCTGAAATTACCTTTGCCGGAAGTGTAGATATCAACAATGGAAGAAAACTTATCAATAATCACTCCGCCGGTTGGAAAATCAGGTCCTTTGAGTTTGCGCACCAAAGCTTCAACCGTGGCTTCCGGCTTGTCTATCATCAACAACAAAGCATCGCAAACTTCAGCTAAATTATGCGGAGGAATGTTGGTGGCCATACCAACGGCAATACCATTGGAACCATTGCACAATAAGTTGGGTACAGCGGCAGGCATCACAACCGGCTCTTGCTCTTCGCCATCATAAGTATCAATAAAATCAACGGCATTTTCGCTCAAACCGTCCATCAACGCGACGGCAAATTCGGTCATGCGGGCTTCGGTATAACGCATGGCCGCAGGAGAATCTCCGTCGATATTACCAAAGTTACCTTGCCCGTCAACCAGAGGATAGCGCACCGAAAAATCCTGCGCCAAACGACACATTGCCCCATAAACTGATGAATCTCCGTGCGGGTGATATTTACCGATGACATCACCAACCACACGAGCACATTTTTTGAAACCGGATTTGGGATCAAGATGCAACTGACGCATAGCATATAACAGACGGCGGTGCACCGGTTTTAAGCCATCTCTTACATCAGGCAGAGAACGCGACACAATGGTCGACATGGCATACGAAAGATAGCGGGAACTGAGTTCCTCTTTAAGATAGACTTCTTTGATTTTTTCTTGCGTTTCCGCCATTACAGTTGTTTCCTATGGTTTTACAAATTCGCGCCCAAGTTAGCACGGGAAATCGGAAATTTCAAGTTATGAATTGCAAAAAAATTTTTCTTGAGGAAAAACTCGGTCATTCGCAGTAATTCAAACTGCTCTTGAAGGGTGGGATAATAATTTTCCTCAACAATAAATTTAGGAAAATCAAACAATTTGTCTTTATAATTTAAACCAATATCATAAGAAACCGCACAAGCACTTTTGGGCGAAACATAAGCCAAATTATCCTGACGCCCGGTTACCACACATTTGGTTAAATCAAGACCGATGCCCAGAAAATCCAAAAGATGAAATTCGAAGAAACAATAATGAGTTAGCCAATTTTCTTCATCAATAAATTTAATAAAATTTGAAGCAAAATCATATAATTTATCAACTGATTGTAATTCCGGCAAACACCCATTGCACAAACCACAAAAACTGCTTAAAGTTTGTAATTTTTTTTGTGAAGCTAAAAAATTAACCGCATAAGGAGTAATAAGTTCAATCTTGAGACTGAGCATATTATCGTCAACGCGCGACCAAGCGTCAACTTTTACCAAATTACCAATCTGAAAAGTTGCTAAATTCTTTTTGCTGAAGCAAGACTTAACATAGCCGCAAACTTTGCCCTGCTCTTTGCATAGAATTGTGATAATGCCGGAATTTTCGCCATGACGGCGAATACCGATTATATAGCCTTCGTCAATAAACCGCATTCTTGATAATAGTCATTAATTTTGGATTTGGTCAACATATCATATTCTTTCAAATATGCCAAAATTGATTTCATGTTAGATAAAGCAATGGTGTTGGGACCATCGGATAAGGCTTTATCAGGATTTTCATGGGTTTCCATGAACAATCCACCCACACCGGCGGCAATAGCGGCACGAGCCAAAATCGGAGCCATCTCACGATTACCTCCGGTAGCAGTACCCAAACCACCCGGTTTTTGCACCGAGTGAGTGGCATCAAAAATCACCGGACAACCGGTGGTTTTAGCCATAATGGAAAATCCGGTCATATCAACAATCAAGGTATGATAGCCGAAAGAAGTTCCGCGTTCGGTTAAGCAAACTTGGCTATTGCCGGAATCTATACATTTTTGCACGGCATTTTTCATATCTTCCGGAGCTAAGAACTGTCCTTTTTTGATATTGATTATTTTTCCTGTTTTGGCAGCAGCCACCAATAAATCGGTTTGACGACACAAAAAAGCCGGAATCTGCAACATATCAACATGTTTCGCTACCTCTGCGCACTGCCAAGTTTCGTGCACATCGGTAACAATCGGCAAATTGGGATAAAGTTTTTTGATTTCATCAAAGGTTTCCATTCCCTTTTCCAATCCGACACCGCGAGCGCCTTTAATGGAAGAGCGGTTGGCTTTGTCAAATGAGGCCTTAAAGATATAAGGAATTTCCAAATCTTTGGTGATTTCAACCATGCTAGAGCAAATATCAATTGCGTGTTGCTTGCTCTCAATTTGGCAAGGTCCGCAAAGTAAAGAAAAAGGCAGAAGATTACTAATCTTAAGATTTCCAATATTGATAGTTTTTTGTTCCATGAATTACAGCCTTTCGTTGATAAATTCAATTATGCGGTTATTCTAACAAATAATTACCTTAAAACAAGCGTAAAAATAATTTCGTTGACAAGATTAAAAAATTTAATGAATATATTGGCAGTTAACATCTAACTGAAAGAGAAATATCATGGAATTAAAAGGATCAAAAACCGAAAAAAACTTAATGGAAGCTTTTGCCGGCGAATCACAAGCCCGCAATAAATATACTTATTATGCCTCTAAGGCTAAAAAAGAAGGCTACAATATTATTGCTGCCAAATTCGAAGAAACTGCCAATAACGAGAAAGAACACGCTAAAATTTGGTTCAAACTGTTGCATGACGGCGCAGTTCCCTCCACTATCGACAACCTGAAAGATGCTGCCGGCGGCGAGAATTTTGAATGGACCAATATGTATGCGCGTATGGCCAAAGAAGCCAAAGAAGAAGGCTTTGATCGCATTGCCGAATTGTTTGAGATGGTCGGTAAAATTGAAAAAGGCCATGAAGAACGTTATCAAGCCTTATTAAAATCCTTGGTTGAGGGCAATATTTTCAAGCGTCCGACTAAAGTTATTTGGGAATGTGCCAACTGCGGAGCAAGAGTTGAATCGCCTTTGGCTCCGGAAAAATGTCCGGTTTGCGATCACCCGCAAGCCTATTTCTTTGAATTGCAAGAGCAGTTTTAGGCTAATTTTGCTCTATTAAGCTCCGCATAAAACAGCGGAGCTTTTTTATTGACAAAATTTTGTAAAGATGTATTATCCTTTCAGTTTTTAATTTTTAATTTATATAATTATGAAAAAGTACGAAATTTCACAAAACAAGTTTGATGGCATAGACACAATTGCCAAGACCTTGTGCTCTACCGGTTTGTCGATTCCCGATGTTATCAAGCATTTGGAGTCTATGCCGGCATCGGTGCAATTCGATTTGGTCGTTAAAGACCAAGACGATACACTGGTGAGAGTACCGTTTAGTACGGATCTTACCGGAGTGGAGCTTATCGGGATTTGTCCGTTTAAGGACAACGATTGCTACATCGAAATCAAAGAAGCCTACCAACGCAACGATCAATGCGACACAGATCGTCTGCCCAATATTCCGTTTATGCAACGGATCAGCGAGGTGCGCCACGATCTCAATGACGCCTTGGCCAAGCTTAATATGCCCAAAATCGAGGGCATATACCATGTTCATCCGGTAGAAGGCTTTGCCATCCCCATGGTGGTGGAGATGACAGAAGATGTTGCCTATGACGCACGAGTAACGGCCAACAAAGCACCGGCTTTGGTTCGCTACGGCGGAATTATCAAACGTGAATAATAACCTTAAAAAAAATAGTTATGAACAACACTTCTATTTGCTACTCGATAGCAAGGATAATGTGCTATAACGGCATATCATTGGAGGATATTGCCGAAGCACTGAAAAAAATCCCGCCCGAAGAAAAATTTGATCTGGCGGTACGCGTTAAAGATAAGGTATGTCGACTTCCGGTCAATGATGCTAATATAAAGCTTTATGTGGTCGGTGTATTCCCATTCAAAGATGACGAAAGATATCTTGAATTGGGTGAGACTGATGAAGTTAAGATGAAAGACAAACTGAAAGAAGAAATTCCTACTATGGAGGACTTCACCAAGTTATCTTCCATCCGTAAACCGTTGGATGAGCTCTTGGAACATATCGGCGGGCTTCCTTTGTCCGGAAGATACCACACGGTGCAAATATTCGGAGATGTAAGAAGGTGTTATCCTTTCTATGTCTTTGATGTTGATACAAAGAGGTTCGATGCCTCTTTTGAACATGGAGAGCTCAAAGCCAAGATTAGGCGTTTCACCAAACCATAAATGACAAAAAAGGTTCTTTAAGCAAACTTAAAGAACCTTTTTTATATAATGCTTAATTAAAGAAAAGTGTTATAAAAAAATACCTCGCATCAAATAACCATGCGAGGTATTTTTTAAAGGATATATTATTTTCCTTGATTTTTTTGACGTGCTAATTTAACCATTAGTCGTGAAGAAACTGTTGTTCTTGCTTCTTTCGGATTAGCCAAAGAAGCCTCAAAAACACCTTTTTCCTTAGCCTCATTATATAAAGCGCGGAAATTTTCTTCGGTAAATTCAATACCTTTTTCTTCCATTCCCATTGCAATCACACGTTTGCGATTAACTGGAGTATTGGAAATGTATTGCTTAAGCGCTTTTTTGTTGGGCATTTTTTGTGCACGATCAAGTTCTTCATAAAATTCTTGATGAAGTTCTTTATTTTCACGCCATTCTTGCGGTGTGGTATTTCCTTCTGCAACCATCTTATCAAAAATTGCACCAGCAAGCATACGCCCTTTTAAGCTGTAATGACCAACTTCTTTAGCAAGCCTTTGCGGCATCTTGGGACAAATTTTCCATGTTTTGCAACAATCAAACAACGTGCGTTCACTGGGCATACGGCCTTCCGATATGGTTAAACCGCCCTTTTCAACCGCGTCCATCATCACCGGATACATCCAATCCTGCATCACATCAGATTTGGCAATTTGTGCAATTTGATAAATAGAATAACCATTATACGGAGAACCATAACGATCAGGTCGTTCATTTACAGATTGCCAGATATCCAGACAACGTTTAGCTTCTTTTTTCGTTTCAACGCCGGCATCAACCAAGTCGAAATGCAGATTACCGTTGAGATATACTTCATTATCTTTACAATACTCATTAATTGCTATTTGCATTTTACCGACCTGCTGATGATATTTAATCGCTTCATCCAACACTTCGATAAAGTTGCTATTTTTTTGTTCAGCGACAAACTCGTGCAACTGTTCTGCCTTATCCGGAAACATCTTACGAATATATGCATTATCATGCTTATTTGGTCTGCAAGTTGCATATTTATCTGCTTCGGTAAACATTTCACCCCAAACTTTATCACATTCTTTCATAAATTCCGGATCTTTAGCCGCTTCGGAAATACTTGTATACCAATCTTCCTTACCATATTTTTTCATTGCTAAATTTCGGATTTTGTCGGTAAATGCATCTAAGAAATTTGCTTCCGGAGCATTGGAATTATCTTTGGTAATTGCTTCAAAAAACATTTGTTTGTATGGCAATTTGATTATTTCATCGGCTCGTTCAGTAATAGCGTTGACAAATTCATCTCCATATTGCTCACGATAACGTACGGATATTAAATCAAAAGCCGGGGTATTTGGTGCATCATCCGCTACTTGCAACAGACCGGATAAGTGCGAACAATCATAAACCTGAGCTGCCAACAAAGATGTTTTAGAAAAACCACCTGTTTGTATATCTTCAATAGATAAACCTTTCAAACCTGACAAACGATTTTCATCAACTTCAATTTTATCTGTTTCTTTGGTGTTAATCACCTCAATAAGCTTCGCTTTGTCTTTAGGCGATTGACGCAACCACGAATACTCATAAGAATTATCCCCTTGAGTAAGTTCAATATATTTTTCCATACGTTGTTGGAATAATTCTGCAAAATTATTCCATTTGTCGGTAATGTCAAAAGTGCGTTCCTTTAATGCATCCCGATACTTATAACTATTAGCAAGTGTATGGTATAGTCTCAAAAAATCTTTTTCTGATAAATTTGATAAATCATCCTTTATTGCTTCGATTCCTTTAGACGATATATGAACAATCTCATCATCTTTCCACCTAAACGTCTTGAACTCTCTATAACCTAACCGACGACGATCAGGAGTATAAGATTCATAAAGACCATTACCAAGATTTTCATACAAGGCGCCGGAAGGACCTATATCATAGCCATTAGGCAAATTAACTGTCTTTAATGGAGTTAATTTGCCTTTTTCAAACCAAACGATATGACATTCTCCACCTTCTATTGACCCATCCTTATATTGGTAACCTGTATTATATTGAAAAAGATTTTCTCCAAGCTGCATTGTTTTCCACACTTCTCTGCTGTAAGAACCTCTCGGTTCTTTACTAGTTTCCAGATACAAATCTGTAGCTTTTTCATATAACTCATCTAAAATATCACTCATTGTCTTTTCCTTTCATATAATGTTCAACAATTTTGTCTAATTGTAACATAAGCAACGATTTGTTTCATTTAACAAAAAGAAAAAAAGAATCTTAATGTTTTGCATCAAAACAAAGTTAACTATTTATTTTTTCAAGTCATTTTATTTTTTATTAAAAAAGACGAAAATGTAAAAAAATACTTGAAATTAATCGTTCTATTAAAATGACCAGTTTAATTTAACTTTAGTTGAGGAAAAACAAATGGTAACAATAGGTTACATTCGCGTCAGTTCAGATAAGCAAACATTGCAACATCAACATTATGAAATTGAACAATATGCCTTAAAAACCGGTATCAAAATTGACCGCTGGGTTGAAGAAAAAATATCTTCCCGTAAAGCCTTAAAAAACCGCAAATTGGGTGCTTTGTTAGATGAGTTACAGGAAAATGATATTCTTATCGCTTGCGAGATATCCCGTCTCGGACGTTCTTTGATGGAAGTTATGCGGATTTTGGAAACGTGCTTGAATAAAAATTGCCAAGTCTGGACATTAAAAGAAAATTATCGTTTAGGTAATGATATTCAATCAAAAGTCTTGGCTTTTGCTTTCGGTTTAGCCGCCGAGATTGAGCGCAAACTTATCTCGGATAGAACCAAAGCCAGTTTGGCTCACCTCAAAGCATCCGGCAAACATATCGGCCGACCTATGGCAGCGGCATCAAAAAGGCTTAAACTTTCCAAAAACGTCAAACGCATCAAAGAGTTGCTGGCGGGAGGTGTTTCCAAATCGCAAATCGCCAGAATTTTCGGCGTTCAACGTGCAACATTGCGCAAATTCTTATTACGCCTACAAATGGAATAGAGCTATAAACTCAGATTTTACCCTCAAAGGCATCCAAGTAAATCTGACGAATGTCTTCCATCAGAGGATAGCTCGGATTGGCACCGGTGCACTGGTCGTCAAAAGCATTCTCAACCAGCCAATCAAGTTTATAGGCAAAATCCTTCTTGGATATACCCCATGCCTTGATTGATGACGGTATTTCAATATCTTTTTTCAACTTCTCGATTGCCGCAATCAAAGCTTTGACTTTGGCATCATCGTTACGACCTTTCAGACCCAAATTTTCAGCAATTTGGGCATAACGCTTTTTTGCTTCGGGCACACGATATTGCGGGAAAATAGTTTGCTTGTGCTTGGTTTCATCAGCATTGTATTTAATAACCTGTGAAATAAGCAAGGCATTGGCAATTCCGTGCGGAATATCAAAAGCTGCACCCAATTTATGTGCCATGGAGTGGCACAAACCTAAAAATGAGTTGGCAAAGGCCATACCGGCTATGGTGGCGGCATGGTGCATTTTTTCTCGGGCTATCGGATCATTGGCGCCGTCGTGATAAGCTCTGGGCAAATAGCGGAATATCTGTTTAGCAGCTTCCAAAGCCGTCGAATTGGTAAAGTTGGTCGCCATTACCGAAACATAAGCTTCAATAGCATGAACCAAAGCATCAATACCGCCGGCGGCAGTCAAACCTTTGGGCATATTATCAACAAAGTCCGCATCAACAATCGCCATATCCGGAGTCAGAGCATAATCAGCCAAAGCATATTTTACCCCACTCTTATCGTCAGTAATAACCGCAAAAGGAGTTACCTCCGATCCGGTACCCGAAGTTGTAGGGATGGCAACCATCATGGATTTGGAATAATCCGGAATTGAGCAAATCCGTTTTCTGATATCCATAAAACGCAAGGCTACATCTTCAAAAGCAATATCCGGATGTTCATATTTGAGCTGCATAATTTTGGCAGCATCCATCGGCGAACCGCCGCCAAAAGATATAAATACATCCGGCTTGAATACTTTGATGGCTTTGAGCGCATCATCAATAGTAGAAATACAAGGATCAGATTTGACATCAAAGAAAATTTGATACTCGATATCCATCTCTTCTAAAAGATTGGAAACAGCATTGACCGCACCGGAATCAAACAAAAATTTGTCAGTTACGATAAAGGCGCGTTTTTTGCCTGACAGCTCACGCAAAGCCGTATCAACCGCTCCGCGTTTGAAATAAATTTTAGGCGGAACTCTAAACCACAACATATTCTCTCTCCTCTCGGCAACGGTTTTATAATTCAACAAATGTTTGATGCCTACATTTTCACTGACTGAGTTGCCGCCCCATGAACCGCAACCCAAAGTCAACGATGGCTCAAGTCTGAAATTAAACAAGTCCCCTATTCCACCCTGTGATGAAGGTGAATTAACCAAGATGCGTCCGGTCGGAAGCTTTTGGGCAAAATAATCCACCCGATCCTGACTGCGAGTATCAGTATAGAGCACGGCAGTATGTCCCAATCCGCCTAACGATACCAAACTGAGCGATTTGGCAACAGCATCTTCAAAATTTTTGGCACGATACAAAGTCAATACCGGAGATAATTTTTCCAAAGCATAAGGATTGTCTTTGGAGATGACATCTTGCTCAACCAGCAAAATTTTAGTACCTTCAGGAACTTTTAAGCCGGCCATATCAGCAATCTTGCCGGCAGGTTGACCAACAATCAAGGGATTGATTCCTTTGGCACCCAACATTATTTTGGATAATTTTTTAACCTCGGATGGTTTTAAGATATATGCACCTTGGGCGGCAAATTGATTCTTGACCTTGTCATATATTTTGCTGACAGCCACTACGGATTGTTCCGAGGCGCAAATCACCCCATTATCAAAGGTTTTGGACATCAAGATGTAGGAAACCGCCATATCAATATCGGCTGTTTCATCAATCACCACCGGAACATTGCCGGCACCGACACCCAAAGCCGGTTTGCCGGATGAATAAGCGGCCTTGACCATACTGGAACCACCGGTTGCCAAAATGCAATCGACATCAGGGTGAGTTATCAAAAATTGAGTTGCCTCCAAGGTCGGCTCATCAATCCAAGCGATAATATTTTCAGGAGCACCGGCCTTAACGGCGGCTTCATAGACAATTTTGGCAGCGGCAATGGTGCTATCTTTGGCACGCGGGTGCGGCGAAAAAATAATGCCGTTGCGGGTTTTTAAGCAAAGTAAAGACTTAAATATGGCGGTTGAGGTCGGATTGGTGGTTGGAATAATACCGGCGATAACCCCCAACGGCTCGGCCAAAATTTTGGTCCCATTGGTTTTATCAGTTTTGATAATGCCGCAAGTTTTGGCATCTTTATATTTGTTATAAATGTATTCCGAGGCAAAATGATTTTTGATAACTTTGTCTTCAACCAAGCCCATGCGGGTTTCACCAACTGCCATTTGGGCTAAAGGTATGCGCTGAGCAGCAGCCGCAGCGGCGGCTGCCTTAAAAATGGCATCGACCTGACTTTGCGAAAAGTTTTTATATATTTGCTGTGCGGCTTTAACGCGCTTAATCAAGCTATCCAAAGGATCGGATGGTTCTGCTTGTTTTTTCATTTTTTCTCCTATTTCAACTGTGTTTTGTATAAAGAAGCATAAACTGAATCCGGCTTCTTTAATAATTCTTCATGAGTACCCATCTCGGCAATTTTACCATAGTTTACGACCACAATTTTATCGGCATTGCGGACAGTGGACAGACGGTGGGCAATAATAAACACCGTGCGATCTTTCATCAAGTTATCGACAGCCTGCTGAACAACGGCTTCGGACTTATTATCTAATGCCGAAGTTGCTTCATCCAATATAACAATCGGTGCATTTTTGATAAAGGCACGAGCGATAGCTATGCGTTGTTTTTGACCACCGGAAAGCAAAGTTCCGCGTTCACCGATATTGGTATCCAAACCTTTTTCCAATGAAGATACAAATTCTTCCAAACAGGCATTTTTAACCGCCATGTCAATTTCTTCCTGAGTGGCATTTTCTTTGCCCAAGAGAATATTGTCACGAATGGTACCGGAGAACAAAAAGTTGTCTTGGAACACAACCGAGATGTTGTCACGCAAAGAATCAAGGTTGTAATCGCGAATATCAACTCCGTCAATCATCACCGCCCCTGATGTTACATCGTAAAAGCGGGGAAGCAAGTTTACCATCGTGGTTTTGCCACCACCGGAATTACCGACAAAAGCTATTGTTTCGCCTTTTTTAATGGTTAAGTTGACATGATCAAGAACCTGTTTGCCTTTGATATATTCAAAACAAACATCTTTGTACTCAATCGTTTTTTTGATTTTTTCCAGTTTCGGAGCACCTTTTTTACTGGTAATAGCCGGCTGAGCATCCATCAACTCAAAAACACGTTCCATCGCCAACAAAGCCATTTGTACGGAATTGAAATTATTACCGATAGCCTTAATCGGAGTATAAAGCATTATAAGTGCGGCAATAAACGATACAAAGTTACCGGGGGTAATAGCCTGAGTAACAATAAGATGGCTACCGAACCAAATTACGGCAGCAATACCGACCGAAACAATAAAGTGCATCATCGGCGACAGCAGACCGGTGCGTTGAATCATCTTTATTCCCAACTTAAAACAGGTGTGCAAATTATCGCTGAATTTTTTGGCTTGATAATCATATAAATTGTAAGAACTTATGATACGGTTGCCTTGATAGGTTTCATTGTATTGAGTATTGATAGCGGCACCGCTAAACACACTCTGCGTGGTGATTGATTTTATTTTGCGTTTGACAGTAGTCAACGGATAAAGTGCCGCGCCCAAAACTATTACGGCAACAACAGCTAACTGCCATGAATTGTAAAACAAAACACAAATCAGTGAGATAGATGAGAACAAACGAGTGGTGAACAGCTTCAAATTGGCCAACAAACCGCCGCAACTGGCATCAACATCGCCATTAAAACGCATCAAAATCTCACCGGAATGTCTTTGATCAAAAAAAGCCGCATTATAACGCAATAATTTTTTGTACAAATCCAGCTTCAGTCCGATGGAAACTTTTTGCCCAACCCAAGTATTGAGATAGGTGGCAATATAGTTGAATGCGCTTTGTAAAAGAGTAAAAACAATAATCAAAAGCGGAATATATGCCGTATAACTGGGACCTTTTTCTACCATTACCACATCCATATAAGGTTTGAGAGCCCAAGCGATAACCGCATCCATTGCCCCAATCGGAATCGTAATGGTCATAGCAATCAAGGCTCTGCCCCAATAAGGTTTGACATATTTCCACATCTTGGAATAATTGATAACAAAATCAGATTTTTTAATTTTTTTGATAAGAGATTTAAACATTTATAACCCGTTTACAGTTAATACAACGGCGATATGATAAGTTAATTTGTAATGATTTGCAAATGCTTTTATTTAAAAAAGCACAAGGCCGAGGAAAACCTCAGCCTTGCAAATTGCTTTTCCATTCTACTTTTTGTACCGCCAAACGGGGCGGATGTAGATGGGCTTGGCCCCGAGACCGTTACTGGAATAACGGTTGCCAATACCGACATGGCTGTTCGGCGTGTCGGGCTTGGGTGCCATCCTCGGCGGTGTCTTAATTTTACCGAAGTGGTAAAATGGAGCCTCGCTGGCGCGATCGACCTCCCTCAGGTTGGCGAAGTCTGAGGGAAACTCGCCTATGGGCGCACCGGTCGAGTTTATCGGCGGGTAACCCAGTGCTTTGGCGCAGAGATCGAACTCATGCGCAACCTCCGGCGTCCACACTGCGAAAAGCTCTTCCGCAGTGGGCATCTTATGCGAATATGCATAAGCCTCATAAGCTGCCTCAGCCCACGAAATGTTGCGCGGGGCAAATGGAATTACCCAGCACCCTACGAGAAGCCCGAGAGGCTGCCATGACGGAAGGCCCACCGCCAAGAAATTTTTCTTTTTAAGGTTAAAACTTCCCATATTCTTATAGACCACGGGAACGCTGGTCTGTCTTACTTCTGTCATAATAAATACATTTTAATTGGGTTTGCCATTATTAGTAGCACTAAAAAAACATTTTGGCAAGTGTTTTTTGTAATTTTTGTCAAAAAAAGAGCTTTGACTTTTGAGACATAAGCTCCATAAAATTTTACAAAAGGAAAACTATCATTTCCCTTAATCCCGCCGCCAACAAAGCTACCGCCGTTATGGCATAGAACACCAACAGTATCCTTATGGCAATTTTTCCGGCAGGAGTTTTGCGATTATGCCAAGCTGACCTGCCGTCGGTAGCAAACAGCCAAACCAAAAAAACGGCAAAACCAACCCAGATAATGCTTAAGGACACGAAAATCGCAATCCTTAATTCCAAACCATGGCGACAAGCTGCGGCAAGGCAGACAGTAACAATCAGCCAAAAAACGCAGGCAAAGATTGCATATTTTTCTAAATTCTTCATAATTATTTGTTTTATAGTTGGTATTAGGCATGGTCTAACACTTATTTTTGAATTTGGCAAGAATTCATTTTTTAGAAAAAGTCAGGCGAAAAATACTGTAATGACCGAGTCTCGATTTTAAGGATATGGCGGCATCAAGCTGCTTGGCCGCATTACAAACCATGGCAAGCCCTACTCCCCAACCGCAACTGTTTTTGCCATGATAATAGCAAGAAAAAATTTTAGATTGTTCAGAAAGCGCTATACCACAACCGTCATCAGCAACCCAAATACCATTGTGATTGTTGGCCAAAACAACTTTACTCTTGGCAAATTTAAAAGCATTATCAAGCAAGTTACGCAACATGAGCTCCAATAACTTTTTATCTCCTTTGATAAACAAGGGATAGGTGCGACAAATCAATTTCAGTCCCTTAGCTTGGGCAATGGCATCAAATTCGCGACATATTTCATAAGAAACCGCCGCAACATCAACATATTGTTCAGAACTATCTTCATGCAACTGCCCCACCGCTTGGTTGAGCAAATCAGCCGTTATATTAATGTGATGCCGTATCGGGTCGGCGACATCAGAGGAAAGCGAATCGCTGAACAACTTAATGGCTTGGATTTGTTGTTTGACGGAATGAGCCAACTCCGTGAGTGCTTTTTTTTCATCCGTGCGACAATAATCCGTTATGTTCTGCATTATACCACAGGCGTTTTCTTCTCCGTCAATCATAATTTTGGCGGCAGAAAAACGACAAATTTTCATGACATTATTATCGGTGAAAATTCTGATATTGCCGGATATGAGCTTATCCTGCAGCAAAAGTCGGCGCAAACTTTGGCGATAAAACTCAATATCATCAGGATGAATAAAACGGCGGATGATATTATGATGATAATTTTTATTTTGCTTGTTGAGATTAAACAAATTATACATACCGTCAGACCAATAAAAAATCTTGTGAGACAGATTCAGCTCCCAATAGCCGATTTGAGAAAGTTGCTCAATTTGATTAAAGCGGCGCGAGCAAACTTTCAATAAATCGCTTTGCGCCCTGATTTCGGTTATGTCGCGCAGACAAAGAAAAACTTTAGAGGCAAAAAGTCTTGCCGCTACCAAATATAGCCTTTCTTTGTGCATCCAATAAAAATCCATCGGGCGCTGCTGAAAAAAAACTATGTTCAGATTGTGGCGCAAAACCGATAATTCATCACCACCGACCAACTCACTCAAAGTTTTGTTATCAGACAAGCCATTAAACAAATACTCCGCCATGTGGTTATAAAACACCACATGACCGTCTTTATTGAAAGCAATAACAGCACTGTCGAACAAATCAGCGACAAAGTTCGTCGCGCTTAATTCAGATTTTAACATGAATCCTAAAAAACTATAACAAAGTATAACCCATCAAATAATCTCTTTGACGCGGCGATATTTGAAAATACCAACCTTCATACAAAAAGAGGTTGTCTTTGATATAGTCATCAATTGCCGAAAGGGCAATACTGTCGGTAGATAATTTTATATTAAGCCATGCCTGATTATCTTCTGTTTTATAAAGATCAAGTTCAAAACGAAGCCCGTAAAAAGTCGATATATCATAGATTTTTGCCAATTTGGCATCAGAATATTTGGCAACAAACTCATCTTCAGGCATTACCCCATAAACATCCAATGATGATAAATTATGAAACAGCCAGCTTACATTTACGCTCAAACCTAAGCGATCATGAAAATCTTCTATGCTCATGCGCCGTGATATTAAATTTCCGTCGACTCCTAACATTTCTACGGCAGATAAAGGAATTTCCAATATCGGCGACGGCAACCACATCTTTACTTCTGAGGGAAAATCATAACTTCCGCCAACCAGCCATACATTATCAGAATCAGCGTGGCGAGCCAGAAAATAGCCTTTTTCAACATCACGCATACCGACAACCACCGAATCCAACAACACATCATCGGCATAAGTTTGAATTAAGGTTCCGGTGCCGAAATTTTCAGAATTATCAAGCGGATTTAACAAAAGAAAATCGGCCAATTTTTTATCGCCGTCAGGGATTTTTACCAAATAAGCACTGCTGTTCAAATTGTCAAAAAAGTTTTTGACTACGCCAAAATCAGCATAATAACCATTGTACTTGGGCAAGCGCCAATAACCTTCAACCTGTTCAAGCTCAATGGTGCCCTCTTTATTAGTTATGGTGATATGATTGACCTTGCTTCCGGCGTCATACGATTTGGCAAAAACCAACTTTCCTTGCAGGAGTGTTCCCTGCCTCCAAGCCATAAAGCCCAAAAATGCTGCCACCAGCAGTGAAACAACGACAATGCTTAAAATAACAATTTTAGCTGTTTTTTTCATAAAACTTTTTCCTCTTTTGCCTCAGGTAAAAACGACGATAACAATAATATGCGCACCAAACCGCCAAAACTGCCAATAAAGCCGGTAATATGAGCATAGCCGCTATAAAACACTTTCGGTAGTGATGATAATCTTCTTGGATTTTATAGTCAATCTGTTTTAAGCTTTGTTCCAAGGTTAGTTCATTATTTTGCAAATCAGCTAATTTTTGCTGACGACCAACCGAAAAATCAAACTCTGTATTATAAGATGCCTCAAAAATTTGATTAATTTGTCGGCGCGTATCTTGCAGTTGCTGCAAAACGGCATTTCTATGTTCTGTGTTTTGGTTTTCTGCCCAAATCCTGATTATATCTTTCAGGTTGTATTTGTTTTGGGTCAAAAACTTTTGCCCGACATTGGAATAAGCACTGGATGACAGATAATCCAATGCACTGCGTATAAACAACATATTATCCGAAGAGAAAAATGGCGTATTGCCGTCGTTGGAGCCGCCGCGCCACAATGACCATGCCGCCATATCGCTGTCACCGGTCAGCAACAATTTTCCCTCTTTTTGAGCTCTGTCGGCAAACAATGGCATTTTGAGCACCAATTCGGGGCTGTTAATCAAAGGTTCATGATAAAAAGGCGGAAAATTTCCCTCCAACAACAAAGCCAGCGGAAACTGCATATCTTCCGACTTTATTTTTTGTTTTAATGTGGCAAAACTCTGCTGTGAAGCCCAAGCCGCAGGAACTATGCCGCTTTGCTTGCCGCTGAAATATAAAACCGTGCTGCGTAACTTTGATTTGGAGGTATCAAAATTAAACAAAGAGCTGTAATTGAGTTTTAGATCATGCAGGCGCGCAGTAATCGGGTGAGTTGCCATTTGCGGGGAATAGACCTTGAGATAAAGCGGATAACTGCTGTTTTTGCCGTCGATTGCAACATTTTGGTTGTTTTGCAAATCGCCGATAAGCATATCATTATAATACTCCACTCCCAAATTTTGTAAAAAAGCCTGCATTCCGCTGTTATACAAATCATAAGTATTATTTTGGGCAAATTTTAATTCGGAAAAAGCGTCCAGCATAACCATAACATTGCCGCCACGCAACAAATACTGGTCAATGGCATATAAATTTAAGGGCTTTAACACCAGAGGATAATAAAGCAAAACCGCATCAATATCCTCGGGAATATATGCCATAGACGAGCCCAAAGGTTTAATGCGAAAACCGGAAGCCTTGAGTTGTTTGATAAACGGCCAATCATCATTAAAAGCTATAATTTTGCCGGATGAAGCCACATTAAAATAAGGCGAAATTACGCCGATAAGCGGAGCTTTGGGAGAATTCAGCCGCGAGATTGAACGGCTGATGTCATCTTCAAGCATACTTTTGCGTTTGATGTCAAAAACCGGAATACTCAAAGCGGCACCGGATGCGTGAATAATATTAGCACCCAAATAAACATCATGACTGGAATCGGTAATATCAAGAGGATGCAAACCGACTTTTTCCGCAGCTATTTCAGCGCTGGAATATGGAGTTATCTCGACTAATTCCATTTTGATGCGGCCATGGCCATGCTCAACATATTGATTGAGCATACGATTTAGATAATCAGCATAAGCACCATAGCGCGGGCTGGCCTGTTTCAGGTCGCGCGATATATACAAACGAATTATTATCGGAGCTTTATTTTCTTGCAAAAGATTAATTGTCGGTCGGCTCAATTCATAACGTTTGTCAGCGGTAACATCTGCGGCAACATAACCAAAAAGCAATCCGCTTAATACATTAAAGATGATAAGCAGCAGCAAAACTCCGCCAAACAACAGCGCCAATTTGCCATCTGAATTGATTTTTTGCTTTAAAAACAAGATATTATCTCCTTTTATAGTCCAAAACCGCACCGGTCAGCCAAATGAATGCCGCGGTTATGGAGGCAAAGTATATTAAGGCCGAAAGACTTATTTGTCCGGATATCATATTATCATATTGCGAAGCAAAGCTGAAGGATCCGGCAATCTTTAATGCCAGCAGACTGTGTTTGGTAAACAATCCGCCAATCCATCCTAAATTAAGATTTATAAGTAAAAAACATATAGCCAAAGCCAAAGCAAAAGCACTCAACATATGCGAAAAGAAAGAGGCCGCCAACAAAGACAAAGCGCATAAGGCACCGCTGGCAATCCATGCCGCTACATAGCACCACAAAATCCAAAAATTGTCCAAAGCGAGCCAAAATGACAGCAAAAACCAAAACAACATTGAGGCAAGCAGCATAACCCCGCATATTGCCCAAGCGGCCATAAATTTGCCCAAAACAAAAGCTAAGCGGCTGATCGGTTGCGCCATAATAATTTCAAGTGTGCGGGCGCGATACTCATCAGCAATCGAACGCATGGTCAAAGCCGGAATTATGATGGCCAAAACCAAAGGCTGATTGGCAAAAAATTGTTGCAAATTAATCGTCGAATCGTTGTAAAAATCCGTTCCCCAAAAAGTCATACCCACCGATATCAATATATAAAGAGGCAACAGCAAATAGATTATGCGATTGGCAAAATAGAACTTAAAATCTTTATAAAAACAGGTTAAAGCATCATACATCATAATGAAATTTTATCCTTGTACCAAAGAGAAAAAAGAAGCTTCAATACTCAATTTATTGGCCTTGCTTTTGAGTTCCTGCGGTTTGGCATCACAGATAAGCTGCCCCGAGGACAAAAGCAAAATGCGATCGGCCATTGCTTCAACATCTTCCATAATGTGAGTCGAAATTAAAATGGCGCAGGAACGACTGCGTTTTTTTAAAAAAGCACGCAAATTGACTTTTTGCTTAACATCCAAACCCTCACAAGGCTCATCTAATATCAAAAACTTCGGGGCGGAGATAAGGGCACCGGCAATAGCTACTCTTCTTGAAAAACCTTTTGACAAAGTTTCACATTTTTGTTCCATAACCTGATTAAGCTCCAAAGATGATGCTAAATCGTCCAAATTAGCGGCAAAATCGGCTTGAGGAATATGTTTTATATCCGCCATAAACTTGAGATATTCAAAGACGGTCATCTCAGGATAAACGCCTCCGCTCTCGGGAACATAGGCTATATTGCTGACAGCTTTTATGTGATTCGCCTCCAAAGAATATCCATTGATGGTAATATCCCCGAAATCAGGCTCATAATAACCGATAAGCAGGCGCATTAATGTGGTCTTGCCGGCTCCGTTTGGTCCCAACAGTGCCGTTATTCCGTTGTCAGCAAGACTGAAACTGACATCGCGGAGAATTTCTCTATTCCCCAAATATTTGCGAATCCCCTTGACCTCAAGCATAATTTATCCTTGTTTTTATTTTATAAATCGCGGTTATGATAACATAATTATTTTAAATTTTAACAACTATTTTTATTTTTCAAAATCTTTGATGACAAAACAAATATTTTGTTTTATACAAGATATAATCTTAAAATATGGATTGGGATAGTCTGCAAATGAAAATAATAGAATTGTACACCAAAGAAGAAACTCGCAATCTTAAGGTCGGGTTGTCGGTTTTGGGAATGATTTTGCTGATTTTTTTGGCAATATTCTTTTCGCGCAGCGAGATTGCGCCGAAAGAAGACGGAAAATATTATCAATTATACGCGCGTTTTAATCGCACGGACGGCTTGCAAGTCGGTGATATTGTGAGACTTTCGGGAATTGATGTCGGGCGTGTAACCGATGCGGTTTTAGATGACAATTTTAAAGCCATCTTAAAAATGGAAATCAAAGAAGAAATTCAACTTCCTGATGACAGTTCGGCCGCTATTGTCAGCTTCAGCATTATGGGCAAAAAGTATATCGAAATTGAACCGGGCGGATCGGAAGATATGCTGGCTCCGGGAGATGAGTTTTCCTATACGCAAGATGCCATGGTATTGGAAGAATTGATTGAGCGCATTATAGGCATTGGCAAAGCCAAACGCCAAGGTAAAAAAGAGAAAATTGAGGAGAAGAAGAACGATGAGTAAAATTGATATTTTTGCTTTTAAGAGACCGGTTGAAACCATTATGGGAATTGCGGTTTTGCTGCTGGTTGCGGTATTTTGCTATTTTGCCTATACGGTATCGGATTTACAAGTAGTTAAGGGATATAATATCAATGCCACTTTCTTGAAAGTCGGCGGTTTGAATGTGGGATCGGATGTTCGCATTAACGGTATCAAAATCGGTACAGTCGTCAGTCAAAGACTCGATGAAGAAGATTATACCGCTAAAGTTACAATGAGTATCGCATCGAACATTAAATTACCGACAGACAGCGTGGCGGCAATTGTCTCTGATGGTTTGATGGGCGATAAATTTATTAAGATTGACCCCGGTCATGCCGAAGAAGTCTTAAAAGACGGTGATCAATTACAAAACACCAAAGATTTTAAGACTATTGAAGATTTGGTCAGTGAAGTTGTATTTATGGTTACCGGCGATGAATAAAATCGGATTGTTTTTGGCAATATTGACCTTGGGTGAGCTGGCAAAACTGCCGGTGGCGTATGGTGATGATATTGCCATGAACACCGCGCGAATGCAGGCAATGGACAAGATTACCGGTCATGTTACGGAAATTGATGTTCCGGTGAACGGTGTCGCCAATTTCGGCAGTTTTTCGATTTTGGCACGCAAATGTGTTACTCATTCTCCGGAAGAAACGCCGGAAGACACTGCATTTATTGATGTTGTTGACAATTACGAATCGGATAATCCGGTAAATATTTTCAAAGGTTGGATGTTTTCTTCAACACCGGCTTTGAGTGCGGTAGAACATCCTATTTATGATGTTTGGTTGCTGAAGTGCTATAACAACACCAAACAAGACGCCGCTATGTTGTTGAATAAGGAGCAGTTGGCGTTGCGCGACGAGTTGCCGATGGTCAGACCGGAAAAAGTTAAGGTCAGTATTGGCGAAATCAGCAACATGAATGATATTGAAACAAAAGATGAGGATTTACCGACGATAGAGACTGACAACAGCTCCAGCAGCGAAGGAAATGCCTTATCAGATGATGATTTTGCCTCAGAAGGTGAGGAAAATTGGGAGGCTGATATAATAATCGATTCACGCAATGATAACTTGACCGCTGAATCGAATAATAAAAACGACTAATATCCCTCATTTGGTGCATTTTAACGCCTTTTTAAGTTTTATTCACTAAAGTTATTCTTAAGTGCTGAAAAGTGTTGTCTTTTTTGCAAAATGATGTTATAATGGAAAATATGGAGGAAAACTGGGCGTCAGAGCATGGTTTATATGGGTTGCGACGCTCACGCAAAAGGAGGTAAAAATTATGAAAATAAGTCATAAGATTATATTGTTGACTTCGGTGCTGTGTTTATATCCGCTGATGTCAAATGCTGCAATCAAAAAAATTAATGAATATAAAAAATTTAATATTGAGTGTATTGGGGAAGATTGCAAAGATAATTGTAAAGATGCAGATTATGCCGCAAAGCATCCTGATGAATGCAAGACTGGCTGTACCGGTCCATGCTGTAAAGCAACCTATGCTAAAAACCATCCGCAAGAATGCGGTTCTGTTTTTTGTAAACAATCAGGTTATGATACGACCTCCGGTCCTGCCAAAGATGTTGATAAAAGATGCTTTAACAATCCTAACGGCACGAAGATTAGTAATGTTATGTGTTACAAATACAAAAACGGCAATGAAACCGACAATGCTTATCCTTATGACAAAGCTAATTGTGAAACCAAGTATGGAGGTGTTTTGGGCGGCGATCACAAAACTTTGTATGATTGTGCCAATGGTACAGCCACAGAGCATGAATATTATAAGGAATGTAATTGTCCGTCAGATACTGTTGAAGTTACTCCTGTTTCAGGCGCAGTGAAGAATTTTGCTTTTGAGGCTATGAAGCTTCCAAATAAAACTTGTGTAAAAGAAAGTTCTATTCAATGTAAAGACAGTAAATATGCTTTGTTGCGAAGCAAGGGATCTGCATATGAGATATACAGCAATAGTGATAAGAAATTTTATAGTTCAGATGATCCGATAACATTTAATGGCAAATCGGTGGTAATAACGTCTTACAAGTTGGAAATACTACCAAAATATACCTTTGATGGAATTTTCAAGTTAGACAAAAAGAACACTTATGTTTGCTTTAATAAATATAATGTTAAAGTTGTGAGCGAACTAATGAACAAAGATATGTATGGCGCAGAAATAAATGATGCTACTTATGGTGCTTATGCTGCCGTATGTTTGGATTTAAATAAAGCAAGTATATCAGAACAGGCGTGTAAATTGGATGTCGATGCCGGAAAGTATCCCGCTTTTTATCATATATACAGCTGTCAGGATAAATGGAGTATATTTACCGGAACGCATTATACTCCGTGTGAGCAAACCGGTAGTAATTTTACCGCATATAACAGCAAAGATAAAAAGGTCGTTACTGCAATGTGCCATCAGAAATGTGAGTGTACATCATCAAACGACAAATATGAAGGAGGCAACCTGTATGGTGTTGCCAATGATACAGCGTTTTCTTTGGGTACCGGTTGTTTAATCAGCTGTAATTCCGGTGCCGAATATGTTGAAGTTTATAAAGGTGCTAAAGATGGTTGCAGTTTCTGTCCATCTGATACTAGTGCAACAATCCCCGGCAATGCATCAGGCTTTAGCAATGGTGATACAAAATACACCTATAGCTGGAAGAAAATTGTTAAAGGAGCCGGAGCTTTGGTTTGCGGAACTCCGGTTGGCTGTAATATCAGTGCCGGCTATATTCCGAAGACCGGTTGCTTAGCAGACAGTTGGTGCTCTTGGTTTAATAAAGACTAGGGCTTAACAAAAAGTCAAAAAGGCTTGGAATAATCCAAGCCTTTTTTTGTTTTCGAAACCCCAAAATTCAGTCCTTGCAGAGCTTAAAGGGGTGACAATAACACATTAGTGTCATGCCTGAGCGAGTGAAACAAGCGAATTAGGCATCTTCGAATTTTTTTATTAATTCGGAGACCCCTAATTCAGCCCTAAAGGGCTTCAGGGGTGACAGTTTTTATGTCATGCCTGAGCGAGTGAAACAAGCGAATTAGGCATCTTCGAATTTTTTTATATTATTGACACTTTTGAGTGACCAAAAGTGTCCAAAAGTCATTGGGATGTTCGCCTTAGCGGGCAAACAACTCAAAGGCATGAGGCTGC
>CACWSG010000006.1:151360-156015 GCA_902763535.1 uncultured Pseudomonadota bacterium | reverse complement strand
TTTTAAGTCCTCCCGCAAGTCTTCCCAGACTTGCTCGTCTTTCCTTGTTTATGTTTGTTTATTTGCCCCTAGAGGCTTCCTCCTGCCTCTAGGGGCTTTCTTCTTCTTTATATTTGCAATTGAAGACAAAGATCACCTTGATCATACAAGTTTTATTGACGGCTATATTCCTGCTACAAAAGTTTTGATTGAGCAAAAAATAAAAATATCAGGATAATTTTTTTAAAATATTTTTGAAAATAATGCATTTTCAACTATTAGTTAGTTGCAAAGACAAATATTAGCTTATTATAATGCATAAAAAAATTAACTTTAGGGGAATTTGATTATGCAAAATGAAGAAATTATGCCTTATATTGCCGAACGATTAAAATTGTTGCGCGGTTTGAGAAAGCTAAGTTTGGAAAAAATTGCCAATCAGATGGGGCTTAGTCGCAAACAAATTCAAAATTATGAAAATTGTAACTGCGCCATTCCGGTGACAAGATTGTGGCAGTTGGCTAACATAATGAAAGTTAATATGGATTTTTTTTGGGAGGGATTGAACGGAAATAATGCAAATAGTAATGATGATTTGCAGCTAATTAAGATGTTTCACAAAATTAAAGATAAAGATGTTAAGAAAAATATTGTCAGGATTATTGAGACACTGGCTGAGAATTAGCTTTGAAGAATTAAGAAATTATGAATAGATATAAAGAAGACTTCTGAGAATAAAAAGGAATTTCATTTAGATAACAAAAGAGTATGGATTGCTAAGAGTCAAAAGCTCTTTTGCTTTATAATTAATGCCTATTTTTTACTATTCATTCTTTTTAATCGGAAAGTTGTCACCTGTAATTGTTCTTGAAGATTCGATTCTATCTTTGCATTTGGTTTTATATTATCTTCTGTATGATGTTTTTTAGATTGTAAAGTGCTTAGCAATTCATCTTTATATTTTATTTGTTTTTTCAAATCATCAATTATGGATTCTTGTTCATTTGCTTTGCTTAGAGCTTCATCAGCCAAAAATCCAAATAAAGCTGCACCACCCCATATAAAAATCCATGCTTTAGGATATGATAAACCAACTAAAACTGCTGCTACTACATGAAAACATCCTATAATACATTTTAAAGTATTCGGTGATGGCATCTACAATTTTTCCTTAATCTTTTTTATTGCGGTGGATTTGCATTCTCCATAGCAACTGTTCATATAGTATAAGTATTCAGGACATTTTGCGGCTAAGTATGTTTTTAAGCTCCACCTCCGTTGCTGTATGCAGTAATTATATTTCTTTGTAGCTGCTCTTGTGAGAACCTCGTCTTTATCTAGATATACCTTGCATCCATAACCAAAAATAACAATTAATAACGGTACTGCTATCATAATTGCCTTAGAACTATTTGATTTATGCCAATAATTTACTGTAAAAGACTTTGTCTTTGCGTAAATCACACTTGGATGCGTATTATTATAATTGATACATTTCTTAATTAAGCCGGATACAATAAATGAAAATAAAGCGATAAATATAAAGTATATTACTGTTAATGCGCATAAATCAAAGATTTTAGCGGTGGGTGGAAGATAACCTAAACTCAATGGTATTGCTAATATAAAAGCTATGATTAGCGTTGGAATACGAAAGAAATAAGCTAAAAATGTTGGTATTCCCAAGTATACAGTAAACTTACCGATGAGATATGCAAAATCACCATTATCAGTGTTTGATTCAGCCAAAGCTGCAACAATAGAGATGCTGCCGAAGTAAATGAAAAGGGTGCTTATCAAATTTCTCATATTAAACCTCTTGACCTTATAATAAAAGCAAAACCACCTTGATAAGAGGTGGCTAGAGGTTCATACCTATACAGAGATAGTGCAACATATTTGCATATAGCTTATTTTGCTGCCCTCTAGCCCTGAGCTAGAAAGCACGCAAAAATGTCGCCTTTTGCAGGCGCTCTGTAAGAGGGTATGAAACCTCAGAGCGATTATCACTCGCTCCGATTAAAGAGTAGCAGAAAATTTGCCGGATACAAGTAAAAAATAGTAAACACAAGGGTATGAATGAATCTATTTTTTTATGAAAACCAATAAAAGCATATTTTATGATTCTTTTAGGAGAAATAAAATGCCTGCTAAGATATATGATGAGAATTTTGTTAAGAGCGAACTTCAAGGAATGTTGCAAGAACTGAAGAAGAATGAGCAAATTTACCTTATAAACCAGCTCTTTCTCGATAAAAACTATAGCCGGTCTAGATTCCATGAGTGGAAAAAGGATTTTGCCAATAATGAATACATAAGAACACTTTTTGAGCAAATAGAAGGTATTTTAGAAAATAGAATAGCTCATGGCGCTTTAATAGGTCGATTAAATTCTTCAATGAGTATGTTTGTCCTTAAAAATAAATACGGATGGATAAGCAACCCCGAAAACAAATCTCAGGAAACAGTTCCTCTTGTAATACAGATAAGAGGGTACAAAGAAAAAGAGGATATACAATAAAATAGCCTATTCGTGCACGAGGGAATGAATACTATTGGAAATGAGTTTCTATTCCTTCAGCTAAAAATTCTTTACAAGTACGATGATATGAAAGAGGAATTATAACTCCTCGAAATTCTATAATGTTATTATGATAAAGTGATGCAATTGGTTCTGGTAGAGGTTCACTTAAATAATTCATAGCATCATGAAAACCTTGATTCACTTTAGATTTATTAGACTTAGGATTGCATTTTAGGTAAAAGGCTTTTAGTTGCTTTAGTTCGTTTTCGCCAAACTGAGGATAAATTTCAGCAAATACCTTACATGTTCCACAAACCTTAGCCTTTATATCTTTAGTTTCTGGCTTCATTTCTAAAATGAAAATACCTCGATTGTTACACTCTAAAATATCACACGTTTTAAGTCCAAGCTTTTCAGCATGAGTTAGTGCCTTATCTTTTATTTTATCAGGATACCAATATTTATTATTACATTTCTTATTTTGGCAAACAGAGTGTTTTCCACAAGTAGTCGAACTACAAAAAGGACCATAACAATCTTCTGTTTTATAATTTTCTAAACATTCAAGAAAAGTCATTAATCTAATCCCAAACCATTTGTTCCAAAGGCTTAGATAGTTTGTCGAAAATAATAGAAAGGTCTTTAGTCTCTTTTATCTCTGTGTAATTTTCTACATTTGTTTTTTCAGTATAATAGAAAGCAATTTTATTTTCATTTAAGCCTTTCTTTTTTGCATAGTAATACAGTGCCTCAATCATATATGGACTATGCGATGTTAATATGATATTAGCCCCTTGCGCTACTAATGACACTATTAATTCTGCATATCTTAGTTGCCACTCTGGATGTAAATGGTTTTCAGGTTCGTCAACAATTAATAATTTAGAAACACCACCAATATATCCACCTTGAGCTAACAATTGAAGTATATTAAAAGATTTTACCCCTGATGCCATTGATGATAGAGCCAATTCTACAGCGGTAGGAGATACCTTATATGAAAATTTACCATTCTTAAAATCTATTTCGCCAGGTATATACTTTGTAATATAATCTATTTTCTTCTGAACAGGATTCTGGGCTGATTTTTTCTTATTAATGATATCCGCAAAAGATGAGCGAGAATCATATCTTAAGTCAAATTCTTCATTAATTAATAAAGGTGTTTCTATATATGTAGCATCATCAAAAATATAATCAAAATTTTGTTTATTATATTTCTGCACTTGCAGAACATCTTTATTAAAATGAAATTTTAACACTTCTTTATCTTGCAGAGACAAAGAAATTTGTCCTTCTTCTTCTGGATGCTCTGAATTAACAAGAATATTACCTACACATGACTTAAATTCTAGTAATAAGTTTGTAGATAACTGAAATTTTTCATCTTGATAATTTTCTATTATTTTTGAAAGTCTTTCTAATTTATTTTTTAAAACATTATCATTCCAATATTCATTTTTTTTGGCATATTTAGATAATTCAGACATTAATTCAGATAATTCTTGAAACGTTAAATTGTTAATTTTTTTTCTATATAAATCTTCAGATAGTACATCATCATTTTCTGAGAAGAACATAAAAGGCTTTCTAATATATGACGAAACTTTATTTCTTATTTTACTAAACGTTGGGGTTCGTCTATTTATCACGCGTCTCACCAATTTGAGAACGTCATACATTTCATGTAAAAGGCCAACTTTTATATCATATGCACCGGACGTACTATAAGTATTTATAGACTTCACAATAGAATAAATTGCTTTACCTACAGTGCTCTTTCCTGTGTCATTTTCCCCAGAAATAACTGTTAACCCATTGATTTTGACATCTGCTTTTTTTATTTTTGCAAGATTTGAAATAGAAATGTTTATACTCATTTTGTGCCTTGTTCCGAATATAACTATATTATATATGTAATACATATAAGAGAAAAAAACACAATTTCTTTATGTTAATCAACAATATTATTACGAAAATCGTAATATCGTTACCTATATGTTACCTAAAAACAAAAGGCTTCAAGATGTAATTTCTTGAAAGCCTTTTCTGAATTGGTGGGTGTGACAAGACTACTACGCTAAAGCTTCGTTCACTGCGGCAATCGCACATTGCGCGACCGTCATACTTGCGTATGACTTTGCCTTGTAGT
>CACWSG010000006.1:108998-151348 GCA_902763535.1 uncultured Pseudomonadota bacterium | reverse complement strand
CATTGCGCGACCGTCATACTTGCGTATGACTTTGCCTTGTAGTCGAACTTGTTTCCTCACAAGTTCGAGCAGTTATCATTACACCAACAAAAAAACCGGCACAAGACCGGTATTTTTTATTGGTGGGTGTGACAAGACTCGAACTTGTGACCTCTACGATGTCAACGTAACGCTCTAACCACCTGAGCTACACACCCTTAAAGCACTATCTTGATAATATATATTGAATTTAATTGCAAGAGTTTTTTGTGTTAGTGAATATTTAATTATTAAAGATTATTATAATGGCAACTGATTTTGAGGAGCTTAGGCTTATGAATAAAAATATATTGGATTTTAAGGTGGATTACAGTGTGTTGAATGTTTATGATGAATTTAATACACGCAATCCTAAATTTCCGATAGTTTTATCTTCGCCGCATTCCGGTGATGTTTTTCCGCAAGAGTTTTTGGCGCATAGTGCTTTGACGGAAAAAGAATTGAGATCATCAGAAGATTGTTATGTAACCGATTTGATTAAAGAAGCTTCAAACAGCGGTATTCCGCTTTTAAGCATGAATATTTCGCGCACTTTTGTTGATGTAAACCGTGATAAAATTGAGTTGGATGACGGTATGTTTTATAATGCTCCGGTGCGTAATGATATTAACTCTCGCAGATGCAGAGTGGGGCTTGGTGTGCTGCATCGCGTGGTCTATCCGTCGAAAAATATTTATAACGGGTTGTTAAATTATAATGAAGCGCAAGAACGAATCAAAAAAGTATATGATGTTTATCACAAAAGACTGACCAGATTGGTGGAGCAATGCGTTAAGCAATTCGGATGCTGCTATATTGTTGACTGCCATTCGATGCCGTCAATGATTTGTAATATTATGAATGAGAGCAAGCAACTGGATTTTTGTATTTGCAATTTGTTTGATGAGAGCTGTCCGGCAGAGGTTTCATCCTATATGAAAAAAATGCTGGAGCATAATGGTGAATATAGGGTGGAATGTAATCGACCATATTCCGGCGCCTATATTACATTTAATTATTGCCAGCCGCGGCGTAAAATTTATACCTTGCAGCTGGAAGTTAATCGTAAACTTTATATGAATGAAAAAACTTACCATAAAACGGCACAATTTCAAAATATTAGCGACAATTTGAGCGGTGCTATAACCAAGTTAGGAAATTTTTTGCTGGATTTTAATAAATAAATATGGTATATTCCCATTGTTTTTTAACGACTCGTTAATAATTAGGTTTTGACGAGTGTGGTTTTTGCCCGTGGTTTGGGGCATAAACATTGGTTAACTTAACCTCAAATCGGACGAAAGTCCTTTTGATGTCTTAAGCAAACGGAAATTGGCATATTTGTTGCATAAGGGATGTTTGTGACAGGTTTGGGGGAACAGAGGGATGCGACTTTTCGTATCAAATTTTTTGATGTTTTTGTTGTTATTGCTGATGTTTAGTCAGCCGGTGGAAGCTTCGGATTCTGCGAGATATGTTAATGATCGTGAAGTTTGTTCGGTTGCCGCTCAGCGTTATGAAGACAAATTCCAAATTAAGAAACATTTACTGAATACCATTACGATGGTTGAGACCGGTCGTTGGGATGAGGTGTCGAAGAAAAAGACATCTTGGCCGTGGACCGTTAATGCCGAGGGTAAGGGATATTTCTTTGACAGCAAACGCGAAGCTATTGCTGCAGTTAAGAAATTTCAGGCCGAAGGTATCAGAAGTATCGATGTCGGATGTATGCAGGTTAATTTGATGTATCATCCGGAGGCTTTCAAAAATTTGGAAGAGGCGTTTAACCCCTATAAAAATATGGAATATGGGGCTAAATTTGTGAAGAAACTGTATGTGCAAAAAGGGCATGATTGGAACAAGGCGGCTGCCGCTTATCATTCCAGCTTGCCGGAAAGAGCTAATATATATGCTCAAAAGTTATCAGAAGTTTATCGGGGAATATTGCAAGTTGGTATGACACCCAAAACTGTTGATAAAAGTGTAAGAAGCACAAAAAAACTTGAAAAAACCATTCGTTTTGCTAAGAATAAAAACAAGCTTAAATCTAAATTGACCGTTTCGGCTAATGTTTGGCGTGAGGCAAAATTGGCTGAATATCATTTGAGGAAAGCTGAAAAACTTTAGTTTTGTTTTTTTGCGAATGGGACAACTCTATGCAAGATACGGGTTTGTACTGGCGTCCTTTGGGCGGGAATAATATTGATCAAATTAGCGGTCATTGTTATCAGTACACCTGTGTCGAGCAAGAGGGTAATAAAAAGACTTCCATAATAGTTGATTTGGGAAAATTTGATAACTATCAGGCTGTCGGAGTGGATAATGCTGTTGCGGCGGTGCCTGATGTGGTTGATTTATTGACAGATAAAAGCTTTAATTTGAAAGCGATTTTTTTAACTCATTCTCATCCGGATCATTTGAACGGATTGTTCCATTATTTGCGAGCAGGTTACAAGTTGCCGACATTATACGGCGGAAAATATACCAAAATAGTTTTGGAGGATATGTACGACTATTTTGCAATTCCGCTGAAAAATCGCCCGAAATTCGTGATTATTAAAGATGGTGATGTTAAACGCTTCGGCAGACTGAAGGTAGAAGTTTTAAGTTCTTCTCATACTTGTTTTGATGCTTATGGTTTTTTGATAAGTTTTAATAAAGTTACGGTTTATCATAGCGGCGATATGAAGGTAGATAATTCAACATTCTTTAAGAAGCCTACCAATATCAAAAGATTGAAGCAATTAGGTGATAAGATTGATTATGTCGTAGGAGATTTTTGCGAAATTAATCACGAAGGAACAGCTTATCGCGAGTGTGATGTCTATCGAAAAATCGTCAGTTATATAAAGCAATATCGCAAAAAGAAAGTCTATTTGACCGTATATCCGACCCATGTTGAAATGTATATTGTGGCTTTTTTAGCAGCCTTGAAGCTGAAATTAAATGTGGCTTTTCATGGTGATGATGATTTTTATACCTATATGCGTTATTTGAAAAATTATGGTATGGATTTTAACAAGTTGGCGGGGAATCGCATAAAAGTTTTTGAAAAAATACCGGATAATTTGAATGAGTTGGGCAATCGGTGGGCGATTATAGGTTCATATCGCAAATTGGACGAGCAATACTGGGCGAATCCTAAAGAAACTTTACTGTTTGTGACAGCGCGTTCCAGATTTATACAGCTTAAAAAACAGGCCGATGCTAAAGGTGTAAAGACCATATCGGTAAATGATGAACCAATGCTCAGAGGTGCCGGACACGCTTTTATCGGCGACTGGCAGATATTGCAACAATTTATAAAAAAGGCAGTTTATATTCCAACTCATTGTCCTGATTTTGTTTTGGATAGTTTTTGTGAGTTGGGGCATTTGGCCGGTTTTAATTTGATAAATCCTTTGCCGCATAATAATATGCTTTATTTATTAGGTGCTGATGGTTATAAGCTGGTGGAAGAGGATAAGGCCTTTTGGCAAGTGTTGACTGAAGATGGAAAAATGGTAAAAGTGCTGCAATGCCCAACGGCGGGACATGGGAGTATTCGTAATACTTATAGTCGTCGTCGCACAATGCAGCAATTTAAGATTATTGAGCATAAAATGGAGAAAAAGCATGGCAATTGCTAAGCTGGAAAAGCAGTATTTGATTCGTTCTTATGAAGGTGATCAAAACAATAATTTGCGGTTGGTTACCTGTATGAATATATTGCAAGATGCGGCTACAACGGATGCCGACAGACGAGGTTTCGGTATGGAATTTTGTCAGAAACACAATATGACATGGGTCGGTAATGATTATGTTATAGAAATTGCTCGTTTACCTAAAATTGGTGAAAACATAAAAGTTGTTACTTGGCCGTCATTGTCGGGTAAATTAGCTGCTCGACGCGATTTTGCAATTTATGATGAAAAAGGTGAGTTGATTATAAAATCAGCCAGCCGCTGGTTGCTGATAAGTTTGGATAAAAAACGTCCGTTGGCTATTTCTGAAATTCTGCAAAATTATGAGCCGGTTGAAGAATATATTTTGGAAACTAATTTTGATAAGATTGCTGAAGTGGATGAACAGGCTAAAATGTATCAATATCGTGTGCGTTATGATGATATTGATATAAATCACCACATAAATAATGCGGTTTATGTGTTGTGGGCCGGTGAGGCGGTTGATGAAGAATGGCATAAAACCCATATTCCGCTGCGTATTGAAGTGAATTTTAAGAAGGAAGGATTTATCGGAGAAGAAAT
Source organism: uncultured Pseudomonadota bacterium (assembly GCA_902763535.1). Classification (GTDB taxonomy): domain Bacteria; phylum Pseudomonadota; class Alphaproteobacteria; order RF32; family CAG-239; genus CAZU01. Next base: position 147,083 of record CACWSG010000006.1, on the reverse strand, counting down.
AGAAGTTGCAACAACAACTGAAAGCGAGAAAACCAGACATAGCGTAAGGGTAAAAGGAAATAATGCCCGAGAGTTGGCTCGTGTTGCCATAATTTGGAAAAAATATGAGTGAAATAAAATTTGATTATCTGTTAAACAAAACCGTAAAAATATACCAGCCGGAAGGTTTGTATCATGCTTCGACCGATGCGGTGTGGTTGGCGGCGGCAATTCATAAAATCAGGCAGGGTGATAAGATATTAGATGTCGGATCAGGAACCGGCGCGGTATCATTGTGTTTGGCGGCGAGGTTTAAGGATAAGAATTTGCAAATAACCGGTGTCGATATTCAAAAAGATTTGGTGGAAGCTGCTAATTTAAGTGCTAAAGCCAATGAGTTTGGTAATGTGAGTTTTGAGGAAGTTGATGTCTTAAGCTATAAATATCAGCCTTGTTCGTTTAATCATGTAATAAGCAATCCGCCTTATGCCGATGCTGATATGCCCTCACCAAATATAAGCAAGGCAACAGCACATAATTTCGAAAGTAAGGGACTGCAAAAATGGGTTGATTTTTGTATTAAGGCCCTAAAACCGCAAGGGTGTTTTTACATGATTAATCGTGCCGAAGCTTTGGATGATATAATTGCTTTTTTGCATGGACGATTAGGCGGAATCGAAATTTTTCCGCTGTTTTCAAAGCCCAAAGATAACAAAGCAAAAAGAGTCATTGTGCGGGCACAAAAAGATTCAAATGCACCTTTGATTATACATACACCGATTTATGTTCACAAAGAAGACAGTACGCACAGCGATATGGCGGAAAAAGTTTTACGTCAAGGGATGGGGTTGGAATAATTTTAGGATAACAGATGCAAAAATTTTCTTTACATACTCATACTTTAGGATTTGACGGGCAGCAGACCGAATTAGAGATGTTGCAGCAAGCTGAGGCGCTTGGATGGTCACATATCGGTATTTCCAATCATTTTATTGTGCATCCAAATATCAAAAAATCTCCGATGTATTATTATGCTGAGAAAGGAAATTATGCTGCAATTTATTCAGAATCTTTTGATGAGGCAGTTAGTAAATTTGCATCGCATTATCAGAGAATTGATGAGATTAATCAAACCTCCAAGATTAAAATTTTGAAAGGCATGGAAGTTGATTATTTTGATAATGATAATTGGCGAGACGGATTTGCCAAAGCCATAGCTTATCTTAAACCGGATTATGTCATAGGTTCAGCTCATTTTGTTGAAAGACAAAACATTCTTTATAATTCCCACGATGTTAGGACAGCATCGCAAGTGGAACAAAATTGGATGTTGCATCGTTACTGGCAAAATGTTCGTGCAGCTGCCGGTAGTAATTTGTTTAATTTTATGGCACATTTGGATTTATTGAAAAAAGTCAATTTGGGAAGCAGTGCCGAATGGCTGGATGATGAACAAAAAACTATTGATATTATTAAAGAATCAGGTATGGCAATAGAACTGAATTCCAGTGCATTTAAATTTTGTGCAGAACCCTATCCGAGCAAGCGCATAATGCAAATGGCAGGAGAAGCTGATATTCCGGTTATTATCAGTGATGATGCGCATAAAAGTGCACAGTTAGGCAGCTATTTTGAGCAAACAGAAGAAATGGCAAAAAATTGCGGAATTAAAAAATTTTTGACACCTTGCGATATTATGGAACGCCGCTTAAACCACAAATTACCCTCAAAATTGTTGATTAATTCTCGCAACCGATTTTAGATTCAACAATGTAAAGGGGACGTTTTTTTACCTCAATAAAAACTTTAGCCAGATATTCGCCGATTATTCCCAAAGAGATAAGTTGGATTCCGCTGAATATGGTGATGATTGTCACGGTAGAAGCCCAGCCGACAATAGTGCCTTTGGCTGACCAGTTATATACAACATAACACAAAAAAATAAAACTCAAAAAGCAAACAAAAAAGCCGCTGAATGTGACGAATCGTAAGGGGATGATAGAAAAATTGGAAATACCGTTCCATGCCAAAGCTACCATTTTTGGAAGAGGATATTTGGTTTCACCGGCTTGGCGTTTGGTGCGGTCGTAATAGACTTTGGCATACTTAAAACCGATTAAAGGGACAATCGCACGCAGAAACAAGTTGCGCTCGGGAAATTGTTTTAGAGTTTCAACCGCGCGTTTGGTCATCATGCGAAAATCAGCATGATTATAGACAATGTTTACTCCCAACAATTTTAGCAGGCGGTAGTAACAAGTTGCGGTGGTGCGCTTAAACCAACTGTCAGTGGTGCGAGATTTTCTGACACCATAAACTATGTCGCAGCCTTCATCAATTTTTTCCAACATTTCGCAAATACATTCGGGATTATCCTGCAGGTCAGCATCAATGGTAACATAAAGATCGGCGGACAACTCATTCATACCAGCAAGGATTGCTCCTTGGTGCCCGAAATTGCGCGATAAATTTATGCAACAAAACATCTTGTCTTTTAAGCAAGTTTTACGAATAATTTCCAAAGTCTTATCTTTGGATCCGTCGTTTACAAAACAGATTTTGCTGGCAGGAGATACTTTTTTTAATTTGATAAGATTATTCAGCAATTTTTTGATTGTTGCAATGGTTTGGGGCAAAATTTCTTCTTCATTGTAACAAGGAAGTATTATGGCTAATTTTTGCATGAAATATCTCCTGTTTTGGTATGGATGCTTAACCTTATTTTCGGTTAAGGGGAAGTGATTTGATAAAGTGCTTTTTATTGTAGACAATAAATTTGCTAAAAACTATTATATAATTAAATTAATCAAATACAAAAAGATTTTAAGGTAATGTTGACAAACAATGCTCCCAAAGTTTCGATTTTAGTTCCGGTCTTTAATGCGGAAAGGTTTATTGCTGACACGATAACGGCCGTTTTGGCGCAGACTTACACCGATTTTGAACTGATTTTGCTTGATGATGCCTCTACTGACAAAACGGCTGAAATTGTGAAGTCTTTTACTGATGAGCGCATTGTTTATGTTCGCAACACGGAAAATTTAGGAATATCTGCCAATCGCAACAAATTAATCAGTATGGCTCGAGGCGAATATATTGCCGTGTTGGATCATGATGATATATGTTTACCCAAGCGGCTGGAAATGCAGACCGGTTTCTTAGATAAGCATCAAGATATTGCAATGATTGGCAGTTGGTTTGAATTGAGCTGCCCCAAAACATCTTCATTGTGGCGTAGGATTATAACCAACTTGGGGTGGGTATGGTGCCATCCGCTTCATCCAAGCTGGGATGATTTGTGGAAGGGTAATGTGATGATGCATCCGACCATTATGTATCGTCGCAAAATTTTTGCGGATTTAGGCATAAATTATCGTGCCGAATATTCTCCGGCAGAAGATTATGATTTGGTAAGACAGGCAATGGAGCATAATTTGCAAATTGCCAACTTGCCGCAGATTTTGCTTAAATATAATCTGCATGGCAATAATTGGTCGTTGGTTAAAAAAGAGGCTATGGAAGAAGCTGATCACAAAATTAAGAAAGAAATAGCAAAAAAATTCGGCAAAAACAGAGATTGGTTTTATCCATACTGGTTGGTTATGGCAGAAAAACTCAGATTAAAATTTATGGTTAGAGAGGATTATGATGTTTGAAAAACCATTATTGCAGGATAATATTTGGGATAATTTTTTGCATTTTAATTATACATATTTTACAACCAGAGCATGGCCGATGTGTTTGGGAATAGTGCTGGCTGTTTTAATTGTATGTCTGTTTTTTTTGCGTAATTGTTTGAGAAATAAACAACTTTATGCAGGGGCATTTGCCGGCGAGATTTTTAAGTTTAATAAAAAAAGTTTGAGCGATTGGTTAGGGCTGCTGGCTGTTGCGGTAGTTATAATTTTTACCGAAATTTATATGTATACCAGTGAAAATTCACTATTTGAAAATTATGATTTGATGGCGATTAACACCACTCGAAGTATGCGTTTCGGATTGGTGGCCAGTTTTGACTATATAAGGGTTATCCCACTGGCTTCGTGGTATTTATCGACTTTGTATGCCATAACACAGAATATTTTGGCTATTAAATTTTTTGTGGTTTTGCAAATAATATTTATGGCATGGAGTTTATATGCTTTCTTTAGTTATATTCCGGTGGCAAAACGGTTGGTTATGATTGCGGTTCTGTTGTTTATGCCGACGGTCTTGCAGACTTCAAATATTATTTTTCCGGAACGCGATATGGTTATTGTTTTAATGCTGGGTTTAATATTTGCTCGTAAATATTGTGTTTCACATAAACTGATATGGGCCGCACTGTTTATCTTTTTTGTTAATGTTGCTTTTTACACCAAAGAAACTTGTATAACATTTTATTTTGGGATTTTGCTGACCTCTATTTTTTATAACATAATAAAAGGTCGTATAGTCATGGCCAGTTTTGTGCGCCCGTGGCGGATTATAATGGAAATGCCTTTGGAATTTTTAATCGGTGTCAGTTTGCTTGGTTACACGGTTATTTATGAACTTTTGCAGGGAGAGGAAAATTTCTATATATCAGCCAACAACCAAAGTATTTGGCAACAATTGGTTAATTACCGCATGGAACTTGTTTTGTTGGGTTTGGCAATAGGAATCGCAATCTATCGAATGATTAAAAATTTCAATATATCAACCAATCCATTATTTAGATCAGGATTGCTGGTTGGGGCATTTTGTTCGGCGGCATTGATTGTTGTGATATTAAAATTATCACCTTCAACACCGCATTTGGCCGGAAAGAGTTATTATATGTTGGTTTCAACAATTTTTGTTTTAGCATATTTGTTTGAGAGCATATCTTGTCAATGGGTATTAAGAGGCTTAAGTGTTTTGCTGGTTGTTTATTCTGCTTATATGAATATGATGTACTATCGACAAGCAAAAGGGGAATATTATCGTCAGGTAGCGGAATTTTTGGCAGAACATACAATTAAAAATAGGCCTAATATGCTGTTTGTGATGGAAGGTCCTTATGCGACAAAATCTTTGTGGCAATGGATTGTTGAAACATGGTCAACGGCCTATCGTTATTATTTTAATGATAGGATATTTGTTATAAAATCAGATGTCCATTATCTTGATAGATCTGTGGCAAATAAGATAAATTTATACAATCACATACCGGAAATATATTTTCCGATGGTGCCGGCACCATTGCCGATTAAAGGTGATTGGTTGGTTATAAATAAAAATAATCAAACAGCTAAAGCTGTAAATTTACGCAAGGATTATAAAGATAATTTGGTTTATGAAAATGCGCTATTTGAGGTATATGCTCCAAAATGATGAGATTATATCGCAAAATTGAAGAATGGTGGTTCGCCGCTTTTCCCGAGCAGATAAGATTTGTTTTGGTGGGCGGTTTTAACACTGTTGCTTCATATATTTTGTTTGTGTGTCTAAATCTTGTTTTTTCCTATCAAATTACACTGATTATAACTTATTTTTTAGCTATCAATCTATCTATATTTACTATGCGTTATTATGTTTTTAGGAGTAATGGTAATTGGATAGAGCAATATAGCAAAGCCGGTTTGACATATTTATCTATGATGGCTTTGAATTATATTTTTTTGTATGTGACGGTTGATGTTTGGGGGCAGCCTGGCTGGTTGGCACAGGCCGAATATACAATACTATCGACGATTGCTGTATATTTAATGCATAAAAAAGTAAATTTTACCAATTAGCTTATTTCATAACCGGAATTGCTTTCTGCGGCAGAATTAGCCAAAGCAAAATCATTGGAATTGGTTGAATGGATAATATATAAAGGCTCACCGGTTTCTACCGTATCGCCAACTTTTTTAAGCAGGTCAAGTCCGGCTCCGGCGTACTGATTGGCTCCGGCTAAAATGCCAAGTTGGTTGATGCGCTGGTTGTTAATTGCAGATATGGTACCGGACTGGTGAGCGGTGATTTCGCGCGTGAGGTTGCCAAGACGAGCTTGTTGAGCTTTGCCCTGATTATATATAATGCGATTTATGGCTTCCAATGCGCGACCTGATGATAAAATTTCTTTGGCAACATGGTAGCCTTGGCCACCTCGCAATTTAGGGTCAAATTCTAAAATGCGTCCGGCTAAAAACAGAGATTTTTCTTTTAAATCTTGAGGAGCATCTTCGCGGTTGCGTAAAACTTTCATCACATCGCGAGCCTCTAAAACGGCACCTATACCATTGCCTATCGGCTCACTGCCGTCGGTAATTACAACATCGACTTTTAGTGATAACATATCGCCGATATACTCAATAAGTTTGCGAATCTGTACGGCTTCACCGGCTGATTTGATGCGGGAGGTAGGACCTACCGGAATATCAAGCACCAAATTAGTTACTCCGGCAGCCAGTTTTATAGCTAAAATTTCTGACACGATGTTGTGTTGTTGTGATATTCCGATGGTGCGCTCAATCGATGAGATAATTTTGCAAGCAGTGACTATGGGCAGTTTGTTGTAATCAACAATAACGCCGCGAGCATCACTTAGAAATTGTTCTATTTTGTTTTCATCAAGGTCAACATTAGCCAGAACAGAAAAAGTGTCAGCAACACCGGCGCATGAAGTAATAGATCTGGAAGCAGTTTTCATGATTGGCAGACCATAGGCGGCGACAATGGCGGTGATGATGATGTCGGTTTTGTTGCCGGGGATTCCACCTAAACAGTGATGGTCAACAATGATGCTTTCGTTATCCCAATTAAAAACTTTTTCACCTATCAAAGCTTGAGTAAGGTATAATGTTTCCGGTGCGGTCATAAATGATCCGGCGGCAATCAAAAATGCCGATATATCCATGTTGGAATAGCGATGAGCTGCAATATCGTTGATGATAGATTTGTATTCACTTTCCGATAAAATATTACCAAGCATTTTACGAGTGATAAAAGACAATGACGGCGGTTTGGGGGCAATGGTCAAACTGACATTAGCACCTTCCGGTAGATTGATTAAAGTGAATGCCTCATCATTAAGTCCCAACTCGTTTGGAGAAACAATGTTTTCATTGTCGGTAATTTCTAAAAAACCATAAATCGGATCGGCGCCGCCATGTACTTCAACTTTGGTCATGCTACCTATTTCATCAACTTTATAGGCTTCACAATCTTTATGTAAGTAGATGATATTTTCGTTGAAAGAGTTAATGGGGACGCGCTTTAACGATAACATGGTATCTTAGGTCCTTGTCGGTTGATTGGTTAATAATTTCAGCAGACGAGCCAATTTATCACGAAGTTCAAGCCGATTGACGACCAAATCAATCATGCCGTGCTCGCGTAAATATTCGGCTTTTTGGAATTGTTCGGGCAGAGTCTCACGAATAGTTTGTTCAATTACTCTTGCTCCGGCAAAACCGATGATGCTTCCTTGCTCAGCAATATTAATATCGCCCAACATAGCAAATGAGGCCGAAACTCCGCCGGTTGTGGGATCAGTTAAGACAGAAATGTAAGGTAGATGCTTTTCTTTAAGATTGTTGATGGCTGCGGTAGTGCGAGCCATTTGAATCAATGATAACATACCTTCTTGCATACGAGCACCGCCGGATGCTGAAATAAGGACTAAAGGAGTGGATGCTTTTATAGCCATGTCGCAAGCTTTAATAATGCCTTCGCCGACAGCAATACCCATAGAACCGCCCATAAAACCGAAATCAAGAGCTCCGATGGTGGTTTTTATGCCGTTTATGGTGCCGACGGCAACCGATAAAGCATCATCATTATGGGTGTTTCGGCGATAAGTTCTTAGGCGGTCGATATATCGCTTGGTGTCTTTAAAATTAAGAGGATCGTCTTGAGCTTTGGGTAAAGTTATGGAGCGATAATTGCCATTGTCAAAAAGCATTTTAAACCGAGTTTCAATCGGCAAACGCAAATGATGTCCGCAAAAAGAACAGATAAAATAATCTTTTTCCAACTCTTTATTAAACAGCATTTGTCCGCATTCGGGGCACTTGGTCCACAAATTGTCAGCAACTTCCTTGGTGGAAGTTTTTTTTATTTTGGGACGGACAAACTCGGATATCCAATTCATTTATTTGCCTTCAGAAAGTGATTTGTCAGATTTGAATATGCTTTTTAAACGCTGAATAAAAGTCAAAGGAGCTTCACTCGGAGCTGATGCTTTGAGCTCATCAATATTATCGCGCAAACCTTCAACTTCTTTGGTGAGTTTTTCTTGCTCTTTGCTCATTTTGCGATTTTGCTTTTTTTGATTGCGCAAAGCACGGCGGATTGGAGAATAAGAAAGCCATGTAAAGAACCATCCTGCAATATAGCCGAGAGCATATAAAAGTATTATTATAACACTTTGCGAAACAGTTACTTCAATATCGGTCGGCCACAGGCTGAATGTTGCCATATCGTTGTTTACAAAGGCAAATACCAACAATACGGTGATTAGCGGTAATCCGATTAATATTTTGAAAAACAACATAGATTTCTCCTTGTGATTAGGATGGTTCTTAGAAGCTTTTTCTTATTTTTTGTTAAGTAAATCAAAAAGATTTTTGCCACACTTAAAGTGAGGAATGCGGCGTTCTTCAACCTTAACTTGAGCACCGGTGCGAGGATTTTTAGCAACGCGGGCACTGCGAGTTCTGACTGAAAAAGTACCAAATCCTCTGAATTCGATACGATCGCCTTTGGTTAATGATGTAGAAATAGTGTTAAAAATTACATTGACAACCCTTTCAACATCTTTTTGAGTAAGATGAGGATTTTGGGCGGTAATGCGTTCAATTAATTCAGATTTAGTCAATTTTTTTTCCTCTATTAAAAGTTATTGCAACGCTATAATATATCAATTTTGCAAAAATCCAACAGTTATTTGTTATTTGCGCAAATTATTTAATCATTGGCAACAATCTGTTTTAGGTTGTTCGGCTCATCTTTTTCCAGTTCAACAGCTTCGATTTTTTGGATTTTACGGCTGACTTTTCCTGATGAAATTTTGATCTGTTCAACATCATCACAGGCTTGACGGAAATGACGTTCAAGACTGGTAACCCTTTCATCCAAACGGCTGATGTCGTCAATAAGAGCGCCAACTTCTTTTTGGATAACTCCGGCTTGTTCACGCATATGGGCATCTTTGAGAATCGCTCTGATGGTGTTGAGTGTGGCCATCAGAGTTGTGGGGGAAACTATCCAAACCTTGGCACGATAGGATGTTTCGACCACATCAACAAAATTGGCGTGCAATTCGGCATATATTGCTTCAGAGGGCAAAAACATCAGAGCTGATTCGGCAGTTTCGCCGTTGAGAATGTATTTTTCGGAAATGTCTTTGATATGCTTTATGACTGAGGCTCGAAAAAAACGTTCAGCATCAATTTTTTCTTTGTCATTAGAGGCATTGCGTAAAGCATAGTAACTTTCCAAAGGAAATTTTGCATCAATAGCAATGGCGCCGGGCGGGTTGGGAAGCTGTAACAGGCAATCGGCTTTTTTGCCGTTGCTGAGCAGGGCTTGGAAAGTATAGACACTGGGGGGAAGAATCGATGTAACCAAATCATTGAGCTGTATTTCACCAAAGGCTCCCCTGGCTTGTTTGTTAGACAAGACTTCTTGCAATGATACAACTTGCTCGGAAAGAGATGATATTTTTTGTTGAGCAACATCAATCTTAACCAATCGTTCTTTTAAGGCACTCAAAGCTTCATTGGTTTTGGTGCTGTTTTGCAGCAGTCCTTCACCGACATTTTTGGTCAGCATTAACAGTTTTTCATCTATGATTTTTAAAACAGCACTGCGTTGTTCATTGAGAGCGGCAAAAAGTTGATTTTGCGAGTGCATATTTACTTCGCCTAAAGCCGCCAGTCTTCCGGCCAAATCGCTTTGCGATTGTAAAAGGAGTTCACGCATTTTGCCGGTTTTGCGAAAAAGCAGAATGATAAGCACTGAAAGTATTAAAAATACAGAGCTACTTAAGATTATAATATTGAGGTTTTCAATTATAAAATTATTCAGATTTTGCAAATTTTCGCCCCATTTTCATAAATTTTTCGTTGCGTTTCTTTTTCAGTTCATCGCTGTTGATAGCTGATAATTCTTTGAGATGACGAGCAATAACATCACCGGTGCGCTCGATTATTTCAGTATGATTGCGATGTGCGCCTCCGAGGGGTTCGGCGATTATTTCATCGATAATGCCGAACTTGCGTAAGTCTTGTGCTGTTAAACACAAGGCTTCAGATGCTTCTTTTACCTTATCGGGTGAACGCCATAGAATCGAGGCACAACCTTCCGGAGAAATGACAGAATAGATAGCGTGTTCAAGCATCAAAATGCGATTGGCAGTAGCAATAGCGATGGCGCCGCCGGATCCGCCTTCACCGATAATCGTTGATATGAAAGGCACTTTTAAATTTATGCAACGTTCTATGCAAGAGGCAATAGCTTGAGCTTGCCCGCGTTCTTCGGCATCAACTCCGGGAAAAGCACCGGAAGTATCAACAAAAGCCAAAACCGGCAGACTAAATTTATCGGCAAGATCCATTAACCTTTGAGCTTTGCGGTATCCTTCAGGTTTAGCCATGCCAAAATTGTGTTTCATTCTGGTTTCTAAGTCATGACCTTTTTCTTGTCCCATTACGACAACGGATTGCCCCCTGAAGTTGCCAATTCCACCAATAATAGCAGCATCATCGGCAAAAGCACGATCACCGCTCAATAATTCAAAATCGCTAATCAGTCCGCGGATATAGTCAATGGTGTGCGGACGATCAGCATGACGGGCTACTTGAGTCTTTTGCCATGGTGTTAATTTAGAATAAGTTGATTTAAGCAGACGATCCAATTTTGCTTGCAGACGAGTAATTTCACTGTCAAACTTTAATCCGTCACTTATCTCAAGTTGTTGTAAGTTTTTTATTCTTTCTTCAACTTCTGTAATGTTTTTTTCAAAATCCAATGTTGCCGTGGTAGAATCGCTCATTTTTTTCTCTTTAATCATGTGTTATTGCAGGCTATGTGTAGCATATTTTTTTGCAAAATACCACAGTATTTTTCTTTTTGTGTAAGAAGATAGAAAATTTGTTGGCAAAAAATTTTTTTCTAATCGTAGTATGCGCCTCAAAAATAAAAATGTGACAATTATTGTCAAAAATCCTTGACTTTTGTCTACCGGGGGGGGGTATAATAAATTTATGGTAAGTGTTTTGTTTAACCTTTTGCAATAAGGAGAAAAGCCATGCCTAAGCAGTTATCGCTAATTTCTGATGAAGATAAAAAATATACGCAAGAACGTTTTAATGTTATTGCTGATCTTGTTAAACGCTATGGTGAAGAGAATGAGAAAGGATTTTTTAGCCTTGATTTTTATGGTGAATCTGTTCAAACACAAAGTAGTGGGGAGTGGAAGGAAATATATGGTGTCTTGCTTAATCCGGAAACAAACACCATAGACTTTAAAAGTGATTTTGATGGCAGCACCAGAAACCTTGCAACTCGTGTGGGAAAGATGTCTGACAGCGAATATGGTCGAGAAATGTATATGAGATGGAGAAAAAGCAAAGCTTCTTTTAATGAGGATTTTTATGAAGGATACTCCATAGGCCTAAGAGCTTTTCTAGCGAACGATAGTGATCCCAAATACACAATAGAGAAAATTTTACTCGCTGCAGTTAACTCAACAATATCCAACGGTAAAAACTGTCAAGCAGGTCCATGTTACGAGAGAGAAAGGGATGAAACTGTTGCTCTAATAAAAAAATATTGCTCACATGTAATCGACAATAAACATAGCAGCCAAAAAAGTGATATCCGTAAATGGGAAAATGCTTGGAAAGAATGTTCTGGTAGCAACAATCCTAGGGACAGTATTTTTGATAAGATATGCGAATCCATTACTGATCGTATTAAAAATGAATATGGCGGAAGATTGGATTTACCGGAGACTATTCCTCTCAACGGATCTGATCGTGCTATGGCAGCAACCAACTGGTCATGGATGGCGGCTTTTAATTCTATTGATGACCATGGCAACGTTTGTATAAACGGTGAAAGTGATGTTCTTAATGCGACTTGTGGCGGATACGGCATCGATTTTTTAATCAAACTTAATAACTTGGTCGGAGGATCCAGATTTGAAATGGAAGAAGGAATTATTAAACGAGATATTGATATGGATATTGACTGGGACGGTCTTGAAAATTGCACAATAGATGTGTCGCCTGAGAAACTTTTTGATAAATTTTTGATGCCCAAAGCAAAAACGGAGAAATGCCTTATACTGGACTGTTACGTGGCATGTCAGGGTATGTGTGTAATAAAATTGGTAGAAAAGAAGATGGCGGTTACTATGCAGAATATCACATCTATCCGCCAAGCGGTATGCATGATCCTAAATTGCACGAACCCCTTTCCATGAGTGATCTTGATAAAATGTTTGGTGGATGTGCAGTGGTAGCAGCTATAAACTACCATAAAAAATTTGCAAATAGTGGTTCAACTGCTTTTAATGAGGCTTTCTTTGATTTGATGCCGCATTTATATGAACAAATGGTTATCAAAGATGGAATAATACCGGAGAATCTTCATGAGGTTTTGGAATATGCTGACACCAAAAATAAAATCCAAACAAAATTATCCGAGCTAAAAGGGAAAACACCAACAGATAATGTTCTTGATGATTCTAAAACCAAGATACAAGTTTTACGAGAAGTTGCTAAAGGTAATGTTTCCGAAGAAAAAGGTGTTACAAATCGCAAACGCGATGATAACAGCATTACCAAACAAACTACAAAAGCTATGCTTGGCGAAAAATCTACTCAGAGATAATTCTGTTTAATACTCCACCCTTGAAAGACATTGCAAATAAATGCAATGTCTTTCTTTTTGTGTAAGAAGATAGAAAATTTGTTGGCAAAAAAATATTATTGGCTATCATACAAAGTATATTTTATAGTGTAAGAGGGTAATAATAAAATGATGACAGCGGTTTTATCAGTGTTGATTTTTGTATCAATAGTGTGGGTTGTCGGAGCATGGCATTTTATAGAAATGTCTTTGAGCGGAATATCTTTTTTTGATGCGGGAATTTTGAATATAATATTGTACGGCTTGTTTATTTGTATTCCGCTGTTTTTGATTTGGTGGATGTTTAGTACAGCTTGTCAAAGCCTTTATAACCGCAGAACATTTGTGCAAATGAAGACATTGTTCGCACAAATGAAAAAAAATCAAGAGTATTCGGATTTGTTGGCTCGAATAATGTTGGGTAGCGAACAGGATAATCGCAACGCTTTTGAAATGAGCAGATTTGATTTATTGCTGTCGGATCTTAACGAACTGTTGAGCGATTTTATTTCACGGCAGCGCATGGCATCAGAAGACCAAATTGAATATTTGTGGACAAAGGTGCAAAATGGCGGAAAATGGTCATTTGGTAAAGTAATCATAGAAAATTATAATCGCCAACCTAATTTTAGGCAGAAAGTTTTGGTTAATGTTTTAGCTGATAATGTCTTGGCGGGTACGGTTTTGGAATTTTGCGCGCGCTATCAAAAAATCATCGGATTGCTGGAAAAATATGACAAAGAAAAGGTGTTTTTAGATATGTTGGAAACCGGTGTGATGGGTAAAGTATTTGCAATAATGGCGCCGATTTCAAGTGAAATACAACGTGCGCGTGATGGTAGTTACGGGCAATCACAAACCATACAGCCACAGCCTCAGCCACAAACGCAACCTCAGCACGATTTGCGCCAACCTGAGCATGATAGTCCGAAAGCAAGATTTGATGAAAAAGTAAATACTGCGGATGAAGAGACTAAGAAAGATAGTTTTTCTTTGGCATTGGAGAGAAGTTTTGGCAGTGAGCCGTCTTTGGAAACAGCAGAAAATAAAAAAGCTGATGATGTTCCGAGTTTTTTAAGTAATCCTGAGAGTCTTTCGGAAACCCAAAAAACTCTTGATGCTTTGAAGAAAGAATGGCAAACAGCAGGTGCAGCTGCCGAGCAAAAAGATAAAGTTGATGATTTAACCTATCCCTTTGGCGGTTGGGCCGATGTCCAAAATTATAAAAAGTAATTTATGGGCAATTGCAGTTTGTTGGTTGTGGATTGTTGATGCTCAAGCTGTTTGGGTTGATGCACTGTCGATGTATGGACAACCGAAGTATCATAGCGGGTTTAGCAATTTTTCTTTTGTTAATCCAAAAGCTCCCAAGCATGGTAAGGTTGTCTTGCCGGCTTATGGCAGTTTTGATAATTTTAACCCCTATATATTCCGCGGTATAGCATTTAGTGATAGTGCTGATTTGACGCTAGAGAGTTTGGGATATTCTCCGGTTGATGATCAAGCAACGGCTTATCCGTTGTTGGCAGAAAAATTTGAGATAAGTCCAGATGGTAGTTTTGTCGGGTTTATGATTAATAAAAAGGCTAAATTCAGTGACGGATCTGCAGTATCGGCGGATGATGTTATCTTTAGTTTTAAAACTTTGTTGGAAAAAGGATCGCCCTTTTATAAGATATATTATGCCGATGTTGATCGGGTGGAAAAAATAAGTGATTATCATGTGCGTTTTTATTTTAAGAAAGGCACTAAAAATCGTGAATTGCCGCTTATTTTGACACAATTCAAAATATTTTCAGCCAAAGATTTTGCTGGTAAAGATTTTGCAACTCCGACATTGGTTCCGCCTTTGGGCACTGGTGCCTATACTATTGCAAAATTTGAGCCGAATAAATTTGTCGAGTTGCGACGTCGAGATGATTATTGGGCTAAAGATTTGCCTACCAGACGCGGATTTTTTAATTTTGATGTTATTCGTTTTGATTTTTATCAGGATACAACCGTTACTTTGCAAGCGCTGTTTGCCGGAAGTATTGATGCCAGAGAGGAGTATATTGCCAAGATTTGGGCAAGCGGGTATAATCACAAAAAAATTGCCGATGGTACAATAATCAAAGAAGAGATTGCTCATAGCAATCCGGCGGTTTTGCAATTTTTTGGGTTTAATACAAGATTGCCTAAGTTGCAAGATCGCAGAGTTCGTGAGGCCATAAGTTTGGCTTTTAATTTCGACTGGGCAAATGAAAAATTATTTTATAACCAATATAAGCGTATTTATAGTGTGTTCAGCAACACAGATATGGCAGCAGTAACAAAGCCGCAAGGCAAAGAAAAAAGAATTTTGGAAAAATATAAAAAATATTTACCCAAAGATATATTTGATCAACCTTTTAGTTTGCCGGATAATTCTACGGCGGAAAAGCAAAGAGAAAATTTGAAAAAAGCGGTTAGTTTGTTACGAGAAGCCGGTTATGATTTTGTAGATGGTAAAATGACTAACTTGCAAACAGGTGAGGCTTTGGAAATTGAAGTGTTGAGTAATGCGGCAAACGGCTCAACTTTTACAAGAGTGATGCTGCCATTTATCAGCAATTTGGCTAAAATCGGTGTGAAGATGACTTTTCGCAATTTAGAAGTTAATGTGTTTAAGAATCGCTTGGATAAATTTGATTTTGAGATGGCAATTTTATCTTATCGCATAAGTAATATGCCGGGAAATGAGCAAAAGGAAATATGGGGTTCGGCGGCAGCTGATATAATGGGTTCCTATAATTTTTTAGGGATTAAAAATAAGGTTGTTGATGAAATTGTCAATGGATTGGTCGAGGCACAAGAACTTGATGATTTTAAGGCTTATGCCATGGCTTTGGATCGGGTGATTATGAACGAATATTATTTTATTCCGCACTGGTATTCACCGCATGAAAGAATTGCTTATAACAAAAAATTGAAACGTCCGCACAGTGCGATAAAGACCGGTATAGATCTTTATACTTGGTGGATTGAGGAGTGATTGATGCGTAATTATATTATCAAAAGGCTGTTATTGATACCGGTTACATTGCTTGGGATATTGGCACTCAATTTTATAATTGTGCAATTTGCTCCCGGCGGACCGGTTGAATATGTTTTGGCGCAATATCAGGGTATGAATACGGATGCAACCTCGGCTATTTCGAGCAAAAGCTCAACAGTGGCTACGACAAAAAACTCAAGCCAATATCAGGGGGCTTCAGGGGTGCCGGATGAATTGGTAAAAGAATTGGAACGGCAATTCGGGTTTGATAAGCCGGCTTGGTTGCGTTTTGGACTGATGGTAAAAAATTATGCAATGTTTGATTTCGGAAAAAGTTTTTATCAGGACAAAACAGTGTGGCAGCTTATTAAAGAAAAAATGCCGGTTTCAATATCTTTGGGATTATGGTCAACTTTGATTATTTATCTGATAGCAATTCCGCTGGGTATTAAAAAAGCGGTGGAGGACGGCTCACGATTTGATTTGATTACATCATTTTTAGTGGTGGTAGGTTCGGCAATACCGGTATTTTTGTTTGCGGTAGCTTTGATAGTGATATTTGCCGGCGGGAATTATTTGAGCTGGTTTCCACTGCATGGTTTGACATCGGATAACTGGGAAGAATTATCAACTTTTGCTAAAATAAAAGATTATTTTTGGCATATAACTTTGCCGGTTACGGTTATGGTAATAGGCGGGTTTGCATCACTTACCATGCTGACGAAAAATTCTTTTCTTGACGAGATTAACAAACCTTATGTTCTGACGGCACGAGCTAAAGGTTTGAGCGAAACAAAAGTGCTGTACGGTCATGTGTTTCGTAATGCCATGCTGGTTGTTATATCGGGTTTTCCGTCATTGTTGGTAAAAATGTTGTTTACCGGATCACTTTTGATTGAAGTTATTTTTTCACTGAACGGATTGGGGCTTTTGGGATATCAATCAATTATGACGCGAGATTATCCGGTAGTGTTTGGGACAATGTATATTTTTGCGCTGATAGGATTGATACTAAAACTGATTTCTGACATAACTTATTGTTTGATCGATCCCAGAATTAATTTTGATGCCAAATAAAAAATCCCCTGAAATAAGATGTTTCAGGGGATTAAACTTATGGATATTTTTAGCGGCGATCACCCAAAAAACGCAACAAATATAAGAACAAGTTGATAAAATCAAGATAGAGCTGTAATGCACCGCTGATGGCCTTTTTGCCCGAAATTTCAGAACTGTCGGCTGGATGATACATTGCTTTGAGGGTTTGGGTATCATAAGCAGTCAAGCCGCTGAAGATAACGACACCAATAACTGACAATGCCCAATCGAATCCGCTGCTTTTTACAAACATATTAACAATCAGAGCGATAATCAATCCGAACAAGCCCATGCGTAAAAAAGCTCCCATGCCGGTTAAGTCGCGCTTGGTGGTGTATCCCCACAAACTTAACCCGCCAAAAGCTCCGGCTGAGATTAAAAATACTCTGGTCAAACTTGCGCCGGTGTATAGCAATAATACAGGAGTGAGACTGATACCCATAACGGCAGAATAGCTCCAAAACAGCATTTGAACCTGAGCCAAAGTTCCTCTTGAGAGAACCCAGCCAAAAGCAAAAACCATAATTAACGGTGCGAGAAAGGCTATCCAACCAAAGCCGGAAAGTGTTGCACCTTCGGGAGTTATGTTAAAAAACACACTCAAAAGTGATGTGTTGGCGACAACCCAAGCTGCTAAGGCAGTGAGGCAAAGTCCGCCGGCCATGTAGTTATAAATTTTTTGCATATAGCTGCGCAAGCCGGCATCAACCAATACGCTGTTTGTTTGTGATAAAGTTTCGTGTTGCATAACGATTATCCTCATAATTGAATTTCTACTCACTATTAATATAGGGGATGTTTGGTTAAAAATCAATAAAAGCAAACTTTTTTTAGACTATTTCCATCATTTGAGCGGTGTTGGTCCACAAAATGTAGGTTTCAATTTTTTTATCAGGGTAAATTTGAGCGGCCAATTTTTTATAGGCGCGCAATTGTTTGAGGTAACCGGAGGGGACTTGTTCCAAACTTTTAGCTGCCGGGCGGTTGGTTTTGTAGTCAACAATCATAACTTTGTCAGTAGTTATGACCAAACGATCGATTTGTCCGGATATAATGCGCCCATCAACTTCTCCCATCAGAGCCACTTCAGCCAAAGAATTAGGACCGAATAAAGGAGAAAATCGAGGAGAATCAACCAAATTGAGTACTTCATTTAAAATTTTAGTTTGCTCCGATGGGGAAAAATCATCGGCTTGAGATGACAAATATGTGCGAGCAATCTCCGCTCGATCGGACACATTTTGAGAAGGCAAAAATTGAAGAAGTTTATGGATAAGATTGCCACGAGCATATAGGCGTGAATTGTTTTCTTGCAGCAAAGGAGATAAAACCGATTGCGGCATATCTTCCATGTGCGATGGGGTTAAGGGGCGTGCCAAATTGCTCTCTAAAGGCGCGTCTTGATTAATCCATTGCGGCATGGTGGTGGAAAAAGATGTCATTGATGGTGCAGATGATTTTGATACAGGTATTTCTGATGAATGGTGATAGACAATGTTGCCGTTATTATCAGGCGAGGCAAGTTTGCTCAAGCTTTGTTTGCAGAGTTCATACCATGAATTTTCGTTGGGTTTATTTTTGTTGCTGTAACCGCAGATATATAGTTGTTCACCGGCTCTGGTCAAAGCAACATAGAGCAAACGATTGTATTCTTCAGTTGTTTTTGTTTGGGCAATAGCTTGCAGTTCTGAACATTTATCATCATAGAATTCTTTTCCCAAAGGATAGACCAATAAGTTGCCATTTTGCATCCAGCCGGCTTCCTGTTTAATGGTTTTGAAGCGAATTGTGTCGGGAAGAATTACCACAGGTGCTTGCAGTCCTTTGGATCCGTGTACGGTCATAAGACGAACGGCGTTTAGATCATTTTGCTCAAGGTTGCGTTTTACTTCGATATCATCGTTTTGCATCCACGCAACAAAATTTTGCAGGCTGGGAATCGCCTCTTGTTCAAAAGATAAGGTTAGGTTGATGAATTCATCTAAAGCGTCCTCGCACTCAGTTCCTAAACGAGCGATAAATTTGCGGCGCCCTTGTAAATTGTTTAATATATAATCGAAAAATTCAAAAGGACGGATGGAGGGAGCAAAATTATAAAGTTTTTGCAATACCAAAGATGTGGTTTGATATTTTGGATTTGACAGCAGTTGCTGCCAAACTGAATTTTTGCCGCGTTTGGCGCAAAGAGTTAATAAGTCGTCATCATCAAGCCCGAATATAGGAGATTTTAGCAGACAGCAAAGATTGAGATCATCTGTCGGCAGGACAGCAAATTTTGCAGCAGCCATCAAATCAAGGATAGCAATTTGTTCATTGAGGTTTATTTTATCAATTCCGGCAATGGCAACATCGGCATTTTTACAAGCGCGAACCATTTCTTCGGCAAAAGAATTGCGGCGTTGAATCAAAATTAAAAAATCACTGTATTGCAGAGGAGTGCCGTCAGCTTTTAGTTCGCAAGAAGTTACTTTATGTTTGATTAATTCAGCTATCCTTTGAGCCAGCAAGGATGAAGCGGATTGAGCATTAATGCGCTCAATGGGGGGAAGCCAAATGTCATCACCGGTTTTGTCGGAAACGGGGTAGGTAACATCCCATAACTCAACATGACCGCTTTCGCCAATGCGCGATGGAATATGGTGAATGGTTTGGTCAGTTGAAACTACGCCTTGAGCCGCGGCTGACTTGGTAAATACCGAATTGACCATGTCAAGAATGGCCGAAGTTGAGCGGAAAGAGACTTCCATATTTACGGTCTGAAAATCAGGTGAAATTTGCGTAAAATAATCGTGAATTTTGCTAAATTCAGTGATGTCAGCACCCTGAAAAGAATATATTGATTGTTTGCGATCACCTACCACAAAGATACTTGAGTGAGGTTTGTTGCCTAATCCGGCAAAAAATTCACGCGAAAGAGCCTGCACTATTGTCCACTGCTCAGGCGAAGTATCTTGAGCTTCATCAATCAATATATGATCAATACCACCATCCAATTTGTACAGCACCCATTCAGCGACTTGCGGCGAACTCAGCAGAGATTTGGTTTTGGAAATTAAGTCATTGTAGTCCATTTTAGCACGGGCAAATTTATGTTGCTGATAGCGCGAGAGTATTTCGCGCGCCAAGGTAAGTACGGCAACTGTTGAATCACGCAGATTGATGCTGTGCAATTTATTGATACAATGTTGCAGCCTTTGGCATTCGGTTTCGAATAATTGCGGGCTTTGCGGGAAAAGTTCCTGAGATTTTTTGACCAAGAGCTTTTGCTTTGGTGTATCATCTTTGGTTAAAAAGATGGCACGATAGCTCGCAAAATCTTTGGTATTGATGGCATTAGACAGCTGTATGGCAATTTCTTTGGTGTTGTCGGTTCCGGCATCAAGCGCTTGGATTATTGTTTTTAGCTCATCATGAGGCAGGTCATTCCAAAATTGCTCTTGAACAAAAGATGAGGAAATTTCTTTGGGAAGCTTAAGTGAATGTGATATGTTGTCAATTGCAGCATCAAAATTATCAAAAGAACTGAAATAGTTTTCCAACATATTGCAGTTGTCAGTAATTGAGGACATTATTTTAGGAAAAGTATATTCGCTGCAAGATGATGTCAGATAGCTCAAGGCTTGGGCGACAGAAGGCGGAATATTGTTGAGAATGTCCAGCTTGATTTGATTGAGTGTTTCTGCGGTTTCGCGTTCGTCCATAACTTCAAAATAGGGTGAAACTTTGGCTTCAAGAGGGAAACGTTTGAGGATCTCTTGGCAAAAGCTATGAATGGTTTGGATTTTGATGCCGCCGGGTGTGTCTAATAGCAGTGCAAACAAGCGACGAGCCTGAGCGACTAATTTGGGGTTTGATGGAAGATTTTGCAATTCTTGAATTAATTTTTGCTCATCCATAACAGCCCATTTGGCCAAGCGGTCAATGATGCGATTATTCATTTCCGAGGCGGCAGCTTTGGTGTAGGTCAGACAGAGTATGCGCGAGGGATTAGCTCCTTCAAGCAAAAGGCGCAAAACACGATCGGAAAGCACTTTGGTTTTGCCGGTGCCGGCAGAAGCTTCTACCCATACCGATTGGTAGGGGTTAGAGGCTTTTTTTTGTTGCGACGAAGCTAAATCGATACGCATTTGCTTTTGTTGCTTGATATCGGTCAATTGTCGTCTCCTTCATCTTTAACCGACCATTCTTTTACACGCGCTAAATGTTCGTAATCGGAATATTCGGGAACATGCTTGGGGTTGGGACGGCTCAAATAAGTACTGTCCGGTTTGGCAAAATGTTTGATTAGTTCAACTAAATGTTGCTGGGTGTGATTAAGAAGCTGGCTTATTTCATCATTTATGGATATAACTTTATCGCCTAATTTCCAGTACATAAGTTGATTTATTTCAGCAGCGGGAAGGTCAGCGAAACCGCCATTATATGCAATCAGGGCTTCAATGGGTAGTTGTGGAGCATATCCGGTTTTGACCTCTTTGGCAGTGCGGGCGCGTCCGGTTTTATAATCAATAATATTATATTTGCCATCAATAGTTTGATCAATACGGTCAGCTTTGGCATATATTTCAAAGCGTCCGAAAGCAGGATTTTCTAAAAACAAACTTCCCCAAATTTCGCTGTGTATGCGGGATATTTCTGTGCGATAAGATTGCTCTTGTGTAATTATCCAATCGATAATTTGTTGAAATTTGGGTAGCCAAAAGGCTAATTTGTCGGCCGAAAAATCAGCTTGGGCAAAAGCTTTTTCGCCTAAAGAAAGCAAAATGTCACGAGCGTTTTCGGGAAATTTATTCGGATTAGCACAGGCAAAATCTTCTAAAACTTTATGCACCAAATTGCCAAAATCAGATTGATCAACGACTGTATCAAGCTCATCAAGCGGCTTAAGGTGCAAAATGTATTCAGCAAATACGCTATAAGGATCACGCATAAGTTTTTCAACGGCGCTGGCTGACAGCTTTTGCGGGCGAACATCTAAAGGCGGACAGGGTGCCGGCGGAGTGAGATGTTTAATTTCGGAAACTGATGGTTGGTCTATCTTTTTTCCCAAGGCAGGAAAGTAAAAGTCTGTTAAATTGTCGATAGAAATATTAAGGGCTTGCAGAACCGTAGTTAATCGCATCCACCAACGCGATTTGATGGTTTGGGCACCATCATTCATTTGACTGCGGGTGAGATAAACATTTTTTGCGCCTAAAAGATTGGCAAAATCAAGAGCAGTTACACCAATTTGTTGTTCCGGTTGATTGAGCCCGAAATCATGCTTCATCGGGCGCGACATCCATGGGTCAACAGAAGGTGTTTGCGGCCAAGTGCCTTCGTTGCAACCTCCGATGATTATGGTATCATAATGATTCAGACGCGCTTCTAAGGGACCTAATATTTTGATACGAGGATGAGTTTTGGCGGTGTTGCGCACCATGATACCGCTCATTAATTTTTCTAAGATATCAGGATAATCGGCAGGATTGATTGCACCAATTATATCGGATTTTTCCAATAATTCGGCCACGAAAGATGCTCCGGCGTTGCCATCATCACCGCTCCATAGCGGTAAATCAGAAGTGTCAGTTTGGGGCGAACTCAGATATTCTGCCAATTTAAGGTGTTGTTGCAGCAAATCACTAAAAGTTGCGGTTGGTTGAGTGATAAGCTGATTTAGCGGTTGGATTGCTGCAAAAACTTTTTCTAATAATTGTTCGGCCTCCTCATCAGCAACTTTAAGACGCCACAGATTTTTATCAATACGTTCAGCCAAATTACGAATAGCGGCAATGGATTGAAAATTACTAAACAGAGAACTCTTGAGGGTTGATAAAATTTGATGTTTGGAAGAACATCCTTCGGCAAAAGCAATGGTTGAGCGAACAAAAATTCCCCAAGGGGTTTGGTTGAGGGGAATACCGGCAGAATCATCTGTGGTGATATTCCAGCGGTTTAATTCTCCGCAGACACGACGAGCTAAGTTGCGATCAGGAGTTACTAATGCAATATTTTTTTCAGGTTCTTCAAGGGCGTTGCGGATAATCAAGGCGATATTCAAAGCTTCTTCGCGAGTGTTGGCGACTTCAATCAAATGCAAACCATTAATGGAATCGACAGTAATGGAAGATGATAAACTAAGCCATTTATCAGAACAAATTGCCGGACGCATGATTTCACTGATTAGTTGTTCGCGAGGGAGATTGTCAGGGGTAACCAAATCAGCTATATCGCTGCGGGATATTTGCAGGTAATCTAATAATTGTTTGAGTTCATATTGAGGATGGGTTTCATCAATGCTGTCCCAAGCATCATCATCCATGAGTTTATCCAAACCGGCCAAATAAACTTCACCGCAGCTAAGGTTAAGTGTCGTTCTAACCAGCTCTTTCATCGCAGGAGAAACAGCCGTGGTGCCGGCAATAATAATTCTTTGTTGCGGTGGGTTAGTTTGCCATATTTCACATTGCTTTTGCAATAATTGTTCGCGGCGGTTTACGGCATCGATTAATCCGCGCTCAGCCAAAATATCAGGCCAATAGTTGGTTATGATACGCAAAAATTTGAGAGTTTCCTGCCAGTGTGCAGCATAATTCTCGGGAACAATATTTTGCAAGTTTTGCCAATTGAGGTTGCGCATGGAAGCATTGTCAAAAAGGTTGCCAAGTTCTTGAGCCAGACTGCAAGCTTGTGCCAACGAAACGCTCTCGATACCAAATTCTTGATGGCGCACTGAGATAAGTTTGGTTAGTAAAAGAGTGCGTTCGAGCGGGCTGATGGCTGAAGGTACAGACATAAAATCGTCGGCATTTAATTTGTCATTGAATAATATTTCATCTTCATCAACATCGCCGATGGCTCGCATTTGCGGCAATAAAGTCGGTTTCATCCCGTGAAGTCTGACAAAAGCTTCGGACAGGGAACGACAGGCACGGCGATTGGGTAATAGAATCAAAACTTTAGCTAAATTGAGTTCGGAATCCGCATAATCGTTTAGCAATTTATGCGCCAATGTTTCAACAAAACAACAAGATGAAGAAATGTTGTATATTTTAGACATTAAATTCCTTATTTAAGAAAAGTTTTACCGCACGTCCGCGGTGAGAAATATCGGCTTTTTCTTCGGCTTCCATTTCGGCAAAGGTTTTATTAAATCCTTGAGGAATGAAAATCGGATCATAACCAAAGCCATTGTTACCGCGGCGATTTGGAGTTATGCTGCCATCAATCCGCCCTTCATAAAAACGGGTTGGTTGATGGGGAATTTTAAGGGCTAGGACACAAGAAAAATGAGCGCTCCAGTCAGTTGAGCCGCTTGATTTGAGCTCATCAATTAATTTAGTCATAGCTAAATCAAAATTGCGGTTTGGTGCATAACGAGCTGAATAGACACCGGGAGCATTATTAAGTGTGTGTACGCACAAACCGGAATCATCGGCCAAACAGGGCTTTCCGGTCAAAGAAGAAAGAGCCTCAGCCTTGATTTGAGCATTTTCAAAAAAAGTTGTACCGGTCTCTTCAACATCAGGAAGATTTAGTTCGGCGGCCGAATAAACAGTGACTCCCAAGGGAGAAAGCATATTTTTAAATTCAGCGATTTTGCCTTGATTGTGTGATGCTATCACAAGTTCGCTTAACATTGAAGAGCCTCTTTTTGTTTGAAAACAATTTGTTTAATTCCGGATTTTCCCAATTCCAACAAACGGTTGAATTCATCTTCGGTGAATGGTTCACCTTCAGCAGTTCCTTGGATTTCAACAATTTTTCCGCTTTCAGTAAGGATAAAATTCATATCAACCTGAGAGGTTGAGTCCTCGGAATAATCGACATCCAATATAGGATGTCCGTTGCAGATGTCACACGAAACAGCGGCAACAAATTCGCGTATCGGGTTTTGAGAAATTACTTTGTCTTTAAGTAATTTTTGAATTGCCTGATAAAGAGCAACGAATCCTCCGGATATTGAAGCAACTCGTGTTCCTCCGTCAGCTTGAATTACATCGCAATCAATATAAATACAAATGCCTTTCATTTTTTCCAAATCAACTACGGCACGCAACGAACGCCCGATAAGTCTTTGAATCTCCTGAGTGCGTCCGGATGGTTTTTTGCTCTCGCGTTGAGTGCGGGTTTGGGTAGCGCGAGGCAACATGGCATATTCGGCGGTTATCCAACCTTTTTCTTCTTCTTTGAGCCAAGACGGGACGTGCTCATCAACACTGGCTGTACAGATAACATGAGTGTTGCCATATTTAACCAAGCAAGAACCTTCGGCATAAGGGTTGAAAGATGGAATAAATTCAATATTGCGCAGTTGATCATTTGCGCGGTTATTGTTACGCATTTGTTTCTCCAAAATTTATAAGTGTCCGGTTTTCAACAGATTGTAGTATTTTTCCAAAGAACCGTCTTTGACATCCCAACTGAAATCTTTGTTCATGGCGTTGCGCTGCATTTCCGATATGAGGTTGGGCAGTTCATAAAAAGTCAGCAGAGCATTTTCCAAAGTCTCATTATAAGCGTTAATATTGTTTTTCAGCCTGCGAGCATTGATATTTGATCCATATACATGGCGATCTTCACTGAAAAATACTTCGGTGCGGAATCCGTCAACATGATCTTCAATAGTATCTACCAATCCTCCGGTTGACATCGCAATCGGCAAAGCACCTTTGGCCATGGCTTCCATTTGTGTAAGTCCGCAAGGTTCAAAGCGACAAGGCATCATATAAAAGTCTGAAGCTAACTGAACAGCATAGGCAAACTGGTCTTTATAACCATGAAATACAAAAATGCGGTCAGCAATTTTTTTGCTGATTTTGCTGATTTTGTCTTTAAGGTCAGTGAGCATTTTAAATAGTTCAACATTGCCAGCACCACCCAGTACAAATATCGGCATTTCAAAATTGTCATCAACATATTTTTGTGTCCATGCTAAAATAGCTTTAGCGGCAACATCATAGCCCTTTTGTTCGACCAAACGTGAGGTGGCACAAACAACCGGAACTTTTGAGACATCTTTAATAGAAGATGATATATCAGCAAATTTGTAGGTGTTAATCAAAGGGATGACTTTGTTTTTGTATTCGCTGTCTTTAGCTATACGCGAAATCAACTTGATGAACTCTTGTTTGTTTTTAAGTTTGTTGTCCAGCGAAGCAGAATCAAATACCTGAAATTCGGTATCGCCAAAATATTCATTTATGCAGCGAATTTTATCGGCGTTCGGAGAAATAAGTTGTTTGTTGTAGCCGTTAACAATACCAAAAAATGTGCGGTGATCTTTGCGAATTTTTAAGATGTCGCGGAAATCATAGCCGAATCCTAATTCCTTAGAGACTTCCTCGGAATAGTTTTTTGAAACGGTTATTACACGATCGGCTAAATGAAAATTACACGAAGCTTGGTTATAGCAATCATGAACTATCAGAGTGTTGGTGGCGCGGCGGTTGGAGTTTTTGATAGCTTTGGCATTCTTAAAGATAAAAGCCGTATGTTCACCATAAAGAGAATTCAAAAGACGTGCAGTGTTTTCATAGTCCCAGCCCTGATAGCCGAGGTGATGGGCGATATGGATAATCGGAATTGAACGAATCAAATCAGATTTTTGCTCATCAATAAGGCCTTTTTCGGCCAAAGCCACGGGCAGATATTTAGTCAGTCCGGAAATGGCTCCGCTGTGCCAATCATTGGCAATGATGATGTTGGGGCAATCTTTTTGTCCGATGAGGTTAAAAATCATGGTGTAAACGGCCTTGGAGAAAAAGGCAAAACGTTCTACTTCGTTGACGCCGTTTTTGTTTAGAATATAGCAACCGTCTTGGGCCGGAGGATTTTTTTTATGAGGGTCAATGCTAAAAAATTGATCACATTTCAAAAAAATGTAGTCAGTGTTGTCATGGTGCCCGGTATAAATATCGACATGATAGTCGGTAAATTCTTCAGAATTAGGTTGGCTGATGAAAGGAACGGTAATGGTTTGTTCTTTTTTTACAGTTATTTCACAATGCTCGGATCCATGATAAACAGGACCATCCAAATGGGCACTTTTTTTGCCGGTATCACCAATGTACATAGGGGTTACGACTTTGAGATTTTCATTATTTATGCCATATTTCAAATTAAAAATATCCGGCAATTCGGAAGCAATCATACCAAGTCCGCCGGCTTTCATAAAAGTTGCTGTTTCGGCAGACAACATCCAACCATTGATTTTTTCAGGTGTCGGCCAATCAGATTTACCTAGACATTGATTTTTTCCAAGATTTTGCAATTCCAAAGCGTAAGGTGTTGAAGGAACCTGATAAGTTAGGGAAAATTTCTTCTTGTTAAATGTTTCCGGCAAAAATGTGGTACAGGTTAGGATGTCGGAACGCACAGGAGATTTTGGCATGATCTTTGGTCTTTCGTTAAACCGAAATCAAGGAACGCATCTTGCTCTTGACTTGAGGTAATTTAGTTACTAAATATTTAGTTATAAATATATATAAATGGTTTCTGAAATAATTTAAAGAGAAAAAGTGATGAACGACGATAAAAAAATGTCAAATGAAGAAAATGTAGAAAATATCGAAGAAAACGAAGAGCAACTTGAAGATGCCAAAATCGGTGATGAGGAGTGCGATGAGGCACCTGAAATCGATATTGAAAAGATTATGGAAGAAAATAAAAAGCTTAAGGATGATTTTCTGAGAGCTTATGCTGATGCGGAAAATATCAAGAAACGTTGTCAGCAAGAGATGGAAAAAAGTGTTAAGTTTGCAGTGGCCGATTTTGCTAAAAATTTGTTGCCGGTGGCAGATAATCTGCAAAGGGCTTTAGATGCATCAAACAAAGATGAAAACAGTGAAGAAGTCAATGCCTTGCGCAAAGGAATCGAGTTGACACAAAATGAATTGGTAAAAGTTTTTGATAAATTCGGTGTGCATAAAATGGATATTATGGGAAAAATATTTGATCCAAACTTCCATCAAGTTGTACAAGAAGTGCCGACTGAGGGCAAGGAAAGCGGTACGATAATTGCAGAAATTCAGACCGGATATATGATTCATGACAGAATTTTGCGTGAAGCCATGGTGGTTGTAGCAAAGTAAAGATAAAGGAACTTCATGCATCGAATTGCAGATAAGATAGTCGATTTTTTTAAATGGCCGGTAGCAATATTTATGCTGCTGTCGTTGCCGGCTTTGATTAAATCAGTTGATTATTTTAATTTTGCAAGTGTCAAATATTGGGCATTGTTTGCCGGATTTTTGTTCTTTTTTGTGGCTCGCACAATGATGGATTCATCAGTGCGCGCATCTATGGAAGTTTTGGCTCACGAATTGACACACGCATTTTTTGCATTGTTGACTTTTCATAAGGTCAACGGGCTGAAAATTAATGCAGATGATAGTGGCGGTAATATGTCTTTTGAGGGTGAGGGTAATTGGTTGATTATCATAGCTCCTTATTTTTTTCCGTTATTCGGGTTGATAGCCATGATAGCCATCAGTGTCTATCAATGGTTTGCGCCGATGAATATTCTTATTTGTATGATATTTGGTTATATTATCGGGTATCATGTAGATACAGTATGTTCGCAGATTCATGAAAAGCAAACAGATTTGCCCAAAGTAGGGTATCCGTTTTGTGCCGTATTTTTGCCGCCGGCTAATCTGTGGATGATTGGTTGGATGATGGCATTCAACTCTCGCGGATGGGGCGGCATATCCACATATAACGGATTAATCTGGCATTTGGACAAGCAATATTTCAGTTATGTAATCAATCTACTCGGTTTCTGATTGCAGTTCTTTCAAGATAAGGCAACTGAGGTCAAACAGTGCGTTATCATGGGCACCCATGATAATTATTTTATCGCCGGAGGTTGCGTGCTTTTTGATGTAATCAAGTGTATCGGTATATGATTTTGAGTAAAAAGCATTTGAATGTCCGTTTTGGCGGATAAGGTTGATGATATTCTGTGATGAAACATCAGTATCCTGAGGTGCTATTTCATAGATTTCCTGCATCAGCATAATATCATCAGGCGCGAGGGTGCGAGCGATGACGGCAGCAGTTTCTTCGCCGGTGTTGCGTGCTGAAAATGAAGTGTGCGGTTGATACATGGCAATAATGCGACCGCCACCGGATTTTAAGGCCAAAAGTGAGGCTTCAATTTTGCTGGGATTGTGAGCAAAATCATTATAAACGGTAATGCCATTAGTGGTGCCGACTTTTTCCAAACGGGTTTTTACTCCATAGAATCCTTCTAAAACTTTGGCCGAATCGTGGGCAGGTATTCCCAATTTTGAGCATACGGCAATAGCAGCCAAAGCATTTGCGACATTAAATTTGCCAATCAACGGCAAAGTGAAATTTTTGCCTTGCAGGCGGTAGTTGATTGAGTCACTGTTAAGCACGATCTCGTCTGCAAAAAAATCTGCTTGCGGATTGTTGAGGGAAAAGGTCGTTAAATGAGGGTGAGTAATTTTAGCATGATTGGGAAAGTCTAAGCTGATAACCAAATTTTGAGAATGTTCCGCAAAAGTGCTGAAATAAGAAAACAATTTTTCCAAAGAAGTATGGTCATGCGAAATATTAGTAATCAGTCCGACATAGGGATGATATTTTTGAATTGAACCATCACTTTCATCAGCTTCAATAACACAAATCTCTCCATCATTGTATATGTAGTTGGGAATACCGGGGCGCTCGGCATAGTTGCACAGGGCTCCGCCATTAATCATGCAGGGTTTTTTGCCTAAGACATCCAAAATGTAACCTATCATAGCAGTTACTGTCGTTTTGCCGGCAGTGCCGCCAACCGCCACACCATAGCGATATGAAGAGAGGATTTCTAACAACAAATCGGAGCGAAATTTGATGGGAATACCAAGTTGACGGGCGGCCAAAACATCGGGATTATCTTGATTAATGGCGGCTGAAACGCACAAATATTCAATATCCGGAGTAATCATGGAACCATCTTGAGGAACGATTTTTAGACCTACACTTTTAAGTGCTCGCAGGCGAGCGGAATCCTTGCCGAGATCAAAGCTCTTATCGGAGCCGTAAACCTGATAGCCTAAGTGAAGCATGATTTGTTCAAGAGGACTTATGCCGTTGCCGGATGCCCCGCTAAAAGCAATTTTTTTCATTGTGCCGTCCAGTTCTTATAGTGCGTCGATTGTCGAATTTTCCTGTTGTTTGATAACTTGCAGGTTAGAATAGTCTATGACTATATAGCTTTTTTGGTCGCCGTCAACACTAATACTTAAAGTTACTTCAATTTTGTCATTGTGATAGGTTGAAAACAGAACAGCAGTGCCGTTTTCAAGCTGGGTTAAAAATTCAGGATTGCCGATAGGAGCATCTTCTTCGGTGATGGTTTCCTTGCCTTGGGCATTTCTAACTTTTTTAGCGACTTTTGCCGGAGTGAATTCTTGTTTCATGTTGCCATATTTTTTATTCAGATATTCAGAGTAAGTTTTATAATAAGTCAGAATTTTATTTGCAGAGGCATCATCATCTACAAGTTGGGAATATGCTAAGATGCGATAAAGCTCGTCAGTATCACCAAAAGATAAATATACGCGGTCAAAAAAATCGACCATTTTGGGCAGACGAGAAGCCTGATAAGAATTAGGATGATCTTTTATTTCAACAAAATCCAGCACAACACCTTGGTTGCGGGTTGTTGCAACTGAAGCATTCCATAACAGCCCGAAGGGAGCAGGAAAAGTTTGAGCAGAATTGGTTTGGCTTAAATTTTTTTTGATTGAATTAAAAGCCGGAATATCTTCGCCGATTAATTTGCGAGGAGTTTGTTTTAACAAGGCTTTGGCCGAACTTACGGCTTGTTCTTCTGATTGTTCGTTTGCACCTTGGGATTGATCGGCAGAGGTTTCGGCTCTGACTATTATATCGGAATCGTCAAACAACAAATTGGAGGAAGTATAATCATCTTCGGCAGCAGCGTTGGAGATTAAAAACATACCCATTACAGCCATTATAACTTTTTTCATTGTTAAATATCCTTGTGTTATGTTGCAAAATTAAATTGAACCTGTTACTAATATATTTAATATAAGCATAAGTTTGTGATATTTGCAATTTTTTTTATTTGAAAAGTTGGGATTGATTTTATGTTTGAGACCAAAGATGAGAGATTGAAGAATTTTGTGCACAACAGAATTAAAAAGACATTGGTGGCGGTGGGGCGCAAAATGGTAGCCGAAGGCGGCATAAAGGCTTTGAGTGCGCGCAAATTGGCGCTGAAATCCAATTCTTCGGTCGGTATGATTTATAGTATTTTCGGCACGATGGATAATTATATTGCCATTCAAAATGCCATGACTTTGGAAGAATTGTACGAGCAGATGAAAAAAGTAAGCATGAGCAAAAATGCATTCAATAATCTTAATCGCTATGCCGATGTTTTGGCTGCTTATATTATAGCGAATCCGAATTTGTGGAGTTTGTTATACAATCGTCATTTATCAACCGGTGCAGCTAAGAGCACAATAGCAGAGGCACGAATCATTAAAAAAATTGATATGCTTATTTGTTTGCAAGCGGTGGATTTGATTGGTGATATAAGTGCCAAAGAAAAGCGCATGATGATAAAAGTTTTGGAGATGAGCTTGTTTGCTTTGAGCGGTTATTTATTGGGTAATAAGCTAAGAGAAAAATCAGGCCTTAATCGGCGCAATTTGTGTAAATTGCTGATGAATACTTATGTGGTCGGACTTTATAGTTTGAGGTAGGATGGGGGATATTTTTTCTGTTAGGCAGATGAAAATAGAGATGTGGTGGAACTATCTCAACTCTGCGGAATTTTTAGATGCTTTTTTTAATAATCGATTTTTCCTGATTTTATTGGTAATCGGGTTGATGCATTTGAAACATTATACTTATCGTTCTATGTTTTGGGCAGCTCTAATCAATATTCCCGGTACATTATTGCATGAATTGATGCATTTTACGATAGGTCTGATACTGAATGCCCGACCGTGCAATTTTAAGATTTTGCCGCAAAGGAGTATAGAGGGTTATGTGATGGGCAGTGTCGGGTTTCGCAATGTAACTTTTTATAATGCGGTACCTTCCGCCTTGGCACCACTGTTGCTGTTGCCAATCGGGTTTTATATCAATCGTTATTTGTTGCCGGAGATGAAGCCGACTTTAGTTAATTGTATACTTTATATATTGTTGCAAACGGTGATTATTGAAAACGCCATGCCGTCAAAGGCTGACTTTAAGGTGGCGAGTATGTATAAGAGCGGAATAGTTTTCTATGTTGTATCGGGAATTTTTGCGCTGACGATAGTGTGAAAAAGAATCTAACAAAGTTTGTTTTATTTAATTGATTTTTTAGACTCTTCTGAGTATGATTTGGGTCATAATATAGCGAATCGATAAACCTTGTTTTAAAGGTGCTTCGGGCTATGTTTGTATTTGTGTTTAAACTATTAAGGAATCTAAAATGATAAACTTAAAAAAAGTAAGTGCATGGGCTGGAGCTATTCTCTTGGCAACAGCTAATGCTGCATTTGCTTCCGAGATGGATTTGAAAGTTCCGTCTTTGGATGTAGCTTATGACATTTTCGGTTACTCGATTACGGGTTCACAGATTTTGTTGTATGGCTTGGGACTTTGCGCATTCGGAATGCTGTTCGGATTGTGCGAATTTTTCGGTATTAAAAAGCTGCCTGCACATGAGGCTATGTTGAAAGTTTCCAATACCATTTATGAAACTTGCAAAACCTATATGCGCCAGCAAGCCAAATTGTTGGTTTTGCTCGAGGTATTCATTGCAGCTTGTATTTTCTACTATTTCTACTATTTGAACCACACACCGCTGCCAAAAGTTATGACAGTTTTGGGTTGGTCGGTATTGGGTATTTTGGGCTCGTTCTCAGTTGCTTGGTTCGGTATGAGAATCAATACTTATGCCAACTCTCGCACTGCCTTTATGTCGCTCAAAGGCAAACCCTATCCGGTTATGAACCTGCCTTTGCGTTCAGGTATGTCAATCGGCGTTTTGTTGGTTTGCGTTGAACTCATTATGATGATTTCAATTTTGCTCTTTGTTGACAAAGAAAATGCCGGTGCTTGCTTTATCGGATTTGCTATCGGCGAATCGCTCGGTGCTTCAGCCTTGCGTATTTGCGGTGGTATTTTTACCAAGATTGCCGATATCGGTGCTGACTTGATGAAAATCATTTTCAAGATTGACGAAGACGATGCTCGTAACCCGGGTGTGATTGCTGACTGTACCGGTGATAATGCCGGCGATTCAGTCGGACCTACCGCTGATGGTTTTGAGACATACGGTGTTACCGGTGTGGCTTTGGTTAGCTTTATCGTTTTAGGTGCCGGCATGATGTATGCCAACAACGGCGATTTGGTATTGATGGCCAATGGCGTTGATATTCAAGCTCGCTTGATTGTTTGGATTTTTACCATGCGT
Organism: uncultured Pseudomonadota bacterium; assembly: GCA_902763535.1. GTDB lineage: Bacteria > Pseudomonadota > Alphaproteobacteria > RF32 > CAG-239 > CAZU01. The sequence goes on along the minus strand of CACWSG010000006.1, from coordinate 113,706 downwards.
TTGTTGATGATTTTGACTTCTATCGTTGCCTATTGGTTGAACGGAATTTGCTCGAAGGCTGTTTTTGGCAACAAAAAGTCATTTGATTTTGAGAAACCTTTAACCAGCTTGATTTGGTTGACATCATTGATTTCTATCGCTGTAACATTTGGTGTATCTTATGTTATGATCGGCGGGTTGGATGCCAACCTGTGGTGGAAACTCTCGGTTATCATTTCTTGCGGAACTTTGGCCGCGGCTTTGATTCCGGAATTTACCAAAATCTTTACATCTTCCAAGTCAAAGCATGTTGAAGAAGTTGTTAATGCTTCACGCGAGGCCGGTGCTTCGTTGAACATCATTTCCGGTATTGTTGCCGGTAACTTCTCAGCTTTCTGGCAAGGTTTGGTTATGGTCGGTTTGATGGCAGTTGCTTATTTCACTGCACGCACCGGCTTAGATGGATTTATGGTTTATCCGACAGTGTTTGCCTTTGGTTTGGTTGCTTTCGGTATGCTCGGTATGGGTCCGGTTACTATCGCTGTTGACAGTTATGGTCCGGTTACCGATAATGCTCAATCTGTATTCGAATTGTCACAAATTGAGAACATTAAAGGCATTGAGAAAGAAATTAAGAGCCAATATGGTTTCAAACCTGACTTTGAAAAAGGTAAACATCACTTGGAAGCCAATGACTCTGCCGGTAACACCTTTAAGGCTACGGCAAAACCGGTTTTGATCGGTACTGCGGTTATCGGTGCGACAACCATGATTTTCTCAATCATCTTGTTGTTAAACTTGAAACTCAACTTGCTGGATCCGGAAGTTTTGTTCGGTATCATCTTAGGTGGTGCGGTTATCTTCTGGTTCTCGGGTGCTTCAATGCAGGCGGTTTCGACCGGTGCATATCGTGCAGTTAACTATATTAAGAAACACATTAAACTTAATACAGCTAAAGCTGCTTCGATTGAAGATTCCAAGAAAGTTGTTCAAATTTGCACATTGTATGCACAAAAAGGTATGTTCAATATCTTTATCGTAATCTTCTCGTTTACGATTGCTTTTGCTTGCTTTGATGCAAACTTGTTTGCCAGCTACTTGATTTCAATTGCAGTATTTGGTTTGTTCCAAGCCTTGTATATGGCTAATGCCGGCGGTGCTTGGGATAATGCCAAGAAGGTGGTTGAAGTTGACTTAAACGAAAAAGGCACACCGCTGCATGATGCATCAGTTGTAGGCGACACCGTTGGTGATCCTTACAAGGATACTTCATCAGTGGCTTTGAACCCGATTATTAAATTTACCACTTTGTTCGGATTATTGGCAGTTGAAATGGCCGTATCCGCTCCGAAGTGTGTATCAATGGGGTTAGGAATTGCCTTCTTTGTTTTGGGCTTGATCTTTGTATGGAGATCGTTCTACTGCATGCGCATAGAGCCTAAAGTCAAAGACTAAAATAAAAACTGCGTATAACGGCTCATCTAGAGCCAAAATCGCGAGGGGATAAAATTCATGTAGGTCTATCTACACTAAAATTTTATCCCCTCTTATTTTAACTCTATCTAAACCGTTCTCCGCGGTTTTTTAGGTATCGCGCTAAAGAGAAAGCGAGCTGCTGTTATTTAATTTCGGTCAGTAAATGGGCTAAATGGACTTCATTTTGAGCTTGATTGATAATCGACATTGTTTGTTGCGGACTTTGGTTGATCAAAGCTGAAATAGCGGTAACATACTCACCTTGTTGTCCCTTAGCGGCTTCAATTTTCAATTCACCATAGTTATAAAGCGCGAATCTGCGGGTTGCCACAGCTTTTTTGATTTTTTGCAATTCGGCGTGTTTAGTTGCAGGTTTTTCCATATCGATATAAACTCCGTCACGACTATATTGCCACATACCGCCGGTTGCCACATCGGTCAGCCAACTGGGCCAAAAAGTCAAGTTGAGAATTGATGCGGTGCTTAAAGATGATTTTAAGATTTGTTGTTGGTCTTCATAACCATCTTTTTTGGCAACGGCAACCACAGTTGACGATGAGCGGTCAATCGGATAAACGCAAGGAGTTTTACAGGCCTTTACCCCGTTGATGTAGATAGTTACACCTTTAACATTGGAATCAAAACTCATATCTTGGCTGGTGCCGTTAAAAATTGTCCCACATGCGGTCAAAGCCAAAATTGAAACTAAAGCAATTTTCTTATTCATTTTTCAAACTTCCTTTTTTCTAAATATTAAAAAAAAAGCCGCCTGATGAAGGCGACTGGAAGTTGACAACTATTTTCACGAGATAGTGCGGTATATTGACCGCAAAGGCTTATTTTACCGCCTTCCAGTCATTTGTTTAAATAACCGTTAGGCGTGTAAAATTTAACGTCTTACACTATTTTGACGCGTGAAAAGAGGTTGTCACACCCCAGAACAATCATCGGTTGTTCTACTTTTCAGGCTAATGCGAAACTCTTAAAAACTCAAGCGAAAAAAATAAAAATTTAGACATTGGTCATAGTTTTAAAGATATGTTTACATAAATAGTAAAATAATGTATTATATTGCAATAAGCCGAAAGGGATTTGCAAATGAATAATGCGGAAAGAAAAGTATTGGATGATTTTATAGGGCAAGCTGTCAATTGTGAAATTGTCAGCAATCTTGAGTTGAGCGATGAAGAAAAAAGATTGCTGAATCAGCTTAATCAATTTGCGGTTATGCAGGTGGAAGATGATGCGGAAGTTTTGCGTGATCCGCGTAAAATTTTTTATAAATCAGGTGAAGAGCTAAAAAAAGGATTGGTCGCTTTGTCGTTGGCAGTTGCTTTGACTAAAAATTTTTCGCGCAAAGTATATACCAAAGAATTTTTTGAAGATAATATAAGGGTAGAACGCAATAAAAACGGCAATATGATTGTAAACTTCGGAGCTATGGGGCGAGAAGTTTTGGATGGCGTTTTAAGCGAAAATTTGGTGTTTGAATGGATGTTATACAGCGACAACAAAGGTCGCGGACTTATGGGACTTGCTGATTATAAGGGTATTTATTTGGATGACGATATTAATTTCAGGCGCGGCGGTTCCCAAGTTTATGAGTTTGCCAGATTTCAGCGCAAATGTTATCGACATTTTCGCGAAAAGACACAACATCAAAAAGATGATATGCAAGATGCATTTCGCAGAGTGTTTGCTGAGGCAGCTGCTAAGCAGCTGACGGAGCAAATTGACCCGGTGGAATTTACAGCCAAATTGTTTAGCAGTGCCGATCCGGCAAAAGAGATAGCAAATATGCTGGAAAAGTTAGGGAAACAATCCGATTTTTTACAAATAGAACATAAAAAATAAAAAAAAAGGCTCAAAGTTTTGAGCCTTTTTTGAGGAATAATTAAGCCGTCAACTTGTAGGTGTCTTCAGCAATAACCAATTCTTCATCTGTGGGAATTACCCAAATTTTGACCTTGCTGTCAGGAGTGGAAATTTCTTTGGTTTGACCTTTCATGTCGTTGGCTTGCAGGTCAAGTTTAACCCCCAAATATGCCAATTTTTCGCAAACTTTTTGGCGCAAGAGCGGCGAATTCTCACCAATTCCTGCTGTGAACACTATGGCATCGACACCGCCTAGAACCGCCACATAGGCACCGATATATTTGATAATGCTGTGAATATATACATCATAAGCTGTAATGGCTTGAGGGTCGCCGGCAAGGTAACGATCTTCAACATCACGACTGTCAGAATAGCCTCCCGATAAGGCATATAATCCGCACTCTTTGTTGAGCATGAGATGAACTTCATCGGCTGTTTTGTTTTGGGATTGCATAATATAAAGCGGAACAAATCCGTCAATGTCGCCGCACCTTGTTCCCATAGTTATCCCTGATGTGCCGGTAAAGCCCAAAGATGTGTCAATGCTTTTGCCATCTTTGATGGCGGTGATTGAACCGCCTGAACCGAGGTGGCAAGTGATAATTTTATGCGCCGAGGGCATTAATTTTTGTAATTCACGGGACACATAATAATGTGATGTGCCGTGAAAACCATAACGGCGGATTTTGTGTTTGGTATATTGTTCTTGGGGAAGAGCATAGAGAAAAGCCTCTTTGGGCATGGTTTGGTGAAAAGCCGTGTCAAAAGTGGCAACTTGCGGAATATTAGGCAGCAGCTTTTGCATAGCTTCGATGCCCAACATAAAAGCTTTGCCATGCAAAGGAAGCAGTTCTTGGGCTTCGCGGATTTGTGCAATGTTATCTTGGGTTATGATAGTTGATTGTTTAAATGTTTCACCGCCATGACCGAGACGATGTCCGACAGCGGAAAGTTCATCCAATGAATTTAAAACACTTCCTAAAAGCAATTTGAAAATTTCTTGCAAAGCTGCTTCATGGTTGGGCAAATCAAGCGCAAATTTTTGTTTATCTTGATTGGTGATTTGAAAAGTTAAGGTTGAGTTGCCAATGCCGATACGCTCAGCCAAACCTTTGGCCAAAAGCTGTGATTGATTGTTATCAAAGGCAAATAAGCGATATTTTAGAGATGACGAACCGGAATTTAAGACAAGAATTTTTTTCATTGTATTATCTTTCAAAAAGGTTGATTTTGCGTGGATATTAGCACAAGAGAATCTATTATTCAAGAAAAAGTAAAGAATAAAAAACCCCACACGAGGTGGAGCGGCGGGACTACTTCGCTTACGCTTCGTTGACGGCGCTCGTTCGCCTAAAGCTCAGCGGCACACTCCCGTGTG
>CACWSG010000006.1:0-108859 GCA_902763535.1 uncultured Pseudomonadota bacterium | reverse complement strand
CGGCACACTCCCGTGTGCCTCTCGCTTGTACTCGAACCCACTTTTCGTGGCTTCGACCCCTCCACAAGGAACCAATAAAAAACCCCACACGAGGTGGAGTTTTTTATTGGCGCCAGCGGCGGGACTCGAACCCACTACCCACAGTTTAGGAAACTGTTGCTCTATCCTGATGAGCTACGCCGGCTTTATGCGCCTATTTTATAGCCGCATTATTTTTTATTGCAAGCAAGATTTTGTAAAAACTGAATTTGAATTTCGGCCAATTTTTCAACTGAAGCCGTCTCAACATATTCACCGGAGGCATGCATTCCTTCGCCGGATCCGGAGTGCATGATTACAGTTGAACCGCGCACGGCAAATTCTCTGGCATCGGTAGCGCCACCCTCATATTCAAATTTGAGTTTTTTACCTAAAATTTTCTCTGCCAATTTTTTATAGGCAACGATATGCGGATTTTTCTCATCCATCACCACCGGTGTGCTGGCTGATACAATTTCATATTCGGCTCCTTTAATCATGGCTTTATCCAAATTCTTCTTCAAATCAGCCAATTTAGAAGTTTCGACCAAACGTACATCGCACAAAGCTTCACAATAATCTGATATAATATTGGCAACCTTGCCGCCTTCAATTTTGGCGATATGCAAAGTATCAACCCATTTGTTACGCGGTTTTTTTCCATTCAAATCATAAGCCGGATAAAACTTGCGGACATTTTCCAACACCTTAAACATCAGCTCGTTGGCATCAACACCATCCCAAGGCAGTGAACCATGTGCTTCCTTACCGTGAGTTTTAATTTTAACAAAAACCGGATTTTTGCATTTGACAATCAGCTTGGTAATATCGCCGCCGACATCATTATCCAAAACCACATCAGCTTTAATCTTGGCGTATTTCTCCAAAAATGCTTTGGTGCCTTTAGAGCCTTTTTCCTCATCGGATGAAAGAATTATCCCGAACTTTAAGGGCAATTTATGTTCAATCACATATTGCATGGAATTTAGGGCTACGGCGGCAAAAGATTTCATATCCAACGAACCGCGACCATAAAGTTTGCCTCCCTTTATAACCGGCTTAAACATTTTATCTTCAGCCGGCACTACATCAATGTGACCCAAGATGAGGGCATCTAAATCAAGAGAATTTTTGTTGCGGATAAAGATAACCGGAGCCGTATCTTTTTTGGTAAAGATATCAACTTTTGCGCCAATCAGCGTCATCATGTTTTTGATATACTTCATTGCCTCATTAATTTCTTCTGTGTTTCCGGTTTCGGTGCGAAATTTCATCAGCTCTTGGGCTACTTCAATTATTTTCATTTTTTTGACTCCTTTTTTACCATTTATTCACATTATATTGAGATAATAAGACCTAAAGATAAAAAAAGATATAAGAAAAAGAGGCATATGCAATGAAAAGAATTTTGCTCATTTTGATTGTGTTGGCTGCTGCCGGGGTGTTGGCGGCAACTGCGAGTGAGAACAAATCAAAAAGCTCGGATGGCAATTCTTTGCCACGGTTTGTATCATTGCGTTCGGATAAGGTTTATGCCCGTTTTGGCCCCGGAGTTAAGTATCCGATAGAGTGGGTGTATTCGCAAAAGTCAGCTCCGGTTGAGGTGATTTCTGAGTATGAAGATTGGCGTCGTATCAGAGATTGGCAAGGCTCAGAAAGCTGGATAAAGGCGCAAATGCTCAATAAAAAAAGATTTGTAAAAGTGATTGCGGCCGGAGAGAATAATCTTTATGCCAAGGATAGCTATAAGTCAAAAGTGATAGCTCGTATTGAGGATGAGGTTATTGGTGAGGTGAAGAAATGTCCGGCGGAAAATGGTTTTTGTTTGGTGCAATTTGCACAGTATCAGGGATGGATGCCCAGACAAAGCCTTTTCGGTGTATATCCTGATGAAATTATAGATTAAATTTAGTGAGCTAATTCAAATAAATTTAAAGGCAGATCGTTGGTGAGAATCAGGGCGATAATCAACCAAATTAAAGCATAAGTTTGCAAAGCGTTGCTGATGATTTTGTTTTGTAACGGTTTGATATTTTTTCGTGCGCCGTATTTGAATAAACGATTCAGTCCGAATGTTAAAAATATCAAAATTAAGAATTGGAAACCTAAACCGATTTGAGACAGGATATTTTGTAAGGGTTGTAATATTTTGTATGACAAGGCAAAAAAAGCCAGATAAATTATGAGTATTCCGCTGAAAAACAGGCGCATTTTGCTGTTTTGTTGGCGCAGAATTTCTTTTTGTTTTTGGACTTCTTCCGTTTTCATTTGCTTAATTTCAATGCCGCGCAGAGTTTCCGGCTCTTGTTTTTGTTTTTTCAATTCATCAATGTTGTGACGAAATTTGTTTTCAATCATGCACAGACCGCAGCCTTTGGAGGTAAAATAAGCATGGTCGGGATTGTTATGACACTTTTTTAAGGAGTGCATTATCTTCCAAAGATGTTCCTGCCATTCGAAAGCGGTGGGACGTTGACAATCTTTGCAAAAAGCGCGTTCAAATAATTCCAAAGTTTCTTTGTTAAAATATTGGTGAATGCTGTAAGGGTGCGGATATTGATAATCATCAGGCCACAGCCCATAGGCATAGTGGTATTGAGTGATGCGCTCTTGGATGGTGAGCATGGGTGCGTCAGAATTTTTTGGGGTGCCGGAAAAAGGATGAATGCCATTGTTGAGCAAGCGAAAGATTACCACAGCTAAAGCAAACAAATCTTGTTGCTCGCCCATTTCGGCACAGCTCAGGTTCATGCCTTCGGGATATATGTATTCTTCCGAAACAAATTCGGCCGGATATTTGGTGTTGTTTCCGGAGATTGAGAAACCATCACAATCGACAATTGCCACCAGCATATTTTCTTTATATACATAAATGTTGGATGGTTTTAGGTCGACAATGTAGTGCCCGCATTTGTGAAGAGCATTAATCATCAGTGCGACATTGTAGGCGGCAAAAACACGATAGGCATAATTTTCGGATAAACCTAGACGGTGGCGCACGGCTTTTTGCATAAGGTGATCGAGCGAAACAGCTTTGTCCATATCAATAAGCGGCATAATATAGCCGGCACAAAATCCGCGCTCATCATCAAGCAAAGCTTCCGGCCAAGCAATTTGAATAAAATCTTGTTCATTGACCTTGGTTGACAAGAAATCAGGTTTGTTTAACAGCATTGCCTGAAGTTTTTGGCGGTTAGTCGAAGATTTTTTTGTGTCATGAAATATTTTGGCGACATGGCCAGGTTTGTTTTCTATCAGATAAATTTTGCCGGAAGCACCGCCTTTGTTTATCATTTTTCCTAAGGTGATTTTATCATAGGAGCCATCGGCATAAACTGCATTAAATATTTGCTTTTCTGTCATGTTATGCCACCTTTATCCATACAAGAGTTTTGTCATCAGGATTTATTTTTTGAGCGCGCGGAGTGTTGAGTGTGTTGCTCAGGGCGCGAGTGGCTTTGAGACGGTTGGGCTCAGATAATAAAAAGTCGTTAATCGGAGTGATAAATTTGGTTTCGATGTTTTGAAAATCCGGTTGAAAAGCAAAGGAAGTGACCCCGTCAGACATCAAAAACATTATCTCTGGTTGAGAAAGACGGGTGAAACGTAAGTTGGCTTTCCAATAAGATTGGGTGAAGAAAAAAGTTTCACAAGAAAAATTGCCGTTTTCAGGACGAGAAAGACGAAATTCGTTGTTAGGATGGAGCGACAATGCGGCACCATCACCGATGTGAAAAAATATGCCCTTGCCTTGGTGATAGACAACTCCAACCAAAGTTGCCGCAAAATCATCAAGACCGTTTTCATTTTTGGTAGAGTTAAATCGGTGGATTACTAACTGCTGGCGTGCGGCGGCTATGGCGCTTTTTATCTCAGATTCAATATGGTCAAAGGATACATTTTTAAGTATATTGCAGATGGTTGAACATAATACTCGGGCACCGATTTTGCCGTATTTGGCAGAACCGGCACCATCCGATAGTACGGCAACTAGGTTTTTGCCGCAGGCATATTGATAGTGGTCTTGACAAGGCAAGCCGCAACTGCGGTGAGCTGCACCAACAACTTTAGCAGCAATAATTTTGTAGGCACTTTTGCTATTCATCGTCCCAATCGCCGGTATCGTCAAACAATTCGGGAGCATTGGGCGCGGCGCGTGAAACGCAGGAAACGCTGCGGCTGAGCCATAAGAAAAATTCGGTAAAACGCAGACCGCTTAAGCGTTTGGGTGAATTGGTCGAGAACATTGCCAGCTTGTCAAGGTTGGCACCCTGAGTTCCGACAGCATGGATTACAACCTTCTTCTTGTTTTGGGCATCGCGGCATTTGGCAGCAATAATTTCCCAATCATAGTCGGTCGGCTCACCATCACTGATAAGAAATATCCATGGGCGTTTGGAAGTTATGCCGCAACTGTCATAAAGACATTTTTGAGCTTCGATTTTGGCTAAAGCCATATCCATGGCTTTACCCAAAGGTGTTAGACCGCCGGCTTCCATGGTAGGAGCTTCAAAATTCATCGCATCAGTCCAGTCGGTTGAAACAACAGCTTCGTCCTTACCAAAAGCTTTGATAATCAGCAATTGAACACGCGATGAGGCATCAATATCCTCTTTTAATTCTTGTTCCAAAGCTTTCAAGCCGGCATTGAGCTGTTTGATAGGTTCACCACGCATGGAACCGGAACAGTCCAGCACCAAAACGCAGGGAGTTCGTTCGTTAGCGTTATCAGCGAACTCAACATAAGGTATCATTTCATTGTCAGTGATGTTTTCAACCATAACTAATCTCGCTAAAATTATTGTTCATAAGGGTAAGTGTGAGGGTAGCCGCTGTCGGGATATGGTGACGGGCGTGCCGATTTGCCACAGGCAGATACCAGCAGTGACAAAAACAAACAAACTAAAATAAATATTTTTTTCATATACAATTCCTTTACTTATTTCATATATACTACAATTATAAAAAATAAAAGTTGATGTTAATTTTAAGTTATGCAAAAGAAAATGATGAAAAAAATTTTAGGCGGCTTGGTTTTGGTTTTTGCTTTTATGAGCATGGCTCAGGCCAGTATTAATATTTTTGCCTATTCGCGCGAAGCTCCGGTTACAAAAATTTATGATTCATACGGGCGATCGGCCAGTTTGCAAGATTTTGGCGATGATTTCATAATTGCGGTTTTTTGGTCAAAAACTTGCATTCCTTGCTTGCGGGAAATGCGGGATTTGAATGCTTTTTCCAACAAAGTTAAAGATAATGGGGTTAAGGTTATTATAATTTCGGCGGAAAAAGATTGGTACAGCCGAGAAGAACAGGTCGAATTGTTGCGTAAGTACGGCGGTGAAGATTTGGATTTTTATGTAGATAGAAATTCGGCTTTGGCTAATGAATTTGGTATTTTTACATCGCCACACGCCGTTTTGATTGATACCCATAATATGGAAATCGGGCGAATCCGCGGAGCTGTTGATTGGGATGACAGCGATGTGGAAGAATATATTTACAAGTTAAAAGCGCAAAACTAATTTTTTTGATAAATGGAACTGTTGTTGTGGTTAAAGCTAAAAAAGTAAAAAAGAAAACATCAAAACGCAAAGCTAAACGCACTAGAAAACATTTCGGTTTGTGGAAGCTGTTTTTATTTTTAGGTTTGGCAATGTTTTTGCTGGTGAGCGCTTATGTTGCTTGGTGTGCCTATACAATGCCGGATATAAGCAAAGCGATTAATCGCACTCGTCAGCCTTCTACAACTTTGATCGCTGAGAATGGCAATGAAATTCATTCTTTCGGGGCGGTTTATTCCGAAATTGTAAAGGCTCGCGATTTACCAAAGCATGTTACAGATGCGGTTGTATATACCGAAGATAGAAGATTTTATCAGCATCATGGGTTTGATGTTATATCATTTGCCAGAGCAATGTTGGCTAATTTGTTTGCCGGAAGGTATGCGCAAGGAGGTTCGACCATAACCCAACAAGTGGCAAAGAATCTGTTTTTAACGAATCAAAAGACAATGTCGCGCAAAGTGCAGGAATTGTTGCTGGCATTTTGGTTGGAACATAAATTTACCAAAGACCAAATACTGTCATTGTATTTAAATAGAGTTTATTTCGGTAACGGAGCCTATGGAATCGAAGCCGCGGCGAATCGCTATTTTCAAAAAAATTCAAGCGATTTGAATGTGCTGGAGGGAGCTATGTTGGCCGGAATGTTAAAGGCACCATCCCGTTACAATCCGATTGCTTCCAAAGAAAGGGCAATGGAAAGAGCAAAGGTTGTTTTGGGTATTCTGCGCGATAACGGCAAACTTAATGATAAGGGTTATAATCAAGCTCTCAGGCTGCCAATCGGTCGGGAAAAGCCAGCAAAAGTTAAAAACGGATTGTACTTTGCTGATGCGGCCTATGCAGAAGTTTTGGAAGTACTGGGAGAGCCGCAAAGCGATATTTATGCGATGACAACCTTGGATCAGGAATTACAAGAAAAAGCTTCCGGTATTTTGCAGAAGAGTGTTGCGGAGGCTAAAGGAAAAAATGTCAGTCAAGGTGCTGTTGTTATTATGGATAAAGATGGTGCCATCAAGGCAATGGTCGGTGGAGTTTCGTATAGCAAGAGCCAGTTTAACAGGGCAATTCAGGCATTGCGGCAGCCGGGATCGTCTTTTAAGACTATCGTTTATTTGACGGCGGCTGAGGAGGGAATGACTGCCAAAGATATGGTTGATGACAAGCCTATAAATATTAAAGGATGGAAGCCTGAGAATCATGATAAAAAATATTACGGTGAAGTTACAACGCGTTTTGCTTTTGCTCATTCGCTGAATTTGGCGGCACTTGATTTGGCTCAAAAAACCGGAGTGAATAAAATCAGAAAAATGGCCAAAAAATTAGGTATAACTACACCTGTAAGCAATGATTTGTCGATAGCTTTGGGAAGTTCGGCTGTTAAGATGATTGATATGGCATCGGCTTATGCGGTTATTGCCAATGGTGGTTATGCGGTTTGGCCGCACATGATTGAAGAAATTTATTCTAATGAAGGGTATCAGCTTTATCAAAGAGAACCGGCTGAAAAACAGCGAATCGTCAGCGAAGAAGCAGTGATCGTTATGAAAAAACTGATGCGAGAAGTATTTAAAACCGGTACGGGCAGGTTTGCCAGAATCGACCGTGAGGCTTTTGGCAAAACCGGAACTTCGCAGGACAATCGTGATGCATGGTTCATTGGTTTTGATGACGAGTTGATTACGGCAGTTTGGGTGGGAAATGACGACAATTCTCCGATGAAGGGAGTTTATGGTTCGGGATTGCCCGCCAAAATATGGCAGCAAATTATGCGCAAATAAGTAAAATAGTGCTTTTTGTTTGTGAAATATTATATATAATAGGCTCAATTTTTGAAATTTAATGTAAAGAGGAAAAAATGAAACAAAAACCTGTAATGTTGTTAATATTGGATGGGTGGGGCTATCGTGAAAAGATAACTCCGGATAATGCCATTGAAAACGGAAATACACCAAACTGGCATAAATTGTTGGCAACTTATCCGCATGGATTTGTTGAAACATCAGGTTTGGCCGTAGGTTTGCCGGAAGGACAAATGGGAAATTCCGAAGTAGGACATACCAATTTGGGTGCCGGAAGAGTGGTTATGCAAGATTTGCCTAAGATAGATGCCAGTATAAAAGACGGAAGTTTGGCCAAAAGAGAGGTTTTGCAAGACTTAATTGCCAAATTAAAAGCCAACGGCGGAGTTTGTCATTTGATGGGATTGATGTCACCCGGCGGAGTGCACTCGGAACAAAGTCACATGGTTGCATTGGCAAAAATTTTGGCGGCGGCAGGAGTGAAAGTGGCAGTCCATGCTTTTACTGACGGACGCGATACTCCTCCGGCTTCGGGCGCAGAATTTGTGGCTAAATTTGAAAAAGATATTGCCGGATTAAAAAATGTTAAGATTGCGACAGTTTGCGGGCGTTATTATGCCATGGACAGAGATAAACGTTGGGATAGAGTTGAAAAAGCTTATAATGCCGTAGCTTTGGCTCAAGGTGAGAAATATGCCAATGCGACAGATGCGATAAAGGCTTCTTATGCGCAAGGTGTTACGGATGAGTTTATAGTTCCTTGTGTGATTGGTGATTATAAAGGAATTGAAAACGGTGATGCCGTATTGATGGCTAATTTCAGAGCTGATCGGGCGCGTGAAATTTTGTATGCTTTAGGGGATAAGGATTTTGACTGTTTTAGCAGACAAAAAGTGTTAGAGCTGTCAGATTGTGTCGGAATGACGGAATATTCGGTTGACCATCAAAGATTTATGAAAACAATCTTTCCGCCTGAGCAACTGACCAATATTCTGGGTGAAGTTGTATCACAAAACGGTTTGACACAGTTAAGAATCGCCGAGACAGAAAAATACGCTCATGTTACCTTCTTTTTCAATGGCGGTGAAGAACGCAAATTTGACGGCGAGGAACGCATTTTGATTCCCTCACCGAAAGTTGCAACTTATGATTTGAAGCCGGAAATGAGCGTTTATGAAATTACCGAGCAGTTGGTAGAGGCAATAGAAAATCAAAAATTTGATATGATAATTTGCAATTTTGCCAATGGCGACATGGTGGGACATACCGGCATTATGGATGCTGCTTTGAAAGCGGTTGCTGCGGTTGATGACTGTTTGGGTAAAGTTGTGGCAGCAATAAAAAAAGTCGGCGGTGTTTTGTTGGTTACGGCAGATCATGGTAATGTTGAAAAGATGGTTGATGAAAACACCGGTCAACCCTATACCGCGCACACCGTAGGAAAAGTACAGTTGGTGTTGGTTAATGACATGAGCGGTGTTAAAAGACTGCATGATGGCTGTTTGGCTGATGTGGCACCTACGATGTTGGAATTGATGGGGTTGCAACAACCTAAAGAAATGACGGGAAAATCTTTGTTGGAAAAGTGACTTATGAACTATAAATCGGCAATTAGGACGATGCTCTTGGTAATATGCGGCCTTGCATGGTTAAGCAATGCCGCCGATGCTGAGACTGTTTCAAAAGCCGATTTGCGAAAAGTTGAGGAACAGGCTAAACAGCAAAGCATAGAACATCAAAAACTTCAGGAGCAGGCCGAAATCATCGGTCAAGAACTTAATAAAGTTAATAAGGAGATGATATCCACCGCTCGGGCTATTCAAAATAGCGAAGAAAAATTATCCAAAATGGAAAAGCAATTAAAATTATTGCAAGAAGATTTGGATGATGCTGAAGCCAAGTTTAACAGAGAGGATGCAAATTTAATCAAAACCTTGTCAGCGGTACAAAATTTGGCAATGCGGCCGACGGAATCGCTATTGGTTCAGCCACTGTCACCGGTTGATATTATACGCAGTGCAATTGTTTTGCGCGAAGCTGTTCCTTATTTGGAAGATAACGCGCAAACTATCAGAAAACACTTTGTTGAAGTTAGTGATAAGAAGAAGAAAATCGAAAAACAGCTGTTTGAAATTGAAAAACAAAAAAATACCATGCAAAAAGAGCATAATCGGATGAAAAAATTGGCTAATGCCAAAGCAGCTCTGAAAAGCAGGGTAGAAGTCAAAAGCGAACAAACCCGCAAAAATATTGACAAGTTGGTTAGTCAGGCTAAAGACATTAAAGATTTGTTGCAAAAGATAGAAAATCAACGAGCAAAAAGAAAATTGGAGGAAAAACAATCTGCTGACTTGATTAAATCAACACATGATTCTATAAATAATATAGCCAGTGGTTTTGCCAAAGCAAAAGGAAGCCTGCCGCTTCCGGTGCGCGGTAATATCATTTCGCAATACGGAGACCAGCAAAACAAAGGTGTTTCCAGTAAGGGATTAACGGTGGCAACTCGTTTGGGCGCCCAAGTTATTTCGCCTTTTGACGGAACAGTGGTTTTTGCCGGACCTTTTCGGAGCTATGGCGATATGATTATTGTAGAACATGACGGCGGGTACCTGTCGTTGATGGCAGGTTTGGGCAGTATAGATGTTGAGGTTGGACAGATGCTGCTTGCCGGTGAACCGATAGGAAGAATGCCGAATAGTTCTAAGGCCGAATTATATGTGGAAATTCGCAAGAATAATCAGCCGATTAATCCGGCTGCATGGTTTAAAATTTAAGGTATGAGGATTTTAAAATGTTGAAAAAAATTTGGTTGATTAGTGTGGTATTTTCGATGATGCTGGTGCAGAACGGAATGGCAAAAACCGAAGCAAAAGAAAAGCCGGCAAACACCTATGAACTGCTGAATTTGTTTGGTGAAGTAATGGAACGCACTAAAGCAACCTATGTCGAAGAAGTATCGGATCAGAAATTAATTGAGGCGGCAATTAACGGAATGCTTACTTCACTGGATCCTCATTCAAGCTATTTGGATGCCAAGGATTTTAAATATATGAATGAACAAACATCAGGGAAATTTGGCGGGCTTGGTATAGAAATAACCATGGAACAAGGTGTGGTTAAAATTGTTTCACCGATTGATGATACACCGGCTTATCGTGCCGGTTTGAAACCGGGGGATTATATTACCAATATTGATGGCGAAACCATTATAGGGATGACCTTGAATGAAGCTGTTGACAAGATGCGCGGCAAACCGGGAACAAAAGTTAAATTAACTATCCGCCGTGTTAATGAAAAACCGTTTGATGTTACCTTAAAGCGGGAAGAAATAAAGACTCAATCCGTTAAAAGCGAATTGAAAGATAAAAATGTTTTGTATGTGCGTTTGGGATCATTCTCAGAAGATGTAGATAAAGATATTGAAAAAGCCTATAACAAAGCAATGAAAGAAACCAAAAATGAATTAAAGGGCTTGGTCTTGGATGTGCGTAATAACCCCGGCGGGTTGCTTGACCAGGCAGTAGCAGTGTCAAGTCTGTTTTTGGATAAAGGCGAGATCGTTTCAACCAGGGCACGTAATGAAGAAGATACATTGCGTTATTCAGCCAAAGGCAAAGATATAACCAATGGTTTGCCGATTGTAGTTTTGATTAATAACGGTTCGGCTTCGGCATCGGAGATTGTAGCAGGCGCATTGCAAGATCATAAGCGCGCGGTGGTGTTAGGCGAAAAATCTTTTGGTAAGGGAAGTGTGCAAACAGTAGTACCTTTGGGAGATTACGGCGCAATGCGAGTTACCACGGCAAGGTATTATACTCCGTCCGGAAGATCTATTCAAGCTACCGGTATTGAGCCTGATGTAGTAGTTCATCCGGCAAAATTGGAAGAGTTTTCCGATGAATATGGGTTTAGCGAAGCTGAATATACCAATGCTTTGAAAAATGAGACCATACAAGATGAAAAAAAGAAAAATGATAAAAAGGACGACGATAAACAGGATGATAATAATTCGTGGCGCAGAGATTATCAATTGCTGAGAGCGGTTGATTTGGTAAAAGCGCTTAATGTCTATAAGGCTGCTAAGTAAGGTTAAAATATGGCGAAAAATTTAGAAAGATATGATAAACTGGTTATTGTCGGATGCCTGATCGCGGTGTTGGTTTTGGGTGTCGGCTATTGGTTTGCTCAAGAAAAAAGCGAACCAGTATATCTTTCAAAAATTGATCGTTTGATGTTTGATAAAAATAATAAATCTCCGGCTTATATTTTGACTTTGCCGGATAAAATTGAAATATCTTCGCAGACACAAGATGAGGCGGGTAATAATTCTGAAAAACAGAATGTGGCAAAAAATGAAATTCATGAAAATGAAAATTTTTCATTAGAAAATTTAATCGGAAATGTTCCTAATATCGGAAAATTGCCTAATAAAAACGGATTTGTTCCAATGAAAAATGTTGGTGTTTTACCTGAATTGATAGAGATTAAAGAAAACGGCTCCATTCTGCCTAAAAAGGGAAATGAGGGACATAGAGCATGGATTGAGTATGGCAATACCATTAATACCTTGCCAAACTTTAAGAAAATTGCCGTAGTAATAGGTAATTTAGGTTTTGATAATATGGCGGTTAATAAGATTGCTTCAGCTTTTTCTTCAGGTTTATCAATGAGCTTTCATCCTTATATGACACATGATGTTGACAATATTTCGACTGCCAGACAAAAAGGACATGAAACATATATGGATGTGTTGCTGGCATCTAAAGATTTTTTACGGGAAGATACAGGTCCGCTAGCGATTAATTTTGATTTGACCAAAGAAGAACTGTTTGCCAGATTACATAAAATTATATCTAAAAAAGAGCCTATTGGCGGGATTATTATTCGGGATGGCAAAATATCATCAGACAAACAAGAACTGGTCAAATCTATTTTGGAAGAGATCAGAGACAGAGGGTTGTTGATGATAGATGCAACATCATCGGATGTTATAAATACCATAAAAGTTGATTCTTTGGCAAGAAGACGAGCGGATATTGTTATTAATAAAGATACAACACCTGAAGAAATTGATGATGAGATAAAAAAAGCAGAAAATATTGCCTTTGATAAAGGACAAGTTTTGATAGTTGCTGATGATAAACCTCTGATAATTGTGAAGTTGGCACAATGGATAGACACTTTTTCTCCGCAGTTGTCATACGAAGAAGCAAAAACCGTCGATATAACCAAACCTTTTGCTTTGGTGCCGGTTTCAAATTTGGTGGTTGAGTAATGGTAAAATCTTATCGCAAAAATGTTGGAATAGTTGTCTTTAATAAAGATGGTAAAGTTTTGCTGTGTGCAAGAAGTGATCAAAAAGATGAGTGTTGGCAATTTCCGCAAGGCGGAATTGAACAAGATGAAGATTATCAAGTTGCAGCTTTGCGTGAGCTTTATGAGGAGACCGGCATAAAATCCGTAGAGTTGGTTGATCGAATACAAGAGCCGGTGCGTTATGATTTTCCGATTAATTTCAAGTTGCCCTTTAGGGGACAGGAACAATATTGGTTTTTGTTCTATTTTAGGGGTGATGATACGGAAATAAATTTTGAGATTAATCCTCAAGAGATAGAGTTTAAGGATTATAAATGGGATGATATATCGGAAGCTCCAAAATTGATTGTGCAATTTAAAAAAAAGGTGTACAATAAAGTAGTTGATTGTTTTGAGCCCAGAATATTTGATTTTTTACGAGGAAAAACAAATGGCATATAATTTTGAAAAAGAACGCAATGAGGTCTTGCAAGCCGCTAAAGATGGTATCAGAGGAAATCTAAAACTCAATGGAAAGCAAAAAAAATATGTGAAAAATTTATTGCTGTTTGCCTTGATGAGGGCTTCAAGTAATGGTACGGTTACGCCTAAAAATTTTTTGAAACTGGTCAATAAACTATTTAAGGAATCCTTGTTGAAAATTATCGCTGAAGGAGATGATGACGATGAGGATTGGGATGAAGCTCTAAATGTTGAGTTGAATAATATTATTGCCAGTGATGAAATGCTAAAACAGATTGATTTTGATCAACTGTTGACACCGGAGAACATTTCAATGTTTTTGAAGGGGGCTACTAATGGTGTTTCACAGACCAATTTGGTTAAGAAGTTATTGGCTATGCGAGATGCAAAAGCTAATTATCGTGAAACTCCGGACGAACGCAAAGAACGCATCCGTCGTCAAAAACAAAATGAAATGCTGCAACAACAAATCAGAGGCATGATGATGGAACGCAATGGTCGCGGTGGACATGAGCGAGGGTAAATCAAGCCAATAAATCAGAAGTTTTGGCTATATGGTTTGTTACTCGTTTAGAGTTTTCATCCAAGTCCATATTTTCGAAGATGTAGAGTGCATCGTGAAAATATTCCAAGCTTTCTTCCAGTAAACTATCATCTTGCAAGGATTTGCCTAAGCGATAGTATATATTGCCGATGTTTTCTTGGATAGTGGCCCATTGGAATGGATCGCGTTTTTCCGTGATAATTTTTTGCTGGTTTTTATAGGCGGTTATGGCCATTTCAGCAATTGCATTGTTGTTTATTTGCGAGCTTAAAACACTCATTCTTTGACCAAGCAATCCTTCAATTTCAGCCCAAAAATCAGGAAATACGGCATAAGTGAATATCTTTTCAGCTTCGTGCAGATTGAAGACGGAATCTCTGAGAGCTTGAATATCGTTAATCTGTCGCCAATAATCATAGAGCAGGTTGGATAATTGATATGAAATGAAACCGTAGTTATAAGGATAGGTATATTTACCGATATATTTTTGCGCCAATTGATAATTAGCAATGGCTGCTTTGTAGTGTTTGGTAATATGATTGGAATTGGTGTTGGAGGCCAAAGTGTGCAATTGTCCAAAATGGCTGTATATACATCCCAGATGCATAGTGTTTTTGATGAGATCTTGATGGCTGATTGCGGTATTAAGCAGTTTGTTGACTATCTTAAAGTCTTTTTCCTCAGATGAATTGCGGCAATAAGTCATATAAATCAGAGCCAAAAAGTTCATTATATAAGGTAGGTATTCTACCGGCATAATTTTGGCAGAATTGTCATGAGAAAGACGATCAATTATGCGTTTTAACAAAAATTTTTGCTGAATTAATTGCTGTTTGGTGTGAGCCGGAGATGCCATTATGATAATACCGGTTATTAATTCAATAATGGAAATAGGAAAGTTGGCGGTATTGTCAAAAATATCAGCCGGAAGATATAGGCTGTCAAGTAAGCTCAAAAATGATGAGTTGTTTTGTTCATATTGTTCGGATGTTTGGAAGTTTAATCTGATTTGATGACCTTCGCGGCATCCCCAAATCAAGATATCAGAATTAGTTTTATCAAGAATGGCTTGCCCTTTGTCAATAAAATCAAAAAAAGTACGTCCTTCTAAAGATAGAAAATTTTTATTGAAAGGTTCATTAAAATAGTTTACTTCCAAATTTTTTTGCGTGCGCAACAGAGCCGTCAATATCTCTCCGGATGAATTGTCTAATGTTTCGGCAAATTCAATAACCAAGCAGCGATATTTTATGTTGAAGGCATCATCATTTTCTCCGGATATTACCTCGTCGGGATCGGTGGAAGATAAAAAGGCGTTTTTGAGAAAGCTTAAAATAGACATTATTTATCATCCTTTTGTTGATTATCATCATTCTTTTGGAACAACGAAGCAAAGGTCGCCTTTATAGAATTGATAACTTCTTGGTTGGTTTCTTTTAGTGTTTGTTTCGGGGTTTGCCAATGAATGGTGCGATACTGCTGCCATGCGCAAAACAGGTATGCAAAGACAGGAAGTGAAAAAGCGTTGTCACCATTAATTTGGATAACACCCAATAATATCAATAATAAACTGGTCAGCCATATTACACTGGAAATATTTTGCTCAGGAGCTTTTTCTATGTATGCCTGATATAATGTGGTATTGTAAGGAATATTTTTATATTTTTCTAAAGGCATAATCTTGCGAAACAGCGCAACAGACGCTTCGGATAGGTAATACATCATGAATATGATAAAACAGGGTAAAAGATATTCGGCACATGATATTAAACCGAGCCAACCTATTATATAGCCCAAAATGATGGCGCAATCTTGGTTAATCGGTTGCGAAAAACTGCGGGCATAGGCAACAATCAGCACACCTAGCAATGCGGCAGCAGAAATGCCCAGTACAAAGGGGGCCATTCCTAAAAAAGCCAATATTATGATGCCTAATGCCGGTGTAATTCCTTGGGACTGAGGAAAGGGCGACAGACCGGAAATACAGTAAAATCCACCGGAAAACAACCAAAGGCAAACAGAGGTCATAAACATATTAAGCCAAGAGGGAAGTTCACTGCTGAAATTGATGGTTATGCCGGTGTAATAAACGCTGAATAAACAAGCAATAGCGGTTGAAATCAGCAAATAAGGCACACTGCCTAACAAAACTCCGACTAAAATTAAAAGAGAAGCTCCCAAAGGCAACAGATATTGGGTTATTGATAAATCATATACAAAATCATCACTATTCCAAAAAAAGATGGCAACCGCCGATATGCTGATTACTGCGGAAAGAGTTATGGCAATAATTGATGATAAAAAATACTCTTCCAAATGTTTTTGTTTGGCAAAATAAAAATGGAAGCCGATTGATAAAATCATGCCGATTACAAAGGAAATTACTGTATCAATAACAGTGGCGCTCATAATGTAATAACACCTCATGGAAACATAACTTAATTATCAATATAAACGAGATGTTATCGTACTTCAAGTTTCATTAAGCGGTTATGCAAACTATTTTAGCACGATGATTGCAAGCAGGCTATGAAAAATCCGTCGGCATTGCCAAAGGCGGATAAATAGTGCGGCAATATACGAATAAAGCCGTGAGAATCGGCCAATTTTTTGAGCTCATCAGGAAGTTTAGATGTCAGGTCAATAGTGTTAAATGTCGGGTTAGCCGCAAGAAAATTGAGAATTTGCTCTTCGCCTTCTTCGCGGCACAAAGAACAGGTGCAATAAACTATGTATCCATGGGGTTTTAGAACGTTGGGAACAAGCTTGAGAATTTGTGATTGCAAGAGGCTTTGGTTGACAACATCTTGATGAGTTTTAAGCTGAACGATTTCAGGGTGGCGACGGATGGTGCCGGTTGCCGAGCACGGAGCATCAAGCAGAATAACATCATATTTTTCTTTGGTGGAGTTGAGGTAGTTAATGGCATCGGCGCAGATGATGTTTTGGGGAGAAAGTTTGAGCCGTTGCAAGTTTTGCTGCAGAGTTTGCAAGCGAGGTGCTGAAATATCAACAGCTGTAACGATAGCACCGGCTGATAATAATTGTGCGGTTTTTCCGCCGGGAGCCGCACATAAGTCCAATACATTTTTACCTTTGAGGTTGTCTAACATTTTTACCGGCAAAGAAGACGAAAAATCTTGCACCCACCAAACCCCTTTATCATAGTCGGGCAGTTCACTTATTTTTCCTTTTGCATGGAGGCGCAATGTACCAAGCGGCAATTGTTGTCCAAGTTCGTAAATCGGTGATGACGAATCTACAACAGTTATGTCTAACAGAGGTTCGGATATGGATGATTTTTCAATCAAATCTATGGTTTTGGCATCATAACTCGGTTGCAATAATTTTTTGAAGGTTTGATTAAAAAAATGGCCATGATCGGCTTGCTGCAGCTGAGCTTTTTGGCGGCCGATGTTGCGCAAAACCGCATTGATAAAACCGGAGGTAAAACGATTGAGATGTTTTTTGGCGATATTGACATAAGAGTTGATAACCGCATAATCGGGAGATTGCATATATAACAATTCGCAAGCACCTAAGGTAAGGATGTTTTTTACCAAATTCGATTTTGATTTTTTTTGTGATGATAAGCTATTAATGGTTTGTTCAATGTAGGGTAAGTGGCGCAGTGATGTCATAACCAACATTCTGACGAAAGCCATATCATTAACAGCAATATCGGTAGGCATTTGAAAAGGCTGTTTTTGGCTTGTTATGTTGTCAAAAATTTGCAGGGCTAAAGTGCGCGAATCGTTCATATTTATACCTCGTCAAAATTTAACTGCGATGATACAAAATCATGAATATAATTACAAGTTTTAAAAATCTCTCTTGTAAAATACAATAAACTGAGATATTTTGTTAGCCGATTAATAATTTTTTTTAATATGATGGTTGACGAAGATGAATAAAAAATACAACGGAAAAAACACTTTTGAAGAATGGCAACAGAGCTGGAAGATAGAAGATAGATATAATTTTAAGTCTATTGAGAAGAAGTGGCAGGAAATTTGGGAAGACGAAAAAGTTTATCATGTTGAAATTGATAAAAACAAAGAAAAATTCTATGCCTTGGTTGAATTTCCATATCCTTCGGGAGCCGGATTACATGTGGGACATCCTCGTTCATATACGGCTTTGGATGTTATTTCGCGCAAAAAACGTATGCAAGGTTTCAATGTGTTATATCCGATAGGGTTTGATGCTTTTGGTTTGCCGGCGGAGAATTATGCCATCAAGACCGGTATTCATCCGGCAATATCAACCAAAGAAAATATCGCTAATTTTACTCGTCAACTTAAGATGATAGGTATGTCTTTTGATTGGGACAGATGTATTTCAACCTGTGATCCGGAATATTATAAATGGACCCAATGGATGTTTATCCAACTTTTCAAAAAAGGATTGGCCTATAAAGGAAAAATGGCTATTAACTGGTGCCCTTCCTGCAAGGTCGGTTTGGCTAATGAAGAGGTTGTAAACGGTTGCTGTGAAAGATGCGGAGCTCCGGTTGTCCGCAAAGAAAAAGAACAGTGGATTGTAGCTATTACCAAATATGCTGACAGATTGATTGATGATTTGGATGGGCTGAATTTTGTTGATAGAGTTAAATCACAGCAAACCAACTGGATCGGACGTTCAGAAGGTGCCGAATTGGATTTTGCTTTTGGTGATGACAAGTTAAAAGTGTTTACAACTCGTCCGGATACAGCTTTTGGTGTAACTTATATGGTTTTGGCTCCGGAACATCCGTTTGTTGCCAAATATATGAACAAATTTGAAAATCAGGATGAAATTAAGGCTTATATCGAAGAAACAGCCAAAAAGTCCGAGTTGCAACGTTCTATCGGTGAAGAAAAGACCGGTGTTGAATTAAAGGGTATAAAAGCTCAGAATCCGTTTAACGGAGAGATGATACCGGTGTTTATTTCCGATTATGTTTTGACCGGATATGGAACCGGCGCGATTATGGCGGTGCCGGCTCATGATCAACGCGACTATGATTTTGCTAAAGCTTTTAATCTGCCGATTGTTCAGGTTTTGGCAGGTGGCGATATATCAGAAAAAGCATGGGAAGAAGATGGTGAGCATATCAACTCAGGTTTCTTAAACGGACTGAATAAAGAAGATGCAATGCGTAAAGCTATCGACTATGCCGTAGAACACGGTTTCGGCAACTCAAAAATTAACTTTAAACTGCGTGATTGGATATTCTCGCGTCAGAGGTATTGGGGTGAACCGATACCGATGGTTTATTGCGAGCATTGCGGATGGCAACCTTTGGATGAAAAAGATTTGCCGCTTACTTTGCCCGAGGTTAAGGACTATCTGCCTAATGATGAGGGAGATTCTCCTTTGGCTAAAGCAGCAGATTGGGTTAATACCACTTGCCCGAAATGCGGCGGATATGCCAGACGCGAAACCGATGTAATGCCTAATTGGGCCGGTTCATCGTGGTATTTCTTGCGCTATTGTGATCCGCACAATCAAAAAGAATTTGCCTCAAAAGAAGCACTTGATTATTGGATGAATGTGGATTGGTATAACGGCGGTATGGAGCATACCACTTTGCACCTGCTATATTCGCGTTTTTGGCACAAGTTTTTGTATGACTGCGGATATGTGCCGACTAAAGAGCCATACAACAAGCGCACTTCGCATGGCATGATTTTGGCTGCCAACGGCGAAAAAATGTCAAAGTCGCGAGGCAATGTAGTCAATCCTGATGAAATTGTAGAAAATTACGGGGCGGATAGTTTCAGACTTTATGAAATGTTTATCGGACCTTTTGAACAGACTGCAATGTGGTCGGAAGAAAGTTTGATGGGGGTTTATCGTTTTGTCGGTAAGATTTACAACTTATTTAAGAAAGTTTATAAGGATGATGTAGCACCATTGAGCAATGATGACTTGCGCGCTATGCATAGCTGTATTTTAGAGGTGACAGAACGTATTGATCAAATGAAATTTAATACGGCAGTTTCCTCTTTGATGAGCTATGTTAATTATCTTGCGGGTAAAGAAAAAATCAGCTGCACTTTATATGAGAATTTATTGAAACTGCTTGCTCCGTTTACTCCGCATTTGGCCGAGGAAATGTGGGCAAGATTGGGGCATGACAGTCTGATTGTAACAGAAAGTTGGCCTGAAGGTGATGCAAAATTGGCTGAAAACAATGTGGTAACATATGCTGTGCAAATTTGCGGCAAAATGCGCGGAACCATTGATTTGCCCAAAGATATGTCCAAAGAAGAAGTTGAAAAATCCGCTTTGAATTTGGATAATATAAAACGACATATCGAAGGTAAAGAAGTTAAGAAGATAATTGTTGTTCCTAATAAAATTGTTAATATTGTGATTTAGGAGAGGTGAAAATGAAGTTGCTTAAAATATTGGCGATGACATTGCTGGTTAGTTCGTGCGGATTTCAGCCGTTATATGTGCAACGCGATAATTCATCAAGTTGGTATTTTAGTGATAAATTTGATACCTCGATTGTTGAAGAATTGGCCAAGATAAAAATCGTGGCTATAAAAGATCGTTTCGGACAACAAATGCGCAACCATTTGTTGGATTTGTTGACACCTAAAGGAGTGCCGAGCAATCCGCAATATCGCTTGGTGGTTGAGGTGGTATCAAAAAGTGTAACCCAACAAGCCATGCGTGATGATGTTACAGCTACTAACGAACGCATTAAATATGTAGTAGGTTATAAGCTTTATGAAAATTCAGAATTGTTGGTTGAGGGTGATTCAATAGCGTTTGTCAGTTATGATATTCTGTCTGATCCTTATTCAACAACAATGTCACAAAAGAAAGCAGAGGCTGATGCAGCTAAAATCGTGGCTGATGATATTGCTTTGCGATTGGGGGCATATTTTCATACTCAATATGGCGGCAATAAATGATATTTAAATCAGCTCAAGTTGAAGCCTACTGCAAAAAACCGGACATGAATGTTAAAGCTATTCTGGTTTATGGCTCAAATGATGGTTTGATTTCAGAAAATGTCCGCCGTTTTGCCAAGACTGTGGCCAGTGATTTGCAGGATCCTTTTGCGGTGGTCAATCTTGATTGGGGTGAGATTAAACGCGATAGCGGACAGCTGATTGCTGAATATAATGCGCAATCTTTAATGGCTGGCAGGAGAGTGATTTGTCTGCGGGATGGCGATAATGATTTAACCAAAGTTTTGCAAGAGTTTATTGAAGACAGCAAGTCGAATAATTTGTTGATTGTTTCGGGAATTAGCAGCCTGAATACGCGTAGTTCGTTGGTTAATTATTTTAATAGCGAAAAATTTTTGATTAGTGTGGCTTGCTATGAAGATAGAGAAGTAGATATAGCTACTTCAGTAAAGAAAAGATTAGCAGAGCAACAAATTACTTATACCAAAGATGCTTTTGAGCTTTTGTGTTCGCGTATGTCAAATGATCGCATGGCAAACTTAAATGAAATTGAAAAGTTGATAACCTATGCAGGAGTGAGCCGCCATTTTGAGGTTGACGATGTGCGCAAGGTGGTTTTTGATGCGTCGGTGTCAATGTCGGATGATTTGTGTTTTTATGTTTTTTCCGGACAAAAATATAAAGCGTTACGAGCTTTGAAAAATATGCTTAATGAAGGTGTTGAAGAAGTACAAATTATTCGCAGTTTATTAAGACATATAAATATGTTGTTGGAAGGAAAATCTTTGACCGAGGGCGGTATTTCGGCAAGTGAAGCGATAAAAAAAGTATTGTCGAAACGATTGTTTTATTGTTACGATGCCGGAGCCATGCAAATAAGCTGTTGGTCAAAAGACAGACTTTTTGATGCTATGGATTTGTTATATAAGGCGGAAAAGGATTGCAAAACTACCAATTTTCCTACCGCGGATATATTAAACTACCTTATTTTGACTTTAGTGGCTGCCGCCGCAAAATTGGTTAAGCTGCCGCAATTTTAGTAGCGTTGATTTTGCAATAAGCTAGCAATAAGCTCAGGTATATTTTGTTGTTGGTTGTTTTCTATAATTTTTAGAGCATCAATTTCTTGTTCGGTGAAGATGTTGTTGATGTTAAGTGAATCGTAATATTGCTTGGCTATGTTGTGCATTTTAGTGGCTTGCAAGGTGTTGCCTTGTGCATACAGGTAATTAGACATATTTTGGCTGGCGTTAGCAAGTTCACTGGCATTTATCTCAGAATCGGCAAAAGAGTAAGCATTTTGGTAGGCCCAAATGGCTTTAGATTCAGAGTTAGCTTGACGATATACATCGCCCAATCTGCTCCAAGCAGTCGCATTATTGGAGTTAAGTTCAATTGCCATTTCATAGACCGATGTTGCCAACATAAGATCACTATTTTCAGCTAGTGTACCAAGACAGCATGCATAATCTGATACTTGAGAGAAAATTTGTTGGCGCTTATTCTCAGAAGCATTGTTGGTTTTATCAATGCTTTTATCCATCAAATTTTCCAACAGCACCAAAGCTAAAGACACATCATTGTTGATTAGATGATAAAGTGCTTGTTCCACATCGGGAAGTTCTTGATAGTTTTCCAATTTATAAAATTTATCGGATTGGCACAAACTTATAAAGTATTTTACGGCACTGATAAGCTTCAGTATGTCATTTTCATCACTCAAGCCTTGAGTCTTGTAGTTAAGAGTTTGGGCGATTTTAAGATCATCAACACCGCGTCCGAACATATTAATAAGTAACCCAATCAAGCTGTATAATTTGGATACCTCTTGTTTGTAATAAAGGATAGAGGCATCTATGTTAGAATTTATGTTTGAGGTTTCAGTCGGTGTTTGTTGTTTTTTCCAATCGAAACTGATTTCGGAATCGATTTTGTTCTTAAAAGAGTTAAGCCGCTGATAATCTTTTTCTTCTTGTTCCTTTTTGCGTGCGTTTTCTTCTTTTTCTTGATTTTGCATTAACAAATTGAGTTGTTCTTGTTCCTTTTTCTGCTCAAGTTCAGCTCGCTGAGCCAAGGCAAGATCAAGCTCTTTTTGTAATTCCAATTCGAGTTCTTGCTGTTCTTCTTCACTGAAAACAGAATCGGGATCATAATTTGACGATTTATCGGACGAGACAGATCTTGAAGATGGTCTGCGGAATAGGTTTACAATGTTGCAAAAAATCACAATGATAATCAATAAAACGAAGATTATCAGTGCTGATATAATCAAAGCCAAAGCAGTAATTTTTATACTATCAAGCTCGGATATGTTAATATTCAACTGGTTAAGCACAAACGAAAACTGTTCAAAAACCTTGTTGACAAACTCTGAAGATAAAAGTTTTTCCAACATTATTCCTAACCCATTTACAAAACTATTTTTTATTCTATACTGATTATAGAATCTGGTTTAAATTAATGCAAACAAATTAATAATGGGTTACCTGAGTCAAAAAAAATATAAAGAAAGAGAAAATGTTTTTTTTGTAGCTGCTTCGATAATAATGGTCGCGGTTGCTTTTGGGCTGTTGTTAAATCCTGAATTTACTTTTCTTAATCTTAACCTGTTTCATTTTTATTGTGTTGGCTTTATTGTGTTTTTGGCGGCGGTTGTTGCCAAAAAACTTGTACCGATTTTGGTGTTGGGTTTGTCGTTAATAGTTATTTATGTTCTGTTGGCAATATCGGGAAATATATTTTTTTCGGACAGAGTTGATGGAATTTATGAAGCAGAGATAGTGTTTAATAATAATTTAGAAATACCAAGTGCCATGTCAAAAGGTGTTTTGGTTTCTGATGATAAAGTTTTGGCATCTTATGCGGTTGTGAATGAAGAAGCTCCGCTGATGGTGATAATGGTCGATTTTAGAGGGTTTGACAAAGCTAAATATAAAGCATTGCTTAAAAGTCTTCGAAAGTTTGTTATAAAGCAAGATGTTGAAGTGGTGCTTTTAGGGGATTTCGGTATGCCGGCGTGGTCAAGGCGTTTTCGTAAATTTACCGAAGCTTCGGGGCTAATGGTTAAAAACAGGTTCGTTTTTGACGGATTTTTTACACCTCCTCAGTTTTATGTGTTGGGTTATAAGGAAGTCGGAGTGAAAAGTATTACCCGAAAGGAAAAAGATTGGGTTGTAAAAATTTCCTATAATCTTTGATTTTTTTACAGGTTGGTTGCTGATTTTTCAATAAGTTCATCCATTAGCGAACTTGAGTGCGAATCGTCGAGAGACAAGTATATTTTTTTTGCCTGTTTAGCATAACGAATTGCTTTGTGCCATTGTTGGAGTCCAAAATAGGCTTGGGCAAGAATATCATTTTGAAAAGCGGTAAGTTTATCATTATATTTTTCTGTATTAAGGGATATGATTTGTTTTATGGCATTGTGGTGGTTGTGCATTGTCACATCAAGCAAAGCCATGTAGCAAACGGACAGACAATATGGCTGATGATTATTGAGGTGCTGTGAATGATTGATGGAAATATTAAAGAAATGATGGGCATCATCCCACCTTTCTTGGGTAGCTGTCAACAGCCCCAATTGACAAGCACACTTGGCTGCTCCAAGATTACATTTTAAGTGATTAAATAAGTTTAATGAATTGCGTAGCATTAGTTCGGAAGAATCGTAAAATTTGCCTGCTTGGTAAATTTGTCCAAGCAAGAAATAAGTGTCAGCTTCTTCATATATAAATTTTCGTTTTTTGAAGAGCTTGATTGCTTGTATGCACCAAGCTGATGCGTTGAGTAAATCACCATCATGATATGCCAGTTGGGCATCCAAATATAATTTTAGGGCAGCCGCTGTTTGGGACCGTGGTTTTTCATTAATTTTATGAAGCAGTCTGCGAGATTGGGTATAGATGCCTTGAATTATGAGTTTTTTTATGTATAAGAGAGTTAAATGCGGTTGATTAAACTTTGGTGCGGATGATTTTTTTGCAGTAAGCAAAGATAATTGATATTTAAGCTTGGAATCGTTTATATGTTTTAGTAAATCGGCGATATTTCCATGAAAAATGTATTTTAACAGTTCTTTTTTTCTGGGGTGTGATTGCTTACATATATAAGAAGTCAATTGTTTAGCTGTTATAGTTGAAAAACAATCATAGTTTATTAAAAGATTGTTAACATATTGATAAATAATCTTTTTTTGAAAATTTTTACTGCGTAATATAAAAATTATCACCGGAATTAATGCTAACAGCACCCAAAGAAAGAAAATAAAATGTTGCATACGAATCGAGTTTCTTTACTTTAAATTAGTTTTTGATTGGTTATGATTGGATGATAATGGAAAAGAAATTTATTGTATAGGGGTTTTATTATGACGATAACAAAATTGAAGCCGAGCCAACTTTACAAAAAATGCGATCCGCAGAAATTTTCGTTTACTTCAACAGCGGAATTGGAAGAAAGATTGTCCTCATTGGGACAAGACAGAGCTTTGGCGGCGGTCGAGCTGGGGGTTAACATTAAATCAAAAGGCTATAATCTTTTTTGCCTTGGCCCTGAGGGCACCGGTAAAAGCTCGTTGGTAAAAAGAGTTTTGGCGCAAGAAGCTAAAAATCGTAAAACTCCTGATGACTGGGCCTATGTTTATAATTTTGAGGAGCCGTATAAACCTTTGGCGGTTTCTTTTCCGGCCGGAACAGCGGTGGATTTTGCTAAAGATATTGATAAATTGATAGAGAATTTGTCTGCCTCGATTTCAGCCATCTTTGAAAGTGATGAGTATAATGCCGGGGTTAATATTATTAAGGAAAAATTTAAGCAGTCTAAAGAAAAATATATAAAAATGCTGCAAAAGAAAGCCAAAGGTAAAAGTGTTTCACTGTTGCATATGCCGGTGGGCTTGGTAGTTGCTCCGGTTAAAAATGGCGAAGTTTTGAGTCCGGAGGCTTTTGACAGTCTGCCTGAAGAAGAGAAGAAGCAACTGATTGAAGATTTGAACCAAATGCAGGCAGAGATAGAGAATTCAGCTCAGGATTTGCCGGCTTGGGAGGACAAGCAACGCGATGAAATTAACAATTTACGCACAAAGTTTTTGAAAGAAACGGTAAAAGGTCCGATTGATGAATTACATGAAAAGTATAAAGGACACAAGCAGGCTAATGATTTCTTAAAACAGATACAAAAGTATATTTTGGATAATGGTGATGAGTTTTTGCCGGCGGTGGAAAGCAATGTACCTGCCGAAGGTGAAGATCCTCTGACAGCTTTGTTGTCAAAAATGAAACAACCGGAAGAGGATAAATATGCTAAATTTAAGGTTAATGTTATAGTTAAGAACGAGCCGGATTCCGGGGCGCCGATTATTCATTTGGATCATCCTACGCAGGGAAATTTGGTTGGTAAAGTTGAAAGAATTCAGCAATATGGTGCATTATTGACTGACTTTACATTAATCAAAGCAGGTGCTTTGCATAAGGCTAATGGCGGATTTTTGCTGGTTGATGCGCGTAAATTGTTGTTGCAACCTTTTGCATGGGATTCTCTGAAGAGAGCCATAGCATCTAAGGAAATTAAAATTGAAGCGCCCAGCGAGGAGACATCGTTTACGACAATTTCGTTGGATCCGCAGCCGATACCTTTGGATGTGAAGGTTATTTTGACCGGTGATGCCGAGTTGTATGAATTGTTAAGCGAACGAGATCCGGAATTTTTGGACTTTTTCAAGGTTGAAGCTGATTTTGATACTTTGATGGATCGTACAAAAGAAAATGAGGTCGAATATGCTAAACTGATTGGTTCATTATCCCAAAAGAAGAGATTGCGTTCTTTAAACAAACAAGCAGTTGCCAAAGTTATTGAATATGCCTCGCGCATGGCGGAAAGTTCGGAAAAATTGACCGCTCATGTGGCCTCAATTGGCGATTTGTTGCGTGAAGCTGATTATTGGGCTCGCAAATCAAAGTCAAATCATATCGGTAAAAATCATATTGATCAGGCGATAAACGCAAAATTGTACCGTAATGGCCGCATCAAAGAGATGATGTTAGAGCAAATTGATAAGGGAACAATCCTGATTGATATAAAAGGAGCCAAAGTCGGACAAATTAACGGGTTGGTAGTTTATAATTTCTCGCGTTTCAGTTTTGGAAAACCGGCCAGAATTACGGCTCAGGTTCGTATCGGCAAAGGTGAATTTGTCAATATTGAGCGCGAAGTGGAAATGAGCGGACCGATACACTCTAAAGGGGTGTTGATTTTGGAAAGTTTGTTGGCTAACAGATTTGCCAAGTTCTGTCCTTTGTCATTGAATGCAGCAATTGTTTTTGAACAATCATACGGCGGAGTTGACGGAGACAGTGCTTCTTCGACAGAATACTATTGTTTAGTTTCGGCAATTACGGGAATTCCGATTAAACAAAATATTGCCGTTACCGGTTCGATTAACCAATTTGGTGAGATTCAACCGATTGGTGGTGTAAATGAAAAAATTGAAGGTTTCTTTGATGTTTGCGCACATCAGGGGTTGGATGGAACACATGGGGTTATTATTCCGCGAACCAATGTGGCAGATTTAATGTTGCGTGAAGATGTAGTGCAAGCTGTTGAAGATGGGAAGTTTAATGTTTATGCTGTTGATACGGTTGATGACGGTATAGAAATTTTGACCGGAATTAAGGCGGGAGCTATGAATAAACATGGTGCTTATCCTAAAAAATCCGTTAATTATGAAGTACAACAAAGCTTAGAGCATTTTTACAAGTGCTATGCAAAGTATGCCAGAGAAACGAAAGGTTGTTTAGGAAAGTAGTGCTAACCGCTTAAAATTTCAGGGGAAATAACGCCATTTTACTTGAAAAAATTATTTGGTTGGTATATCTTGGATAAAATTTGCAAACAAGAGGAGTTCGCCAATGGAAAATATAGTAGTATTACCGCCGGATTATAAGCCTTCTAAAAAAGAAGAGTATATGAATGAATTGCAACTTGAATATTTCCGTCAGAAGTTGGTCAACTGGAAAAAATCGTTGATTGATCAATCGATGGATACTTTGGATGAGTTGAAACAAGGCGGATTAAATCAACCTGATGAAATTGACAGAGCATCGTTGGAGACAGATAAGGCTTTGGAGCTCAGAACCAGAGACAGAATTCGTAAGTTGATTTCAAAGATTGATGATGCTTTGCGCAGAATTGAAGATGGAACATACGGCTATTGTGAAGAAACAGGTGAACCGATTGGGGTTGACAGATTGGAAGCAAGACCGGTTACAACATTGTCTATTGAAGCGCAGGAGCGTCATGAGAGAATGGAAAAAACTTATGATGACGATGCTTTTGTAAGTTAATTGATGTGGGGGATGATAGATGTTATCAGCCCCTTTTTTATTTTAAATATGGAAACAGAATGATAAAAGATTTTATTTTGGCTTCACAATCGCCGCAACGCAAGGCTTTGTTGAATCAGATAGGGTTTGAGCCTGCAAAAATTGAGCCGGCTGATATTGATGAAACTCCTTATGATAAAGAAAAGCCCAGTCAATATGTAAAACGCATGGCTAAAGAGAAGGCTGTGTGTGTGGCGGCTAAAAATCCTAATCAGGTTGTTTTGGCGTCGGATACAATTATTGTAGCCGGAGCTCATATAATACAAAAGGCTAAGTCTGATGATGAACAGCGCAAAGTCATGAAAATGCTGTCAGGAAAAACTCACAAAGTTTTAACCGGTGTTTGTGTTATCGGTAAAGATGGTAAGCTGGCTTTGCGGTTGAATGTAAACAAGATAAAAATGAAAAGGTTATCAGAAGAAGAAATCGAAGACTATGTTGTTTCAAAAGAGTGGTGCGGTTGTGCCGGATATCGCATAGAAGGGTTAATGGGAGGTTTTGTGGAACAACTTATCGGATCATATAGCGGTGTTGTTGGTTTGCCGCTTTATGAGGCGCGCAATTTGTTAATAGGGGCAGGAGTGAGGTAATATGCTTGATGTTATAGTAGCAGAAGAACATGACAATATTAAGATGGTAGCCGGTTTGAATAAGGGAAGATTGGCAGAATTGGTCGTTCATGATGCGGCAAAAGCTAATGAAGGCGATGTTTATTTGGGTAAAATAGTTAAAAAAATAAGTACGGCCAATGGAAAAAACAGTTACTTTGTCAACATTGGCAAAAAAGATGTCTTTATCAATGCTCATGAAAATGAACTGGAAGATTTGGAGGCGCACGAGGGGCAAGATATTGTTTTGCAGATTGCTCAAGAAGCTCGTGCCGAAAAAAACGCCAGAGGGTTGCGTTTTTTGCAGTTGGCCGGTGATAATGTAGTGTTTTGCCCTTATGGTGATGGGGTTAATGTATCAAGCAAAATAGAAAATGAAGAACTGCGGAATAATTTAAGCGAATTAGTCAGTAAAAATCTTTCAGAAGATGATGGCGGATGGATTGTGCGTACACACGCAGCAGAAGTTGCAGGTGATGAAATAATATCTGAGATGGGCGAATTACGCAAGGTATTTGCTGATATTATGGCAAAAGCAAAGTCCGGCAAGTCACCGGAATGCTTGTATTCCAAAGACAACAGTTTATCTGATATGGTAAGTCGTAATATGACGACATTGTGCAAGATTGTTGTCAATAACCATAATATTGAGCGTGAATTTGCCGATATGGGAATTGTTGAGTATAATGCCAATGCCTTTGATGAATATGGGATTGATGAACAGATTGGAGAGGCACTGCAAAAAGAAGTAAAGTTAAAATGCGGTGGTCGCATTTTTGTTGAAGAAACCAAAGCCTTAACAGCAATTGATGTTGATAGCGGAGGGTGTTCCGGTCAGGGCGGAATCAACAGGTTAAATAATGAGGCGGCTGAAGAAATTGCCAAGCAAATTATATTGCGTAATCTGTCAGGGAAGATAGTTATTGATTTTGCAGGATTTACCGAATTCAGATTCTTGAAAGATGCTTTGGATATTTTGGAGCAGGGATTGCAAGATGATGCGGCAAAATCACGAGTTTTGGGTGTAACTAAGGCCGGTAATGTTGAAATATTGCGCAGCCGCCGCAGACCATCACTTAGCGATATATTTATGAAAGAATGTGATGTTTGTCAGGGAACCGGAAGAGTCGAAAAATGAAATGCCCTATTTGTAAAAAAGAAGTTGAGGATATGAAATACCGCCCTTTTTGCTCTAAAAGGTGTGCGGATATTGATTTGGGCAACTGGTTTAACGAGAAATACTCTTTTGTAGCGCAAGAGGTTGACGAAGAGGACCTCGCTCAATTAGCCAATCTTACCGAAGACGAAAAAACAGAACAAGATTTGTAGTTTTTTTTATTGCGCTTGGGTGCTTTCGGTATTATCCGCAGCAGCTTCGTTATCGTTGTTCTCAAATTCAGCATACTCACTCTCATCTGCGTTGGGGTCATAATCGATACCGAGTTTGGCCAACATATCGTCATTGATGTCATCGCGACGAGCCACAATCCAATCAGGAACATTCGGACAAGGAGGAATCTTGGCCAAAGCTTTCATTTTGGGGTCAAGATACCAACGCGGAGCATCTGCCATAATCGGGCGGTCGATAGAACCTTGCATCAAAACTACTTGCTTCAGCATGGGCAAACTCAAAAGCTGAGTGGCGGAAATAGCCGATACACCTTGAAGTTGGTAGCTTACATTTTTAGCAAAAGGATTGTTTCCCTTAAACGAGATGCCTTCATTTTTGGAATAAGACGAGGTTTGAACAGTCTTGTTACCAATCATTTTAGAGAAACGTTGAGCAGTTTGCTCGTTGTTTTGTGAAAGAATAACTTTGCAGGCTGTTGTAGAAATAACGGTTTCAAGGTCATCTTTACCATATTTACCGGAGATTTGGCCTAAATCTTGACCGATTAAGAGGTATGACACTTTTTGACCACGTCCAACCGCAGGTCCGTCAATAACAGCCTTAAGTTTGGGCATGGTAGGAAACTCGTCCAAAACAAACAAAGCTGAGTATGGTCCCATTTTGCCATCAGTAGGATTGACAAAGTTTGGCGGATTGGCAATCAGATAAGACGACATAAGGTCAATAAAAATGCCGGAAATAACACTAAGAGCGCGAGCATCAACTTGGTTAACCGACAAATATACCGAAATTGGTTTCATTTCTCCGGTAACCGGATCTTTCATACCGCGCAAATCTTTGAATGATAAGTCGGAAAAACTGGTGCGGGCAACCACGGCGGCGTTTTTGAAAATACCGATACCGGCAAAGGCTGTTGACATAACAGAACCACGCTCTTTGTCAGGCATGGAACTTAATTGGCTCAATTCTATGATGGAGCGTTGAGAGTAGCCGAATTTGCGGGCCTCTTCAATCGCTTCTTCCAATAAATCGCGCATCGGATCAGCCATGGCAGCCATTTGATCGCCTTCATCCATGCGGCGCTTGATGTCTTGTGATTGTTTAATTTGTGCTTCAGTAATCCATTCCAAAATCATGGCAATACAAGCTTCATGCCCAATCCAGCGTTCGGGGAGCAAAGCCCAAGTTCCAATCGGGACATAATTATCAATGTTTAAAGAATTGGCACGCAGGTTTTGTAGAGCGCGGGCAGCTTGCGGGTCGTTCATTTCCATGTAGTAATTTTCTAACTTTTTCTTATCTTCTTCATCAAGCTTGCCCTCATAAATTTTGCCAATGAAATAGTCATTAGCACGGGCTTTTTCACACTTGCAAACGATAAAGTTAATAAAACCGGTTAGAGCAGCACGACCGGTGTTGGACCAGTGCGGATCAGCTCCGCCTTTGGGGTCTTCCACCAAAACTTTGCACATGGAGTCAACATACATATCACGAGCCGGACCGGGGTCAGGAATAGCTCCCGGAGACAATGGATTCCATGACGGATAGTAAATTCCTTTTGACGGATCATCTTCCATACCCCAGTTTATGATGAAAACCGGACCGACTTTGGCACGAGCACCGGAGGTTGAAAAGCACAACTCGGGTTTGGGGTCATTAACAATGATACTAAGTTTCGGTGAATTAAAAATGGTCGGAATAACTACTCCGGCAGTTTTACCGGTACCAGGAGGTGCGCAACACAGAGTGGAAAGAGTTTCTTTTAACATCAGCAATTTGCCGTTAAACTTGCCTACTACTTGGCAAAAGCCGTCAAAGCCGAGCAAAGGCATTTTACGAATGTCTTTTTCAGTGGCAATACGAGCCGAACCATGGACATTGGATTGAAACTTATAAGGATTCATAACCATACCGGCAATCAAACCTGTCGGCAGGGCTATAAATGGTAAAATCGGTATCCACAGACTAAGAGAAAAATCGCCATGATAATAGAAAAGTTGTTTAGCCCAAATCCAGTAACGATTGTAGAGAAAACCACTGCGGTTGAATATCAGAGAAAAGAATTTTGAAATATCGGCAAAAGTTTCTTTGGAAATGCCGTTGCCAATCAGGTAAGCCAAAGGCAATGCGGTGATGAACAAGATTACGGTTATGACAACCGTAATGATTGTTGTTATGCACATCCATTGAACAGCACTGTTATATTCTTTCCACTCTTCACCTTTTTTGCTGGCCATAATATTCCTCTTTTTATTTTATTCGTCGCTACGCAATAGTTTTTTTAGTTTATCTAAGACACCCTTGTCAATACCATTGTCAGCATCTTCAAGCTTTTTGGCAAAAAGCGGTATTTCTTTGGGTGTTCCACGATCAATACGAGTAACATTGATGTGTAAATCTTTCCATATTTCAAACATATCTTCGGCATTAATAATGTTGCCGATTTGCTCAATTACATAAGGTACAATCTTAAATTTGAGGTCGGCTGCGGCCAGTTTTTCGGACAAGGCGGCTTGAGCAAGAGCTATTTTGCGTACCGGTGAAATACGGTGAGAACTCTCGGAAAACCACAAAGGTTCTTCATCATTAAAGCGTTCTTCATCAGCCAGCCAATCGCCGCTTTCTTTGTCATTGAGACACAGGCAAATATGATTTTTAGATATGCCGACAAAATCGATGAACACATCATTAAGGGTTACGCCGGAGATAATCTCATAGCCTTTTTGTTTAAGCATTTCAAAGGTTGAGCTGGAATGATAAGTCTTATTTTTGGTATCAGAAGTTGCAACATCAATTTTTTTCTTTTTGGCTGGAGAACCGGCTGATCTGTCATTTCTACGAGAGTTTTCAGATTCGGATTGAGGAGCGGAGGGAGATAGAGACGGTTTGGTCTCGGTTTTTTTATCATCAAACAAGTCAAAGTCAAAATTATCCTCATCACTAAGCTCAAACAAGGAGTGAGAAAATTCTTTAGGTGCAGGCTTTGCTGCCGGTTTAACGCTGGTAGCAGATATAGGTTGCGGTTTGTAGGGAACCCCCATGAGTTGAGCGCGCCGCTCAGGTGATAAATTGGGGGTGCTGGCAGCCATGCGGGCTTGCGGGGTTGTCGGACGAGATTCTTTAGAACTGGTTTTCTTTTTGATGACTTTGGTCTGAACAGAGGGCACCATAAGTTTGCGTAGAGGCAAAACGAATATTTTTTTGAACATTTCAACCAAAAAATTCCAAATGTTACTAAATAAATTTTCCCAGTTGATGATGCTCAAAGCAGCCCAAACGGTTGCCCATGCAGGGATAGCTGTCAAGATAATAATAATAAAAGCCCATTCTTTGGCTTCGTCAATAACCCATCCCGAACGCCATAGATTCCATGCATGAGTCCAGTGAGTGGCGCGAAAAATGTCGAAATGCCAGTTGGTTAAAAGAATAACACGTATGCCTTCAATAAAAAGCACACTCCATACGATTCCAACTAAAGTTATTCTCAATAACACCAGAATAGGCCTCAAACCTTTTACTCCAACAATTTTGTCTCAGTATAACCGGAATTAGTTAACAAGAGCTTATTTTTTTTATAAATCATTTGATATTTTTCTCTTAATATCGGATCTGATACCCTGAGAGCTTTGCGCTTTTTTGGGCTTTAAGGATTCCAATTGTTCTCTTATTTCTTCAACTTTTTGCTCATTTGATTTGGTATAGCGTATAGATATGCTGTCAGTGCTGCCTGATGAGCGGTTAAACAGATTGTATATAAACTTTACCGGCGAGAGCATAAGTTGAAGATATTTTGCCTTGAAGGCGTATCGTAGACCAATAAACCACAAAACAGGCAAGGCAAACAACCCCACAAACAAGAGAACATCAGAGGCTGATTTGATAATTCCGCCATTATCCCAATATTGTCCCATGACACGCCAAGACGATGATGACATAAAGTCAAAATTCCAAATCACAATAAACAGCAAGTCGGTCAGATAAATAAAAACAAAAGTCCAACCGACTAATATGGCTAATCCGCGTAGCAAACGAAAAAGTTTTCTCATCATTTATTATACACCCTTACCTTGATTTCCGGATGTTTTAGGTGTGGAGCGCTGTCCTTGAGGAGTGGAACGTTGAACAATTTGCTTGATAGCGTCATTACTTGGAATGCCGTGATTTTCTTTGAATTGCTCACGAGCTGCTTTGAAAGCGGTATACTCTTCTTTGTATTTATCATCATATTTGCGCTTGCTGAATTGGTCATATAAATCAGCAAGTTGATTTTTATCAGCAGCATACTTAGAATTCTTTTCCATATATTTTGCCATATACTCTACTTGTTCTTGTTTGAATTGAGCGAGTTGGTCTTTGTCAGGCATGTAATAAGACAAGGAGTTTTTTGTTAGTGTATTTTTTTCGACATCTAGTTCCACTAGCACTTTGTTATATCCGGCTAAAGTTGTCATGCCTTCGGAATCTTGAGATAACATACCAATAGCACACATGGCTTGCATAGTTTCATATTTTAGGGGTTCCCATAATACTTCATTCTTTCCAATTGAAGTTGTTATCTTGTTAGAAGGAGCCTTGCTGTCAGACTGGGACTGTCGTCGGTCAGCACTGCCGTCTTCGTTACCTCTGCCCGTAAGTTTATTAATGCGTTCTATTAGTTCTTTATATTTCTGTTGTGACTGAGGGTCTCCAATGGTTGCAAGCTCAGCTGTTAATTTTTCTTTATCTTTACGAAGCGCCGATGTAGCATTATTATCAGCTACCGCAGCATCTTTCAAGTTAAGTTGTTCTTCTTTTTTTGCCTGAGATTGCTCGAATTGTTCTTTGATGACATCTTTGACGGGTTTGCCATCAATGGTTTGCTGACGCATATTGCTGGCCATATCTATCAAAGTTTCGTTAGATGGTAAATCTTTACCAGCAATGCGAGCTTTTTGAATTTGCATGAACATAGCATAAGCTTGGGCATATTCTTTCCTTTTTAGTCCACTGAGAGACCCGCTAAAGCGTTTTTTGCCGAATTTCCATTTTTTAACATTTTTGAATAACAAAGGATCGCTTTTGGCTTTGCGTTCGATTAGGAACTGTGAATAATGTTCAGCAAATAATTGGGCTTGTTTGTTGAGCAAGAGGATTTTTAAATTATCCTGCAATTCTGCGTTTACTTGATTATAGGCAGCACGAACGTTATCAAAAGCTTTGTCAAACTCACGATTGGGTTTGGCAATAGCTTGTCCGCTGGCTTTTTGTTCATAATAACTGCGCAGTTCAGCCATTTTTTGCGTATCATTAGCATTAATATCCAGAGCTCTTTGCATACTTGCTAAGTGGATGTCGTCAGCTTTTTTTCTGATGCTGTTGTAGTCGGCTTTAGAAATATTATAATGGCTGAGATCTTGCGGAGGAGTTCGGTGGTCAACCAATCGACCATTTTCATCCATGGTGATATTACGATTACCAATGTCTTGGCGGAGTATGGCTAAGCCAGCTTTATTTGAGGTTGAAATGTTTTCAATGTCAATAGCCAGTAGTTTATTAGCGGCGGTGTGATCAGCGCGGAGATCATCCAGATTTTCGTGCTTAGGGTTGATATGGTTGTGATAAACATTGGACACACCTTCAGTAACCTTGCGACTGGTTTTGCGCCAAGTCTTTTTTAAGCCATGTCCAAGAGGACGAGCTGTTTCATAGACAGCGGCTCCGATGATACTGCCTGTTTCGTTAAGACACCATGCCATTCCTTCCAAAATCCAGTCCTTGAACAAATATTCAATGATGTCGCCGGTTTCCAATTTGATTTTGTCAGTCTGATAGTCTCCGGTAGAAGTTGGATCATCTATTTCATCATCTATTCCGCCGTTTGGACCTTCCTTACCATCATTTGTTTGAGATGGATCCCCTGCGCCTTCATTAATCTCCATAGCATTAGGATTTTCTTTGTTTTCATCACTAACTTCCGTAGGTTCACCAGAAGCTTCATCAACAGTTCTTTCCCCAGCTCCACTATCACCAACCTCCAGCGGTCTAGGAATGGAGGATGGAGCAGGAGTGTCCCATTTATGGCTTGAGCGATATTCTGCAACTTTTTCCGGTTTCATGTCCCTATACTTATCAGCTCGTTCAGCTAAACGATCAATACCTTCATGGTTTTCATCGAGCCCTAAATTAGCACGAGCTTGTCTTTGGAGTTTTGTTCGGTAGTCAATATCTTCTTTTACTGTCATTGGTCGCTCCTTGGATTGTATCATCTTTAGATTTATTTCATTATACCAATATTTTTGTTTTTTGTCCAGTGTTTTTTGTCAAAATTTAAGCTTTTATGCCGGCTAAAAATTTGCCAAGTTTTTTGTTAACAGCTTTGCCGTCTTCCGGTCCGGCTTTGATTAATCCGAAG
This sequence comes from uncultured Pseudomonadota bacterium, assembly GCA_902763535.1. Classification (GTDB taxonomy): domain Bacteria; phylum Pseudomonadota; class Alphaproteobacteria; order RF32; family CAG-239; genus CAZU01. The sequence goes on along the minus strand of CACWSG010000006.1, from coordinate 72,510 downwards.
AGACGATCAGGTATTTTGTCTATTTGAATCGGGGCATAAGTTGCCGGATTTTTGGTCAGGATTTCAAAAGCCCCTTGCGGATCTTTGCTGGCTGTTTTGAAAAAGTTGTTGATTAATAAATCGGCATCAATCGGAAAATTGCGCTCGCGAACGGCTTGGGCATACAGGCGCTTTTTTTCAAGGGTGCGCTGGTGTTGCTCATAAAGCTCTTTTTCGATTTTGTGTTTTTGATATTTTACTTTGCGGATGTTGTAGGCAGTTTCGCAAGCATCAGTTTCAATCAAAGTTTCGACATAGGAAATTAGTGATAATTGCAAATTGGGAGCGGAAATTTTTTCAGCAAAATCCAAAATTTGTTCATCACTGGCATCGTAGGGTAATTTGGCTAATTTGGCAGACTCATTTTGCAACAAAACATCCCAACAAGCGGCAATATCCTCCTTGAGATTTTCAGTGCGATTGGGGCTGAAACGCGGAAGCAAATCTTCGGCAGAAAATAAAAATTCTGGGATTTCTGCTTGGTGTTCTTTGGCACAGTTAACAACAGACTTAATAAACTCACAATAAGCATTATACAGACGTTTTTCTTCTTCAGCCAATTGATATGAGGCATCGCTTTCCAAATCAGCAAAAATTTTGCTAAGTTCGGTATCTTCCTCATATTCAGGGGCAGAGTCTTCTTTTGAAACAGAGTCTTCTTCCGAAATATCTGTGTCATAATTTTCATCATTATCTTCTTCAAAAGAAGCTTCATCATCAGGGGTTAAAGATGGTTTGGTTTCAGCACTTTCTTCTTCATCTTCTTGAAAATCGGCCAATATGTCATCGGTTTCGTTCAGTTGCTTGTTAATGAATTCATCAAGCAGAGCATCAAAATCTTTGGAGGAAAAATCATCAGGCATCGTATGAGCTCCTTAATTAAGATTAATAACGGCAATGGTAGAATAATCACTGGTGCGAACGGATATAATACGATCATTTTTTTGACCGTTACCTATCAACAAATGGATAGCCCCATCGGTGGTTTTTATATCAGCTATGCGGCTGTTTTGCGGTTGATTTAAATTAAGCGTAACTGTTTCAGCTGATTTGGTGTGTTTTACTTTTTTATATATGGTTACACCGGCTAAAATCATACCGAAAATGATAGTTGCAGTAAGAAAAAATACCAGTGCTTTAACGAATTTCAGCTTGTCCATAAAAAACCTCTCTTGCAAGTTTGCAATTTTGTTTTATTATATAGTGTCATATTAACATAAACAACAAAAAAACAACTTATGCATCAATTGAGTGATAATTATACTACGCCAATAGTTAATAAAAATTTTAAGGGTTTGAGAATTGATAAGTTCTTGAACGAGTGTTTTGCTGACATTTCAAGATCACAAGCTCAAAAGCTGATTGAGGCCGGACGAGTGCTCTGCGATGAGGTGACAATAGCTGATAATGCCTATAAAATAAAAGAAGGAGAGGCATTTACGGTTTCATTGCCGGATCCGATTGAAGCGATACCGCAACCGGAAGAAATTGATTTGGATATTGTATATCAGGATGAAGATATTGTGGTTGTGAACAAGCCGGCGGGAATGGTTGTACATCCGGCAGCCGGTGCGTGGAACGGAACTTTGGTCAATGCTTTGTTGTTTTGGTGTAAGGATTTGTCCGGTGTGGGCGGAGTAATACGTCCGGGGATTGTGCATCGTATAGATAAAGAAACTTCAGGTTTGTTAGTGGTTGCCAAAAATGACAATGCCCACAGGTCATTGTGTGAGCAATTTGCCGAACATTCAATTGAACGAACCTATTATGCTTTTTGTTTTGGGGCTCCCAATCCGTTGAATGGAATGATTGAAGGAGATATAGGGCGAAATCCTTATGATCGTAAAAAAATGGCCATAGTGCAACATAACGGCAAAAGAGCGGTTACTCATTATCAAACAGTTGAAAATTACGGCGGATTAGCAGCAAAAGTTAAATGTAATTTGGAAACCGGTCGGACGCATCAAATCAGGGTGCATATGTCATCTCAAGGTAATAATCTTATCGGCGATAAGCTCTATGTAAAAGCAAAAAAAATTACCGATAAAAAAGTTGATGATGATATAAAAAAATATATTAATGAATTTCCAAGGCAAGCTTTACACGCTCAAAGTCTGGGGTTTATTCACCCTAGAAGCGGTGAAAAAATACTGTTTGAAAGCAAATTGCCGCAAGATTTGCAACAATTGCAGGAAATATTGCAAAAACTAAAGTGATTATTCCTTTTCGTCAGGTAAAATATTGCTCCAGTTTTCAGCATATCGGTTGAGACGCGCATTGATAATTTTTAAGCGGTGTTGCGCCGAATTTTTGAAGATAAAAGCAAATAAGTCGGGCAAAATGTAGTATAACAAAGCACCGATGGCTGCCGCGCAAAGCATTATAATGATGTCATTGATGTCTTCGCGAATGGAAAAATTTGCACCGGAGGTCAATTGGATAAAAATGTGATGCAGGCAGATTATCAATCCCGACATATTAAGGCAACCGATGGTGGTTATTTTATTGATGTTTTTGGTATCGGTTACAACGGCAGTTAAGGTCGGCAACAGACCGATGAAAAGGACTACGACCACTGGAAGTATGGTAAAAGCAACAATCATTAAACCTAAGAAAATTAAAAACTTTTGAAAAGAGTTTAATTTTGATATGCCTACTTTGTTGTCTTTTTTAGAAGTTAAGGGGGTTGGTGCTTTCATTATTTCATCATCCAATAAATAAGGCTGAATATAAAAGTACTCAGCATGGTTAAAACAGAAAGAATTGAGGAAAAGCGCATGGCTAATTCGCGTGCTTCTTCATCAATTTTGGAATCTCCGCTTAAAATTTTATTTTTTTCGGCGACCAAGAAGTTAACGGTTTTCAAGGCTTCGGTAAAATCATTGTGATCGCGTGTGCGAGCCTCGTCATTTTCGAGAATTTCAACCAAATCCATAATTTTGCCGCTTTTGGATACCTTAAGCAGTTCCTGTTCCAAATATTTTTGATATTTGATGTTGTGATAACTCTGAATCAACGGTTGAGCCGCTTTGGACAGCCATTGAGTAAGGTTGATAAGTTGAGCAGGTCCTTGCTTGTTTTGGATGTTGGCGTATAACCTTATTACCGCGCCGATTTTAATAGCATCCTGATTGGAGTTAATGTCAACAATGATGCCATCAATTTTTTTGCCCATTTTGCAACGCAGGTAGGCAATTATGTTTTTATCAAAGGGAGGATTGGAGTAGTTATTGTTGTTATTCAGTGCATTAAGCAGGCGAGAGCTGTTATTGACAAATGATTTTCCCAAAAGCGGACTTAAGCAGGGCAAATCTTCGTCAAAATCATACATAATGCGATCAAAACCATAGCCGTAATCATTGCGCGAAAGATACATATTAAACTCACTGGCGTTAGTCGGAGCTCTAAGCGATGACTGTTCCTGATACCAGAGTTTTATTATGTCGGTGGATATAAGATTCTGCAACGAAGTTAATGATAAATTGTTCTTCTTATTATAAAAGATGGTTTTGGCAATCCCTTCAGGAAAGATGTAAGACGAACCGCATTTAAGGGGCAGAGAACTGTCAAGATAAATGCAAATTTTGGACATTAACATACTTTTATCAGGGTTTTCTCTTTCAGCATTTATGGCTGCCTGAAGTTTGGAATGGAGCTTTTCATTTTCAAGCCCGCTTTTTACCCATTCTAACAGTTTGCCGCTTTGGATTACTTCTAAGCCAAAGTCGGGATTGTTGAGAATAGCCAAGGCAGCGCTTTTGCGGGTGTAACATTTTTCGCTGTTGATAACCAAAGCCTTGTTAGAACGGTCAGTGTTGTCGGGATTGAAATTGACGGTTTTACCATCAAAGTAATTGAAAACAGTAGTATAATCACAATGTTTATCACTGTTGTCATCAAGCATTTGCTTGAGAACTGCGGCTATGCGGGTTGGTATTTTTTCGTTGTTGGAAAGAAAATTAAAAGATGAACTTTTTAATTTTTGCTTGAGCATTTCGCCGGCAGACAATTCCGATGATATATCGTGATTGAGTACTAAACCCAGCAAAACAACGCCGGACGCATAAATATCGTGTTCAATCAATCCGTTACCGCGTGATTGGGGCGGACACAAAGTGTTTTCTATGGTTTCGTATATCAATGGCTGATGAGTGGAGGGAAAAGCCGCTAAACAATCGCCCAACATCAGTTCTTTACGCGATGTGTCGGTATAAAATAAGTTATCAAGTCTGATAGCACGATGAGTTAAGCCAAAAGTTTTTAATACTTCACAGGCAGATAATAATGACAAGGTCAGACTGCGGAACTCATCCATAGTCAAGACATCGCTTTTTTCAGAAAAACTGTCGGCGCGAGGACCGCTCGGCATATTATAGACTAAGGATATAGTTTCAGAATTTTTATATATAATATGACCATACTCAACCAATTTAAGAATATACGGAGAATCGATTGATTTCATATAAGGAAGATAGGACAAACGCGGCAAATCGGATGTGCATACGAGCGCGAACAGAGGTCTGGTCGGATTCGTTTTATCCGTAACCTGAAAAGCTAAAGCTCCGTTGGTGTCTAACTCAGGCATCGGGCGGCTAAAATTGATTTCAAAACGCTCTTTTAATAAGGCGGTGGATGACGGGGCATTTTCCACGATTTCCTCTGAGGTGGAAATATCTTCCGGAGTTTCCGTTTCTTGGGTTTCTTCAATATTCTCGTCTGTCATGTGCTAATCTTTCGATTAAATTGTATCAAATAACGATATTCTAACAATATATTGTTAATAAAGTACAAATTTTTTGTATAAAAAAGTGAAAAATATACTTTAATATCGTTGAAAGTCAGCAAGATGGATTGAATAATGGTAGCAGATAAGCAAAATATGGCAAATTTGTTGGATGGAAGAGGGGTGACAAAATCGGGTCAGCCTGCTGATTTGTCAATTTTGGATGAGGCCGCGACCTATAATGTGGATTTAGCAACTTTAGAAATTACAGATAAAAAGAAAACTTCTGAAACTCTCGCTAAAAACAAACATTCACAGTCTTCAGATAAAAGTGAAGATTGGGTTAAATTGGATGTAAAATTATCCGATATGATTGATTTTGTGTTTGATAAAGCTGATTTTCCGGTGTTTATTGTGCAAGATGACAGCATAATTTATGTTAATCGTGCGGTGGGAGCCTTATTACAGCTTGATGGCAATTCCAATTTGATAGGACATAAATTTTTTGAATTGGTTTATCAGGAAGATTGGAATCTTTTAGCTAATAATATTGCCGATATGCTGACTAATCACAAAGAAATAAGTGTCAGATTTAATTGTAATAATGATAAAATACAAGAAGTTACCCTAAAGGCTGTTTATCTGCCGGATATTGAACATTTTTCTTTTATAATCTTTGGCGAAAAATTACAAAGCAAGAAAAAAATCACCAATAATGCCTTGTATGATGAAGATACAGGTTTGCCCAGTTTCTTTTTGTTTGAAGATCGTTTGCAGATGGCTGTATTGATGGCGAATTCCATCAAGGAAGAGGCTAATCGGCAAAAAATAGGCGTTTTGGCTATTAACATTGATAATATGAAAGATTTTAAAAAGCTTAATTTGGATGATGTGGTAGTTAAAAAGTTGGCGGATAATTTGGTGTTTAATTTGCCTAAGACCATCACAGTTGCAAAAGGCTTAAAATACCATTTTTGGATATTGTTGAATGGCGTGCATAATGATTCAGAGATGAAAGCTTACTTGAAAATAATAAAAGAGATTTTGGACGCAGGAATCAGTGACAACTTTATGCGGCATGATTTGGTTTATTCGGTGGGGTGCAGCCTTTTTCCCAACGATGCATCTTCCGCCAAAGAGTTGGTTGAACATACAATAGAGGCTACGCGTTTGGCTCAATCGAATAATCATAATTCATTGGTTATATATAGTGGTAAATAATTTAAGGTTAATAAATAAAAGATTTGTTGAATGTTAAAAAATCTGCTTGTGAAAAAGGAAGTTTTGTTATATTTTCAAGCCAGTTGAAAGGGATAGGTTTATAATGGCAGATTTGTTTGACGCAAATATCAGCGCTTCGCAGGTTTATGATGCTCAGTCAATTGAAGTTTTAGAAGGGCTGGAGCCGGTAAGACATCGTCCGGGAATGTATATCGGCGGTGTTGATGAGACAGCTTTACATCATTTGGTGGCTGAAATACTTGATAATTCAATGGATGAGGCTGTTGCCGGATTTGCTAATCGTATAGATGTTATTTTGAATGCCGATCGATCGGTAACAATTGTTGATAACGGGCGCGGTATTCCGGTTGATAATCATCCCAAGTATCCAAATAAATCAGCATTGGAAGTGATTTTAACTACTTTGCATTCCGGAGGAAAATTTGGCGGGAATGCCTATAAAGTTTCGGGTGGGTTGCATGGTGTCGGTTTGTCTGTGGTTAACGCTTTGTCAAAAAGTTTGGTCATAGAAGTTGCGAGAGATAAAAAACTTTATCGTCAAGAATATGCTAAAGGTAAGCCTCTGGGAGATTTGGAACTGGTCGGTCCGGTATCAAACCGCCGCGGTACATCTATAACATTCAAGCCCGATGAAGAAATTTTCGGCGAAAGTACACTGCTTTCACCGATTAGAGTTTTTCGAATGGCGCGCTCGAAAGCTTTTTTATTTAAGGGAGTAAAGATTTATTGGCAGTGTGCTCCGGAGCTTATTAAGGAAGGAGATGCAGTACCGGTAAGTGAAGAATTGTGTTTTCCCAACGGGCTGTTGGACTTTTTGAACTATTCGGTCGGTTCAAAAGCTATTATCAATCGCAAGCCGTTTTATGGAGAGGCTCCGCTGGATAATGATGAGGGAAAGGTCGAATGGGCAATTACATGGCCTGAAGACGAGAATGGATTTTGTTATTCATACTGCAATACGGTAATAACACCCTTTGGCGGAACGCACGAAGCAGGTTTTAGGTCTGCTTTGTTGAGAGGCTTAAAAGAATATGGTGAAATGGTGAATAACAAAAAGGCGGCATCTTTGACGGCGGAAGATTTTTTGGCTGATGCATCAATGATGTTGTCAGTGTTTATTCGCGATCCGCAATTTCAAGGACAAACCAAAGATAAACTTACATCTAATAAAGCAATTCGTTTGGTTGAAACTGCAGTTAAAGATTCGTTTGATCACTGGTTGTCGTCTGATTTGGAAAATGCGGCGGCCTTGTTGGAGTATGCCATAGACAGAGCTGAATTGCGCAAAAAGAAAAAAGAAGAAAAAGAAAAAATTCGTAAAAGCCCAACCAAGCGCTTACGGCTTCCCGGAAAGCTGGCCGATTGTTCACAAGCGGCGGCTGAAAATACCGAGATTTTTATTGTTGAGGGTGATTCGGCAGGCGGATCGGCTAAGCAGGGAAGAGACAGACAAACTCAGGCAATTTTGCCTTTGAGGGGCAAAATTTTGAATGTGGCCAGTGCCTCAATTGAAAAAATTACGCAAAATCAAGAAATTAAAGATATGATAGAGGCTCTTGGTTGCGGCACTAAAGATAATTACAAAGAAGAAAATCTGCGTTATGAAAAAATCATTATTATGACCGATGCTGATGTTGATGGTGCACATATTGCATCATTGTTGATGACTTTCTTCTATCAGCATATGCCGCAATTAATTGCCAACGGGCATTTGTTTATCGCAACTCCTCCATTGTATAAAATAGCGGTCGGAGGCAAGAATTATTATGCCTTGGATGATGAGGATAAAGATAGAATATTAGCAAAAGTTGTTAAGGGCAATCAAAAGCCTGATATCAGCAGATTTAAAGGGTTGGGTGAGATGAGTTCGCAACAACTTAAAGAAACTACAATGGATAAGAAAAATCGTATGTTGCTGCGAGTTATGATTCCGTCAACTGCTACCGAAGAAGGCAGAGAAGAGGATTTTGCGACCAGAAGACAGGTTGAGCGGTTGATGGGCAAAGATCCGGAGCAAAGATTTAAGTTTATTATTGAGCAGGCTAAGTTTGCAGGTGATTTGGACATATAGGAAAGAACTATGAAAATTACGGCTGTTTTAGGCGCATTATTGGTGGTATTTATTTGGGGTATCAATCCGGCAATAAGTAAACTCGGATTGCAGGAGATACCGCCTTATACCTTTTTAACCATCCGTTATGCCATAACTGCGGCAATATTTTTGCCTTTTGCGCGGCCATATAAACGCGAATTAAAACAAATGTTTATGGTGGCATTAACTTCAAATGTTATCGTAAATTTGCTTATATATGTGGCTTATCGCGACCTGTCGCCGTCAGCGTGCTCGTTATTGCTGCAAACTGAAGGTCCGATTTCGGTAATTATGGCCTGTATTTGGGCAAAGGAGAGCATTAACTTTAAACAATCTATGTCAATCTTGCTGTCTTTTGTCGGAGTAGCTGTGATTATGGGAATTCCCGACATGAGCTTTGTCGGTGTGGCACTTATTCTTTTATCACGTATATTTTGGGGGTTTTGCCAGATTGTGTTTAAGGATACCAAACACATATCTGTTCCGGTTTTTGCAGCCTATTCTTATTTATTTGCCTTGCCGTTTACGGCAATAGGCTCAATTTTTTATGAGCATTATGATTATCGCAAGTTGGCAGAAGTTAATTGGGATGTTGCCGGTTGGCCGATGGCGTTTGAAGTTGTGGTACTGACTTTTGCAATGTTTATGTGGCAGAGGCTAATTGCTGCTAACGGGGTTAATAAAATTGCACCATTCAGTACCTTGCGTATTATATTCGGTATTGCCGCCGGTGTGATAATGTTTGACGATGAAATTGATTGGCAGATTATGGTGGGTGCAATTTTGGTAACTTGGGGTGTTGTTCTGACAATGAAAGAATTTAATATCATATTGCGAACTCATGCCAAGTCGGTTGTGGTTTATCGCAGAGCTCATCGCCTATTTATGGAACGCAAATTAAAAAGAGCAGGTTTAAGAAAGAAATACAGATGATTAGAAAATCGACAAATGCAGATATTGAAAAAATGTTAGAAATTTGGTTGGACGGATCAAAGCAATCACATGATTTTGTTGCTGCGGAATATTGGCAAAAAATGGTGCCATCGGTACGCAAATATTATTTGCCCAACACAGAAACTTATGTTTTTGAAGATAAGCACCAAATAAAAGGATTTATCAGCGCTATTGATGATAGATATGTGGGGGCATTGTTTGTGGCAAAAAAATATCAAAATCAGAAAATCGGGTCTAAATTGTTGGGTTATCTTAAAAATATTTATCCGGAATTAAGCTTAAAGGTTTTTGCAAAAAATAAAGATGCTTTGCGCTTTTATCAAAAAAACGGATTTAAAATTATGGCCGAACAGGTTGATGAGGGAACAAAAGAACAAGAGTTGTTAATGTCATGGGCAATGGCGTGTAAGACAGGACATCACAAACGCTATCCGTCAGATTCTTAAAAAATAAAAGCCCGAATGATGAAAAATTCGGGCTTTTGTGTAGTCGATTAAATTTGCGACAATATGGTTTGGGCAATAGAGGCTACATCTTCGTTAAAAGTCAGAATATGCCGACCTTTGATAGCGGTTTCAATGAGAGCGCGCAACGACTTTTCGTAAACTTGAGCGTCTGGCTCACTGATGGTAAGCATAATGATTTTATCGCAAAAATGATTGCCTTCTGCCACGGCTTTAAGAACCGGACTGGTAATGTCGGTTACCAATAGAGTTGCTTGCCCATTATGACAAGCATTGACCAAGTGTTTGTAAGCAATATCGGTCTGTTCAAGAACAACACCATCTTTAATCGGTCTACTCATAGCCTTCTTAAAAGCGGCAAGCTCATCGGTGGACAACTCATCCCCCAGTTCTTTGACAAAGGGCTGCTTTTTCAGCTCTGTAATCACTAAGGGGACCAAGTTTTCTTTCATCATACCTTGCATGACGACGAGAAGAGTTCTTTTCATAATTATCAGTTTTTAATTTTACAAATAATCAAAAGCAAAAGCCCGAATCTCACGATTGGGGCTTAATAAATTAGTTAGAGCTTCCAAAGTTCCTGTACTATGAAATCCCAGACTTGTTGCGAGGCCAGTTTGGTATCTTCGCCGCTGACAGTTATCTGGTGTTCAAAGATGCTTTTGGCTTCTTCAATCACCGGCGCTGTTTCCTCGTTAAAGACACGAACCCTGCGCTCCATCTTGAGGTCGTCAGCACGGCGAATACCCTCGGACTTTCCGCAATGCGGGCAGAGTTGGTATTCTTCGGTCGAGAAGGTACCTCCACATTTGGGGCAGATGCGCCGAATGGTGGATCGGTGCATTACAATTTTCTCCTCCAATTCAACGAAGATGCCGGCAACGGAAAGATTTTTTTCTGCTCGGTATTCCAAGAAGTGCTCCCATTGAGGCAGAGTTCTGGGATAACCATCAAGCAGAACAATCATCTTTTCTTTGAGGTTTTCACCGGCAAAAAGCGGAGCCGCAACCGAAGCGTTCAACAGTTCCTCAAAAACTTCGTTAACAAAAGAGTTGCTGATGAGTCCGCCGGAGTCCATAATGTCTTTGATAGGGCCGTCGGTTTGAGCTTTTTTACGAAAATAAGCTCCCATTTCAACCGTGATGATTGAGAAGATGGTGCTACCCTCGGCCATTTTTTTCAGATTAGCCATTACAGAACCTTTGCCACTGCCGGGGAGACCGAACATTGGAATCAAAATAACTTTACTTTGCATAAATTAAATTTTTGGATTAAACAATAAATACATAGACTTAAAAAATCGAGGTGGATTATATTAGAAAAAAAGATAATTTGGCAATATTTTTTTTCACTTGACATTAAAAAAAAATATGGTTATGTTGAGCACAAGTTTTACAGTTATGGGGTTATAGCTCAGCTGGGAGAGCGCTTGAATGGCATTCAAGAGGTCAGGAGTTCGATCCTCCTTAGCTCCACCAATTAAAAAAAGATCACCTTTATGGTGGTCTTTTTTTATTGAGAGAAAATGACAGGGATCGAACTCCTGAGATGAGGAGTTCGACTACAAGCTAAATGTATGTGGGGTGAGCTAAAATTTGTATTGCCCTTTTACCATTCCGGTGTGATCACTATAATCCTTGCGGAAGCGACCTTCATAAGTCACCGATAAATCAACTTTATCATTAATTTCTGCAGTTATGCCGGCACCGACTTCAATACCAAAACGATTGAGCCCTTTGCCATGTACAGTATAGCTTGCTCCGTTAGGTAAGGTGACCAAAGTTTCATTATCTTCACCATTTTCAATATCATAAGTGAAAGCGATTTTGGCTTCAGGAATAATTTTGAGACCATTAGCATTGCCGCCGATGGCAGTTATGCGGGCGCCTACGATACCGGTGAAAACATCATTACTGGTATTGTCATAAGTTACACCTATGGAATTAGTGTATTCATGTTGTTTGGTATGAATGTAACGCACTCCGGCTTCGGGCAATAGTCGAACAACACCATTGGTTAAGCCATAATAACCAATCATGGCTTGCATTCCTAAGGATTCAACAACATAATCAGCAGAAGCCGCTAAGTTGCTTTCATCATAATCAGACCATCCGTAATTGGCAATAACATTCATGAAAAAGCGCGGGTGTTTGTATTCGGAATAGAATATTGCGCTGTGGGTTGAAACATCAGCATTGCGTATATCGCTGTCAATTTCGGTTTGGCTGTAAGCGTAGCCCAAACCAACTCGGATATTGTCGTTAGCTTGTTTTTCGAAGCCCATTGCCATGCCGGCGGTAGTTGCTTCAAAGCCACGCAATTTGTCTGTATCTTTAAGCTCGGCTTTGCTGCCCATTCCCTGAACCCACATTGCACCGGTTTCAAAAATATTGTCGCCGGAGGAAAGACCACGATGTTTGCCGCGATATTGCGGTGATGGGCGATGAGCTAAACGGGCTCCGACCACATCAAATACTTCTCCGGATATTTGTGCCGCAACTTGTTGGGTCATGGGAGAGGTTTCCGGTGTTATGGCCTCAACAAGATCAAGGGCTTTTTGCTTTTGGGCGGTGTCGGTTGATTGCAATAAAGTGCTGATATTTTCGGCAACTTGATTGAAAGAAGCATTATCACTGTCGCTTGACATAACAGCATCCAAAGTTTTGGCTTGATTTTCATCAATATTCAGCGAAGAAGTAATTTCATCGGAGGTCTTTTTCTTGTAAGCAAGAGAACTATTATTTTCAACAGAAATATTGTAAAGTAAGTTGTTATCATAATCGATCCAAGTTCCGTTGCTGTCATCAACTGTGCCAACGATAAAATTGTAGGTGCCATCTGTAACACCATAGGCAAAAACAGGATTTAGCGAAACATTGCCATTTAGTTTTACATTACCCAAAATTCCACCGTTGGTTTGACTGTCTTGGTTGACATTAAAAACAACCGATGATCCGTTGCTTAAATTAAGGGCGTTGCTTCCGGCGTAGGTGAGTTTATGATTATCCAATTGCAGAGTTGAATTTGGAGCTATGCTCATATTTCCTGAGGAAAACCAATCATTATTTAAGGTGGTTAATCCTTTGAGGTAAAAATAACCAGTGGCGTTGTTAATTAATTGATTAGACAGGGTGGCATCGGTTAAATTTAATGTGCCGTCATTAGTCAGTGTTGCCGAAGAATTGTTAAAATTAATTTTGTTTATGGTCATTGTAGCGTTAGCAGAGTTGTTTATGGTACCGGCAATATTGACATTATCTTGAGCTATTAAAGTCGAATTGTTGGTAACCGATCCATCAAAGCTTACAGGACTGGTAAAACTCATATAACCATCATTGGTTACATTTTGAGCAAAAGTGACATTGTTAGTGGCGTAAAAATCTCCCGAGTTGGTGAAACTCTGCTGGAAATTGCCATTTCCATTGATATTAATTTGTCCGGCATTTGAAACATCACTGTCAAAAGTTGAAGTTCCGTTGAGAGACATTGTTGCCGATGCACCGTTGGTAACAGTATTGTTAAAGGCAACATCATTATTAGCGGTAAAATTGTTTTGGTTGTTAAATGTTCCGCTAAAATCAGAATATGCATTGGTTGTAATGTTTCCTTCGTTGGTTACGGAAGAAAAATGGGTTGTGTCGTTAACAAGAACTCTGGCATAAAGACCATTGGTGAGATTGCCGTTAAATGCAGTTTGTTTGCTGATATTAATAGTTGGATACAAAGAGCTGGAGTATCCATAGTTGGTTACGGCCTGTTCGAAAGTTGTTTCTCCTCTGATATTTAACGAACTACCGGTATCATTGCTGAAAGTATCGTGAAAAACAGTTGTATCGGCGATATTAATTTCCCCATGATCACTGTTGGTAACGGCTTCGTAAAAATCGGTTGTTCCGTTGAGATTGATTTTAGAATTTTGATTGTTACTGACGGTACCAGAAAATCTGGCTGTATCATTGGTGGTTATTTGGGCATTATTATTGTTGGTTATGTCGTCGTTGAAGTTGGCGGTGCCATTAGTGGTGATGGTGGCAAAATTACTGTTATTAATTTCGTTAAAGGTTACGACCCCGTTTGTTGTTATTTTGGCTGAGCCGTTATTGTTAACATTGCTAGTAAAAGTTGTGCTTCCAGTGGTTGTTATAGCAGCTGAATCAGTATTGTTGATAGATCCGTTCAGGATTGCATTAGAGGTTTTGATGTTTGCCGAATTTTTGTTATTGATAGTTCCATTTACAGTTCCGGAATCTATGTGTATAGAAGCTTGATTGTTATTGTTGAAAGTTCCGGTTGCGCTGTTTTCAATATGGAGGGTAGCACTATCGGTATTGTTAAAAGTTGTAAATTGACTATCAACGGTTTCCACATAAGCAGATCCGGAGTTATTTACAATGCTGAAGATAGCATTTTTAGCATACAGTTCTCCTTGGTCTGTATTGTTAAAGACATCTTGAAATTCGGTTGTTCCTTGAGTGATAAATTGAGCATTATCACCATTGGTGACGCTTCCTTTAAAAGTGGTCGTGCCGTTGGTAGTTATAATTGCGGAATCTTTGTTGGATACTTGGCTATTGAAAGTGGTATTTCCGGCAGTGTTGAGAGTAGCAGAACCGCTGTTGGTAACAGTTCCTTGGAAGGTGGTGTTTTTAGATGTTTGGATATTACCATCATTGTTAACATTTTGAAATTGAGTGGTATTTGATTTGATGGCCAGATTACCTAAGTTGTTGAGGGTGACATCGGTTGAAAAAGAGGTTCCTGATATGGTGAGCATTTGAGATGAGGTGATGGAACCTTGCCCCATTTGCTTGATATTCATTTCGGCATCGTGCAGAATATAGGCATCTCCAAGAAATGATATATCACCATAGAGGTTGATTGTTATGTCATTGTTGATACTGGTTAATTTTGCTTCATGATCAATATATAAATCGCCAAGCATGATAGAGCTTATGAGATTTAAGTTTCCATTATGTTGCTCGTTGCCATCATCGTAATTATTGATACGCAGAATAATTTTGCTGAGGTCTGTAATATCACTGCTGGTGTGGGCATCATTTATGAGAGTGCCGTTTATTTGCAGCTCCTGAGGAGAAGCCACATCTATGGCCAACGGATTGATAAAAACGCTTTGTCCCTGCAAGACAAAAGGAGAGCCACTAAATCCTGATATAGTAATCAAATCTGATGGAGTTGAATTGCCAAATGTAATGTAGTCAGCATAATTACCGGCATCAATAATCGGATTATTATCAGGATCAGTGTTAGGGCTTGTGACGATATTATTAGTTGTATCATAGTAATTGCTATTGGAAAAAACATCAATAGAAGCAGCATATATTGCAGAGCTGTATCCAACGATGCTGCCGAAAACGGCGAAAAACAATAAATTTAGTGATGATTTGGTGTATGTCATGACGGCCTCATAAAAAATGCATGATGTTATCGTAAAATACTAGTGCGACTCCGTCAATTTTTATTGTGAAGTTATTCAATGAGAAAAAAGTAAAATTTTATGCAAAATCAGCATAAAGTTAATTGATTATTTATCATTTTTTGTTATGGTGGCGACAAATTGGTTTATTTTGGCGATAAGGAATGAAAAATGGAAACGGAAGTTATTGAAAAAACTGTTGAAACCGGTGGCAGTTCAATGTGGGATTTGGTTTGGTCGGCAGACAGTGTGACCAAAATAGTGTTAATCGGGCTTATTTTAGCATCGGTTTGGTCGTGGGCGATTATATTTGAGAAATTCGGTGTATTGCGCCAATTAAAGCAAAAAACCGCCAAATTTGAAGAAAACTTTTGGTCCGGCGGATCATTGGACAGATTGTATGATTCTTTGGGATCATCACCGAATGAGCCGATGGCAAACATGTTCATGGCGGCCATGAAAGAATGGAAGCGCACCAATATCTTGAAAGCCAAAACAGATCGTGGTTTGCGCGGTGTATCGTTGCAACAACGCATTGAAAAAGCAATGATGGTGGCTATGGATAAGGATTTGGATTCTTTGGAAACGCATTTGGGATTTTTGGCATCTACCGGTTCGGTGGCACCATTGGTCGGGCTGTTTGGTACAGTTTGGGGAATTATTAACAGCTTTAATGCCATTGCTTTAACTCAAAGTAACTCATTATCGGCGATGGCTCCGGGTATTGCCGAGGCCTTGTTTACGACTGCTTTCGGTCTGATTGCAGCTATTCCGGCGGTGGTTGCCTATAACAAAATTTCTTCCGATTTGGATAGATATGCCAAAAAGTTGGAAGCATTTATGTCAGAATTTTCGACCATTATGTCGCGCGAGATTGATGATAGCGCAATCAGAGCGGATATGGCAGGAGAATAGGCCATGCAGGGCATACAAGTTCGTCGTCGCTCCAAAAGATTTCAGCTTAATTCCGACATCAATATCACCAATTTGATGGACGTGATGATGGTGTTGTTGGTGGTGTTTATGGTAGCAGCGCCGTTGATGACCTCGGGTATTGCTTTGGATTTGCCCAAGGTGGGAGGTAAAAATTTGACCGGGGAAGATACTTCTTTGAACATCAGCGTCGACAAAGACGGTTACTATTATATCGGACAAACCGAAGTTCCGGCAGATAAGATTGTGGATAAAGTGAAGGCTATCAGAGCTGAAAATGATGAGGTAACCATTACAATTTCAGGAGATGCCGGTGCAGAATACGGACGTGTTATCGGATTGATGGCTTTGCTTAAAGAAGCCGGATTTGAAAAAGTCGGGCTTAAGACCGAACCTAAAGCTAACAGGAAAAAATAAAAACAAATGAAATCGGGCTTAAAAAAATCAATAGCTTTGCATTTGGCGGTTTTGATATTGTTTATGATAAAACTGCCGATGTTTTGGTGGAACAAAACACCGTCCGACCAAGTTCCGATTATTGTTGATTTGCAAGATGTTAAAATTTCCGAGATGACCAACTTGCCGCCCAAAGCCAAATTTGGTGAGGAGGACAAAGCCGCCACCGTTGAAAAGCGTAAAATTGAGGAAAATTACACCAAAGATGAGCCGGCCGCACCTAAAGAAGAAGTAAAAGAAGAACCGAAAAAGCCGGAGCCTAAGGCTGAAGAAAAAGCACCAGAAGAGCCGAAAAAGAGTTTTATGGTGGCGCCACAACCCAAAAAACCGATGGCAAAGCCAAAGCCTAAACCCAAACCGGAAAAGAAGCCGGAGAAAAAACCGGAGCCCCAAAAAGAGCAACCCAAAAAATCCGAGCCGCAGTTGGCTAACCCGTTAAAGAGCTTGCTTGCCAGTGTTGATAAATTGGCACAAGAAGCAGATAGTGCTGATACTGCAACGATTAAAGATGGCACAAAAGTGGCTAATATGGGGGTTGAGGGCGGAACTATCGGTTCATATTTCAGCGAGCTGTCAATCTCGGAAATGGATGCTTTGGCGGGACGTTTGCGTCAATGCTGGAATCTTGATCCCGGAGCGATGGGGATTGAGGATATGGTGATTGAGATTAAGGCAGCATTGAACCAAAACGGCACCGTGCGTGCGGTAGAAGTGATGGATAAGAGCCGGTATAATACTGACGGGCATTTCCGCTCGGTAGCCAATTCGGCAGTGCGCGCCGTGCATATCTGCGAGCCGGTGTATAAAGAGATTTTGGCGGAAAAATATGCCGATAAATATGACAGATGGCAGGTATTGCGCCTGAGATTTAATCCGATTGATAAGTCGATAAGATAACAAAAAACTTCGGATGATATTGCTATCAATCCGAAGTTTTTTCACTAGTCGGGAATTTCTCCCAAAAGTTCTTTAACTTTTGCCTCATAGTAGGCGGGATCAAAGCGATCATGCTTTTTTGCATAAACCTTGATGAGAGGTTCTCTCGTCGCCTTAGGCAGCAGCCAAAGCATCCAAGGTTCATCAAGTTCCCACCCGTTTTCTACAAAGGCGGTGATAACTTCCGTTTTATATGGTTCTGACAACTCAAACAGCTGCTTTTTATAGGGGCTGCTCGAGATATTGAACTCGTTGAACAGATACATATTATTTTTTGCTTTAATTGCCGCCAAAAGGATAGTCGATTTGGAAGGCTCCGGTAGTTTGAAAACCTTACTGAGATATTTAGTTTCAGCCTCGCTACCTGCAAAATATACCGATAACGCTTTGGTTTTCAACGGCTCTTTAAGCCTAAAGAGCCTATCGACCGTTGATCCGTAAACATTGCCGTCGCTAACACACTGCAACACAATCTCGGTGCACAGAGGCTCCGGCAGTTTCAACACCTCTTTTTCAGCAACTTCAAAAAGATTATTAAATCTTGCCCTATAGGCTTTCAGCAATTCTGAGCGATTAGGCTCAGGAAACTTGAAGATAGCTTTTATCTGCTCGCCGGATAACGGACTCCAATCAGATTTATTAATCTGATCAAGCAATAACTCCGTTTTGCTAGGCTCGGGCAAACCGAAAATGAGGTCTATTCCCTCAGAGGAATACATCTTGAGCTTAAGCAAATTCTTGCGGCTCGGATCCTCAAGTTCACAGATTTTTTTCATAACCTCACCGCTGAGTTCACCTCTATCCATGTAAGCTTGCAAAAGTTTATCGCGAACCTTTTGGGGAAAACCAAATACCAAGTTCATCATTCCTTTCATTTCGTCGTAGGAATACTTGAATGTGTACTGGTCGATTTTCTTTATGTTGTCCAAGAAGATTTTTTTCTTGGACTCATCCGTCCAATCGGTGAGAACCTTATCAAAGACGAGTGTTTCGGGGATGTGGCAATAGTCTGCAAAAATCTTTTCGGACACCTCTTGGGGAAAGCCAATAATCTTGGCTTGAGCCTCTTTGGACAACCAATTGCCGCCCTTAAGGTAAACGGACAGAATTTTCAACATGCTTGTCAGCGGAAGTTTCAAAATCGCCATCACGGCGGCATCGCAGAAACGTAAAGGGCCATGACCGGATTTGGCAGCAAAGCATATCAACATCTCGTCGCGTAATTGCGCCGGCAAATTAAACAGTTCCATCTGTGCAGCTTCGCACATCTGGCTGCTTATCTTAATGCAGGCTTTGATTACATCTTTGTCCACATCTTCGTGCCGCTGAAAAACACGCACCATCACTTCGTCTTTGAGACTCCATCTGGTCTCGATGTATCTCAAGAGATTTTTGGACATAATCTCAGGAGGAAGACCTAAGATCGCAAACTGATCTCTTTTGGAGAGTATTGAATTCCCGCTCAGAGTGATCTCCATTACAATCCGTTTTTGTTGCGGAGTTAATTCCTTTTTTTTCATAATAAAGAATTTTTAATTTAACATAATGATAAATAATTGGCAGTATTTTATAAAAGAATATTTTTTTGTCAACATATTTGTCAATTTATATGGATTGCCGCTTGACTTTTTGAGCGGTTTTGCTATAGCTGAATTAAATTCTAATTATCAGTATTTATTAACCTAATTTTTATCAATATGAAAAAAATGAAATTTCCAATCATCAGCAACGATGATGATGAGTGCGAACGCATCTTTGGTATTATCAAATTTGTGGTGTTTGTCATTGCTGTTTGTCTGCTGATTTTGGCAGTGTTGAAATTATGCCATTGGATTTGTCCGGTACTAGCATGGGGGTTTTATTTCTGGAACATCCGCCAATACCAAATCGGATGTTTCAGCCATGTCATCGACGAATATGACGACCACAAAAGAGGGTATCCTCATGATGGGCTACACCGCATGTTCCAAAGTTGGAAAGTCTTTGCGTTTATGGCTGTTCTCGCGATTATTGCCGTGATTATAACTCCATAAAGGTATAAGCCGGAGCAGATCAGCTTCGGCTTTTTTTGTTAAAAGATAAAAAAATACTTGATTTATGATAAAAATATATGTATTTAAGTTAGCAAAACTCATGATAGGGGTATAGCTCAGTTGGTAGAGCATCGGTCTCCAAAACCGAGGGTCGTGAGTTCGAATCTTACTGCCCCTGCCAAAAATAAAAGCCCACCGTTTGGTGGGTTTTTATTTTTGAGAGAGAGAAAATTGGATTTGAACTCACGAAGAAGTGAGTTCGACTACAAGGCAAAGGTGGATGAAAATACGCCGGTCGGCTTTGCCGATTGCCGCAGTGAACGAAGTAATCTTACTGCCCCTGCCAATAATTCGAACACCGCTCAAAGCGGTGTTTTTTTGTTTTACAACATTTTTACGAGTTCATAAGTTTTGGAAATAAAGAATTGTGTATGTTTTGTTGATTTACAAATTTTTTTTATGATATAGTTAGAATTGAGGATGAATCGAAAGGATACCCAGGTGCAAATTATAAGATATTATCAATCACAAAATCAAGAACACTGGAAAAACGAGATAAGTAAAGCAGATTGGTCGGCCGCAAAACTTTTGTATTCATGGTTAGATACCGATAAATTAAAACAAATATGTGGAAAATCGACAGAGATTTTTTTACTTACAGATGGCGATAATTTGGCTTCTTGGGCAATCTTAGCCGAGCAAGATGAAATTGATGCGCCAGAATTATCCCCATGGATTGGTTTTGTTTACACGTTTTCCCAATATCGTGGTAATAACAATATCGGCAAATTAATTAATCATATTTGCGATGTACTAAAATCAGATAAAATCGAAAACGTATTTATATCCACCGAAGAAATAGGTTTATACGAAAAATATGGTTTTGTATTTTGGAAAATTATGAACAATCGTGAAGGTAAGCCAACCAGAGTGTATGTAAAAAAGTTAATTAAGATATGAATTTGTAATATAAAAATTAAAGAGGATAATGTAATTAATAAAGTTATGGATGAGATGAAGTTTATAAATTAAAGGAATAGTGGAGCTATAAATGATTTATTATAATGCAAACGACATAGTTGTCAGAGATATGATTGAAACCGATCCAGAGATAATTACACATGAAGAGCATTTTCAAGGTTGATGCAGTGGCTTATTCTTCGGGTAATGTTATTGATGTTACTCCAGAGGTTGTCAAGCTATTGAAAAAGTAAAAGAAGCTTAGTTAAATAAAAGCCCGACTTGTTAAAAGTCGGGTTTTTATTTAATGGTTACCGTATTGTTTAATGCTATCGGTAAGTTTAGCGAAAGTTAGATGGAGCAATTTGTGATGGACGATATGATGGTTTTCCGTGAAGAATAATTTGTTGACCAAGATTTTTGCTTTGAGGGTTGGTGCTTGATTGTAAAGCTTTGCCTAATTTGGCAAGGTTCGCAAATTCAATGTTATCATCCGAAAAAAGCGGCACATAGTTGCGATGCACATCTTGAACATTTTTTGAAAAGTCGGTTCCATACAAGCTGTCATGAATGCGGCGACCGACTATGCCTGAGTTTAGCAACATGGTTTTAAAGTAATCTTCATAACTGTAAGGGCGAGTAATGTCTTTGCGGCTGATGAGAGTTGATACAACATAGGGTTGTTGATTATCAGAATAAGTTTTGAGATAAGTTTCCATTACAGATTTGTAAAAATCGTGATTATCATCTTTTTTATCAACAAAAAGTTCCAGTTTTTCGGTACAATTTTGCGGTGATATATTTTCCATCAGTAAAGCAAAAATATCGGCGCGCTTGGTCGGCGAAATATTTGCCCAATCGTTTCGGATGTTTTCCAGATTTGAGGCATCTATGTAAGAATAGTTTTTCTCATCCGAACCATATTTTCCGCAAAATTGAAAAGCCGGTTGTTTGGCATCAGTTAAAAATTTGACCGTGGCTAAAGCTTGTTGCGGCTCAAGCAGACATTCGCTAATCAAAGTTTCGGCGCGGACCTGTTGTACCTCAAAACTGTTATTGCTGACAAAATTTTGCAAAATGTGCATATTGGATGGCGTGATTTTTAATTTTTGTTTAATTTCACCTGCCAAGGGGATGACATCCGCATTGTGCAATTTTCGGGCAATTTGATTAAGTTCGTTTTTAAGATGACGGGCATATTTATCGGAGCCGTCGTCATAGCCGTAACAGCAGAGCATATCTTGAGCTTTTAACGCAAATAGTTTTTGGCGGTTTTGCGGATTGCGAAAGCGATTATCGATATACAAAAAATTTTCAGTTAATTTTTGGCGTTCTTTGTCGTCTTGGGTTTCATCAATTTTTTGCATGAAGAAATTTTCCAATTTTTGTAAAATGGCAGTGTAAGAAGTTGTATCATCTAACAGTTGAGAATTTTTGGTAAAAGCGGCATGGAACATCGTCAAAATATATTGGTCATTTTTAAGTGCCGGTACTTTTTCAATTTGTTGATACAAATTTAATACATCTTCAGGTGTGCATTTGTTAAAATCAATGCGCATAATTTGTTGTCTGGAGACTTTTTTGAAAGAGGGAAGAGAGAGTAAAAATTTTATTTTTTTATCATCATTATAGCTATATTCATCAGAATTTTCTTGTTCTTTTTCTTCAGGAAGCAAATCCGTCGGCAACTGGCGCGATGAGCTTATAATAATTGATTTTTTGCGCTGATTTTTCAGTTCATCAAGATATTCTGTAAAATTGGCAGCATCAGGGATGTCAACTTTGAACGGAGTAATTTTTCGGTGAGGAGAGTTGAGTTTTACAGCGGTGCGTTGTAAAACGAGCTGGCGAATTTGTTTCTGTGGGTGAACATCATCATTAATTTCCGGCGAAACTTTTTCCATCCAGCGTGGTGCTGTGACATTATATCCTGCTCGATGACAAAGAATTAGTCCGTAATTGTCGGCAAAAATTTCTTCTTCTTTGGCACCATGAAGATGGAATTTTTCACGAAAAATCAAATGAGACAGTTCATGGGCAATAGTTTGAGCAACAGCATCTTCGCCCTTTCGAGCCCAATTTTTCAGATATTGCAGTCCGAAAATGATGACATTAGAAGAAGAATCGGAAAAAGCGTTATTGGCGTGTTCTTTATCATTGCTCAGGCAAAAGGCGATATCTTTGTTTCGCAAAATATCACTCTGGTTTTGCAATTTATGCATAATATCGGTTAGGTAGTTTAACAGATCTTGATATTCAAGGTTGAGGTTTGTCATAATTTCACCGGTTTATGTCATCTTGTTTTTTTACTGTTAAATAAATTGGCTAAGCATTTGAATGTTTTCTTTTTGAATTCTTTTAATTTTTGTCGCACAAACAAAGTTGCATCAGTGTATTTGCCAGTGGCAATTTGTCTGTAATACTCAGATATGTAGCGTCCTTTTTTTAAAAGGTCCCCCTCTATCAAGGAACTATTTAAAGATTTATATAATTTGTCAGGTAACCAAACGGTTTCACCGTCTTTATCAAAAAATCTAACTTGATTTTTATGCTCTCTATCTCGCTCAAAACCAATAGCATAAGGCTTATTTTTGTGATATTTATCGTTATATGCCTCAATATGGTAATTGACGTAAGATATATAATCAAAATGACCGCCGGACAAGATTGGTCTCCCTTAAGTGTTTATTTGATAAAATTATAGCATAAATATTGAGTTGTTACAACAAAAACATATAAAATATTTTAGTTATGATATAAAAAACTCTTGCAATTATAATAATTTGTGTTTAAAAAGACGCTTGAGAATCGATAAAGATTTTCATTTAACATTAATTCACACGCGGGTTTTTAGCGGGATTGAGGTGTGTTATCTTGATTTCGTTTCGGTGCTTGGAACTTCAAGTTTGTAGCAGAATCCGCGGAGGTTTAACCGAAAAAAGAAGGATATAAAATATGACTCTTCCTAAATTTACTTTGCGCCAGATGATTGAAGCCGGCGTTCACTTTGGTCACCACGCTCGTCGTTGGAATCCGAAAATGGCTGCTTATATCTATGGCAAAAGAGATAATATTCACATTATTGATTTACAGAAAACTTATCCCATGCTCTATCAAGCAATGGCTACGACCAGAGAAATCGCAGCTCAAGGCGGTAAAGTTTTGTTTGTAGCAACCAAGCGTCAAGCTCAGGATATCATTAAAGAAAATGCTGAGCGTTGCGGTCAATATTATGTCAACCAACGTTGGTTGGGCGGTATGTTGACCAACTGGAAAACCGTTCACAAATCAATTTCTCGTTTGGTAAAATTGAACGAGATGTTTGAAAAAGGCGATGTTTCAGGCTACACCAAAAAAGAGCTGCAAGGCATGAAAAAAGAGCAGGAAAAACTGCAATTGGAATTGGGCGGTATCATGAATATGGGTGGTCAGCCTGATTTGTTGTTTGTTATTGATACCTGCAAAGAAACTTTGGCCATTAAAGAGGCTAAAAAGTTGGGTATTCCTGTAATCGGTATTTGTGATACCAACTCTGATCCTGAGGCTGTTGATTTGCCGGTTCCCGGTAATGATGATGCCATCCGTGCCATCCAATTTTATTCTGAGATGATTTCATCTTCGGTTTTGGACGGTATGCAGGCACAAATTGCTGCTCAAGGTGTTAAAGTTGAGGAAATGGTAGAAGAGATAGCCGCTGAAAAGAAAGAAGCTCCTAAGGCAACTCGCAAGAGAGCCCCAAAGGCTGAAAAAGCTGAAGCAGAAGAAAAACCTGCTAAAGCTGTAAAGAAAACTACTAAAAAAGCTGCAAAAGCTGAGTAGTTCTTCGGCTGTTTAACAAATATACGGGCGGTGTGATTCTACGGCGCCGCCCTGTTTTGAAATAATTTTTAAGGGTTTATGAAAGATGACAGAGATTACTGCTGCTTTAGTTAAAGAATTGAGAGAAGCCACCAGCGCCGGTATGTTGGATTGCAAAAAGGCTCTTGTTGAGACCAACGGCAATTTTGAAGAAGCGGTTGACTGGTTGCGTAAAAAAGGTTTGGCAACTGCTGCCAAAAAAGCCAGCCGCATTGCTGCCGAGGGTTTGGTTTCGATTTATGTTGAAGGCAACAAAGGTGCAATTGCCGAAGTTAACTCAGAAACGGATTTTGTTGCTAAAAACGAAATTTTCCAAGAATATGTCGCTGATGCTGCCAAAGTTGCTTTGATGGCTTCGGGCGAAGTTTGTGATATGAAAACTTTTCACTGCCCCAAGTGCAACAAGACTTTTGAAGAGCGCTTGACCGACATGATTGCCAAGATTGGCGAAAATATGAATTTGCGTCGTGCCGCCATGGTGCAAGTTAATGAGGGTGTTGTTGCCTCTTATTTGCACAATTGCTGTGGTGAAAATTTGGGTAAAATTGGTGTTTTGGTTGCTTTGGAATCCAAAGCCGATAAAGCCAAATTGCTTGAGTTGGGCAAACATATTGCCATGCACATTGCAGCAGCAGCTCCGATTGCTTTGAATATTGCAGGTGTTGATCCGGCTGCCGTTGAACATGAAAAATCAATTTTTGCCGAGCAGGCAAAGGCTTCGGGCAAACCGGAAAACATCATTGAGAAGATGGTTGAAGGTCGTGTTCGCAAGTTCTATGACGAAGTTGTGTTGGAAGAACAAGCTTATATCATGGATCCTGACAAGAAGGTTAAGCAAGTTATTGCTGATGCTGCAAAAGAGTTGGGTGCTGAAATTAAGTTGACTAACTATGTTCGTTTCAAATTGGGCGAAGGTTTGCAGAAGAAAGAAGAAGATTTTGCAGCGGAAGTAGCAGCTCAGTTGAACAAATAACTTAAAAAACTCGTATAACGGCTCGTCTAGAGCAATTTAATGCGGCTCGAAAAATTCATGTAGGCTTATCTACGTAGAAATTTTTCGAGCCTTTTAAATTACTCTATGCAAGCCATTTTCCGAATTTTTTTGAAAAAAATTTTGTAATAAGTTGTCCAAAGTAATTATTGTTCTTGCCAGATGAGGTGATAAATTACATCCCAGCCGTCATTGTGGGTGGCACCTTGTACTTCGATAAAGCGGTGGTGGTCTGCAAAGGTGTGGGATAGTTCAGGTGGAATGATTTTGTCTTCGGTTCCGATATAGTGAATTTGCGGGATATTTGCCAAGCGAGATTTATAATCTGCGGCATTGAGGGAATCGCTCAAAGGAGGTAATCGGTGATAAGTGGTCCAAGCGACATGATCAAGATTGCCGGCAATGGTGATAATTTTTTTGATATTGAGGTTGGTGGTTGCGGCTAATAGTTCGGCAATTTGAGCTCCACCGGAGAAACCGATTAAAATTACAGGACGATTGCCGGTGATTTTTTGGATTGTTTGATATTCTGCCTTGATGACTTCAGGGGCAAAACGCGCGGTGGTCCAATATTTGGTCGAACAGAATGAGGATTTTATATATTGGCAGGGACGCGCCAAATATATTACATTCGGCGAACTGTCATTATAGGCCAACTCTCTCATCATTTCGCCTTTGGGAGTAGGGTCAGAAGTGGGGATGCCATGTGAATTAAAAGCATATCCGTCGCCCTCAATGTATATCTTGTATGGGGCGTGGTGTGAGGTTGTTTTTTGCCATGAGGCAATAGTGAAACTGTCAGTTGCAGTTTCTTTGTAAACAAAATCTTTCGGCGGTTGAATAGCAGTACAACCGCAAAGAAAAATTAAATTAAGACAGTAAAAAAGTTTTCTAATTGATTTATTCCTCTACATCCCACGGAAAAACAATCCATTGATCGGGCAGTTCGCGGGCATAAAGATCAGCCTCTTTTTTGCCGGTGGGTTTGACATAGACGGTGACAAATTTGCCTTTAGGAAAAGCGCGGCGCATAACCCGAAAAGTTTGCCCTTGGTCGGCCAAATCATCAATAATGAGGGTATGTTCATCAACCTTGCCGACAGATTCCGGTCGGTCAACTTCATCTAATTTGAGGTGTTCGGAGCCGACATAAGTAGCAATGTTGATAACAGCGGTGTTGCGAATCCCTAATTCATAAGCGATAATGCCGGCAGGAACTAATCCGCCACGGGCAATAGCAACAATTTTGTTATATTGTCCCGATGCTTTGATTTGAGAGCATAAGTCTTTGACATCCTGATGAAAATCATCCCATTTGATAAAAATTTTATTTGATTGCAACATAATGTTTGCCCCTTTCAAATTATAATGTGCAAGAGGTTACACCTTTTTATGCTTTTGGCAAGCAGAAAAATTTGCTTAGCAAAAATAGTAATTGATAAAGCACGGTGTTTTGTCAAAAATACTTGACTTTTGTCTACGTAGGGGTATAATAAAGATAATACATCGTATGAACATATATAAGGGGAAAGACAATGAGTTTGAAAGATAAAATTAATGCTATGAGAAATTCGTTGGTTGTGAATATGTCTAAAGTTGTTGCTGAAAATGGTGATAGAAGAACAATTAAAAATGGCACTGATAAGTATAGTGTTCAGAAGGAGGTTACTTTTGAAGAACATCGTCAGTTTTATTTAGGTGATCCACGTCAGCCATGTACCGATCCTACAGCGGATTCACATCAAGTATCTTTTACGGTAGTATATAATAATACAAGTGATGTAGAGATTCTTACAATACAGAAACGTGATAATATTAGTGGAGGAGATAAGAGGTTTCCTAAGTGTGAGGTAGGTTGGGGAAAAGATGCTATTTTGGGGATAAAATTGGATGATAACACTGATATCAACAATATTAACAGTGTTCGTTATCAATTAGGCAAGGTTGGTGGCATGAAAGAGGGTAAAGCTAAGCAGCTTGCTTATTTTATTGATAAATTTGTTATAGTTACGCCGGAAGAAAGAGAAGCATATAATAAATATGCTGCCGAGATGGATAAACGAGAACGAGATGACTTAAAAGTCCAAAAAGCTAGCGAACGTGATCAGAAACGGGCACAGAAAGATGCAGATAAACAAGCCAGAAAAAAAGAAAAAGACAAAGCAGTACAAGTAGCTGCAGCAGAGAGGGTAAAAGAAAAGTTTTTCGGCAGAAAATGATTTGTAATAGCTAAACAAAAACCTGCTTTGATAAAAAGCAGGTTTTTGTTTTAGGGGCACCTAAAAATGTCTTTGATAAAAATTTAGATTTTGCTTGAAGAATCGCAAAAGCTGGTATAGTTTAATGGCGATAAAGTTTGTCTTGAGATTTAAAAACTTAAGATTTTGGATTAACTAAAAAAAAGCTACGAAAGGAGCTAATATTACCATGAGTAAATGGGTTTATACATTTGGTAACGGTGCTGCCGAAGGTGATGCTTCCATGCGCAACCTGTTGGGCGGAAAAGGTGCCAACTTGGCCGAGATGAACAAGGTTGGGCTTCCTGTTCCTCCCGGATTTACTGTTACTACCGAGGTTTGTACATATTACTACAATAACAACAAGACTTATCCTGATGATTTGAAAGATCAGGTTAGAGCTGCGGTTGCCGGTGTTGAGAAAATTATGGGCAAAAAATTTGCCGATGCCAACAATCCGTTGTTGTTCTCGGTGCGTTCAGGCGCTCGCGTTTCCATGCCGGGTATGATGGACACAGTTTTGAACTTGGGCTTAAATGATGAGACAGTTAAGGCTTTGGCCAAATCTTCCGGCAATGAGAGATTTGCTTATGACTCCTATCGTCGTTTCTTGCAAATGTTCTCTGATGTGGTTTTGGGTGCTGATTTGGATTTGTACGAAGAAGCTTTGGAGAAAATGAAACAAGCTCATGGTTATAAACAAGATACCGATTTGACCGCAGATGATTTGAAGGAATTGGTTAACCAATACAAAGCAATCG
The DNA here is from genome assembly GCA_902763535.1 of uncultured Pseudomonadota bacterium. Taxonomy (GTDB): domain Bacteria; phylum Pseudomonadota; class Alphaproteobacteria; order RF32; family CAG-239; genus CAZU01. The sequence goes on along the minus strand of CACWSG010000006.1, from coordinate 44,397 downwards.
GTGAGAAAATCGGCAAGGTTGTTCCGCAAGATCCTTGGGATCAATTGTGGGCCGGTATCGGTGCCGTGTTCGGTTCTTGGATGGTTGATCGTGCCATCACCTATCGTAAGCTCAATAATATCCCTGGTGACTGGGGTACAGCCGTTAATGTTCAAACCATGGTATTTGGTAATGCCGGCAATGATTCGGCAACTGGTGTTTGCTTCTCGCGTGATCCGGCTACCGGTGAGAATGTTTACTATGGTGAATATTTGGTAAATGCCCAAGGTGAAGATGTTGTGGCCGGTATTCGCACTCCGCAACCGATGGGCTCAAAAGGTGAGGGCAACTCTTTGGAAGAATTGTGGCCGAATCTTTATAAAGAATTGGTTGATGTTCGCAACAAATTGGAAGCCCACTACAAAGATATGCAAGATATGGAATTCACCATCGAACATGGCAAATTGTGGATGTTGCAATGCCGTAACGGTAAACGCACTGCTCAAGCTGCGGTTAGAATGGCAGTTGAGATGGTTGAAGAAGGCTTGCTCAACAAAGAAGAAGCCATTATGCGCGTTGGTGCTGATCAATTGGATCAATTATTGCACCCGATGTTGGATCCTAAAGCTAAGAAAAATGTTATTGCCACCGGTTTGCCGGCATCTCCCGGTGCTGCCGTAGGTCGCGCTGTTTTCTGTGCTGAAGACGCTGAAGCTTGGGCTGCCAAAGGCGAGAAAGTTATCTTGATTCGTAACGAAACTTCGCCTGAAGATATCGGCGGTATGCACGCTTCACAAGGTGTGATTACAGCAAGAGGCGGTATGACTTCACACGCCGCTGTTGTTGCTCGCGGTATGGGTACTCCTTGCGTATCCGGTTCACATGAGATTCACATTGATTATGCCAAAAAGACAATGACCACCGATAAAGGTGTGGTTATTAAAGAAGGCGATTGGGTATCTTTGGACGGTGGTAAAGGCCAGATTATTGAAGGTCAGGTTCCGACGGTTAAAGCTGATACCAACACCGGTAACTTCGGCAAATTGATGTCTTGGGTTGATGAATTGCGCACTTTGGAAATCAGAGCCAATGCCGAAACTCCGAAAGATGCTCAACAAGCTCGTGACTTTGGTGCTCAAGGTATCGGTTTGGCCAGAACCGAGCACATGTTCTTTGATGCTAACCGTATTTCTGATATGCGCGCCATGATCTTGTCTAAAGATGAGGCCGGTCGTCGAGCCGCTTTGGCCAGATTGTTGCCTTATCAGAAGCAAGACTTCAAAGACTTGTTCAAGATTATGGATGGTCTGCCGGTTGTTATTCGTTTGTTGGATCCTCCTTTGCACGAATTTTTGCCCAATACTGAGGCTGAGATGAAAGAATTGGCTGATAAAATGGGTATGAGCTTGGATGAAGTTAAACAAAGAGCAAACTCTCTGCATGAAGCCAACCCGATGTTGGGTCATCGCGGATGCCGTTTGCCGATTACTTATCCGGAAATTTGCGAAATGCAAACAACTGCTATCTTGGAAGCCGCTTTGGAATGTGAAGCCGCCGGTATTAAAGTAATGCCGGAGATTGAAGTTCCGTTGACAGGTTCAAAGAAAGAGTTGGATATTGTTAAGAACATTATCGATACCACAGCCGAGAAATTGTTTGCTGAAAAAGGCAAGAGAGTTGAATATCAAGTCGGCTCAATGATTGAGTTGCCGCGTGCTGCTTTGAAAGCTGACGAGTTGGCTCAATCTGCCGAGTTCTTCGGATTTGGTACTAATGACTTGACTCAAACTACTTTGGGTATGAGCCGTGATGATACCGGAGCTATTTTGGATGAATACCGTGCAAGAGGTGTTTATGTAGCTGATCCGTTTGCCTCAATTGATGTTGAAGGTGTTGGTATGTTGGTAAGAATGGCTTGCACCAAAGCTCGCCAATCCAACCCGAAGATTTGGTTGGGTGTATGCGGTGAGCATGGCGGCGATCCGGCATCTATCGACTTCTTCCAGACTTGTGGTATGAACTATGTATCTTGCTCACCGTTCAGAGTTCCGGTTGCAAGATTGGCTGCTGCTCAAGCTGCTGTTCGTCACAAGGGCGAAAAAGTAGAAGAGTTTAACTGCTGCTGCAAAAAGTCAGCTTAAGTCAGCTCTTTTTGAATAATAAAATCCCCTTTGCTGAAAGTTTGGCAAAGGGGATTTTTTTGTTAAACAAAATAGAAAAAGCAATTAGTCATCATTTTGTTCAAACAAAGCTACCAATTCATCAATTTTTTCTTCGCGTTCATTTTCTGAGGCAAAAGAGGAAGCAACACAATGTTGAATGTGCTTTTTTAAGATATTGCGTTCCACACTTTTGATAGCCGAGCGGGCGGCATGCAGTTGGATAATAATGTCCATGCAATAGCGTCCTTCGCTAATCATTTTTTTGATGCCTTCAATTTGACCGGCGATGCGGTTAAGGCGAGGGGTGTTTTCACTGTGATCAAGGTGAGGTTTTGCGCAGTGGCATTTATCACCACAGCAGCATTCATTACCGTTTTCGCCGCAATGGCAATCATCACCGCATTGGCAATCTTCACAATGGCATTTAGGGTTTTTGCATTTTGACATTTATTTACTCCTTAAAAAGTTGTTTGATAGGTTTATATATACCCCTTGTGGGTATAAAGTCAATAGGGCTGCGTAAAAAAAATATATTTTACTTTTGTTTTGGGACAAACGGGGTAAACTGATTCCATATTTTAGATATAAAGGAGATTTGATTATGGCTAAAAATAAGTGGTTTGGCACAGATGGTGTGCGCGGTGTGGCAAATGAATTTCCGATGACCGCCGATTTTGCTTTTCGGTTGGCTTGTGCCTTAAGCGGGGAAATTTGCACCATAAAGAAAAAGGTGGCAATAGCCAAAGATACCCGCATTTCCGGTGATATGCTGGAAGCGGCGATGACCGCCGGATTTACCGCTTCGGGTATTGATGTGATCAGATTGGGGGTTATTCCTACTCCGGCAGCGACTACTTTTGCCGACAAATTGGATGTTGATATGGCGGTTATGATTACGGCATCACATAATCCTTATCAGGACAACGGAATAAAATTGATTAAAAATGACGGTGATAAGTTTTCCGATGAAGTTACGGCAAAAATTGAGGCTATAATTGAACAGAATGATTTTAGTTTTTCTAAAAATCATTTAGGAAGAGTTTCTGATGATAACAGCATAAGCGCAAAATATGAGCAAATTGCTTTGGATATGTGCGACAATAAACCGGTTTTTGCGGGATGGAAGATTGTGGTTGATTGCGCAAATGGCTGTTTTTATAAAATATTGCCGGATGTTTTGACCAAATTAGGAGCGGAGGTCATCAGTTTGGGTGTTGAGCCGGACGGATGTAATATTAATCGTGATTGCGGCTCGCAACATATTGAGGCAATGTTAGAAAAGGTTAAGGAAGTCGGTGCAGATATAGGAATTGCTGTTGATGGCGATGGTGACAGAATAAAAATTTGTGATGGCACCGGAGAATTGATAAAAAGCGAACATTTGATGGCTTTTTTGGCGATGGATGCGGAAGAGAGCGGTGAAAACAAGGGAAGAGCTTTTGCTTCGACGAAATTATCAAATACAGCTTTGGAGCGCTTTATTACAGAAAAACTTAATTTGCAATATTGCTCGACCGGTGTAGGTGAACGCTATGTGATTAATGCTTTGAAGGAAAACGGCGGTATGATCGGAGGGGAGGAGTCTGGACATATTGTTTTGTTGGACTATGCCAAATCCGGTGATGCGATGATGACCTCGATAAGGTTGTTAAAAGGTATGGTGCGTCAGGGAAAAAAACCGGCGCAGATTTTTCCGCTGTTTAAGGATGATTTTTTGTTTTACAAAAATTATGTTTTGTCAGAGCGTGAATTGGTTAAAAAAATCACGGCCAATTCGGAATTGGTCGAGCTGGCAGAAAATTTGAATAAAAAAATTGCCGGACATGGAAGAGTGGTTATTCACCCCTCAGGAACAGAGCCTAAGATTAGAGTTTGGGTTTGCGGTGATGATGAGGCAATGGTGCATGATTTCGGCGCACAGTTATGGAACAGAATTGAAAAATTATCAAAAATTGCATAATTGCGTGACAATTAAACTTTTGTTTACATTTATATAGTACTATGTTTCGTATATCAACTTGTTCTGAAAATTAAAGGAGATTAGATATGCAAACGAGTATTGACAAACAAATGTTTGATTGGAGCAAGGGACAGAATCTCCGTATTAAGGCCAGAGGAACAGCGGCATTATTTAGTCAGGCAGCAAGAATTTTACCAAACTTGAATGTGGTAAAGACATCCAGTCGCAGTGAGTGGCCGGTACAGCAGAACAACAGTCGTTATTTAACTCGTAAAATTTTGATAGGTTAGTTGCTCAATGTTTAAAGGCATTATTGCGCTTTTTACATCAGGATTGTTTTTTCATCCGATGGTGTTGAGCGGGATTGCTTTAGCGGTTGCCGCAATGATGAATCTGCAAGAAGCGCAAATTTATACCGTTCTTCGCACTTCGTATATATATATCGGCGGGGTGGTTTGGGCTTTTGCTTATACATTTATTTTTGCAAAGATATATAAAGAGGGCGGTGCGGAAGTTGATAATTTTGCAACCGTATTAAGAGCAATAGGCAACTCCGTACGCTTTTTGTTGGCGTTCGTATTGACATTTTCATTTGCAATGATGGTGAGCTTTTAAGCGGTAATATCCAAGTTGCCGCCCTTGTCGGAAGATGTCGGAACTGATCTTGCGGCGTCGCTTAAAACCTCAATAAGCTGTTGCTGAACTTCTTGGTTCTGTTTGATTATGCTCATTTGTAATTGTTGCATGGAAGCAACATAAGAACTAATAGAATCGATTGCATTCATAATATTTCTCCTAATTACAAACACAAATATATTGTAACATAAAAATATTAAAAAATCACTATTTTTTTGCAGATAACTTGTTTTTTTTAGTGCTGAAATTACATTATGGAAAACAGCGGAAAGGTAAAAAATATGTGGTGGAAAATATTAGTGATGGTTATGGCTTCTTATGGGGTGCAGGCACAAGAGCCAACAATAGCAGAAGCTATGGCCAATACGCCAAACGGGGGCAAAAATGTTGCGATAATTGAACAACCGAATAGCGAAAATCCTTTGGGAAATCCAATCGTCGGACCATATATTGCGCCAAGAGCTTATAATGCGGCAGATGCACTGCATGATAATATCAACACAGTTGCCGGACAAACAAATACAAAAGAAAGTTTGCCGCAACGAGCACAGACTTTGGGGCAACAATTTAAAAATACTTTGATGGAAGCTAATGGCGAAATCTATGATGTACAATCGTATCCGGTGCAAGATGTCGGAGTAATAGGCAACAATGCTAATCCACAGACGATATATTCGCCAAATGTTAATCAATAAATATTTTTTAAAACAAAAAAATAGTCCGGCTATCCGAAAGTGTGTGAGTCTTATACCCAGCCAACATCTTTCGCCAATAGCGGGAACTATTTTTTCTCATTCGTGCTTCGCCAAAGTCGCACGAGCCGCTGTTCATAGCGGAAAATTAAAAAAAACACTTGAAAAATCAAGCGGCGCTCCACCGTTCATAGACCTAACGCAGGTAATGGAGCAACTAACATATGTTAAAGAACTATAATAGTCATAAAAATTCAAAAGTGAATCTTTTTTAGTATTTTGGTATCGGCTTGTCAAGCAAAAATATCAATAAACTACCTTGCTCAGATAAAGTCCGCAAGCCGGAGCAGTAACTCCTGCCGCCGAACGCGATTTGGCTTCCAAAATGGTTTTAACATCTTGTGGTTTCAGATGACCGTCACCAACCATTTTTAAGGTACCAACCATATTGCGAACCTGATGATGTAAAAATGAGCGAGCCTCCACGGTAAATATTATTTCATCGCCATGTTTTTCAATATCTAATCGGTCAAGAGTTTTTATCGGTGATTTGGCCTGACAAGCTGCGGCACGAAACGAAGTGAAATCATGATGACCGAGAAGATATTGCGCACCTTGACGCATTTTTTCAATATCAAGTTTCACCGGCACCCACCAAACCCTATTCTCTAATAAAACTGAAGCGGCTCTGCGGTTAAAGATGCGATAAATATAACCTCGTCCTTTAGCCGAAAAACGGGCATGAAAATCTTGCGCCACCGCTTCCACGCTGACTACTGATACTTTGGCTCCCAATTCGCGCAAATTGGCATTAAAAGCCTCGCGAATTTTCCAATCTTCCATAGAGGTGTCAAAATCCATATGGGCAACTTGGGCCAGCGCGTGCACGCCGGCATCGGTGCGACCGGCGGCGGCAATTTCAGAATGATGTCCTGATAATTTTTCTAAAACCGTTTCCAGATATTCCTGAACTGATGGACCGTCCAGTTGTCTTTGCCAGCCCAAAATGTCAGTTCCGTCATATTCTATTGTCAGTTTGTAGCGCACGAATTACTCCAAAAAATAGTTGCGCAAATACTCTTTGAGTTTGGAGGTTTCAATACGGATTTGCTCCATAGTATCACGATCGCGTAAGGTTACGGTTTCGGGTTGATTTTCAATAGTTTCAAAATCAACCGTCAAGCAAAGCGGAGTACCGATTTCATCATGACGGCGATAAGCCTTACCGATGTTGCCGGTATTCTCCAAAGCCACGCGACCGATACCCAATTTCATCAACTCTCCTTTGAGTTCATGGCATTTGTTCATAATCTGCTCGTTGTTCTTTTTCAACGGAATAATGGCAATCTTAATCGGAGCAAGATGTTTTTTGAGTTTGAGGACAATGCGCGAATTGCCATTTCCTAAGTCTTCCTCGGTATAAGCCTCGGTCATCACCGCCAATACTCCTCTGTCAACACCCATCGACGGCTCAATTACAAAAGGAACTACCCACTTGTTGTCATCGGTTAAAATACAGAGTTTTTGGGTTGATTCATGGTTTTCATGGCAATGGGAGGTCAAATTAAGCTCCTCTTGAGCCTTGGTGTGATTACCCAAATCATAATCGGTGCGGTTGGCAATTCCCTCTAATTCTTCCATACCGTGCGGAAATTGATATTCAATATCATAACAAGCCTTGGCATAATGCGCCAAATCTTCTTTAGGGGTGGTATAGATATTCATATTTTCGCGTTTGAGCCCTTGGGCTTCCCACCAAGCAATGCGGGCTTCTTTCCATTTTTCGTGCCAAGCCTCATCTTCGCCGGGCATAACAAAATATTCCAATTCGGCCTGCTCAAACTCACGCACGCGGAAAATAAAGTTGCGCGGGGTAATCTCGTTGCGGAAAGATTTGCCGATTTGGGCAATACCGAAAGGCAACTTTCGCGAAGTGGAATCAACCACATTCTTAAACTGGGTAAAAATCGCTTGGGCGGTTTCGGGGCGCAAATAACCAAATACCGAACCATCATCAACCGGACCGATAGCGGTTTTGAACATCAGATTAAACGGGCGCGGCTCGGTCAAATCAGTAGAACCGCAGTTGGGGCATTTGCCGTTAATATGGTCGGCTCTGAATCGCCCTTTGCACTTTTTGCAATCAACCATGGGATCAGAGAAAGTATCCTCATGTCCGGAATAATGCAAAACGGCACGGTTGGTTAAAATTGCGGCATCTAAGCCCTCAACATCATCGCGTTCATAGACAATGGCGCGCCACCATGCGGCTTTGAGGTTGTTTTTGAGTTCAACACCGAGCGGACCATAATCATAAACGCCTTGCAGACCGCCGTAAATATCGGCATTTTGAAAAATAAAGCCTCTGCGTTTGCACAAAGAAACCAATTGATCCATAGATGTTGCAGCCATAACTAACCTCTTATCTCATTTATAAATTAAAAATTAACTTATCTCGTTGTATAATACAAAATCAAAAAATGCAAGCGGAGATATTTAAGATGCCGAAAAATAACAAAGTCGCGTTTATTTATGATTTTGATGAAACTTTAAGCACTACCTATATGCAGGATTATATTTTGATTCCGGCTTTGGGCGAAACTCCGGAAACTTTTTGGCCTAAAGCAAACGAATGGTCGCGCGAACATTGTGCCGATCAAATTACCGGCACGATGTATTATATCCAATATGCAGCTAAAGAAAAGGGCATCAAATTAACCGAAAAATTTTTGTGGGATGCCGCTAAAAGCATAACTTATTTTGCCGGTGTGGAAGAATGGTTTGACCGCATCAATGAATATGGCAAATCTTTAGGCTTAGCCATTGAGCATTATATCATCTCATCAGGGATGGAAGAAATTATTAACGGAACGACCATTCGCAAGCATTTTAAGAGAGTGTTCGGCTGCTCGTATGTTTATGGTGATGACGGAACCCCGATTTGGCCGGCCAGAGTGGTCAATTATTCAACCAAAACCCAATATTTGGCTAAAATCAATAAGGGGTTGGGCAAAACCGAAGATCGAGCAGTTAATGAATATATGCCTGACGAACAGCGCCCGATACCTTATAAACAAATGATTTATTTCGGCGACGGGATGACGGATATTCCCTCAATGAAAGTGGTTAAAAATAAAGGCGGAACAGCGATTGCGGTTTATCGTCCCAAAAGCAAACATAAAGAAACCGCTATTCAACTGCTGGCTGATGACAGAGTGGATTTTGCGCTGCCGGCGGATTATCGGGAAAATACCGAGCTTGACCATGTGGTAAAAACCATATTGACCCGTATGTCGTCCGAGCATGATTTGGATTTGTTAAAAATCAAAGAAGACAATAAAAAGAAACAACTGACAACCAAAATGAGGCTGCGCGCCCGCTTGAGTATTTTGGCCAAAAAACTCAGCGGAAAGAAAGCTAAAAAATAGCATATATGTAAAAAAATAAAAAAAGTTCTTGCAAATAAAATATTTTTATTCTACATATAGCTTTGCCAAAAGCAAAAAAGCGGATTGGGGTGTCGCCAAGTGGTAAGGCATCGGCTTTTGGTGCCGACATTCGTAGGTTCGAATCCTGCCACCCCAGCCACATTGTGCAAAGGACTTAAATTAACGTTTAAGTCCTTGTTTTTTTTATTAAAAAATTGAGTTCGAAAGTTCGATATGAAAAAAGCATAAAATTGGGTAATCTTCGAACTAATTTTATCAAGTTTTCTTAAAAATCAATAACTTATAAAAGTTCGAATGTTGTGACAAGATTTTTGTTTGTTAAGACACAGGGACTCCTCATTTGATGTTTTGTCACATCTTAAATTTTGGCAAATTTATTTTTTAGTGTGCTTACTTACAGCTTCTTTAAGTTGTTTATTCATATCTTCAACATCAGGACCTGACATTCTTATACCACCACCGACTATAAGTTGATACCTTAAAGATATTTCCTCTATGTTTTTATCTCCTACGACATCTGCATTGTCTGTTTTTTCTTTATTATTTGAAATAGGAGATAAATCAACAAATGCAGTAGCATTACATACTGTACTATGCTTAAAATCTTCATATAATGGCATCTTATTCCATTGCGGAATGGTGTTATATTCGGCAAAACCTTTCATATCAACAATTTCTAAATTATTTGTTTTTAAAAAATTGCTTGGAACTCTTTCTTTCATCCAATATTGAATGGTTGATGATATGTAATCAACATCAATATCGCATGAAGGTTGGTAAATGTTGTTAATTCTATAATAATTATAAGATGTAACTATTGCTGTAACTAAAGCAACTATTGTTGCAGATTTATAAAATTTATCATTATTCATAGTGGCATATCCTTATATTGAAATACATATACTGGCATATTATTCTTGATATTTTATTTTTTCAATATCATATTTTAGCTTGAGAATTACAAGCCCACTTCAACCAATCAAAGGACATATAAAGCTCGAACATCAAATATAAGTGGTTACTTAAAATTATTACAAATAAACTCTAAGTCCTTCTTTAATTTTTCTGTTATCCATATCATTTCATCATCTTCAAACCAAATTGAAAACTTGTTATAATATGGAATTACCGTTATTGTCCTTATAAAATAATTATAATTTCCATGAAATAAATCAAAACCTATATAATCATCATGTAAAACAGAAGATGGAATGTGGATTGTAGCTACTACAAATTTATTATCACTTTCTACCAATAAAAGGAGATCATTTTTTATATATTCATTTCCTTTATACACACTTGGATAAGATTTTATTCCTAAAACCATGCATTTAAGACCGTTATATTTTTGTTTATCACTGTCGAATATTTCCCCATTTTCTGAAATATATAATTTTTTAGGTTTCAAGTTATTATTTTCAATATCCAACTTTATGTTAAATATTGCTTCTCTCCATTTTTCTTCTTTAGGATATTTTATTTTAAACAATTCTTGTTTTTGCTTTTTTCTTTCTTCTTGGTGCTTTTTTTCTTGTTCCAGCTCTTCTTTTTCGAGTTGTTCTTTTAATTGTTCTAATTCATGAATAACCATATTTGGATAAAAAGAATCATAATTCGAAATTCTATTTACAAAAGTTTCTTTTTTTAAGCATAATCCACAGATTGTTTCATCAAAATAACATCTAAATTTTTCAGGAAAAATACACCACAACCATTTTCTTTGCTTATTATAATCGTCATCTTCAATATCGTCATTTATTCCAAAATCAAAAATAACAGGAACTGAAGAATTTAACCATCTCCTTGGAAAACAATTTTTTTGCAATTCAAAAGAATCTATTTTCATATAAAAATAATTCTTATTAAATTTGCAATGGTCTAATAACTCGATATTTTGCTTAAATTTGTCATAATATTTTTTTGCATCAACAATCCAAACCATATTTTTATAAAACTGCTCTCGCGAATACTGTTCTTTTGTATCCATAGAAGAATGTTGAAATTCTAGAACTATACCTGTTCTAGTTTTAACATCAGCAACGTGCTTTTCTCCCGTCTTATCATCATGCATTACTATTTCTTGGCATTCTTTTGCAAAATTATCTTTCCAGTGCCTATGCCATTCTGTTTCGCTCTCCCACCACGGATCACAATTTTGAGTTGTTTGATGTGACCAATGATGCATTTTTATTTGTCCGCATTTTGGCACTACTAACTCCCCACAAATAGGACATATTGCATTTTTTATTCCTTTTTGAGGTTCAATTCGTTCATTATTTAATACTGCGTACTTCATAAAAATTATCCTATTACACAGATTTCCGATTTTCAATATCATTATTTCAGTTCGAAAACCGCAAGCTCACTCCAGCCAATAAAAAAGGCCTCCTTTAAGGGAGGCTTTTTTTGAAAATAAAGCGATTTATTTCAACCGAGGTTTGGCGGGTACCGGTTGGTCGCTTGTTTCTGGCTTAAAAGTTGTATTAGGCTCCCAAGTTTGATTGCGCCCGAGGAAGGCTATTTTTCCTCTGACAATCAACTTATCGCCCTCGCGCCACAAATCACAAGCATAAACCTTGCCGGTTTTGGGATCCAAAATCTCGCCGCCGGAATATTTGTTTTTGCCTTTTTCCATATCCCAGATAATATCCAAACCTTTAATCAACGGGTTATCCGGTAGTTTGGCTGTGGCTTGTTTGTTTTGAAACAACTCCACCACGCGCCCGTAAATTTTTCCTTGATATTCATAAATCTGCACAACACTTTTGGCCGCATTTGTTTCATCATCAATCGTCGTCCAATAGCCAACGACATCATCACCAGCCCATGCCGTGTTAGAGGCACATAACATCATTAGCAAAAGCAGTATTTTTTTCATATATTTTCTCCTAAATCATTATGGAATATTGTAACTATAACAAGGCAGCAATCTTCTTGCAACAAAATAAGCCGATTTATAAAAGCTCAAATTTCAGCTGAGAGATTGCTTATTTTTAGGTCTTATATTCTTAAGCCGTCCAAAATTATTTCGGAGATGTCGTAAACTTTTAAAAAATCATCTTGCATATTTTGGCAACATGAATGGGTGTTGGTACAATAGACATTTTTTATCAGGTTGTTTTCTTTGAGTTTAGCAAGGGCATCGCTGGAAAAAACGCAATGTACACAAACAACATAAATATTTTTTGCGCCGGCTTCTTTATAGGCTTTTGCCGCATTTATAACAGAACTTCCGGAGCGAATCATATCATCATAAATGATAACATTTTTATCCTTGACTTCGGCTTTTAGTGCTTTAACAACTGTTTCTGAGCCGGAAATACGCTCTTTGATAATGTAAGCATTATCAATATGCAATTGCTTGCTCATTTTTTCAATCTGTTTGACACGTCCTATATCCGCCGAGGCTAATACAATATCTTTACACTCAGCGCGAATATCCGAAATTATTTTTTCAATCACCGGTTCGGTTGTCAGATGAACAGGGTGAATGTTTTGTTCAAAATAATATTGCATACTGGGAGAATGTACATCAACCAAATAAATATAATTTCCTTGTGCGGCCAAGGGAATAGAGCTGAATAAGCGAGCGATATTTTTGGCGGTGACTGCTTCACCGGCATTGGTCGCACGCTCCATTGTCGAGTAGCCGAAATAAGGAACGACCAAGTGTAAGGACGAACATCCTTCATTTATCAAACTGCAGGCTATGTTGTAGCTTTCAAAAATAGCCTTATCATCAACCGTTCCGCAAATATACACGGCGGGCTTACCTTTAACAGCTAAAGAATTTTCAATCCGCCAATAATGTTCCCCATCGGGAAAAGTTTGGGTTTCGATGTTAATGTTGTTAAAGTCAGGATTTAATTTCAGTAAATTTTCTTTCAGGTACTGATAGCCGATTGATGATAATAAATTCATATTTTTTACTCTTGTTGTTTACACAAGCTGAATGTAAGACTAAAACACTTAACATTTTGCTAAATAATGTAAAAAAATGTATTTTTATTAAAAACGGCAAGCGTATCGCAGCCAATAAAAAAAGCTCGATATTACATCAAGCTTTTTGTAAGGTTTTAAACTGTATCAAAACTATTTTTTCAAACTACCAATGATGTGCAAAATAGCGGCAACAGCAACAGCTAACGATACGATTTGACCGATATTGGCAGGCAATTTTTCCAAGAAATTATATCCGAAAGCCATCAAACCATAGTTTAAAGCACCTATAACTACCAACCAATAACAAATTGTATTTAACATATTTTTCCCTTTCATAAAGTTATTGCAAAATATTGCAACTGCCTGTACAGGGTACAACTTTATAAATAAAATCCAACGAATATTTTAAGATTATTAACCAAAAATTTTGAGCATGAAGTATTGTGTTTTGCAGTAAAAAATGGTTGACTGGAATACTGATACGGGTATATTAGAAAGCAAGGTTATGCAATGCATTGCTTTTAGTGTGCATTAATTTATAAAAGGGCGATAAGAATAATGAAAGTAGGAATTATCGGAACAGGTTATGTCGGATTGCCGACCGGTGTCGGTTTGGCCGAATTAGGCAACGAAGTTATTTGTGTGGACAGAGAACCAAAGAAAATAGAGGCTTTGCAAGCAGGTAAAATTACTCTTTATGAAGATGGTTTGGAAGAACTGTTTCATAAGAATGCCAAGGCCGGACGGATAAGATTTACAACCTCGATGAAAGAGGGAGTGGAGAATGCAGATATAGTAATCATTGCTGTGGGCACACCGCCGCATCCGGTTACCAAAGAAGCTGATATGAAATATATCCATGCCGCGGCGACCGAGCTGGCCGAATATCTGCAAGGTTATACCGTGGTTGCGACCAAATCGACCGTTCCGGTGGGGACAGGTGATGATGTGGAAGCCCTGATTGCCAAGAAAAATCCGTTTGCTGATTTTGATGTGGTATCATTGCCGGAGTTTTTGCGTGAAGGATTTGCGGTGCATGACTTTTTCCATCCTGATCGCATTGTGGTTGGAGCAAATACCGAAAAAGCTCGTAATGTGATTAAAAAGCTTTATGAGCCTTTTAGAGACAAGACACAAATGTTGTTTGTAAAGCGGCGTTCCAGTGAAACAATCAAATATGCCTCAAATGCCTTTTTGGCAATTAAGATTCATTATATCAATGAGATGGCTGATTTTTGCGAAAAAACCGGTGCAGATATTACAGAAGTAGCCAAAGGAATGGGATTAGACAGCCGTATCGGACCGAAGTTTTTGAACCCGGGACCGGGGTATGGCGGGAGCTGTTTTCCCAAAGACACTATGGCAATGTCTTATATGGCACGGCAAAATGATGTTGAGATGACATTGATAAATGCGGCCATATCCGGCAATGTTAAGCGCAAACAACAAATGGCTGCAAGAATTTTGGAAGCGGTTAAAGGAATTGAAAAGCCGAAAATTGCCGTTTTAGGTTTGGCTTTTAAAAACGGAACTGATGACTGTCGCGAGAGTCCGGCAATGGAAATAGTTTATAATCTGTTGGAAAATAATGCCAATATTACTGCTTATGATCCCAAGGCAATGGGAACGGCTTGTCAGTTGGTCGGCGATAAAATCGGTTATGCTGATGATATGTATGCTTGCATAAAAGACGCAGATGTTTTGGCTATATTGACTGAGTGGAATGAGTTTAAGGATTTGGATCTGGCAAGAGCTGCCAATTTGATGCGCCACAAAGTTATTGTCGATTGCCGCAATTTGTTGGATGCTGAAAAAGCAGTTGCTAATGGTTTTAGATATCAGGGTATCGGCAAAAAAGCTGAAAACAAAGATCGTCATTTGCAGGAGGTGGCATGATTTTAGTAATGGGAGGTGCCGGTTATATCGGCTCTCATACGGTTAAACACCTGCTTGACAACGGCTATGAGGTTGTTGTGGCGGATAACCTGGTATACGGACATCGCCAAGCCGTTGATGAGCGCGCAAAATTTGTATGCGCCGATTTAATGGATAAAGATTCTTTAGACAACATTTTTAAGGATAATCAAATTGAGGCGGTTGTTCATTTTGCGGCATTTGCTTATGTCGGCGAAAGTGTGGAAAATCCGGAAAAATATTATTACAATAATGTAGTCGGCACGCTCAATTTGTTGCGTGCAATGTTGACGCATGGGGTGAAGAAAATAGTTTTTTCGAGCAGTTGTGCAACTTATGGCGAGCCTAAATATACGCCGATTGATGAGCAACATCCGCAAAACCCGATTAATCCTTACGGGCGCACCAAATTGATGATAGAGCAGATTTTTGCCGATTATAGAAAAGCTTATGGTTTGCAATATATTGCTTTGCGCTATTTTAATGCCGCCGGTTGTTCGGCAGATGGTTTAATCGGTGAGAGCCACAATCCGGAAACTCATCTTATTCCTTTGGTATTAAAAGCTATCAAAGGGGAAAGAAAAGAGATTAAGGTTTTTGGTACGGATTATGACACACCGGACGGAACCTGTATTCGCGATTACATTCATGTGGAGGATTTGGCTTTGGCACATCGATTGGCTGTCGAAAAGTTAAATTCATATTGCGGGTGTATCAATTTGGGAACCGGTAAGGGGACTTCGGTTAAAGAAATTATTGCTGCGGCAGAAACGGTATCAGGCAAAAAATGTCCGATTGAGTATGTGGAGCGTCGTGCCGGTGATCCGGCGAAATTGTTTGCTAATAACGCAAAGGCAAAGGAAATTTTAGGCTGGCAACCCCGATATACCGATATTAAAGACATTATTCAGACAGCTTGGAACTGGGAATTAAACAAAAGGTTTTGATTTATCTTTTGTCGGTATCATATTTAAAAATTCAAAGAATTAACCCGCACAATCATAGACAGACGATGCTTTTGTAAAGGGGCGAGTGTTATAAATGAAGCGCCTTGATTGGCGGGTTCAACGCAAATAAAATTTTTATATTGATCGGGGCTCATTTCAGCTAAATCTTTACCCGAATTCCAAACAATGGTTGTATCAGAACCGCTTTTTTCCAATGTGATGACACGATTAAAAGCTTTGTCTATGATTTCTATGTGATTGTGGTGGTCTAAAAAGGCGGCATCAAATTCATCGGTAATCATCAGGTCGCCCTTTTGAGTATAGATTTGTTGATCGAGTGAACTTTTGTAGCGACAATTGTTAAAGCCTTTTAAGATAGTGGTGTCACGATTGCCGACATTGAAATAAGCGTGAAGAGCTTCACTGAATTTGAATTCCTGAGAGCCATGATTGGTGGTTTCTAAGCAACATTCAAATTGATCAGTTATTTTTATTGATAAAGTTGCGGAAAGAAGAGTATTGTATTTTTTATCAAGAGGAAGATGTAAAACAACTTCGGTTTGATTTTCATTAGTATCAAAATGTTGCAGTTGCCAATTCGAAATACGGGCAAAACCATGGCGCGGGAGATGAGCGTTAAGTTCTTCGGCAGCAAATCGCGGCCAACAAACCGGAATGCCGCCGCGAATGGCAGAGGAAGCATCAAATTTGTTTAAGTTACCCAACCAAAAGACATCATGAGTTTGTCCTTTGGGGCGATAAGACAAAACCTGTCCGCCGAATAGTGAAATTTGACATTGAGCGTGATTGTTTTCAAGAGTGATGATTTCGTTTTTGTTCATGGAGCGTATTTCCTATAATTGCAATAAAGCAAATATAGATGAGTTTTTGTTATTTGAGAAGTATAATTATTAAATTTTTTTCAGATGTCATAATTTTTTTATTGACAGAAGGATTTGAACTATATAACCTTAAAAGGTTGATTGAAAAAAAAGAGAGATTAATGTTAAACGCAAGTCATTTAGTTAGTATTTTTGATATATCGGCTGCTTTTAGAAGCGGTTTCGGTTTGGCTTGCGCTATTTTCTTTTATATTTCCATTTACTTCTTGTTTATCGGCCTCTGAGCATTTTTATTTGTCTGCTGTGCAGAAATGTGGGTGCTCAGGGGGTGAGCGCCGACACATTTCTGTTTTTTTATGTTTAATTTGAATAAAAAATGATAATCAAGAGGAATACAATGAATAATAATTTGGATAATACGGTTACAGAAGTTAACAATGCTTTCGCTGATTATTTTGCGTTAGTGGGCGGTAAGAAATTTAAACAATTTTACTATGACTGGCATGTTGATAATATGATTGCACCGTTTGCCGGTATGGTGGAATATTTTGCTAAAAATTATGGTGAAAAAGCGAGCGAAAAGTTTCATGAATTTGCTGCTGATATGCAGGAGTGGCTTAATGATTATGATGTAGATAAACCGGAAATATCGCAAATGGATGCCAAAAAATATGCCAACACGAAAGATGGCAAGTTGCGTGATTTGTTGGATGGGGTGCACACTTTCGGTTTTGAGTTCAGACAATTTATATATAGTTTCGGCACTAAAGAAGATCATAATAATGAATTCGGTTATTGGCCGGTCAAAGCCAATATGCCGTATTCCAGCAAGCACGGACTTATGGTGGCTAAAGATTTGGTTGCTTTTTTGGATGACAATTTTGCGGATATTGCCAACGAAAATAATGTTTATCGTCAAGCCCAAAAGCAAGCAGATACATGGTTGCGTGCTCATGTTGCCAAAGAATATATCTACAATGATGATTATACCTTTGAATCGCGCAAACAACATATTAAAAAACTGCATGATTTGCGTAATCGGTTGAGTTTGGCCTATCAAAAGGAAGATAATTATACTGCCAAACAAGCTGATTTGTTTCAGATTGAGCAAAAAGATGTTCCAATGAAGCAAAACGCTTATTGGCCTTGCGGGTTTGAGCTGGAGTTTTATGTGCCGGAGCAGTATAGCGATTATCATGTTTTAGCGGATTATCTGAAAGAGAAGAATGGGTGGCAGAAGTTTTATTTTACCAATAAAGACCCATCGGTTTACGGCGATAAGGAATCTGCCGGAGTTATTATGCGTGATGAAAGCTTGGTTCCCTATGTCGGATTGTTTCCGGTGGAATTTGCCAGTCGGGTTATGTATGACAAAGAAGATGAAAAGATGTGTTTGCAAATATTTGATGCTTTTGATCAAGGTCATGTGAATAAGCATTGTTCTTTGCATCAACATCTTGCCGCAGACGGATTGGATATGGCGGCTTATAAAAGATTGGTGAAGCGTATGATGCAACATGAAGATGAGATAGTCGGAGCTTTTGCGGCACCGGAACGCAGGGATAATAATTTGCTTTATGCAACTTATGTCAGCCGCAATTTGAGCTCACAAGGCAAACGCGATTATCCGTTTTTGGCACTGATGGTAGAGCTTTGTGATGATAAGACCGAGTTGCAAGAAATGGTTTCATTTGGCAATAAATATAAGACGATTAATGTAATGCCTCAGCACACGATTGAAATGCGGGCGATGAACGCTAATTTTAATAAAAAATTTGTGGCAGCTTATCTGCAATTTAATCGTGAATTTGTGGCAGCGGCAGCAGAGAATAATCCTCATCATGTAAACAGAGTTTTGTTGAACAAATATACATGGCATAACAATGAGCTTTCAGATGATAAGACTGTTATGCATCCGCTCAACTATGGTTATGATGTTGTTCCGCATGATTCTTATCGCCCGATGAAACGATCGGTAGCACCGGAAGTAATCAAACAAGAACAGGATTATACCCGTATGGTGGCACACGCACTTGAATATACCAAAAAGTTGCGCTATTACAATCCTTGCTTAAATAAAAGAATAAGAGAGGCATCTCATGGAAAATAAGGCATTTGAAGAAATTAACGCTTTATCAAACAGTGAGTGGATTATTACTTGTGAACACGCCGGAGCACAAATTCCCCCAGAGTATAATTCACTCGGATTGAGTATGGCAGATTTGGATACGCATATTGCACGGGATAAGGGGGCGCGTGAAGTTGCTCGTCTGTTGGCACAAAAGCTCAATTGTTATGCAATTTTGGGCAAGTATTCGCGGCTGTTGGTTGATTTGAATCGCCGCAGCAATGAAAATGAGTCAATAGTTACCAGCAGCGATAAGGTAATGATTCCGGCAAATCAAAATTTGGATGAAAAAGAAAGAAATAAACGGCTTGATTTGTACTATTATCCGTATTATCGGGCATTGGAGGAGCAAATTTCTCATGTTAAGAGCTTGGGAAAGAAGCCGCTGATTTTTTCGGTTCATAGTTTTACGCCACAGCTGAAAGGCGGGGAATATCGTCCGTGGAATGCCGGAATTTTGTGGAATAAGCCCAATAAGTTATCTGATTTTGTGTATCGAGAGTTGAGCCAAAATGTCAATAAAAAAATCGGGGCTAATGTTCCTTATGATTTGCAAAAATATTCTACCGGAGCAGTGATAACTTGCGGTGAAGAAAAAGGCTATGACTATGGTCTGATTGAAATCAGAGACTCTGAATTTGATAATTTGGCAAATGGTGCCGAGTGGTGGGCGGCAAATTTGGCAAATATATTGCAAAAATTTTCGAAGAAATAAACAAAAAGCTTACAAGGCGTTTAATTTAGAAAAGTAATCCGCTGCAGGTTTAAAAAACTTGTGGCGGATTGGCAGTTTAAAAAAAGAAAACCCTCAAAGACTGCTTCCAAGTCCAGAGGGAAAGAGAAGGGCTCTTTTTTGCCTGTAAAAAATACAGACACCCGCTGATGTTCGCTTGCCGCTACTTATCGCATCAGATGTTTTGGCTTAAACCGAACACGAAATTGTAAGCTTTTTCAAACTCAAAGATTTGACGGACTTGCTTGAACCTTTTGCTCGGTGCTTATAAACAAAAGATGTTTTCGGGATTTTATGTTAAACCAAAAAAAATAAGAAAAATGCTTATCTAAGTAATAATGGATTAGCGCCATCCTTAACAAAAAATGTCAAATAAGTCAAGCGAAAAATGTAACAATTACTTTTGGTTGAAACACTTTTTTATGATTTGGATAATTGAGCAAAGCCAACTGCTTTTTAGGTGATAATTATTTAAGATATTTTTCCAATTCTGTTCATTATCTGCCCCGTTGTTGTCAAAGTTTATAATAGTGATTTTTTTATCGATAATGTTATAGATAGGTGTTTTGGCTTCGGCGTTATGGATAAGATAAAGCAAATTGATTTTTTTCCAGGGTAAAGACTTTCCATCCTTTGGATGAATGACTGCAAATCGGCAAGTTGATATTCTTTTTGCGCAGCTTCATAAATAAATAGCACCGATTTGGCGTATTTTATGTCGGATTTTAGGGAAGTTTGTTTGGCATAATCGGCGACTAGATCAGCAAAAGCAGTTTTATCTGAGCAGGGATGCCAATTTTTGTGAGGAAGACGGTTTATGTTCAATTGATTGTCCAAATTTTTTTGTTGTCCGATTGCCACCAGCAGATTATAGCTTTTTTGCATGCGAATCAGGGGATTGTGTTGAAACAGTCCCACACCTTGTGCGACAAGAAAATCCTGTGTCGACCACCAAGTTTGTATGCAAGCTTCCAACATCACAAACTTGGGGTTAATTCTTTTTTTCTTTGCATAATGTTCAATAGTTTTGCGATTGGCTTCGGATGAAAATTCGCTGTAATCTTGCCGCATGAGATTGCGCAGCCAATCGGTGTTGTACAGACAAGGATTGTTAGTAAAATTGGCATTTTGAGCTTTGGCTAAAAACCAATTTTCACCATTGAGGGTTAATTTGGTGGCGTAGTCGGGATATTGCAAAGAAGGATCTTCAATCCAATGAATACAATCCAAAAAATGCGATGGTTGTTTCAGTTCATCGCCGATAAATTGCAAAGTGTGCAAAGGCAGCCCATATTGATATTTGTGGCGCAGGCGTACGCATTTGACGGCATGATTTTTAATCAAATCAATGGCGGTTGACAGACGCGTAATAGTGGTGAGAGCATTTTCAATGCAAAACCAATCATTCTCACAAAACAAAAAATGCTCAGCGGTGGCTTGAGCCAGCAATTGTTGATAAGCTGCCTGAATGCCGATGTTTTGTTCGGAACTCAAAATGGTAAAACCATAAGCTGAGGCAATAGCGCGCTCTTTTTCGCCATTTGCTTGAATAAAAATCAATTTTTGCTCAACATTGTCCAAAATGCCGGATTTTTGGTATGACCATAAAGTGTTTTCCAAGGTTTCAGGAGCATTCCAAGTTAAGATTGCCAAAGTTATGGGTAAAGACATGAACAAATCCTTTGTTTATTTTTTGTAGGAAAAAACCTTAAGCCCGAAAATATAGATGTTGCGTTGGCCGCTGGTCTTTTTTTCGCGGCGGAACAGAAAATCTTTCAAACAGCTTATGGTGTTGTGCCAAAATAATTTATAGCGCCAACCTTTAGTTATCGGGCAAATCAGTTTTTGGTATTTATCTTGGTTGTTGAGGATGTATTGGGGGAAAGAATTATCTAAAGGGATACCGATGTATCTGTATTTACTGCGTCCTAAGATGTCATGTCCGGATGCAATCATTTTTTCGATATAATCAGCGGACATATTTTCTTTGGTGTTGAATTGCTGTTCAACTATTGATTGACGCTTTTTTATGATAGCCTCAACCCCGCCAAGATAAGAAAAATGGTATCCGGCATTTTTGATGTTGCGACCTTGGCAAAAGCGAAAATAAGTTGGTAGTCCCGGTGCGGAAAATTCATAAAATTCCTTTTTGGGGAGTACTTGTTGCGGATTTTTTAAGTCAGCAAAACGCGCCATGCGGGTGCCGTTTTTCCATGTCGGCGAAGTGTAGCATAACATATTTAAGAAATAATACATCATGCTTTGTTCTAAAACCCAAATACCGGAGTTATCATATTGTTTAATGATTTGAGGGGAGGGAATTTCATCCAAGTCCGAGACAATGATAATATCATCATCTTGGGCAGCGGTCAGTCCGCGCAAAATTTGGTCGCGCTGATAATTTTCAAGCAGCCATTTGTTGCCGTGTTTATCAGAATTTGAATTTGCCAAATCAGGGTAATCATCGACTTTGATATGAATTATTTTGGGTAAAAATTTTTGAAATCGGGATTTAGCTTCATCAAAATAAAAAGGTTTATCTTGTCCGGTATGAGTTTTAGACATTTCCACCAGAACGAACTTATCGACGACATCATTTAAGATGTTCAGGCGAATTTCCAATAAATCCAATTCGTTGAAAAATGTAAAACAATCATAAATCACTATTTTTTCCTTTTTAATTTTTGTTGAAAAATCTTGATACCGAAAAGGCGATAAATCTTGTGGCTATCCGTCTTTTCTTTACGCAAAGGGTGTGTGAATTTTCTGATTAGATTATAATGGGTAATCATTTTTTGATATTTGACCGGATTAGATACGATATCCGAATATTTTTCCTCAATTTGTGAAATGTAGTCAGTGTCAATGAATTTTTGCTTGGCGTAATTAAAGCCCAAGTCAGCTAATCGGTTGCGTAATGATTGGTCATTGAACAACAGCTTAAGTTTTTGGTTATATTCTTTTTGGGTGGTTACAAAAAATCCCGAAGGTCCGATAGTGTATTTTTGCGCATTGGATTTAGCCTTGTGGACGATACAAGGATTGCGGTGGAGCATGGCTTCAATAATAACATAACCCAAGGTTTCGCCATCTTTGCGTCCATGAGCAAAAATGTCCAAAGTGTTCAAAAATTTGGAAAGGTGCTCCTTGTTGGCGCTATGTTCTAATTGGATGAAATTTTTGAGGTGTAATTTGTCGGCTAAGGCTTTGTATTTTGCGCTGCCGCCCATAACGATAAAATAATGATTGTCGGCTTCGTTTGCTTTGTAGGCATAAATGGGAATTTCAGAAAAAATCTTGTCGTCAGCTCTTTGATGGAATCCGGCGACGACAGCATTTTGAGGAATTCCTAATTCTTGGCGCAAATCACCATCGGTACGGGGAATTTCCATACCTAAAGGAACTATCGAGCTCATCGCTTTTATGCCGCCCATTTTTGCCCATTTGTTTTGGTTCCATTCCGATAGCAAAAAAGTATGATATACATTGGGAGTAAAATTGACCCCATAATCAAGATGAACGCTTTCTACCAATGGTTTGTGCAACAGATAAAAAGGCCACTCTTTTTCTCCGGCAATTGCATTTTGAATAATATCATAATTGCTCTCATCAAATTTTGTGAACAAATCGTTGTTAATCCATTCGCCTAAAGCTGAAGTTCTGCCGGTTTCGTTGATTTTAATCAGGTTGATGTTGTTTTTTTGCATAAAATTCAGGCGATCAGGATTTTCTTCGCCGGTATAAAAATAATCGATGACAAATTTATCTTTGTTCAGACCAACAGCCAAATTTTGCAAAAAACGCTCAGTACCTCCGGCACCAAGCCCGCCATATTTGATAAAAGCTATTTTTATTTTTGACATAACGCGACCTAAAGATATAGTTCATATAATGAAAAAACTCTACATTATAAATCGCTTAAATGTCAAGAAGGTTGTCAATATCAGATTGGGCAAGAGTGATTTGTTGAGCTACATCAGCGCCATAGATATCAAGTCCTTCTGCTTTAATCAGGTGCACATTTTTGATGCCATAAAAATTTTGTGCCAAAGCTTTGATGTATTCAAAGCCAAAATCATCAGTATTATAACCGCCTTTGGTAGTAACATAATAAAGCTTTTGAGCATGGCACAACGGAATGACTTCACCTTGCGGGGAAAATTTGAAAACCAGATTATTGATGTTGATGTGCTCAATATAAAGTTTCAGCCAAGTAGGAAAAGATAAATCCCAATAAGGCGCGGCAATAACGATTGTATCAGCGGCCGCAAAATCTTTGGCCAAATCAAACAGCGGATTATTGAAATCTTGGGCGGCAATCAGTTGATCACGACGATACAGGTCGGTTTCATTCAAAGGTTTGAGCCCAAGAGAGGGAAGGTGGATTTCTTTGCTCGAGGCATTGAGTTTGGCAACCAAATAGTCTGCCAAAATCTTGGTGCGAGATTCTTTTCTAACGCAGGCATTTATGTATAAAAGTTTCATATTTTTTCTCCCAAACAGAAAATAAACTTTAAGATAGAAAAAATCAATGGGGAAATGATATTTTGCTTGCTAATAATTTAATTTTGGCTTATTGAATTTGAAGAGCCGGATTGAGGAATAATATGAATGGAAAATCAGTTTTCGCGCAGTGAATTGGTGTTGGGCAGGTCAGCTTTGGCGAGATTAGCCAAGGCACGGGTTGCGGTTTTTGGTGTTGGCGGAGTGGGAAGCTATGCGGTCGAAGCCTTGGCACGCTCAGGCGTTGGCGCACTTGATTTGATAGACAGTGATAAGTTTGAACTAACCAACCTGAATCGTCAGCTTTATGCCTTACATTCCACCATCGGACAAGCCAAAGTCGAGGTGGCCGCAAAAAGAATCGCTGATATTAATCCGAATTGCCAAGTGAAAATTTATAAAGTTTTTTATTTGCCTGAAACGGCTGAGCAATTTGATTTTAAACAATATGACTATGTGGTTGATGCAATTGATACGGTGACGGGAAAAATCAGTTTGGTTGAAGCGGCGCATAAAGCAGAAGTGCCGATTATTTCGGCGATGGGTGCCGGTAATAAGGTTAATCCGCAAATGTTCGAGGTGGCAGATATAACCAAAACCAGTGTTTGTCCTTTGGCCAAAGTTATGCGTAAAGAACTGCATAAAAGAGGTATTGAAAACTTGAAGGTTGTTTATTCCAAAGAGCAACCGCTCAGCTCAGGCTTGGGCAATGTACCGGGCTCAACGTCGTTTACTCCGCCGGTGGTTGGAATGATTATGGCGGCTGAAGTTATCAAAGATTTAATAAAACAAAATAAGGACTAACAATAATGGCAAAAAGCAAAACTTTTATTTTAATGACGATTTTGGTGTTGATTTTTATGTTTTTCGGAAACCTGATAGCCGGAGCACAAGGCATGAAAATGGCTTTTGTAGCGGCTTTGGGGCTCAACTTTTTCAGCTACTTTTTTAGTGACTCTTTGGTATTGAAACATTATCGGGCTATCGAGGTTAACAATTCTCAAAGTCCGGAACTTTATGAAATTGTGGCCGATTTGGCCAGAGAAGCTCAGTTGCCGATGCCAAAAGTTTATATTATACCGGATGATGTGCCTAACGCTTTTGCAACAGGGCGCAGCCCCAAGCATGCGGCTGTTGCTGCCACCCAAGGGTTGTTAAAGATTTTGTCAAAGGATGAAGTTAAAGGAGTTTTGGCTCACGAAATGAGCCATGTGCGCAATTATGATATTTTGACCGGAACCATTGCGGCAACTTTTGCCGGAGCAATAGCCTATTTGGCTAATTTTGCACGTGCCAGAACTGCAAATCAGCAACGCGGTAATGGGGCAATTGCCGCAATTATGATGCCGATTGCCGCTTCGATTATTCAGATGTCAATTTCGCGGGAAAGAGAGTATAAAGCAGATGAAGGATCGGCAAATTTGACCGGACATCCCATGTGGCTGGCATCGGCTTTGCAAAAGCTGGAAGATGCGGCTAAAGGTAAGGTATTGACTGGAGCAACTGCACAAAATTCGCATATGTTTATTGTTAATCCGCTGGGATTGTCGAAATTGTTTTCAACTCATCCGTCAACGCAAGATAGAATAAAAAGATTGCAAGAAATAGCACTTGGTATGAGAGCGGAGTAAAATAAATGGAAAAAGTGTTTAGGCATTCGGTAAAAGCCATTATTATAAAAGATAACCAGTTATTGGTGGAAAGCGTTGATTATGGGCGCGGACGCTATTGTAAGTTGCCTGGTGGCGGTCGCGAGTGGGGAGAGACTATGCAGGAAACCGTTATACGAGAATGCAAAGAAGAGCTTAATTTAGATGTAAGACCTTTACGTTTAGTTTTAGCTAGAGATTATATTGCCAAAAATCATGAACAATCATTTGATTTAGATTGTTTCCATTTGGAAGAATTGATGTTTGAATGTGAGGTTGATGATTTTTCGACATTGTCTAACGGTTACGAGCCAGATGGTAATGAGCAGAAAATAAAATGGATTAAACTGGATGATTTGGCGGCTTCTGATTTTTATCCCAAAGCTATTATTCCCTATTTGAAGAAATTAAAAGACATTAAAGAGACGATAGTTTTAAGCGATGTGAATTAGTGGAAGCTGTTTATCAGTGATCCGGCCAGCATATACCACCCGTCAATCAGCACAAAAAATACGACCTTAAACGGTAGAGAAACAACGCTGGGCGGCAACATCATCATGCCCATAGACATAAGGACGGAAGCAACTACCATATCAATAATCAAAAACGGCAGATAAATCAAAAATCCGATTTCGAAAGCGCGGCGCAATTCGCTTATCATGAAAGCAGGAATGGTTATTTTAAGCGGAGCATCTTCAATTTTTTCAACTTTGTCTTTGTCTGCGGACAAGTCATTAAACAACATTAAATCTTTTTCGCGAGTGTTGTTGACCATAAATTCTTTCAAAGGCTGAGCGGCTTTTTCCAAACCTTCGGTAAGCTCAATTTTTTCATCAATTACCGGTTTTATTCCTTCTTCCCAAGATTTTTCAAAAGTCGGCGACATGATAAAAATTGTCATAAAAAAGGCCAAAGAGATGAGTACCATGTTGGGCGGAGTTGCGTTGGTAGCCAAAGCTGAACGGGTAAGCGAAAAGACGACAATCAATCTGGTGAAAGATGTCATCATAATAACGATTGACGGAGCAAGCGATAAAATCGTTATCAGTGCCAATACGCTGAAA
Source organism: uncultured Pseudomonadota bacterium (assembly GCA_902763535.1). GTDB lineage: Bacteria > Pseudomonadota > Alphaproteobacteria > RF32 > CAG-239 > CAZU01. The sequence goes on along the minus strand of CACWSG010000006.1, from coordinate 17,797 downwards.
ATGCGTGCTGTGGTTGAACCGGTTGAGGCATCATCAATATTGAGGCTGATAGTCTGAGCCGCGGCGTAGTCAGTCATGAGAACCAAACCGATAACAAGCGCAAAAATAAAGAATAGTTTTTTAGTCATTTTGATTTTTCTTTCCGCGCGGTCTGGTTTAAAACAAGTGACGAATCGGCACCTATAAGCAAAAAGTAACGAATGCCGTCAGCTTCAACAATAGCCAGACTGTTGCGCGTATCAAGACGGCGTTGTTCAATGATGTTTATACAGCGAGATGATTTTAGTTTTTTGCACAGACAAAAATCAGCCCCTTTAGTCTGCAACCACTTTAGTATGGTAATGGTTACAAGAGCAAGTCCCAGTACAAATATTAAGCCTAAAATTGCTGTTAAAAGCTGTCCGTTGTCCATCAATAACCTCTCTTTTCAAAAATGAATTATATTAGTCTTGGCGGTTAAGAGTCAATAAAAGCCTTGCGCTTGTGAATATTGTTTGCTACAAATTGAATCATCATGAAAAAAGGTAATGAAATTGTAAGCAAAGAAAGAAAGTGCGGCGATTTGCAAAATATGAATATGGTCGTCGGCTCTTTCGCGCGCAAAATATTGGGGAAAAAAGCTTTTATTGAAGCTGACATAATTCATAACTGGCATGATATTGTCGGTGAAGAGATTGCGCAACTCAGCAGACCGATAAAAGTTGATTTTAAGAAAGATGAGCGTCGCAACGGTGTGCTGCATATCGAGGCGGCGAGCGGGGCTTTGGCTTTGGAATTACAACAAAAATCAAAAATAATTATGGATAAAGTTAATGTGTTTTTCGGATATGAAGCAGTAAGCAGACTGAAAATAATGCAAAATTTGCAAATAATGAAAGATGAAAAAAAATCTTTATCTACTGATAACTCGGAAAAAAAACTTGTTACTGCGAAAGAAGAAAATTATATTAGGCAACAGTTAAAAGGAATCAATAATTCGGAATTAAGCTCTGCTTTGGAACAAATCGGTCGGTTCCTTGTTGTTAACAATAAAGAATAACAGGAAGAAGAACAGTGGAAAAATTTATTAAAAAAATAAGTACAACACTTGCTGGTATAGTGGTGTTTTTGTTGGCGGCTTCTTTTTATTTGACAATGAAAGGCTTTGTTTATAACGGAGAAGACGGATTTATTTTGCCGCAAGCTTATGCCGAAGAAAGTAAACCTCAAAAAGAAATTCCTTTGAATTTTGCATTTCCGCAAGACCATGTTTTGGGTAAGAAAGATGCTAAGGTTTCGATTTATGAATATTCGTCTTTCGGGTGTTCTCATTGTGCCGATATGCATTTGGAAGTTATACCAGAGATCATCAAAAAATATGTCGACAATGGAGCAGTGCGCTTGGTATTTGTGCCGTTGCCTTTGGATAAAAATTCTATGGATGCGGCTTTGCTGGCGGAGTGTGTTGCCAAGGACAAGTATTTTGATTTTGCTAATTTGCTGTTTAAGAAGCAGCGCGATTGGATGTTGTCTTTTGATGCAACCAAAATGTTGAAGCAGTTCGCCGCATTGAGCGGAGTTTCCAATGACAAGATAAATGTTTGCCTGAAAGATGATAAAACGGCGGCTCGTATCTTGGGCGACAGAAAAGCCGGATTGTCCGAGTTGAGGATTCAGGGTACTCCTTCATTTATCATATCATCAAAAAAAGGCAATGATATGCTGACAGGAGCCAAAACTTTTGACGAGATGAGTGCTGTCATAGATGGACATTTGCAGGCGGTTTATAAATAGCTTGTGGAATAATGCTTTTTTTTAATAACTACTTAACAAATATTGTTGTAATCTCGCAGCGATGAAAAAAACACCTGATGATATCGAAAATTTGGGACGAAGAATTGCTTTACTACGCGATAAAGAGGCAGTTTTACGCCATGAAAAGGAAGATATGGGGGTAAAAGCCAGAGCTTCACGAATCGGGCTGAGAGTTTGTGCCGATTTGTTATCGGCAGTGATTGTGGGGGCGGCTTTGGGGTATGTCTTGGATGAAATGTTCAGTACAAAACCTTGGTGTTTGGTAGTGTTTTTAATTTTTGGCGGAGCGGCCGGCGTGCTCAATGTTTACCGCTTAGCCAAAGCAGAAGAAATGAAAGATTAGGAGCAGAGACTTATGTCGAATCCAATGGAACAGTTTGTAATTAAGCCGATTATTCCGCTTAAGATTGGTGATGTAGATGTTTCTTTTACCAATTCGTCGTTGTTCATGGTTATAGCGGTGGTGGCTTGTACAGCAATGTTTGCTTTGTGCTTGCGTAAACGTTCGTTGGTTCCCAATGCGGCGCAGTCTTTGGTCGAGAGTTTATACGAGTTCGTCCACAATCTGTTGAAAGAAAATGTCGGAATGGAAGGATTGAAGTATTTTCCTTTTATTTTCACGGTTTTTACCTTTGTGGCATTCGGTAATGTTTTGGGGTTGTTTCCTTATGCGTTTACTTTTACATCGCATTTGACAGCGGTAGGTTGTTTGTCGCTGATTGCTTTATTGTTTAATATTTGTATCGGCATAAAGAAGAAAAAAATCGGTTGGTTGCGTACATTTTTGCCAAGAGGTATTCCTTTGGCATTGGCGCCGTTGATTGTGCCGATTGAGATGATTTCATTTCTGTCAAAACCGTTTAGTTTGACAGTGCGTTTGGTTGCTAATATGACGGTTGGTCATATTATGTTGAAAATTATCGCCGGCTTCATTGTCGGGCTGGGGGTATTAGGGGCGGTTCCACTGTTGTTTGACAGTGCGATTATATGTTTTGAGATATTTATCTCATTACTGCAAGCCTTTATTTATACTGTTCTGAGTTGTATTTATCTCGGTGATGCAATTCATGAGCACTAATATAATTATGAACTGCAAATTGAATAACTTATGAAAGGATTAAAATTATGGAACCATTAGCTTATATAGGTGCAGGTTTGTGCGCTTTATCAATGACTGTTGCCGCTTGGGGTGTGTCACAAGTTTGGACAACAATTATTTCGACCGTTGGTCGCAATCCGCAAGTAAAGAAAGATGTTGATATTTACGGTTGGGCCGGATTTGCCGCGGTTGAAGCTATTGCATTGTATGCTTTGGTTATTGCTTTGGTTATGTTGACTGGTAACTAAGCGTTATATTTGGTTGAAATCCTTATCTTGAGCGGGTGGTCGGATTGCATTTTGTTACGGCCATCCGCATTGATAGGGTTTAGTTTGGTCGGGATATAGATTATGCCACAATTAGATTTTAGCGTTTTTCCTTCGCAATTTTTTTGGTTGACGATTTGCTTTTTTACACTGTTGTTTATCATGAGTAAGTTTATTATTCCCAAGCTTGGTGAAATGATAAATTTGCGCAAAGAGAAAATTGACAGTGAATTGGCAACAGCTGAGCGTTTGAAAAAACAAGTTGAAGAAGGTATTGAAAGATATGAAACGGCTTTGCGTGAAGCCAGTCAAAAAGCTAACTTGGCGTTGCAAAAAACCAAAGATGAGCTTAATGATACGGTTAATCGCAAGCAGTCTGATTTGGCAGCCAGATTGAATGCCGAGATTGCTCAAGGCGAGCAACGGATTGAAGCGGCCAAGAGCAAGGCTTTACAAAAGATAGAAGAAGCTTCGGTTGATTTGGCGGTTGATGTGTTGGCTAAATTCGGCATTTCTAAAGTTAGTGCTGAAAAAGTCAGAAAAACCATAGCCGGTTTGGAAGGGGAGTAGTCAGATGGACGACAAGATGCCCGGTAATGAAATTTTAGATGCAACACAAGATGCTGTGTTGGGCGCCGCAGAGAGTGTGGCCAATGCGATAGAAAATACGGCTCAGGAATTAGGCGCGCATGGACATGAAGCATTCTATTTGGAAGCTGAGTTTTGGGTCGGTGCCGCTTTTGTTTTGGTTGTGTTGATGTTGGCAAGACCGGTCGGCAAAGCGATTATGGGATTGTTGCGGGGCAGAGGAGAGCAAATTGCCAATCGCATTCATGAGGCAGTAACCTTGAAAGAAGATGCCCAGAAAATGTTGGCTGAATATGAACGTAAGTTTCGCGGGGCCGAGAAAGAAGCATCAGAAATGTTGAAACGTTCCGAGCATGAAGTTGATGTATTAAAACGCGATACATTGCTAAAATTGGAAGCTGATATGAAAAAGCGCGAGCAAGATGCTAAGATGCATTTGGCTTTAGCGGAAAGTTCTGCCAATGATGAGGTTGCTGCCAAAACGGCAGAAATAACCATCAAGGCGGTCAAGGAAATTTTAGCCAAAGAAATGGATGAAACTTTGCATAAAAAATTGATTGATGACGCAATCAAAGAGTTAGAAAAAGCGGCTTAAGAGAGCCGCTTTTTTTGATTGGTGGAGGTAATCGGGATAGCTTCGCTTCACTACGCTCGTTCGCTATTCGCTCATCGGCACACTCCCGTGCGCCTCTCGCTTGTAGTCAAACCGACTTCTGTCGGTTCGCTCCCGATTGTTAGGTTTAAAACAAAAACGGCAAAAGCCGTTTTTTTGATTGGTGGAGGTAATCGGGATCGAACCGACGACCTAGTGATTGCGAACCACTCGCTCTCCCAACTGAGCTATACCCCCAAGGTAAAAAATAAAATAATAAGGTCGAGCTCGTTTTCACTCGCTGTCTTGCTTCGTAAGTTTCGCTTTTATAAAGCTCAACAACTCCGCTGCGGTCACTCGTTTTCTAATTTCGCTGCGCATCGCTTACGCTTGCTTGCTCAAGTAAGAAAACTTCGCCTCTTGCGGTAATTTTAACCGGAGCAGCGGTTAAAATTATCCTCGAGCCCAACTGAGCTATACCCCCAAGGTAAAAATAAAATAATAAGGTCGAGCTCGTTTTCACTCGCTGTCTTGCTTAAAAACAGTTTCTTGATAAGATATAATCGCTTGGTTGTCAAGAATTATTAAAGCAATTTTGATAACTGATAGAATTGCTGAGGTGTAACTTCTTCCGGGCGCATGGTCGGCAGAATGTTGCATTTCTCACAGATTTTATCAAAATCAGCAGTTGATTTAAAAATTTGGCGCAACATTTTGCGGCGTTTGGAAAAAGCTAAAGCGGTTATTTTTTCCAATCGATTTAGATTATTGATATCCAAAGCGTCATTGCGCGGTGTAAACAATAGTACGCTTGACCAAACTTTAGGTGCCGGTGTAAATGCTTCCGGAGGTAAATTGAACAATCTTGTTATATGGCATTGTAACTGAGCTAAAACAGATAGCCTTCCATAGTCTTTGCTGCGAATTTCAGATTCAATGCGATCAGCAACTTCTTTTTGAAACATCAGAGTCAATGATTGGTATGAATTTATATTGTACAGCCATTTGGTAAGCAATGGCACTGATATATTGTAGGGTAGGTTTGAAAAAATATGTTTAGGACTGTTTTCCTTAAAATCAAATTGATAATCAAGCGCATCCTGATTGACTATTTCAAGTCTGTCACCGATTTTGGATTGCATATCTTGAGCAATTTTAATGCAGCGGTCATCAAGCTCAATAATAGTCATTAAATCGGGAGATGCTTTAAGGCAAGAACGCGTCAACCCACCGGGTCCTGATCCTACCTCAAAAACATGAGCACCGGATAAGGATGAAAGTTTTTGTTTTTGCAGGGATTGGTTGACTATCTTGTCAGTGATGTTTTTATCCAATAAAAAGTTTTGTCCCAAAGCCTTTTTGGCCAACAGACCATAAGCATCGACAGTGGTTTTTAATGATGGCAGAGAATCAATAACTTCACTAATATCCATGTTATTTTTTCACTTCAATGATGGCCTTTTGCTTTATGTTCTGGAGCATTTTCTTGGATAATGATTCCATTTTTTGGTTTTCAAGCAAAGTGCGCACTTCAGCTTGGTTAGGGGTAAAACTTTTGTTTTTGGCAGGATCAAAAACTTGCAGCAGTTTTACAATGTAATAGCCGTCACCGATTAATATGGCGTCACTTACTTCATCAATGCGCATTTTAGATAGGCGCATCTCTAAAGCGGATAACATTTTGCCGGAATTTATCCAGCCCAAGTTGCCACCATTGGCGGCAGACGGTGCTTCGGAAAACCGAGCGGCATAAAGTTCAAAACGAGGATCTTCGCGCAGGCGTTCAACCAACTGGTTAATATCTTTGGCGTTTTCTTTGCGGATAAAAATTTCCAGTACCTGATATTTTTTAATATTCATATCTTCGGTGATTTCACGGATGGTATCGTTGATTTCGGTTTGGGTAATGTTGGCAGTTTGGTAATATTTTTTGCGAATGAGTTTAACCCAAGCCAACTCAGCTTTAATGTTTTCGGCTAGGCTTTCACGATTTATTTTTTTTGAACTTAAATTATCTAAATTGATTTTATTTTTTTGCGCCCAAATTTTCATTTGGTTGTTGATTTCATCATCAGTTATTTTGATGCCGTTTTTTTCAGCGAATTGTATTTTCAATTTTTGCTCAATGGTTTGAGCCAATACACGGCGAGTAATCATGCCTCTGGTTTCAGAATTGAGAGGAATCGGCGAATTTAACATAAAGATGTTAACTTGATTATCAATATCTTCACTTGAAATTATTTCGCCATTAACCAATGCGGCAATGCGAATGTTTTCAGCATTGGCAGAAAAAATTGCGGAAACAGCAAATAAAGTACTTAAAATTATTTTGCGCAGAAACATTAATAATCTCCTTTGTTAATTGTTGCCTATGCCGCCGATGGTTTTCAGATAAAAAGTGAAATAGAACGAAAAATCATTTTCGGCATCGGGATCTTCAGAAAACTCTTTTTCAACACGAAAAGCAAATTTAGCACATTCGTCTTCGTAAGTTATTCCTCCGCCATTGCTCAAAGTGCGCTCACTTTCAAGATCATGACGGGTATAAGCACTGATTGACCAGTTGCGAGTTATGTGTGAGGAGAGGGCGGTAAAAATTTCTTTACGTTGTTTGCCATAATAAACCGAAGAGTTGTTGTTTTCGGGGAAGAAAATATAAGAAGCCGACAAACGCAAAAGATCATTGCCGAATGATGTGGCTAATTCACTGTAATTTATATCGTAATCATCCTTATCAAGGCGAAAACGATAGGTTAAATCAAAATAGTTGCTGGGTGCCGCATATATTCTTCCGACATAGTCGGAAAAATGATCGCCATCGTTGTTGGCATGAATGGTTTCGTTGTCTTTGTCAACTTCATAAGATTGAGCAAAAAGGAGTGATGATCTGCCCCATTTTTTGCCGTAAAAACTCCAATTCATACCATAGCTGACACGCGAGCCGACATCATTGCGGTCATAGCCGGCATAGCGATCAAGGTCAAAAATATTGGTGTCAGTCAATTCAAAATCGCGGCTGTCATCATTGGGAATTTTGTCGCGTTGGTTGCCTTTGTTCGGAGCAACAGCAGCAACGATGATAGGCTCAAGAATTTGCGAAGTGTTTTCGGTGTTTTTGATAAACGGTAAACGCCATTCCAACCCTAATTGAGGAAATACTCGAGCTGTTGTTCCGGTATAGTATTTGTTGTTGTCGTTAAGATATTTTTGAACATAATAGGCATCAGATTTCAGTGATGCTGTGAGTTTGTATTTTTCACCAAAAGGACTTGTGTAGGGCAAATTCCATGAATTTACCATTGTAAGTCGTTGTGCGGAATCATCTTCTTTGTGATAAATTGAGGCAGCGCTCAAATCCGTACGAATATATGCTCCATAAGTATTGGGTGACGATATGTATTCATATCCCATTATCGGCATTACATAGGGTTTGTTGATGTTCTGCAAATCGTAACTCAACATATCATAATAGTAGCCCTCAACATAGGCATAGTTGCGGTTATCAAAAGATTGAAAACGCAAGCGCGAGGTCAACCACGAATCATCTTTTTTGGGGAGATTCAGGTCATTGAGGTAGGTGTGATCTGAGGCATAGTTAATGTCGGTATCAGCGACCCAATAGTCGTTTAATTCATAGCGTCCGTATAAAAACAAATTGCCGCGGGTGTTGTGTTTGTCAGATTTATTATTGTTATCACTATCTTGCAATATGGTGCCGGAAGCGTTTAATTCGCCGCGATAAAAATATTTACTGAAAACCGCCGAATAAACCGGATCTTTTTCAGTAGAAATAATGGGATTAAAAATTATGTTGGTTTGCGGATTAATATCCCAAAAATATTGCGGTTGAATAGCGGCACCCAAAAAATTGCTGCTGATTATACGCGGAAATAAAAATCCTGAACGATGTTTAACTGAAGGATCCGGATGAGAGAAGAAAGGAGTATAAAATACCGGCACACCCTTTAATTCTAAAAAGGCATTTTGATATTCAACATTTTGCTCGATCGGATCATGGAGAACTTTGGATGCTTTTAATTCCCACAATGGTGACGAATCCTTGCAACTGTCGCAAGGAGAATAAGTGGCACTGCGCAATACTTTGCGGTCATTGGATTTTTTGTGAAAATTACTAGCTGACAAGCGTGTTTTATCAAGCAAGATTACTTTGATGTTTTCAACATCGGCACTTTGCATTTTTTCGGTAAGGTCAATTTTGTCGGCATATAAAGTATTACCGTTTTTTTCTAAGATGACCACATTGCCTTCGGCCGAGATGTTTTCGCTGTCTTGCCAATAGGTAACTTTGTCCGCATACAAGGTTAGGTCTTCACGGATAATCTCAACATTACCTGATGCGGTTATAGTTCTGTTATTATAATCGTTTTCCATGGCATCAGCATTGAAATGAATATCAGTAGTTTCAGCTGAGCCGGTATCAAGGACATTGGTTATATTATAGGTAGGCTCCAATTTTGCTTTGGATTTTGGTTTGGTGTCTTCAATGGTTTTGTTGGTGTCAAGCACAACAATGCTGCTCTTTTCGGTTTCAGCGACCGCAAGATTTATTGCTCCCAAAACAGAGCAACCGACTGTTGTAATCAGAGCAAACTTACGCATTCATACCTCCTAATGCGGGAATCCGTCGATGAATTACATTTCTCACCAGTTCGGGTTTGAACAAACATAATGAGCATATACCTAACGGGATAAAAATGTTCAAATAAAGAAGAGTTAACCACCAAAGATTTTTACTTGCCAGACTGCCGGCAATCAAATCAGTCGCTTGGATTAATATTATGGCAAGTATTGATATTCCGATAACTTGGGTTTGACCACGACGATTGAAATTGCTAATCAGTAATCCGGTACAAGCCAAAAGCGCATAAATTATGGCTAATAACGGGGTGGTAATGCGGCGATTTCCTTCGACAAACCATTTATAGCGATCTTCAGGAGCAAGATTTTCATTATTCAGTGCAGTGATTAATTCGCCGAATGAGTGAGTGCGAACACTGTCTTTGCGTTTTTTAGAAGAGCCTTTGAGACCGAAATCAACGGAGTATTGCGAGAAACTGACAGCCGAGAAAGAACCTTTTACTTTGTTGATTTCTTGGCGATGACCATTGATTAATATAACTCTGGGGCCTTGGTCGGTTTGAACAATTATGCCTTTTTCGGCGGTGGTGGTGGATTTTGTTTTAGGGTTGCGCTCATCATCGATTAAAATATTGGCAATAGTTCCGTCGTCGTCATGAGAAGTGACAAATACGGTCAGATCATCTTGCAAATTGGTGAATTCACCTTCGCGAAACATCAGTTGCGAAATATTGTTTTTGATTCGCCACTCCAGTTCTTTAAAAGCTGCTTCGGCTTTCGGCATACCATAATTGATGATATAAATATTTGACAGTGTTAATAACACACCGATAAGTATAGCCGGTTTGGCCAATTGATAAGGGCTGATGCCGGCAGATTTCATAACAATAAGTTCCTGATCGACCAACATACGATTATAAGTAAACATGACTGATGTAAATACGGCTATCGGGGCAAGAATTGTAAATATTCTGGGCATAAGTAAAGAGGTCAGTTTGATGAATATTCCGGCAGATATGCCTTTTGAGACGATTAAATCAAGGAATCGCAAAGACTGCGACAGCCATATAATCGACATTAACGAAAAGCTGACCAAAAGAAAGCCGATAAGAATTTGTTTAAATATATAAGTATTTAATTTTTTCATATTTGATGATTATATTTTTAACAAAACATATGCAAGCAAAATGAACGATTTTTTATCATTTGTCAAAATAAATTTGGCAATTCTTTGCAAAAGCGCTTGCAGTTGTGAAAAAAATTGTTAGAATTCGGCACGAGATAATTATTTTAAGGAGATAAAAATGGCTGATGCTTCTAATGCTTCGCAGGTTGCGGCAAAATGGCGCAAAAAACGCGGATCTTTGATCATGGCATTGCACGAAATTCAAGATGTTAAAGGCTATGTCGATTGGAGTGATGCGGTTGAACTGGCACAAGGTATGGGCGTTTCTTTGGCTCGTATTTATGAGGTTTTGACTTTCTACAATTTCTTTAAGTTAAAGGCTCCCGGCAAAGCGGTTATTTCGGTTTGCACAGGTACGGCCTGTTATCTGAAAGGTAATGATAAGGTGCTGGAAAAGTTCAAATCTGAGCTGGGAATCGGCGAAGGCGAGAGCACGGCTGACGGAATGTTTCACTTGCAGTGTGTGCGCTGTGTGGGGTGTTGCGGATTGGCACCGGTTTGTGTGGTAAACGGCAAAACATACGGACGCATGACACCGGATAATGTGCCGGCGATTTTGGATGAATGGCGTGAAACCTTCAAGGAGAATTAAGATGGCCGATATAGATTTGGAAAAGAGATTTGATATTCATGAAATTGCTAAAAACAAACTGGCAGAGATTGAAAAGTTTGTTTGCAATATTTATTGCTGTCACTCTACCGGTTGCAAATCTTCCGGAAGTGATGATATTTTAGATTTGATTAAAAATATTGTTGCCGAGCACAAGTTGGAAGAAAAAATTCGAATTGTGGCTACCGGATGTATGGGATTGTGCGCTCAAGGTCCGCTTATCAGAGTTGAAATTAAAGGACAGCAAGACAGATTGTTCAAGCGCATTGATTTGAATGCAGCAAAATTGATTATGGAAAAATATGTTATTCCCGCTTTGGATAAAAAGGTTGCAATTGTAAAAGAATTGGAGCCTTTTGTGCTTTCACTGGATTTGCCATTCTTCAAAAAACAAGAAAAGGTTGTGTTGAAGAATGCCGGTCATATGGATCCGGAGGATATTTCCGAATATATGGCCAGAGGTGGTTATTTAGCTTTGGAAAAAGCTTTGAAAACCATGACACCGGCACAGGTCGTCGATGAAATCAAGCGTTCGGGATTAAGAGGACGCGGCGGCGGCGGATTTTCCACCGGTATGAAGTGGGAATTGGCAGCCAAAGTTCCGACTGTCGATGAAAAATTCATTATCTGCAACGGTGATGAAGGTGATCCGGGAGCTTATATGGATCGCTCGATTTTGGAAGGTGATCCCCATGCCGTTATTGAAGGTATGATGATTGCAGCTTATGCAATAGGTGCAACCGAGGGATGGTTTTATGTTCGTGCAGAGTATCCTTTGGCTGTTGAACGATTGCAAAAAGCTATTAAAGCTTGCAAAAAGAATCTTTTGTTGGGCAATAATATTATGGGAACGAATTTCAGCTTTAATATTGATATTCGTTTGGGAGCCGGTGCTTTTGTCTGCGGTGAGGAAACAGCCCTGATACACTCAATTGAGGGAGCCAGAGGTACACCGCGTCCGCGCCCGCCTTATCCGACTAACAAAGGTTTGTGGGAAAAACCGTCTTGTGTTAACAATGTCGAAACTTTGGCCAATGTTTCAAAAATTTTGCTCAAAGGAGCAGATTGGTTTGCTTCTTTCGGTACCGAAACTTCAAAGGGTACAAAAGTATTTGCACTGACCGGTCAAGTTGAACATTCCGGATTGATTGAAGTTCCGATGGGAACCACTATTAACGAGATTGTCAACGAAATCGGCGGCGGTGTGCCGGCTGGCAAAAAATTGAAAGCCGTGCAAACCGGCGGACCGTCCGGTGGTGTTATTCCGGCAAAATATATGGATATGCCGGTATGCTACGAAGAATTGAAAAAAGTCGGATCAATTATGGGATCCGGCGGCATGATTGTAATTGATGATTCTTCGGATATGGTTTCATTGGCTAAGTTCTATCTCGATTTTACAGTTGATGAATCTTGCGGCAAATGCGCTCCATGCCGTATTGGCGGACGACAGATGTTAGCTTTGCTTGATAAAATCAATCGCGGCAAAGGCAAAAAGAAGGACTTGGAATTGCTGAGACGAATTGCTTTTGCTATGCAGAAAGCATCACTGTGCGGTTTGGGACAGACCGCTCCGAATCCGGTGTTGTCGACCTTAAAGTTTTATGAGAGCGAATACACCAATAAACTGGTTGACGGCAAAGAATAAGAGGAGGTTTGAAAAATGGTTAATTTGAAGATTGATAATATTGCAGTTGAAGTTGAGGACGGTGCCAGCATTTTAGATGCAGCGCGCGAAGCCAATATCAATATTCCTACCTTGTGTAAACATCCTGATGTTGATCCGTCGGCCGGTTGCGGTATTTGTATTGTCAAAGTCGGCGGACGCATTATGCGTTCTTGCTGCACTCCGGCGGCCGAAGGTATGGAAGTTATAACCAACGATGCCGAATTGAAGGAAATTCGCAAAACAGTATTGGAATTGATTTTGAGTAATCATCCCAACAGCTGTTTGACTTGCGGACGCAACGGAGAATGTGAATTGCAGGATATGGCGGCACAAATGGGAGTTAGAAGCGAGGAAATTCGCAAAATCCTTTCATCTGAGCCGATTGATGACAGCTCTAAAGCCATAGTTTTAGAACCGTCAAAATGTATCGTTTGCGGACGCTGTGTTGATATTTGCCAAAACACTCAGAATGTTTGGGCATTAAGTTATTTGCATCGCGGTATGGCAACAAAGGTTACCGGTGCTAATGATACCAAATTGGGTGATTCACCTTGTATTAAATGCGGACAATGTGCAGCACACTGCCCGACCGGAGCTATCACTGATTATGATACAACAGCTCAGGTTTGGGATTTGCTCAAAAATCAAGAGCAGGTTACAGTGGTGCAGATTGCTCCGGCTGTAAGAGTTGCCTTGGGTGAAGAATTCGGTTTTGATTTCGGTTCCAATTTGACCGGAAAAATTTATGCCGCACTGCGCAAATTGGGTTTTGCCAAAGTGTTTGATACTAATTTTGGTGCTGATTTGACTATTATTGAAGAGGCTACCGAATTTGTAAAACGTTTTAAGGAAAAAGATCACCTGCCGATGTTTACATCCTGCTGTCCGGCATGGGTTGATTATTTGGAAAAGTATTATCCTGAGATGTTGCCGCACTTATCAAGCTGCAAATCACCGCATGAAATGGTTGGTGCAATTGCCAAGACCTATTATGCTCAAAAGTTGGGTATTGATGCTGCTAAGATAAAAGTGGTTTCGGTTATGCCTTGTACTGCCAAAAAGTGGGAAATTGCACGCGATGAAACCATGTCATCTTCCGGATATCAAGATGTTGATGTGGTTATAACTACCCGTGAGTTAGCTAAAATGATTAAACAGCAGGGTATTGACTTTGCCTCATTGAAAGATGAAGAAGCCGATAATCCGTTGGGCGAATATTCCGGCGCCGGTACTATTTTCGGTGTGTCAGGCGGTGTTATGACTGCGGCTTTGCGTACAGCCTTCTTCTATATCACCGGTCAGGAGTTGGGCAATTTGTGCTTTGGTCCGATTGTCGGATTAGATGCCGTAAAAGTTGCCGAAGTTGATATTATGGGAACAAAAGTTCGCATTGCGGTGGTTAATGGTGTAGGTAATGCTGAAGCTGTTTTGCAAGAGATTAAGAAAGCTCAAGAAAACGGCGAAGAGATGCCTTATCATTTTGTTGAGGTTATGGCTTGTCCGGGCGGTTGTATTGCCGGTGGCGGTCAACCGAGAGTTATGGGTGCCAGATTTGCCAAACCTTGGGGTATTAATGATGAGATAAGAGCTTTGCGTTCACAAGGGCTGAATTGTGAAGATGAGCAGGCCAAGAATCGCCTGTCGCATCACAATGCCTCAATCAAAAAATTATATGACGAATTTTTGGGTCAGGCCGGTGGTGAAAAATCACATCACTTGCTTCACACTAAGTACCAAAAACGCCCCCTTTATAAGTAAAGACTGCGTTTAGCTGGCAACTAATACAGAAACTCCTTAAAAGGTATCCTCACGTACGTTCAAAGTACGCTGCGGTACTTTTTGAGGAGTTTCTTATTATTTGCGCACGCTATCCGCAGTCTTTTAATGGTGTCGGGTGGTCTGCTAATTGAAACTCACTTGGCTTATGTACTAATTTGGGTACACTTTTGCCAAGTGAGTTTCTTCGTATTAGCCGCATTATCCGAACTTTTTATGAAAAAGTCATCAAAGGTATACTAATATAATTCCATATTAAAAAGTGCTTGACTTATGAAAAAGTTGAGTCTATGTTGCCAAGACTCATAAAAGGCGAGGAATCGCTTTTTTGAGTAGTGTAATAATGTTTATAACTAATACTTAAAGGAAATTTGTGATGCCTACAATTAATCAGTTAATTCGTAAATCACGAACACCCAAAGTCAAGAGAAACAAAGTTCCGGCTTTGAAAGCTTGCCCGCAAAAAAGAGGTGTTTGCACAAGGGTTTATACTACAACCCCGAAAAAGCCTAACTCCGCTTTGCGTAAAGTTGCGCGTGTACGCTTGACAAACGGCTTTGAAGTAATCAGCTATATCCCTGGTGAAGGTCATAACTTGCAAGAACACTCAGTGGTGCTGATTAGAGGAGGCCGCGTAAAAGACTTACCTGGTGTTCGTTATCATATCATTCGTGGTACCTTGGATACTCAAGGTGTAGCTAAACGTCGTCAACGTCGTTCTGCATACGGCGCTAAGAGACCTAAATAAGGAGATTTGATAATGTCACGTCGTCATAGAGCTGAAAAGCGAATCGTACTGCCCGACGCAAAATTCGGCGATCAGGTTGTTGCGAAATTTATTAACAACGTTATGGAGCATGGTAAAAAAGCCGTTGCCGAGAAAATTGTTTATTCGGCATTCGACATTATTGCTTCCAAATCAAAACAAGATGCCTTGAAGGTTTTTGCCGAGGCTTTGGAAAATGTAAAGCCTTTGGTTGAGGTTAAGTCTCGCCGCGTTGGTGGTGCTACTTATCAAGTTCCTATGGAAGTTAGAGCTGAACGTCGTCAGGCTTTGGCTATTCGTTGGATTATTGAAGCAGCTGCCAAACGTTCAGAGTCAACCATGACCGAAAGATTGGCAAACGAACTGTTAGATGCTTTGGCTAACAAAGGTTCGGCTGTTAAGAAACGTGAGGATACTCATAGAATGGCTGAAGCTAACAAAGCTTTCTCACACTATAAATTTTAACCTATAAGGCTATAAGGAATAACATTAATGGCTCGTACACATAAGATTGAGTTGTATAGAAATATCGGTATTATGGCTCACATTGATGCCGGTAAAACTACTACATCAGAGCGCATTTTGTACTACACCGGTCAAACTCACAAGATTGGTGAAGTGCATGATGGTGCCGCTACAATGGACTGGATGGAGCAAGAGCAAGAGCGCGGTATTACTATTACCTCAGCTGCGACTACCTGCTTCTGGAAAGGCCACAGAATCAACCTTATCGATACGCCGGGACACGTTGACTTTACAGTTGAAGTTGAACGTTCTTTGCGTGTATTGGATGGTGCAATTACCGTATTTGACTCGGTTGCCGGTGTTGAACCGCAATCGGAAACAGTTTGGAGACAGGCTGATAAATATGGTGTTCCGCGTATTTGTTTCTGCAACAAGATGGACCGCGTTGGTGCCAACTTCTATCGTTGCTTAGATATGATTGTTGATCGTTTAGGCGCTCGTCCTATGGCAATGCAATTGCCGATTGGCGCTGAGGATAATTTTACCGGTGTTGTTGATTTGATCAATATGAATGCAATCATCTATACCGGTAACACGGCTGATTCACCGATTGAAATCAAAGAAATTCCGGCTGACTTGAAAGACAAGGCTGAAGAATATCATCATCAATTGATTGAAATGGCTGTTGAACAAGATGAACAGGCTATGGAAGACTATTTGGAAGGCAAAGAAGTTTCGGTTGAAACTTTGAAGAAATGCATCCGCAAAGGCACAATCGCTCAAGATTTTGTGCCGGTATTCTGCGGTACAGCTTTCCGTAACAAGGGTGTTCAACCGCTTCTTGATGCTGTGGTTGATTATTTGCCATCGCCGTTGGATATTCCTCCTGCGCAAGGTGTTGATCCTAATGATGCGGAAAAAATCATCGTTCGTAAGCCTGATGATAGCGAGCCTTTAGCCGCTTTGGCATTTAAGATTATGAACGATCCTTTCGTCGGATCACTCACTTTCTGCCGTATCTATTCAGGAACTATGACTGCCGGTTCTTATATCTATAACTCAGTTAAAGATAAGAAAGAGCGCGTTGGTCGTATGTTGTTGATGCACTCAAACAAGCGCGAAGACCTCAAAGAGGCTAATGCCGGCGATATTATCGCTTTGGCCGGTTTGAAAGATACCACAACCGGTGATACTTTGTGTGATCAGAACAAGCCGGTTGTTTTGGAAAACATGGTATTTCCTGAGCCGGTTATTGAGTTGGCGGTTGAGCCCAAGACTAAAGCTGATGTTGAAAAAATGGGATTGGCATTGTCGCGTTTGGCAATGGAAGATCCTTCTTTCAAAGTTCACTCGGATCCTGACTCAGGTCAGACCATCATCAGCGGTATGGGTGAATTGCACTTGGAGATTATTGTTGACCGCTTGAAGCGCGAATTCAAAGTTGAGTGCAATGTCGGCGAGCCGCAAGTTGCTTATCGTGAAACCATTACCAAACCTTGTGATATTGAATATACTCACAAGAAACAATCCGGTGGTGCCGGTCAATTTGCTCGTGTTAAGATTAAATTCGAGCCTTTGGAAGGTTATACCGGATTTGAGTTTGAAAATACCGTTGTCGGCGGTAATGTTCCTAAGGAATATATCCCCGGTGTTGAAAAAGGTTTGCGTTCGGCGATGGATGCCGGTGTTATTGCCGGATATCCGGTTACCGGTGTTAAGTGCAATTTGTATGATGGTGCATATCACGAGGTTGACTCGAATGTTATGTGCTTTGAAATTGCAGCTCGTGCCGCTTTCCGCGAAGGTATGCGCCAAGCAGCTCCTAAGTTGTTAGAGCCGATTATGAAAGTTGAGGTTGTAACTCCTGAGGAATACATGGGCGATATTATCGGTGATTTGAACTCACGTCGCGGTTTGGTAAACGGTATGGATCAAAGAGCTAATGCCCGCGTTATTGATGCGCAGGTTCCTTTGGCCAATATGTTTGGCTATGTTAACACTTTGCGTTCTCTTTCACAAGGTCGTGCACAATTCACCATGGTGTTTGATCACTATGCTGAGGTGCCGAAGGATGTGGCTGAGAAGGTAAAGGCCAAAAACGCTTAGATTTCCGTTTTAAGGGGAATTTAGAGCGGTTTTACGGGGTAGCTGAAAATTCATGTAGGTTTAACTACACTAAAATTTTCAGCTCCCCTAGAAACCACTCCATCTTCCACCCTAAAACGAAAATCGCAGATGAGATTTTTTTAATAACTTAACTTAATTAATTTTTTTTGGAGTAAATTTAAAATGGCAAAAGAGAAGTTTGAGCGGAGCAAACCGCACTGCAATATCGGAACAATCGGTCACGTAGACCATGGTAAAACAACCTTGACAGCTGCAATTAC
>CACWSG010000005.1 GCA_902763535.1 uncultured Pseudomonadota bacterium | reverse complement strand
GCAGCCTCATGCCTTTGAGTTGTTTGCCCGCTAAGGCGAACATCCCAATGACTTTTGGACACTTTTGGTCACTCAAAAGTGTCAATAATATAAAAAAATCCGAAGATGCCTAATTCGCTCGTTTCACTCGCTTTAGCCATGACACTAATGTGTTATTGTCACCCCTGAGTGGTTTGCCAAAACCGCGAATTAGGGGTCTTCGAATTAATATTATTGACACTTTATTCGCTCGTTTCACTCGCTCTAGCCATGACAGAAATATTTTTCGGGCATGACAAAATTAAAATGTGTTTTAAAAAGCATTTTCAATATGCTGAATTTTTAACATCGATTCGACCAATATTGCATCAAACCGCACATTAAAATCGGCAAATTCCGAGTGATGAGCCAAAAAAGCTTCGGCTCCGCGGCGAATGCGTTGCATTTGTTTTGGAGTTATGGCATAAGCCGCTTTTTCCAAAGTTTTGCGTTTTTTTACTTCTACAAAAACCAAAGTGTTTTGATTGCACATAATTATGTCAACTTCGCCGGCACCGGTGCCGCGTCCGGTGACATAGTTGTGCTCAACCAAATGATAACCTTTCAGCCGCATATATTGCAAAGCTATAAATTCAGCAGTCTTGCCCGAAAAATCACCCATTATCTTTTAGCTCCAGTGCTTTTTTATAAACTTCATTGCGATTGAGATTGTATTTTTCAACAATGTTTTTTACCGCAGTTTTCAAGTTGTTAAGCTCTAATTCTCGTCGTAATTCATCGCTGTAATCGGCAGGCTCTGCCTGACTGTCATCAGGAGGTGCGACCATCAGTACAATTTCGCCTTTTGGGGGATTCTGCTCAAAATAAGCAACCAGTTCTGTCGCGGTTCCGTTACAACAAGTTTCGTGCAACTTTGTGATTTCACGCGCAACCGCAATCTCGCGCTGAGCAAATATATTTTGCATGACGATCAAACTTTTGACCAGTCTGTCCGCTCTTTCATAAAAGATTAAAGTAGCATCAACTTGGCTGTTTTTTTTCAAAAAATCGATTCGGGCTTTTTCTTTGTTGGGAATAAATCCGCAAAACATAAAAGCATTTGAAGGCAAACCTGATAATTGTAAAGCGCAAATTGCGGCACAAGCACCGGGCAAAGTTGTCAAATAAACACCTTGTTCCCTTGCGGCTTTGGCCAATTTATAGCCCGGATCAGATATCAAAGGAGAGCCGGCATCAGACATATAAACTACTATTTTGCCCGCAGCCGCCTCATCAATAACTTTTTGGGCTAATTCACTTTCGTTGTGATCATGCACGGCAATAAAAGTTTTCCCCTTAGTTGTAATATTCAACAAAGCGCACAATTTTTTGCTTACTCTGGTGTCTTCACAAGCGATTAAATCGGCTTTTTGCAACACTTCCAAAGCTCGCAAAGTAATATCCCCCGTGTTGCCTATCGGTGTTGCTACCAGATAAATTCCATTTTCCATAAACCCTCTCTTTACAATCAGAGTTTTTTATAATAAAAGTATTGATAAATTGTTTTATATTTTGGGATAAAAAGCAAGTGTTAAAAAAAATTAGTATTGTTTTTGCAGCTTTTGTGCTGTTTGCCTGTTCTTCAACCAAACCGATTCAAGATGAGGGAGGTGCTGGCAATTACGCTGATGATGTTGTAGAAATCGGCATTTCTAACTCGCGCAGTTTTCGTGTGGGGATGTTGTTACCCTTAACCGGAGCCGATGCCAAATATGGACAGGGGATGAAAAATGCCTCGCTTTTGGCCTTAAACGACATCAAAAATCCCAATGTCGTAATTCAATATTATGATACCGCCAGCACTCCGGCAGGTGCTCGTGTGGCAATAAAAAATGCCACTGCACAAAGAGCCCAACTGATTTTAGGGCCATTAAAAAGCACCGAGGTTTCAGCTATTAGCAATGAAACGATTTATCAAGGCGTGCCGGTTGTGGCTTTTTCCACTTCACCGGAAGTGTTGCAGCCGACCATATACACACTGGGACTTTTGATAGACGAGCAAATTGATCGTATTATCACTTATGCTGTCAAACAAGGACGACGCAATTTTGCCTTGTTGCTGCCGGATAACAATACCGGAATTTCTGTTGCCCGTGCTGCGGTCAAAGCAGCTAACAAAAATCAAGTTGCAATCAAGCTGATAGCTTTTTATCCGCAAGGAATTTCAGATTTTTCCGCCCTTACCAAGCAAGTTATTGATAGCGGAATTACATTTGATGCCATGTTGATTCCCGAAGGCGGAATTACCTTGACTGCGGCAACAGCGATGTTTGCCTATTATGACAAGGCTTATCCTGATGTGCTGTTTTTGGGAAGTTCAATATGGGAAGCCGGCATATCTGCCAAAGAAACTTCACTGCAAAACAGCGTTTATCCCTCTTTGACCAAGGCTAAAGGAACCGGTTTTGTTGCACAATACTATTCGGTGTTTGGCGAAAAACCGAGCAGCCTTTATACTTTGGCTTATGACGCGGTAATTTTGGCTGACAAATTGTCCAAAGCAACCGATGACAATTTGCTGGGTAATATAACTTCATTGGGTGGTTTTCAGGGGTTAAACGGCAAAGTTCGCTTTTTTGCTGACGGCACCAACCAACATTCACTGGATATTATCAGTGTTGATGCTCAAGGCGGCAAGGTTGTCGATTCCGGTGACAGCTATTTTGAGACCATAAACGAGGCACTTGAACCGATTGATCCGGATACGATCTATTCAGTTCCTCATATCATCGGCAAAGACAGTTCATTGGCACAAATTTTGATTTATGGCAAAACTATCGATTTTATCCCTCAATCTGATAATTTTACCTCGATGAGCGTCATTACAACCGAACAAAACAGCCTATAAAGCGAAAATCTGCTTGAAAAAAAGCTTTAAGTTTGCTAACTATGACTCTCGGGGGAAGAGCGGGTTAACTTTTCGCCAATCCGGTCAGGTTCGGAAGAAAGCAGCCGTAACGATTTTAGTTGAGGTCGTCTTTTCTCCCTCTCAATTTTAATAATATTTCGGGTTGTTTTTATGGCTGAAAATCAAGACAATTATGTCGTACTGGCGCGTAAATATCGTCCGCAAAATTTTGCAGAACTTTTGGGACAAGATGCTCTGGTGCAAACCATTACCAATGCCATAAAAAATAACCGCCTGCACCATGCCTATATTTTGACCGGTATTCGCGGCGTAGGTAAAACCACCACAGCGCGTATTATTGCCAAAGCACTCAATTGTACCGGTAAAGATGCGCTAAACGGCGCTACGGTCAATCCTTGCGGTATTTGCGATAATTGTCGAGCCATTGCTGAATCACGGCATATCGATGTTTTGGAATTGGATGCGGCATCACGCACGGGTGTTGACGATATCAGAGAAATTTTAGATGGTGTTCGCTACAAGCCGACTTCTGCGCGTTATAAAGTTTATATCATCGACGAAGTTCATATGTTGTCCAAGGCAGCTTTTAATGCGTTGTTAAAAACCTTAGAAGAACCGCCGGCTCATGTTATATTTATTTTTGCCACCACCGAGATTCGAAAAGTTCCGGTTACGGTGCTTTCGCGTTGTCAACGCTTTGATTTACAGCGTTTGAGTATTGAAACTCTGATTAATCATTTTAAAAATATTATTCAAAAAGAAGGTTTGTCCGCCGAGGACGAGGCTTTGCATTTGATTGCCAAAGCTGCCGACGGCTCTTGTCGCGACGGTTTGTCCTTGTTGGATCAGGCTATTTCTTTAGGCTCGGGTGAGGTTAAGACCGACATTGTCAAAAACATGATTGGAATCACCGATCGCACAGCCGTTTTTGATATATTTGAAAGTTTGGTAAACGGCAAAACCGACCAGTTGATGAATTTGCTGAATAGACAACACGAAGATGGGGTTAATCCGGTAATTTTGTTGCAAGATTTGATTAGTATAACTCATCTTGTTGCCAAGATAAAAATTGTTCCTGAATTTATTAATGATGTATCGCTTTCCGAAAATGAGAAAGAATTTGCCAGCAAAATTGCCCCGTTAGTTCCTATGGCGGTGTTATCAAAGATATGGCAAATGCTCATTAAAGGGCTTAATGAGATAAATATCGCACCCTTGCAGCAAGATGCGCTTGATATGATATTGATAAGAATAGCTTATTCATCGAATTTACCGACACCGGCCGAGATACTGGATGGCTTAAAAAAAAACTCTGATTTAAGCCCAAATGCTTCGAATGTTTCTCATAATCCGCCAGAATTGATGGATAAAAAAGAGCCATCACCTGATGATAATGGACTGGTTTTTAACACGCCGGAAGAGTTGGTTGGCTATTTAGCGGCGCAAAAGCAACTTATGCTGGCTTACGGCTTAAAACATGATGTGTCATTTAGCGAATTTAGCCATGGCAATATGAAGGTTGCGGCAGATAGCAAAATAAATCGTGATTTTTGGGTGGCTTTACAGAGTTTTTTGGAAAAAAATACTCATCAAAAATGGATTATCGATGTTACGGATTCTCCTTTGGGACAAACCATTGCCGACAAAGAAGAATTAAAGACTATGGCCTATCAAAAAGATGCTTTGGAGCTTCCCCTTGTTAAGGCGATTATGGCGGAATTTGCCGGAGCCAAAATTGATAGTTTAGTTCGTAAAATACAAAACGAAACCAATGAAGAAACAGATTTTGTTGATTATAATAATTATATGGAGGATGAAAACTGATGCTTAATATTCAAGGACTTATGAAACAAGCCCAGCAAATGCAAAAAAGATTGGCTGAAGAACAGGCTAAAATAGCAGAGGAAGAGGTTGAAGGATCATCCGGCGGCGGAATGGTCAAAGTTACCATCAATGGCAAATTTGTTATGACCAAAATTCAAATTGACCCCAGTATTGTTAAGGCTGATGAGACCGAAATTTTGGAAGATTTGGTAATGGCTGCTTATAATGATGCTCAGAGCAAAGCTGATGCCAAAATGAGTTCGGCTTTAGGTTCAGTTACCGAAGGTTTGAATTTGGGTGGATTAAAACTTCCTTTTTAGGCTGTGGCTATGTCCGGATCTGATATTGAAAATCTTATTAAACAAATGTCCAAACTGCCCTCGCTTGGCTCGCGATCGGCGCGCCGAATTGTTTTGCAGTTGCTCAATAAAAAAGATTCTCAAATGCTCCCTTTAATCGATTCGCTGAATCGTGTAGCTCATAACATCAAAACTTGTGAAATTTGCGGCAATTTTGATACAATTTCCCCTTGTCCGATATGTTCATCACCATCTCGAGATGATAGTGTTATTTGTGTTGTGCGTGATGTGGCCGATTTATGGGCGATGGAACGCGTTTCTCAATACAAAGGCAAATACCATGTGCTTGGCGGCGTGCTCTCGGCTATGGATGGCATAGTTCCGGAGGACTTAAATATCGATTCTTTAGATGAACGTATCAATTCCGGCAAAGTCAAAGAGTTGATTTTAGCCTTGCCGGCAACTATCGATGGACAGATAACCTCGCATTATCTCAAGTCGCGCTTTAAGGACAAATCAATAACCATAACTACTCTTGCTCAAGGCATTCCTATGGGCGCAGAGCTTGATTATATGGATGAAGGCACTATTCAGCTAGCGCTTAATTCACGAAAATCAATATAACTTATTCAAAACGGAACAACACATTGCTGCCATTGTGACACAAATCGGCAGCTTTTCTTTTATCCAGCGGTAATACCGATTCTTTATCATCCCAGCCAAAAGTATGCGAGCTGTTGTTATCGGTTATGCTGATTTCCTTAATTCCTAACCAAAAGGTTTTTCTGAAACGATCAGAAGCCAAGGCAGTACACTGAGCTTTGGTTAAATCACGATAAGTTATACCAAATTCTTTAATTGTCGGCATAATAGTCATACCCTCGGTATCCATGCCTATTTCAACGGGATTACCGAAGTATCCCAATAATTTGCCGCCATTTACGCTCATATCTTCAGGGTATAGGTTGTTTTTTATAATCTCGTCGGTATTAAGTCCCCAATAATCAGGACGCATTTTGTAATGACCTCTGATTATATTGGCTAATTGCTCAATTTGCATTCCGGCCTCATAAGCACCGATGTCTCTTTGCTTAAGCATAATCATCATCATTAAAACGACAACCACCACCAAACAGCAAAGTATGATAATCAACTTTGTTTTACGAACAAAATCCCAGAATCTTTTAATCCATTTTGTCAGTTTACTTTTTTTTCTCATTTCAATCCTATCCCATACCGCTTGTAATTTGATCTTGCATTTCGAATGTACCCATAACCGCCCAAGCGATTACACCACCGATTGCCAAAAGAGCAATCATATTCAAAACACTGGCTTTTTGTTCAATCATCACGACGGATTCTTCCAACCATTCATTAGCCATGTTATTTAAGGCCTCTTCAAAGTTATCCAATTCTGAATATATCTTCAAATCGTTAATAACTTCGACATCCGGAAAATTCAATTTTGTCTTTGCTAGAGCTTGTCCTAAGTTATCACCGTTATTAATAAAGACCAATGTCTTATCAATGCGCTCTTTCAGGTATCGTGAAGCATCGCGTCGCAAAGCTCTTAAGGCCGTCGATATAGGAGTTCCTCCGTTTACCAAAGCCGCCAATGACAACAACCAGCTAATGCCCACAAATACGCGATACAACGACCATGGCGGTATAGAATCAAATATTACTCTGATTGGTCCTGTCCAAATGCTGATAGTAAAATAGATTAAAGCCATAATAATAGGCAACGCCGAAAAAGCTATGATCCAATTATCTTTAATCCAGCCTGATAAATCGACCAAATCTTTAGCCATCCCGCGCCAACGAACATTCGGAGCAGCATCAATCATCGGTGGAACCATATAAACACCGATAGCATAAATAATCAAAACAGCCATCATCAACAAAAACGCCGGATAAGTAATAGCACCGACAATCGGGCGAATCATTTTAGTCGATCCTTCCGAAACCTTAATCAAGTTCAAAAGGGCACTTTCCAAGTCAGACACATCACCAACCGAAAGCATCAATCTTTCACGATCCGGTGCCCAACCTTTCAGTGCTTCAGAAAAAGTTTTACCATTATTGAGGGCTCTTCCCCATGAAGCAATGGCAATAGCCAAGGGTTCTCCGGGGTTTTTGCCGCCGTTCGAAGCCGAATCATGCAACATATCAAGCGCATCCATCAAAGAAAACCGATTTCGCATTAAAGAAGCTATTTTACGATATAGCTTAAGACGAGTTTTTCCCGCGAAAGCAATCATAAACTTGGCATAATATTCTTCGGCGGCACTAAATTTACGCATTGCTTGCTGCAAAGATCGTGATGTTTTCTTTTTTGCGTTATTATCAGCCATTTTTGTTCTTCCTCATTAGTATACCGGACGTTGATCCAGCAATCCGCACCAACGCTCAACCTCATCCAAATCTATATATCCCTTTAACATACGCTCAATTGCCGCTTCTTTCAGAGTGCGGCCATTTAAATCCGAAGTCCAATAATCAATGGCTTTTCTGGTCTCACCTTTAATCATTAACTCCAGAAAAGTTGCATCAGGCAAAACAATTTCAGGCACACTCATACGTCCTTTAACCCCTGTACCATTACACATTTTACATCCCGGTCCGCGCACATAAGCGTTTTCAACGCCAAAATCACCTAAAGCCGTGCGCAGCCGTTGAAATGACGGATCATTTTGACGTTCTTTAACAGACATACGACAATGCGGACACAATTTACGAAACAAACGTTGCGAAATGAGACCTTTCATAATTTCAGGATCAAGCAATTTAAATGTTTCAACACCCATATCACGAAAACGATTGAGAATCGCCGGTGCAGAGTTTGCGTGTAAAGTCGCCCACATCCCGTGGCCCGACAAAGCTCCTTGGAAGGTTAACTGAGCTGAAGCTAAAGCTCTGATTTCACCCACCATGATAACATCAGGGTCTGATCGCAAAGCAGCCGACAAGGCTTTTGTAAACTGCTCAGCTTTTTCTTCTTCGGTATTGGCGTTAGTAACCGGCATTTGTCTTGCCCCGGGAATAGGATATTCCGGCGGGTCTTCCACTGTAAGTAAATTCAATTCATAATTCTTCTCTTGCAACAATTTAATCATGTTGCGTTGTAATGTGGTGGACTTTCCGGATCCCGTGGGGCCAGCCACAATACTTACACCAACCGGTGCAGCGCGCAAACGATAAAACAAATCTTCTTCAAACTGACCAAAACCCAGAGAGGACAAATCACCCGAACCATCAGGGTTGTCATCAGCATACAGCAAACGCATAACCAAATACTGTGATCCGAAAGCAATAGGATTAAATTGCAATCGTATTGCCAACACATTGTGGGGCAGCATCAACTTACCTTTTGATCCTCGCAAAGGAGTAGAGCCCAATTTTTGAGCTCCTTGGAACTCATTTTGTGCATAGTTTGAGTCGGAAATATCAGCCGAAGCAAAAGCGGCGCGCACAAAAGATTCGCCCCACTCTTTACCATATTCCATCTCAACTTTCATCATACCGTTAACACGAAACAGAATTTGAGAACTGTCGGCAACAACCACATGAATATCGGAAACCTTTTGGGCTGCAGCTTGAGCAACAATATTAACAAAGTCCTTTTGCATTTGTAACTGATCCAGTATTGAATCGTCACTGGTATCAGCAGCAATTTGAGCGCGTTCGCCAATCGAATAGACAGTATTAATTTCGTTTTGGGATACATAAATCGGCTTTGATATCGGAAGTTTTTTGCGTCGAGCCAAAACTTCAAAGCTCAGCACACGACCATCAAATTTATGGTTTTCACCGACCAAAAAACGCCCATCGGAAAATAGAGCCAACAATCGGCGCGTATCATCGTTAATCGCTAACGGCATACCGGGAAGAGTTAACAGCTTGTTTCCGTTCGAAAAATATTTCTCGGTTATAGATAATTGTTCAGCAGAGGGTTTTTCTTTGTTTTCGGTTTCAGGCGCAGCAGGGGCAACCTCCTCAACAGGTGCCTCGGATTCTTCTAAAGGTTCCTCTTGCGCTTGAGTATCTTCTTCTGCCATTTACAATCTGCCTCTTTATCGGCTATTGTTCATCATTATCTGCTTTTTCAATTTCAAAAGCATCAATCTCCTCAGGCAAAATTCCGCCTGCTGAGAAATAGATATAATCTTTCTTAAAGTTCTTGTCAGCAGCAACATAAGTAGAGGTAATTTCGCTAACAACATGACCAGATTGCAAGGCTGTACCTTTCTTTACATAAAAAGCCAAACCATTACGATTAATCAATTTTGCAATCAGTTCACCGCCTTGCCCCCTTATTTCCGTAACAGCATAATCCTTAGCTAAGGGATTGCTTACCGGTTCACTGGCCGCTGAAGCAACTTCTCCGGAAGCTTCACTATTGAAAGATGTTGCAGCCGATGTGTCATCACCTGCATTTGCACCATCAACAGCAAACGGATTTGCGTTGCGCGCTCTTTCTTCTGCTTCTTGCTCCAGAGAGGATATACGGCTGCGCAAAACATCAATTTGTGAATTTAAGTTTTGAACTTCATTACTGTGCTCATCAAGTTTTTTTGTATATGCATTATAAGCTTCATCAGCAACTTTTTGCAATGATAAAAACTTTTCTTTATAGCTGTCACTCAAGGCTTTTTTCTCAGCCCTTAAATCATTGATTGTTTTGTAGAACATAGCGTCATGAGCAATCCATTTCTGAGTTTCTTCAAGCATTTGGTTTTTATAAGCTTTTAAAACTTTTTCTTGTCTTATTTTTTCAAAGGATATATCAAGCTCACGCAGACGTTGCTGCTCTTCTCTTTTTTTGCGTTCTTCTTCTTGAGCTTTCTCTAACATTTTTTGTTTTTGCTCTTCTGCCTTTAACTTTTCTTGTTCCATAGCTTGACGGCGTTGATTCTTGACCGCTTCAATTTCATTTTGCAGCTTTTCACGACGCAACTCTAAGTTTAGCAAGGCTGTGTTGCGTTCAATATCTGACATCTGCGAAAATAAATCATCAACCTTAGTAGCTGAAGTTGAGCTTAAGCTATCTAAACTTTTAGATGGTTTTACTACCGGAGTATCGTTTTTTTGACTGGTAACGGCCAAAATCGGCAACTCATCGGGTTGAGCAGTGCCATCATTAGCAACAGAAGGTTTTTCAGCCTGTTCTGTTTTCTCCTCGTCAGATGGTTTATTGGTATCGGGAATCTGCTCATCTGATGCAGGAGCAGACGGCTGTTGAGCAGTTGCCGAACTAGCAGCCGGAAAGTCTTGATTGGTTTCCAACTCATCATCAAACATAGCTTCTTCTGACAAAGAAACAACACCCTGAGCCATAACGCCTTTTGCCTCCATGAGCAAAAGACATGACAACGTCAGCAAAGCAATATTCTTGATTTTATAAGACATAAATAACTCCTTCGTAATGCCATGTATCTCCATCAGGAGAATATGTTACAATGTTAACCTCAAGACCTGAATATTTTGTTAACAAACTTATCCATGTTAACGGATTATGCGGCGAACTTATGCTGAAAGTAAGCATACGATAAGTCGCAGGCGGAACGCCGGGCCGTCCGGAATCTACTTGAACAGACTTTTCGCCCAAAGAAATCGGCAGATTCATCATCTGAAATTCGTTGTTAATAATATTACGCAAATCAGTATAGTTGTATGCCGGAGGCGATTCCAACTTATCAATAGCCGGAAGATTAATTGATGCACTCAAAGAATTACCGTTTGCATCAAAACCATAAGCAGCAAATTCCAAATTGGATTTTTTGATGGCTTCCTCAGCCAAAGACAAAAAGCCGACATCTCTGCTCCATGAGGTTGCAACGGCTGAACCGACACAACTTATATTGCCAATCTTCCACCCCGGAGGCGAAATGCTACTGATTTGTTTAATACCATTAAAACAATTCTTCATAAAAGCTGTGGGATCGACCAAACTTTCCCATGGTTTGGGGATTGGTTTAGCTTCAACTTGTTCTTCAACCATTGCTTTAGGGCGTATAGGAACAACCACCGGTCTTTTTACCGGCGCAAAAAACAATTTGTCTACCAAGCTGGAAATCAGCCACCCGCCAATAATTAAGGATAAAGCGATTATCAAAATTAATTTAGTGCCGCGCAGCCCTTTAATTTTTTGTAATTTTGCCCTGGCTCCGCGCTGCATAATATCGGCAAGATTAAGCTCTTGCGTATCTTCAATACCCCACTCGCTCGGGGCTATTTTCATGCCCCAGTCCGGTACCGCTAACATCGACATAAACTGATTTTTAGCCTCATCTTCAGTCAAGAACAGCATATCGCCATCTGACAAAATGATGTCATTACGCACGCAAGTGTACCACCAGCCCTCATTCGTTTTGAAAACGGCAATAAACGAAGATAAGTTATCAATAGCCGTAACCAAAGAGCAAGCAGCAACATATTGTCCGCTTTTATAACCTTCTTGTGATACGCAAATTCCAAATTGCGGTGCTCTTCCTCCTTTAATGCAAAACAAGTCAGAACCCTCCAATACCGCGCTGGAGGTTTCCTCAATTTCTTGCATAGGGTCATTAGGATTCTGCAAAGGCTGCCAAAAAAGGCTGGTTGCATAAGATGTTCCCCCAACGGTTATGGATGTACCCCATGAGCGTTGAGCGCTTTCTCCTGATTCCCCGTCTATAACGCTTTCGTCGAGCACTTGTTTACATCTCCCGATCTTTTATCTTAGTTCATTGACATTCTGGTTTCCGGCAACAACGGAGTTTCCAAGATAACCGGAGTCAAAATAATCACAATTATACTTCTATCTCTGTCTGCTGAAGCTTCACCGCCCAGAAGAGAATTTTCTGCTGAACCGGTACCTGTCTTCTTGACTTGAGTTGTAACTTTTTCATATCCGGTCAAAATCAACGATTCGCCTGATGTCATAGCAACTTCTTGGGTGAATGCGCGCGATTCTACCTTGGGGTTTTGGATGTACTGGTTTTCTGAACTGCTACCAAAGCTTACTTTTTCCAAGGCCAACAAATCAGACAGAGTCATATTGAACATAACCAACATACGACCATGCTCCAAAATACGCGGCAAAACATTCAGAGTAAAACCGGTTTCAATTTCATCAGTGGTCACTGAAATATCATAGTTATCACCGGAAGTACCGTTATTCGTTTTAGTCATCTCCGAAATATAGTTTTGTTTTTGTGTAACTTGAATAGGAGCTGGTTTATTGTTCAGAGTAGTTACCGTACCGCTTGTAATCAAACTTGAACGGTTATTCTCTGACAAGGCCTGCATAATAGCATCAGCCGTCCAGTGGTTCTTGATAATACCCCAAGTAATTTGATTTCCGCCACTGGCAAGTCCTTGCGATCCGGTAACGCCGATAGATGTTATACCATCACCGAAAGTAGCTTTCAGATCAAGACCATAATCATCGCTGTCGGTAACCGAAACTTGCATAATCTTAACAGAAATAGCAACTTGGCGAGCCAATCTTTCATTTTGTTCATTGATGAATTTTGCTACCAGCTTAATATCATCAGGCGTTGCGGTAATAGTAATGGTACCATCTGATGGCGAAACTGTTAATTGTGCTCCGCTTGATATCATAGATTTTATGGTTGTTTCAAATTGCGACCACAATTCTACTTCAATAGATGAAGACATACTGATTGAAGAAGAACCGCCCGAACCGGAAGCCGAACCGCCCAAGCTTGAACTCATAGTCGGCTTGGAAGGCAAAGAGTAAATTACAAAGCTTTTAGTAATAAATTTATAGAAATAAATGTCTTTGTTTTCATATTTCCACCAAACGCCGAAACGCGAGGAAACTTCATCCAAAAATCCGCTCAAAGGCCCCTGATAAGAAACAATCATCGTGTCAGGAGAGGCCCAGTCGGTAGAAGGAGTGGCCGTTGCATCTTCAGGACGATTGCCTTCGCCTTTTGAACGAATGTCTTCTTCAATATCCGAAGCATAACGAATACCCAAAGAAGTAGTGCGATTAATCATATCGCCGATTTCATACAAAGTGATAGGACGATTGGACACCAAAGTCACGCCATCACTGCTTTCCAAATAAGCAGGTAAAGGCTCTCCTTCATATTCAATGCGGCTTTTGTTGCCCAGCCAAATATCATCATTTACTTTAACCAAATCCTGATTTGCAACATTGGTAGGAATACGAGAATCTTCACGCAGCTTTGCGGTAGCATCAATATCACGATCTACCACATCATCCATAGTGGTAGAAATAGAACAAGACGCCGCCATCAAGACTGCAAATGCTCCGCTCAGGATTCTTTTGGTTTTTTTAGTTATATGCATTCTCGTCCTCCTTGGTCTCTACTAATAATACACGATTTCCTTTGAAAAATGTTGCTAAAGGCGCAGGTCTTGCTCTGGCAAAAGATCTTATCAAAGCTGAAGCCACATCAGCAAATCTGCCTCTGAACATAGCACCGGCCGAAAGGGTGTAATTACGATTTGAGTTCCATACCAAACGCCATCCGGCTCTTTCGCTCCACTCCGAAAGCAAACCTCTTAAAGTATTTCCCTCTTCTGCCAACCAATCTTCAACAGCCTCATCACCGCTGTCCATTCCGCCGCCCTCTACTTCGGATTGAGCACTGTCAAACGCGGCATTAACAGCAGATTCGTAATCAGAAACTTCATCATCAATAGTTGGCGGAATTGCGGCACTCATATTGCTGCCGGCACCGCCCTGAGTGAAGTATTGATCACGCGGTGTTCTTTCGCCATAATCACGATATTCAGCAGCAGTGCGGCGATAATCGATAAAACGATCATCTTCTTCCGGAGCAACAATTATCGGCTTAACCTCTTCCTCTTGAACACAGGGAGCCTCAACCATAGCCCTGACCGGCTGGTTGTTGTCACGATAGATAACATCCTCATAAGGCTCTTCACTGGAACTCCACCATGTGTATTGTCCTGTGCATCCGCTCAAACCAAAAATAATCAGCGAGAATAATCCGCATACTTTTTTTAGCTCCATTTTCGCAATCCTTTGAATATACTTTGTTTTTATCATAATGTTTTTCCTATTTTACTATTGAAAAATAAATAATCAAGCACTCTCAATAAGTTATTACCATTGAAGGTAATTCTTTCCTGCTTTATTCATTTTATCCAAATACCCTTCGTTGTCATTATCCAAGCTAACCATTTTCAAAATAAAGCTGTTTGGCTCTCTTGTCGTATAAACGACATTAATTTTTGAATATTCAACTCCTTTGTTTGTTAAAATGTTGTAGAGGAGGTTCAAGCGGCGTTGTTGCAAAACAGTCGGACGCGAGGCATCAATTCTAACCTCCAAATAGGTGTTGCTGTCTTGAGCAGCTTTGCTGGCAAAAGCCTGTACCCAGCGCAAAGTTTGTCCGGATATTTCAGCTTTGTTGGCTTGGAAAGACATCCTTATCTCTCTGGGCATTATGGGAATATTGCGATTTGCCTCAGCAGCCCGCTTCAGATTCAGCCGAGCTTGTTTCTTTAGTTTCAACTTATCGGTCGTGTCACTGATTTTTTTCGTTAATTCCTTGGTTTTACTTGAAAGTAAAGAACCAAGCGATGATAACAACCCTTTTTTATCTTCTTTTTCACCGTCATCTACACTGTCTTTTGAAGTTTCCTCATCCGGAATCATTGACATTTCCGGCTCATCATCAATCTCCGTCAACAGGCTTTTTTTCTCCTTGGCTTTTTCCAGTCGCACGGACAGTGCATTCATGGCTCTTTCTTTTTTATCATCAGATGATCCTTCAGGATAAGCCAACTTCGGCATCAAATTTTCATTATCTGCCAATTTTTCGGGAAGAGGAATAATGAGGTTTTTAACGGTCTCAGAAGCCACTTCCACGCCTTTTTTCGGCTTATGTACATCTAAAGCTTTTTTTATTTCATCATCAGAAATATTATCTTTGCCGTTGGCGAATTTGTTTTTTGATTGTCCGTTGCTGCGAGCCACCAACCAAGGGTTATCGCGCATTTGTTGCCATTTTTTTTGCTCTGGATTATCATCGGTAGCAGTTTCTTTGGAGTTGGTTAAGCTTTCAATCGGAACATTGTCAATTTTCATAGCTATATGATTAAGATTGTCAGCCTCGCCGACATCGACATTGATGGGGTGAGATGGCTTTTTTTCATATAGTAAAGGAACAGGACTGTCCGGTTTGGGCTTAACTTTGTCGGCAATTTTTATTTCCGGAACTTCCTCTTTTGAAATCTCGGTTTGCTTCTCAGAAGACGAACCGTCATAAATCGCAGTTTTTTCAGCCAACACTTCTTCTGCGGGCTTGGAAACATCTGCAACTTTAACCTCTTTAGTCTCCGGAGCATAGACTACATCAGCATCAACAGTCAATTTCTCTAAGGGTTGCTCTTGAGAATAGACCACATCAGCCAAAAAGATTTTTTGGTCTTCTTCATCATCGACACTAAGGGTTTCATCAGCGGCAAACGGAATATCGTTATATTCCAGTTCATCAGCAACAATAATGCCTTCATCCGAAAGCGGGCTAACCTGTTCTGGTTCGCTTATCGGCTGTGGATCTGCCAATACGGCCAGATCAATTTTTTTAGTCGGATATTTTCTAGGGGTGATATCCTTGATAAATAATGAAATATTTTTATTGCTGATGGTCAAAGGGGCGGCTGCTGTTTTGGCTTGCAAAAAAGCCTTGCTGGCCACGGACATGGCAAGCATTGACACCGAAAAACTGCATAAAAAAACTTTGAATGCTGTTTTTTGCATTAATTCACCCCTTAAAACCTTGATAAATCAAAATGCGACTCTTGGCAAGAGTCGCGAAAAAAAATCCCCAGATTTGTGAATTTTTTTGCAAAAACATTTTTAAACTCGCTTCTTTGACGACTCAAAAATAATTTTATGAATAAATAAAAAAAATGTAACACTTTTTAAGTAATTTGTATGTTATACTGACAACATAAATGTACTTTTTTTAAGACGGACTGTTTGATAATGCCCAAGATGTCGTTTAAATGGCTGTTTTTGTTTGGTCTGATGGTTTTCGGACAGTTCTCGTTTGTTGCCCAAGCCCAAGCTCAAACCTTCGGTACACATCAAAGTATCGGCGGGATGAGCGGTGTTTACGCCCAAAAATATCGTGATTTTGTTGATGAAAAACAGCTTGCAGGTCTGAAAGAGTTAGCCGCCAATCAAGTATATTGCGGCACCAAGGAGAATATTTGCAATACAGACACTCATGTTTGTATAAAATGTTCGCGTAACAGTAAAACAGTTGAAGGACTTATAAAATCAGGTCAAAGACAAGAAGGTTATTGCGCCCCGCGCCCTGGCAATAAAGTAATCGGCACCAGAGAAGCATGGCAGCTTGCAGAAAAAGCCTCCGGTTGTTTTGAGGATGCATGGGAAGCAAAGAGAGATGCTGAAGGAAGAAGCGGTTGGGGTAAATTTTGGGCTGGCGTGTGGGATGTCGTATATGATGTTGATTACACCATCTCGGCTGAACCCAACGGTTTCTTGGAGGAAAAATATCAAAAAACCTTATTGGGGATAGTTACATTAAAGAATAATGATGAAGAGCGCACCTTTTGCAATCCTAATGATAAAACGGAATGTTATCTACTTTTTAGTGATTCGGACAGTTCATCATTGGCTTATGCCGGGGCTCGAAAGACCAAAGAGGGCGGTAAGAATATTTCGCGTGGTTGTGAGGTTTTGCCCATAAAAATATATAATTTAAGTAAGTGCTTTTTCTGTCCTATGGCTGCCGCAGTTTTTAATGCGGCAAACTCTGTAACCTCGTTATCATTCAAAAAATTAGGTGAAGCTTTTCGCAAATTGATAGTGGTAGCGTTTGCACTGTGGTTGGCTTTTGCCTCTTTACAAATTGTCTTTACCTATACCAAACAAGATGGCAACAAATACTTGTCCTCTATTTTGGTGCAGGGCGGAAAGTTTCTTTTTGCTTACTTTTTGTTGGCGAATTCTTATGACTTATTTGCTTATTTTGTTTCACCCATCTTAAAAACCGGAATATCCATGGCGTTGCATATCGGTGCGACCAATGTGTCGCCGGTAAATTATGTTCCGAGCTCAATAGAAAGTGATCAATATTTTAATGCCGGTAATCTTTATGGTGAAATAGAATTGTTTTTGGCCGGAGTTCAGGCACAACTTTCGGTTATGCAAGGAATTGGTACATCTTTATTTTGTGTTGGTTTTCACCAAATTACCATGATAACCGGAATTTCTGATGTTTTTGGATTCTGGAGTAGTTTTAAAATCGGTATTCAAATACTGTTGTTAGGAGCTATTTTGTTTGTTTTTGCCATATTGCTCACTGTTTCGTTTGGTTTTTATTTTCTTGATGCGCTTATACAAATGGCAATTTTGGGAGCAATGATGCCGCTGATGATTGCCGGATGGCCGTTTAAGATAACCTCCAGTTATGCCAACACCGGCAAAGAGATGTTGCTTAATGTCTTTTTCACCATATTCTTTATCGGCTTTGTAATAAGTGTGGAAATTAACCTTATAGATAAAGCTTTGGAAGAAATCAATCGAGCCAGCATATACGAAGCAACTACCATATATGATGACGATGGCAATGTAGTGAAAGAAGGTGATGCCTCCAATCGCAGTGGCGGATTAGGCGGATTGTTCAATGCAATCAACAATCAGAACGGTGATCAAATTCGTGATATAGCCAGTATAGGTTTTTCAGGATTTTTGATACTGATATTTGCCTGTTTCTTCGGTTTCCAGTTCGTTTCGAATGTGCCAAAATTGGCTGACAAATTGGCTGAGGGTGCCAATACCGGTGTGGCTGTAAATGCCGGCACAACTATGGCTTCTGCGGCCAAAGGAGCAGCTAATGTTGCAACCAAGCCGTTT
The DNA here is from genome assembly GCA_902763535.1 of uncultured Pseudomonadota bacterium. Lineage (GTDB taxonomy): Bacteria > Pseudomonadota > Alphaproteobacteria > RF32 > CAG-239 > CAZU01. The sequence continues at coordinate 150,258 of CACWSG010000005.1, read as the reverse complement.
AGAGAGATGGCAAAAGAAAAATGGGCAGAAAAAGGCGGAGCAATGGGTGCCTTTGGTCGAGTTTTGAAAGCTCCGGGCAAAGTTGCAAGTGTGCTTGGTCGTAGCAAAACTTTCCAAGCCATAGGTCGCAGCAAAGTGGGACAAGGCTTTAGTGCTGCTAAAGATGGGGTTAGAGGTGCGGTCGGCAATGTTGTGAGTGGTGTCGGAAATTGGGCAAATAATACCGCTGGTGGTGCAATTAAAGGATTAGGAGCCAAATGGACATTGGCTGGGCGCAATGCTATCAGTGACGGACGCGCTCAAAAAGGTGTGGGCGGATTCTTCCAAAGAATGGGCGGAGGCATTGCAAGAAAAGCCGGTCAAATGGTTACCAGCGCAGGAAATAAAACAAAAACATTCGGAACTCAGCTCAATGATGTCGGTCAAGTCGTGGGAGAAAGAGGAGTTTTTGGTAGAACACAGATTATCCTTAATAGCAAAGGAGAGGTTGAGACAGTTAAGAAAAGTCTTTCTACAATGTTAGGTGATAAATTAGAGGCTCGTGGTAAGGAAATGGCTAAAAGACGTATGGAAGCTGAAAAAGATGCCGGTTTAAGAAATCGTATAGAGGCAGATTTTATGCGAAAATATGGTCGCATGCCAAGCAGCAGCGAGCGCGCTTCGCTTATGAACTTAGCTAAACAAAATAATGCTAAAAATATTGTCAAAACCCAAAAGAAACTGCAAAAGGATATGCAGAAAAACAGGGGCTATGTTGATAATGATTTATTAAATAAACAGACAGAAATTGCCGCCCGAACCGGTGCAAGTGCAAAACAGACAGCTGAAGCCACAAAAGATATTCCTACCGTAGAAGCCACCAAACAAAAAGAGATGGATAGGCTTACAGAGAAATTTGAAAATTATAAGCCGTTGGATGAAGGTTTGAGGAAAGCTGCCATTAACAAACTATCTGCGAAAAATGCGGAAAAAGCAGTAAATCAACAGCTTGATGAAGCAGAAAATGTTCTTAGTGAAAATAAATGGCGTAAATTTACGCGCTTTATGAAAGATATATGGAGATAACTACATTCCTTGCAACGGGTGTTTTTTCAACACATCTTCAATCAGATTTGCCGCAGTGGTATGAGTATAAATTTGAGTGGTTGAAATATCTTTATGCCCCAACATAGCCTGTACTGAGCGCAAATCAGCTTGTTTATCCAACAAATGTGTAGCAAATGAATGTCGCAGCACATGGGGCGACACTCGATGGGGCGAGATACCTGCCAGTATTGCTAATTTTTTAACATTTTTATAAAAACCGTCGCGAGTAAGATGTCCGCTTAAAGAGCGCAGTGACGGAAACAAAAAACGACTTTCTTTTCTGCCCAACCAAATCTTGCGTTGTTCTATCCAGCTCATCACACTGTCCAAGGCAACATCGGCAATCGGTATCAGGCGCTCTTTTGCACCCTTGCCTTTGACTAATAGTTGATGTTGTTTGGCGTTGAGACAATTAAGCGGCAATGTTACCAATTCCGACACTCTCAAACCGCAGGCATACATTAGTTTCAGCATTACCGCCGTGCGTTGGTGCGACAAATCATCAACACCTTGAGCGGTGTTGATAATGTCATTGATTTCATCACGGGTCAAAAACTTCGGAATAGCCCGACCTCTTTTGGGGTTATCAACTTCAGCAAACGGATTCTCATCCGTAATTTTTTCCGAGAGCAAAAACTTAAAAAAATCGCGCATCGCCGATAACTTGCGCGCTACCGAATTTGGCTCAAAGCCCTTTTCGGCCAAATATTGAGAAAAGGCGATGGCGTCTTCAACTTCCACCTCGGCGACATCTCCTTTATAAAATTCTAAAAATTGCATCAAATCAGAGCGATAGGCGCTTATGGTATTAACCGATACACCTTTTTCGGCAACACAAGCATCCAAAAAAAGCTCTATTTTTTGCGAGTTTTTATCCATGGGTGTTATTTTATGGTAACTTCAACTTGTTCTTGCTTTATGGGAAAATCCAAAGTTACGGCAGCCCCAATTGCCAACAGCAAAACAATGGCTAATACATAATAGATTACATTTGACTTTTTATTGCGCATTTTGTTTCATCCTTAACTGAAAAATTTTATTGCCAAACATTCACATTATATATATAGTTAACACAATAAGATTGAAAGATAAACCAAAAATGAAGATACAAACAGATAAAATAATTTTGTTGGTTGGTTTGATGGGAAGCGGTAAGACCTCGGTCGGGCGTAAATTGGCTCAAAAACTGGGTTTGCCTTTTGTCGATGCTGATTCTGAAATTGAAAAGGCGGCAGGCCTTAACCTTGTTGAAGTGTTAAAATGTTTTGGTATGGAAGAATATCGCGCCGGCGAAGCCCGAGTAATGAAGCGTCTGCTCAACGGCAAACCATGTGTTTTAGCTTCCGGCGGCGGTTCATTTGTCTGCGAACAGACCAGAGATTTGGCAAAACAAAAAGCTATTACCGTGTGGCTTAAGGCTGATGCTGATTTGCTGTGCAAACGCACTGCCGGACGCAAACGCCGACCTTTTCTTGACGGATTTGATTCTGAACTTAAAAAGCATATAGAATCATATATCAAAGAAGAATATCCCTATTATTCAAAAGCGGATATTGTGGTTGAGAGCAAAGACGAACATATCGTTGATACAGCGACGAGAGTTGTTGAAGCTTTGGATGATTTTTTAACCAAGTAACGGAGGTTTTATGAAAAAAGTTTTGTCTTTTGATATCGGCGGCACCAAGATTGCTTATGCCGTTATTGATGAAAATGGTCAGTTTGCTTGTGAGGTGGCCAAGGTTTCTACTCCTGATACAGCCGCAGGGATTCGCGAATTTTTTGTTAATACCATTAAAGATTGTTACAATGACATTGACGGCGTGGCCTTTTCAACCGCCGGAGCTGTTAACCATGAGGGAACTCGCATAACCTCATTTACCGGCAATTTGCCTAAAGGCTATAATGAAACCGACTTCGTGAAATTAACCGACAAGCCGGTATTGGTTGAAAATGATGCCAATTCAGCAGCTTGGGCCGAATACAAACTCGGGGCGGCTCAAGGATGCCGCGATGCCATTGTTTTGGCCATCGGTACCGGAGTTGGTTCAGGCATTATTGTTAACGGTAAATTACTGAAAGGAAAATCCGGTGCTGCCGGAGAAATGCATTTTCCGATAGATTCCGGACACAAGCGCATTTGCCGCGGTTGCGGACAGCCGGATTGTTTTGAATCTTTTGCCTCCGGAACCGGACTTGCCATGAGTGCCCAAGCCGTTATGGGCGAAAACGCAACCACTTATGATGTAATTGCCGGAAAAAACAAAGGCGATTCTTTAGCGGTTAAAGTTTTTTGCGAATGGCAGAATTATCTGACCAAAGGTATGATAATGTTGGGCAATGTGTTTGACCCAGAAAAGATTGTTTTGTCCGGTTCATTGGCTCAATTTGTTGAATATGAAAAAGTCGAAAAAGCAATAAATGAAGCAATTTTAACCCAACCTTTACAAGTTTGTCCTGCTAAATTCGAAAATAATGCCGGTATGTTGGGTGCAGGATTGTTGCTGTTGGAAAAGTTATAATGCGCAAGGATTTTTATCTTTTTCGGCACGGCGAAACCGATTACAATCAGCAACGCCGTTGGCAGGGGCAGGGGGTCAATCTTGATCTTAATGCCAACGGAATAGCTCAAGCACAAAGTTTGGCGGAAAAACTGCGCGACAAAAAAATTGAAGTTATTTATTCATCACCTTTAAAAAGAGCTTTGCAAACCGCGCAAGCCGTAGCCGAAATTAACAATGCACCCATCAAGATACTTGATGACTTGACCGAAGGGAGTGTCGGCGATTGTGAAGGCGCACTTCGCGACGATGTGGCTAAAAAGTATCCTGAGATTTGGGATATTTGGTATGGTGATAACGATATTATGGATGTTCGCTGGCCTAATGGCGAAAGCAAATTGGAAGTTCAACAGCGGATGGTGCGGGCTTTTGATTTGATGGCATCATCGCCTGAAAGTGTTATTGGAGTAGCTTCCCATGGTGCGGCAATGCGCTATTTTTTGCTCAAATTCGGCTATGGTCCTCACAAAATGGCAAACACTGCACTATTCCACCTTGTATATGAGGATGGAAAATGGAGCTTACTTGAAAGCAATTTATAGCATTTTCAGGTTAATTTCTTCCAGAATACACTCAAAATTTTCATCTTTGGGCGCACAGGCATATACCCCGACTTTCAATGCCCCGATAGCTTTGGGCAGATGGATTATTCTCAAAGTTTGATAATTTTCGCCGTCGGTTGAATAATATGCCACAAAATCTTTGTAGCAACGTTTCAGCTTAAACCACAGAGTGTGAGTTTCATGCGGAATATCATGCATTGACCAGTCGGATGCCCCTTGGTTTGCCGCAATTACCCCGATTTGCGGATTGTATATATTAGGCGACAAGAGTCCCAGTTTTATCCAGTTTTGCTCATCGATTCTAATCATAGCGCCGCACTGAGCAGAATCCTTGATTTGCTCAAAAAACCACTTGCAGTCCAAAACAAAATTATTGTTTTGATAGGTTGCAAAAAAATGTCCGTTATCCTTGCAAAAACCTCCGTCAACATTCTGCCAAAAATCGGTTGACTTTTGAGCCGTAATTTGCAAACCGCTCTCGGTAAAACTGACATTTTCCGGCTCATTAACCCAATCAAAATTGCGAATATTGTCCAAGATCATCAAAAGGTCCTAATATTTTCGTCCGGCATTGCCAGCATAGCCTTTTCCAAGTTTTCATTTTTGCTTTTGGGCATAATTACCTTTAAGGTCATAATCTGATCGCCGCCTTTGATTCCTTTGCCTTTAAGCCGCAATTTTTCACCACTTGAGGCATAAGGCGGAATATTAACCGCAACCTTGCCGTTAATTGTCGGTACGGTAACTTTAGCACCCAACACAGCTTCTTTCAGAGTTATCGGCAAATCCAGCAAAATATTTTTATCCGACAGGCTGAAATAAGGATGTTGATCAACATTCAGTGTTATCAAAACATCACCGTTTTGCCCGCCGTTAATGCCGGCCTCGCCCAAACCCTTTAATCTCAAGGTTTGCCCCGATATGGTGCCGGCCGGAATTTTAACATTTATATTTTTGCCGTTAATATTAACATTTTTTTCTTCACCGCGAGCGGCCGCCAAAAAATCTATACGCATGGTATAATTTATGTCGCGCCCTTTAGCAGCGCGCCGCGGATTTTGCCCGAAAGGGAATCCCTGCTGTCCGGCAAAAGACGAAAAAATATCTTCACCGAATAATGACGAGAAATCAAAACCTCCGTTTGAGGATTGAAAACCGCTGCCGAAAGGATTGCCGCTATACGAGTGAAAGCCGCCACCCTCATTGCCGAAACCTGCGCCAAATCCGGTTGGTTTGCCGTCACAATCAATTTCATTATTATCATATTTGCGGCGTTTTTCTTTATCGCCCAAAATATCATAAGCACAAGAAATTTCCTTAAATTTCTCGGCAGCATCTTTATTGTCTTTATTTAAGTCGGGGTGATATTGTCTGGCTAATTTGCGATAAGCTGATTTTATTTCAGCTTCACTGGCATTTTTATTCACTCCCAAAACCTGATATAAATCTTTATTCATGACCACACCTTAAAATAAAACATTTCCTACTGCTTTATATAGGAATACAAAAAGTTTATTGCAAGTAAACGGAATTATTTGCATATAAAAGTAGCTCTGCGCCTGTGATCGGGGCGCAAGGCAATATCATACAATTCGGCAGTTTTTCCGTTTTGATCATTACAATATAACGCGGCAACCGGAGCTATTTCATCAACTCTTACATCGGCGTATTCATAAACTACATATTTCGAGGTTTTGCCGATAACATTTACATGGGAGGCTAAATAATTATAATCAGGCAATCCGGGCTCTTCAGTTGTTGTTGCACAAGCTCCCAACATCAACAACAAAGTCATAACTGATATTTTTTTCATGGCAGTATCCTATTTCAGCTCATTATATATATCTTTGCCGGCTTTCAGCAAAATTTTATAAACTCGGGTGTTGGTAGAATTTTTGGTTCGGCGATTGGATAGCTTATCCAACATTTTACGCAAATCAAGCAAAAAGCGTTGATTGGCTCGTAATGCTTCAACATCTTTGAGATTTTCTTCATCAGCTATTTTGTAGTCAGCAACCGCTTTTAATGTTGCCATATAAGCAGCATCATTCTGGGCCGAATATTGCGCTTTTGCGGCACCGGTCATCAACAATATCGCCAAAAACACGGCTTTAAACAATTTCATACACACCCCTTTGCTAACAGTAATTAACTTTTTTCAAAATGTGTTATACATAATATATATCTTAAACCATAATTTTACTATGAATTTTTGAAAGTTATCAGATATGAAAAAAACAATATGGTTGTTGTTAGACGACCGTCGCGGCAGTGTTGGTCAGGCCATGGGAATTGCTAATGCGCTGGGTAATCGCATGGAAATTATTGAGAAAAAAATAGTCTATACCGGATTAGCCGGTTTGCCCAACTGGATTAGAGGAAAAACTTTGCTGGGGGTTAATCTTAAAGCATCAGATGACCTGAAAGATAACTATCCTGATGTGGTTATGTCAATATCAAGGCGTACGGTTCCGGTGGCGCGTTACATTCGCAAAATGTCCGCTAATAAGACGAAAATAGTTCAGCTAATGTATCCGGATGGCGGTATCGGCTTGAAAGAAATGGATTTGGTGATAGTTCCTGATCATGATAGTCCAAGCAAAAAGCAAATAGCAAATGCGATGATTATCTTAGGCGCTCCCACCAAAATTTGTCCTAAAGTCTTGCAACAGGCCAAAGAAAAATGGTTACCGGAATTTGCCAATTTGCCCAAACCCTACACAACAGTAATCATCGGAGGGGGCATCAAAGGTAAGGAGTGGCCTTTAGCCAATGCCGAAAAGTTGGCCGATAAAATAAAGGAATTGCACGATAAAACAGGCGGATCCATCCTTATAACAACATCGCGTCGCACCGGTGAAAAAGCCCAAAATTTGATTATGCAAAAATTAAAAGATATTCCTGCATATACCTATATATGGGGTGAAAATAAAGAAAATCCGCTTATGGGATTTTATGCTTGTGCTGATCGCATAATTGTCACAGCCGATTCTGTGTCTATGTGTTCCGAAGCCTGTGGAACGGGGGTTCCGGTTTTGTTGTTCCGCGATAAAAATTGGCTCCCGCAAAAACATCAGAATTTTGCTAAAGTCTTAATTGACAATGGTTATGCTGAGGATTTGTGTAATGAGGATGCAATTGCTTTTACCCCCAAAGCAACACTTAACAGCGCCGCGGATATTGCAGATAAAATAATCGCTATTTCGCAAAACTGAAGTTGTATCCGCCGTTAACTTTGTCAGAAAATCTTAAAGCTGTCGTTTTTTGGAACATTCCGCCAAAAAGCGTCTCGGTTTTCCATTTATAATATTTATTGTCGCAGTCGGATAAGTCTTGTATGGGACAGTCCCATAGCTGTTCAACGAACGGATGATGAAGGCGATTATACAATTTTGTCGGCAAATACAAAGGATGTAATTTGCTCGGTTTGTGCCAATCAATAAAAATGGCTTTGCCTCCGGGAGCCAGCATTTTTAAGGCGTTATCAATAATGAGCTTTTTATGTTTTGGTGGCACCATTGAAAGCAGAAAAAAACAAACAACCGCATCATAAATCGGCGGGGTGCTTACTTTGGTTGCATCATTATGAACAAATTCCAAGTTTTTATATAATTTGCCACATCGATTAGATGTACGCTTTATCACTTTATCATTTATATCGACAATAAGGTATTGTCCTTTTGCCCCTATTGCTAAAGCTGTTTCATCAATTTGATTGCCAAAAACAACACCCATCTGACAAACCTTTTGATTGGCGGATAGTTCATAAGTCAGTGCATTTACCAAATTTCGATATTGCATGAAGGTTCTCAGCTGACAGTTCCAAAGACTATCCATCTTTTCACACAAGGCATCATTATCATAAAGCCCTTCATAAACAACATCCATATACTCCGGATAAACAAAATCGGTGTTGTTATTTATCTTCATTTTTTATCATCCTGCAAAACAGAAATCACTTTTAAGATACTTTCTTGATAACACTCTTTGCTCAAGGGGATTAGTTCGGAAGCTTTATTGATACGATTATTAATCAAGTCATCCTCAATTTTTGTGCAAAGCTGCGAAAAATCTTCCATGCCGAAAACTAAGCTGTTTGATCTCCAGCAGTGAAAAATATGACGTTTTTCGCTTAAAGTGCTTTTATCAAGCATTTCCCATGACTTTGTTGAATCAAGAAGATAGTCGCGCAACAAACCCTGCATCTTGCGCTTACCGAAAATATTTAAATATTCATCAAGTTGTTTTTTATTTATTCTGTTCATTTTCATTTAACAATCCTAAATGTGTTGCAGTTGCAACGGCTCCTGTACGATTATAAACTCCCAGCAATCTCAATATGGCTGTGACATGAAGCTTTACAGTTCCCTCGGTCAGCCCCAGCTCGTAAGCGATTTGCTTATTCGATTTGCCGGAAGCAATCAATTTTAATACATCAATTTGACGCGGCGACAATATTTTTGCATTGTTTTTGACATCGGAATTTGCTGACATATTTTCCACCGATTTCAAAATGTCCAATTCGGCTTGCTCGTTATTTTGCAACAATTCTGCCGGAATATAAACACCGCCCGATAAAACCAAATTAACAGCAGAGATAATAACCTCACGGCTCGAGGTCTTCGGTATGTATCCGGCAGTGCCGATATCCAAAGTTTTTTGCACTATTTCTCTGTCAAATACCGCAGAAAGAATTATAATAGGTGTTTCGGGCAATTCTTTGTGCATTTTTTGAATGGCGTCCAACCAATGTGCACCGGGCATAGCCAAATCGGTAAGTATTAAATCAAAATCTTTTGTTTTTTCAATAATGGAAAATATATCACTGTAACTTTTAGCTGAAACTATTTCAGCATCTTTATCGTAGTCAGTCAAAATCATTTCCAACCCTTTTAAGAAAAGCTCATGATCATCTGCTATAAGTATTTTCATAGTTACTCCTTTTTATTACCAATCACCATTTACAGATTGCCACACTGCTAATGCTGCAATGGCAGCCGTTTCAGCCCGTAAAATTCTGGGACCTAATTTTATATTTCGAGTAAAGCTGAATTCGTTTATAAATCCAGCCTCGTCATCACTAAAACCGCCTTCCGGACCTATAAGCACAGCACTTGGACATTTTTTATTTTTCACAAACTCGTCAACGGCTTTTTCCCCGCATTGACGTTCATCCGCAAAATAAAGCAGGCGATTAGTGTTCCATGAATTTAAACATTTTTTTAAGTCAATCGGATTGCTGATTTCCGGAATGCTCAACCTTCCGCACTGTTCCGCGGATTCGATAGCTTGGGCGGTATATCTTTCTGTGCGAATATGCGAAGCATTGGTGCGTGAAGTTATCACTGGAACAATCTTAGCCACACCCAACTCGACAGCTTTTTCAATAACAAAATCGGTTTTATCTTTTTTCAAAGGCGAAAACAAAAGCCAAACATCACTGGGTTTATCTGCATCGCGACACTTTTTTAGCGATTTAATTACAGTTTTGTTTTTGCTGATTTCTTCGATTCGGCACTCATATTCACCATCATCGGCATTAAAACATCTCAAAATATCATTTTTTTGGCAGCGCATAACATTATTCAAATAATGCGACTTTTCGCCTTCAAGAACTATATTGTCAGAAGCTGCTAAATTTTGGTTAACCCACAATCTGATATTTGTAAAATTATTCATTACTTGCCTTTGATAAACAATGCTTTGTTCTCTACAACCGACTGGTCTTCTTTGTTGATGTAGTCAAAATACACCTCACTATCCTTGTCGTCTTTATATTGCTTGAATAAGAAAGTGCGAGTTCCTTTTGATGCTCCTTTATTGGTAAAAATAACCGCGGAATTGTCATATTTGACTTTCCATACAAAACCGGATTCTTCCTTAACGGTTACGGTTGCAGTATCTCCTTTGGATAGACTGACTTCGGCTGATGCTTTTTCGCTCAAATCAATTTCTTTATTTTCCGGTTCTTCGGCCTTAGGAGTATTAGCGACGGGAGCACTATATGTATGAGAAGGCTTATTAACTTTTACGACCGAAGCCCCTTTAGTGCCTCTGGCGACATTTTTGTATGATAAAGCTTGTTCTGCGGTTTGCACAACAATGGCCTCTGCATCAAAGTAACAAAAAACCGAGAACAAAACAATCAATAAGAACCTTATCATGGCAAATCTCCTTATAAATATGCACATTGATAACATTTTATGCTTTTATTATACCATTATATCGTCTATTTTAACAATAATAAAGTGAAAATTTAGTTACTTTTTTTATAACAGGTATAAAATGATTATAACCATAGACGGACCGGCAGCTGCCGGCAAAGGAACATTAGCTTCCAAATTGGCATCAAAGTACAATCTTACCTATTTTGATACCGGCATGGTATATCGAGCAGTGGGATTGGATGTTGTTTTACAAGGCAAAAACCCCAATGATGAACAGGCGGCCTTATCGGTGGCACAAAAGCTGACTTTTCCGCGTATAATGGAATTGTCAAAACATCAAGATTTTCGCTCGGCAGTCGGTGGTGATGCGGCATCAAAAGTTTCAGCGATTCCTTCAGTGCGAGCAGCCTTGTTGCAAATGCAAAGGGATTTTGCGCTCAACCCTCAATTTAGCGATGGGCGCAAGGCTTCCGGCGTGGTTTATGACGGGCGTGATGCCGGCACGGTTATTTGTCCGCAGGCTGATGTAAAAGTGTTTATCACGGCTTCATCTGAAGTGCGGGCAATGCGTCGTTTCAAGGAATTTCAGCAAAAGGGGCTGACTATCACTTATGAAGAAGTTTTGGCTCAAACCAAGGAACGTGATGAGCGCGATGCCTCGCGCAGTTCGGCGCCGATGAAACCGGCAGATGATGCTGTCATAATTGACACTTCGGACATGAGTATTGATGAAGTATATGAAAAAGTTTGCAATATCGTCGAATCTCGTCAAAAAACACTTGAAAAATAAATATTTGTCTGTATAAATAGCTCTACCGATAAAAAGGGCGCGCTTTTAATCGGTGTGTGGATTCGCGCAAGTCCGCCATTATGATTGGGTCTGGCATTTTTTTGAAATATGATTTTTAATGATTAATACTGAATTTAAAATTCCCGAAACAAACGAAAATTTTGAAGCATTGTTGAATGAACAATTTGGTGATAACGGTATCACCGGTTCGGTTGTGAAGGGTACAATTATCCGTCTTACTCCTGATTTTGTTACCGTTGATGTCGGTTTGAAGTCGGAAGGTCGCATTCCTATGCGTGAATTTGGGCAAAATCCCGAATTGAAAGTCGGTGATGTTGTTGAAGTTTATGTTGACCGCTATGAAGACAAAGACGGCAACATTGTTTTGTCGCGTGAAAAAGCTCGTCGTGAAGAAGCATGGCAGGATTTGGAAAAATCCTTGAATGCCGGTGAAAGAGTTAACGGCGTTATCTTTGGTCGCGTAAAAGGCGGATTTACTGTTGATTTGAATGGCGCAATTGCTTTCTTGCCCGGTTCACAAATTGATATTCGTCCGATTCGTGACATTACTCCTTTGATGGGTGTTGTTCAACCGTTCCAAATTTTGAAAATGGACAAGGTTAGAGGCAATATTGTTGTTTCTCGTCGTGTTGTTTTGGAAGAAACCCGTGCTGAAGCTCGCGCTGAGTTGATTAACGACCTCAAAGAGGGTTCAATTTTGGAAGGTGTTGTTAAAAACATCACTGATTATGGTGCGTTCATTGATTTGGGCGGTGTTGACGGCTTGTTGCACGTAACCGACATTTCATGGCGCCGTATTAACCATCCGGCCGAGGTTTTGAGTGTTGGTCAGACCGTAAAAGTTCAGGTTATCAAGTTCAACGAAGACAACCAAAGAATTTCTTTGGGTATGAAACAGCTTGAATCTGATCCTTGGGCCAAGGTTGAAGGCAAATATGAAGTTGGTCAAATTTACCATGGTAAAGTTACCAACATCACCGATTATGGTGCATTTGTTGAATTGGAAGACGGCATTGAAGGTTTGGTTCATGTATCTGAAATGAGCTGGACCCGCAAAAATGTTCATCCGGGCAAAATCGTTTCAACTTCACAAGAAGTTGATGTTAAGGTTTTGGAAGTTGATGCTGAGAAACGTCGTATCTCGCTGGGCATCAAACAATGCACTCCTAATCCTTGGGCTGCTTACATTGAAGAGCATCCTCTGGGATCGGTTATTGAAGGCAAAATCAAGAACATTACCGAATTTGGTTTGTTCATTGGCTTGTCTGATGAAATCGATGGCATGATTCACTTGTCTGATATTTCTTGGAGCAAATCCGGCGAGGAAGCTGTTAAGGAATACACCAAAGGACAAGAAATCCAAGCTAAGATTATTGATGTTGATGTTGAAAAAGAGCGCATTTCTTTGGGCATTAAACAACTCACCGAAGACAGCGTATCTGCTGCCTTAGACAACATCAAAAAAGGCGATGTCGTTGAAGCTGTTGTAAAAGCTATCGAAGACAAAGCCGTAGTTGTTGAGGTTAATGGCTTGACAGCTTCTATCAAAAAGGCCGACTTAGGTCGTGATAAAGCTGCTCAAAATCCTGAGAACTTTCACGAGGGCGATAAGGTTGAAGCCAAAGTTACTTCAGTTGATCGTAAAAATTCCAAGATTGGCTTGTCTATCAAAGCATTAGAAATTGATGAAGAAAAGAAAGCTTTGGAAGAATACGGCTCAGCTGACAGCAGCAACTCTGCTTTGGGTGATGCTTTAGGCGCAGCCTTAAAAAAGAAATAATACTTATATAATATATATAAGTGTACGGAGCTCGCTTGATTTTTTCAGGCGAGCTTTTTTTCTTCTGTCATTCTCGTTTTTTTATTTTATGTCATGCCTGAGCTTTTTTCTTTAAATGGGTAGTAATTTGGCGTTTACCAATTTTTAAGTTTCGTGAATTTTTTGTTACGGCAAAAAATTTGACCTATAAACAATATGTTAACTTTTGCATGGTATAAAACTTTTCGCTGGCAAATTTTGCCTAAGTGAGATACAATATAATTGTAAAGTTTGAATTTTGCAAAATTTAAAAAAGGAGAATAAATATGAACTTTATGAAGAAAAATATGTGGACATTTGCAGCTGTAATGTTGGTTGCTATGTTTGGATTGATTGAGCCTGCTGCTGCACAATCTGTTATGGGTATTGCAGCTAAAAAGGCTTTGCAAGCTTTCCAAGCCACTCGTACCATCGTATTCATCGTTGGCGGTTTCGGTTTGGTAGGTATTGCTTGCGCTGCTATTTTCGGTAAAATGAACTGGAAATGGTTTGCTTTCTTGGCTGTTGGTTTGGCCATCTTGGCTGCCGCCGGATCGATTGTGGACTACGCCACAACTCAAAACCCCGGAATGGACAGTGGTATTGCTGGCTTGACCGATACAAGCACACAATCAAACTAGTATGATTAAGGGCGGGCTGGTCCCGCCCTTATTTTCAAAAAGCATGATTTGAGTTTATTGATGTTTCTTTAGTTTGAGTTGAGGGAATAACAACAAACTCAAAGCCCCACCAAGGGAGGACTGATATGATAAATTATAAAAAAATATTTTCAGGTTTGTTTATGGCTTTACTGATGCTTTTTTGTGGAATGTTAATGGCCGAAGATGCCGTTGCTCAAATTAAAAGAACGGGCTTAAATGGTGAAGTAACATATGGTCCTTATCAAACTCCAAGTGGGGGAACCATAATAGGAGATGACCACGCTGCTTATGAACCAATCACTTCAAGCGGGTCGACTGATGATGGTTATTCCAGTGCCTGCAAGGGAAATAAAGGTGATGGTATTTTTTCATCATTGGTTTGCACCGGAAGACTGCTTTTTGAAGATTTGCGTGAATTGATTTATATCGTTGCCGGATTTGGTATTATTGCCGTTGGTGTCGGAGGCATATTCGGCAACCTTAACTGGAAATGGCTTGGTGCGATTATCATATCACTGGTGATTATCGCCACAGCTGGCGAACTTATCAGTGTGATGCTTGGTGATGCTCATGGCATTAAGAACAGCACCACGAAGGCAGATGCCATAGAACTAACCTTAAAAGAGTAGTTTGAGGAGGGGAAACATGACTGGTTTAGTTGGAAAATCCTTTTTCAAAGACTTGGGTTTATTTATTACAGTCTTTATCATATTCAATCTGCTTGAAACCAAAGATGTTTGGGCGGCAAGTCAAATTATTGCTGAGGTTAAAGAAAAAGCTGCTAATGTTATTGAGCATTATAAACCGATTGTTTATATCTTGGGTGGTTTTGGCTTGGTTTGTGTGGCATGGGGTGCAATTTTCGGCAAAAGGCTTGGTTTGTGTGGCATGGGGTGCAATTTTCGGCAAAATGAACTGGAAATGGTTTGCCAATTTGGCAATAGGTTTGTTCTTGGTTGCTTGGATGGGAAAATTAATAGATTATTTCACTCGTGACCCAGGGGTTAGTTCTGCGCAAAAATCATTCAAAACCACAGCTATGAGCAGCCGCGGAGGTGAATTCGGTGATACTTTGACCAAAAAAGATTCACCCAGCACCGGTGGTTTTGCTAATACTTATATTAAAGGCATGGATGATATAGCACAAACTCACTTTGCTACAGCCGATATCGATGGAAATTACTATGGTGATTCTCGTTCAACCTTGGTAAGTGGCGATGCATTTATGGTTAAAGGTCCGGATGGTAATTTAGTTGATATTAAAAAATATCTGGCGACCGGCAGTACATGGGAAAAGGCAGCTGCAAATGCCAAAGATGATGAGAAAAATATATACGCTGCCCGAGCAGGCAGCACTTGGGAAAAGGCAGCTAAAAATGCCAAAGATGACGAGAAAGGTCTATATGCAGCTCTGGCAGGTAGTAAATTGGTCTCGGGCTCAATTAAAACAGAAACTGTTGATGCCAGTGGTCAGACCGTTGATGGTGAATATCTTGCTCAAGGTGATGCAGCAAGTAATTTGCAAAATGGTAGTTTTACCGTAACCGGAGCAGATGGTGAGCATAGCTATCTGGCCGGCGGTAATGCGATGACTAACTTTAGCTATGGTTTTGCCGAAGGTATAGGCGAATTCGGCGATCGTGGAAGTGAAGAATTAAGCTATTATTCCGCAGATAATATGTACACAGGTGCCGGTGGTGGTTATATGGGCGATAGTGACTATGTTCAATTTGAAATAGCTGATATGACCGAAGGCGATGCAATGTTTGATGTCGAAACCCGAAAAATTGGAACAGATATTGATGACTTCAGTGGGTTGAATACCGAGAGCAGGAAAGGTGAAACGCTTGAGGATAGCTATACAGGTACATTGAACAGAGGTAGCAATTTAGTTGGCAACAGTGGTAATAAAGGCAGTGATTGGTCTGCTACTGATGTGGCCTATACCGCCAGTAACTTGGTCGATGGTGAACTTACCTACACCGATGCCAGTGGTGAGCATACAGATAGCGCCGAGGGTAATGTTTACACAACCCTTACCGAAGGCAATGAAGAATATGGCTATCAGGGTGATATATCCCATACCAATTTGGCAACAGGTAATGAAGAATATGGCTATCAAGGTGATGTGTCCCACACCAATTTAGGGGCGGCCAATAGTGATTTAGGCTATGACGGCGATGTTAAAACCAATATGGCGTCATCTAATACAGATTTGGGTTATCAAGGCGATGTTAAAACCAATATGAACAGTAATGATGGTTATCAGAATGTCAATACCAATATGAATAGTGCCGCCGGCTATAAGAATGTTAACACTAATATGAACAGTGCTGCCGGCTATAAAGATGTCAAAACTAATATGAACAGTCCTGCCGGTTATCGCGATGTTAAAACCAATCTTAATTCGCCTGCCGGTTACAAAGATGAGGAAACTCATTGGGGTAGATGATATTAGAATAATCATTAAAAAAAGCGAGGTTATCCTCGCTTTTTTTGGTGGATGTAAAAAAATCTTGACTTAAAGTGCGCTCTAACTTTTATAAATAAACAACTTTTATAACATCGAAGGGAGAAAATCATGAAAAAAGTATTGGTCGTTTCATCAAGTCTGCGTCAAGGCAGTAACTCTGAAATTTTAGCGCAAGAAGCCGCTCGCGGCGCACAAGACGCCGGACATGAGGTCGAATTTTTAAGCTTAAAAGACAAAAATATCAATTTTTGCAAAGGTTGCTTGGCTTGTCAAAAAATTGCCAAATGCGTTATCAAAGATGATATGGCTGATATGATTGGCAAAGTGCAAAATGCCGATGTTTTGATTTTTAGCACGCCGATTTATTATTACGAGATGAGCGGTCAGCTCAAAACTTTTTTGGATAGATGTAATCCGTTGTTTTCTCAAGAAAATAAGTTTGAAGATGTTTATTTGATTACCACATCTTATGATGATGATAAAAATGTTGCGCAAGCTGCTGAGCTGGGTCTGCAAGGATGGGTGCGCTGTTTTCCGCAATCCAATCTTGTTAAAGTTTTATCTTGCGGTGGTATTAACGAAGTTAAAGAAATTAATGAACATCAGGAATTGTTAACCAAAGCCTATGAGCTGGGTAAAAACATCTAAACCGTCTGCCTTTGCCTTGTAGTCGAACCCACTTCGTCCGTGGCTTCAAATCCCACAACCAACAAAAAAAGAGGGCATAAAACCCTCTTTTTGTATTGGCGGATAGAGTGGGATTACTTCGTCCACTGCGGCAATCGGCTCAAACGCCGACCGGCATACTCCGTCTGCCTTTGCCTTGTAGTCGAACCCACTTTGTCCGTGGCTTCAAATCCTCGCTTATCTCAGATTAAAACAAAAACACCCATAAAGGGTGTTTTGTTTTAATTGGCGGATAGAGTGGGATTCGAACCCACGGTACCCTTTGGAGGTACACACGATTTCCAATCGTGCGCCTTCGACCACTCGGCCATCTATCCTCACATAACAGGGCTAAATCTAGATTATTAATTTTATTTTTGCAATAAAAAATTGCCATTTTGAATAATTTTTTTTATCACCCTAAACAAAAGTCTAAACTTTAATTCTGCCAATGTTTTATTAACCGATTATTCATAAAAAAAGCGTATTATCATCATAATAAGGTCTGCAAATTAACGATAGGATAACCTTATAAGCAGTATTGCAAACCGATTGCTAATATTTTATCATCTGCTATGAGATGTGTGCTGGAGAGCTGTTATGCGTGAAATGATACTAAAAGCTGTGGCAAATCCTCCCAAAATATTGTGGGGACCATTTTTGCCTGTTATGCTGAATTTGGGCATACAGTTTCCGTTGTTGTTTATGATGGTGGGTACAGTCGATGTCAACCCGCTGTGGTTTATGATAATGATATTGTTGGGGCACACATTCTGCATCTTTTTGGGGGCTAAAGAGCCTCATATTTCCAGCATGATTCAAGCCTTTGGCCAAGCAGCCAAAAAAAGTACCAACCTTTATAAAGTAAAGGGGAATAAATTTGCGCCCTGATTTTGATTTTTTATCGATTTTTGTTGAAGGTCTGTCCGGCTCTGAGATTATTGTAGCCATCATCGGCTTTATCTCGGCAGCCGCTTTTGCCGGTTTGTGGGCAACTAAATTCGGTTATTTGGTTTTGCCGCACCCGACCGAGTCAAGAGTATCTGACTTTATGCCGTTTGAAAAACTGTTATCTGACGGAATGACGATTCGTTGCTATAACGGATCATTAGCGCGTGTTTTTAGAATTAAAGGTGTTGATTTAAACTTCGCATCCAGCGAAAAGGTTGCTTCAATGATGGAGGCGCGCAAAGCTTGGATTGATGGTATGTCCGATTTGCAAGTTACTTGCCGGGTCATCACTGTTCGTGAACGCGTTCCTTTGGAAGATAATGTCAAAAACTTTAACAATCCGTTGTTGGAAAAAGTTTCTGAGGTTTGGGAAGAAAATGTTGATAGGGTTTTCTTTAATACGCACTATGTTGTTTTATCGGTTCCTGATCGTCGTGACGCCCTCAAGGATTTGAACTATGCATCACAGGCCTTAACTGCCACTTTGAGTGAGTACGGAGTTGAGCCTTTGGCTGAGACTGACGGATCTGCTGCTGCCGATAGTCCGTTTTCGGTTTATGCCAAACTTTGTTCTCCGGTCAGCAAACCCAGTCCTTTGGTGCATGGTGCTCAAGGGGCTCAGCTCAATCAAATGTTGACGGCTGATCATATTCATTTCACTGATGAAAAAGGTATTATTAAATTTTTCTCCGGCGATAAAGAAGTTTATGAAATTGTAATGGGAATACGCTCTTCCGGCGATTATGTTGATGAAGCTATGACAACATCGCTTTTGGCACTGGATTGCGAAATGGTGCTGCTTCATAATATTCACGCCATATTTAAGCCGAAAGCTCGTGCGCTTTTAATGCAACAACAACGCATGGCTACCATGACCAGTTTTTCATCCAATGTTGTTGAGCAATATAGTGAAGTTTTGGCGGCAATTGAAGATAGTGATGCTGATCACCAAGCTTTGACGGAATATTCTATGACTATGTTGTTGCGGGGTGCAAGTATTGAAGAGCTTGATTTTGCCGAAAGTGAAGTTCAACGCATCTGCCGTTTGTTTGGTGTAACACCGGTTCGCGAAGGTTGGGTTGCTCAGGCATCGTTCTTTAATCAGTTTCCGACCTATGAAGTTCTGCCGCGCAACTATCGTTATCTTTCAAGAGTGGTTGCTTGTTCGGTTTCATTTGACAAGCCTTCGGAAGGATTTTCAAAATCTGACTGGGGAAACGGAGCAATTTCTGTTTTTCGTACAACCTCCGGTTCAGCGTATCGTTTTCAGTTCCATGTGTCATCTGAAGATTCAGCCGTGGCGCACTGTTGTATTATCGGTCCTACCGGTCAAGGTAAAACTACTTTGCTTACCTTCCTTGCCGGTCAAGCAATGCGTCATGCGGATTTGAGGGTTTTCTTCTTTGACCGCCATTTGGGTGCGCGTATTTTTACTCATGCTGTTCAGGGAGCTTATATCGGTTTTGACGGCGATGAAAAAAATGTGTCGCTTAATCCGTTTGATTGCAGCAACACCCCGAACAACCGAGCCTTTTTGCGCCGTTGGATGCGCGCTATAACCTTGGTTGACGATTCGGTTTCGGAAAAAGAAATTGCTCGTGCCGTAACTACGGCATTTGACTATTTGCGTCCGGAAGAACGCATTATGACCAATCTTTATAAGAGCTGTTTTTCGCCGACCGGTAATATGCGTCGTGAATTGTTTAAATGGGTAAACCCCGATCAGTATGGTAATATTTTTAACGGTACCAGCGATAGTTTGGATTTGAAAAGCAAGCGCTTTATGGCCTTTGACTTTACGCATATTTTTGAAGATGAAACGTTGGCTCCTGCTGTTATTAGCTACATTATGCACCGTATTCAATCAGAAACCGGTGAGACAGGCGTTCCTTCATTGATTATGATTGATGAGACGGCGCCGATGTTAAAGCACCCGATGTTTAGAGATTATTTTATCATCGGTTTGCAAGAAGGTCGTAAAAAACGCCAAGCATATCTATGCGCTTTTCAACAACCGAGTATTATTGATAAATTGGGTGTAGGCGAGGTTATTCGCGGACAATGTCAAACTGTTATATTTTTCCGCAATCCTCAGGCTATGCCGGAAGATTATGCCAACTGGAATTTAACCGATGCCGAGACTGATTTTATCTTCGGCCGTTCTTATCGTGATTTTCCTTATGCTATTTTATTGTCGCGTCCTTCAACCGGAGAGTCGGTGATTTTGGATGTCGATTTGAGCGGCTTGGGACCCTACTTAAAGCTTTACAATTCAGGGCGTAAGAATGTTCTTCTGGTGGAAGAATTGGTTAAAGAATATGGCGAAGATAATTTTGTTACAAAATATTTAAATATTTAGGTTTGGGAGCTTAAATGTTTGGATATTGCCGGATAATGTGTTATTATATATAGTATAGTTGACTTTTAGGAGACGGACTATGAAAATGTTGCGGATTATAGTATTGATGACAATGTTTTTGATGCCGATGCGGGCACAAGCAGCAATAACGATTGATTTTGGTGCTATTGCCGGAACGATTCAGTCTGTCGTTACCAATGTTAAGGTAAAAATTGATCGTATTAAAGCCAATGTTATGGAGTGGAAAATCGTACAAACATTGGGTTCTGCTCTAAAAAGTGTTTCAGAATTTTTCCAAAAACTTGAAAAAGAATATAAAAAGCAGAAGGAAAAGTTTGATATGTGGAGAGAAGATATAACTCGTTTCTTATCTGATATGGAAGCTTATTATACCGCAACTTTGGATGTTTATCAAAAAGCTCTGGATACAGCAGAATATCTTGCAGAAATAGGCGCGCGCTTTCAAGCTTATCTGGCAGAAGGCGAATCTATTATCAAAGATAGCGGTGACACTATAAAGATGTGCGGTAACAATTTGGTTGAATTGGTAAATGTTGTCAAACAAGCCAAAGATCAATGGGCAGAGCTTCAAGCAAATTATGACAGATATGAAGCTCGCAAAGAGGAACTTGAACGCCAGTTGGCAAATTTACAAAAGCACGAAGAATCTAATGCCGTCACTAATGAAATAAGAAATTTGCGCGATCAGTTGCAAAATCATATAGCGCAAATTGATAATGTAAAACAAGGTATTCGTAGTGTCAAAAATCAATTTTACAACCACATTGCCGAACAGAAAAGTTTGATTTATGCTTGTAAGTATAATGTACAGGCCATTAAAGCTCGTATAAAGAGATTGATCTGTAATATGACCATCGGTGAGCTTAAAGGTTTTGAAGATCAGGCTAGAAAACTTGGCAACAGCTTGAATAACTGGAATCAAAAAGTAGAAAATTTACAAATTGATGCCTATGAGCTTGATACTAATGATGCAAGTGGTTGTGTGAACTACTGCACTGAATGTTCATATGGCACACCTTTTGCCTCAGATCAAAAAGCTGCTGAAAAGTCGCAGGACGAGGCGTGCGAAAAATGCGCCGAATGCAAACCATTACCTTATTCAAGTGCTTGCGAAGGAAAAGAAGAAGGTGAAAATTGCGAAAGTGCCACAGCACTTATCAAGGTTAATACATTGCCCCATGGCTCAGTCCAATGCGAAAGAGAAATCGAACAATTAGCCAAAGGACCTGATGATTATAGTTGCTCTAAATATAAAAAGAAGTGTGATGAGGGCGATGGTGAGGCTTGTCAGATAAGTTGCAGCTCAATGTGCGGCAGCATTCCGGCCGGTGATGATGTATGTTGCAGGATAGCTGCTGAAAAGTGTTCGGGCGGACATGGCGGCTATTGTGACAATTATAAAAATAACTGTGCAACTTATGATGCGAATAAATCAGCATCAGCGTGCAAAGCTATGAAACAGGATTGCGATAGGGCAAGAGAGGAGCTTATTGAAGGCAGTGAAATGGAAGAGCCTATGGAGTGTGAAACATATAAAACAATGTGTGGCGGACAATACAGCTATAATTACTCCGTTTCTCACTCCTCAGCCATAGCCTATGCTGATGTTGATTTGAGCAATATAAAAAACATTAAAAGCGGTACAAATGAGGCAGGTGTTTTTTTGCTCCCCAACAGCTTGGCTATCTGTTGTGAACTTGATGCTGACAAAGTTATGCAAGACGGAGTTTTGCGTGATTGCATAACTCGTTATAATGATGTGATGAATCGTAATAACTATGAAACAAATCCTGATGATCCTGACGCTAAAATCAGCGAAGCAGATAAAAAGTTTTTTCAGTGCCTGAGAAAAGATATGGGATCCGAAGAGTTTAATGATAAGGTAAAACAATCTGATAAGGAGCTTGCGGGTATTTCTCTTGAAAATGCTTTGGCCGAATATTTGGCTGCCGGATATTTGGAGGCAATGCAGGCATATAATGACAGTTTTTCTTTTAAGAATGACCAAATAGATCCGGTTGTCAATACCAAGAACAAGGATATGCAGGCTGCTTGGGATATTGCCATTGACCTAAATCTAAAAATTGGTGATAGGCTTAATGCAATCAGCAATTTGTGGGCGCGTGAACAAATGACCAGATCATTTATGAATGTAAAAAGTTATCGACTGTCTGACAGTTTTATTTCTACATGCCAAGATCCGGACAAGGCTGAAAATGCTGCCGGTAATAAAGGGGAATAAGATGATAAACAGAGCGCTTTTTATTTGGTTTTTACTGCTGGGATTAAGTTGCAATATCCTGGCAGCTAACGCTGACGATGATGAAAAGGTCGAGCGGAGCAATGGTTATAGCGCTCAGGGTGAGTTGTTGATTCCTTATGACATAGTCAAACGCTGTAATTTAGGCGATGGTGGCGCTTTAGAGCTAACCGATGATTGTTTATATGCTCTGGCCTGCGATAAACATCAAGTTTTTCAAGAATGGGTTCGAAACAAAAAAGGTGAGGGCAAGGATGTAAGCATTGATGAAAATGAATATAACGGCGATTATGAAATCAGTTGTATGATGGCTAAATATACTAAAGCTGACTTAGACTATATCATTTCGCGGCTTATCTCAGGTGGTAATCACGAAAATATAGCAAAAGAAAAAGCCGGATACGAAATTGCCCCGACTTTGGGAGCTGAAGGTGTTGCAATGAATGCTTGCTCAACATTGAAAGATCAGTGTGATGAAGCAAAAAAGGATAATGACGGCGCATCTATGCAACCTATGCCGTGCCTTATGTATGAAAAATGCGAAGAATCTTTACAGCAAATTCAGGCAATTAAAGATTGTTCTGATGAGCAAGGCAGCACGCGTTGTTCCATTCAGGCAAATAATACACTAACTGCTGACAGCACCCAAATATTATCAGATATAGTTCACACCAAATCTATGATGAACAGAAATGAAATCACCAAGAATATAGTTAATATAATAGATAAAATGGAGATAGATAAAGAAAAATGCTTAAACGACATAAAGAAATCCGCTGAAGCTGGTACAAAAGGAGAAAGCAAATGAATAAAAGAATGATATATTTTGCATTCATTATGCTTGGCTTTGTATTTACAGCCAAAGTTTCTTATGCCGGTACAGATATTATTAATACAGTGTTGTTGAAAGCAGGCAATGTTATAGATAAAGTCTCGCAAAAATATGAAGGTATTTCGGTAAAAGTGCGCGAATTAACCGAAGGTAAGTTGTTTGCTTTGGATGAAAATACTGTCGATATGATACAAAAAGCTAAAGATCAAAAAGATTCTATTCAGGAAAAAATTGACAAAGTTCGTGCAGCAAAAGAATTTGCAACAAACATGGATGAAGCCGTGCTTGATCGCTATAATAATATGTTAAGCCAGCTTGAGGCATCAGATACTCAAGCAAGGGATATAGTTAAGCAGAGAGGTTGGACATTTGGTAAAAATAATGCCGATGGTGGCAGTGGTGAAGACTATTATTACAGTGGTGATATGGATGATGGTCAGGTAGAAATAATTTCTAAAGATGGTAGTGGCGGCAGCATCAATATTGATAATAATGACAATAGAAATGCTAATAACAAAATTGACAGCACCTCAGCCGATAGTGAGTATAAGGATTCTGATGATGAGTACTATTACAGCGGTAATATGGATGATGACTATGATGACAACAATAATGGCACAAGTGTTGCAACTAAGGATAATGTAAGACAAGATTCCGCTGACAGTGCAGAAGCGTCTAAGTCGAAAGAAATTAAAAAGTTAAATGATTTACCGGAAAAATCAACAGATCCTTCAACTAAAAGAAAAAGTTTTGGTATTATCGATGAGGATAATGCAGATAAAAAACAAGTTGATGCTTCTCAAAAATTGAACAAATCTTCATCATCTTTGCAAAAACTATCGCCAAATAAATTGGATGTTGGCGATTCACAAAAAACAAACACTTTTGATGCAGTAAGCAAGATATCAAAAGAAACTTCTGTAAATAACGATTTAAAGCAGCAAGATGTTTTATCAAAGGATAATGTTTCATCTGCTCCGAGTATCAAAAGAAAATCCTTTGTATCAGAAAATGTTGTAGCCAACGGAATGGAGAAGTCAAATGTTGCAAAAAATTAGTTTGATAGTCATCAGTTTGATATTGTCTATTTCCTTAATTCCTGAGGCTTTTGCCGGTAAAAAAATTAAGGGACAGCCTGATCATTTATGGCTTACACCGATGGGAGATGATGACATCGGCAACACTGGTTATAATCGTTGTCGTGTTATAAAGACAATGAAACCAGGTGCTGACCAAGTTATGCAAACGATTAATAATACCCAAACATTGTTGGGGCGCTATGCTTCAGAATTGTACTTTCAAGCGGTGAAAGCTAATTTTGAAATTGATCAGGAAACACCTGATGATGTAACGACCAGCACAGCAGAACTTAGCTTAATGAACCGTCAGATAATTGCAAGATTAGCCAACATAGCCAATCGACTGAATATTATAGTATCTTTGGAATCGCGCACGGCGGCTCTCAGCAATATTAAGAAAATTACTAATTTATCCGGTAATGTGTATAATGACTACGAATATGATGCTGAAAAAGAAATATGCGGCCTTAAAAGCGGAGGATAATTTGTATGCATAAAATATGTAATATATGGTTTTTATTTATTCTGGCAGTTTTTTTGACCTTCCCGTTACGACAGGCTGAGGCTGTTATTCCTTTTGAAATTAGTTTGGCGGAAACTGCCGGTAAAATAAGTACATGGATACAAGAAAAAATTATTTTGGTGCAAGCAAAAATTACCAGTATTAATGAAAGTAAAATAGCCAAAGGTATAGGTGACGGACTGAAGAAAATTAAAGAAGTTCGAGATTGTGTAAAAGAACAATACAGTGGTGTTGAAACCCCATCTCAAAAATGTCAAAAATATGTTCAAAAATACAAGTTTTTGGCCGGTGCTGTGAAAATGGCAGGAAATGCCAAAAGATTTATGGGATCAATTAAAGATTCAAAGACTTATAAGATTGTCCAGCTTACTCGCGCCATTGCCGATGATGCCATCAAAATAACTCAGCTTGATGAATATCGCGAAAATCGCATTAATAACTTAAAAAATCAAGCTGAGATTGATACCGACACGCTCAACGGCAAAATTGAAATGGCAAAAGAAGATTTGAAAATTATGAAAGAAGATCATAAAAAGATGGCTGCAAGCGCAGATTTACTTCAAAAGGGACAAATGGAAGCCGAAGAGTTACAAATGACACAATATATTATACAATTGGAAGCAGGCAAAATTCAAATTAAAGAAAAACTTGCTCGAGATATTATCACAATTGATAAACAGTTTGCAGAAACTACGGCTGGAATTGTTAAACGAAGAGAAAAAAATATTGCTGAAGTTTTGGAATTAAAATCAAAACTCAAAGAAGATGAAGATAAGAAGAATAATAAAAAAACAAATAAAAGCAGCAACAGTAACAGCAATCAAACTCCAGCAGAGCAAACACAAACACCAATTGAGATAGTAGCAGCCGCTCAGCAAAAATACAGTCCCAGTATAGATATTGCTGATACTATTGCCGCTTCGGAAAAACGCATTGCTCAAATTAACGAAGATATAGAAGTCAGCAATGTTGCCGGTTTTAATCAAGCGAATGTCTACTTGTCAGATTCGGTTGATCCGGCCAATGATTCTTCATCGGATTTAGAGTTGGGAGAAACTGCTGAAGGTAAATCAGAAACAGTCCAAACCGCAATAGACAATACATTATTGCAAATAGATATGGTCTCTAAGATAATTCAAATGGAGTTAACGACTTTGGAAACTGAAACTATGGAAAAAATCATGCAGAATGTTAACTTCAAAATTGAACGTCGCTACAACAATGACAATGCTTTAGTTACCGATGTTTGTAATTATGAGGTAAAAGAACAGGAAAATAAAAAGAGCACAGCAGAAGAAGCTCCCGCTCAAGAAGCATCTTCGTCAGATAAGGGAGCAGAAGCCTCAAATCAAGCTGAAGAGGAGAGCGATACCAAAAAAGATGATAAAACGCAAATAAATGAGGTTATTGTTGGATAAAAAGGGGGAAAGAAGGATGAAGAAGTATTTTTGGATGGCTATGGTCGGTTTGATGACGTTTATGACGCCAAAATCGTCTTCTGCCTTTTTATCGAAAGCAATAGAAGAAGCATATAATGTTATTCCGATTTCGCCGGTTGTTAATTTTGCCGAAGATCTTACGGAAACCGGAAAAATGTTGGGTAAAACTTATGCTCAGGTTCAATCGCTAACCAACCAAATCAAAAAAGATGCCACCAGCTTGAAATCTTCACTTACTTCGGCTTTTTCATCGATGGGAATCAATTTTATTTTTACCAATATAGGCGGAACGCAAAATACTTTAATGTGCGGCAGTGTTTTAGGCTCAGTAAATGTGACCAAAATGTCGCTTAAATTACAGGAGATATTGTTGAGTTATAAGCCGGGACAAAAAGAATTGGTTCAACGGCGCAGACAAAGCTTTTATATGGACAATATTTATAATATTTATGCCGCAATTCAGGTTATGAAAGATGAGCTGTCGGACGGCGGAGAAATTGGTTCGAAAATTATAAGCGCTAAGGAGTGTTGTTCTCAAGGCGGTCAAGGGGAAGCTTGCGGTGTGGAAGGAAATAACGAAATTTTAGCCAAGTACGGCTATGCTCTTTCCACATTAGAAGATTTGATTAAAATGTGGGAAAGAGTAGCTGCATTAAAAGCGCAAAAACAAGCCATTGATGTTATAATGTCTATTGAAGTGCAACCTGAAGTAAAAAAAGATAATAAAAAAGATAATAAAGTATCATTAATCAGCTTACCAACTTCAGAAGTTTTGTATAGTTCACATCGCACAACTTTAAGTGTTCCGATGGGATATGCCCAAATGCTTTATAAAAGCAACAGGTCCAGCCTGTCAGATGTTGAGCAAACCAAAGATGAGACTCAAAAAGCCAAAAAGAGCCGTTTTTCGGGTATGGGATTGAATTTTGTTGCACCGAAAATGTCTGATGACACATCTCCCATGCTGGATAACATTGAAAACATGGAAGCTTTTAATGAATTGTCACAAGTTGAAGATGCCGTGTCAGAAACTTTATCTCTTCACAATTTTATCAGAGATATTGATAATTATCGAGCTACCGCTGAACAGTATAAATCAATGCAGGAAAACTACCAAAAAAAGCTTAATATGCTGAGAGATTCAAACCAGTGCGGCAAAAAATATATCGGCAGATATTTTAATAGTGTTGACCAAACATGGTCAGGTATCGCCTTGAATAACAACAATGTCAATGATTATGATTTGCGTAAAGGAATATCCGGCTGGGCATTCAACGCGTATGAGGTAGCAAAGGGGGCTGAAACTACGGTTAATGAAAATGAAGAGGGTAACGCCAGCTATTCAGATAACTCGGCTGTACAGGTAGATGATTTGGAAACTGACAATGATACCATAGATGATGCAGATGTTGCTGATAATACTAAAGGTGCTGATTTAGAAGAATCTGAATCAAAAGTAAAAAAGAACAAGGATAGTTATGATAAAGGCGAAGGCGTGAGCGCTTCAACCTCGGACAAAACTAAGGAAGAAAATCGTAAGGCGACGATGTTAGCTTGGCAAATTGGTGCCGAAGCATCTAAAGACTTGAGTAAAAATGCTTCTTCTTGGGGAACTCCCAATAATCGCAAAATGATATGGAATGATACCAAAATATTTTATAATCAATATTTACAAAATAAATATGGTCGAAAAAATCTTGATAATCAGGAAGGAAATATCAGAGCTTATCTGAAAAGATTTACTGAAAGTGATGTTGTTGATGTAATATTATCTGCACTTAGCAATGCTGAAGAACCTCTCAGCCTTAGTCAGACCGAATATCAGACTCAGTTAAATGAAAAATATGCTGCTGTTGATACAGCTCTTCAAACACTTTTTAGCCAAAATAGTGCAGCCAGCACGCAAGCTGATGCTAATTTGTTGCAGCAGCAAAAAAATCTTAAAGCTCAAATTGATGAAGTTTCTGCAAAAATTAAAAGTTTGAGTGATGAAGTCGGTGATATAGCCAGCAATTCGGAAGACCAATCTTTTGCAGAAATGGATAGCGCCTCATCAAAAGAATTAAATTACTTGGATGATAGTGCCTCTAAAAATAAATTGCAAAAATATGATGAAATATCATCTGAAATGTCAGGAAAAGTTGCTCAGAATAAAAAAGACAATAATTTTGATGCTTTGAAAAAGCAGTTGGATCAGGCTAAATCGCAAAGAGATGCTTTGCAAAAACAGATGCATAATTTGGAGCAGCAAATTGAAGATTCAAAAGCTGAAAAGCAAAGCTCAGGTGAAACTGCCGGCTCATCAATTCCACAAAGTGTCTGGGCTTTGTACAATGGATTTAATCAGGAGAAGAGCAGAATTTTGCAGCAGTATACTCAGAATTTAGGAGAGCGTTTTAATAGTGTTTCGCAAATTTTAAATATAATTCCGGATGATTTGCCGTCGTTTAAGGAGGCAGTCACATCTGCTGCCGGCGAGATAGTTACCGAAATTATGGGAAATATAGATTCCATCGTTGATGATGCTTATTCACAGATGTTGGCTCTGGGAGATGATTTATATTTACCGACATCTGCAGCACAAGTTGCATCTATTCACCAAAATATGATAAATCGCCTAAAAGCCATGACCATAACCAAGAGTGTTTTCGGATATAGTTTGAAAGACTTGGTTGTCTTTGCTGACTTAGCAACCTTAGATACTTCGCCTGAAACCGAAGGATTCTTTGTGGGAGCTTTGCCCAGAGCTCGAGACCTTAAAGCTCCTTATCCAATGAGCGATTTGAGCCAACCGCCGGTTCGTGAAGTTTTTCACTTTGACATGACCGATTATTCAAATGTCAAGGCTTACAGTTCGAAAAATTATAACACATATAACAACAAAAAAAGCAAATTAAAGCTGCCGATGTATGACAAAGACGAGCTTTTGGCTGATATGCGCAAATTGCGCGGAATCAGTCGTGGCGACTTTTTAAATTACGGCGGAGAAATTCCTAAGATATGGCAGCTTATGTTGCAAGATTACTCTTTCATAGAAAAGAAATTTAATCTTCAAAGTGCATTAACCCAAGGATGTGAATCTGCAGCATTTTTGCGCGGTGGAATTATGCCGTGTCGAATTGGTGACACAGGGGTGGTTTTGGATGTTAATGTGGTTAAAGAAGAAGATGAAGATAACGAAGGCAGCTATATTTATACATATGACAATGACGATGATCAATATATTAGGCGCACCGATCTCAATCCTCAGAATTTGCCTAAATGTTTGTTGATTGAGCTTAAGAAGAGCAAGCCATTTTTGACTTTTTATGATGGCAATGTGAATATTGATTCAAGTATTTTTGGTAATGATAATGAGCCGGCCGAGACAAATTGTCCGTACAGTGAACTTGGTATGCTTTTAGATGCCGACGAAAACAATAATATTTCATTTAAAAGCACGGTTTATGAAGTATTTAATGATAGCTTCAAAATAGAAGATACCAGTCCTAAAAAATTAAGCCAAGATCAGAAAAACCAATTAGCTATAGCACAACAGGCTGAGCTCTCGCGCAACCAAATCGGTGACTTTTTGCGGCAGGCGGAATCTGAGAAGAAGATGAAACAATCACTAGAAGAAATGAAACAAAAATATGATGATCAAATCAAAGAATTGCGAGAACTTTTAGCGGGATATGGTTTTACTGTAAGTAATGATTATGATCTCACAAAACAAGCCGATTATAATTTAACCATCAGTCGTTTGAAGGCAGCCAAGAATCAATCATTAAACAAAGTAAACACGCTGCTGGGACAGATTAAAGTGGATAATAACAATAAACCGGCTAAGGTGAAAAAAGACACCATAGATAAGATAGTAAGCGTTTTACAACTTGATACTGAGGCTGATTTAGAGTTGTCTATGTCATCTGCCGATGATAATGATATTAATGCTGAGTTGAAAAGAGCAAAAGCCGACAGAGAGGCAACCGAAAAGTATCAAAAGAAGGTAAAAGATGAGAATAGCGAAGAATATAAAGATTTAGAGGAGGCGTATTGCGCTAATTACTAAATGAGTGAAAATGAAATTTCTAATCAACAAGTTGAGAATAATTCGGATATAAAAGCAATTTCCGGAAGCACATCAAACCAACCTCAATATATTGAGCAAATTGATGAGACCGAGCATTCGGCTAAGATGTTTTATTATCTGTGGATTTCAAGATTTTTTGTTCTCACCGCAGTCTTAACGGTAAGTTTCTTGGTTTTGGCGTCTTTATCATTGTTCAGGTTAGCACCGCGTGTTACGGTTGAGCCTTTGTTGTTGATTAAGAACAGCAGTTCTGATGATTTGGTCAGTAGTGAAGGCATTACTTTTGATATGCCTTCTAAAGATTTACTCATGAAAATGTACATTAAACAATATGTTACATTGCGCAACACGATAATCCATGACCGTTTAGAAATGCAGACAAGATGGATGGCCGGAGGCATGGTAAATTTCTTATCTTCGCCGGCAGTATATAACGAATTTGGTGCTCCTTTGGTAAACACATGGGAACAAATAATCAGCCAACCGATCACCAGAGAGGTTGATGTTACATCAATTACAAGGCAAGGCGGGGAACGTTCGCAAATTTGGAAAGTCGATTTTAAAACATACGATTTACCCAATCAGGCAGGGCAGGAATCAAGTGCTGACAGTATTAAAGTAAGATATTGGACATCCTCAATCACCGCAAGATTCATTCCTGACAGAGCCTTTTCGTTTTATCGTTTAATAAATCCGCTGGGTTTTACCGTCATTCGTTATTCGCAAACAGAAGTTAATATATTCTAATTTGTTGATAAGTATATTTCTACTGTTAGACATTTAAAATAAAACAGTATACTTTACTATAAAGTATACTGTATGCTATTATATATAAAGGGCCTATCTAAATGAAAATACAAATTAAGCTTTTGATTTTGTTTGTTTTATTTGCTTTGTCAGGGTGCTATGGTTCTTATTATGAGCCTGAGCCTGTCGGAATTGGTACGGGTATTGATGAGTTGAAATTGTCGCCTTGTGCATGCATAGAGGTGGAGCTCCCTCATACATTGCCGGATTGGTTCGTTGCAACAATCTAATTTTTTGAAAGACAAAAATGGTAGAAGAGATTAAATATGGACAACCACAACCGCGTATGATAGCAGGAAGGCGTGCGCCCAATGCGGCTGCTCCTCGTCGCTCTTCTAAGAGTAGTGATAATTTGTTTGTTGCTAATGTCGCTGAAAAGCGTTATCTTTGGACTGCTCGCGCTTTTGCCGTTATCACGGCGCTGAGTTTGTGTTGCAACATTGTGCTGATTTTAGCTATTTTTCAGGTTGTTCCTCTGTATAGAGTAGAGCCGTTTTTGTTAAGCTTTCAAAATCAATCGGAACAAGTTTATAATATTATGCCGGTAACCGGAGAATTGCGCAATCGTCGTGCAATTACTGAGGTTTTTGTGAGAGATTATGTGTTGCAACGTAGTGCTTTTACCCGCGATATCGATGTTGCAAAATCGCGTTGGATGCCGGGCGGCACGATTCAAGAAATGTCAACTGCTAAAATATATCAGGATTTTTGGGATAATATTGGCAAAAAGGCTTTGTCGGTTATTCAGGAAAAAGGTATGGAACGCAAGGTAAGGATTCTTTCCATAAATGAGTTAACTAATGGTGTATGGCAGGTTGAGTATGAAGCAAGCGATACTTATCCGGATTCAACAAAGCCGGAAATAAGTTATTGGACGGCTTCACTAAGTGTTATGTATCGCCGCAAAACGGTTAAATATGGCGAAAGATTGAAAAACCCGTTAGGGTTTACTGTTACAAAATATGCGTTAAGTCGCAACAGCGTGGAGTAGATTGGTCGTGAAAATACTTAATATGAAAAGATTTATGCTGATGATTGCTGTGGCCGGAAGTGTGTCATTTGGCGCGGCTAAAGCTCAGGTAAATCAACAAATAATGGATACAAGTGCCGATCAATCACAAGGCAATTATACGCCCATGAATCTGGATTATGCCGGATTTAACTCTTTAGGTATGACACAGGCGGCATGGTTGGATCCTTTGCAAAATCTTGGCGAAGGTCAAAGCAGACCGGCCTATTCTAAATACTATTGGACACCTGATTTGGTGCTGCCTATACGTGTTCGCGAAGGAATGTTAACAATGGTTAATTTTCCGGAGTGGGAGCTGATTGAAGACATTTATCTTGGCGATCAAAACACATTTGATGGTCAGATATCCGGACCAAATACACTGTTGCTGTATCCGCGCAGCGGTGCGCAGGTTGGTGTTGATACCAACGCGATTGTCTTTGGTCGTTCAGGTAATCGTTATGTGTTTTACCTTAAATCTGAAGCTGTTAACACTGAACGGTTGACCAACGCTATTATTGATATTGAGGTTGTTAACGACAATGTCCCTAATTCAGGGAATGGAGTTTCCCCATACAGCGGTGGCAAATCAGGTTCAGGTGCTGGCGGAAGCGGATCGAAAGGAGCTATTTCGACATACACCAAACGATTTCAAAAAAGCGATTGGATACAATCAATACCGGTAGATCCCAGTGATTTTAAGTTTGATTTAGAGGTTTATGTTCCCAATCCGGACGATGTTGTTATAGCTCCGGAAAGAGTTTGGCGTGATAATATATTCACATATATAGATTTAGGTAAAAAGTCTTTGAATATGGTGCAAAGACCTGTTGTCAGCATGATTGTAGAGCGAGTTGAAGTTCCTGTCGGATTTCGCGCTAAGGGACCGGATAACCGCTTAATAGTTGTTGAAGGCGTCGGTGATATGGTTTTGCGCAATGGTAAACGTATTATTTGTATCAAAATGCGTCGTTCTGATGAAAGCGGCTTGGAATATGCTGTCGATTCTGCTGATTATTTGCCGCCGACATGGGATGTCGGACCTGCTATTCCAAACGAGCAAACTACGGGAATTGATAATAACATCAATCGCAACTATGCACCCCAAGGCGCTTCCCAAGGTGGTTCTCAGGGATTTAACTACAATCAAGGAGGAATGGGCGGTGGTGCTTATGGAACAGGCAATTATGGTATGACTCCGGTGGGACAGGCTGATATTCAAACCGGACAAGGTCAAATTATAGTTCCGGAATATGCTAAATCCGGTAATATGGGCGGAGGATTCGGGGGTAATGCCGCAGATAATTTTGACTATTCTAAAATGCAACACATAAGCATGGATCAATCAAGCAGCGGATACGGAGTTGCTCCGCAGTTTGCCTATGGATATGGTTTTAGCGGTGATGGCGGTCAAAACATATCAATAGAGCTCGGTACCGATGGTGATGTCAATAATTTGGAGAGTTTGTGGGGCAAGTTATCTACAAAATATAAAGAGCTTAGCAAATTTACGCCATTTTTCTCAGTAGACGCACCGGCGGATGGGCAAGGACGTGAGTTGTTTCACTTGAGGGTAGGTCCGGTCAAAAACTTGGAAGAAGGCGATAGTATATGCAGTTCGCTTGGCCGGAGCGGAGTTTTTTGCAGTGTAGTTAGGACACAATAGAGCAAAATATGAGTGATGATCAATTAACAAACTCTGAAAGATATGTAAAAAAGACCAATACCATCATTTTGATAATTGGTCTTTCGTCGTTACTTATATTTATTTTTGGTCTAATTCTTTTGATGAGCAGCGGTGATGACGAAAATCTTTATGAAGAGCCGGTTTTCACCGACAATGCCGATGTTTTTGGTGCTGAAAAAGTACAGAATGTTGAGCCGGCTCAGGGAATTGAATTTTCAACCATTGAGAGTGAAATACCTTTAACGGCCACTCCTGATCCGATTCCTATGGGAGAGGTCGTTTTGGGAACTGAGGCGAAAAATGTTTTGACTTTAGGTACTAATGGTAAGGCAGCCATAAAAATTGCATCAGTAGAATTGGCTGATCCGCCGGCTGCAGGATTTGTCTTTTCAGATAAATGCTCCGGTGAAACCTTAAACGGCAAAGATACTTGCCATATAACCATGAGCTGGAATCCTGTGGTAGCAGGCAATGTTCAGAATAATTTTATAATTTCATGGCATGAAGTAAATCTTGGCTCGGAAAGCATGAAGTCGGCCAAAGTTCCGGTGAGCGGAAATGCGGTTAACAAAGAAGAATGTCGTTATTGTGAAAGTTCAACATCTAAGGCGGAAGATGCTGATTACGGCAAGGCTTTGCAAGCGGCAATAGGTCCTGATGGTAAAAAGATAGGTGTTATTGACAAAGACGGCTATGTTCGTGATGAAAACGGCAATATTATAGGAAAAGTTTCTGCTGACGGGCTGATTTTGGATAAAGATGGTAATGTTATAGGTGTCGCCGAAAACAGCAAAACCGTATATGATGAATTTTCTAATCCTGTTGGCTATGTTACTCCGGATGGCGAGGTTATTAATGATGATGGCAAGGTCATCGGTAAAGTTTTGCCGGATGGTACGGCGCTGGATTTTAATGGTAATTCTATCGGTAGCACGACTGATATCGGGGCAGTTTATGACGCAAATGGTAATCTGATCGGAAGAGCTTTGCCTGATGGTACGGTGGTTGACAAGGATGGTAATGTTATAGGGCGTGTGCTTCCTGATGGGTCAGTTGTCGATAAAGATGGTACGAATATCGGTAGTATTGCCAAAACCGGTCGCACCGTTATTGATGGCGATGGTAAAGTTATGGGAGTTACTTTGCCTACGGGTGAAGTTGTCAACGCCGATGGTGAAATTATTGGTAAAGTCGATGATAATGGAGCTGTCGTAGCTGCTGATTCACCATTAATGGGCAAAACATTAAAAGTTGCTTATGATAAAAACGGCAATGTGATAGGATATGTTGACAAAGATGGTAATTTGCTCAATGTAAAAGGCGAAGTTATCGGTAAAATGCGCGAGGACGGCAAAATTACCAATCTTAAAGGTGATATAATAGGTTATGCAGGTGAAGAAATAGTATTCAATTCGTCAAATACGGTGATTGGTAAATTGGTTTCATTCGAACGTATACCAATAACACCGGCAGGTACTATTTTAGGAAAATTGCAAAATGACGGCAGTATAGAAAATGAAAAATCACAGGTAGTAGGTAGAGTTTTGCCCAATGGATTGGTTCGCGACCAAAGCGGTTCCAAGGTTGTTGCTAAAATGGTTAAAGTTGGTAACATAGTTGGTTATGGTTGCAATATCATAGGCTATCTGGATGCTGATGGAAAAATAAAAAATGGCGGAGAAGATACTAAATATCAAATTACTCCTGAAGGAATAGCTTTGGATGAGGAGGGTAATTACATAGGCAGTGTTTTACCGCGCGGACGCGTTTTTGATAACAAATGCAACTTTTTGGGAAATGTCGATTTTTCAGGAGTTGTCAAAGATGCCACTAACAAGTTTGTCGGATGTGTAAATCCTGATGGAAGCGTACTTAATGAAAAAGGAGAATTTATCGGCGCGGTTGGCAAAATGGGGGCAGCTGTTGATATCAATGGCAATTATTTGGGATATGTCAATGCCAACAATATTTTGATAAATAATAAAAATGAACCGATAGGTTGTGTCGGTCTGCTAGGTGATGTTTTTAACAGTAAGGGTGTCTATATCGGAAAAGTTTTGGGTGAAAGGTATGCCTATAAATTCAATGGTGAATTCATCAATAGTGTTGATGATAAAGCAAAAGTGAAAATTTATGGCAAAACATCAAATACTCTGTCATCTGACAACCTTGTTTTGAATCCGGAAAAAAATATTCTCGGAGCGGCCTATCCATCAGATTCGTCTGTTGTTGATGCATCCGGCAAGCTCATAGGCTTTTTATTCCCTGATGGAAATGTTTATGATGCTTCCGGTGTTTCTCAAGGTAAAATAGTTAACAACGGATATGGCGAGTATAATGGTATAACCGGTACTTTGTTACCTAAAGGTGAAGTTATTGACTTGCAAGGCAAAATAGTGGGAATTGCCGCTCCGGATGGTAAAGTTATTACTCGCTATGGTGAAAATATAGGCAGGGTGAACTCTAAAGGTTTCTATTTCAATTTAAACGGTGAATATCAAGGACGAGTCATTAAAAGCGGTGTTGCTATCGGTTATGACGGATCATACATAGGTTATGCAACATCTGATGGTAAGGTTATTGACGGAAATGGTAAAGAGGCAGCTTCAATCACTCATGATCGTAAGGTTGTAAACAACACGGGACAAGTTATTGGAGAAGTTCTTTCTGAAGGACCGGTAATTGATGTTACCGGAAATTATAGCGGTTTGATGAATTCTATTGGTGATGTTGTCAATTCTAAAGGGGAAGTGATTACAGTAATATTCCCCGGTGGTAGCAGTGATAAAAATCTTAATTTGTTTAATACAGGTGTGGTCATAGATTTCAATGGTAAGATTATAGGTTTTGCTATTCCTAACGGAAGTGTTGTTGATGTCAATAATTCTGTTATCGGTAAGGTGTTTCCGGATGGTAATGTGCTTAGTTACAACGGCAAAATAATTGGCGAGTTGGTCGGTGGTGATATAGTTATATCCAGTAATGATAAAGTTGTGGGTTATGTGAATTTTGATGGTCAAATTACAGGATTTGATGGTACAGTAATAGGTAAAGTTTTATCAGGTGGGTTAGCAGCAGACATGAACAGTCATGTGTTAGGCAAAATATATAAAATAGGAGCCACTGTTTTGGGAAATGATGGCAAGTATAGAGGACGACTTACATCATCAGGAAAAGTTGTTGATACTAAAGGGGAAATAGTTGGCAGTATCAAGAGTAACGGTTCATTTATTGACTTGGATAAAAAAGTTGCCGGCTATATTTTAGGCGAAGTCGCCAAAAACAGGAGGAACTGAAATGCTTAAAACCTCCCTAAATGCGTTTGTTGAAAAAATAGTGCCGATAATTGTTGGCTTGATTTTGGCAAGTAGTGTTTCGGCGCAAGAAATTACGGCAATTAATTTTAACGGTGATATTATCGGCAAAGTTATTCCTGATGGCAAAGTTATCAGCTCCGAAAACAAAATTTTGGGCAGCGTTACTGCCGATAGTTTGGTTCTTGATACTAAAGGTAAATTAATCGGTGGAGTTGTGCCTCAAGGAATTGCCATAGGAAACGATGCTAAAACTTTGGGCAAGGTAGGCAGCGACGGAATTGTGAGAAACTCTTCAGGACAGTCTATGGGTAAAACTTTACCTAACGGATTGGTGGTTAATGAATATTTTGAAGTTGTCGGGCAGGTAATATTTCCCGGGTTGGTTTACAATGATGAAGGCAAAATTTCCGGTCGTATAACCGGAGATGGCGCATATAGCGACTTAAACGGCGGACAAATTGGTATAGTCACCCCTGACGGTTATGCGTACCGCAAAATCGGACAAGACTATGTTTTGGATGGTAAGTTAATATCATCTCGTATGGTTGTTTCCACTTCAGGTAACTTTATCGGCAGCGTTGTTCCCGGCGGGCAAGTAACCGATTTTAACTCGGAAACAATCGGTTATATCAAGGCTAATGAATATGTTTATGACACTAAAAATGCCATTATCGGTCGTTTGGTAAACACCGGCTATGCTTTTGATGAAAACGGAGAGTATATAGGGCTTATCAGCTATAATGGAATGATTTTAAATGATGGAAATGTTGTAGGTAGAGTTCGCGCCGATGGAAGAGTAGCTAATAATAGCGGCGAAATTATCGGCGATACTATACCTTTTTCGGCAGTTGCTGTCGATAAAAATGGCAGATATTTA
This sequence comes from uncultured Pseudomonadota bacterium, assembly GCA_902763535.1. Classification (GTDB taxonomy): domain Bacteria; phylum Pseudomonadota; class Alphaproteobacteria; order RF32; family CAG-239; genus CAZU01. The sequence continues at coordinate 112,241 of CACWSG010000005.1, read as the reverse complement.
GGAAGAGTTAACCCTAATGGTGAAGTAAATAAAGATACCTCTGTTATCGGCAGGATAGGAACCAGAGGATATGTTTTTGATAAAAATGGTGATTTACAAGGCGGTATAGTTTCAACCGGACCGATATACAATTATAAAGGTGAACAAGTCGGTCATGCTGTCAGCAACGGATCTGTCATATCCCTCAATGGTACGACGATTGGATATATGGTTGGCAATGTGGCTTATAATTTGTCAGGCACAGCTATCGGTGCGACACTTAATCAAGCCTTGGTATATGACAATTCCGGAACTTTTTTAGGAATAAGCGGAATTGCTCCTAATATGAGCTATAAGGGAGGGAATATACAGATTTCCCCCTTGGGGTATGTGTTTGATTCCAAAGGAGAAATAGTCGGTCGTTCGCTGCAAATGAGTTCGTTCTATACTGCAGCCGGAACTTTGTACGCTTATTTAGATTTGGCAGGACAAGCTGTAAAGGTTAACGGCAATGATGCTGATAAAGTAATCGGAAAAGGTTTAGTAGTGGGCTCTCAAAACAAAGCTGTTGCTCAGAGTGTATATGCTAATGCAGCTGTCAATTATGAAGGGGTATCAGTTGGGTTGCCCAACCAAAATAATGCGTTGCTGAACAAGTCGATGAAGCAAATTGGTAAAATACTGCCGGATGGAAGCGTAACGAATTTTGGCGGGACTAATTATATGCCTAAAATCGGTCAAGCTTATGGCGAGAGTCTGGCTGTTAAATTTAACGGAGAATTTTTTGGTTACATAAATGCCAACGGATCTGTAATCGGCAAAGATGGAGCAAAAATTGGATATCTGCTGGAAAGAGGTTTGGTAAGTGACAACAATGGGGTAGTTGTCGGTTCTGTTGTTGGCTATACCGGAGCTAAAAATGATAAATGCGAGCTGTTGGGCGTGATTTCATCACAGGGTTCGGTATATAATTATCGCGGAGTTTTTGTCGGAGATGTTTTGGGAAATCACTGGGTTGTCGGCGAGGGAGGATCTGTTGTGGGTGCTACCGTCTGGCAGGCGCCGGTTATTGATTTTTCGGGGCAAGTAATCGGATATCCTGATTACAAAGGAATGGTTGCGGGAATAAAAGGCGAAAATTTAGGTTGTGTAAGCAATGACGGACGATTATACAATTCTGCCGGAGAATGGATGGGCGGCATCGTAAATTATGACCCTGTCATCGGATTCGATGGTAAAGTTACCGGATTCGCTCTGTATGACGGAAGTATTATCGATGATAAAAACAGCATATCCGGCTATCAACAACCCGATGGAAATGTCAATTCGAATTCCGGATTACCGGTAGGTATGATTATGCGTTATAGAATAGCTCTTGACCTTAACAATAAATTTATGGGCTATATTGATAGCCAAGGAAAAGTACTGGATAGCAAATATAAAGGAATAGGTCGAGTAGATTTTGATGGTAATGTTTATTCGGGTAGCGATATAGTCGGTTATGCTCTGAATGATTTTTATGTTTATGATCAAAGCGGATCTCCGGCAGGACTAATTAATACTAATGGTGAGGTTTCTGATTTTAATAATCAAAATTTAGGAACTTTGGATAAAGGTTTTGTAGTCAAAGATGGTCAAGTAGTTGCAAGAGGATCGCGCGACTATTTGATTAGAGATAAGCAAAAATTAGTTTTGGGAGAGTTGCAGCTTAATGGCGATGTAATTGATAAAAAAGGCACTGTTATCGGTAAGATAGATAATGATGGTCAAATAAAAAATGACGCAAAAGAAACCATCGCTCAAGCAACGCCTCTGCAATACTACCGAAAAACTATTGTAAAGAAAGTTGTTGCCAAAGAAGAAATTCCTGATGAAAACGATGCTTCAAAAGGCAAAGTCATGCTGGATGAGAATGGCAATGTCATCGGATATATAATGCCGGATGGGACAATTGTGAATGAAAATGGTGAAGTTGTAGGGCAAGTTAATGAAAATGGTGAGCTTGGCGATGCTGATGGTAATATAATCGGCAAAATCGATGCTGATGGAACAATAATTGATAACAACGGAGATGTCATCGGACGGCAGTCTGATATAGATAATCAATCGCAAATAAATAAAGATATAATGGACCAATTGCAGCGCCGCTGGGTAGAACACGATAAAATTTCTTCAATTATGGATGATAAAAAGAAGGAAGATAAAAAAACAAAAGATATTATATTAAATAAGGGAGAACAATATTTTCAGTCTTTGGGTATAGCTCTGACCCCTGATGGTGAATATTTAGGCGAGATAATGGATAATAATGATGTAGTCAATGATAAAGGCGAAGTAGTCGGTTATCGTATGCCTGACGGACTGATAGTTGATGACGATGGCAACCTTATCGGTACGGAAGATGTTGCCGGAGTTGATTTACAAGAATTGTCCGATAAACAAAGTTCTAAAAAAGATGTTTTTGTTCCAACCGGAACATTCGGCCCCGGTGGTGCTTATGGTACAGGTACAGGTCCTGCCGGTAATTTAGGTCCCGGAGGTGGATATGGCCCCGGTGAACGCTATGATCCGACAAGAAGGGCAGCATTAGAAGCCGCAATGAAAGAACGACGCGGCAGTATAAGCGTCGGAAGGATAAGTTCAGGAATGCGCCGCGAATCTTTTGATGGTTACCAAAAAGATTGGTCAGAACAAGGTATTGGCAAGTCGATAGTTTCTTGGCGAGTTGATATGAGCGAAATGATGTTTTCAGATAAACCTATTCCCGCCGTCATTGCTCGTGCAATTGATACCAATAATCCGGCACCGGTTACCGCCTATGTCGAGCGCAATGTTTATGCGGAAGAAGGTCGCAATATTATCATTCCGGCCGGTTCAAGGCTAATAGGTTCATTTGGCAGTATTGCCGGACCTAATGAAGCAACTTCGGATTCGGCTCGTGTTCAAATATCATGGGAGCGTCTGATTCGTCCGGATGGATCGATATTTGTATTCGGAGGACAGACTGCTGATGCTCAAGGTCGCATAGGTGCTTTGGGTTATGTTGACCAACAATTGCTAAAAAAATACACTTTACCGGCTTTAACGACAGTTTTAAGTTCATCGGTTGCTTACATGATGGCGTCAGCTGAAGATTCTAATGGCAGTACCGAGACTTCCAAGCAGCAGGCTGCCAGCGATGCTCGTCAAAACTTTTTGGACGATATGCAAAGTTTGTTTGATGAAATCTTGGCAGATAAGACGAATGTAAAAGCTATGACCTATGTTCCCAATGGTACTCGTATTATTGTTTATCCTAATACTGATTTGTGGTTGCGCAACTTTGAGAGAGACAAAGAAGAAAGTGAAAAACAAATGAGTTCTGGTGGCAAAGGACTTATTGATAAGGATGTTACTTTGACTTCGGCCAATGTGTCTCCGGGAGAGAAAACCTATGGTCCCGGTGGTCCTACCAGTACTTTGAAAGGAGAAGCCGCCGGAGAGGTAGTGTACAATCCTGATCAAGTTAACATTAAATCAGCAGGAGCATCCAATTCGGCTATGATAGATAATGCACCGGCTGTAAACAAATTGACACCGCCGCCACCGCCAACCTATGGTGGAAGCAGCGGTAACTATGGTCAAAGCTCTGCTGCGCAAACATCGTCTTCATCGTCATCATCAAGTGGCAGTGTTCCCTCATTATTCTAAGGAGTAATTGTTATGAGTTTTACAGTACTAGAATCAATTTTGCGTCCGCTGTCATATTGGTACACTCAAGATGGAATTGAGGAACTGGCAATAAATCATGCTGGTGAAGTTTGGTTGCGTTTGCGTGGTAAAAGAGCCTACCCATGGGTTTCTTATAATGATGAAAAATTGACCAAAGAATATTTAACAGACTTACTGTATATCATAGCCAACACCTATGAACTGCCCTTTGATCCGGTTCAAGGCAATCCGGTTGTTTATGCTACCATACCGGGAGAACACCGTTTTTCAGCAATTTGCGGCAAAAATGTAATGTATGATAATCGCGATTTGACCGGAGGTATAGCTTTGACCATTCGTGTGCATGCAGAAGATGTTTCATTCGGTTTGGGCGATTATGGGTTGGTGCAAGGTGAAAAATTACACAAAATAAATCCGCTCAAAGATATTAAAGAACCGGAAGATCCTTATGAAAGATTGTTGCTTAGTATCAAGCGCGGTGACCATATTTTGGTTTCGGGTGCTACGGCTACCGGTAAAACTACTTTTTTGAATAACTTATTGAAAATACTTGATATTAACAAGCGTATATTGACTATTGAAGATACGCGCGAATTGGTTGTTCCCCATCCTAATCGTGTTCACATAACTTTGTCGCGTACTGAACAAACCAACGCTTTGAACTATGCCAAAGTGATTGACTTGGTTGTGCGTTTCACGCCTGATGCTATCATCGGAGGTGAGATTTCTACTTCTAACGCTGGCGCAATTTGGGAATTGATGGGATCAGGTCACGATAACTGTCTGGCCACTATCCACGCAGAAAGTTCTGAGGCAGCTTATCAAGCTTTTACTGATCGTATTTTGCACACCTATCCCAGTATTGATCGCAAAAAAACCATTGAAGAAATGCATCAAAAGTTAAGAGTTGTGCAAATTAATCGTGATGGAAACTTGCGTGCCGTAACCGAAATCACATAAAATCTTACATTTCATATCATTTTGTTAACACTAAATTTACAAGCAATAGGCTACAATATGTTGATTGTAGTTTAGGTTGCATGAAAACGCTATGGCAGATAATGACGATATAAATGAGGCTCGCCGTAAGGCGATGCGTAATGGTGAAGAAGATCCCGTTGTAGTTGCTCAACGGTATCTTAACATCTATCGTCAAATGCACATATTTTCTCCGGAACGTAAGCTTGAATTTGATAAAATGTTGCTGGAGCTTCCCGGTAGCATATACGGCATTTTAAGTTCATTACCCGGCGGTATGGTATTACAGGATTATATCAACGACCTGAACGAAAAAAATGGTAAAGGACCGCTTAAAACAGCAGATTCGCCGCAAAAAAGTACCCCAATCTTAGAAGAAGCTATTTCTCAAACCGTCCAACCGCAGGTCCAGCCGACTGTTGCACAGCCGGTTCAGGTTGTCTCCGGCGGCAACATGGAAATTTCTTTAGGCAAAGATTTTGCCGAACAATTTGCCGAAGCATTTGATAATTTGCTGAAACGTCAGGGCGAAATGCAGGCGGAAAATTTAGAAAAAATAAGTGCCAGTTTAAGCAAGAATCAATTAGCTTTAGCTCAGTATATAAATCAAAATAAAGAAGCTCAACAACAGGCTTTGGCAGCGATTGCCAAGGCTTTTGAACAAGCGCCTCAGACAGTTGCGCCGCAAAATGTTACGGCAATGTCTGCTGATAATACGCTTGTCCTGCAACAGCTTATTGAGGGGCAAAAAGAAATTAATTTGCGTCTCAATAAAATGGAATCAACATCCCTTAGCGGAAACAGTGTTGATAATCAAGAACTGATAAGTGCATTGGTCAAATCAAATACTGAAGCTATGCAGAAATTTGCTTCTATGCAAATGGCTTCTCCTTCGGCAGCCGTAACATCTGCGACCACCGTAGATAATACCGAACGGCTGCTTCAATTAATTGAACAGTCACAATCTCAGCTCATTGAAGGAGTAGTGCAGCGCATATTGCAAAACAATGTAAGCATCGGGCAAAGTCAAGCCAACAATAATGCAAATAATATACAAATCAATACTCCGGATACTTCTGCTCAAACTATTTTATTAGTTAACAAAATAACCGATCTTCAGGCTGCCAATGAAAAAAATATGGAAGAAGCCATAAATCGCCTGATTGCAGCTCAAAAAGAAATGTATGAATCAATCGATCATAATCGCAGTCAAGAAATAGCTGACGCGATTGTCAAAGGATTACAGTCGTCATCTTTGACCATCAATAATTATGTGCCACAGAACGGATATGTACCATCAGAAATACCTCAAACATCTTATCCCATCAACCAACAACAAAATACAGATTCGTACAGCTATAATGATTTAGAAGAAGTTCAACCTGTTGCTCAGTCCAAGAAAAAGAAAAAAAAGAAAAAAGATCGCCTGCCGCTTTATCCATCCGGCGTATCAGATGAGTTAGCGGGCATAAATGATGAACTAACAGAAACAGCAGGTATTTCAACAGAAAATGATGAGTTAAATAATTTGTTGGATGTTGATGTCCCTAATAATACTGATAACACCAATTATATTGAAGAAGAGGTAGCAAACGAACCTGTCAAATTTGATTTTGAAGATGAAAAAATTGACACGGAAGAATTGATTCAAGAAGATACTCCGGTAGATGACAGCAATTATAATGAATTTGAATCATCATCTGATACATCGGAAATAATTTCTGAGCCCCAGCCTGAAACAAAATCAGAATATGAGCCTTTGCCGGATTCTGCTCCGGCTGAAGTGGAAGAAACGCAAAATATTGAGGCAGAATCTATATCTGAAGCAGAGGATAAAATATTTTCTTCATATAATGATGAAAAGAATGTAGATTCATTTATACAAGAAGCAGAAGCCTTGTCGTCGGATGAATATGATAATGACATCCAATCAGAATACAAAATGGATTTGTCTTCATCGGATATTAAGGGTTGGGGATTTGATGCTGATGCACAAGAAGAAAGTTTTTCCGACGATTCATTGGTTAATTTCAGCGCAGAAACGACCGCAAAAACCGATCCGGAAGAACAGTACGAAGAAGTTGAAATGATTGGAGATGACAGTTATATTTATATGGATGATTTGTCAAAACCACAGAGCGTAAATGACAATTCACCGATTATATATGATGTTTCTCGTCCTAAATTGAAAGTAATTCCGCAAATTTATGATGATAGTGACGATGATGATTCTGATCCGTATGCAAATAGTGTTAGAAAAGATTAAAATAAGAATTTACAAATCGGTATGTCGGCATTAAAATTACACCACAATAGGCTTTTCTTTTAATGGGAGAATATAATGGAGCAAAACAAAACATTTAGTTCCGGCCAAAATACCACAGGCGACACTTGGTATGTTGATAATTATGTTTTGTTAAAAACTTACTATGATATGACGATTTCGCGCATAGCTGCTCGATGTGTTCGCAGCGGCAACATAGCCATAGAGGACTACAAACACTATGCTTATGTTTTGGATGTTTTAGAGGAAATCAGCGAAACCGGAGAATATATCATAAGCCATCCCGAATTGCACTCCTATGTTGAAAAAAAGATTGCCGGCGGTATAAATGCACTTAAAACCAATTTGAAAGAGTTTAAAACTGAATTGGAGCACAACGCATCGCCGGAAATGATTAAACAAGACAAAGATGAACTGAACAAAGTTAAAGAAGCTTTGGGAACTATTGATAAAAGCAATGATCCGACGGCGGGGGCCGGAATGTCGGTTGATGAGGTAATCAATAAATTGATGAATAATAATGCTCAATCCCAAACAGCACCTCAGCCCAAGCCGGCACCCAAGCCGCAACCTCAACCACAGGCACAACCGGCAGCAGCTCATCCGCAAAATCCGCAACCGGCATCAACCAATTCTAACCCGACGGGAGCGTAAGGATAGATTATGTTAAAAAGATATTATGTTTTTATAGTCTTTGTGTTGTCTTTGCTGACAAGCGGTTGTGAATGGACCGAGATTTTGCCGGCAGAAAACAGCTCAGATGCTCCGGTATATACAGCCAAAGTTGAAAAGCTTACCTATCCGGTTATCAGAACTCCCAAAGGAGCCAATCAACTTGATTTGGAAAGTCCGATGCGATGTTTTGTTAATTGGAACACTCAGCAAATGATTTCAAGTATCCCCTATAATCTTAAGGCGTTTAATTTGGTGTATAATGATGCCAAAGATTCCTTGCCGCGTTTTGAAGTCAACGGATTTTCTTTTGGAACTATGCCTGCCGAAAAGGCATTGCTGAAACTAACTAAAGAAGCCGGATTGAAACTTGTTGCCAAAGACGCACCATATTCCAGCATATCGGCTGAAAATCTTCATGGTGATTTCACAGAGGTTATTGATATAATCGCCAATGCCGCAGAAATTTACTATACATACAATGATGTAAATAAAACCTTGCGCATATCGCGCACTGCCAACTTCAGCTTGTTTGTGCCGCAATCGCGTCCGATAATGTTAGCTGTGCTGGATGTTTTGCGTGGTGCCGGTATAACTGATTTTACAGCCAATTTTGACGAATATACCATAACTTTCAATGCTGATTTTGAGCTTAAAAATAAAATATTGAATTTAATAAGCTATTTTGAGGAAAATCCCATATTGCTGGCTTATGATGTGAGAGTATATAACTTATACCCATACAGTAAAGAAGGTATAGAATGGCAACAAATCATGAAGGCCTTCGATTTCGGTGCAGTAAAAAGTACCAAATCAGGTGTGTTGGGGCGTATATTAACCACATCTAATGAGATAAATGTTAATTCGCTGACCGCATTTTTAAGCCGCCAAGCCCGAGTTGAAATTTCCGGAGAGGGCAAGTTTGCAGTCCCCAATCAATGGTTCTCAAGATTTGATATAGGCAAATGCACTCCTTCAGAAACCATGCTGTCGGAATTGTCTATGTTGGCAAAGGCTAACTATGGATCCGATAAAAAATTGCTTTCCCAAATAACTTTGGAGGGAAGTGGCGGAGAAATTTCGCAATATACAATTCGCAGCCGCATTGGTGAAAATTTTCTTATAATAGGTTTGCCAAGCACGGTGTTCAGTAAAAAAGCACCTCAATCAGAAGTAGCCATAATGATTGTTCCCAGACTCATAAAAACCGTCAAAACACCGGATGTCTTGGAAAATAATTTGTAGATGAATATAAGAGAGTAGATAATGGAAAACGGACCGATATTGAAAAAAGTAAGACGCCCCATCAATCGTATGATGCCTGTTTCGCCAAACGAGCAACCGTTCGATAATAAAGTTGGCGAAAGCGGTGTTGAAAATAAAAATGATATAAATACCTCTCAAGCCGAGAATAAGGCGCCCGCCCCTGAACCGGCACCTGCGCCTGCTCCGCGTATCAGCCTTCCGTCAGTTGAAAGGGCTCCCATGCAAGGTCGGCAGGAGAATTTCAACTATAATGAACCGCAATATGCCGATAACGAGTATTATGACGAATACGCTCCGGTTCAACACAATGGCGTAAGCACGACAGTGTTAATAGTTTCTGTTTTGGTTTGTTTAGCAATGGGATTGATAATTGGTCGCTTTTTGTTTAGTGAAAATCAGACCACTCATAGCGGGTTGCAAGGCGTGGTTGTTAATAACGAAGTTCCGCGCGGTCGAGCAAGATGCGGAGTAGCAGATCGTAGCCAAGGCTGTGTTTTGTATATTATGAATCCGCAAAGGCAGAATGTTAAAGCAAAGGATTTCTACGATATGGCGGCTCAGGTCACCGGAAGACAAAGATTTATGATTGAAACAGGAAATATGCGTTATGCGAACACGGAGATTCGTCCAGGTGATATTGCACAACTGAATATTCCGCCGCTATAACCAAAGATATATGACTAAAGCGAGGGTTGTTTAAGGGGGATAAATAGGGTAGTATAAAGGTATAAAGCAACCACAAACTTTAAGATAAAGGAGAGGAACAATGACAATACTTAGCAAAAAAACAGACCAGTCAGGTCGATCCATGGTAGAGATGTTGGGTGTATTGGCAATTATCGGTGTTTTGTCAGTCGGCGGTATTTCGGGATATTCGAAAGCGATGGCAAAATTCAAATTGACCAAGGCACAAGATCAAATCACCATGTTGTTGATGAACATTCGTACAGCTTATGCCACTTCACCTAGCTATTCCGGTTTAAGCGAAGCTATTGTTATAGATTATAATATTGCACCTAATGAGATGGTTTCAGGCACAAACTTGTTCGGTACTTTTGGTGGTGCAGTTCACATTGGTCCTACGGCTCGCACCATAGCTAAACATCAGATAGCTAATGTTGCGGCAAATACAGCCGGCAACTACTTTTATATTACCTTAATGGGATTAGGTAAAGAAGCTTGCCGTTCTTTAGCAACTTCTGACTGGGGTGCGGATGGTCTGGTTAAAATGATGATTGGCGGATCAGGTGATACTCCGACTCATACTTATGAAGTCAAAGATTTACCGGTAGGTTTGAGTGATGCAGCTGGAGACTGCGATAATGAAGTAAGTAATATTACTTGGGTTTACTACTAATAACCTCTCAATCCTCTTCTTAAATACAAAAACACCCCGTCTTTTATGATGGGGTGTTTTTTATGAAAGTAGCAATTAAAATCTGATTTTGAATCTGGCACCTAAAGTATAGCCATAATCAACTTTTGGGGTATATGAACCGCCAAAACGATAATCAACATATCCTCCAATCGTTGTATTATCGTTTATAAAATAATCACTTGAGCCTTGCATAAACCAGCTGTCGCTGTCATCATTTTCAGTTGAAAATTCATAGCGCAAACCGACATCATAAGCAAAAGTGTATTCATTTTTATGCAATCCGGCAAAAGCACTATAACCCAGATCACGATTCGAACTATCAACATTGCCATCGACTGAAAAAGTTGCATAAGGCATTAAACCGTCCTCTAATTCATAACCCAGCTTTACATCACCTTGCAAAGCTTTATACCAACGCGAACTGCCCAAACGATTGCGAATTTGTGTTTTTGTATCTCTGGAATGTCCATACCAGCTTTGGGGATCATAAGTATAATAAGACGCTCCCAGTTGCATTTTCAATCTTTCGGTTAAAGGCAGATTTTTAGCCATACCGATTTCATAATCCAAATTCAAATCATTATTATATTGTTGTGAAGTGAAATGATCGAAATTAAAACGGTTACCAAGGACAAAACGCAAAGCAGTTTGCTCGTCGACACCTAAATCAATCTCCTCATGCAGAATAAAATCTTTGGCGACAGGAGCATCTTTAAATTCCATTTTTTGGAAAGTTAAAGCCGTGTCAGATAAGATTTCATTTTTACTTGGCAGATAAAAAGGCGAAGTTATATCCATATCATCAGCTCTTGCATTTCCTGCCATAGAAAGCAAGGCTGCTGCACCGGTCAATATTAGCGATTTTTTCATGATTTTCTCCTTGTTTTATTATTTATGATGTAATTTTAGGAGTAATGTCTTAATAAAGAGATAATTTTTATTCTTGCAACTATTTATTTTAGAGCCTATATTCTTGAAAAAATGGAATCATCAAATGGTAAAAGTTATAACTCTGGGTTGCCGTATTAATGCTTATGAATCTGAAGCAATTAAAGAAAAACTGGCCCATATTGACAATCTGATAATAATTAATACCTGCGCTGTTACCGGCGAGGCCGAACGCCAGTGTCGGCAAACTGTTCGCAAATTGGCTCGTGAAAACCCCGATTGTCGAATAGTCGTAACCGGATGTGCCGCCCAAATTGCCCCTGAGCAATTTGCTGCAATAGAAGGGGTTGATTTGGTGCTGGGAAATATTGAAAAAAACAATATATCGCAATTTTTGGCAGCACCCTTAGAAGAAAAAACCATTGTCGGTGATATAATCAGCTATGATGGTTATGATAATTATGTTATTACCGGATTTGAAGGTCGGCAAAAGGCTTTTGTTCAGGTGCAGCAAGGCTGTGACCATCGCTGTACTTATTGTATAGTACCCTTTGCACGCGGACATAACCGCAGTGTACCCGAAGAAGAGATTATTGCCCAAATTCAAAGGTTGTTGAATGAAGGATTTGCCGAGATTTGTTTGACCGGAGTTGACATTTGTTCTTATCAGCCTTCTTTTACCAAATTGGTAGCAAAAATTTTGCATGAATTACCGATTCCTCAGCTCAATTTCGGCTCGCTTGATCCGGCAGCATTGGACGATGAATTTGTTGAACTTTTGGCGCAGTATCATAATGTCGGTAGTTATTTGCATTTTTCGATTCAATCAGGCGACAATTTGATATTAAAACGTATGCGGCGCCGACATAGTCGTGAGGATGTTATTAATTTGTGTAATAAAATTAAAAAAGTTCGTCCTGATATAATTTTCGGTGCTGATTTTATTTGCGGATTTCCTACTGAAACCATTGATCAGTTTAATAATACGTTAAAACTGGTGGATGAAGCTCATTTAAGAAAATTGCATGTCTTTCCTTATTCTGAGCGTCCCGGCACTCCGGCAGCTTTAATGCCGCAAGTTCCGGTTGAAGAGCGGCGCAAACGGGCTGAGATATTGCGAGCAAAAGGAGAAAATTGTGATGATTAATTGGTTGTCATCGTTGAAAAAAAGTTTGAGCAAATCTTCCTCAAAAATAAGTTCAGGCATTGATAATATATTTAACAAAAGAGCAATCAACGATGAAGTCTTAGAAGAGTTGGAAGATTTGTTGCTGTCAGCAGATTTGGGATATGAAGCGGCTTCAAGGATTGTTAAAAATTTTTCCTCGGTTAAAATTGCCAAAGAGGCAACCGCTGACGACATAAAAAAACTTTTAGCCGGCAATATTGCCGAATTGCTTCATCCTTGTGAGACCAAGCTTAGCATTACCCAAAGACCGCACATTATTTTGATGATTGGGGTGAACGGTGCCGGCAAAACGACTACCATTGGCAAACTAGCGCATAAATTTAAAGATAAACAAATAAGCCTGATTGCTGGAGATACTTTTCGTGCCGCTGCGGTGGAACAACTCAGTATTTGGGGACAACGCAATCATGTAAAAGTTCATACGGCACCGGTCGGCGGTGATGCGGCAGGATTGTGCTATGACGGGCTGAAACAGGCAATTGCCGATGGTGATGAATTGGTGTTTATTGATACGGCAGGTCGTTTGCAAAACAAAACCAATCTAAACGATGAATTGAAGAAAATCATTCGCGTAATTAAAAAAGTGATTCCTGATGCACCGCATCATACATTACTGTGTTTGGATGCCACGACCGGTCAAAATGCCACGGAGCAGGTTAAAATTTTTAAAGAAGTTGCCGATGTTAATGGTCTTATAATTAATAAATTGGATGGTACTGCCAAAGGCGGCGCGTTGGTATCAATAGCCTGTACTACTCCCACGCCGATTTATTACATAGGAACCGGCGAGGGAATAGAAGACTTATCTGAATTTAATTCAGGAGAATATGCCAACTCATTGGTCGGACTTTAATTTATATGCGGCCAAAATTTTTCCAGCAACAACATGATGTTGGCCGTGAACAGTTTGATTGAAATTGTCAGCAAAATTATGCCGAAAAATTTCTTAATCATATACAAAATACCGGGATTAACAATCTTGGCAATAAAATCGACTGTGCGCAACACCAAATAAACGCAAACCATATTAGCGGCAACGCCCAAAATAAGATTTAACGGAGCAAATTGCGAGCGAATAGCCAACATTGTGGTCAAAGCACCGGCACCGGCCACAAGAGGAAATACAATCGGGAAAAAGCTGATGTCTTTCGGAGTGTCAGCCGCTTCCTTAAATATTGAAATATCCAAAATCATTTCCGCTGCCATGACAAAAATAATCAATGAACCGGCTACGGCAAATGATGGAACATCAACCCCAAACAAGGTTAAAAACGCATCACCGGCCACATAAAACATCATAAACATTACAAAGGCCATAACGGCTGTTTTTGCCGGTTTTATAATTTTACCTCTATTACGCAATGATAGAATATAGGGCAGTGATCCCGGAATATCAATAATCGCGAATAATACAAAAAAACTGGCCATGAATTGCTGCCAATCAAATACTTTTAACATCTTTTATCCTTTCTTTATTTTTTTCACATTACACAGCCGCGCAAGCTAACACAAAGAAATTAACTTTTGTAAATAAAAAACAGCTTATGCTCAAAAAATAAAAACAAAAGAATATTGTAGGAGGATAAAATTTTGTCTAATTTGCATTAATTTCTTGTATGTAGGATAAAGTTGTGCTATTATCACAGCTGTTGGAGGATATTGATGAAACTTTCGCAAATAAATTCTACGACAGTCAGGAGATTAAGTTTTCATGGGCACGAAAAACTTTTTAAGCAGTTTATTGCTCAAATGGAAAATTATCCTGAAAAAGCTGCTTTATCGACATCAGTTTTCTATGATCTTTTAGAGGGTAAAGGTTTGGATTCGGAAATGCGCTATCTGGCAGTGCAAGCTTTTGCTAAAATGACCAAAACTCTTTCTTCTTCTCAAATCAACGAAATTGTAGATAGTATTTATGCCCAAGGTAAATCAATATTAATTGAACAAAGTGCGGTCGCTATTTGCCGTGAAAATCCTCAAACAGCCGTCCACCTTTTTAGTCGTTTGCTTTATGAGTTAGAAAAAACAGCTAAAAACAAAACGCGAGCAACAACAGTACTTGATAACTCGCGTATCAACCATATTGCTCAAATAATCACCTATGCCGACGATCAGGACAGCCTTTGGATGTGGCAGCACCTGAGTAACTCTTATCCCGCAATATCCAATATGATATTTTCCAAATTAGGTAAAATTTATCAACAAAAGCCGATTTTACGAACAGTTGTATGGGAACAGATAAAACAACAAAAAACTTTCAATCAGCAAGATTTTTATCGCAACCTTTATGAAATAGCCGGTGCCGATTCTTCTAAGGCCGATGCTTGTTTGGCAATCATTGCTGAAAAAGCATCCGAAGCGCATAGCTCGGATGAGCTGAAATGGGCTTATCATGCCTTGGGTGCGATTCGCAAATCTTACATTGATAAAAATGCGGTTGATAAGGTGTTTGCTGAATTTATGCAGAATCCATCCAATAACAGCATTACTCTTAAAGTTGCTTACCGCAACATGGAACAAAAAGACAAACTTCGCAGTCGTGTCGAAATCGGTGAAAGAACAGATAAGAGTCAAGAAAATGAATATGGCTTTAAGCTGGTCGATAATATTAATCCCGATGAAACCGCCGTGCTTTTTTTGGGCGGCAGTTCTGCAAAATCTGATCGCAGTGCCAATGGTTATCTTTCTTCGGTTGAAGAGCTCTTGAAAGAATTTCAAATTACGCAGAAAGTAAAATTATACGCGGCAGTTTATGATTTTGGAGATGAGTTGGATCGCGATGCATATTTTAACGATTCGCTGGCGCGTTCAAAATTGATGGAACAATATCGCCGCGATGTTCCGATAGAACACAAATTCGGTCAAATAAATGAAGATACGCTTCATCCGCACTATGTTGAAGAACTTTTTAATCAGATATTTTTACCTAAAATTTGTGATGAAAACAGTCAAAAATTATCTTTATCCGAAGCTTGTCGCAAAGTGCGCAAAATAACGGTTATTGCCCACTGCCATGGAGCTTATACATTTATGAAACTTGAAGAGCTTATGCAAAATAAAATGAGTGAGGTTGGCTATACTTCATCAGAAATGGCAAAAATTCAGCACGAACTTTTATGTGTGGCACACGCTCCGTTTGCCCCATTGGGAGTTGCAAAATCGACAATGATTTCTTTCGGTTCGGCCGATGATGATATAGCAAATCATTATAACAATTTTTATACTCAAATTCGTTCCATGCCTGATCGCAATCTTTTGTTCAGCTACTTTCCCAAAGAACGCGGCGAGTTGCTATTGGTGCCATCATTGGGACACGCGGTTGAGCAGCATAATTTTATCGGCTATAACTTTAGGCAATCAGGGTTAAGCAAGGAGGGACAAGCTTTTGTTAATATGTCAGCCAACGCGGTTATCGGCGGAATAAAAAGTTCGTTGAATGATCAAAGTTTGCCGTCAGTTAAAGATTTGCTTTGCGGCCAAGATGCACGCAATGAAAAACTCTTTACACGATTGGAGCAAAATGGCGAAAAAATGTGGAATCGTGTCAAGGAAAGAGCAATTAAACAACATAAAAAACAAATAGTGATAAAGCAAAAAAATTCAAGTTTCCTAGCTTACAAAGATAGATAGCGAATAAAAGGGTTAATTTTTTAATATTCAGTAATCAATTTCTTTGATTATTTTTTCTAAGATTTTTAATTTAATCATGTTTTTTTCTTTTATTCCAATCTTTCGGTTTAATGACCTTTACATGATTGCCCCAAGTGTAAAGGTGCCAATCCATTTCTTTTGCGCCACCGGCCTTAAATTTAACGGTTAAAGTACCATCAGTATTGTACTTAACTGTTTGTGAGGGATGAAAAATATACTTAGCCGCTTCACCCGCAACTTCTTTATCAAACAGCCATTCTACTTCAAAAGGTTCTTCTTGATAAACGCCAAATGATTGTGCTGCGTAACTTTGCAAATTAAACCCTGGAACAACTTTCAGAGGATCAGACAAAATCTCAACTTTTTTAATATTGTTGAGCATGAACAAATGCACTTCATCACCATAATATTCATCGCTGTGGTGAGCTACCAAATATTGATTACGTTCGCCAAACAGAAAGCCATAAGGATCGAGAATAGCAAAATTTGTTTTTTGATTATGTTCGTAAAAATAATCAATCTTAATGCACTTTAAGGAAACAATCGCATCTTGGATAGTTTTTAGGATATTCGCATTAATTTTTAATTTTGGTCCAGGACGGCATACAAAAATTGAACTTTCGGCCATAGCCTCAGCATCAGTACCTATCAATCTTAAAACATCAGGCTTAATTGAGGCCTTAATTTTATTAATAGTGCCGTCCAAAACCTGAGCTTGGGACAGCATATTTTGCTTTAATAATAGTTTTTTGGATATTTCCAGAACAGCCAATTCTTCAGAACTATATTGAATAAAATCTTTCAAAGTGCCTTGAGGAATATACCAACGCTTAGTGTTGTTTTCGCCGTTTGGAGCTGGTTCAGCCTGAGGAAAGCGTTCCAAAATCATGTCACGCATTCGTTCAGCCGTTCGTCGCGATACATTAAATCTTTGTTGAATATCTTTTAATGACACGCCTTCGCGTCCAGATTGCATCCAAATTGCTAAATCCAGTAAATCATGCGCTTTTTCATAAGCCATAACAGCCTCCTTTTTTATTTATCATAGCTTTTTATTTTATAAAAAACAAACACTATGTCATTTTTTGACGCATTTGTGTTCTAATTTAGTCTCATTATCAATCAAAAAAAAGGAGACTGAAATGACAATCGTAACGCAAAATTTTAACCCGCCGCTTAAAGTTTGTTTGGGCAATGAAAGGTATTATACTGAAATAGAATCGCGCCAATGGGAGACTGAAGATAAAAGCAACTTTGCTGCCAGAACTCAAAACTTGGGCTATATCGGGAATCGCCAAATTGAAGAAGTTTGGAAACATTACCATAAAGAATATTACATCAGCAATTATGGTTATATTGTTAAAATCGCTAAAGAAGAAGCCCAAATTGCCGATATTATATTACCTGGCATATTAAAAAATGCTGATGAGAATTCATCAGGTGTGCGTTGGCTTGATTTCTTAGAAGAAGTTAAGTTATTGTTTCGCCGAAACGCTTTTGTGCCTAAAAACCGAGAAAATTCCGGTTGCCAAATTTGTCTTAATATTACCGGAAAAAATGCAAAATATGACATTCATAAGTTGGTAGCACGGTTTTTCTTAAAGAAACCGGAAGATTATGCTCAGCATAGCTATGTTGTCCACCATATTGATAATAATTCGTATAACAACAGTGTGACTAATTTAATTTATCTGAAAGCGGAGACGCATAAGGGTAATCAACACAAAATTTATCATCCGATGTCGCATACGGGTAAAAAAATTAAAATGAAAAAAATTGTTTTAGATACCGAAACAACGGGATTTTATCCGTTAAAAGGAGATAAAATAGTTGAAATCGGAGCGTTAGAATTAGATGAAGATGATTGCCCGACCGGACAAACATTTCATACTTACATCAATCCGGAGTGTGAAGTATCGGAAGAAGCCGTAAAAATACACGGATTAACCAACAAATTTTTGAAAGATTATCCGACATTCGGTGAAATAAAAGACGAATTTTTGCGCTTTATTGAGGGCAAGGCCTTAATTGCGCATAATCTTTCCTTTGATTTAGGATTTTTAGAGCATGAATTAGGTTTTAATTTGCCAAACAAAATGATTGATACCTTGGAAATGGTAAAAAAATCTTTTCCCGATACTGTATGTTCCTTGGATGCACTTTGCAAAATATTCAAAATAAATCCCAAAGCTAAAAATGCTCAAGGCACATTGCTTGATGTTATGTGCTTGGCAGAAGTTTATCAAAATCTACCAAAATAACGCTTAATAATTATTGCTTTAAGCTGATTTTAGACTATCATAATGGTATTAACCAAATTGAGGTGCTAAAATGACTTCTAATATAAGTACAAATACTTGTTTTATTGATAATGGTGAGAAATTTTGTGAGAAATTTTGGAAAAAATTTGAGAAGAAATTTTCCACCTTTGAACAAGAGCAATCCTTTTATACATCTGATATTGATCCTGATCAAAAAAGCAAAAAGCTTTATGAAGCGCATAAAAAATTTTGGAATAAACAATCAAGTTCTTTGGCAACTATTGACTCAAATAATGCTTGTGAACTAAAAATTACAGTCAAAGATAAAGAAATTCGTTTGGGAAGTGATTCCATAATGAGTATTTATTGGCATTGGACAGGGAATAACTATCCTTACAAACAAATGCATGAACTTATCAAAAATATAATGGAAAAGGACTATAGTAATAACAACGAAAATTTTAAGGAATTTATTCGTACCTATTTACAAGAAGCTAATAAAATCGGTGGGTTTGTTGTTTTTCCTAGACATCCAAATTCTATGAATGGTCGCAGAGGCATATCTGCTAAAATACGCGACCGCTTTGATTTGACTTTAGAGTGTATAAGAAGAGGTTATGAAATAGGATTTAAGGATAATGATCCAAATAATCCATTGGCAGATGTTCTAAAAGAGGATGAAGACTTTTTCGGAATGTTTGGTGAAAAGGAAGAAGGTTTTAAGAAATACATAGATTTCTTTTGCCTAAACTCTTGGGTAAATGATAATTATGATAATTATGAGGTAAAGGATTTGCTGAGTGATGATGGTAATTCCTTGTTGCCTAAAGATAAATGGCCTCAAAAAATTCTGCCTTGCGATTTTGATGGTGATGAACGAGTTAAATGGTGGTGGAATTTATACAATAATCTGATGAACCGCCTTGATGCTCGTAATACTGATATTCAAAAATTATTTGGGGATAAAAATAAATGAAATTTATAAAAATGCTCGGCAAAAGCCTCTGGTTTACCATAAAGCTCGCCTTTAAACTTATCAAATTACCTTTTGTTATTTTGCTTTTCTTAGGCGGCTTATCAAGCGATACAGACAATGATGAAGCAACTATCAGCGATTATAACACCGGCAGAATTTTATACAAAATAAAAGACAAGCGCATTGACGAATATGATACCGGACGGACATTGTATAAAATTAACGGTAATTACTTTGAAGATGATTATACCGGTCGAATCCTGTATAAACTTAATAATGATAATATTGAAGACTACGCAAAAGGTCACAGTTTGTATAAAATAAAGGACAACTATATAGAAGAATACGGCACCGGAAACACATTATACAGGATAAGAGACAATTACATTGAAGATTATAGTACCGGCAGAACCCTGTATAAAGTCGATGGCAAAATAACCGCTGGGGTTATCATCACCATCCTGATTCACGAAGGTGTTTTGGAAAGATAATTTTGATGGTTGCTTTTATTAATCAAGCATATCAAATCTAAATCAAGAATATGATACCGCCAAGTATCTAAAAATAGTTTGACTTGCATTCGGGATTATGTTATAAAAGCAATATGTTAAACGAAGTGGACATTTTTTTTGAATCATTTCAACAGAACTTGTTGTCAAGTTCTGCATTTTTGTGTGCGGGTTTAACCTTTACCGCAACCACCACCGCTTAGGCGGTGATATTTCTTTATTTCTGGATTTATATCCATACAGGTAATTTTAAGTTTAACAATTTTAATAAAGGTTTTTAAAAATGAGCAATAGTAATAATATAGATGAAAAACATAGTTTTTCAAAGAATGACCATCGTCGCATCGGTCAGGAATTAGATTTATTTTCTTTTAGCGAATATGTAGGATCCGGATTAGCTCTGTGGCATCCGAATGGAGCAATTATCAGGGGTGAAATAGAAGCTTTTTGGAAAAAAGAACATCAAAAAGCCGGCTATAAATATGTTTATTCTCCGGTTATAGGATTAAAACAACTATGGGAAAAATCAGGACACTTGGAGCATTTTGCCGACTGTATGTATCCGCCGATGGATATGTCTTTAAAAGATAAAAAAGAACAGGGAGCTTATTACGTCAAACCGATGAGTTGCCCTTTCCATGTGGCAATTTACAATGCATCCGTACATTCCTATAAAGAACTTCCGATTAAATATTGTGAATTAGGCAATGTGTATCGTTATGAAGCATCCGGCGGTCTGCAAGGGTTGTTGCGTGTGCGTTGTATTACGCAAGATGATGCGCATATTATCTGTCGTCAGGATCAGTTTATGGAAGAGCTTTCAAAAGTTTTGGATTTTGGTTTTGCTTTCAATAAGGTCTTTGGCTATGATAAGTTTAAGGTCTATTTTTCCATTCGTGATTTAAAGAATAAGAAGGATAAATATATTGATAATGAGCCGGTTTGGCAAATGGCCGAACAGGCGATAGAACAAGTCTTAAAAAACAAAAATCTTCCTTATGACATAGATGTCGGTGGAGCAAAATTTTATGGACCGGCCATTGATGTCAAGGCTGTTGATGAAAATGGCAAAGAATGGCAATGCATGACGATACAACTGGATATGAATTTGCCCGAAAAATGGGGAATGTCCTATGTCGGCGAGGATGGGCAAAAATATGTTCCCATAATGTTACACCGAGCAATTTTAGGTTCATTAGAGCGTTTTATCGGTGTATATTTGGAAAGATGTGAAGGAAAATTACCGGTTTGGCTGTCACCGATTCAGGTCAAAATTTTGCCGGTATCGGATCGACATCAGGAATATGCTCTTAGGATTCAAGAACAACTTGTTGCGAAAGATATACGCGCTGAAGCTGATTTATCCAGCAACACGATTGCGTATCAAATCAGAAATGCGGTTAAAAAGAAAATTCCTTATGTTATTGTGATAGGGGATAAAGAAATTGAAAATAATCATGTTTCTGTCAGATTGCGCAATGGTGAGCAAATAAACGACATTTCGCTTGCTGATTTTATAAAGCGCGTATCCGAAAAAATAAAAAATAAAAGTATAGATTTATAAAAATAAAACTCCCTCACAGAAGTGGGGAAGTTTTTTTAATCATCATGCTGCTGGAATGTTTTTTCTTGACAAGGTTGTGTTTTTATATAGACTAAGCACGCTAAATTATAATTATATCCAACAATTATTAAAAAATATTATTTATGAAAAAATCTAGTAATCTTTCCAAATCGCGAGAGCAATGTTTTGTAAACAGGCTTTTGAGACCGTTTTTGATAGCTGTCGGCAATAAGGTCGATGATTCGATTCCTGTGTCAGCAGATAAGGTCGATGATTCAATTCCTGTGTCAGCAGAAAAGTTACCGTA
The DNA here is from genome assembly GCA_902763535.1 of uncultured Pseudomonadota bacterium. Lineage (GTDB taxonomy): Bacteria > Pseudomonadota > Alphaproteobacteria > RF32 > CAG-239 > CAZU01. Next base: position 90,628 of record CACWSG010000005.1, on the reverse strand, counting down.
TGTATATACGGACAATCCGATAGAGCAAAAAGCTCACACAATCCGCTATTATTCGCCATATCTTGGAATGGAACGGGAAAACGAGTTTTGCCCGCGCAAAGAACGAGGAAAGCCCTTTGATAATGTTTTGGGTATACAAGTGAACGATAAACTGATTTTGCTGAGAAACATTTTTTTTACTGCCAATTTTCCTGATGATATTCGTGAAATGGCAAAACAATATGACGGACGTTTCCCGAACGAAGAAGAGATTAAGCAGATTTATGCAAAGTTCAACGAAATTAACCAAAATCTCTATGAATGCGGCGAACCTCTATTACGCAAATGGAAATATCTTTACACCTCAGGAAATGAAGATGCCGACAAGAGAATGAACTACTGCCTTAATTTTGCTACAGGACAAAAGTCTTTGGCTGACTGTGATAGTCTTGTATGTGCAGTTCTGGTTACAAACCAACTGCACAATACGGATAAACCAGAGAAAGATGGCAACGAATTTGGTGATGAATTTGATGTTCTGTGTATTGTTGATGGCCAAAAAGTCCGTCTCCCGTTTTCTAAAAGAAATATAGGTGAGCCGATTGGTATCTTTCCATTCGACGGACCGGAATATATTGAGTTTGATGAGGTAGAAAATAAAAAGCATACCGACAAGGATGTTGATGAATCACGCCTTTTAGATGAACGCTTTTGCAGTGGCGATGTTTCCAAAGTTGCTGACCGGCTAAACCTTTACTTAAAAGAGATGGGAAAACCCGTGCTGGAAGGTGAATATCTTGCAGACAGCCCCTATATGAAGGGCGCGGGATGGATAATCCGCTTTGATGGTTCAAGTGATTATTACGGCGGCAACATTCCGGCAAAACTGCGCTATATGGGGTATTTCCATGAAGCTTGCCGAAAGTGAAACTGTCAAGACAAGAACATTGCAAAAATTCTCCATAGCGAAACACTATGGAGAATTTTTTGTTATAAAAAATCGACGAAAGTATCCATTTCCTGGTTGTTATCCATATTAGTCGGGCTGAAGAGGATTACTTCGTTCACTGCGCTCATCAGCTTACAGCTGACCGGCGTACTAACGTCCGCCTCTCGCTTGTAGTCGAACCTCCTTCTTCGGAGGTCCGAACCCATATCCCAAAATTCAGATATAATAAAGCCGCCATAAAGGCGGCTTTTTGTATCTGGTCGGGACGAGAGGATTACTACGCTTACGCTTCGTTCACTGCGGCAATCGGCTTTGCCGACCGGCGCACTTCCGTTCGCCTTTGCCTTGTAGTCGAACCTCCTTCTTCGGAGCTTCGAACCCTGATCCCAAAACCATTAAAAAAGCCACCATATAGGTGGCCTTTTTAATGGTCGGGACGAGAGGATTCGAACCTCCGACTTCTTGCACCCCATGCAAGCGCTCTACCAGACTGAACTACGTCCCGAGAATCAAATATACCACAATAATCATATCGGATTGCAAGAAGTCGGCGACTTCTAAACTCGCGATTCTCGCTCGTTCCTGCTCATTTGCTAAGATTTACTGCCAAGTCTTTCGACTTTTAGTAAATCTAACCAAATTTCGCCTTTCGTCAGAAAATGACAATCAGATGTCATTTTCTTTCCTCAAGCCCCATGCAAACGCTTTTGCCAAACTGAACTTTTGTCCCGAAATGCAATGCTATATCTATCACAATATTTTTATTATGCAACAAATTTTTGCCGAAACATTTATAATAATAAAAAAAGCGGTCATTTGCTGACCGCTTAAAACGAATCCAAAAACCGATTCTGTTTTATTTTTTCATAACTGCATGAGCGTCAATTTCGGTTCCGTCTTTATCTTTGTCAACCTCACCCAAAATTATAACCTCGTCAGTTTCGGTGATGGTGTTTCCATTCCATGCTTCCGATTCGATTTCCACAATTATAGTGCCGGTCGAATCCGCCAACTGATATTTATCGCCTTTAACCTGATTGGTAATTTTTCCTGATACTTTAACCGGAGTGTCGTCTTCCATCACCAAAACTTCGGCAACGGTATTAACCGGCATGGCGGTATTTTGATAGCCGCCGGCTTTGTGGTGTTTTCCGGCATTGGCGGCTGACAAGCAAGCGAATCCGGCAACCAACGCTAAGCTCATGATATACAATATTTTTCTCATAAATTTTCTCCTGCTGAAAAATTTCTACGCTACTTATATATAAAGTATCTGTTTTTTTTAAATAGGCCTAAAGAACTATTTTTTTCACGAGTCGTTTTAACCTTTGCGAAATTCGCGATAAAAGATTTAATTTTTTGCATAAATTGCCTAAAAAAATGGCGGATTTCTGCGCTTTTCAAGTTATTAAGAGTTTTATCCTCATAGTAAAAAAATTTTTTATGACACGATTTTAAATAGATAGGTGCGGAATCCAAATTATCAACAAAATTTTATTCTTAACAGCTATTGAGAGCTTTATTTTTATCTGTAAAAATCATCCTCAACAGTTTCGCAAAAAAAATTGTGCATACTATATCTAGTATATTTACTTTTTGTTAAGACTATATATTGTATGTTATCAGCAACAGAGCAAAAAATGGTTTAATCTTTTAAGCAGTGAAAGAAAGACAATAGAAATGACTAAAGCAACCGCAAAAAATTCATCTGCCGCCGAAGAAAATATCGGCATCGCTCAAATTTCAAAACGCGATGGTACATTGGCTCCTTTCGATTCAGAGAGAATCTTTAATGCTATTAACAAAGCAGGTTCTGCCACCAAAGAATTTGATGAGGATGAAAGCCGTCTGTTAACCGCTCAGGTTTTGAAGGTTTTGAAACATAAGTTTTCTGAGAAAAATTTACCCTCAATTGAGCAGATTCAAGATATTGTTGAACAGGTTTTGATTTCGGCCAACTATTTTAATACCGCTAAAGCCTATATTTTGTATCGTGACCAGCGCACTCGTGTTCGTCAAGATAACAAAGTTATGGTTGATGTTGAAAGCTCGGTTAATGAATATTTGGAAAAATTGGATTGGCGTATTAATGAAAATGCCAACCAAGGCTATTCTAACGGCGGATTGATTTTGAATGTTGCAGGTAAGGTAACCGCCAACTACTGGTTGAGCCATGTTTATCCGGCTGCTATCGGCGAAGCTCATCGCAATGGTGATTTTCATATTCATGATTTGAGTATGTTGGCTGCTTATTGCGCCGGTTGGTCATTAAAGAATCTTCTTCATGAAGGCTTTAACGGAGTTCCCGGCAAAGCTGAGGCCGGTCCGGCCAAGCACTTAAGTGCTGCAGTTGGTCAGATGGTTAACTTTATGGGTACTTTGCAAAATGAGTGGGCCGGAGCTCAAGCTTTTTCGTCGGTTGATACTTATCTTGCCCCTTATGTTCGCAAGGATAAATTGTCCTATCAACAAGTTTACCAGAGTATGCAGGAATTGATTTATAACTTGAATGTTCCTTCTCGTTGGGGCTCACAAACTCCGTTCACTAACTTCACTTTTGACTGGGTTTGCCCTGATGATTTGCGCGACAAGCATCCTCTTATTGCCGGTGTTGAACAAGACTTTACCTATGGCGATTTGAAAGACGAGATGCACATGATTAACAAAGCCTACATCGAAGTTATGATGAAAGGTGATATCAAAGGTCGTCCGTTTACTTTTCCGATTCCCACCTATAATATGACACCTGATTTCCCATGGGAAGATGAGAATACCGAGTTGTTGTTCGAGATGACAGCCAAATATGGTTTGCCTTATTTCCAAAACTTTATCAATTCTGTATTAAAACCCGGTCAAATTCGTTCGATGTGCTGCCGCCTGCAATTGGACTTGCGTGAGTTGTTGGCCCGCGGTAATGGTCTGTTTGGTTCGGCTGAACAAACCGGTTCGATTGGTGTTGTTACCATCAACTGCGCTCGTTTGGGCTATGTTTACAAAGGTAACGAAGCAGGTTTATATGCTCGTTTGGACGAATTGATGGATATGGCTAAAGTATCCTTGGAAATCAAACGTAAACTCATTCAACGCCTGATTGACCAAGGTCTGTTCCCCTATACCAAACGCTATTTGGGAACTTTGCGCAACCACTTCTCAACCATTGGTGTTAATGGCATCAACGAGATGATTAGAAACTTCACCAATGATGAGCATGAGATTGCTGATGAATGGGGACAAGCTTTCGCCGTTAAATTCTTGGATTATATTCGTGATCGTTTGGTCAAAATTCAAGAAGAGACCGGTCATATGTACAATTTGGAGGCTACTCCGGCTGAAGGTGCAACCACTCGTTTTGCTCGTGAAGATAAGAAGCGTTTTGCTGACATTATTCAAGCCGGACCGAAAGAGAATCCATTTTATACCAATTCATCACAACTGCCGGTTGGCTATACTGATGATCCGTTTGAAGCTTTGGAATTACAATCCACCCTTCAAACCAAGTACACCGGCGGCACCGTGCTGCACCTTTATATGGGACAGCGCATTTCCTCAGCCAAAGTTTGCCGTGACATTGTAAAACGCGTCTTGACAAACTATCGGTTACCTTATGTTACCATCACCCCGACTTTTTCCATTTGCCCAAAACATGGATATATTTCGGGAGAACATAAATACTGCCCGATTTGTGATGAAGAAAAGAAGGCAGCAAAAAGAGCCGCGGCATCAAGAAAAGATGTTGCTTAAGAACCTAATTTATAATATAATATAACCACTGGAGAAAAAATAATGACAACTATTAATTTTGAAGACATTAAATTGAGCGATGAAGAAAGACAACCTTGTGAAGTATGGACAAGAGTTATGGGTTATCTTCGTCCTTATTCTGAGTTCAATGTAGGCAAAAAGTCTGAATTTGATTCGCGTGTTTGCTTCTCAGAACTCAAGGCGGTTGATGGCTGCGCTTGTCATTGTGAATGTGATGTTGAAGCTATTGCGGCAGAATAACTTCTAATGAACAATTCAAAAATTGTGGTCGGCGGCGTTGAGAAATTCAGCGCCGTTGATTTTCCCGGGGTTTTAAGTGCCGTAGTGTTTATGCAAGGTTGCCCGTGGAAATGTCCATTTTGCCACAATGCATCTATCAGACCGATTTTGTCGGAGAATGATTTTTCTTGGGAAAAATTCGTTGATTTTCTGCGTAAAAGGGTGGGGCGTCTTGACGCCGTGACTTTTTCCGGCGGCGAGCCTTTGTTGCAAGATTGCTTGAGTGATGCCATTAAAGAGGTGAGAACTTTGGGATATAAGATCGGGCTTCATACCGGCGGCTATCGTCCGGAGCATTTAGCGCAAGTTTTACCTCTGGTTGATTGGGTAGGTTTAGACATAAAAGCCCCTTTTGATGAAGTAAAATATCAGTCAATTGTCGGGGTAAATCACCTGAAAAAAGTGCAGGAAAGTTTGGCTTTGTTGCTTAAAAGTGGCGGTGATTTCGAATGTCGCACTACCTGTGACCCGCGCTTTTTGAATATTGATGATTTGTGGTTGATCGCTAAAACCTTAAAAGAAAAGGGTGTAAAAAAGTATTTCCTGCAAAAGTACCGTCCGGTTGACAGCGATAAAACCAGCACGGATATTATGTGTGAACATCTGGTCAGCGATGGGGAATTGCTGAAATATTTGCAAGAAAATTTTGAGAATTTTGAGGTTAGAAAATAAAAAAAAGGAGCTTTTGAGCTCCTTTTTTGTTACGCAATATTTTTTGACAAAAACACTTGACAAAAAATGGGGAGGTAGGGTAAAATGAAAATTAGATAGAAACATTATACAAGGGAGATTAAATTATGGTAGAGTATACAAAGGAAGAAAATGAAACATCCGCACAAACATTAGAAAAATTACAGAAAATGCTTGAAGATGCCCGAAATGGCAAAGTCGTCGTTACACCGAAAGGAAGAGAAGGATTTCCTGATGCAATGGACGAATTTTACAAGTCATTACCGAGAACAACACAAAAACAATTTGAAGAACTTGATGAAAAGATTAAAAAGCAAGAAGATTATATAAAAGAAACATCTAAAGTTAAAGTAGAGCCATATGCAAATAAAGAGATGGCATATATCCTTATAGGTGAGGAATTTAATTATGCACTTCCTATTCTTATGGGTAGAGGTGATAAAGCAAGCAACCAAGACTTTATTCATAGCGTAAGAAATCATGCATTTACACCGGAGGAAGAAAAAAAACTTTATCCTTTTGTACAGCAAACATGGTTAAAAGTGATCGAAAAAGAAACAAAAGGTTATCCAAAAACTGATTATCAGTCTTTACCATTGATGGATCGTGTTAAGTATAATATTTCTAAATATATGAAAAAACCTGCAGATACTGATATGGAAATGATGGCATCTTTTAATAATTATATTGATGACCTTAAAGTTAGAAGGTCGGAAGGTAATACTTCTACATCTTGTAACGAAGACTTGAAAAAATTGCTTAATATGCCTTATGATGAGATGTTGGCAAAAGTAGAAAAAGAGTGGCCTTCTGTAAGGGAGAACGCCCGTAAAGCTAGGGACGATTTAAATGCAAATAAAGCCGAGCTCGAATCAATATTGGGTGAGAAAAGAAATAGGCAAGAAATAAATAAAGTTGTAGAAGAAATAAATAAAGCAGTAAGAAAGAATAGTAAAAAAGGAAAAATATACTATTTACGAGGAATGGGTGAAAAGAAACCACATGAGTCCACAACGCCAAATAAAAGCAAGAACATGACAATGCCGCCCGCTCGCGTTAGAGACTAGATTTTGAGGTTAGAAAATAAAAAAAGGAGCTTTTGAGCTCCTTTTTTTAAGCACACAGTTCTACAGCTAACTTTTCCAACTGTGCTAAATCTTCTTTTTTCATAGCTGATTTTATAGTTACTTTATTTTCGCAAAATGTCAGGTTTTTACACCCCTCTAAAGCTTCACGCATTTTCTTTGCCGCCATCGGTGCCCATGATCCGTTTTCCATCAGACCGATTTTGCGATTCTGATAATTTTTATCGCGTAATTGGGTAATAAAGTTTTCCATCTGCGGCATCATTCCGGCATCATGCGTAGGACTGGCCAAAACCAAACGGTCATAACGAAAAGCATCTTCCACTGCTTCCGCCGTATCTTCTCTGGCTAAATCGGTGACAGCAACCTTTTCTCCTTTTGTTTCTAATATTTCCTTTAGTTTCAGGGCAGCCATTTCTGTGTGTCCGTAAATTGAAGTATAAGCGATAAATATGCCTTTATCTTCCGGTAGGTAACTGCTCCACACATTATATTTATCCAAATAATATTCCAAATTTTCGCTCAGCATCGGACCATGCAAAGGGAAAATTTTTTGAATATCACGATTAGCCGCTTTTTTCAAAACATTCTGTACTTGAACTCCGTATTTGCCGACAATATTAAAATAGTAGCGGCGCGCTTCGCAAGCCCAATCCTCATCCGTGTCCAAAGTGCCAAACTTGCCGAACGCATCAGCCGAGAACAAAACTTTGTCCTTTTTATCATAAGCAAACATAACTTCCGGCCAATGTACCATCGGTGCCGCCACAAATGACAATTTGTGGTTGCCTAAGTCCAGCTCGTCGCCTTCTTTGACTTCAACTTTGCGATTCGCTACATCCAAATCTTCAAAAAATTGCTCTAATAGGGTAAAACTTTTAGCCCCGGAAACCATTTTTGCTTCCGGATAAGCCGTCATAAATTTAGCAATATTGGCAGCATGATCCGGCTCCATGTGTAAAACTACTAAATAGTCCGGATTCCTTCCACCTAAAACCGCTTTCAGATTTGCAAACCATTCATCGGTAACTCGTTTGTCCGCGGTATCCATAACCGCGATTTTGGCGTCTTTAATCACATAAGAATTGTATGATATTCCATTGGGAATAACATATTGCCCCTCAAACAAATCCAAAGTTTTATCATCGGTGCCGATATAAAAAATATCGTCAGTTAATTGAATGTTTTGCATAATATTCCTCTTTATTACAGATATGAGTTTTATATTTTTTTCCAAGTAGTTCCGGTCGGAGAATCTTCCAAAACAATGCCTTGAGCTTTTAAGTCATCGCGAATTTTATCGGCCAAAGCAAAATTTTTATTCTTTTTGGCCTCTTTGCGTTCGGCTATTAGTTTTTCAATTTCTTGGGCTTCATCTGTCGATTCGCCTCTGAACCAAACCGAAGGATCTTGATATAGCAAACCCAGCAATTCGGCAGATGCCAACAACAACGATTTTTTCTCTGCCATGTTCTTTTCATCAGAGGCCTTATTCAAATCGCCGACCAATTCGTGAATATAGCTCAAAGCCAATGGTGTGTTAAGGTCATCTTCCAAAGCCTTTACCACTCTTTCATCAGGTGCAACATCTCGTTTGGCCACATCTTTAACCCGCAATAAAGCATTGTAAAATTTATCCAAAGTTTGTTTTGCCGCGTCCAAACCATCAAAAGTAAAATTAAACGGTTGGTGATAATGCGTTGTTAAAAAAGTCAAGCGCAAAGCTTCGGCAGGCGCCTTATCCAATATTTGGTCAATAGTATAAAAATTGCCCAAAGATTTTGACATTTTAACTCCGTTGACCATCAGCATCCCGCTATGCACCCAGTAGTGTGCGAAATCATCATTAGGGTGCGCGCACATTGATTGTGCGCATTCGTTTTCATGGTGCGGGAATATCAAATCAGATCCGCCGCCATGAATATCAAAAGAATTGCCTAATAGTTTAGAGCTCATTGCCGAACATTCCAAATGCCAGCCCGGACGCCCGAAACCCCAAGGGCTGTTCCACCCCGGTTGATTTTCATCAGATGGTTTCCATAACACAAAATCTTCCGGATTCTTTTTGTAATCAGCAACTTCGATTCGGGCTCCCGCCAACATTTCTTTGCGTGAACGTTTTGATAAAAATCCGTAATTGGGCATCGATTCTACATCAAACAAAACATGACCTTGCGTCTCGTAGGCGTGTCCGTTAGCTAAAAGCTGTTCAACTAATTCTATCATTTCATTAATGTATTCGGTGGCTTTAGGGCGGTGGTTGGGCGGCAAAATGTTTAATCTAGCCATATCCTCTATATACCACTGATAAGTTTGCTCGGTAATTTCTTTAATTGATTTTCCGGTAGAAATTGATTTGTTAATAATCTTGTCATCAATATCGGTAATGTTAGAAACATAAGTTATATGCTCTTTGCCGTAAATGTGCCGCAGTAAACGATACAAAATATCAAAAATAACCGGTGTTTTGATATTTCCCAGATGTGCATGATCATAAACTGTCGGACCGCACACATACATTCTGACATTACTCGCATCAATCGGCTTAAATTCTTCTTTTAACCCGCTTAAAGTATTAAAAATTTGCATAAAACTTCTCCTGTTAAGCCTTTTGTCCGTTCAGACGGGCCTTTGCTTTAGTGTAACCGATAAATTTCAACAAAACTTTTAATTCCGGTCCGTTTTCTAGTCCGCTTAATGCCATACGCAAGGGATGAAACAGGTCTTTACCCTTTTTGCCGGTTTTTTGTTTTATGGCATTAACCCAATTATTATACGCATCATCTGTTGTCAAATCATTAGGCAACACTTCAGCCGCTGTTGCGCATAAATCTTTGTCTTCAATCACCGGAGAAACTTCTGCAAAACAAACATCCTGCCAAACAGATGCCTCTGCAACCGTATCAAGATTGCCTTTGATTGCCTCCCAAAATTCTTCCGAAACATTTAGGCGATCTTTGATGTGGCTGTATTTCAGTTGGTGCACAACTTTATGGTTAAACAACCTCAGCTCTTCTTCATCAAATTTGGGCTGAGAACGACCAAGCTTGCTAAAATCTAAGGATTGAGCCAAGTCGTCCAAATTATCCCATGGCTCAATTACTTCCGAAGTACCCAATTTGGCCAAAAAGGCACAAATTGCCATATTCTCAATTCCCATTGCGCGCAATTCTCTAACTCCGAGCGAACCAAGGCGTTTGGATAATTTACCTTCTTTGCCGGTTAACAAAGGCAAATGTGCAAATTGAGGGGCTTTGCCTCCCAAAGCTTCAAACATTTGGATTTGTGCCGCAGTGTTGGTAACATGATCTTCGCCGCGCACAATATGCGTGATACTGAAATCAAAATCGTCGATAACTGACGGCAGATGATACAAATAGCTGCCATCTTCACGAATAATTACCGGATCGGCCAAGTTGGCAGCGTTATATTGGATATGTCCTCGTACCAAATCGTCCCACGCAATAACCCCTTCGTTTAATTTAAAACGATAGTGCGGTTTGCGTCCCTCTGCTTCATAACGAGCAATATCTTCTTTGGTTAACCTTAAAGCTCCGCGATCATAAATGGGCGGTTTGCCTTGCGTCATGAGTTTTTTGCGCATTACTTCCAGCTCTTCGGCTGTTTCATAACAGGCATAAATGCGTCCTTGAGATTTTAGTTGCGCTACAACCTCATCATATCTTGCTGTTCTGGCGGATTGTCTGGCTTCTTCATCCCAATTCAGCCCTAACCATACCAAAACATCTCTAATGGCATCTTCATATTCTTTTTTAGAACGAACAACATCGGTATCGTCGATTCTCAACAAAAATTTACCGCCCAATTTTTTAGCCAAAAGCCAGTTGAAAACAGCTGTGCGGGTGTTGCCGATATGCATCCAACCGGTAGGGCTTGGTGCAAATCTAACCTTAATATCACTCATTTGCAAAAACCTTATAAAATATCACATAAACTCAGTGCAGATTATAAGGTTTCTCATTTAATTTCAAGGGATTTTTGCGCTGAAATCAAACTTTCATTCAAACTGTTTTCCCAAGCCCTGGTTGCATCTTCCAAATCTTCTAAAAACCAGTCAATTTCTTCATCGCTTTGTGCAATCATTTGATAAAACTTGCTGCGATAAGCCAGCAACATACTGCTTTCGGCAACTTTTACATCAACAACTTTAATAATTCCGTCTTTTTCGTGAACTCTGAAAACCAAAGCTATGGTTTGCGCCTGAGAATTGAGATTGAAGTTAACAACGGTAAAAATATTGGTGAATTTGCCATCAACTTCAGTGCTTATCACTTCATAAGTTAAGGTAGAAGCAAAATCCAGTGGTAAAGTTTTATAATAGGATAGGCCGTAACGTTTAAAAATATCCATATATTTTTGCTGTTGTTCCGGTGTCATTATGCGCCAATATTTTCCGATAACAAATTTGCCGATATAATCAATATCAACATATTTTAGTATGATTTCATCAAGTTCTTTATAACGTTTGCTTAAATCTTTTTCCTGAAAACTCATTAATAAAGCTTTTCCGGTGCTGTTTGCAAAGTTTAATGCATCTTGTGTTGCCACCGGCATAGCAAAACCTATTATTGAATACATTATAATACTCAATCCTATAATAACTCGCAAAAATATATTACTTTTCATTTTTTTATAACCTATAATACACAACAAACATAACCTATTATAACAATAAATGGTTAATAAAATGATTCTTCATAAAAAAGTTTTGCTGTTTTTAATGTTGTTGCTTCCATGGTATGATGCTTATGGTGCGGAGCTCGGAATTCCGCTGATTTCACAGCGCCATTATGTCGCTTGCGGCGTTGATGCTGATTATAACTATTTGGCGCGCAAGCAAGAAGGATATTGGACAGGTTTTGATGTTGATATGTGCCGAGCTGTGGCTCAAGCGGTGTTGCAAAATTCTGAAAGCTTTAAGTTGATACCGGTTAAACCGGCTAACATTGGAAAAATGCTCAACTCCGGTGCTATTGATATAATGTTTGGACATAATGCGTTACCTCCGCAAATTGAAGCTCAGCAAAACATTTCTGCCGTGGATGTTATGTATTATGATAAGATAGTATTCGCAGTGCGTAATCCCAAAGATAATGCCTCATCAATGAAGGAATATGCTTCAGAGAATGTTTGTGTGCAAGATAAGTCAGCAGATTTTGATTTCCTAAAACAGTACAACTCAAAATATGCTCTTGGCTTTAATTTTGTAAAATTTCCCAGCAAAACTGCCGTCAAAGAAGCTTTTTATCTTAAACGCTGCAATTTGGTCGTGGGCGATGAAGTTTTTATCAAAAGTATTGTTAAAGATTTGAAATCAGGTAATGCCGAAGTATTGCCGGAAGAAATTTCTCTCATCGGAGTTAAGAGTTATACGGCTGGCAGTAATAATCGTTTTAACACCGCCATGCGTGCGATATTTAATGCTATAAAAAGTGCTTCTGCACTAAACATCAGTGCTGTAAATATTGAAGCCTTCAAATCCGATGCCACTCCATCGGTTCAAAATATGTTGGGGGTTAATCCGCAAATATGGCAAAAACTAGGTCTGGCTCCCGATTGGATGATTTCTTACATATCGCAATTCGGTGGTTATTCTGAAATTATTGACCGTAATTTGGGTTATGCCTCGCCTTTGAGTATCGATACATCGCGCAATGAACCATACGGCAAAGGCGGGATGATTATTGCAACACCATTACTATAAGCTGTGCTCAATTATAAAATTTTTGGCAACATCAATTTCTTCATCGGTAATACGATGCGCGGTATCGGCGAAAGAATAGCTTTGAGTTTTGCAGCCCAATTTTTTTAAGTTTTCAGCGGTAAATTCCAAAGCGCCGATTCGAATTTTTTCATCATCTTGTCCATGCAACAAAAGAACATCGGGTTTGTTCATATAATGATTCTCAATATAGCCTTGTGCTGCTAAAATTCCGCCAAAACTTATAACTCCGCCGATTTTGTATGGACACATCAAACCGGAATACATAGCGCACATGGCACCTTGTGAAAACCCGCACAAGAACAAATCGCTATAAGATAGTTGATATTCTGATAACAAATTGTCGATATATTCCATAATATTTTGATAGGCCGATTCCAACCCGATTGTCATTTTATTATACAATTCCACAAACTCTTCCCAAGAAGGAGTGTCGCGTCTTGCATCATTAGGGTCAAACTGGCGGATAGAAAACCACTGTCTTGTGGTGTTGTCAATCTCACTTATGAGAGGGGAATCCGGTATATGCAGTGCAGTATCAGGCAAGTCCTGTAATTTTACGCATTTATGATCAATATGTCCGGCACAATCCTGATAGCCGTGCAAAAAAACCACCAATCTTTTCGGAATACCATTGATATGCACAATTTCTTCGTTAATCATTTCTTCAACCTCAAATTACCCCGAAGAGTAATGCAAAGATTTAAATAAATAGTAAAAATATTAATCTTCATTCTTCAATATCATAAAAGTTATGCTGTTATCATCAGCTTTAATAACGCGCAAACCTTTACCATTAACCGTAATTAACCCCGGTTGATTTGGAAAATTAATGCGATCAAACTTTCCGGAAACATCACTTCCGTCATAAGCCAAGTAGTCGAACCAAATTCTATCCAACTGAGTACCGGCATATTTTATCTCATAACCGTTTCGCACATTACTGATTTCGTCGCGAGACTTTATAATTTTCTCCATCTTCATACCGGACGGGTAAACCATAACTTCTTCGGGAAGAATCTGTAAAACACCATCTTTATCAATGCCGCCGTGTTCGTAGAAATTTCCTTCCTCATCAAACAAATAGAAGTATCCGTCCAAACTGCTTTCCAACAGATAATATTTATTTCCGTCGATGTTTACCCAGTAGCTGACATCATAGGTCTTGCGAGCATCAAGATTTAAAGGAAAAACCATATTCTGTAAGCTTCCGCTCATATTCGGCTTAAAAGAAGTATGTTCATAAGAAGCTTTGTCATAAAGTTTATCACTCAAAACAGCTTCACCTTTTCTTACGGTAAGCGCTTTATTCATCACAACATCATTTTCTCTGATATTAGATGTTCCTTTATATTCTTCACTGTTAAATTCATGAATGGAATAGCCGCGGGCCGCATTGATAATGCTTTTGCGAAATGGCAACAAATCAAAATTTCCTGCTCTTACACATCCGGATAAAACAAGAACCAAAGCTAAAAAAGTGATATATTTTTTCATGCGTTTTCTTTCGATATAGAACCGATATGTCAATCTATTTTTAATTATTATATCATAAACTTAAGCTTAGCAAATGAAATTATACAATAGTAGGATAAATATATGGAAAGCAAATGCTGGCAAGTTATTTTTAAGCAAGATTCATCATCAGAGGCATTCGACGAATTTTTAGATGATTTTTTCGATGTTACGGCAATTAACTATCTTGATGACGGAGGGGTAGAATATGTCGGATATGCCAACATCGGTGGTTTTTCTGAAGATAAAATGTTAGAGGCGGCTAAAAAATGGAATTTGTCCTTGCCGCCATATCAAATCATTGAGCTGAAGAGTGAAAATTGGCTCAAAGATTATGTCATAAAATTTGATGCTTTTGAGATAGCTGATTTTTGCATTTACGGAGCGCACCAACTTACTCCGCCGACTAGTGATAAAATAAAATTGCAGATTTATGCGGCCACGGCTTTTGGCTCTAATCATCAAACAACTCGAGCTTGTATTAATGCCATTTCTGATTTGTATCATCAAGGATTTGTTGCAGATAAAATTCTGGATATGGGCTGTGGTTCGGGAATCTTATCGCTTTGCGCTGCCAAACTTTGGCAATCTGCTCAGATTATTGCCGCAGATATTGATGAAGAAGCGGTAATTGTTACCAATAGCAATGCACAAAATAACAATCTGGATTCTCAAATTGCCGCCTTTGCCGGTGATGGGTATCAAAACAATCAGGTGAATAAAGCGGCTCCGTACAACCTTATCCTAAGCAATATATTGGCTAATCCCTTAAAAGAATTTGCTCCTCAACTTTTCAGTCACTTATCCTCACAAGGCTATGCCGTATTATCGGGATTTGTTGACAATCAGGTTGATGAGGTTATATCTGCTCACGAGCAAAACGGGTTGAAATTGGTTAAACTTTATGAAATAGACAACTGGCGCGCCGCGCTTATGCAAAAGGAATAATATAATGACCATAAACGATATTCAAAACTATCTCAAAGCAAAAGAATTTGATGCCTATATTATTACTCGTAATAATATGTTTATAGGCCAAGATGTTCTTGATGAAGAAAATAAGATCAAAGAATTAACCGGATTTACCGGTTCAGCCGGAACTTTGATAGTTTTTCAAAATCGAGCCGTGCTCATGGTTGACGGCAGATATGATCTGCAAGCCAAAGCTCAAACCGATTCGAACCTTATTGAAGTCGTTTGCACCAGAGATTCCATTGGCACATGGATACATCATAACATTCACGAACCGTACAAATTTGTTTATGATGCATGGTGCCACTCAATTTCTGAAGTTGATTATTGGCGTCGCTCACTGGATAGGCATATTTTTGTGGAGGACAAAGACAATCTGTTGGGTAACCGTATTTCTTCTAAAGAAACTAATATATTTGAACTTAAAAGCGAATTTTGCGGCATTTCGGCAGATGAAAAAATATCTTATTTAACCGAATTTATGGCACAAAATCATTTGGATGCCTATCTGTTGTGCGAAGCAGACAGTGTTTCATGGTTGATGAATTTGCGTTCGGATTTGATAGAATATTCTCCTATATTCAGAGCATTTGCTTTGGTTTATGCCTCCGGTGAAGTAAGCTTATTTGCCAGTGATTTTTCCAAATTGGTAGATGAGTTGGCATCACTCAAAGGAAAGAATATCGGTATCAACTTTTCGCGCACCCCTAAAAAAATGCAAAGTGTTATAAAAGCAAATGAAGCTTTTTATCGCAATGTCTCTAATCCGATTATTGAATGGAAAGCAATAAAAAATCCGGTTGAGATTGCCGGTTTTAAGGCTTGTCATATAAGAGACGGCGTTGCGGTGGTAAAATTTTTGAGTTGGCTAAGAGATAATTTTTCCGGCATTACGGAATTGGATTGTGTCAGTAAATTACATGAGTTCAGAGCCCAAGATCAAAATTTTTATTCTGAGAGTTTTGCTACTATTGCCGGATTTGGTCTCAATGGTGCCATAATTCATTATCAGCCAAATTCGGATACCAACAAGCAAATCACCGGAGATTCTGTATTATTGCTGGACTCCGGCGGGCACTATTATGACGGAACGACCGATATAACCCGCACCATCGCTTTTAACACTCCGTCTAAAGAAATAATTGATAGCTACACCCAAGTGCTCAAAGCTCATATTGCATTGAGCTCACAGGTTTTCCCCATTGGTACTTTAGGGGCGCAGCTTGATGCAATTACGCGCTCATCTTTATGGAATAGCCGAAAAGATTATGCCCATGGAACCGGTCATGGTGTCGGCTGCTGTCTCAATGTCCATGAAGGTCCTCAATCTATTTCACTAAAAAATCAGGTTCCGCTCCAGTCCGGAATGGTATGTTCTATTGAGCCTGGGTATTATAAAGAAGGAGCCTATGGTGTTCGTATTGAAAATTTGGCATTGGTGGTTGAAGACGGTGAGGGCTGGCTAAAGTTTGAACCGCTGACTGTTGTTCCTTATGATCCTAAATTAATCAACACATCTTTGCTGAATACCCAAGAAAAAGATTGGTTAAATGCTTATCATCAAAAAGTTGGCGCAACACTTTTGCCACTGTTAGATGAGACAACGGCTGCTTGGCTGAGGGAGCAAATAAAGCCCTTGTAAAAATATTTTTACCACCCATATTAATTTTTGGTTTTATTAATGGGGGAAGGTAAATATGAAAAAAATTTTATCAGGTCTGCTAATGCTGATGAGTATTAGCGTTGCATCGGCGCAAGACAATATGTTGCAGATGGAAAATCAAGAACAATACTTTCAGGAAAATAATCAAAATCCTGACAAGTCAATTATCTATATTTTCTTCAATAATCAGCCTTGTCCGACTTGTCCGGCGGCTATGGATATGATAGAGGAGGTTTATAATCAAAACTTCCTTAATGATTACAGCTTGTTTATGATAAATTACGGTGAAGACAATAATGCCGGATTTGTTCAAAGCTATAATTTGAGCGAACCGTTGGAAGTAGTAATGGTTTATGTCAATGACGGACAATTTCAAGGCTATCAAAAAATTGAAGGCTTGCAAGACATGACATCTGCACCGCAAGCTTTTGATGAATATTTTGTCAGCCAAGTAAACGGTTATCTTGGTGAATAGATTTTTACATCAAAAAACCGCTTTTTCAAAAGCGGTTTTTTTAAGATTATAGTTTTTCTTTTTTCTCAACGAATTTAAAGAATTGATAAATATGTGCGTAATACGAACCTTTTATGCAGGTATTAATAGTCTGTACTACAACTCCCAACAGCCAAAAACTTAAACTGTTTCTGACCACTTCAGTTCCATAAATACTGAATAATATTGCTGCACAGATTACCAAAAACAGAAAACACGGCAAACTTGCGGCAAGCATTCCCCAAAACACTCTGTTATGATTGCCATAAACCAGTCGAAACAGTCTTTTTATGCTCAAAAGATTCCAGTCTTTTACGGCAATTGCCGGAAACATCAAAAACAGCGGAGCTACCAAAATACATTCAACAAACAACATTAGGTATATTAATAAAATCAGTGTACCGATATTTGATAACACATCTATGGAAAGCGCCAAAGCTGATACCAAAAAGATAACCGGTATAGTCAAAAATATTCCCAGTGCAATCGAGGCCAAAATATAAAACAAAACACTTTTCCAAAATGAAAGCGAAACAAAATTCAATTCATCTTTCAAAACTATATGCCGACAATAATTTATGATAATTCCTATATTAAAAACAACAAAAGCAAGAGATATGGCAATATTTTGCCAACTTGTTGAGCAATCTTCCACCTCGGGGGAGCAAGATGAGGTCATTGTTAAAACAATTTCTACCACAACCAAAGCCAATAAAATTGGCAAAATTGTCAACATTATGTTCTTGTTGTTCCAAACATAAATAAAAGTTCTTTTTAATGTTTCGCCTAATGGTAATTTCATTAAAGTTTTTTCATTATTCATTATTGTTGCCTCCAAAAAGTATTTCATATTGCATATAGCAGAAATTCATAATCAATGCAATAATAATCATTTTAAAGAAATTAATTATATATTCAACAATCACTGTTTGTACAAAAGATATAATCTCACCGGCTTCCATGGAAAATTGAACTATTTGCGACATTACCAACAAATAAATCAGCATAATGATCACTGTTCCGCCAAGAATTGCCATGAGATTCCCCGCAGTCTTTTGCCATAACAATTTTGGTGAAATCATTTTTTCACCCAAAGCGGCAAATGCGGCATAACTGCTGAATCTTAAAGCAATTATCGGAATAATAAAACCGACAGAAACCAAAGCAAAAAAGGCTATTTCTATCTTCCAGTTCGGATTGGGAACTCTCACATATAAAATATACATACACACCAGTGCTAAAACTAATGTCATAATATACAATCCCAATAGTCCCAATAACTTAAAATCCTTTTTGGATGGTGTAAGAGCTGATTTCCATTTTAGTTTTTCTTTGTTCAAAGCTGTTTCGACCCAATTGCGGGCAAACATACAATTAGCAAAAATGTTGAATAAATGGATAATTACAAAAACTACGAAATTTGTATTGCAGTAATGCGCTTCGCTGTATGCTTGGTTAGAGCAAATAAACAAGTTTCCGCCTAAAGCCAAAACAAGTGTTTCGATTCCTGCAAATGCTGCACACAAGAGCCAAGCTTGTCGATTTGACTTTAATAATAAATCCAAATGTCCAAACAGCATCTTAAAAGCAGGAAATTTTACCGCAGTATTATTTTGATTTGTCATGTCACAATTCCTTTATTTTGGTTATTCCGGGTAAAGACCTTATTTGAGCGACAGTGTCACCCCATAAAGCAAAACTTTCCCTTAACATAATTCTTACATCCCAATCATTATTGACTGGTTTGATATATATTTTATTTTTGCCGTTTCTATCCTTTTGCAAAATTTGTTTTAATCCGGCAACTGCACTTATGTCATCTATATATATTTCAAGTCCGTTTGCCACACCGGCTATTGCTGTATCAAGAAGTTCCACAGTGTTAATCAACATACGCGAATTTTCGCCTTCTTCTTTTTTGCTCAATGTAGCATTGACCAACAACGGCTTTCCGGAATTGATAACTTCCTCATATTTGCTTAAGCCTTCTGCAAATAAAACACCTTCAAAATTAGAAATTCCATCAGATAATCCTAAAAAGGCAAATTTATTGCCGTTTTTAGAAATTCGTTTTTGAAAATTGTTGACGCAGCCGGCAAATTTGCAATGCAAATTATCACCTACTTTTAGTCCTTGAATAACCTCGGAGTATTTTTTGACTCCCAGTCTTTCCATACCATCACGATAACTGTCCAAAGGATGAGCTGACAGATAAAAGCCTATGGCATCTGCTTCTTGCTGTAACTTTTCCAATTCCGGCCAATCCGGTTTTTCAGCCAAGGTTATCTTTGCCGAGAGTTCTTCTACACCGAACAGTGAACTTTGAGCGCTGTTTTTCATCTCTGTTGCTGAGGCAATATTAGAAATTATAACATCTAAATTAGCCATCAATTTGCCGCGCGATTTTTCCAAACAATCAAAAGCACCGGCTTTGATTAATTGTTCTATTTGTCGGCGATTTATCTGCTTTGCATCAACGCGATTAATAAAATCAGAAATATCTTTAAATTTACCGCCTTTTTTGCGCTCGGCTATTATTGATTCCATATTGGCGGCACCGACCGATTTTACAGCCGCTAAAGCGTAGCGAATATTACCATCCTCCACAGCAAATTCCGGCAATGACTTGTTGATGTCCGGCGGCAAAACCTTAAATCCCATCTTAGCACATTCTTCCTTGTAGGACAGCAATTTATCGACATTGGTCATATCTAATGACATAATAGCGCACATAAATTCCACCGGATAATGTGCTTTTAAGTATGCGGTTTGATATGAAATCAAAGAATAGGCTGCTGCGTGCGATTTGTTAAATCCGTAGGAAGCGAATTTTTCCATTTGGTCAAAAATTTTGGTGGCAGTATCTTTATCAATACCTTTTTTGAGAGCACCTTCGGTAAACATTGCGCGTTGCTTGGGTATTTCATCGCGCATTTTTTTACCCATAACTTTGCGCAGTTTATCGGCACCGCCCAAGGTATAACCTCCCAAAACCTGAGCAATTTTCATAACCTGCTCTTGGTACACCATAATGCCGTAAGTTTCATCCAAAATCGGTGCCAAATCCGGGTGTAAGTAAGTTATTTCTTCTTCGCCGTGTTTGCGTTTAATATAAGTCGGAATATTGTCCATAGGTCCGGGGCGATATAAAGACACAATAGCAATCAAATCTTCAAATCTGTCAGGTTTAATCTGTTTGTGGACATCACGCATTCCCGGTGACTCAAATTGGAAAACTGCCGCGGTATCGCCGCGTTGTAGCATTTCATAAGTTTCTTTGTCGTCCAAAGGCAACTCATCAATATTAAAATCAATGCCATGACTGACTTTTATCCAGTCGACGGCTTTTTTTATTACCGTTAAAGTTTTAAGCCCTAAAAAGTCAAATTTGATTAAACCGGTTTCTTCCACAAATTTCATGTCATATTGAGTAACCGGCATATCAGCGCGCGGGTCTTTATATAACGGAACCAATTTTTCTAAAGGGCGATCGCCGATTACCACTCCGGCTGCGTGCATACCGGAATTACGATATAATCCCTCAAGTTTCATCGCTATATCAAATAATTTATTAATTTGCGGATCTTCCGTACGCATTTGTTCCAACTCGGGAACCTGATCCAAGGCCTCTTGTAAAGTGGGGTTTTTACCCTGTGTTCCTGGAGGTATCATTTTTGATATGCGGTCAGCCTGAGAGTAAGGTAATCCCATAACTCGAGCCACATCACGCACCACAGCTTTTGATTGCAATTTGCCGTAAGTAATAATTTGGGCAACTTTGTCTTTGCCATATTTTTCTTGGACATATTCAATAGTTTTGTAACGATTTTCTTGGCAAAAATCGACATCAAAATCCGGCATATTAACGCGCTCGGGATTTAAAAAACGTTCAAACAGCAAATCAAGTTTTATCGGATCCAGCTCAGTAATGTGCAAAGACCACGCCACAATTGAGCCCGCACCCGAACCGCGCCCCGGTCCCACCGGAACTCCGTGACCTTTTGACCATGTAATAAAGTCAGAAACGATCAGAAAATATCCGGGAAATCCCATCTTTTTTATGACACTTAGCTCATATTCCAAACGCGCATAATATTTTTCATCTATTGACTTTTTTTCTTCTTCGCTCATGCCTTCATGATAGACATGTTTTTCCATGCGTCCTTTCAGACCTTCATAAGCGCGCTTGGTGATATATTCATCTTGTGTCATATTGTCAGGACAGATAAAAATCGGCAATAATGGCTGTACTTTTTTGGAAAGATAGTTACAGCGTTTGGCTATGGTGACCGTATTTTGCAACGCCTCAGGTAAATCATCAAAAAGTTGCAACATTTCAGCTTCGGTTTTGAGACGGTTGTTAATTGAAAAATGTTTGCGGTTTTCATTACTCAATACTTCGGCAGCGGCAATACAAACCAAGGCATCATGAGCCTCATACATATCCTCGTCAAAGAAAAATGCTTCATTAGTTGCAACCAAAGGAATATCAAATTCATAAGCCAAATTTATAAAAGCTTCCTCGGTTTGTTTTTCGCTATCCAATCCCAAACGAGATATTTCCATATAAAAACGATTGCCGAAAATATCCTTAAGTTTTGCAGCAGTTGCTTTAGCCTCATCAAAGCGGTTTTCCAATAACAAACGTCCGATTTGTCCCTCAACTCCGCCGGATAAAGCGATAAGCCCCTCATTGGCACTTTCCAAATCACTCATACGCAAAAATGGTTTTTCAACCGAGCTGGGATTATCCAAATATGATAATTTCATCAGGTGCATAATGTTCATATATCCGGTTTCATTCATGACCAATAAAATTATCTTATCGGGATCTATGGTCATACCTTTTGATTTTAACACATCATCGGCATCAGGATTACGCAGATAAAATTGGCAGCCTAAAATTGGTTTTATGCCTGCTTCAGCAGCAAATTTTGATACAGCTTTACCGCCAAACATATTGGCGGTATCAGTCATCGCAAAAGCAGGAATTTCCATTTCACCCAAGCGTTTAACCAAAGCCGGAACTTTCATAGCTCCCTCGGATAGAGAGTATGCCGTGTGTACTCGCAAAGGTATGTATTTCGGTTCCACTATTCGTCCCTCAATTGTCTCAAGACTAATCTATCATAAACATTTTGCTGCGCTATCACAACGAAAAAGTTAAATGTTGTCAAAAAATTATTCTAAAGCAGCCAATTTCTGCGCCTGATCATCAGCAACCAAAGCATCAATAATTTCGCCCAAAGCACCTCCGTGCATAACTTCATCCAACTTATAAAGTGTGAGGTTAATGCGGTGATCGGTTACACGACCTTGCGGAAAATTATAGGTTCTGATTCTTTCAGAACGATCACCGCTGCCGACTTGTTGTTTGCGAGCTTCAGCATAAGCGGAATCAGCGGCTTCTTTTTGTGAGTTATACAGCTTGGCACGCAATTTTCTCATTGCATTGTCACGATTCTTAAATTGGGAGCGCTCTTCCTGCGATTCGACGACTATACCTGAAGGAATGTGTGTCAGACGAACGGCTGAACTGGTTTTATTAACTTTTTGACCGCCAGCACCCGATGAACGAAAAGCTTCCATTTTTACATCAGCCGGATTGATATAAATATCAACCTCTTCAATTTCGGGCAATACGGCAACTGTGGCCGCCGAAGTGTGAACTCGTCCTTGACTTTCGGTCACCGGCACGCGTTGCACGCGATGAGCTCCGGATTCAAATTTTAATTTAGCAAAAACTCCTTTGCCGGAAATAGAGGCTGTGGCTTCTTTATATCCGCCTAATTCATTTTCGGAAGCATCCATAAACTCAAATTTCCAACCTTGGGTTTCGGCGTAACGTTGATACATTTCGAACAAGTCAGCCGCAAATAAAGCCGCTTCATCACCTCCGGTACCGGCTCTCACCTCAAGAATGGCATTTTTTTCATCATCAGCATCTTTAGGTAACAGCAGAATTTTTATTTCTTTTTCTTTCAGAGGTAAAGCATCTTTGATTTGGTAATATTCAGCTTCCGCCAACTCTTTCATTTCTTTGTCCATGGATGGATCTTCCATGATTTCTTTTGCCTCGGCAAAACTTTGCTTCATCTGATTATAGTCGTTAATAACTTCGACCACCGGAGCCAAATTAGATAATTCTTTATTCATCTTAACCAAATTATCCGGTGTCACATTGGGTTCAGCTATCAAAGCCTCCAACTCTTTATAGCGGTTAACGACATTTGCTAATTTTTCATTTATATCCATTTTTAATTCCTTTGTTTTATATACCAAAAATTGCAGGAGTATGATTCCCACTCCTGCAATTTAGGAAGTTCATCTTGCTAATGATTAGAATTTAAATAGCCGTCAATGTCAATATTCATTTTTCTGCCGATACGGGCAATATCAGTCTTTTTACCGTTAACATAAACATTGACACCGCCAAGTTTGCCAACCGATAATATTAATCCTTTATCATTAGGCAGAGTGTAACTGGCACCCGGTTGCAAAACCTTGCTTATATAAAGCTTGGATTCGTTTCTGACTTCTATCCATGTTTCTTCCAAAACTTCGATGAAAACACCGCGTTCGGGAACGACAACAGTATTCTGAGCCTTAACTTCGGTATCTTGTGATTCGCTCTTTATTTCGGAAGCGGTTGTTTCAATTTTTTCTTCATTTTTAACTTCGGTTACCGGAGTTTCAGCAACGCTTTCTTGCGGAGTTTCTTCTGCTACCGTTATCTCTTCTTCCAAAACGGCATCACTGACTTTGATGTCATTTTCGTTCTGCTGCGGCATGGTTAACTCTTCAAAAACAACCAATTCATCATTTTCGTTGACCTGTTCGTTTGAAACCGGATCAGTCTCATCATCACCGTTATTCCACATTGTCCAAGCACCATACAGAACGCCCAAGGCAACCAAACTGGCTAAAACATAAATTCCGTTTGGCATGGCCGACTTTGTTTGTGTTTCTGTAATGTTAACGATTACCGGCTTTTTTTCAGTTGTTTCTTCTTTATACAATTCAACAATATTGCTGCTGTTCAGCCCCAAAAAATCAGCATAAGAGCGTATGAAACCCGTGCCGTAAGGAAAAGGCGGAACTTCGGCATAATTACTTTCTTCAATAGCTTCCAAATATTGTTTTCTAATACACAATTTTTTGGCAATCTCAACAATTTTAAGGCCTTTTTCCTGCCGCATATTTTTCAGCAAAGTCCCAACTTTTGTTACCTTTGGTTGGGCGCTTATGGGTTTGACCTCTTTAACCTCTTTAACCTCTTTAACCTCTTGGGGTTCGGTCTCTGTTTCGGGTTTAGCTTCTGCTTCAACTTCTAATTTTTTCTCTTTTTTTACCATATTGTTCCTCTCGTTCTTTTTTTGCGCTTTTACCATGATATTACCTGCTTTTTAAAAAATTTCAATATTATGATCAGTTGCATAGGCTGTCATCTGCGAACGCAAACTGCGTTGATCCTTTTTTAACAAGGTGTTTAAGTAATCGGATAGCTGTGCAGTATTAACCGACCGCGCCATCTTTTTCACCTTATAAAAGGATGCACCTGATACTGATAAATTGCGATAGCCCAAGCCCAGTAAAGCCATTGCTTCAATTGGGTTGGATGCCATTTCTCCGCATACCGAACAAGCAACCTTATAATGATTGCATTTATCAATAATTTCTTTCAATATTCTTAAGAATGGCGATGAAAGTACATCATAACGATACATTAAACGATTGTTAGTGCGGTCACAAGCAAAAACAAATTGTGCCAAATCGTTGGTTCCGATAGAAACAAAATCAGTGTGAGGTAATATTTCATCCAACTGAAAAAGCAATGACGGAACTTCAATCATCATTCCCGTATTAACTGAGCAGGGCACTTCATTGGAACGTTGTTTTTCTCTTTCCATTTCAATCATCAGAGTTTCTTTGGCTTCATTAAACTCGGTTAAATTGGCCACCATCGGGAACATCACATTCAGTTCTTTGCCTTTTGCTGCTCTTATAAAGGCGCGCAACTGCTGTCTTAAAATAGCTCTCCGATCGAGAGTAATACGAATAGAACGCCAACCGATTGCCGGATTTTCTTCACCGGAAAAAGTCCAATAAGGTAACAACTTATCCGAGCCGACATCCAAACTGCGAAACACTACTTTTCTGTTCCCGGCTTTATCCATCAGCTTGGAATAAAATGAGAGTTGCTCAGTTACATCAGGCATTTTGCTTGCAGACATAAATGGTATTTCTGTACGATACAAACCTATACCGTTGCAATTTGTGCTATCAATATATTCAAGATCAAAATCAAGCCCGACATTAATAAACAAATTTACCTTTTGATTATCCAAGGTTTTGGAAGCGCGTTTTTTGAGCGCACTCATTTGTTTGATTTCTTGTTGCCGCTGGGCTATTTTTTGTTTTATTGTTTCTAAAACTTTTCCTTTAGGATCTATATAAACAACTCCGTTTTCGCCGTCCACGGCCAAAATCTCGCCATTGCGGATTTCGTTGTAAATTCCTTTTATCTTGGCAACTACCGGTATTCCCAGAGCTTTGGCTACAATAGCCACATGCATGGTAGGGGTTCCGTCTTCCAAAATCAATGCTCTTATTTTATGGTAGTCATAATCCATCAAATCGGCGGGTCCCATCATTTGGGCAATAACAATAATATCTTTTTCATCTTGTGATTTCGGCTCACCTTTATCACCATACAGATAAGATAACAATCTGTCAGTAATGTCGCGCAAATCGTTCAATCTTTCGCGCAGATATGTATCTTGTGTTCCGGAAAGGCGATTCCACATATCCTCATAAGCGCGTTCAACAGCAGCTTCAACTGTCAGCCCGCCGTCAATATGGTCAGTCATTCTCTTCAGCCAGCCTTTGTCTTTAGCTAACATTCGATAGGTGTCAAGAATTTCGGCGTGTTCACCCAAACCTAATTTAGCCGAATTAAATTTCTCGTCCAAATCTTCGTTCATTTTGCTGTGAGCTTCGGTCAAACGCTTTAGTTCAGCCTCTTTATCTTTAGCAAAAATCTTGGTGACGGCTTGCCTGCGGCGATGTACAACGGCTGCTCCGATTCCATAGCCTCTATTTAAAGAGACTCCTTTGAATTTGTCGCGTGCACTAATACCGCGTTTGCGCATAAAATCACTTTTATAGTTGCGTATTTCATCCGAGGCTGCCCAGCGAGTAAAAGGCATAGCCAAAGTTTCCATGGCGTTAATTTCTTCATTGCTGAATTCATAAACTTCTTTTTTGTACAAACACAAAACGCCGATGGCAATTCCCCAACGGATTAACGGTACACCGAGAAAACCTTTGTATTGTTCTTCTTCAACACCGTCACGATGCAAAAAATCGGGGTCTTCCCACATATTGGCAGTAGTAAAAGTGCATTTGGCTTTGGCGATTCGCCCGATAATTCCTTCGCCGACTTTTAAGGCTATTTGGTTGTTTAGCTTGCTGCTGAAACCATAAGATGCAAACATTTCAATATAATTATCATCAATGGCTAAATAGCATGATGAACCATCCGCTCCCATACCTTCGGCGATAGTTTTCATTGCTTCGTTTAATTTTTCAGATACGCCAAGAGTGCCGTTGATTATATCTTTCAACAGTTCAGCTACTTGAGCAGCTTTATTAATCATAGGCGGATTCATGCTTTTTACCATTTTATTTTTTTTGCCTTGCGTTTTTACTTATATTATCTATATTCATATACATCAAGTGAAAAACAAAATTTATCAAGGAATAAAAATGACTACAACATATCAAAAAGGTGCTTCGGACAATCGTCCTTGGGGAACTTGGGAAGTACTGGAGACTTCCACCGGTTATTGCGTTAAAAAAATTTGCGTAAAACCTCATGCACAATTGTCGTTGCAACTTCATCATCACCGAGCCGAGCATTGGATTATCGCCGATGGTCAGGCTGTTGTTACCATTGGTGATAAAAAGATTAATGTCAAAAAAGATGATGCAGTATATATTCCGGTTGAAACAAAACACAGAATTGAGAACGATTCGGATAAGGTTATGACTTTTATTGAGGTGCAGACGGGTGATCTTTTGGATGAAGATGATATAGTTCGCTTTGAGGATGTATATGGTCGTGTGTAATTTGGAAAGGTAAATGGTTATGAATTTTAGAGAATTAGGTTTAAGCGAACAAACAGTTCAAGCAATAGACGAATACGGAATAACTGAGCCGACCACGGTTCAGGCTGATGTTATACCGGCAATTTTGGCCGGTCGCGACATTTTCACCATTGCTCCGGCTCGGTGCGGCAAAACAATGTCTTATGTGTTGCCTTTGTTGGATATTATCAATGCTAAAAAAGTCAAAAATATTTTGATTATCACCGCCAATTCTCAAATGGCAGTCAAAACCTCTGATTGCTTGGCTGTTTTTAATAAATATCATGAAATCAACGGAACAGCCATCAAAGAGGGCGAAGATATGGCAGCAGACGAGGCCAATGTTATTATCGGCGCTCCGGATTTGTTATTGGAGGTTGCTGACGGAACCAAGGTTGATTTGAGCCAAATTGATATTTTGGTGGTTGATGACATCAATTTAATCAAGAAAAATAAGCAATTGGGTAATTTGGAAAAAGTTTTGGCAATGTTGCCGGCAAACAAGCAGAATGTCATCTACACAAATCGCCGTTCCAAAGAGACTCAGGATATCTTGGATAAGATTATGCAGACTCCGGCCGAAATTAAAATAGACAAGAACAAAGAACAGGAAGCTGAAACATCGAAAAAAGCAGCCATGGACAAGAAGAACACAACGGTATTTGTCGAAAAAATTGATAATGAAGCTGTCAGTTTGGCCAAGAAACTCAATTCGTTTAACGGCAAAACACCAAAGTTCTTATTGATAAAGGGTATTATTGCCGAAGGCGAAGAAAAATAATTTTTTTATAAAAAATCATTGACAACCATATAAAAAAGTGTTCTATAAGGGACACTTTTTTATAATTATGTATTTAGATGTTTAGTATGTCGCCGACCTCCTTTATTCTGCAAAAAAAGGTTTTGTTCATAATCGACGGCATACTTTTTGAAAGAAGTTTTGTTTCATAAATACCCACCTCCTGTCGTGAGACAGTATGTGCTTGCTTATTTCGGGAGGGTTGTTATATGTTGCGCCGCATTGTGTTAATCATGCCGCTTTTGCAGCCCTCTTTTTTAGGAACTTTCTTCCTTCTTCCCATATATATCACGCCGGTTTTGAAAGATTCGTTTGTGTCAATTCCTAACGCTCTTTCAAGCCGGCTTAATTCTTTTTAAACAGCATTTCCACTTTTATCAAAAATTTAGACAAAAAGACTTGAATATCGTATTGTTGTGTGATAAATTAAAATCACCGTCAAATTATTAATTTATTAATTTAAAATTTAAAACTATGGAGAGAGAAAGACTTTCCGATGCAGCCCTTGCTCACGAAGAAAATAGAGTTATCACTTATGCTCACAAGCATGGTATGAAAATACTCAAAAAAGGGCGCGGTGTCATTTGTATGGGACGCAACAACTCATATCCGAGTTATTATGTTACAGCCATCAAAGACACCAAAGGCGACAAAAATGCACGTCGCCATGGATTCCCCTTAAGGGTGGAGGTAATCATCTCTATCCTGACCAATGGGAAGGTTTCATGCCTGCCAATCTATGCGCGGCATGTTACAATCCGTAACGCAAATTAAATTATTTTTTCTAATAAAGAAAAGCGTTGGCCTTGCAAGGACTCAACGCTTTTCGCTTTTTTTAAATACTAAGTTAAACCGCAACTTCACCTTTGATGGCCAGATGGTATTGATAACCTACCAGCTCAAAGTCCTCGTACCGGAAATCATCAATGTTTTTGATTTCAGGGTTGATTTTCATTTGCGGCAAAGGATAGGGTTCACGCGACAGTTGCAATTTGACCTGCTCAAAGTGATTGTGGTAAATGTGCGCATTACCCAAGGTATGCACAAACTCACCCGCTTTGAGTCCGCAAACCTGCGCCACCATCATGGTAAGGAGCGAATAGGACGCTATGTTGAAGGGGACTCCCAAAAACATGTCGCAGCTACGCTGATACAACAGGCAGTTGAGATAACCGTCCGGTGTAACATCGAACTGGAAAAAGCAGTGACAAGGCGGCAAAGCCATCTCGTCAATCTGCGCCGGATTCCATGCGCAGACGATTTCGCGGCGATCTTGCGGATTGTTCTTGATGCGCTCAATGACGTCTTTAATTTGGTCAACTCCGCCTTCGGTTTTTACGCCTTTGGCCCACGGGGCATTGAAATGCCGCCACTGGTGACCGTAAACCGGCCCCAAATCACCCTCGGCATCGGCCCACTCATCCCAAATGGTAACATTGTTATCCTTGAGATACTTGATGTTGGTATCGCCCGAAAGCAACCAAATCAACTCGTGAATAATACCTTTGTGAAAGACCTTTTTGGTGGTTACCAAAGGGAAGCCTTGGCGCAAATCAAAGCGCATTTGGCGACCGAAAACTTTGCGAGTCGGCACACCGGTGCGATTTTGAGCATCCTGACCGTGGTCTAAGATGTCCTGAAGCAAATCTAAATACTGTTTCATAACTTAATCCTTTTTTTAATGGTTAATAATTGCGTTAGTAATATGTTTTAAAACTTCTTGCGGCACAAATTCGCCTTTTTTCACCCAAATGGTGGTGGTAACATTATCTTCTTCATAATCCGGCGAAATTTTGCTGTAATTCTTTTCCATAGCTTCAATGCATTCTTTGATGTCAACCGGATTGCCGCTTAAAGACTTGTCAATCTCATTGTGATTGCATGAATCAACAATAATTTCCGGTGCCATCTTTTTCATAAACAGTTTATAGATACTGGCACCTCCGGCAATATACAGCGGCTCATCAAAATCTTTTAAGGTCATCATATCATTAACCACATGGTGATTTTGCTTATCTGATACCTCATAATCTTTGTCAAAGGTCAAAACATAAATTTGCCGATTCGGTAAAGTGCGATTGGGAAAGCTTTCATAAGTCGTCTGTCCGCAAGTTATATTTGCTTTCTCGGTTATGCGGCGAAAACGTTTTAAATCAGACGGAATGTTCCACGGAATTTTTGGTCCTATCCCGATAATACAGTCATTCTCATGACGACACCAAACGGCAATTTTGGTCATGGTATTTTCTCCCCTTTTTTTAGAGGAAAGCATAAATAATTTTCAAAATAAATGCAAACAAAAAACACTGATTATCTTATTTATATCCCTAATTTTTTGCTTAACAAACCCAATCTCATCTTGTAGATTTGATGATAAACTGAGAGTGAAACATGAAAGATATGTTCGAGATTGAGACACCCAAAGAACAGCCGGAGCTGAGCGTCAGTGAGATTTCTGCTGTTATTAAGAAATGCGTGGAAACAACTTTTTCACGCGTGAAGGTGCGTGGTGAAATATTTGGTGCCAAGCGGGCAGATTCCGGACACTGGTACTTGAGCTTAAAAGACGAAAACGCCGCATTATCGGCAGTAATTTGGCGTGGCACGGCTTTGGGGTTAAATATCAAACCGGAGGACGGGTTGGAAGTTGTTGCCACCGGCAAAATTACCACTTTTGCCGGAAAGTCGTCTTATCAGTTGGTTATCGAACATATGGAAGCGGCAGGCGTTGGTGCTTTGTTAAAGCTTTTGGAGGAGCGCAAACAAGCTTTTGCCAAAGAGGGATTGTTTGATGCCGCCCACAAAAAGGTCATACCTTTTTTGCCTCAAACTATCGGCGTTGTAACCTCAGCTTCCGGCGCGGTTATTCGGGATATTATTCATCGGGTACGCGACAGGTTTCCCTCACATATTTTGCTTATTCCCACTCCGGTACAAGGCGATGGAGCAGCCCTAAAAATTGCTCAAGCTATCAAAGATTTTAACCGCTTGGATAAAATATCGTCTTTTGCCAAACCTGATGTTTTGATAGTGGCTCGCGGTGGCGGCAGCTTGGAGGATTTGTGGCCTTTTAATGAAGAATGTGTGGTCAGGGCAGTTTATGAATCCGAAATACCGGTTATTTCCGCAGTCGGGCATGAAACCGATACCATGCTGATAGATTATGTTGCCGACAAACGCGCCCCCACCCCGACCGGAGCTGCTGAGTTTGCAGTGCCGGTGCGTTCTGAATTGCAAATGAAAGTAAATAATTTGGAACAAAGACTCAAAAATGGTATTTTACGCTATTTTAATGAGAAAAGTAATTTTTTGAGTGTGTTGGGAAAAGGAATTCCTAATTTGGAACAAATATTGCAAGAGGCTATGCAGAAATTTGACGGCAGAATTGAGCGGTTGAATTTGGCTTTTAAAAACTTATTAAAAGATAAATTTCACCAGCTTGAAATTTGCCGATTGCAGCCTTTATCGGTAACTAAAATAATTGAACGTAATCAGGAAAAATTAAACCATTTATGGGAGGTATTGTCATCGGTTTCGGTCGGTTCGGTCCTCAAAAGAGGTTTTGCTTGGCTTAAAAATGAAAAAGGACAAACTTTATACAATACTTCTCAGGCGCTGCAAGCTAAAGAATTTACGATTAATTTTGTTGATGGGCAAGTGAAAGCAATCAATGCCTCATCAACAGTCAATAAAACCAAAAAGGATAAAACAAATGAAACTAAACAAATATCTTTGTTTGATTTATAGCGTGGCGATTCTGTGTAACAATGCCGAAGCAGTGGAGCTTTGCGGCAACCTGAATCAGGGAGAATTTGTCATTGGTAAAGCCCAATCAGGTCAAGATGTCTATCTTAATGGTGATAAAATTGCCGTTAATAATGATGGTCGTTTTTTAATGGCTTTTGGTCGCGATGAAAAAGAAGACCAGCTTTTAACGATTGCCGATAAGGGGCAAAAAAAGGACTTTATTTTGCCGATAGCGGCAACCGAATGGAATATCCAAAATATTACCGGAGTTCCGCCACGCAAGGTCAACCCTTCTGATGGTGATTTAGCTGCAATCAACAAGGAAAACACTCTGCTGAAACAGGCCTTAAAAACCAACAATAATGAGACATTTTGGCAGCAAGGTTTCATTACTCCGGTTGAGGGCAGAATATCAGGAGAATTCGGAGGACAGCGCATTATGAACAAAGTTCCCAAAAGTCCGCACCGCGGCATGGATATTGCAGCCAAAGAAGGCACTCCCGTAAAATCAGCAGCCAAAGGTAAAGTGGTTTTAGCTTATCCGAATTTATTTTACTCCGGTAATTTGGTAGTGATTGACCATGGCTTTGGTTTGCAAACCATTTATGCCCATCTTAAAGAAATAAAAGTAAAACTCGGTGATGAGGTTGCACAAGGTGATATCATAGGGACGGTTGGCAAAACCGGACGCGCCACCGGACCACACTTGCATTTCGGTGCATCTTTGCGCAATTTGCGTTTTAACCCTAAGTCATTGTTAGATATGAACAATAATTTACAAAAATGTTTTACTTTATAAACAAAGAGGATAAACTAAACAACAAATTACAAGTTTATGAGGGTCGATTATGAACGATATCAACAATAAACAAATTAGTTTGGACACAGTTACCTGCCTGATTGTCGATGACGATAAGTTTTCGCGTACTTTTACTAAAACTGCACTTTATCAGATAGGGGTAAAAAACACTAAAGAGGCATCAACAGCGTTGGAAGCAACTGAAATTATCAATAGCTACAAAATAGACTTTGTGCTGTTAGATCACCAAATGCCCGAGCAGAGCGGATTGGAACTGGCTCGTCAGATTAAAGAAGGTAAAATCGGTAATCACAAAGATATGCCGATAATTATGGTAACTATTGATACAAAAGAAAATACCGTAATGGATGCCAAGAAAATTGGTATTCATGAGTATTTGGTTAAACCTATTTCACCATTAGCATTGCGCAAGAGAATTTGCACAGCCTTGGGTATTAAAGAAAGAGCATAAAACAGTGCTTGAAAATATACATATTTTATACTTGTCAATTTTGCAGGGCATTACCGAGTTTCTACCGGTAAGTTCTTCCGGTCATCTTGTTTTGTTATCCAAATTTACTAATTTTCCTGATCAGGGGTTGGTGTTGGATGTGGCTGTTCATTTTGGCTCAATTTTAGCCGTTTTGATGTATTTTTCATCTACCATTGCTGATATGATTAAAGGTGTGTGGAAGAGTAGATTTATTCCCAATACCGCCAATGAAAGTGCTAAGCTTTTTTGGCTTTTGGTGGTGGGGACTTTACCGATAGTGGTTGCCGGTTTATTGCTTCGCAATTATGGAACCGAATGGATGCGCAGCACGAAACTTATCGGATGGACAATTTTAGGTTATGGACTGTTGCTGTTGTTTGCCGATAGTTGTTCAATGACCGTTCGTCAAATAAAACACATGGGCTTTTTAGATGCCATACTTATCGGTTTGGCTCAGTGTTTGGCGCTTATTCCGGGAACATCGCGTTCAGGTATAACTATCACAATGGCGCGTTTTTTGGGTTTGGAGCGTACCGAGGCTGCAAAATTTTCAATGTTGTTATCCATACCGGCTATTATCGGAGCAACTTCGTTGGTTTGTTGGAAAATAATAGCTGATGGCGATTTTGCTGAGATAGCACAGGTTTTTGATGGTGTAGTTTATTCTTACGCAGCTTCGATTGTAGCCATATATATTGTTATGTGGTGGCTTAAAAAATCAACATTTTTCCCGTTTGTTATTTATCGTGTGGCTTTAGGAACATTTTTGCTCTTGGATTCATACGGATATTTGCATAAGTGGCTTGACTAAATTCAAATTTGAGTTTATAGATAAGTCCGACCTGAGATGCTCTGGTGGCGGAATTGGTAGACGCGCAAGTTTCAGGTACTTGTGAGGGTTTCCTCGTGAAAGTTCAAGTCTTTTCCAGAGCACCAATAAAAAAAAGCACTCCTAAAGAGTGCTTTTTTTGTTGGCGAACAACTAAATATGAATCAGCTCTCAGATTATTCAAATTTTCAAAACATCGAAAATTAAAATTGAACCCGCCAAAAATCAAGCGCGAAAAAAAAAGTTACAAGGCAAACAAAATTTTGCTGTTCTTTATTTTGTTAAGTGTCGGCAAAAAGTTAATGACAAAAAGATTCTTTGCGTTAATATAAAGCAAAACAAATTTATGCATAAGAGTTTTGTTTATGAAAACATTATATAAGAGAGTTTTGCTCAAGCTTTCCGGTGAAGGTTTATCCGGAGATAAGGGATTCGGAGTTGATTCGCAGGCAGTTTTGGCTCTTGCTGAACAGATAAAAAAAATCGTCAAAGCAAAAATTGAAGTTTGTATAGTGGTTGGCGGCGGCAATATTTTTCGTGGTGCCAAAGATTGTACAATCGGATTGGACCGTTCGCAGGCTGATCAGCTGGGAATGATGGCTACTATTATGAATGCCACGGTTTTGCGCGGAGCCTTGTCTCATGTCGGAGTTGAAGCCAGAGTTTTATCGGGTTTAAGCGCCCCAAAAGTTTGTGAAGATTATAATTACGATCGTGCCATAAGCCATCTGCAAAAAGGACGAGTGCTCATTTTTGCAGCGGGTACCGGCAATCCTTATTTTACTACCGATACCGGTGCGGCGCTGCGAGCTATCGAAATGCATTGCGATGCCATGCTTAAGTCCAGTCAGGTTGACGGTGTTTATTCTGCTGATCCGCTTAAAAATAAGAATGCTGTTCGTTATGACGAGGTGTCTTATGATGAAGTTATTGCCAAAAAACTTAAAGTTATGGATTTGACAGCAGTTGCTTTGGCTCGTGAAAACAATTTGCCTTTGGTCGTATTTTCGCAGCACGAAAAAGATTCTCTCATCAATATAGTGCAGGGTAAAGGACATTTTTCTACTATCAAAAATAAGTGAGGTTACGATGGAAGATTTTAGTGAAGTTAAAGATAGCGCAATCAGCCGCATGGATAAAACAATCGAGACATTAAAGTCAGATTTTGGTTCTTTGCGAGCAGGACGCGCTCATATCAGTTTGCTTGATGGTATCATGGTTGAAGCTTATGGCTCATTGACCCCGATTGCTCAGGTTGGCTCTATTTCAACTCCGGATGCTCGCACACTCTCGGTTAGTGTTTGGGACAGAAGTTTAACTAAAGCAGTTGAGAAAGCTATTATGGAGTCTGAACTGGGTTTAAATCCCTCGAGTGACGGGCAGCTTATTCGTATTCCGGTTCCGCCTTTGTCTGAGGAAAGACGCAAGGAATTAATCAAAGTTGCCGGCAAATATGCTGAAGGGGCTAAGGTGGCTGTCCGTAACATTCGCCGCGATTCGATGGATGGCATTAAAAAGCTGAAAAAAGATAATTCGATTTCCGAAGATGAAGAAAAGAAATTTGAAAATGAAATTCAGAAATTAACCGATGATGCCACCAAAAAAATTGACGACATTTTAAGTCAAAAAGAAAAAGATATTTTACAGGTATAGAGGGACTTTTAGTTGAGTAACGAGCTACAACATATTGCCATTATAATGGACGGTAACGGGCGCTGGGCTAAAGCCAGAGGTTTGCCGCGTTCGGCAGGACATAAACAAGGAGCGGAAACCTTGCGCAAAATTGCTGAAGCAGCGGCAGATATGGGATTAAAATATTTGACCGTCTATGCTTTTTCGACTGAAAATTGGCAGCGTCCGCAAGAAGAGGTTGACTATTTGATGGGCTTGTTGCGCCAGTATCTCAAATCTGAGCTGAAAGAGCTGCAAGAGCATGGCGCTCGCATTTGCTTTATCGGCGAAAGGGCTATGTTGGATAGTGATATCGTAGCTCAAATGGCAAAAATTGAAGCTGATACTTCCGGTAACGACAAATTTACACTCTGCATTGCTTTGAGTTATGGCTCGCGTCAAGAGATAACTGCGGTTGTAAAAAATATAGCTCAAGCGGTAAAGGACGGAAAAAAAGATATTAGTGACATCAACGAAAAATTAATCAGTGATTCTTTATATACGAAGGATATTCCTGATCCTGATTTGGTGATTCGCACCAGCGGAGAGCAACGAATTAGCAACTATTTGTTGTGGCAGATTGCATATAGTGAGTTGTTTTTTACCAAAACATTGTGGCCGGATTTTTCGGCAGATGAGTTAAAGTCAATTATTAACGAGTATCAATCAAGGGAGCGGCGCTATGGCAAAGTCTAAATTAAATTCTTTCATTAAAAGGTTGGTTACGACTCTTATTTTGGTTCCGGTAGTCGTTGGTTGTGTGCTGGGTGGAAGGGAAGCTGTATCGCTTTTGGCGTTGGGTGCAGCCGCACTTTTATCTTGGGAATGGGCACATATGTTGCGCGGTCGCACAGAAGGGTTTGCCGCTCTTTCTTACCTGTTAGCGACAGTAGTGGCGGTTATGATGTCACCTTATTATATCGCCGGCGGAACAATTATAGTTTTAAGTTTGCTGGGCGGTTTTTGTTGGCGTCGCGACAAGCACCTGTTTTTGCGTGTATTGGGTGTTCCCTATATAGCAATCGGTATCGGTTCTATAATGGCGCTTTACATCAGTTATGGCGCCGGAGTGGTTTTGTGGTATATGTGCGCAGTTTGGGCTGTTGATATAGGCGGTTATTTGTTTGGCTCTACTTTGCATGGACCCAAATTGGCACCGCGTATTTCTCCGAACAAAACTTGGGCCGGTTTGTTTGGCGGTATGCTGTTGTCAGTAACCATAAGTTGGTGCGCTTGCCACTGGTTTGGCGGGGATAAATATATGGCTAATGCGGTTATTTTGGCCGGTATTATCACGGTAATTGCTCAAATTGGCGATTTGGTCGAATCAGCGATGAAACGTCATTTGGGATTAAAGGATTCCAGCAATCTTATCCCCGGACATGGCGGAATTTTTGATCGTATTGACGGACTGATTTTTGCTGCACCGTTTACATACGGTTTGCTGCAAATTATGAAAATAGCTTTTGAATAATAGGGTAGTTAAATGAATTGGTTAATTAACATAATATATTATGTCGTTCCGTTTTTAGTCGTACTCGGAGTATTGGTTTTTGTTCACGAGTTCGGGCATTATTTGGTGGCAAAGCTCTGCGGAGTTAAGGTTGCTGAATTTTCCATCGGCTTTGGCAAACAGTTATGGGGCAAAGCTGACAAATCCGGCACATTGTGGAAGATATCCGCGATTCCTTTAGGCGGCTATTGCAAATTTTTAGGGGATGATGATGCCTCGTCATCAACCAACAAAGCATCAGAATTGTCTGATGAAGACAAAAAATATGCTTTTGCTTATCAAAACCCGTTTAAAAAATTGGCTATTGTGATTGGCGGTCCCGGTTTTAATTATCTTTTTGCTATTTTGGTATTTTTTGGTATTTTTGCTATTCTTGGCAAAATGGATTTTCCTCCGGTCATTGGAACAGTTCTGGAAAACAGTGCTGCGCAAGAAGCTGGAATTTTGCCGGGTGATAGAGTTTTGAGCGTGGATGGCAGGGAGGTCAAAACCTTTCAAGAATTCAGACAAGAAATTGAGATGAATACCAGCGGCACTTCAGCGATTAAATTGCGCCGTGGCGATGATGTTTTAGACATAGATGTTCACTTAAAACTTATTGATGATGAAGCATCGGGGGTTAAAACGACCAAGCCGGTAGTCGGAGTTACTTCGGTAAACAGTATAGAATTCAGCCCGATAAAATTGTCATTAGGTGAAGCACTAAAAGAATCAGTCAGTGAGACTTGGCGTATAACCACCATGACATTGCGCGGAGTTTATCAAATGATAACCGGTGCGCGTGGAACCGAAGATTTGGGCGGAATAGTACGCATTGCCGAAATGAGCGGCGACATATCAAAATCCAATTCATGGATAGATTTGTTGGTGTTTACTGCTCTGCTATCAATTAATTTGGGCTTGATTAATCTTTTTCCGATACCGGTTTTAGACGGTGGTCATGTTGTAATCTTTTTAATTGAAATAGTAATAAGACGTGAAATTAATGAAAAAGCCAAAGAATGGGTTTTCAAATTTGGCTTTGCCTTGTTGATAGCATTGATGTTTTTTGCTACCTATAACGACATTATTCACCTTATTAAAAGATGGTTTTCTTAAAAGTAATTTTTATAGCAAGTGGAGTGTAAAATGAAAAAAATAAATATGGTAAGTTTTTTGGGATGTTTGCTGACCTCGACCAGTGCTTTGGCCTCGTCTGTTTATGTCAAAGACATCAAAATTGACGGATTGCAGCGCGTTGAGCCTGAAACCGTGTTGTCGTATATCAACATCAAATCAGGCGCAAGCACCACTGATGAGGCGATGAACTCAGCCTTAAAAAATTTGTATTCTACCGGATTGTTTGAGGATGTATCAATCAATGTCGATGCTGCCAATGTGATGAGAGTTCATGTTTCGGAAAATCCGATAATTTCACAAGTTTTATTTGATGGTAATGACAAAATTGATGATGAAATGCTAACCTCTGAGGTTCGTTTGGCGCCGCGCTCCACATTTTCACGCGCCAAGGTTCAGGAAGATGTTCGCCGCATCATGGAAGTTTATCGTCGTTCCGGTCGCTATGCCACGGTTGTAAATCCTGAGATTATCCGCCGTGATCAAAATCGAGTTGATTTGATATTTAATATTGATGAAGGACCGACAGCAGTTATTGACAAGATTAACTTTATCGGTAATCAGCACTATTCGGCGAAAGAATTGCAAGAAGTTATTATGAGCAAAGAAAGCCGCTGGTATCGCATATTCTCCTCTTCGGAAAATTATGATGCCGAAAAGGCTGAATATGACAAAGAATTGTTGCGTCGTTTTTATCACAAAAAAGGTTATGCTGATTTCAGAGTTGTTTCCAATGTCGCTGAATTAAGCTCCAACAAAAAATCATTTACTTTGACTTTTGTGGTTGATGAAGGTCAAAAATACAAATTGAACAATATTAAAATTGTTTCAGATATCAATGATGTCAACGCTGATGATTTTTACAAATTTTTGGAAGTCGAAAGCGGTGATGTTTACAATACCGACGACATTGATAAGAGTATAACGGCATTGACCGACGAGTTGGGCAAAAAAGGTTTTGCTTTTGTAGAAGTTGTCCCCGAAGACTATCGCAACACTTCAGATGGTACGGCTGATTTGACTTTCCATATTCGCGAGGGCGAGCGCTTCTTTATTGATCGCATCAATATCAAAGGCAACACACGTACCCATGACAAAGTTATTCGTCGTGAATTGCGCTTGGGTGAGGGCGACGCTTTCAACGCTTCCAAGATAAAAGATTCTCGTCGCAATTTGGAGAATTTGGACTATTTTGAAAAAGTTGATATTGATACTTCGGCCAAAGACGGCAACCGTGCCGATTTGAATATTGATGTCAAAGAAAAGTCAACCGGATATTTTAATGTCGGTGTTGGTTTTTCAACAGTTAACGGTGCTCTTGTTCGTACCGGAGTTACCGAAAACAACTTCCGCGGAGTTGGACAACAGGCCTCATTTGATGTGGCGGTTTCGCAAAAATCTCAAGATTTTGATTTCAGTTTTACCGAGCCTTATTTCTTGGATCGTCGCTTGCGTGCCGGTGTTGATTTGTTCCATTCGCGCCAAGACTATCAAGATGAGAGTTCTTATGACAGCCGCACTACCGGAGGTCGTTTGCGCACCGGTTGGAATTACACCGATGATTTGTCGCAGCAGTTGAGATATACATTGAAAAAAGATGAAATCACATCTGTCGGACAATATGCATCAAAATACATTCAGGCTGAAAAAGGCGAATATACCGGATCTTCGGTTGGAACCACTTTTGTTTATGACAAACGCGATTCTGCCAACTTTACCCGCAACGGTTATTTCTTGATGGCCGGTGGTGATTTTGCCGGACTTGGCGGTGATGAAAAATACTACAAGTTTGATGGTAAGGCTTATTGGTACTACACTATGATGGATTACTACACCTTTAAGTTCTTTGCCAATGCCGGTTATATTGATGGCTACTCCGACGAGCCGGTGCGTTTGGCTAACCGTTACTATTTGGGCGGCTATACTATGCGTGGTTTTGAGGTTGGCGGTATCGGTGCCCGTGATAAACATACAGATGACGCTTTAGGCGGCAACTGGATGGTATATACCGGAGCTGAGTTGGGCTTCCCGATTGGCTTGGATGAATTGGGTATCAGTGCTCATGTGTTTACCGATGTCGGAATGTTGGGCAAACCTGACGGAATTGATACGAATGATGTCTACTATTCTGACAAGGCCAGAGTTTCGGTAGGTTTTGGCTTCCAGTGGATTTCACCTATGGGACAAATTGATATTGATTTCGGTTTCCCGGTTGTCAAAGAAAAGTATGATGAAACCGAGGTATTCCGTTTGAATTTCGGTACTCGTTTATAAGGGAGAAATTATAATGATAGACAGCCGTTTTTACAAAAACAACGGACCATTTTCGCTTGGCAAAATTGCTGACATTTGCGGCGCCGAATTGCAAGATGCATCCAAGGCAGATGTTATGATTAACGATATTGCCGGCATAACTTCGGACAAAGATGGCGAAATTTGTTTCTTCTTTGATCGTAAGAAAAAAGAAATGGCATCACAAATCAAAACAACTGCCTGCGTTACCACTTCGGCGTTTGTCGAGTTGATACCGCAAGGCGTTATTGTGCTCACCTGTGATGATCCGCACAGTGCTTTTATCAAACTCAATCGTGCTATGTATACCGAGATTATGCATGCACCGGAAATTCACGAGCGTGCGGTTGTTTCCTCGAGTGCAAAAATCGGCAAAGACTGCTATATCGGAGCCAATGCTGTGGTTGGCGATGGTGCGGTGATTGGCGATAATTGTTATCTGGAGCCCAATTGCACCATCGGCGATAATTGTGTTTTGGGCAACAACTGCCGTATCGGTGCTAATGCCAATGTTATGCACGCTATTCTTGGCAACAATGTTTATATCTATGGCGGAGCGCGTATCGGTTGGGACGGCTTCGGCTTTCAAACGGTTGCCGGTCAGCACCAAAGAATAGCCCAGTTGGGCAGAGTTATTATCGGCAATGATGTCGAAATTGGAGCCAACTCTTGCGTCGATCGCGGTGCTTTGGATGACACAGTAATCGGCGATGGTTGCCGTATTGATAACTTGGTGCAGGTTGCTCATAACGACAAGCTGGGGCGTGGATGTATTTTGGTGGCTCAAGTCGGAGTTGCCGGATCTTGCACCTTTGGCAATTATGTTGTTGCCGGCGGTCAGGTTGGATTCGCCGATCATTTGAATATCGGCGATATGGCGCAAATCGGAGCTCAGTCAGGAGTTATGCGTGATGTTGAGGCAGGTTCAACCATTATGGGAACACCGGCTATCGGCGCTCGTGATTTTATGAAACAAACAGCCTGCGTACAAAAATTATGGAAGAAATAGGTGAATAGAAGATGAAGACTTATAATCGTGACGATATCTTAAAGCTTTTGCCGCATCGTGATCCGTTTTTGTGGGTTGATAAAATTGAGATTATAGAAAGCGGTGAAGAGGGTATCGGCTATAAAAATATTACTTCTGATATGGATTTTTTCCGCGGACATTTTCCCGGCAATCCGGTAATGCCCGGAGTTTTGCAGATTGAGGCCATGGCGCAAACCGCCGGTTGTGTGGTGATGGAGGCCTTGCGTGGTGAACCCAATCCGCCGACTCAAGTCTTTTTTATGTCGATTGATAAGGTCAAATTTCGCCAGATGGTGGTACCGAACTGCCAGCTTAAGATGCACGCGCAAAAAGTCAAATCGCATGGTAAGGTATATGTTTTTGAAGCCAAAGCTTATGTTGATGACAAAGTGGTATCAGAGGCAACCTTCAGTGCCTTGGTTGGTTAATTATCATTATTTAAAAAGCCAAAACGGCAAGGTTGTTGAGACCTTGCCGTTTTATTTTCCGATTAGCCTCGTTATTGCCAGAGCCCGAATATCATTATGATTGCTCCGCCGATGAGGCTTGTTATCCCCATTGCCACGGTGGTAACGACAATTGCCAGACCGGCACCGCACAGGGCGGACACTGCATCCTTGTCACGGATCCACCCAAGGATTGCTCCGCTGACAATCGTTATAATTGCAATTACTCCCAGATGCCACGGGGCGGTCACCATACACCTGCCTATC
This sequence comes from uncultured Pseudomonadota bacterium, assembly GCA_902763535.1. Taxonomy (GTDB): domain Bacteria; phylum Pseudomonadota; class Alphaproteobacteria; order RF32; family CAG-239; genus CAZU01. The sequence continues at coordinate 48,347 of CACWSG010000005.1, read as the reverse complement.
ACCCCCACAAAAATCGCAGTTAGCACCAACCAACGGTTGATTCTTTCTTCTTTTTCGATGGTGGTGATGTTGGTTGCGTTGTTCTTCTTCATGGTTTTTTTTACCGGTTTTTTATCGAGGTTGGTCCATCCTCTTTTAATTTTTAATAAAAAAAGATTATTAACCTCTAAAACCACAAAAACAAAGATGAAGCCAAAGCAACAGCAAGTTATTCATAGTTATAGAGAATTAATAATCATTTTACAGTTCCATTGTACCACAATTTTACCCCCCCCCGCAAGCACTTTTTTATCAAATAAAATCATATAGTTATCACATTATTTTCAATTTAAACTTTCGCATCCGAGTCGTTTTTTGTATTTGCTTAATTAAAGAAAAGTGTTGTGAAATTTACCGGTACGGCAATTCTAAATTTTGTCATGCCCGAAGCCCATAGGGCTGAGTAAGGCATCTTCCGATTTTTAATATGTTACTTTTTGTTTGCCAAAACGGTTTTAGTGTTTTATAACTTGGCTCAAGTTTGAAAATTTGAGATTCGGAGCTTTTTGATTATGGGATTTAATTGCGGTATTGTCGGACTTCCTAATGTCGGTAAGTCAACTTTGTTTAACGCTTTGACACAAACTATTGCCGCTCAAGCGGCTAATTTTCCGTTTTGCACGATTGAGCCTAATGTCGGCAGAGTTGCCGTGCCGGATAAACGGCTTAAAATCTTGGAAGAAATGGTTAAGCCCAAGATGGTCACCCCGACTCAGTTGGAATTTGTCGATATTGCCGGTTTGGTAAAAGGTGCGTCCAAAGGCGAGGGTTTGGGCAACCAATTTTTGGCCAACATTAGAGAGGTTGATGCCATAATCCATGTTTTGCGTTGTTTTGAAGACGATAATATTACCCATGTTGAAGGCTCGGTTGACCCGATACGCGATGCCGAAATTGTTGAAACCGAATTGATGATTGCCGATTTGGAATCTTTGGAAAAGCGTCTTGATCAGGCAACCAAAAAAGCCCGTGGTGGCGACAAAGAAGCGATTGTTAATGTTGCAGTGATGACACCTGTTATTGAAGCTTTGAAAGCCGGAAAACCTGCCCGCACCGCCAAGCCGGACGAGAGCAACAAAGATGCTTGCAAAGCTTATAAAAATTTGCAGCTTTTGACCTCAAAACCGGTTTTGTATGTCTGCAATGTTGATGAAGCTTCGGCGGCTGAGGGTAATGAATTTTCTAAAAAAGTTTTTGCCAAGGCTCAAGCCGAAAATGCTCGCGCCGTAGTGATTTCGGCGGCGATTGAGGCGGAAGTTGCCCAGCTCGAGAACGAGGAAGAAAGAGGTGAGTTTTTGGCTGATTTGGGTTTGAGCGAAACCGGTTTGGCCAAGATTATCCGTGAGGGTTATGAGCTTTTGGGCTTGCAAACCTATTTTACCGCCGGACCGAAAGAAGTGCGCGCTTGGACTTTTATCAAAGGCTCCAAAGCACCGGTTTGCGCCGGAATTATCCACTCTGATTTTGAGCGCGGCTTTATCAGAGCCGAAACAATCTCGTTTGATGACTTTGTTAAATTCGGCGGCGAGCAAGGCGCTAAAGAGGCTGGCAAAATGCGCTCCGAGGGCAAGGATTATGTCGTCCAAGACGGCGATTTGCTCAATTTCTTGTTTAATGTTTAAAAAATACCTCCGTTTTTCATGGAAGAAAAACAGAGGTTAAAGGCTACTCAAAAAATGCTACCGAATGAGGCAATCAAAAGCCAAATCATCAGTGCGGTGACGCCCATAGATAAAACTGTGAATATCCATAGGATATAATCTTTCTGTTTCTTGCGAAGGAGTTTTATCGTGAGAAATCCGAAAAACCCGACGCCTGCGAGGGCGCAAAGCCATAAAAAAATGAGAAAAATAATTTTCATGTTTTTTATATTTTAAGATTATTATATTTCAAACACAGTCTTTTAATCAAAAAAACAATAAGAGACAATTCATAGACTTAAGAATAAATAGTATTTTTGTAGCAGAATCGTAGCAAAATTTAATTTTAATAGCAAGCGATTTTTTTTAAGTAGTTTATTGACTGATGTTTAAAAGAAAAAACGGTAAGGTTGTTGAGACCTTACCGCTTTTTTGTTTCCCTAAGAATAGACCCTCGGATCAAGTCCGAGGGTGACGGTAATGTGTCATGCTTTGAACCGTTTTCTTTCCTGTCATGCCTCGAGCGAAGTATGAGCGAGATAAGGCATCTACGAATTTTGAAAATCGGAAGATCGCTAATCTCACTCACTAAAAGTTCGTTCAAGCGATGACATTATTAGATTCTCGGGTCAAGCCCGAGAATGACAGTAAAAAACAAGCCCGAGAATGACATAAAAGAAAAAATCCCGAGAATAAAAAGTTATCTTAAAATTTTTCCTTGCTTCTAAAGGATAAAAACTATAAATTGCCAAGCATAAAAGGAGAAATTCAAAAAATGCGGCTTGCTTTATTTCAACCCGATATTCCGCAAAACACCGGAACCCTGTTGCGTCTGGGCGCTTGCCTTGATTTGCCGATTGACATTATTGAACCATGCGGTTTTTTGTTCAACGAAAAAGCGATGAAACGCGCCGGTATGGACTATCTTGATTTTGCGCAATATCGCCGCCACGATTCGTGGGAGAATTTTCTAAAGTTTCGGGAAAATAATCCTCAAGAATACGGACGCATAGTCCTTATGACTACTCATGCCAGCCAGCCCTACACCGATTTTGCATTTCAAGAAAATGACATTATTTTGATGGGGCGCGAGTCGGCCGGTGTCCCCGAAGCCGTGCACCAAACGGCTGATGCCAGATTAACCATACCGATGAACCCTAATGCCCGCTCAATCAATATGGCAATATCCGCAGCTTTGGCAATCGGTGAAGCCTTGCGCCAAACCAGATGGAAAAAATAAACCTTAAGTTTATAGTGAAAAAAAATTTCCGGCGATTATCTAGGCAATAAAGGCTTAACGCTCGATAAAAAACATCGCAATAATAAAAAAAGTTGCAAAACATGATGTTTTTTAGTTGAAAATTAAGTTTTTATTGTTAAGTTAATCCTGTATTAGTTGTTATGCAACTGAGATAAATTTTAAAACCCATATGGAGAAAATTAAAATGAAAAAACTTTTAAGTTTGGTTTGTGCTGTTATGGCTTTGTCTGCTTGCTCAACCTTGAGTGAGAGCGCTTTGTTCGGTGGCAGCGAATGTGAATCTAAATTAGCTCGTGATTTTATGGCTAACGCCGAAGACAGAGTATTCTTTGCTTTTGATAGCTCAGCTATTTCTGCTGATGCTGCTGAAGTTTTGAACTCTCAAGCAAAATGGTTGAAGAGCCATGACAATGTAAATGTTGTTGTTCAAGGTTACTGCGATGAAAGAGGTACCAGAGAATACAACTTGGCTTTGGGTGAAAGACGTGCCAATGCCGTAAAACAATACTTGGTATCTAAAGGTGTTGCAGCCAACAGAATCTCTACCATTTCTTATGGTAAAGAAAGACCGGCTGTTTTGGGCAACAACGAAACCGCTTGGGCTCAAAACCGTCGTGCTGTTACAGTTGTAGCTGCTAACTAATACCTTTTTGAGGTTTTATAATATGCTCTGGGCTAATAGTTCAGAGCATATTTTTTATTCTTGAGATTTGCGATAATTTGTTTTAGATTTGAAAAAAACAAATTTTATTATAGCGAGGCAAAAATGAAAAAAACATTATTATCCGGAGTAGTTTTGGCAGGCATTATGGGATTTATTTCCAATGATGTTTGGGCGGCATCAGATGTTCAGCGCCAAATTGAAAATTTGCGTGAAGAAGTGCAAATTTTGCAACGCCAAGCCGCTCGCATGGGCAATTCTTCCGGCGATGATGTTGTAATGCAAATGACCCAAATGGATGAGACAGTGCGCTCGCTTAACGGTAGGCTTGATATGTTGGAACACAACTTAAAAGCATTGGAAGATAAAATATCCAACATCAACAAAGATATTGATTTGCGCCTTAATATGCTTGAGGGCAAAGGTATGACCACGGCATCCTCAGATTTGAGTGTTGCCGCAGCCAATCCGGAGCCTGCCAAAAAATTTGACGCACAAGTTGCCACAGCAGCTCCGGCAGCTATTTTGGGTGGCGAAATTGCCAAGGGCGAAGCTTTGCCTGAGGTTAATACCAAATCACCCGACCAAATTTATCAAGAAGGTTTGGATGCCATCAAGGCCGGCGATTTTGAGTTGTCATCAGCTCGGTTTACCAGTTTGTTGACCAAATATCCCAATCATGCTTTGGCAGATAATGCTCAGTATTGGCTTGGTGAATCATATTATGGCAAAAAGGACTATACTAAAGCAGCAGTGGCTTTTGCTACCGGCTATGAAAAATATAAAGACGGACATAAGGGAGCCGACAATATCCTAAAATTGGGAATGTCGATGCAGATGCTGGGCAAAAAAGATGAGGCTTGCACGGCCTTTACCAATCTGCCCAAAGAATTTCCCAAGGCTTCGGATGTTCTGAAGGATAAGGCCGCCAAATTGGCAGCAGAATTGGAATGTAAAAAATAGGTTATGCAGGATTTTTTTGTTCAATATGGAATTGAAAATGCGACAATAGCGGTGGGTGTTTCCGGCGGTGCGGATTCGCTGGCGCTTGCCTTGTCGCTCCATGAACAAGGCAAAAAGATAATAGCATTGACTGTTGATCACGGATTGCGTCCTGAATCAAAAAACGAGGCAGAATATGTGGCCTCAATAATGCAAAAATTCGGTATAGAACATCATATCTTAACTTGGGATGGTGAAAAACCGCAAACCGGAGTGGAAGAGGCGGCGCGTCAGGCGCGTTATAATTTGTTGTTTGAGTTTTGCAAAAAGCATGGAATTAAATATTTAGCCACCGGACACCATCGCCGCGATCAGGCCGAAACATTTTTGTTGCGCTTGTCACGCGGAAGCGGTGTATTTGGTTTGAGTGGAATTTTGCCCGTATCCGAGCGCAACGGAATTACAATTATTCGCCCCCAACTTGACGCATCTCCCGATGATTTAAAACAATATCTCAAAGCCAAAAATGTATCTTGGGTTGAAGACCCGATGAACGACATTACCGATTTTGTCAGAGTCAAGATTCGCAAATTTTTACCTCAGTTGCAAAATATAGGTATTGATGAAGCTAAATTAGCGCAAACCGCGGCAACTTTGCAGCATACCAGAGAGTTTTTGCAAGACCTTTGTGACAAATTTGTAAGTGATTATGTGCGGTGGTTTGGTAATAAGGTTGCTTCAATTTCATTGATAAACTTGGCTGATTGTGATGAGGAAATCACTCGTTTGGTTTTGGGCGAGCTGATTCGTTCAATTGGAGAAAACAATTATTCTCCTGAAGCCGAAAGCGTACATCGCATTATTGCCGAAGGCGAAAATTTTAAGGGTTGCACTTTGGGCGGTTGTGAGTTAGAAGTTGCTTTGGGACGGCTTTGGATTATCCCGCAAGATGAAAATAATACTCTGTTAAGCACCGAACAGTGGAGCGAATTTGTATCGCATCATTTGGAATTTGCAAATTCCGGATTGCCTTACAAAGTTCGTCGGGCAATTTGGCAAAATTGGAAAGAATAGAAAATGGCAAAAGATAAGAAAAAATCAAACTTAATTTCAACCGGAGTTGTTGCCAACAATCGCCGCGCCAATTTTGATTATCAAATTGAAGAAAAATTTACGGCCGGACTAATCCTCACCGGCACGGAAGTTAAATCTTTGCGGCTTGGACACGCCAATATCAATGATGCTTATGGCATGGAAAAAGACGGCGAAATATTTATGCTCAATATGTTTATTGCCGAATATACCAATAAAGGTTATGCCGGTCACGAAGAAAAACGAACACGCAAATTGTTGCTGACGCATCGCGAAATTATCAATATTACCAACGCGCTTGCACGCAAGGGCGCCACGCTTATTGCCTTAAAATTATTTTTTGATAACCATGGACGGGCAAAATTAGAAATCGGTTTAGGCTTCGGTAAAAAGAATTACGATAAACGCGAAACAATTAAAAATCGCGATATTGATCGCAAAATTCGCGCCCAAGATTTTCGCAGAATCTAATCTGAATAACAGTCTGATAAATAATAATAAAATTGCAAATATTAACGATTGTAACAATTGTTAAATTTTTGTGTTTTGCCTTATGTTAAAAAAGCTTTTAAGGTGAAATTTAGATTAAACGTTTTAGGACTACTAAATAAATGTCAAAGATTCATCCTTCAGCCGTCATAGAGGACGGCGCAAAGATTGCCGATACCGCCGAGATCGGTCCTTTCTGCTGGATTAGTTCACAAGCCAAAATTGGCGAAAATGTAAGGCTGTTGGCTCGTGTTACTGTTTATGGTGATACCACCATTGGTGATGGCACTGTTGTTTTTCCGGGTGCTTGCTTAGGTACCGGTCCGCAGGATCATGGTAACGAGTTTGTCCCCGGCGCCAAGGTTATTATCGGCAAAAATAATGTCATCAGAGAAAATGTTACAATACACGCCGGAACACCCAAAGAGCACCAGACAACGGTTGTCGGTGATAATTGTATGTTTATGGTCAACTCCCATGTTGCTCACGACTGCGTCGTCGGTAACGATGTGATTATGACCAATAATGCAGTTATCGGCGGACACGTTCGCCTCGGCGATGGTGCTGTTTTGGGCGGCAATTGTGCAGTACATCAATTTTGTCGTATTGGGCGCAGAGCTATGATTGGTGGTCTTTCCGGAGTTGCCAGAGATGTTATTCCTTTTGGTATTGTTACCGGAGATCGCGGCAAATTGCGCGGACTCAACCGTATCGGTATGATGCGCAGCGGTATGTCGGAAGCTGATGTAAAATCGGTTAGTCATGCTTTTATGTACATTTTCAAAAGCGAAGAAGATAACTTTGATATTCGTTTGGAAAAAGCCAAAGAAAAGTACAAAGACAATCCTTTGGTAATGGAACAAGTTGAGTTTATAATTGAAGGTTTGGCCGGTCGTCGCAAGGTTATGACGGCTTAAGGACAGGAAAGAATGCCTCTGCGAAGAGGTTACAAATTGGCTTGACGCTTTTGTTAAGCCAATTTTTACAAAGCTTGATATATGATGGCTTAAAGTTTCTTTTGATAAATGGTCGTCAGTTTGTTTTTTATAAGCAATGGCCGCTGTTTTTGAGAAATAATGTGTCGTTATAATATCAAGTTTTTTTTTATATTAAAGGGCTGATGAATGACCAATAAAACACGCAAACTCGGAATTATCGCCGGCGGGGGAAACATACCGGCAATGCTTATTAAACATTGTCAGCACAACGGCATGGATTTTGTCGCTTTGGCCATAGAGGGCAACGCCGATAAGTCGTTTTTTAAGGGAGAAGAATTTGCCTACCGCTGGATTCGCATTGGCCAAGCTGGTAGCGGATTTAAGTATTTTGCTCAAGAAAAAGTTGACGATGTAGTGATGATTGGTACTATTCACCGCCCCAGTTTTTTTGATTTGGTGCCCGATTTGCGCACCACAGCCTTTTTTGCTAAAATCGGAGCCAAGGCTCTGGGTGATGACGGAATTTTGCGCGCCGTCATATCTGAAATTGAAAAAGATGGTATGCATGTCAAAGGTATTCATGAGCTTATGCCGGAGTTGCTGATTCCGCAAGGGTTGCTGACCAAACACAAACCATCTAAATCTGATATGGTTGATATTCAAAGAGGTGTGGAAGTGGCTTTTGCTCTCGGCAAGCTTGATGTCGGACAATCAGTTGTTGTCCAGCATGGACTGGTGCTTGGAGTTGAAGGGATTGAAGGCACCGACGAGCTGATACGCCGCTGTAAAGATTATCGCCGCAAGGGCAATGGCGGAGTTTTAGTCAAATTGCGCAAACCGCAACAAGATATGCGTATTGACTTGCCGACCATTGGCGTAAAAACCATCGAGCGGGCGCATGAAAGCGGACTGCAAGGTATTGTTGTTCATGCCGGTAACGGATTGATTGTCAACCAAGAAGAAGCTGTTGCTTTGGCTGATAAATATGGAATGTTTATAATGGGAGTGCTCCCTGATGAGCTCTGCAAAAATTAAGGTTTATTTGATTGCCGGCGAACCGAGCGGTGATTTGCTGGGCTCGCGCTTGATGCGTGCTTTGCGTCAAAAAAGCGATGTTGAATTTTTGGGGATTGGCGGTGATACCATGGAGAGAGAAGGGCTGCAGTCGCTGTTTGACATCTCGGAGTTGGCAGTCATGGGATTGGCTGAGGTCATTCCCAGTATTCCCAATGTTTTGCGCCGTATCAAGCAAACAGTTGCAGACATAGTCAACCAAAAACCTGATGTGGTGGTAACGATTGACAGCTGGAGTTTTTGTAGCCGGATTCACAAAAAATTACGCAAACTTAATACCGGAATAAAACAAATTCACTATGTTGCTCCCCAAGTTTGGGCATGGAAAAAGCGGCGCGCCAAAACTATGTATCAATATGTTGATGAGTTATTGACTCTTTTGCCTAATGAGCCGCAATATTTTACTCCTTATCACTTAAATGCAACTTTCGTCGGACATCCGGTGATTGAAAGCGCTGCCTTAAATGCTGACGGTGCAGAATTTCGTCGTCGCCATAATATTGCCGACGACAAACAAATTATTTCGATTCTTCCAGGTTCTCGTCATAATGAAGTAAGTCGTCTTTTGCCTGATTTTTTGGCTGCAGCCCGCAAGCTGTACGCCAAACATTCTGATATGTTTTTTATTCTGCCGACGGTAACTACGGTTGCCGCAAGAGTTCAAAATATGGTTAAAGGTTGTGATTTGCCGTTGCAGGTAGTAACAAGCGAAAGTGAAAGATATGGTGCTTTTCAGGCTTCATCAGCAGCAATAGCAGCTTCAGGAACTGTGGCATTAGAATTGGCGATGTGCCGTATTCCTCATATCATTGCCTATAAAATTTCGCCTCTGACTTATTGTTTGGTTAAAAGTTTGATAAAAATAAAATATGTAAATTTAACCAATATTATGTTAGATCGCTTAGTTGTACCTGAGCTTTTGCAGCATGATTGTACTCCGCAAAATATTGCTGAGCATATCGAGGAACTTTTAGCCCATTCGCAGGCTTATCAAAAACAAATGCAAGGTTTTGATGACATAAAGCAATATTTGAGTAATGGTAATGAAACGCCGAGCAGTCAGGCTGCGGCAGTAATATTAAAGGCGATACAATGTTAGAATTATTAATATCTTGTTGGAAATCAGACTATTCTCGCCGCATTTTGTGGCTTCCGGTGCTGTTTGGCTGTGGTATCGGCAGTTATTTTCTTCTGCCTGAAGAACCCAACAAATGGATAACCTTATGGACAGTTGAGGCGCTGATAGTAATTGCAATTATTTTTCGCCGCCGTATGCGGGTGCTGTATTATTTAGCGGCTATTTTTGTTTTTGTGTTAGGTTTTGCCGTAATACAGTTAAAAAGCATTTATATCGGCAATTTTCCACAAGAGCTGTATGGCAAAACTTCTTATCTCAAAGGCGTGATTACTAAAATAGACACTAATTACAAAGGCAAACAACGGTTTACTTTTGACGAATTAGAAGATTTTGAAGGTAACAAATATTCCGGCAAATATCGCATTGTGCAACGTTCTAATGACAAAGTTGCATCAGTCGGCGATTGCATTGAGCAGGTTGGAACTATTATGCCTCCGGCAGTAGAGACGGCAGTAGGCGGATATCAACTGGATCGCAAAAATTATTTTGAGGGGTTGAAAGGCAGCGGCTATGCCGAAAGCAATTTTTTTCCCGCGGAATGTAATGTCTCCTCTCCAGGGTGGCTGAGCTCGCAAATAGCACGATTGCGCCAGAGATTGGTACGCCACATTATGCGTTTGTTGCCGCCTGCGGAATCGTCTGTTGCTGCTGCAATTATTGCCGGTGATAAAAGTTTGATTTCAACCGCACAATATGATCAATATCGCAATTCGGGTTTGGCGCATTTCTTGGCCATCTCCGGTTTGCACATGAGCTTATTATGCGGATTGATGTTTTTCATTGTGCGCTTAGGTTTGGCGCTTATTCCGCCGATTGCTTTGCGTTTTGATTCGCGCAAAATTGCGGCTTGGTGTGCGCTGATTACCAGCTTTATCTATTTGTTAATTTCCGGTATGGCTGTTCCGGCACAAAGAGCATTTATTATGATTGCAGTTGTTTTAATCGGGGTTATGACCAATCGTCGGGCGATTTCGATGTATTCGGTTGGGTTAGCGGCATTCATCATATTGTTATTATCGCCGGAAGTTCTTATTTCGCCCAGTTTTCAGATGTCATTTGCCGCAACTATCGGGCTGGTTGCTTTTTATGAAAAATATTCTGGTGCAATTCATTCATACTTTGCCCAAGGCAACAAGTTTTGGCAGGGTTTTAAGATATATATATTCGGTATATTGATTACAGACTTTATTGCCTCTCTTTCTACTTTGCCTTTTGCTATTTATCATTTTAACATGGTGGCAATTTATACCACTTTGGGGAATTTAGCTTCCGGACCGATTATCGGTCTTGTCATCATGCCTTGTGTGTTGTTCAGCCTGTTGCTGTTGCCTTTTGGCTGGGACAAGCCGTTTTTGCTTGCCGCAGGCTTTGGTATTGATTGGGTTAATCATATTACGGAGTTTGTCTCATCTTTGCCTTATGCCGGATTCTATGTTCAGGCGATGCCGACCATCGGACTTTTGGCCATAGTCTTTGGCGGATTGTGGCTGAGTATTTGGTTTTGTCGTTGGCGCATTTGGGGTGCTTATGCCATAGGTTTAGGCTTGTTGAGCATAGCCTTTGTGCGCACACCTGATGTGTTGGTCGGCGATCACTTAAAAGCAATAGCTTTTAAGAATGATGAGGGTAAATTGGAACTTGTTTCAACCCGCGGCGGCGGTTTTATCAAACAATCGTGGCGGCAACGTTATCCGACCTCCGACAACAAAACCATGCTCAATGCCCATCCCGAACTTTGGATTGAGGGTGATATTGTTACCATCGGTCGTCAGCAATACAACATCAAGGACATTATCGGTTTCAGTGCCTATAAAAAAGGCGATGACTATGTTGTAAAAACCATCCGTGATGACATCGGCAATCGTAAGTGGAACTGCAACAATTAATCAACATTTTGATATTATAAATGAAAAAAATCCTAACCGAGTTGGCAGAAATCTAAAATTGCCGGTTTTAGCTCAGCATAAATTTTTGCCATATCTTCTTCATTTTCGGCATGCCATGTTTCAACCGTAATCAGCGGAATTTTTCTTTCAATCCCCGCCCAAGTGCCGAATGAACCGTTGGTCGGATAACCGATTTCATCAACCAGACGATAACCGCAAATTTGGCTGAATTTTAAGGCCAGTTCTTTCGCCGGTCCGTCATAATCAATCAGGTGCAAATCCGAGTGGATGGAGAGTATGCGCTTAAAGTTGTAACCTTTAATCAAATTCATCATGATTTGCGTTTCAATCTCGGACGCCGGTTGACCGGAGGAAATTTCTTTGACATGCGGATTGACGCAGGTTGAGCTGAAATTTTCGGTTGGATAATTGCGATTAAGGTCAACACCATGTCCGTTAGCCCGCGTGAAAAGCTTTTTCCCGCTGGGGTTTAGGCAAGGCAAAATATAGATGTTATAAGGCGATTGCCACTTATTCTGCTCTAATTCCGACAACAATTGCCGCAAGCAAAATTCTCCCTCCGGTTCATCACCATGAAAACGCGCCACCAAAAGGATATTATCAACAGCATCACTGTTGGTATAATGGTATAAATCTATATCATTATTAAAGTTGTCTTGCCAAATTTGCGATTTTGCAAGCATAAGTTAACGCTCCACTGTTTTTGTGAATGCTTTTTCTTTGGTTTTTATGTTTTGCAACACGGTTGAAAAACGGCTTATTCCGATAGAAACGGGACTCAAGCAAAATTCTGTTTTTGCGTCCTTCGATGTTATATGGTCAAAATCGGAAGTATGGGCAATTTTTTTAGCGCATAACACATCTTCATGAAATTTTTTGCCATTGGCATTGTTATCGTTATATTCAACGATAAATTGGTCATAGCCTTGTTTTTGTAATTTTTGAAAAACATTTTTGATAAAAAAAGTTCCCAAACCTTGCTTTTGAGATTCCGGAGCCAAATAAATTTGATTCAGTATTAAAGCATTCTCATCAAAATGGGGATTTGCCGTATATTGAATCTGACGATTACGAGCAACCCGCCATCCGTCTAATTCACCATTTTCAAGTTCTTTTGCTTTCAGTTCAGAATTGATTTTGCGATAATCTTGAGGAATAGGATTAAGCCGCATAATTCCACACGGTTGGCCATTCTGATGCAAAACATAGATAAACGGTTCATTGCCCTTTTCTTGATTGATGGCCCAGCCTTCCAACTTTTTTATAAAGGAAAATTTGGTGTATAAAGCCATCTCTTCTTTGGTTTTATAGCCTTTTGACAGCTCATTATATGAGCGCATATAGACATCAGCCAAGGGTAAAATTTCTTTATAGTTTCCGGCGAATTTTTTAACTTCTAACATCCTATTGACCTCGCAAAATCTCAAATATGCGGGCATAATAAGATTTTGTTTATTTTTTGTCAAGTAAATATTCTGCTAAATGTCATCTGTGTATCAGAAAGTTTTTTTGTTGCGAACAGTAAATTAAAATGCTACAAAAACAGGCAAGGGAGAGTGGTTTTGAATATGGAAATCGCAGAAATAATTGACAATATGTCTTTCTTTGACTCATGGGAGGATAAATATCGCTATATTATTGAAATTGGCGAAAATTTACCTGAGTTATCACCCGAATTTTTGACCGAAGAATGGAAGGTGAAGGGGTGTCAATCGCAGGTTTGGCTTGTTCCGCAAAAAAATGCTGACAATACTTTATCTTTTTTGGGAACCAGTGATGCGATGATTGTCAAGGGCTTGATAGGTATTGTCTTGAGTATATATAACAACAAAACCTCATCCGAGATTAAAAGTATGGATATTGATGGAATTTTTGCTTCTTTAGGCTTGCGTGAACATTTATCGCCCTCACGGCGCAACGGATTAGAGGCGATGATTGAAAAAATTAAACATTATGCGGTTGTTATGGAGTAAGGTAAAAGCATCATGAACATTCATGAGTATCAGGCCAAAAATGTACTGAAACGTTTCGGAATAAGTGTTCCGAACGGCAAGATAGCTTATACTCCCAAAGAAGCTCTCGCCGTGGCTGCCGAGGTTAGCAACCGCGGTCCATGGATGCTCAAGGCGCAAATCCAATCCGGTGCCAGACAGTCAGGATTTTTCTTGGAAAAATCAGCCGGTTCAGCCGGAGGAATTCGTTTGGTCAAAAATCGCCGTGCTATTGCTTGCGAAACTGAAAAAATGCTCGGCAATACCTTGGTTACCATTCAAACCGGACCGCAGGGTAAAGTGGTTAATAAAATTTATGTTGAGGCTTTTCAAAAGGTCAAAAAAAGTTTTTATCTCGGTCTGACCATCAATCGCATAACTTCCGAACTGGTTTTGTTGGCGGCGAATGTTCCTGATGGCAACATTATTGAAAAAGCAATTAATAATCCTGATGATATTTTGCACCTTTCGCTCAATACTTTAGGCACAACCTCGCAACAGCAGATTCAGCACATAATGAAGTTTTTGAAATTGCCCAAACGCACTCTTCCTCATTTGGAGCAATTGGTCAATGGTTTGCATAAAGCCTTTTTGGGTTTGGATGCTACTATGATAGAGATTAATCCGGTCGGTGTTACATCTTCCGGTGAATTATTGGCACTGGATGCCAAAATTTCGCTTGATGACAATGCTCTGTTTCGCCACCCTGATATTGCCGCTCTGCGAGATGATAGTGATTTGGATGAGCGAAAATTGCAGGCCAGACGTTATAAGTTTTCATACCATGACTTTGATGGCTCAGTCGGCTGCATTGTCAATGGTGACGGGTTAGCCCTGTCAACGATGGATTTGCTCAAAGAAAAAGGCAGCGGAGCCGCGTGTTTTATTAATGTAAAAGGCGGCGTTGATAAAGACAAAATTGCTAATGGTATCAAAATAATCATGACCAACCCGCGTGTTGAGGGGATATTGCTCAATATTTTGGGCGGTTTTGTGCGGTGTAACCTGATAGCTGATGGAATTATTGCCGCGGCTGCGGAGGCCGGACTCAATGTTCCGATGGTGATTCGTTTTGAGGGAACCAACAAAGATATGGCTCATGAAATTTTGAATAATTCACATTTGCCGGTTGTGTGGGCAGATACTCAAGAAGAAGCGGTTGATAAACTGCTTAAAGAAATGGAGGCTGCGGTCTAATGGCGATTTTTGTAAACAAAGATACTTTGGTCGTGTGCCAAGGCATAACCGGAACTCAAGCCTCGTTTCATGTCAAAAATTCACTTGATTATGGCACTAAAGTTGTTGCCGGTGTAACCCCTGATAAGGGTGGAACTTTGCACTTAGGGCTTCCGGTTTTTAACACCCTGCAAGAAGCTGTCAAAGAAACCAAAGCTACCGCCAGTGTTATGTATGTTCCGGCCTCACAGTTGAAAACTGCGGTGCGTGAAGCGGTTGAAGCTGAGTTGGATTTGGCGGTCAGTATTGCTGCCGATGTTCCCTTGCGGGATATGCTTGAAATAAAAGCAATGTTGCGCGGTTGCAAAACCAAACTTATTGGTCCGAATACGCCGGGAATTATCACTCCCGATGAGGCCAGATTGGGTATTTTTCCAGTTGATATTCACAAAAAAGGCAATATCGGTGTTGTTTCGCGTTCCTCAACTTTGACTTATGAGGCAGTTCTTTCCATCAATCGTGCCGGTTTGGGGCAGTCAACTGTGGTTGGATTGGGCGATGATATTTTGATTGGTGTGGATTTTATTGATGTTATATCAGCATTTAATCGTGATGATGATACCAAGGCAATCGTGATGATAGGTCAGTTGAGCGGACCTTTTGAAGAAGCTGCTGCCGAATGGTATAAACGCCAACACAACAAAAAACCGGTTATTGCTTTTGTTGCCGGTGATGCTATGCCGTTTGATCACAATATGGGTTACGCCGGAGATATTTTGACCAATGGCTATGTTTCGGTTCAGGATAAAAAAGATGCTTTGGCAGATGCCGGTATGATAGTGGTAAACAGTGTCAGCGACATAACCAAAGCATTGGTTAGTTTGAAATGACGGTTTGGCATAAAATTCTCAATTTTATATTACCGCCTCGTTGCGCCATCTGCGGAAAAATTTTATCCGAAGATAAGGGTGTTTGTGATACTTGCATCCGCGATATTGAATTTCTCAAGCCGCCGGTTTGTCATCGTTGCGGTCAACCTTTGGGTGAGGTTGCACCAAAGAAAGATGTCCGTTTGTTGTGCGGACAATGTTTGCAAAACAAACGCAAACCCTTTCGCTATTCGCGTTCGGCCTTTGTTTATGATGATTTTTCCAAAAAATTAATTTTGGATTTTAAATTTTATGATCACACGGAATTAGCCTCTTTGTTGGCCAAAATGATGTTTGTCGCCGGCAATGAAATTTTTCAATCCGGTGTGGATATGATAATACCGGTTCCTCTGCATTACACTCGTTTGATTTGGCGCAAGTACAATCAGTCATCACTTTTAGGCAAAGAACTATCCACACTGACCGGTATTGAGGTTAATAATGCCGTTTTGCACAAGATTCGCCGAACCAAATCACAAGTAGAGTGCAAAGGTTTTGCCAGATTAAAAAATTTGCAAGGAGCATTCGGCATAAAGAACAGCCAGTTAATCAAGGGAAAACGGATTTTATTAATAGATGATGTTCTCACAACCGGCTCAACGCTCAAAGAGTGTACCCAAGTTTTGAAACGCGCCGGTGCCAAGTCGGTTGACTGGTTGACAGTAGCACGCACCTCGATTTAATATGTTAACATATTGTTAGCTTTTGTTTGCTATACTGTTACTGGTTGGACAAAAAAGCTTGATTTTTTTATTATTTTATGATAGCACCCGATAATAGAACTATGGATCGTTGAATAAAATGATAATTGATAGCAATAATAAGATACAAAAAAGTATCCTGACTAATAAGTGCTTTTACCAAACAACAGCACGGATTATGCGTGACTTTGAAGAAAAAGGATATGCAAATTCGGCTGATGAGACGGTAAAGGCAATTTCGGCGTATCATGCTATCGTTCAAAAAAGAGTCAAAAACAACTATAATGCCGACTATAATGCCGCTTTCAAACGCATTGATGATGCGATAAGCACATTGGCCAATCAAGTGTTTTATGATTGCGATAAAAAAAGCTTGGATTATGCTTATCAATCCTTTGAACATTTTGATCATATTAAGGCGATTGTAACTCGCCAGCGCGCCAAAAAAGGCGAATTATAGTTTTTAATCCACTGCACAAGAGCTTTTATCATATTGCCGTTGCGAAAATGTTTTTAATGGGCTAACATAACCTCATTAACTACAATAGCATTGAAAGGCTTGAAGTAACTATGACTAAAATATCACTAATCGGATGTGGCCGTTGGGGCACATTTTTAGGATGGTATGCTGCCAATTATGGCAAAGCTGAAGAAGTTTATATGTATGACATTCCGACTTCACCTAATTTTATTGAGTTGAAAAATACTCGCAAAAACTCTTATTTGGCACTGAGTGACAATATGTTTTTGTTTGATAATTTGGCCAAAATTTTGGAGAATGATTTTGTAATCATATCGATTGGCTGTCAGTATTTTCGCGGTCTTTGCAAAGAGTTGAGTGCCTACGATTTGGGCGGCAAAACATTTCTTCTGGCGATGAAGGGACTGGAAGAACCATCAGGCAAGAGAATGCTTGATATTATGCGTGAAGAAATTAAGCAAAATATTCATATTGCCACCTTGGGCGGTCCGGGTCATGTACAAGACTATATGCGCGGAGTGCCCTCGGCTGCTGTTGTGGATAGCGATGAAGAAGTCAGCAAACAAACCGTTATCAATATCATGCAGAGCTCCCTTATCAGATTGTATTATGGCAGTGATTTAATCGGTAACCAAATCGGCGCAGCATTGAAAAATGTTATCGGATTAGCCGCCGGAATTTTGGATGGTTTGGATTGGTATGGCCTAAAAGGTGCGCTAATGGCGCGAGCTCCGGTTGAGGTTGGTCGTTTAATAAAATTTTATGGCGGCAACCCGATGACGGCTTATGGTCTGTCTCACTTGGGTGATTATGAGGCAACTTTGTTCTCTAAACACAGCCATAATCGTATGTTTGGTGAAAAGTTTGCGCGCGGAGAGGCTTTTGAAAAATTGGCCGAGGGTGTTCCCACCTTAAAAGCCGTCAAAATTATCGCTGATGAAAATAACATTGATATGCCGATATGTCAGGCGCTTTATAAAGTTATTTATGAAAAAGCCGACATCAAAGCAACTATCAGTGAGTTGTTTGAGCGTCCGCTGAAAAAAGAATTTCAAACTGCTTGCTAATTTGCGGTCAGTTAAAAAAATAAACCCCCGAAAATGATTCGGGGGTTTGTTATCAGAAAGGAAACAAGGAACTTTATTTGACTTCTTCAAAATCAGCATCAACAACCTTATCATCTTTAGGTTGTTCAGATGCACCGCCCATATCAGCACCTTGAGTTGCTCCTTGTGCGCTGGCATCAGCCGCCTGAGCCTTATACATAGCTTCGCCCAATTTCAACGAAGCTTGCATCAAGGAATTGGTCTTTTCTTTAATAACTGCGGCATCGTTAGCTTCCAAAGCAGTCTTCAAAGCATTCAACTCGGTTTCAATCGCCTGCTTATCAGCTGACGAAATCTTATCGCCATGCTCTTTTAATGTTTTTTCGGTTGTATGAACAAGAGCTTCGGCCTGATTCTTGGCTTCGACAGTTTCTTTCTTTTGCTTATCGGCAGCCGCATTAGCTTCGGCTTCTTTTACCATTTTTTCAATATCGGCATCTGACAAACCGCCGCTGGCCTGAATACGAATAGCTTGTTCCTTGTTAGTGGCCTTATCTTTAGCTGAAACATTAACAATACCATTGGCATCAATATCAAAAGTAACCTCAATTTGCGGCATACCGCGCGGTGCCGGCGGAATACCGACCAAATCGAATTGACCAAGCAATTTGTTGTCGGCAGCCATTTCGCGTTCGCCTTGGAAAACTCTGATGGTAACGGCATTTTGACCATCTTCCGCAGTTGAGAATACTTGTGATTTGCGAGTAGGAATGGTGGTGTTGCGGTCGATTAATCTTGTAAATACGCCGCCCAAGGTTTCAATACCCAAAGAAAGCGGAGTTACATCCAGCAACAACACATCTTTAACATCGCCCATCAAAACACCGCCCTGAATTGCAGCACCAACGGCCACAACTTCATCAGGGTTAACACCTTTGTGGGGTTCTTTGCCGAATATTTCTTTTACTTTTTCTTGAACTTTCGGCATACGAGTCATACCACCGACCAAAATAACTTCGCTGATGTCATTAGCCGAAACTCCGGCATCAGCCATGGCCTTTTTGCAAGGCTCAACCGTGCGTTCAATCAAATCCTCAACGATTGATTCCAATTTAGCTCTGGTCAATTTGATGTTAAGGTGTTTCGGACCGGTTGCATCAGCTGTAATAAACGGCAAATTAACCTCGGTTTGAGTGGTTGAAGACAATTCAATCTTAGCTTTTTCGGCAGCTTCTTTTAAACGTTGCAAAGCCAAACGGTCATTCTTCAAATCAATTCCGGATTCTTTTTTGAACTCATCAGCCAAATAGTTAACCAAGCGCTGGTCAAAATCTTCACCGCCTAAGAAGGTATCACCATTGGTTGATTTAACTTCAAAAACACCATCACCGATTTCCAAAATTGAAATATCAAAAGTACCGCCGCCAAGGTCATAAACCGCAATAGTGCCGGTCTTGTTTTTATCCAAACCATAAGCCAAGGCTGCGGCCGTCGGCTCGTTGATAATACGCAAAACTTCCAATCCGGCAATTTTACCGGCATCTTTAGTGGCTTGGCGTTGAGAGTCATTAAAATAAGCCGGAACGGTAATAACTGCTTTTTCAATTTTTTCGCCCAAATAGCTCTCGGCATATTCTTTGATTTTTTGCAAAACGATAGCCGAAATTTGCGAGGGGGCATATTTTTGTCCTTTTACCTCGACCCAAGCATCGCCGTTGTCACCTTGTACAATCTTAAACGGAACCAAACCTTTGTCTTTAGAAACTTCCGGAGAATCGAATCTGCGACCGATTAAGCGTTTGATGGCAAACAGTGTATTTTCCGGATTGGTAACAGCTTGACGTTTGGCCGGAAAACCAACCAATCTTTCGTTGTCGGTAAACGCAACCATTGACGGGGTTGTGCGTGCACCTTCGGAGTTTTCCAAAACTTTGGCCTCACCGCCTTCCATAACGGCAAAGCAGGAGTTAGTTGTACCAAGGTCAATACCTATAACTTTATTGCTCATAATTTTACCTTCTTTCATTAATAAAAAATCTCATCTGCTAACTTATATAGGAAACAGATTTTTCTCATGCAAGGGTAGAGGGAATTTTTTTTGATTTTTTTATAATTAAAATCGGTAGATGCCTAATTCGGATTGCAAGCAGTCCTCAGGCATGACAAAACCGGTAATGTCACCCCTGAGCAGTCTTTAGACTGCGAATTAGGGGTCTGCGATGTTTTAGAACAATTTCAACACTGCATTATTGGATTGTGCCGCTAAGGCAAGAGCATTAACTGCGAGGTTGTTGCGGGTCTGTAAAGCCAAATAATTCGCTGACTCCTCATTCATATCTGCCAATACCAAATCATCAGCGCCGGTCTGCAGAACATCAACCAAACCATCAGTAAAGTTCATTCTTGTTTCAATAATGCTCAAGTGATTGCCCAACCTTGTAACCTCATCGCGAATAGAACTCATCGCATTTTGAATCTCTTTGATACTTTGGGCAATATCGCCTTTGGTCTGCCACTCGCGAGTTGTGATGCCCAATCCGCTTAAACTCATATCTTTGCCCTCAACCGTGTAGCTATGTGTGCGGTCTTCATTAAACATCGTCGTCAATTTGCCGCCTTTTATCAAATTCACTCCCTGATATCCGCTATCTGCAACCATCTCGTCAAAAGCTGTCATCGCGGTTAAATATTGCTCCGAGCTTTGCGCAACTTTAACGGCACTTTCACTTTCCTTTATATCCGGCAACGCTTGCCAAGTTGACCAATCAATATCACAGGGTACTTCCGAAAAATCTCCGCTATCATGTAAAGTCTGCGCGGATATATACTTATTTGAATTTGTATTATTTTCCACAATATAACCCTCGCTGATAAAACTTGAATTATTATTTTTCCAGTTAATTTTTGCTCCGGCTTCAATATTGAGTATATTGTAAAAAGTTTCATTTTGCCTAGGTCCTATATGCCATAAGGCGCTATTTGTTGTTACCTCAGCTCCACTATGAATACTTAATCTATTACCACTATAAGTACCATCATTCAGATATATTCCATAATTCATATTACTTGAAATGTTCAGTTTACCATATATATCCCAATTTGAATGATAGAGCAACGTAGCATAATATCTTGAACCATTATATCTCATATTAAGTGTTGCATCTTCAGCTACAACAACATTTGAATTCAAAACCATCATAGCTGGAGATAATGTTCCCTTACTGTCAATATTTACCATGCCTTCAAATTTAATTTTCTGAGCCCCCCCAGCGACAATTGCACCTTGAATCGCTCCACTTGAACTGCTACCGGTTACATTAAACAGTAAATCAATATTACGAATAGTCACATTACTACAGCCTATAAAGCTATTAGATGCATTTGTTTTGACAATATCAGCATTCAATCTCAAATCAGAAATCAACGTATTATTAGCTGTCTTTATAGCATTATCCTGTGTTCCGCTAAAATTAATCTCCGAGAATTTTTTATTTCCCGTATAACCGGTGAAATACTCGGTACCAACCAATTTTTGATTGGCTTTCATGGCTAAAGTTTGATTTTCAAAATAATCAATCTTGCCGTAAACGCAGATGGTTTTTTTATTGGCATTGATGGCATCTTTGAGCTCTTGTGCCGTCGTTACAACTGCACCATTGGGACCGACTTGAGCTTCAAACCAAGCTTTTTCCGGTATAATCTCCGCCTCATAGGCTTCCTTGGCAATCACTGCGGCATTTTCCAACATTTCAGCTGATTTTTCCAATCCATGCACCGCTGTGGTAACAGTCTGTATTGACTGCCCCATCGCATCAAGGAGCATATCTAAATCACTCGCACGGTTGGTCAAAGCTCGAGCTTGATAATAAGAGTTGGCATTATCAATCGCATTGTTGACCTTTTTACCGGTCGAAAGCCGTGTTTGGGTGGTGGACATCTGACTTGCCAACGACTTCAAGGAACTCAAGTTGGCGCATACTGGAGGTCAAAGTTATGTTAACAGACATAACCCCCTCCTTTCAGCACACCTACTGTCATGCCCGATAATAAACCTGTCATGCCCGAAGACGCCTTGGGCGTCTGAGTTAGGCATCTTCGATGTTTTATTATAACTAATTCGAAGACCCCTAATCTCGCTCGTTCCTCGCTCGAGGGGTGACAGTTTAAATTTAATGATGCATGATAACCATTTGATTTTGCTGAATAAATATGGGGGGGTAGAGGATAAAAACAACCGAGCTCCGGTTGTTTTTACCGCAATACGCGTAGCTTTGTCAGATTTTTGAGACGTTGTAATACGTCGATAAAAATCATACAAAGCAAGTGACCGACGCGCACTTAGCGAAAATTTATTTGAGCTTAGTAAGCTAGATAGCATATAACGGGTGGAAAGTTTATTACTATCTCTATTCTCTACTCGGGCGGACACGCCAAAACCCATCGTATAATCATACGATGAGCACCTTCGTCCCATTAATGTCCACCCTAAAACCAACATTCTTGTCAGTCCTTCTTTTACTATAAGTTTCGTACGATACTACAATAATTATACCACATTTTTAAGCCCTCAACAAGCCTAAAAAGCGATTCGTTTTTCAACGAGTTAGCTTGAGTCTGACTCGATTTTATTAAGATTCTCTGAACGTTTTCGATTCGAATTTTTTTTTATTTTTTTGCATAAAAACAAAAAAACGCGAATAGACAGACGGATAATAAGAAACTCTCTAATAAGCGACAGGAGTGTACTTGTGCGTACATAACTTAGCTTTTTAGAGAGTTTCTGTATTAGATGTCCGCTAAACGCGTTTTTTCTTAGTCATCATCAACGGCCGGCTCACTGTCTCCGCCTATCATCTCCGAACTCAAATGACCGGCATCAGCGCGAATTTTGTTCTCAATTTCCAAAGCAACTTCGGGATGTTCGCGCAGATAGGTTTTGGCATTTTCGCGACCTTGCCCGATTTTATCCCCATTATAGGAGAACCAAGCACCAGACTTTTCAATAATGTTAGCCTTAACGCCCAAGTCAACGATTTCGCCGGTCTTAGAGATGCCTTCACCGTACATGATGTCAAAATCAACAACTTTGAACGGAGGAGCAACCTTATTTTTTACTACCTTAACGCGTGTTTGTGTGCCGATAATATCCTCTTTATCTTTGATTTTGCCGATGGAGCGAATATCCATACGTACCGAAGCATAGAATTTTAAGGCATTACCGCCGGTTGTAGTTTCCGGATTGCCGAACATAACCCCGATTTTCATACGGATTTGGTTGATAAAAATCACTAATGTATTAGAACGGGCAATGGTTGAGGTCAATTTGCGCAAAGCCTGACTCATCAAACGAGCTTGCAAACCCATGTGAGAGTCACCCATCTCGCCTTCCAATTCAGCCTTGGGAACCAAAGCGGCAACCGAGTCAACCACCAACACATCAATCGCGCCTGAACGCACCAAAGTGTCAGCTATTTCCAAAGCCTGTTCACCGGCATCAGGTTGTGAAATCAACAAGTTGTCTAAATCAACACCGATTTTTTTGGCATAAGAAGGATCCAAAGCGTGCTCGGCATCAATAAAAGCACAAGTTCCGCCGTTTTTTTGACTTTGCGCGATAACACTCAAAGCCAAAGTTGTTTTACCGGAACTTTCCGGACCATAAATCTCAACAATTCTTCCCTTAGGCAGACCGCCGATTCCAAGAGCCATATCCAAGCCGAGCGAACCGGTCGAAACAGCTTCAATGTCAACATGGGCATTGTCCTGTCCCATTCTCATAATTGACCCCTTACCAAAAGCTTTTTCAATTTGGCTCAAGGCGGCATCAAGTGCTTTATCTTTGTCCATTATTAAAACTCCGTTAGTGTGTTAAAACGATTCGTTAACATTATAATGTTCTATTTATGTTCTTTTTGCAAGAACTTTTTTTACTCTTTTGCTTTTTTCTGATTTGTTTGTTGATTTTACATTGTTTTTTTCTTCCCAACGTTCATCCAAAGCTGCCGTTATGGTGGCGCCGAATATTACAACTGCCCAGTTCAGGTACAGCCAAACCAGCAACAAAGGAATGGCCGCCAAGGCTCCGTAAAGAGTGGTATAAGCCGCTGATGAGGCGATAAATGTTCCGAAGATTTTGCGCATGATATAAAATCCTACCAAGGCGCAAACCGCTCCCCAAAAGGCATTCCAAAAACGCACTTTTTTATTGGGCACCAATATATACATCATCATCAAAGCCAGCAGAGTGAAAAATGTCGGTAAAAAGGCAAACATATAATTGGCACCGAAATCTTGCGGCATCAGCTTTTGCAAAGCGAAAAAATATCCGCGCATTGAAAAACCGGCACCATACAACAAAGGTCCCAAAGTTATAATTGTCCAATAGAGTGTAATTTTGGTTTTGATGCTTCGCGGTTTATAAACCTTAAAAATGTAGTTGAATGAATTTTCAATGGTTGACAGCAACAATACGGCAGTAATCGCAATACCTACCACACCGACAGCGGTCAATTTGGCAGTGGCCGAAACAAATTCGTTGATATAAGTCGCCACTTCGTTGCCGATGGAAGGCACCAAGTTGTGCACCAAAGTTTCTTGCAGTTGCTCGCGCATATCGCTGAACACCGGAAATGCCGAAAAAATAGCTAATCCGATAGCGATAAACGGCACAAGAGCAATCAAAGAAGTATAGCTCAAAGATGAGGCAACGCGCAGGATGTTATCAGTTTGAATACGCGAGCGCAAAAACAAAACAAAATCTTTTATTGCTGCAAATTTTTGCTTTAATGAAACGGCCATATTTGTGTCCTATCTTAAAAAAAGAGTTTACTTTTCAACAGGAAGTCTATAAAAGTTTATGTAATATTGCAAGAAAACAAAAATCAATTTGTGAATTGTGAACGGAGAAAAGAAAATGAATAATTTGTTGATGGAAGGTAAGCGCGGTCTGATTATGGGCTTGGCTAATGACAAATCAATTGCTTGGGGAATTGCTCAAGCCTTAAACTCTCAAGGAGCGCAGCTTGCTATTTCTTATCAAAATGAAGTTATGGAAAAAAGAGTAAAACCATTGGCTTTGCAGTTGGATAAAGAACCGTTGCTTTTGCAATGCGATGTAACATCTTCGGAAAGTATGACTAATTGTTTTGCCGAGATTGAGCGTAGGTGGGGCAAATTGGATTTTTTGGTGCACGCGATAGCTTTTTCTGACAAGAACCAGTTGCGCGGGCGCACGATTGACACTACCAGAGATAATTTTGCCATGACTATGGATATTTCCTGTTTTTCATTTTTAGAAGCTTGCAAATTGGCTTCTCCTCTGATGAAAGATGGCGGAGCAATCGTTACTTTAACCTATATGGGCTCAGAAAAATATTTGCCCAACTACAATGTGATGGGAATTGCCAAAGCCGCTTTGGAAGCGGCCGTGCGCTATGCGGCTTTTGATTTGGGTGAACAAGGTGTCAGAGTTAATGCAATTTCGGCCGGTCCGATTAAAACCTTGGCGGCCTCGGGAATTGGGGATTTTCGCAAAATGTTACATTGGAACGAGCTTAATTCAGCATTGGAGCGCAATGTTACCCCGGAGGAAGTGGGACAGGCGGCTTTAGGATTGTTGTCAGATTGCGGCAAATCAATTACTGCTGAAGTTATTCATGTTGATTGCGGTTATCACGCTCAAGGAATGATAAAGATGAAACACGTCGCCGCCAACGCTGAAGTATTAAAAGAGGGAGTAGAATAATGGATGCACAAACCGTAACCAAAATCGCTTTTTTGTCGCGCTTGAAGATTGATGACGACAAAGTGGAAAGCACCTTGCAGGAATTTAATGGAATTTTGCGTTGGGTTGATCAGTTGAAAGAAGTCAATACCGAAGGAGTTGAGCCGCTTGTTTCGGTTAATCAAAATAGCATTACCATGCGCAAAGATGAGGTTACCGAAGGTAATCAATCACAAGCTGTTTTAGCCAATGCTCCGATGAAAGAATATGGCTATTTTGCCGTACCGAAAGTTGTAGAATAAGAGAGAAAAGATAATGACCGATTTAACAAAATTAACTATTGCTCAGGCGCGCGCCGGTTTGGATAAGGGAGAATTTTCAGCCAAAGAGCTTACCCAAGCATATATTGATAATATGGAGGCCAAGCGCAATTTGAATGCTTATGTTTGTGAGGTTCCGGAAAAAGCACTTGCTCAGGCAGAAGCTGCACAAACTGCAATTAGCAAAGGCGAGGCTAAAGATTTGACCGGTATTCCTTTAGGTATCAAAGATTTGTTTTGCACTAAAGGAATTACTACAACAGCTTGCTCC
The DNA here is from genome assembly GCA_902763535.1 of uncultured Pseudomonadota bacterium. Taxonomy (GTDB): domain Bacteria; phylum Pseudomonadota; class Alphaproteobacteria; order RF32; family CAG-239; genus CAZU01. The sequence continues at coordinate 22,528 of CACWSG010000005.1, read as the reverse complement.
AATATTATTAAGAATTTTGTGCCGCCTTATGAGTCGACCGTCAGTCAAAAGTTGCTTGATGCCGGTGCAGTATTTTTGGGTAAATTAAACCTAGATGAATTTGCTATGGGAAGCAGCACGGAAACATCTTGTTTTGGCCCGACGATAAATCCTTGGAGTAAAGATGTGCCTTTAACTCCCGGCGGGTCTTCCGGCGGCTCTGCGGCGGCAGTGGCGGCGGATATGTGCATGGCGGCAACCGGTACTGATACGGGAGGCTCTATTCGCCAACCGGCATCGCTTTGCGGAGTTACCGGAATAAAGCCTACTTATGGTCGTTGCTCGCGTTATGGCATTATAGCTTTTGCCTCGTCATTAGACCAAGCCGGTCCGATTGCCAAGACAGTCGAAGACTGTGCGATTATGCTCAAAAATATGGCAGGTTATGATGCCAAAGATTCCACTTCGGAAAACAAAGAAGTTCCGGATTTTACCAAATTTTTGAATGGTAATGTTAAGGGAATGAAAATCGGAATCCCACAAGAATACAGAAACGACGGTTTGAATGAAGAAGTTGCAAAATATTGGGATAAAGCCGCGGCAATGTTAAAAGATATGGGGGCGGAGATTGTTGACATATCTTTGCCGCATTCCAAATATGCTTTGGCTACTTATTACATTATCATGCCGGCGGAAACTTCGAGCAATTTGGCGCGTTATGACGGCTTGCGTTATGGTATCAGAGTTGATGGCAAAACTTTAGATGAGATGTATATCAACTCACGCACAAAAGGGTTCGGCACGGAAGTAAAGCGTCGTATTATGATGGGAACTTATGTGTTGTCAGCCGGATATTATGATGCTTATTTTGTTAAAGCGCAAAAAGTTCGTCGTCTGATTCGCAATGATTTTATTGAAGCTTTCAAAAAATGTGATGTTATTTTAACCCCGGCTACCACCGGTGCGGCTTTTCCGATTGGCGATAAAACCATGCATGAAAATCCGATAAATATGTGGCTGAATGATCTCTTTACCGTGGCGGTATCTTTGGCGGGATTGCCGGCAATGAGCTTGCCGATTGGGTTAAACTCGCAAGGTCTGCCATTGGGTATGCAAATAATTGGGCAACCCTTTGATGAACAAAGAGTTTTTGAAGCATCTTCGGCTTTGGAAAAACAAGTCGGATTTGTAAGGAGATAAGTAAGATGACAGCAATGATATTAAAAGGTAAAGATGCTGATTGGGAAATTGTCTGCGGATTGGAAATTCACTGCCAGATTATTTCCAAGTCTAAAATTTATTCCGGTGCTTCGACTCATTATGGTTCGGAGGTAAACGAGAATGTATCGTTTGTTGATGCCGGGATGCCGGGAATGTTGCCGACCTTAAACGAGCAATGTGTGTATCAGGCGGTTAAAACCGGATTGGCCCTAAATTGCCACATCAATCAATATTCGGCTTTTGCTCGTAAGAATTATTTTTATGCTGATTTGCCACAAGGCTACCAAATTACCCAAGATAAATTTCCGCTTGTAGGTGAGGGAAAAGTTGAGATTGAATTAGAAGACGGCAGCAAAAAAGAGATTGGCATTGAGCGTATTCATATTGAGCAAGATGCCGCCAAATCCATTCATGATATTTCACCGACCAAAACTTTTATTGATCTCAATCGTTGCGGGGTAGGGTTGATGGAGCTGGTTACCAAACCTGACTTTCGCTCGCCGGAAGAAGCCGGAGCTTTTTTGAAAAAATTGCGTTCAATCGTGCGCTATTTAGGAACCTGTGATGGCAATATGGACGAGGGATCCATGCGCTGTGATGCCAGCGTGTCAATTCGCAAAGTAGGCGAAACGACTTTGCGCCCCCGAGCCGAGATGAAAAATGTTAACTCGGTAAAATTTGCAATGCAGGCGATTGAATACGAGGCGCGTCGTCAGTTGGAATTATATGACAATGGCGAGGTTATGGAACAGCAAACTCGTAAGTTTGATGCGGTTAAGGGCATAACCGAATTTTTGCGCAAAAAAGAATTTGCTGATGACTATCGTTATTTTCCGGAGCCGGATTTGTTGCCTTTGGTTTTGAGCGATGAATATATTGCCAACATCAAAAAGGAAATGCCAGAATTGCCTGATGAGAAAAAGCATCGCTTTGTTGAAAAATTAGGCTTAACTCCTTACGATGCCGAGGTGATTTGCGAGGATAAGGAAACAGCCGCATTTTTTGAAGAGGCGGCTCAAGGGCATGATGCTAAAAAGACAGCTAACTGGTTGATGGGTGACTTTTTTGCTATGTTAAACGAAAAGAAATTGAGTTTAAGTGAGTCTCCGATTTCGGCTAAAAATTTAGGTTCCTTAGTTGAGTTAGTCAGCAAAAATGTTATCAACGGCAAAACTGCTAAAGATGTGTTTGTTATTATGGCAGAGACCGGCAAAGCGCCTGAGGTTATTGTTGAAGAAAAGGGCTTAAAACAAGTAACCGATACTTCCGCGATTGAAAAAATCGTTGATGAGGTTTTGGCTTCCAGCGCAGATAATGTTGCCGCTTATAAAGCCGGCAAGGTAAACCTTATGGGCTGGTTTGTCGGTCAGGTGATGAAAGCCTCACAAGGCAAAGCTAATCCGGCGGTGGTGAACCAACTGCTTAAACAAAAATTAGGCTAAAAAAGAAAAAGCTCTCTATTTTTTTAGAGAGCTTTTTTAACGCTTAAAATTCAATCAATTCATATTCGCGGCTGCCCAAACCCAGAGATTCGGCATAGGGAAGAATATGGCGTCCGTTTTGTCTTTCGACTCTTTCAATAAAATGGTCGCGCCCTTTATCTTGAGAGTTCCAAATCATGTCAATACAAGCCTGATCAACAGCCACCGGATCAATAGATGCCAAAATGCCGATATCTTCCATGCAAGGAGCTTCCGGATTTGAGTCACAATCGCAGTCGATGGAAAGATTGTTCATAACATCAATATAAACAATATTACCTTTCATATAATCGGCAACCGCTTCGGCGGCTTCAGCCATTGATTCCAAGAAATCGTTTTGTGCCGGTAACTTTCCCCACAGCTCATTAACATCACGAGTAGCTCCTGCGGTATGAATATAAGCTTTTCCGGCAGAAGATGCCACACCGATGGATTGATTTTTTAGCACTCCGCCAAATCCACCCATCATATGTCCTTTAAAATGTGCCAAATTTAAAATGGCATCATAATTTTTCAAATTGCCGCCGACAATATCAACATCCAAATGTTTTCCTTTTGCAACCGGAATTTCAAATTCACTTGTCGCATCCATAATATCAACTTTGGCGATTTTGGTGAAACCATGCTCTTCAACGACTTTCAAATGCTCAGATAAGGTGTTGCGGCGTCCGGCATAAGCAGTGTTACATTCAATGATTGTGCCGTTCAATTTTTTGACTAAATCACCGATTAATTCCGGTTTAAGATAGTTGTGACCGCCGGCCTCTCCGGTAGAAATTTTTACTCCGATTCGACCGGAAAGTTGCTTTTCCAATTTTTCATAAATTGCTATCAGACTTTGCGGTGTAATTTGCCGTGTAAAATAGACTTTCGCTTTATTCATTTTATTACCTTTCTAAGAGTTATGATAAGAACAGAATAGAATTTAGAGTGCACTTCAAGTCAAGCAATTTTTGCAACATTTTAACTATTGCCAAAGCCGTCAACTTGAATTATAACAGCGCCATAATAATGAGGAACTCGTAATGAAAGTTGATATTTTTGATTTTGATTTACCGCGGGAACTGATTGCATCGCAACCGGTAACTCCGCGCCATTCATCTCGTTTGTTGGATCTTTCGGAAGAAGGAAAAATAACCGACCGCCATTTTAGTGATTTGCCGTCATTGCTGCAAAAAGGCGACATCATAGTTTGCAACGACACCAAAGTTATACCGGCACGCCTTTACGGCCAGCGGGGAGAGGCTTTGGTCGAAGTTACTTTGTATCATCCGGAAGATGGCCTGACTTGGTGGTCATTTATCAAAAATGCCAAACGGCTTAAAGATGGTGATGTTATCAAATTTTATAATGATAAAGTTTCTGCCGCCGCTTCTGATTTTAGTGCAGTCGTTTTGCGCAAAGATGATGAAGATGGGGTGCTGATTCGTTTTAACAACAGTGGCGATGAATTACCGCTCAAATTGCAACAATTCGGATTTATGCCGCTTCCTCCCTATATCAAACGCGATCGCCCCGGTAAAGATTCTATATGGCATCGTTTTGATGACAAAGAAAATTACCAAACGGTTTATGCTGCCCATGATGGCGCAGTTGCCGCGCCGACAGCCGGATTACATTTTACGCCGGAAGTTATGGCTGCCTTAAAAGATAAGGGTGTTAAACAGGTATTTTTAACCCTGCATGTTGGAGCCGGAACTTTTCTTCCGGTTAAAACAGATGATACCGATAATCACAAAATGCACGCTGAGTATGGCATTATTTCTCCGGAGGTAGCTCAGGCAATCAATCAGACAAAAGCAAATGGCGGACGCGTGATTGCTGTCGGGACAACTTCGTTGCGCTTATTGGAAAGTGCTGCGGATGCCAATGGCAACATTCATCCCTTTTGCGGCGAGACTGACATTTTTATCACTCCGGGATATAAGTTTAAGTCTATTGATATGCTGATAACCAACTTCCATTTGCCCAAATCAACCTTGTTTATGTTGGTTTGTGCGGTTGCCGGCATTGACAGAATGCGTCAGGCTTATGCTCATGCTATTGGGCAAAAGTATCGTTTTTATTCATACGGCGATAGCTCAATTATCAAATGCGTAAATAAAATTTAACCTTTTATTGCTAGAATATCTGCTGTTTGAATTAGGGGTATATCATGCAGCAGAAATTAGAGAGATATTTTCAGCTTTGCGGCAATATGTTGTTGCCGTGTTTTCTGTTTGTATTGGGATTGTTTACCTATCTGTGGAGCAGCAGTTTGAGTTATGACACTGCGGTGGTGTTTCACTATTTATTTTTGAGTATAAATCTTATTCTTTTGCTGATTTTTATCAATTTTAATCAAGGACAGGTAACATTTTTCACTTTGGTGATTTTCTTATCTTATATAGCGGTTAATTGCTTAAAGAGAACCTATGGATTAGATATGACAAATACGGCATGGTATCACAACATAGTTTTTCTTTTGCCGCTGAACTTGTTGTTTTTTTATCTTTTTCCTCCGCGGCGGTTTATTGAGAAAAAGTCAATAATTTATCTTGCCGTTATGGCCGTTGAGTACATGGCGATAGAATATCTGTCACAGCTTGGACAGGGAATATTTTTAGCCTTTTACGGTTTAAATATAGTTTCGATAAGCGTTTTTGCTGTTTTGTTCTTGGCAACACTTTGTAAAGCGGTGAGCTTTGGCAAATTATATGATTATAGTTGGTTGTTTGCAACCATATCGGTAGCTTTGGGATTGTATTATGCTGCCGATCCTGCAGGATTAAGCATATTCTTTTTAACTGCGGGAGCCATAATTTTGAGCATGGTTATTTATAATCTGGTCTATCATCATTATTATGACGAATTGACCGGTCTGCGTAATCGTTTATCTTATCTGAAAGATTCGCGCCGCTTTCCTCCCAAATACAGTTTAGGGGTAATTTCAGTTGATGGCTATGACGGATTAAGGCAAGGGCTGACTTCCAGACAGACCAACGAATTGCTAATTTTATTGTCCAATATTTGCCAAGAACAGTTTTCCGATAGTGCGGTTATTTATCGCTATTATGAAAATCAATTTTTAATTGTGTGTGAAACGATGAATCTTAAAGAGATTCGCAGTGAATTTGAAAGCATACGCCGCCATATTGCCGCTTCGGAATTTGCCTTGCATAATCACGCAATGGCTGTAAAAATTACTATTTCCGGTGGTGTCGCCGAAAAAAAACGCACCGATGCCAATGCTTCTGAGGTGCTGGAACGCGCTCATAAAGTTATGAATGAAACTCTCAAATTCAGCGGTAATGTAATTTCGCCGGTACCGCGCGGCGAACGCCGCTAATTATGCTTGTTTTTCCAAGCTATTCCCAAAACAATAATTCCGACCAAAATTAAGGGCAGAGAAAGAATTTGCCCCATGGTAATGCCACCGAAGAAAAATCCTAATTGAGCATCAGGTTGCCTGAATTGTTCCAAACATAAACGGAAAACTCCATACAACATTATGAACAATCCGGAAACCAAGCCGTAACGATTGCGAATTTTTGCCGAACTCCACAGCCAGTTTAACAGCACAAACAGAACAAATCCTTCACAAAATGATTCATACAACTGCGAAGGATGCCTCGGAACATATCCTCCGGCCGGAAAGCGCACTGCCCATGCCACATCGGTTTCTCTTCCCCACAACTCATCATTAATAAAATTGGCTATGCGCCCCAAAAATATGCCGATTGGACAATATATTGCCACCAAATCGGTCGTTTGTAAAAATGACCATTTGTAATTTCGGGCAAATAACCATGCTGCGACAATAACACCAACAATTCCGCCATGAAAAGACATACCGCCTTTCCACAATTCCAAAAGGTGCCATGGTTTGAGCCACATATCAATACCGCCGTAAAAACAGGCATATCCCAATCTGCCGCCGATAATTATACCCATGGTGATATAAAAGACCAAATCTTCCATTTGGGCATTGGTGTAGCCCAGTTTGTATTTTTGATTATTTCGCCATAGCATCAGCCATGCCAATAAAATTCCGAACAAGTAAGCCAAAGAATACCATCTTATGGCTAAAGGTCCCAGCGAGAAGGCAATCGGTGATATTTCAGGGTAGGCTAATCCAACCATTTTTCTTTCCTTTGCAATTTTTTCAAATAGAACTTTAATCGAAAAATTAAAAAATAATTAAACTAGCATAATATATCCACATTAAAAAAAATCAAAAAAAATATACTCGAGCTAATTTATTGATTTTTATGATTTTATATAAAATCCTTTTATCCACAAAAATGAAAAAAGTGGAAAAAAATAATTCGTCAATTGCTTTTGCGACTCGCTCAATGCAACCTTAAGTTATAATAAATTTTGGTCCTAAAGGAGACAAGTATGCAGCAGGCTATAGAAACAGCCTTAAACAGCAATCCGATAGATTTGGTTGAGAATATTTTTATGGCGCGTTCTTTTGAAATGGAACGTCGCAGTATCAACGAGGTTGTTGTTGAAGTACAGGGCAAGTGGAACAATATGTTGCTGTTCTTTTCGTGGGAAGAGAGCATGAAGTGTTTGCATATGTCATGTTTGGTTGACATAAAAAGCAATTTGGAAGATCGCAGCAAAATTTTTGAACTTTTGGCCTTGGTAAATGAAAATTTATGGGTCGGTCATTTTTCTTATTGGACTGAGCAGAATATGCCGGTGTTTAAGCATTCGATTTTTTTGAATTACGGTGAAGAATTTTTTGAACATAAGATTGCACAAATGATTGATATTGCCATCAAGGAATGTGAGCGTATGTATCCGGTTTTCAAAGCTGTTTTGACTAAAGGCGTAAGCCCCTCTGATGCTCTTTATCCTTTTATGATGGAAACTATCGGACAGGCATAAAAAAAGCAGCCCTGCGGCTGCAAAAAAATATTTTTTTTATTTTCTCAAAATCTCATCAGCGAGATCTTCAATGCTCTCGATATCTTTCAGATACCGCGGAGAGATTTCGGTGTTGAACTCGTCTTTGATGCTCTTTGCCAGTTTGGCATAGGCGTCATCAGACAGCTCAAGATCCATCTTGAATCTCGAGAATCCGCTCATTTGATGCGACTTGATTGCGTCGGTAAGATTGGCACTTATGGCAATCAGTCGGGAAATCACTTTGCTTCTTTCTTCGCGGCTTTTGATAACCTGAATATCCGCCATGTCATTGGAGCTTTTTGTTATTTCGGCGATAGTTTTTTCCACCACCGTAATCAGATCGGAAACGGTCGAAACATTATCACAGATGTGATTGTCAAAAACTATGTCCAACCTTTTTTCCAGTTGAGTAAACAGCTCTGCCTCATCAAGGCTCTCCAAATTGAAGTCTGCGAGTTTAGATTCTTCCTTAATCTCTTTGGTGACAAACAAGTCATCAACCAAGATGCTCTTAATCTGGGCAAATATTTCATCCCGAGTTAACTTCTGTTCTTCCATGGTATAGGAGTTTTAATTTAATAAAAATACAATATAGAAATTTTTAGATAACTTTCAAACCAAAGTCAAAACCCGCTTATATAATTTGAGGCGGGCTTTGACAAAGGATATCAAATCGCAAAAGCAACAAGCTGATGCTGAACCAAATAATCGACGATGTTGGCCGGATTTTGGAACTTGCGGGCTTGTTCTTCGGACAGGTTGCAGCCGAATTTTTTATTCAGCGGACCTGCGAGCTTTCCGATTTCGGCATTACGCACGCGGAAAACTTTGCGCAAGTCAGCCTGTTTATCGGCAAGATTTTTTCCGTTGCCGGCACAAAGCGTGTCAGCAATGATTTGACGAAGATCGTCAATCAATTCTTCCAAATTTTTGTAAACTTTCATTTCCATAATCTTTTTTATTTAAGGTTTTGATTAAAAATTGCTATTACATTCGCGAGGCTGAATTTTTCATATTCCATATCACGAGGAAACACATCTTTGTTAAGAACCATTTCAATATGGGCTAACAGTTGCAAACTGTCAAACCAATCAAATCCCAAATCGGCAGTGCTGGTTGAAGCAGAGAGCTTCTTGGGATTAATATCCTGATGGAATCTGGATATAATCTTTTTACAGATTTCAAGCCCTAAGTGCTCAGCTACATCTTTAGTGGTGTGAGTAGCTTGGTGGCAACTAAGCAAAACATCTTTTTTTAAAGATTCAACGAAAGCATCGTCTTCGGTCAAACCTGAAGGAACAGATACCTGTTGATTAGGTAAATGTAGATTTTTTTCCATAATTTAATAAAAATTAGATAAGTTTCGCCAGTTTACTCACTTTTATTAAAAATGCAAGTTTTTTTTATTTCCTTTTAGTGATTGACCATAATTATGCAGATATAAAAAATCCCGTTCAGATTATGAACGGGAAAAAATTAAATTACTTAATGCTGGGTGCTTTTTTGACCATATTGACCAAGTCTTTTACGGTCACGACATCGTAACGTGCCAGCGAATCTAGTTTAATCCAATAGATGTTTTCCAGTCGATACATGACCTCGGCAATGTCAAGACTGTCCATGCTCAGATCTTCTTGGAGGCGGTCATCTAAACAGACACTTTCGCATCCCATTTCATCGCAGATCACGTCAATAACCTGTTCTTCGACGGTTTTTTCTTTCTTTTCCATAATAATTTGTGTTTTGTGTTAATATTAAATTTTACTAATCTACTCGACCAGTTTTATTAGATCATCGACAGTTTTGATGTTTTCACATTCCTCATCAGGAATGTGAATGTCAAATTCTTTCTCCATTCTCAGGATGATTTCAACTTGATCTAAATTGTCGGTGCCTAAATCATAATCAAGACGAGAGTCTTTTTTGATTTTGCTTTTTTCTACCCCGAGTTTATTGACAATAATGTCGATAATGCGATCTTCGGTAGAACCGACCGCGCTATTTTTGCGACCTTCGGTGGAGCTCGTCTTGTGATTTAGATACCAAGGAGTTCTAAACTCATGCGAGAAGCTCACTTTCGCACCGCGTGGCAACGGCTCATCATGATAATCTCTGTATCCATTCATAATAAAAATATTTTTAAATTAATAATTAATTGAATGACCATAATTATACCAATTATGTCATTTTTGTCAATAAAAAACACATCTCGTTTTTTTACTTCTTCTTGCGCTTTTTGCGATAGTCAGCAACATGATCATTGTGCTGTTTCAGGCTGGATGAAAAGTTATGTCCGCTTTGGCCCGAGGCAACAAAGTAGAGATAATTGCTAACCTTCGGGTTGGCAGCTGCTTTTAGAGCGGCAATTCCCGGCGAACAAATCGGTGTCGGTGGTAAACCATAATAAACATAAGTGTTGTAAGGGCTGTCAAAAGTCAAATCTTTTTTGGTTAATGGTCTTCCCAAATCTTTTTGTCCTAAAGTCAACGCATAAATAACCGTTGGGTCGGTTTGTAATTTCATGCCTTTTTGCAAACGGTTGCTGAAAACTGAAGCTACCAAATCGCGCTCTTGCACCAATCCGGTTTCTTTTTCAACAATTGATGCCAAAATAACCAAATCTTGTTTATTTTTCAGCGGTGTATTAATCGCTCGATTGTTCCATATTTCATCAACGGCTTTTTCCATGGCTTTTATTGCGCGTTCCACAATACTGTCCTTAGAATCTCCTCTGACAAAAGAATAAGTTTCCGGCAGCATGGAGCCTTCTTTTACATTGATGGATATTTCGCCGCTGAGCATTTCATTATTTTCAATAATATCCAACATTTGTCTGGCGGTCAGACCTTCAGCTAAGGTGATTTTGCGATATATCACATCACCTTGGGCAATTTTTTGCATAACTTCAAACAGCGATTCGCCTGCGTTGAACTCATATTCACCGGCTTTCAGAGTTTTATCCGCACCATAGAGTCTGCTTAACAGACGAAAAAGCAATGCACTTTTAATAATGCCTTGAGTTTGCAATTCATCGCCGAGGGAATGGCTGTTAGCTCCTTTGCCAACCACAATGGATTTTGTTTCAATCAACGGACCTGAGTTGTAAACAGCATTCTTCAACTGCCACATTGCAGCAAAACCGATTATCAAAAACAGTAAAACAATTTTGAGCAAATATTTCATAAAAAAACAATCGCTATATTTAAACAAATGAAACTCGCCACTTTGATATAAGGCGAGTTTCACTAATTTTTCTCATCAAAGCCTAACAGACTTAAGCATTCTTGGAAAGATAGTCAATAGCATCTTTAACAGTGAGAATTTTTTCAGCAGCTTCATCAGGAATTTCGCAACCGAATTCTTCCTCAAAAGCCATAACCAATTCTACTGTATCCAAACTATCTGCGCCCAAATCGTCAATAAAGCTGGCGTCTTCAGTAACTTTAGATTCTTCAACGCCAAGATGCTCTGCAACGATTTTCTTAACGCGATTTGCTGTATCAGTCATAGTATAAACCTCAAAAAAATTAAAACAATTAACAGATCTCTTGCAAGATCGTTCGCCTTACAGTTAGCACTATTTTATTGCAATTTACAAGCATTATTTCAAAAAAACACACAACATATTGATTTTGCGCAAAAAAATAAGGGGATAAAATGCTAAAAACTGCTTTTTATACCCTAATTATCCTCTAAATTTTAAATTTCAAGATTAATGTTGACTTTTTATAAGACAACACTTATCTTGAACGATAGTTATTTCTTTTAAGGAGCTGTAAATTATGAAAAAGTTTATGTATATAGTTTTATTATTGGCTGTTTTGTTGGGTGTTGCTTATGTTTTGAAGAACCAACAAGCAAATAATGCTGGCGAAGTTGCAGTTGAGGAAGAGGTTGTTGCCGAAGAAGCCCCGGCTGTTGTTGAAGACACGGTTGTCGTTGTTGATGAAGAGCCTGCCGGAGAAGAAGTTGTTTCTGAGGGTGAGGTAGAAGCTGAAGATGTAGTTGAAGAAAATCCTGAAGAAACAGCTGGTGAAGGCGAAACTGTTGTAGAATAAATCAATAACTGTTTTTGATAAAAAACCTGTTGATTGAGTTCAGCAGGTTTTTTTTCTACATTGTCTTTTTATCATCTTATATTATATATCAAATAAAAGTTTTTAGAGGAGAAAGCTTATGCAAATAGGTATTATCGGAGCGGGATCAGTCGGAGCCGCCACGGCTTTTGCTCTCATGATGAAAGGAATTGCTCGCAAAATAACTTTGGTTGATGTAAATGAGAAAAGAGCTTTGGCTGAAGCTGAAGATATTGCTCATGCCGCTCCCTTTGCCGATGCAAACAAAGTAAAAGCCGGAAGTTATGAAGATTTGCAAAATTGCAGCATTATTGTTGTAACTGCCGGAGCCAATCAAAAGGCCGGTGAAACTCGAACCGATTTATTGGAACGCAATGTCAAAATTTTTTCCGAAATTATTCCCCAAGCTGCTCATTTTGCGCCCAACGCCATTTTTATTATTGCGACTAATCCGGTTGATGTTATGACCTATGTCGCTATCAGGCTGTCCGGATTGCCGTATGAACATATCATAGGCAGCGGAACGGTTTTGGATACAGCTCGTTTTCGCACAGATTTGGGCTATTATTTCGGGGTTTCGCCCAAATCGATTCACGCCAATGTGCTTGGCGAACATGGCGACAGCGAGGTAATTTGCTGGTCAAATGGTGATGCCGGAACACTGCCTTTAAGTGTTTTGGCTGAAAAAAGCGGTTGCAATCTCAGCAGTGAAGTAAAATCCAAAATTGAAGATGATGTACGCAATGCCGCTTACCGCATTATTGAGGGCAAGGGTGCCACTTGTTATGGTATTGCCGGTGCCATCAGCCGTATTTGTCAATCCATTGCCGCAAACGAGTATGCGATTCTCACAGTTTCAGCCTATCATCAGGAAGCGGCAAAAGTTCATGATGTTTGCCTGTCTTTGCCAGCCGTAATCGGCAAAAGAGGAATTCACCGGATTCTCCACCCCGAACTCAGTGCGGCTGAAAATGCTTTGCTAAACAAAAGTGCCGCCAAAATCAAAGAGTTGATGCAACAAGCAGATCAAATGCTTTGAATTTTATTTCAAGCAGTTGCGTACCGCATCAATAGCTTCATCAAAACGGTTGCAGATGTTGCCTCCGGTTTGTGCCATATCCGAACGACCGCCTCCGCCTTGAGCACCCAACAACGGAGCAGTCGCTTTTACCATATCAACAGCTGAAAACTTTTCTTTGATGTCGTCGGTTACTGCGACAACGCAAGACGATTTGCCGGCATTTTCCGCTAGCAAAACGACAATCGATGAAGACGGATATTTTTGTTTGAATTCATCAGCAATGGCTTTCATTTCTTTGGGAGCAATATCTGAAAGTTTTTTAGCAATCAGTTTAATTCCGTTGATTTCTTCAACCTCTTGTGTTGAGTTTCCGCCGGAAGCAAGCTGCTTTTTCAATTCAAAAATTTTGTTTTCCATTTCTTTGCGCTCGTTCAGCAAAGCGGCAACACGGCTTTCCAAATCATTAACGCCGACTTTTAATAAAGCACTTAAAGCTTTTACTTTGTCATCAAGCTCACGAGTATGGCGGGCCGCACCAATTCCGCTTACACATTCCAAACGGCGAACGCCGGCCGCGATTGCTGAATCCGACAAGATGCAAAATCCGCCGATGTCTCCGGTCTGTTTAACATGGGTGCCGCCGCACAACTCGGTTGAAACATTATCTCCCACACAAACTACTCTTACTTCATCGGCATATTTTTCACCAAACAAAGCCATAGCTCCGCTTTTGACAGCTTCATCTTTATTCATTATTTTGGTGGTAACCGGATAGTTTGCACGTATCATTTCAATAACCCGATTCTCCAATTCGCGTTGCTCGTTTAAGGTTATCTGCTTGTTATAAGCAATATCAAAACGCATACGATCGGCCGCGACATAAGAACCTTTTTGTGTGACTGATGAGCCGAATTTTTCCTGCAGAGCTTTATGCAGAAGGTGGGTAACCGTGTGATTGCCCTGAATATTGGCGCGATTTTTTTCATCAACCGCCAAAGAAATTGTATCACCGACTTTTATTTTGCCGTTGTCAATTCGGCAAGTGTGAACATACAAGCCATCGCATTTTTTCTTGGTGTCGGTAACGATTATGGCAAAATTGCTACCAATACCCAAACCGATGTCACCAACTTGTCCGCCCATCTCAGCATAAAAAGGTGTTTGATTGGTCAACAGATAAAATTCACCTTGGTTGACTTCTTCAACTGTTTTGCCGTTTTGTACCAAAGCGGTCACTACGGCATCTGACTTCAAAGTCGTATAGCCCAAAAATTCACTTGAGCCTAATTTGTCCTGCAGTTCAAACCAAACTTTTTCAGTTCCGGCATCACCGGATCCTGCCCAATTTTTGCGAGCCAAGGCTTTTTGTTCGGCCATGGCCGCATTAAATTCTTCTTCATTAACCGATATGTTGCGTGATTTTAACGCGTCTTGAGTCATATCAAAAGGAAATCCGTAAGTGTCATAAAGCCTAAAAGCCGTTTTACCGCTTAAGGTGTCACCATCTTTCATGGCGGCTGTTTCTTCATCTAAAAGCTTTAATCCGTTTTCCATAGTGCGGATAAAACGCTCTTCTTCACTTTTGATTGTTTCACTAATCAATGTTTCCGCTTTATACAATTCGGGATAAGCGTCGCCCATTTCTTTTTGTAAAGCCGGCAACAGCTTATAAATCATCGGCTCTTTAACTCCGATAAGGTGAACATGGCGCATGGCACGACGCATAATACGGCGCAAAACATAACCGCGTCCCTCATTGGAAGGCAAAACGCCGTCAGCAATCAAAAACGCCATTGAACGCAAGTGATCGGCAATAACATTATGTGATGATTGCAATGCACCGGTCGGATCAGAGTTCGCCATATCAGCAATCGCCTTAATCAGATTGCGAAACAAGTCAATGTCGTAGTTTGAGTGTACTCCTTGCAGAATTGCGGCAATGCGCTCCAAACCCATGCCGGTATCAATACACCGTTGTTTTAACGGTACACGCGACCCGTCCGGCAAGTCCTCAAACTCATCAAAAACCAAATTCCAAATTTCAATCCAACGATCGCCGTCTTCCTCCGGAGTTCCGGGAAGTCCTCCCCAAACTTGAGGTCCGTGATCATAAAAAATTTCCGAGCAATAGCCGCAAGGTCCGGTATCACCCATTTGCCAAAAATTATCCTTGGTGGCAATCGGAATAATCCTATCCTCCGGCAGACCTGATACTTTGCGCCATACATCGCGAGCCTTTTCATCTGTCTTGAAGTAAGTAACCGCAAGTTTGTCTTTATCAATTCCAAACTCTTTGGTAACTAATTCCCACGCAAAGGCAATTGCTTCATCTTTGAAATAATCACCAAATGAAAAATTACCCAACATTTCAAAAAAAGTGTGATGGCGTACATCATATCCGACAGCGTCCAAATCGTTGTGCTTGCCGCCGGCACGCACCGATTTTTGTGATGTGGTGGCGCGCTTAAAGGTCGCTGTTTCATTGCCGGTTAAAATGTTTTTAAACTGCACCATTCCCGAGTTGGTGAACATCAAAGTCGGGTCGTTATTGGGCACCAAAGATGATGAAGGAAGAATTTTATGACCATTTTTCTCGAAATATTTTAAAAAGGTCGAGCGAATTTCATTTAAAGTAATCATTTTTATATCCGATAAGTCTAAAATTAATTTTTGCGATAATGTGCTAAGGAGTTGCTGCTGGCTCCGCGCAAGGCCAAGATTTTTTCAGCCATGGTCATTGGAGCCGAAGTGGTTTGTTGAGCCGCTTGAGGGGCAGCATTTGTTGTTGCGTTGCCTAAAGGTGCGGCAGATGACGGATTTCCTCCGCCCAATTTTTTACGAAACATATCATTAGGAAAACATCTGTCATCGGCGAGACGAGCTGTTTTTCTTTGAACATCTTGTCCAAAAGAAGCAGCTTGCTCCATCATAATGTGTTTAATTTCTTCAGCGTTCATTTTATTAACCTGCTATTGACCTAAAATAGTTTTGCCAACTTTATTCAAAGCCAAACTGTCCAATACCCAGCGATTTATTTGTACGACTTTTTCTCCTTCGATATTGGATAATTGTGCTACTTGAATAATAAAATCCACTTCTTTTTCATCCAAATTTTCATCAATATTGGCAAAGAAACAAAGTTCTTTAATCAGTTGCATAATGTGCGTACGACTATTGATTTTTCTTACCTCATCAGCCAAAACCAAATTTTCACTTTCGCCGATGATGCCTATAACAACACTGCTGTCAATGCCGTACTTTTGTGCCACCATATTCAAAAAATCAACCTCTTCGGTCTCAATATAACCGTCAACTCTGACCAGCATACAAAAAATTTTCAAAAAACTTATTTTTTCATCATAAGTAAGTTCGTTTATGTAATCGTCGCCCATAATTAATTCCTCATAGCAATTATCTGTAAAAAAACTAACGGAATTATATCAATACGCATAAAATAGGCAAGTATTTTTTATTGACAAAATAAATTTTTAATATAGCCTGAATACAAATCAAATTATTAATTAAAATATCATGTTATGAGTATCGGATTATTATGTATTATCGGAGCTGCGCTGATTTTTGTTGCAACTTTGATAGAGGTTTTGTGGGGAAGTGACAAAGAACTTTCTTACAATTCGGGATGTTTGGCAATCATTTTAGGAATGCGTTTTTCTAAAAAATGGCTGGCCGCGATTTATCACATTTGCATTATTCTTTCCAGTTTGCTATCAGTGGTGATAGTTGCTTGGTGGTTTATCGGAATGGATTTATCTTTTTGGGGCTATGTGTTAGCCGCCATTTCTATCATCTTAGCCGCCCTGATACCGCTTATCGCAATGGTATTGTTGCATATAGTGCTAATCATAGCAGTGTTACTGATATCATGGCTAAGGTACTGCTTGTGAGTTGTTCCGTTGAGGTTTTGTTGTCCTCAACGGATTTTTTTTATATCTGTACACTTATGCCATGCATCCACACATAGGCTGTATTTAATATTGTGGCAAACAACATCCACAGACAGTAGGGCGCCAAAATGTAAGCAGCCCAATGATTGAGTTTATAATAAAGGTGAGCCATCTTTAATACGGCAATATCCAACAAAATTATAATACCCAATCCCCATGCCAACTGTCCATGTGCAAAAAAGACAAAGCACCACAAAATTTGTAAAAAGCATTGGGCAATAAACAAATCATTAGCGCGGCTGTGAACCAAAGAGTCTGTTCGATTTAAAGCACTGTATGATGCCCAAATCAACAAAGCATACAGCACAGTCCAAGCAATCGGAAAAACATAATCAGGCGGAGTTATCGCCGGCTGAGGCAAAGTTTGATACCAACCATTAGTGCCGTAACGGCTGAATATTGAACTCAAATAAGCTGTCAGCAAAACAGTCGCTAAAATATAAATAAATTTGAATATCTTTTTCATTTTATTTCTCCTCGTCAAAGCAAGATATAATCTTTTTTTACGCAAATTAAACTGCTTGACTTTAGCGGTAAAAAAATATATAATTTAGACAAAATTTATTATTAATTAAATCTAATCATTATGAAAACGGGATTAATTTTAATCGGCACTGCTTTTATAATTTTTGCGGTGCTGTCGCTCATCAGTCGGTTGCACCAAGATGAACCTTTGGAGTTCGAAATTGACGACCTCACTGACTTCCATCTCAAGCAATGGTTTTGGAACGACACCGGGCAATTGATTTATCGTATTGCCTTAGTATTATCCTTCGGCCTTTTTGCCGCAGGAGTGGTTGTCTTCTCCTTAAACTGTTTTCCTGAATGGGGAATGACATGGGATATGGTCTTTATGCGGCTGTTTGCTGCCTTTTTTGGCGGTATTGTTGCCGGATATATTTTGAACATAATAGCCAATGCGATTGCCTTCGGTTTGCCGCTTATCGGCATATTGATTGTATGTGCTCCTTTAGCTTTATTTGACTTTCTGCGAGGCAGAGATTGAATTGAATATTAACCCTTAAATGTTTAAATTATGGTAAAAATTATGCTCACATTGGCGGCTATTACTGCCGCAGTAGCTGTTATCAGCTCCATTCTGTTTGGAAAAGAAACAGAGCCGGAACATGATTTTTTTCCGCGCTGGTTTATATCAACCATCAAACCTCAATGGTTTCATGTACTTAATCGCCTTTGCTGGATTTTAACAATACTGTTTTTCTTTACAGCTGTATTGGCAAGGGGAATTGCTATTAAGGCAAACATCTTGGGGGTAATTTTCGCAGCGTTGGTGCTCACGCTTGGATGGTTCCTAATGACTCTGATATTTGGTTGGGGTTTTTACGGACTATGCCAAATGATCCGAAAACGACAAGAAATTCGGCAGTGGTTTTTCAAATGGTTTACAGGAACGATAAAAAAACAATAAATATGACAAAAAGAATAATAACAGCTAAGGTGCTGGCCCACAATATTATGGGTGATTTGGCATCGTACAGAGTTAAGGCTCTGTCCATGCGTGATGAACAGGGAATTCAAATGACTCTTGACCAAGAACTGTATTTTGAGGTCATCATCCGCAAAACTCCTATGCAACACGGGGGTATTGAGGAAAGAGAGGCTCTGAAAATTTTGGATGGTGATACCATCAAAATTGAGATTGAGCCATCCTCTTGGCAAGAAGGAGCGTATGAAATCCTTGACATACTCCTCGAAACGGATAGGCCTTTTCATCGCCGCAACATGTTGGTGATGAAGAGCTAAAGCTCAAAAAAATCCGCAAATTTTGCTCTCTGCAAAAAATGCGGATTTTTTAATTTTAAATTTCACTAATAAGGTGGTTTATCCATTCCTTTTGGCGACAGTGTAAAAATTTCTGCTCCGTTAGATGTTACCGCCAACGAATGTTCAAACTGTGCCGACAATGAGCGATCTTTGGTAACTGCTGTCCACTCATTTGCTAAAATGGTGGCATCTTTTTTGCCAAAGTTAATCATTGGTTCAATGGTGAAAAACATCCCTTCTTCTATGCGCGGACCGGTGCCTTTTTTGCCGCAATGCATAACATTGGGTTCATCATGGAAAACTTTGCCAAGCCCATGTCCGCAAAACATATCAACCACCGAATAACCATAGTGATGGGCAATTTCTTCAATCACTGCACCGATATCACCAAAATAAGCTCCGGGTTTAACTGCCTCAATACCACGCATTAAACATTCATAAGTAACATCGCACAAGCGTTTGGCTTTTACTGAGGGTTTTCCGGCATAATACATTCTTGATGTATCACCATGCCAACCATCGGCAATCACTGTAACATCAATGTTCAAAATCTCGCCGTCAAGCAGTTTGCGTTCGGGCGAGGGAATGCCGTGGCAAATTTCATGATTGATGGAAATACAGGTATATTTCGGATAGCCGTGGTAGCCGATGCAAGCCGATATAACACCTTTTTCTTTAATAAATTGAGCGCACAAATCATCAAGATATTCCGTGGTTACTCCCGGTTTGACATAGGGTGCAATAAAATCCAAGCACTCTGCGGCAATTTTGCCGGCTTTGCGCATACCTTCAAAATCTTTTTTATCGGTATGAATAACTATTCCGTCTTTATTTCTGTTTGACACTTTAGTTCAGCCTTTCTCAGTAAATTATTCTCATTTTTTGATGTAACGAGATATTATTTTCTTCAATTTTGCAATTATAGCATATAAAATTAATTCCGAATTTTGCGGCATCATACATGGCAGCTGCTGCCAGAGGATCAATATCCCACGAAAACTTTGCTTTGTCGCAATCTTCGCGCGGTGCTATCATCAATATAAAAACTTTAGCTCCGCTTACAATTTTACTGCGCATTTCTTCCAACATTTTCATCTCGAAAAAGTTCATTTTTTGCGGAAATGCAGCGCAACCATCTTTTTTGTTATAAATCGAGGTCACAAACACAAAGCCTTTTTCGCCGTTTTCTCCGGTCAGTTCAAAATCAATTCCTTTGGCTTCGGAATGTTTCAGTGCTCGACAAGATTTGTATTGACACAATTCTTCAATTTTTTTAGCAACAAAAGCTTCTTTAAACAAGGCGCGATTATATTTAGGGTCGGCAAATATCCAGCCGCCGGAAGTCTTTAAAAACAACAATTTGTTTTTGAGAATTCTCGTGTCGTCAGCCTCACGCAACAACAAAACCGGCATTCCCTGTCGGCACATTTCAGCAATTTCAACGGCGCCGCAAAAAGCCGGTTCAATCTTTCCATCATTCAGCTCAACATCGATTATCAAATTACCGATAAGTTCTTTAGCGGTGCCGGCAACTAATTCTCCATCATAATCCATTTTTTATTTGCCTTTAATTTTATTTTGCCAACTGATTTAACCAATTATTGATTTTGTTGGATATTTGCGATTGATATTTTTCATCCATATTGTTAAAGCTTTCATGTTGCAATATCCGTGCATTTTTTGCAACTTTGGCAAAATCTTCAAAGAAACTGCCAAAATTGCTTCCTTGCGTGGAAAACGGCACAACTTTGACATTGTTAAAATCAGTCATATTAAGATAACTGTACAATGCCGGAGCCATGGTGTACCACCAAACCGGAGCTCCTACAAAAACCGTATCATATTTTTTGACATCGGGCATATTGTCATTTTGCAATTGAGGATAGTTTTGCGATGAAAGTTCTTTTTTGCTTTTCATATAAACCGATGGTGACGAATAAGTTTTTACTGTCTTAATTTCATATAAATCGGCATTGGTTTTTGCGGCAATTTGTTCTGCAATATCTTTGGTGTGTCCGCTCAAAGAATAATAGACAACCAAAGTTTTTCCCAAATTGGCATCTAATTTAACTTCACTTTCAAAATTCTTCATCTCCAGTTTGTTTTTGGCGTTCACTTTATACAGATGATAACCGCTGGCTGCGGCTATAATAATTGCGACCAAAACAATCAAATAAAGTGTAATTTTTAACATAATTTTTCTCCTCAACAATCTGACTTATATATAAAATTATCTTTGCTTGAAGTCAATAGATGTTATTTCAGGCTTAACCCACAGCAACTTTTTTATCTTCGTTTTGAGATAATGCTTCTTCAATGCCGCGAGCCAACTGATCGGCACAAGAAGTTCCTTTGCCGCCGCAGTCATTGCCTTTAAGAACGGCAACAGCCTTTTTAGCGTCAGCACCTTCCAATAATTTGGCAACGGCCATGGTATTGCCGGGACAGCCGCCATAAAATTTAATATTATAAAGTTTTCCGTCTTCCAAAGAAAAAGAAATTTGTTTGGCGCAAACATAATTGGTTTGAATAGTATAACTTTGCATTTTTAGTCCTTTCGTTAGTTGTCTGTCATAATACAAACAACTGCACAAAATGCAACTTATTATTTCAAAACCACTTGATTTTGTTGTCGGCTAATGATAATTTCCATCAAGCTGCAATCATACAAAAAAAGAGAATACAATCATGACAAAAGTAATGCTTATTAACGGTAGTCCGCGCAAAAACTTCAACACTGCCAAGTTGCTGAAAGAAGCGGCAAGGGGAGCGCAAGATGCCGGTGCCGAAGTTGAAATTATCAATCTTTATGATATAAATTACAAAGGCTGTATGAGTTGCTTGGTTTGTAAGCGCAAAGGCAACACCACCAATGGTTTGTGCTTTTATAAAGATGACTTGACCCCGATTTTGGAAAAATGTTTATCAGCCGATGCCGTGATTATCGGCTCACCGATATACCATAGCTACCCCAGCGGAATGTGTCGAGCCTTTATGGAACGCTTTATGTTTCCGGCTCATACCTATATGGTGGATAAAGAAAACGGCGGAGTAAAGCGCGTTTTGAATCACACTTTGCCCACGGCAATGATTATGACCATGAATGCACCGGAAAGTTATTTTAATTCCGGCAATTATCACATAATCCTTAATGATAATATTGAAAGTTTGCGTCATGTATTTGGTTATTCGGAAGCGCTTTATGCTTTTGACACATTTCAATATACCGATTATTCCAAATATGATTGCGACTTGTTTGATGCCGAGCATAAGGCTAAGGTGCGTGACGAACAATTTCCTAAAGACTTAGCCAAAGCCTACGATTTGGGCAAACGCCTAGCTGCATTTAAGCAATAATTTTGAAAGGACTAATCTCATGAATATTGCAACTGTTAAAAAAGCCATCGGAGAAATGGTTAAAAAGAATTATTTAACCAAAAATGGCTCAACCCGTGGGGCTTGGTATGAAAAGAAATAAGGAGAAAACGATGAAACACTTAATAATAGGTTTGGCTATAGGATTAACTATGGGACTTGTGTGTTCAGCTTATGCAATAACCAAAAGAACTATAAATGCCGAGCCATTCACGATGGTAATGTCGGAAAGAAACTTTATCAATACCACCAAAGTTACGACTGAAGACGGAACTTATCGTATTTTTACCATAGAAGGAACCGATAAGCAAGGTGGTGTCGGTATTACGGCGGTAAAAATTGAATAATTTTTCCCGATTCAACCTGTTGAATTTAAAAGAATTTATAACCTCTGCGGCTATTTGATAAATTACAAAAAATGAAATGTAACTATTGACATTACAAATATTTCGCTTTATATCACATTCTTGAAATGTAACAAAGTTTATTACAATTAGGAAAAATACAATGACTGATTATACAAATACCGATTTAGGAACATTTGAACAAATTGCCAAACTTGAGAACGGCAAAGCTTTTTTGCACGATGCTTTGAATTTAAGCAGTTGTGAAATTTCTGTTAATGTTACCCCAAAAGGATTTAAAGTTCCGTTTAATCACAAACATAAACAAAATGAAGAGGTTTATATTGTTTTGAAGGGAACAGGTATTATCACTGTTGGCGAT
>CACWSG010000004.1 GCA_902763535.1 uncultured Pseudomonadota bacterium | reverse complement strand
ATTACTCATAAAGAATCTCTTAGGTTCCTTTTTCAAATACTTCAGACTTTATTATGTTTCTTTTCGTCACACAATACTGTCTGCGTATCCTCTTATTTCCTATCCACTTTCTTTTATAACCGCCAACGCTCTTAACCCGCGCTGGTGAGCTAGTGTATAAGCCCGCGCAAAAAAAATGTCAACACTATTTTTAAAAAAAAGTGTAATTTTATTTCCTAAAACTATAACGATATGATTTTCAACAATATTTTTTATACACAACATAAAGGAAAACTATTGAGAATCGGCTTTGGGGAGACTCGCATAATCGGCGACTCCAAAATTGTGATTCGGTGTAGCATATACTATATTTAAAAGTATAAAAAAACCGCGGGAGATGATTCTCGCGGTTTTTGATAGTTTTTATAAGGCTTAGAAGGTAAAGCGCAATCCGGCAAACCATTCGTGAGCGTTAACTTCGGCATCATGAATCTTGCCCAAGGTCCAATAACGATAGCCGGTATCGATGTTGAGGCACTTGTTGATGCGGATACTCAAACCGGCACCTGCTTGCCATGTAAAGGCCCTGCTCTTTTTCCACTGGTGATGAATATTCGGGGTAACATCAACAAGAGTATCACTTAACTCAAGTTTGCTGTAACCGATACCACCGGTGATGAAAGGACTAATCCAATAGTTGGGCAGAAAATCAATGTAACCATTCAACATATAAGAAGTTGAACCAACCGTGAAGTCATCTGAATGAATACCAGCGTTGTTAATGTACTCTTCATCCGCATCATCACGATTTACAACTTCAATCTCACCGCGGAAGAATTTGTAACGATAACCAATCGCGCCGGAAAACTCATAAACACGACCGATACTACTCAAAGCTTCATCACTGACGGCGTCTTTTTTGTTGTTATAATTATTCCAAACCATACCGCCACGCACTGCAAGGTAGAATCCATCGCGAGCCTCGGCTATCGGTGATAAAACAAAACTTGATACAAGCGCTACTGCGGCTAATTTTGCCAATTTATTCATCATAAATCTCCCAAATATACTTAAAATCTAATGTAACACTAACAAAAATTTATTACTGATTGGTTAATGAAAGTTATTTTGTTGAAAAAATTTTTTCCGAGTCGGGATAAATATAATATGTAGACCCCTAATTCGTGGTTTTGGCAAACCACTCAGGGGTGACAATAATACATTAATGTCATGCCTGAGCGAGTGAAACGAGCGAATTAGGCATCTACAAATTATTTATGTTACTTTTGTGCGTACAAAAGTAACAATAAAACATCGGAGACCCCTAATTCGCAGTCTAAAGACTGCTCAGGGGTGACAGTAATTATGTCATGCCCGAAGCCCGTAGGGCTGAGTAAGGCATCTACTGATTTTATTAATTCGAAGATGGCTAATTCCGTTCGCTTTGTTCGCTCCAGCCATGACATTATTAATTTATTAATGATTATTTTTAGCATTTTAAAACAAAAAAACCCAAGGGGCAGCTTG
Source organism: uncultured Pseudomonadota bacterium (assembly GCA_902763535.1). GTDB lineage: Bacteria > Pseudomonadota > Alphaproteobacteria > RF32 > CAG-239 > CAZU01. Next base: position 176,088 of record CACWSG010000004.1, on the reverse strand, counting down.
CGCTGTTCCTTGGGTGAAAGGTTTATTTTTATGTCGTCTGAGGTGCGAAGCTTTCGCCCACCTTGCGGTGATTGATTGCTTTCGCTCGCCTCAGACGACTTGTATTATTTTATACGTGCCCCACCTTGCGGCCGGGTCACGACGTTATTTTTTTACAATGGGAGTGCTACTCCCAAGCTCCCGTAGAACGAGAACGGCTTTTCGGTACTTTGCGACACGATGGTCGAAGCACCGTCAGCGCTCGTCCCAGGAACATATTGGTAAGCTGCACCTGCGGTCGCCGTAAAATAAAAGCGACGATAGTCCTTAAACGGACGCAGGATATAACTCACCTCCACATTCCCTTTAGGGGTGGCTTGTACTGAATTAAACTCCCCACTAGCCTCCTCGCCGGATTCTGTGGTGGCTTCGGCATAACCTTCTCCCACTCCCAACCAGACCATCGTGCGAAAACAATGCACACAATCAGGTCCTTTAGGCGTGAAGAAAAGTCCGTAGCCAACCTGAGCAGTCAGGCGATAGTCGCCGGTAGGCTCGCTCATCGCAAATCTAATGCCATAGTGGCTAGATGCGATGTATTCACCGCGCAGGCTTTCTTCTTCCTTGATTAACCAAGGAAGGCCGTTGTTGCGCTGGAAAATGAGTTGAGCCCCAGTTTCTATCCCCTTGGTGCCATAACCACCAAAGGCCTCAACAATCGGCAGGTCATTGCCACCGCTGTGTTTGATACCGTTGTCGATATCCCAGCGGAGAGCGATGCCTGCCTCAAACGGGCTGTGACTAAGCCACTCCTTCTCAACTGTCAAATTTTCGTTGACAGAAGTAGGAATGAATTTATCACTTTGTTTGGCGTAAGACGCGTAAACGCCAATACCAAACGACCCTATTTGGAAGCCAAGGTCAAGCCTTGCACCGACCTCTGGTTTGAGGAAAACCTGCCGGCGCTCCACGAGGGAGTAGTTACCAAACAGGTCCTCTTTGGTTGTCATAACGGTGTTATGGCTGACCATGCTAATACCGGCAAAAATTTTGGGGTGGATATAAACAGCGCCGAGATTTACTTTGTAGCTCAGTGCAACATCCATACCCACTAGGTTGATGCGGTTGTAGAGGTCGGCGGTGGCGGCGGTGGCGCCGTGGGCTTGAAAGCCTAAGAAGAAGTCACTCTTCCAAAGGGCTTGGTCAAACCCAATGGCACCACTGAATCCGCTTTCACCTTCGGCGAAATTCACCCAACTTCCCGACAAAGACCAGATGGTCTCGTCGTGGTAAGTGCGGGTGTCGCGCTGGGCGTTGGCGACGTTGGTGGTGGTGAGGATGAGGGCGACGAGGGCTATTGTGTATTTTGTCATATACAAAAAAAATAAAAAAATCAAATAAATGAGCAGCGCCCCGCTCCCGAGGGTTGAGAGCGCTGCTAATAGAAATTTTAGAGTGTTGCTTTATTGCCGGTCGGTATTTATCCGACAAAGCTTAGGCATTACACAATAACAATTACTGGAGCGTGATGTTCACATCAACACCATGCACATTGGTGGCAACCACATGGGTGGTGCCGCCATTGACATTGCGGAAGTGAACAGGATGCTCCAACTCGTCATCGGGGTTGGCATAACCAGCTGCATTGCAGTGTACGCGATTCACACCGTCATTTATAGTTGCCTCATAGATTCCGACGGAAGCATCGGAAGAATAAGTGCAATATCCGGCGGCAGAAGGCGTACCAGCAGTGGTGATGCGGCAAAGACCCCAATTCGAGTTGTTTTTATTGTTATTGAAACGAGTGAAACCGTCAGCACTTACGCTTGCGCTGCTGAAGCTAGAAGCATTCAGCGAAGCCATAGCGGCAGTGCTGGTCAGCTGCACCTGGTACTCCACATGGCTACCATCGCTCAAAGTATAGAGAGCGACCATCCATGTGGTGCGACCAGCGCAGTTGCCTGTGTAGCTGTCAGAAATGTAGACAGCCTTGCAGGTGCCGGGCAGGTCAATGACCGTACTCGGGGTCTCAACCGTATAGGTGGTGGTGTAGGTTGCTATTTCGGTGGTGTTGGCATCGTCGAAGTGGCAAACGGCGTTACCGTTGTTGAAGCACCACTTGACGGCGGTCGCATGACAAGGTGTCAGCTGCGACTTGTAGTTAACACCATTGACAATAACGCTAGCGTCGGTAATGACATCATCCACGAAAGTAGTGGTGATGACATTGCCGTTGATGGTCAGCTGACCATTAACGATATTGACGCAAGTGTTGGTGCCACTGGGCAGCGTCAGACCACTGATACCGGTTACCGCATAACGAGTGCGATGCTGATAGGTGGTGCTATTGCTGCTCACCTGCACACCATTTTCTTTCACGACAACCGTCAAGCGATCCGTGCCGTACACACAGAGGTAGCCTCCCTGCATCACTGCAGTGGGGTTCCAGCTGATATGCTCGGTGGTAGCCTGAGTAGTGCGCGTGGTAATGACAGTGTCATTGCGCACGATGGTGTCGTGGAAGATGATAGTGTCATGGTGGTGGATGGTGTCGTGGGTTATGATGGTGTCCCTAAGGATCACCGTATCATGCTCAACCACGACGGTGGTATCATTGTGAACAATGACACCGTACCAATCACCGGTGGCGACAGCGGTATCGCCATGCTCGCCGAGACCATAAACCGTCATACGACGGTTGGTCTTGTCAAAACAAGCCTTGAAAGGCTCGTAGTGACAAGTGTCTGTCTCGGAAATACGGCGGCTGAAGTCGACAGGATCGTCGATGCCACGGAAGGTGGCAAGAGCCTGCTCGACTTCATCGCGGATGAAGCTTAAGCTGAGCTCCGTTCCGACGATGTTGCCGTTGGCATCGACGTCGTAGCATCCTTCTAGGCTGGCGATAGTGTTGCTCTCAGCACCATAGATTTGGTACTGAGAGTTGCAAAAATGCGTGCCAGCAAAGTGCTGCTCCGCCCAGTCGACGTAGAAGCTATCCACGCAGCGGAATTTTAAGATTCCGTTGGCGATTTCGCCGTCAACGGGATGCTGGTGAATATTTACCAGCTTTGCCTCTCGACTAGCCTGATTGGCCAGTTCTTTTGAATATTCACGATTGTCGCACGAGGTCATGACGATGGCGGCGACGAGGGTGATGATGGTGAGAAGGATATTCTTCTTCATTTTGTTGCCGGTTTTTTTATTTTTTTTAGTCAGAGGGAGGCGCTTCCTTTAAAGCTCCGGTTTACTCCCTCTCTTATAAAACAATTGATTAATTCGAAGAAAAAAAATTGAACGCTATCAATAAATCATCAATCTCACTTTTCCTACACACTATATTACTCTAACGTTCTATATATGTATTTGATTGAAATTTTTTGAATTATATGACAATCAAAAGTATAAGCCTTATTTAATGTTCAGAACGTTATCTGAACTAAAAAACAAACCTTTCTTTTAACTACCAAATAATAAAAATAATCTCAACCACAATAACTTTTTTCACTCTTTTAGTATAACACAAATGAGATATTTTTCAAGCGATTTTTTGTCAAAAAATTAACCTTTTAGCAATTTTTTGCGTTTTATGATGGCGATTCTTTTTGCGGTGAATTTTTTAAGGTCATGCCTGCCCTTTTTTGTCATGTGTGAGCGGGCTTTGAGCGGCTGAGCATGGGCATCTTCCGATTCTTTTATTGTTACTTTTGTACGCACAAAGAATATTTATGTTACTTTTGGGCACCCAAAAGTAACCAAAAAGTGTTGGGATGTTCGCCCGCGCGACTTAACGCGCGCGACAGTGGTCGCATAAAGCAAATATTTGCCAGCCTTATCGTTGTTTGCTTTTATCCGCTCGGCTCGCAATCCCAAACCCTAAAAAACATCGGAGACCCCTAATTCGCGGATTTCATCCGCTCAGGGGTGACAATAATACATTAGTGTCATGCCTGAGGACTGCTTGCAGTCCGAATTAGGCATCTTCGAATTTTTTTATATTATTGACACTTTTGAGTGACCAAAAGTGTCCAAAAAAACGTCGGAGACCCCTAATTCGCGGATTTCATCCGCTCAGGGGTGACAGGTGGGGCGTTTTCAGTCGCTCAGGGGTGACATTATCGGTTTTGTCATGCCCGAAGCCCGTAGGGTCAGGCTCGCAATCCCAAACCATGTAATATTATTTGTCACTTGCCCTCATAATGCCCGAACCTGAGCAGAAAATAAACCTGTGGGGGACAATAAAAAAGCCCGAAAATGTTTGGAGCATTTTCAGGCTTAGCTTAGAGATTCTCAACATAGAGAATATCCTTTTTCTTGAGCAGCAACATGGGCCACATCTCGTTGTCAAACATCCAATCGTTGATGTGATCACGCAAATGGCGAAATACCGACAAGTCAAGCACCGAAGATTCGCGCTGTTTGGCTCGCAAAATCGCCTTGGCGATAACATCACGATTCTTTTTTGCGATTCCTTGGCTGTCTTTGAGGCGAGCAACATGGTGCTCCAAAATCGGCATCATGCCCTCACGGGTGGGCGACGCTACTGCTACAATCTTGATTTCTCGCTCCTGCTCAAAAAGAGAACTTATCCAACAAATCGGACCATTGCCATTCTCTCCGGTGGGTACAAAAGCGATAGAAACATTTGTGTTTTGCATATATATAAAATTAATAAGATTATTTTCGCTGTTCTATATAATAATGTTTTGCAAATTGGTCAATATGTTTGGTAAGCCGGTTTGGAACAAAATTAAAAAAAATGTTGCATTTGCCAAAATTATAGGTTATGTAAGTTTTCGAAATTGATGCCGACATAGCTCAGTTGGTAGAGCTACTGATTTGTAATCAGTGGGTCGGGAGTTCGAGTCTCTCTGTCGGCACCATTTTTTTATCGATTCGTTTTGAAGCGGAAATTTTATTATTGGATTTTGTTTTTTGATATTATTGGAAAGGTGGCAGAGCGGTTTAATGCAGCGGTCTTGAAAACCGTCGAGGGGGCGACCCCTCCGGGAGTTCGAATCTCCCCCTTTCCGCCATTAAAATAAAAAAGCACTCTCAAGGGTGCTTTTTTTATTAACTGTGGTCAAATTATAGTTACTTTTGCACGCACAATAATATTGTTACTTTTAGCAACATATCTTTAGCTACTTTTGTACGCACAAAGAATATTTATGTTACTTTTGGGCACCCAAAAGTAACCAAAAAGTGTTGGGATGTTCGCCTTAGCGGGGCGCGACTTAACGCGCGCGACAGTGGTCGCATAAAGCAAATATTTGCCAGCCTTATCGTTGTTTGCTTTTATCCGCTCGGCTCGCAATCCCAAACCCTGATTATAAAAATGTCATGCCTGAGGACTGCTTACAGTCCGAATTAGGCATCTTCCGATTTTATTAATTCGTAGATCCCTAATTCGCGGATTGCATCCGCTCAGGGGTGACATTTTTTAATGTCATGCCCGAAAAATGCGCCAGCATTTTGAGTTAGGCATCTACTTTTTTACTAATTCGAAGACCCCTAATTCAGCCCCTGCAGGGCTTCAGGGGTGACAAATAGGGAGTTCTCACCTTAGCTCCCATACCAACAAAAAAACCACCCTCAAGGGGTGGCTTTTTTGTTGGTGGGCGCTGTTCGGCTACTCGCTTCGCTCGTTCACTGCGGCAATCAGCTTTTCTTGTAGTCAAACTCCCTTTTTCGGGAGTTCTCACCTTTAGTGTCCATACCAACAAAAAAACCACCCTCAAGGGGTGGCTTTTTTGTTGGTGGGCGCTGAGAGGTTCGAACTCCCGACCCTCTCGGTGTAAACGAGATGCTCTTCCAGCTGAGCTAAGCGCCCGTCCCATTAACGAGCTTTCTTATACACTCAACATTTTAAATAATCAAGCACTTTTTTTAAGTTTTTTTTATTTTTTTCATAATCTATCCACACCAACAAAAAAAGCGAAGCCTGACATCAGTCAAGCTCCGCCTCAGTTTCTTGCATATTAACTAATTAGTTAACAGAATCCTGCAAAGATTTACCAGCTTTGAATTTGGCTTGTTTGCGAGCCGGAATTTTAATAGCGGCACCGGTACGAGGATTACGGCCGGTTGTGGCTGCTCTCTTAGCAACAGAAAATGTACCGAAACCAACCAAACGAACATCATTGCCTTTCTTCAAAGAAGATGCAACAGTATTCAAAAAAGCGTCTAAAGCTTTGGCTGTGTCACTCTTGGTCAAACCGCAAGAATTAGCCATGCAGGAAATTAATTCATTTTTATTCATGGTAAGGTATCCCTTATAATAAAAAGTTATATACAAGTGAAACTTAAGGTTTCCCTTATGTTCAGCTCAATTTGAACATCAAAAAACAGCACTGTCAACGATATCCGAGTCCGACAGTGCTGTTTATCCACAATTTTCTTATATTAGGGCGAATTATCCGACCTTTTTATCAAACATTTGTTTAATGCCATCAACCGATGAGAGGATTCCGGTCGCTTCATAAGGCATATAAACAACTTTGTTGTTTTCACCCGAAGTAATAGCCTGCAAAGTTTCCAGATATTTCATGGCAATAAGATATTTGTCAGGCTGACCCTTGCTGGCAAGAGCTTTGATGATGCGATCAATAGCCTCTTTTTCGGCATCAGCCTCAATTACTCGAGCCTGAGCTATACCCTCGGCACGCAAAATTTCGGCCTGTTTCTCACCTTCGGCCGAACGAATTGCCGCTTCTTTTTCACCCTCAGCTTTGCGAATTGCGGCTTCTTTCAAGCCTTCGGCCTCAGTGATGGTGGCTTTTTTCTCGCGGTCGGCCTTCATCAATTTGTCCATCGAAGCCTGAATATCCGCAGGCGGGAAAATGTCTTGAATTTCAACACGATTTACTTTAACCCCCCATTTGTTGGTGGCTTCGTCCAAGGTTGTGCGCAACTCATCATTGATTTTGCCGCGTGAAGTCAAGGTTTCTTGCAAATCCATTTGACCAACCAAGTTACGCAATGTGGTTTGGGTGAGCTTTTCAATAGCGTCCGGCAGATTTTCAATTTCATAAACCGCACTCTTGGAATCAACTATCTGAAAATAAATCAGCGCATTAATCGTAATCGACACATTGTCTTTGGTAATAACATTTTGACGCGGAAAATCATAAATCTGCTCGCGCAAATCGATTCGGTCAACAGAACGCAAAATCGAATAACTTTTACTACCGTCACGTATCCACTCTTTGCGCAAAATACTGCGCGGAGCTTCAAAAATCGGAAAAATAAAATTTAATCCGGCAGTCAACTTTCTTTCATAACTTCCCAAACGCTCAACAATAACCTCTTGTTGCTCTTGGACAATGACGATTCCTTTAAATACATACAACAAGACAGTAATCAACAAAACTGCTATAAATGTTTCCATTAACCTACTCCTTTACTTTTTCAACCGTTAAAACTAAGCTGTCATATTTGATAATTTTGACAGCCTCGCCTTTGGCAATCGGCTCATTGACATCAGCTCTTGCCTCCCAACGCTCGTCATATACCGTAATGGCTCCAGACAGGCGTCCTATCGGCTCAATAACTTTGACGACTTTGCCGACATATTTGGATTCCATGCCGGTGGTTTGTTCTTTGGTTTTGCGTGAACGTAACATCAAAGGGCGCAAAAGCAAAATCGACAACAGCGCCAATACGCTGAAAATTATAGTCAACCAAACCCAATCGCTGAGCCAAACAGCTACAATAGCCGTGATAAATCCGGCAAAAGCCAAATTTAAGAAAAACATTGACGGAACTAACATTTCCAAAATCAAAAAAGTTAGTCCGACAATGCTGAAAATCTGCCACCATTCCATTTTTTATCCCTTTCCTGTTATGCTAACAGCTTATATCGACATCAGGCAAAGTCAAACAGTTAATTACAAGTTCTAAACATTTAATGCTTGCTAAAAAAACTATTTTTGCTAAAAAAATAAAGAGGTTGAAAATGGCAGAAATTAATATCGTAAAACAGTTGCAATCAGTCAAAAACAATAAATATCGTGATTTTATGGCCAAGCTGGTGCCTAATATCGATAAATCTCATGTTATGGGAGTGCGGGCGGCTGAGATTAAAAATCTGGCAAAAAGCTTAAAAAATTCACCGAATGATGCCGAAAAATTTATGCATACATTGCCGCATTTTTGGCTGGAAGAAAACTTGTTGCACGCTGTTTTGATTACACAAATAAAAGATTATAAGCAATGTCTGGATGAGATGAAACTTTTTTTGCCCCATATCGACAACTGGGCTGTTAGTGATACGATGATTTCACGCACCAGATTGCGCAACGCTTTTGCCGGATATTATGATGATTTGCGCTGCCAAATTGCCGAATGGCTCAAAAGCCGGCACGCTTATACCATTCGCTTTGCTATCGGATTGTTAATGAATTTCTTTTTGGAAAATGAACATTTTCAAAAACAAGATTTTGCAATGGTCGCAAAGGTCAAACATCAAGATTATTATGTTAAAATGATGGTTGCTTGGTATTTTGCCACAGCTTTGAGCCAAAGATATGATGAAACTTTGGATTTTTTGCAACAAGAAAAAACGGATGATTGGACTTTTAATAAAATTATTCAAAAAGCCTTAGAGAGTTATCGTTTGAATAACGAGCAAAAAACAATTTTACGAAAAATAAAAATCAATTGTAATTAGCCATGAGATGTGGTAGCATTGTTATATATTTTTGTTGCAAAATGGAGGGTTATTATGAGCGATAAAGAAAACAGAATTAGGGCAAATATACTCAAAACTATTACCTTAGCTCTAACAATGGCTGTTACAGGTAATGCTGCTGCAAATACAAAAACGTCGGAAAAAGATAATAATCGTCAAGATCCCAAGCTAGAGCAGACTGATAATGGGGTAAGTAAATCTAAACTGTCACATGAAAAATCTGATACTAAATTTATAGGGACTGATGAATGGGGAAGTGAGATATATGAAAAATCGGATGGTAGTATTGTTATTCGTATGCATGTTAAAGATGAAAACGATATAAAAAGAGATACCATTGATCCGTCAAATACGACTCGTTTTAGCTCATTTTTCAAGCATTTAACTTCCAATAATACGCATTACAAGGCCGGTAAAGAAATAGGTCGCTATGTAGAACTTAATGAAAACGGCGACACTATTGGTACAGGCAAAATGGAAGTTCAGAGAGATGATGAAGGTAATATTATCAGCACTCATTGCATACCTGATCCTGAAAAAGTAAAAAAGAATCCTGAATTATCTCAAAAAGAAACCCAAGATAGTCCTGCTAAAGCTCCGCAAAAACCTGAAAAAGGTTCAGGAGTTCTGCCAGAAAAATTACGACAGAAACTAATAGAAAAGAAACTTTATAGGCGATAGCTTATAAAAAAACTCCGCTGATGAAAGCGGAGTTTTTTTATTTTGTGATTATGAAAGCTTATTCGACCAAAGGTTGGATAGTCTTGGTTGCCTTTCTACGATTTTGGTAAACATTAGGTAATTCTTTGCGTCCCTCAATATCCATATCAGGATTTACAAAATTTACCTGACCTTTTTCATAAAAATAAAAATCGCGGCGAATTTTGGTCTTATCTTTGATAGACAACTGATTCCACTCGGATTCGGTCATTCCGTAAGGATACGACTCCTGACGAACAGGTTCGTTTGATGCACAGGCAACCACACTCAATGCACCTATTAAAATCAACAATTTCTTCATATTAGTTCTCCAATTAACTATTTGATAAGATTATACTGCTTTTAATTGTGGCAATAAAGCAAACAGAAAGCTTTTGCACAAAAATATTTGTTTAACCCTAAATTTAATTTGTCAAATTTTGGATAAAACTATCTTGCAAATTTTCTCCAATCGCGTTATAATAGGGTAAAAGGAAAAAAAGCATGGCCGAATTTAATAAAATACAATCTGAAGCTTTGAAAGAAAATTCTCCTGAAGAGAAGAACAGAGATCGTATTAGTGCTTTGAGGGAACAAACACAAAATCCTGATAAAAAGAAGTTTTATAAACCTTACGAAATTAAAAGCGATGTTCAAGAAATTTGCGCGGCTTTTTTTGGTGAAAATAAAATAGCTTTAGAGGAATGTAATCAACAATTAGCAGAATATAATGTACATTTAGAAGAAATTCCTTATGTTGATGAAAAGGAAGCCGACAAAGATCTTAATGTTATTGCCAGAGCTGCATTTAGCGGATATTTCAAAGAAACCATTCATGATAATCTTTCCAAAGGCTTTTTTGATCGCCGAATGGATGATTTTAAGCCGAAAGACTATAATTTGGATAATTGTGCGGTGTGGCAAAAATTTAAGAAAGTTCCGGAATTTGCACAGCTGGAAGAAACCGTTAAACAAGGCATGGCTAAGTTAAAAATTTCTCCGGATGTGCTTTCGCCATCTTATCCTTATCCTTTGAATGCTAATGACATCAGTAAAATTATATGCTTACAGTTCAAAGGCCGTTATCAGGAAAATGGCATGAAACTACTACGTATAAAAAATATTATCGATTTTGAAAGCTATAAAATTCGCAACACCAAAAGATTTATTACTGAAAATGAAGAAGTTTTTCGCAAAAGCATGATGCGTATTCCATTCTCAGGAAAAGATATAGAAGCGGACAAAGCGTCCGGTAAAACATATGAACAAGCATTGGCTTACTGCAAACAAGTACGGGCTGAATATGTTGAGGCTTTAATAAATTTGATGAAAACTAAGGGATCTACCAACATGGTTGAGGCCAGAGATGAAAAAGGAGATTCTCTATTTAAACCTGAATGGGTTAATCAGCCTAAAATAGATGTTCATCACATTAACCCTGTACACAATTGTGAAACTCTTGAATTACAGGGTAAAAATTTTACAGAAATTAATAATTATGAGAATATGTGTTTTATGGTTAAAGAACCTTATCATACAATTATGCATTACTTAGATAATTGTGATTGTGATGATTTTAAAAATAAAATTAAAGCAAAGAGTGCTCCGGGTAAACGTTTTATGCTTTGTCCGGGAAGAAACGAAAAAGAGAAAAACAATATGCGCGCTCTTTTATACAAAGGAGTTTACATTTGGCAGAATTTCATATCGCATAAACCAAAAGAAAATGATGGTGATTTACCTCATCGTGATGAAAAGAGGCTGCAAGCCAGTGAAGTTCAATTAAAAGAATTACAACAATCAAGACTGAATCAAGGAAAATAATTATGGATAACATTATAAATAGTAAAAACATGAAAAATATCTTACAACAAGCCGGTTGCAATACACCCGCATCGGAAGCACAAATCAAGTTGTGCAATGTAAAACTCAAACAGCATGGCTTTCCCGAATTGCCGGAAGGTTTTGCTAAGGTTTTGCTGGAGGCCAACGGGCTGACAGCTGATGATGCCAATATCTTCGGCGTCGGTTTAGAAGAAGGCGGATGGTTTGATGATGTCTGCGATTACAACATCAAACACTGCCAAGCCCCTTCGAAAAGGCTTGTTCTCGGCTATGATGACGACACGCGTCTCATCTACTATGCCGAAGAAAAGCTCTATCGGGTGGAATCCGAGATGGGCAAAGATATGGAATCGAATGATGTCATTGAGGCGTTGGAGTATTTCTTGCGCATCCAATAATCATCATAACCATTTGAATCCCCTGCAAAAATTGCAGGGGATTTTTTTAATTTGCTTTTTTGAACGGATTGTGCTATAATAAGCTCGTTATCCGAATTTTGGCAATATTAAACACTGAAAGGATTTGCTCATGCTTGACAAAACCAAGTTTAATGATAACCAAATTGAAAATATCGACCCGAAAATTTCATTAGAGATGTGGGAAGAAGAAAGATACAAATATATGTGGGAAAAAATGCTCAAGGTTGAGCAACTCAAAAAAGAAAATCAGAAAAAAACCTCTTTGCGATTAACTAAGCAAAAATTTAATTAGCGCTTTTCAGCATTGAGCATTTTTTGGATATAACGACCTTGGTAAAGGTTGATTCCTAAGGAATTGCCCATTTCAACAGCCTTTTCATCATCAACGCGGCAAAGAATTATCTTGGCACGCTCGGCTTTGTTGGCATAATCCATAAAGTGCTTGTCTTCTCCGACAAGGCGTATGAAATCAGGGTGCCAAGTTATTTTCATCAAATCACAATCAAGTTTTGAGCGATTAAGATATTCAAGTTTGTCAATGGTTATGCCATCAATACAAATTTTATAGCCGCGCGAACGAGCAAATGTCTTGGCTAAATCAAACGAACGCATATCACTAAATATGTCAGCTAACTGCAACTCCAACATAATGGTCTTGCGTTGTGAAGCATCAATTGTCTCATCAAAATGCAAAAATGAATCCGATAAAATTGTATTAACATTAATATTAAGGCTGAAATTTCCGCGCAATGCACCGTCATCATGACGAGAAACAATTTCCAATACCCGTCGATCAAGTGTTTCGGTCAAAGCCAAAAACAGCCATTCATTAGCAAACAAGTCAACACCGGGAAGCAGTGAATCTCGCATATCAGGAATCGAAACATATACCTCCTCAAACACTCGCTGAGGCATGGATTTTCCTATCACTGCACAAATAGGTTGACGACGAATAAAACTGGAAAAATCCGAAACAGCAATAATTTTTTGGACTTTATCAAGCATAGCCGTGGTTAAGGCTTCACCGGCATGATGAGGTTTGGTATTAAAAAAGCTGTTTAATGCGACCACTGTGCTTTTTTTGTCTTGCTCCTGAGATGATTTATCATAGACTTGTGACAGCTTTTCGCTGACCGCCCCATATTCTCTCACCAAATCCCAAAAAACGGCAATCGGACTTTCTTGCAAATATGCAACCTTGGCAACGCTCTCATCTTCTTGCAACAACAGTTTTATTTTAACGAGTGATGATAATATCTCGTCTTTAACCGATTTATTAAAAATTACGGCTATGTCAGAATTAGGTATATCAAATAATTTAGCATTTCCATCCTTGATTTGTTGAGCAAATACATCACGCAACGATGAAAGCGTTTGTTCCGTTAATACTTTTTTAGATACGAGACTCAAGCTGAGATACAGCACCATGTATGAATTGAGATTTTCACCCAATTTACTGATGTATTCCAAAACTACATTATTTTGCGACGCGTTTGCCATTATTTTTCAACTCCGCTCTCTAAAATATCAAGATGCGCACAACGGCTGCGCACAGCACCGGCAATTAGTTTTTTGCGCTTCAAACATTCAGACGCACTGCAAGTCTTGCCGCTGGGACAGCGATTGCGAATCAGAGCAACCTCAAGGTTGTCGATATAAGGACCTTGGAATGAGCGTATGCCTTGCTTTATACCCCAACGCAGAGCCTTTTCATCTATGCTTTTTGCCAAAATAATCTTGTCCATTCCGATGTTGTTAAGCATATTTTTTACATTATCGTCAATTTGATAATCTTCCATCAACGGATGCCAAAATATCTTTATATAATCAGGGGCAAATTTATCAACACTAAGGGCTTGAAGCATTTCAAGACTGGCCGCATCCAGCAAAATTTGACAACCGGCACGATGCAGCAACTCCTTAGCATCAAGATATGCCTGCATATTATTTATGATGTCCATAATTTGAATCTCGGCAATCAACGACTGGTTATTGTCTTTAAGCAGTTTTACAAAGCTGTCAAACTCCGGCGAAAATAACGACGATAAATTCAAATTGACACTGACATAAGGAATCTTATTTTTGATTGAGGAGAATTTAAATGACGCCATGGTCTTTTTATCAAGTGTTTGCGTAAGATACAAAAACAACCATTTGTTGGCAGTTAAATCCAAACTCTTATCAAAATTGGCACTTAAGTCTTTTACCGCTACATAAAACTCTTCAAAAAGCTTGGAATATTGCCCTGCCTTTTCAATCTTAATTACACTTTGATGTTTTATAATATCAACAATATCCATGCCATCAAGATGAGCTTTGACAGCCTCAATCTGTCCGGCATCAACAGCGACGACCTCTTGCGGGGCATCTTCACTGTTATCACTCAAAATAAGCTCGTTCACTTTGCCGATTATGCTGTCAAAATCTTCATAAGAATAAAGTTTGGCAAATTGCTCCACCCCCTGATTGGTCCATATCGGATCGGTTATCAGACCGCGGCGCAATTTTTCGACTGACTCATCTACCAAATTTTCGGTTATGTTCTTTCCCAAAATGACAATATCGCCATTATTAAAGACAAACATTGTCCCTTCGGCTATGGCAACCATATTATCAAACATTCGGGCAACGACACGGACAAATTTCGAATGGCGATTCTTGGGTTTGAGCTTTGATATATTGATATACAACACTTTGTACTCAACTTTATTGCGTTGAATACGCGTCATTGTTTCAAGAAAAAACTTTTCACTTTCAAATTTATTGTAAGCAGCCATAACTTTCTCTTTGTCTGTTATTTGCTAAATTTAACTCTTGATTAAAGCTAAAGCAAGCAAATATAACAACTTTTTCAACCTTGATCTTTGCCTATGTTGATAGTACGGTTGACATTGACCGCTAAAATAATCCCAAATCCGGCCATAACCGACATAATAACCGTACCGCCATATGATATTAATGGCAAAGGAACTCCCACAACAGGCAACATTCCCAATACCATCGAAATATTAATTATTACATACAAAAAATAGCTGCTGGCCAAGCCGACCGCCATAAGTTTGCCAAAATAGCTGGTGCTGCGCAAAGCAAAAAAGTAGCTGTAACCTATAATCAAAACATTGAGTGCTATTACAATAACACCGCCAATCATACCAAATTCTTCCGATAACATGGTAAATATGAAGTCAGTATGTTTCTCCGGCAAAAAATTAAGGTGGCTTTGAGTGCCATTCAAGAATCCTTTACCGAATATTCCTCCCGATCCCAAAGCGATTTTTGATTGTATGATATGATAACCTGCTCCCAAAGGATCGCGTTCAGGATCCAAAAATGTCAACACGCGATTCTTTTGATAATTGTGAAGAAAATGCCAAGCTATCGGCATCGCCGCCACGGCGGAACATATCAATGCTACAAATTTCCACAACTGGACACCGACTGCAAAAAACATTGCACCGGCTGTGAGCAATAACATAATAGCTGTTCCCAAATCGGGCTGAATCATAACCAAGAATACCGGAAACACCACCATTAATGATGGTATTATGACCCCTTTTATTGTCTCAATACTTTGCAGGGTTGATGAATTAAAATAACGAGCTAAAGCCAAAACTAAGGCTATTTTCATCAGCTCCGAAGGTTGCAGTTTCATAAATCCTAAATTAATCCAACGTTGCGCCCCCATACCGATATGACCGCCTATTTCGACCGCAATCAACAGACCTAAAACAGCAAAGTAAAACCAATAGGCATATCGCAAAAACCACCGCAAATCGATGAAAATTAAAACAATCATTACCGCAAAGCCCAAGCCAAAACGCATTAATTGTTTGGCCGCCCACGGATTCCAACTGCCGTTGGCAGCAGAATATAGAATAGTTATGCCAATCGCGCCCAAAATCATAATAAACAAGATATAAGAAAAACTTATATTCCAAAACTTTTCGCTAAAACTTAGCTTTTGTCCCTTAAAACTTGTTTCATAAGCTTTGTACATTTTACTAATCCACCGGTTTGTCTGTTGCATCCAATTTTAATGCTTCAAGCAGCATTTGCCCGGCTATCGGAGCCGCGACTTTTGAGCCGGAACGACCATGCTCAACCAAAACAGCAACTCCGTATTTAGGATTATTAAAAGGAGCAAAAGCCACAAACAAAGCATGATCACGGTATTTCCAAGGCAAATCCTCTTGCTTTATAACGCCGGTTTGGCGCTCACGCATACTAATTCTTTTAACTTGGGCTGAACCGGTTTTGCCGGCCATTTGCTGACCGTTAAAATCAAATCTAGCCCCCATGGCCGTACCTCCGGCGACATTGACAACTTCATACATTCCTTGTTTAACCATGTCGATATTTTGCAGGGAAATTCCCAAATTATCAAAATGAGGTTTGTTATCATCGCTGATTTTTCGAAATGTAGGCACAACTTCTTGACCGCCGTTAGCTATACGCGACACCATTACGGCCAATTGTACCGGAGTTGTCAAAATATATCCCTGTCCGATACCGGATATGATGGTTTCGCCTAATTGCCAAGATTCTCCAAAACGTTTCTTCTTCCATTCGGCATCAGGAATAAGACCATCTTTTTCATTTTCTATACCGATATTGGTTTTGGCGCCAAGTCCGAATCTTCTGGCCATCGCCGCAATTTTGGCAATACCTATTTTTTGCGCGGTTTCATAGAAGAAAATATCACAAGAGTGCTGCAAAGCCTGAACAAGATTGATTGTACCATGTCCATCTTTTTTCCAACAATGGAAAGTATGATTACCTAACATCATCTTGCCGTTACAAGTCGTGTGTTTGTGAGATTTCAACAAACCGCTTTCCAATGCCGCTAATCCGACAATCATTTTAAATGTGGAACCGGGAGAATACAGTCCGGAAACAGCCTTGTTCAGCAACGGTTTCTTTTCATCTTCACTCAAGCTTCGCCAATTATCAACCGACAACCCTTTGGCAAACATATTAGGATCAAATGATGGAGCCGATGCAAAAGCCAAAACCTCTCCGGTATCAACTTTCATCATTACGACCGCACCGCTTTCTTCACCCAAAAGTTCATAAGCTTTTTTTTGTAATCTTACATCTAAGCTTAAATCTATTCTGTCGCCGGGAACACCTTCAATAAGCTCAATTTCTTTCATAATACGCCCATAGGCGTTTACTTCCAATTTGACATTACCGGCTTTGCCGCGCAGTTCTTTTTCAAATAATCTTTCTATGCCTGATTTGCCTATTTTGAAGCCGGGCATTTCCAACAGAGGATCATCTTTTTCATCTTTGTCCGACACCGAAGATACATAACCGATAACATGAGCCATGATATTTCCGTAGGGATAATAGCGAGAAAGTCCTTCATCTATCATAATTCCCGGTAAATCCGGTGAATTTAATAATATTTGAGTTGCCTGCTCCCAACTCAGATTATCTTTGACCTTGATGGGAACAAAACTGCGATTGCGTTTAATGTCTTTACGAATCCGCTTTTCTTCTTCCGCACTTAACGGCATAATCCTTTTGAAGGCAGATAAAGTATCATTGATACTGGTAGTTTGTTCGGGAATCATCATGGCTTGAAAGTTTTGCCGATTACCGGCCAAGATATTGCCATGTCGATCATAAATTATGCCGCGTGCCGGAACCAAAAGTCGGGTTGAAATGCGGTTTTCATCGGCTAAAGTTTTATATTTATCAGCTTGGTAAACTTGTAAATAATACAGTCTGAACACAATCATAACCAGCAATAAAAGCTGTATTCCGCCAAGTATCATGGAACGGCTTATGAGAATTTTGCCTTTGTCATTGTCGCGATTCATAACTCATCATCCTGTAAAAAGATATTTTGAATCCAAGCCAATAACATTGAAATTAAAGGATATATTGCGGCGCACTGAAAATAAGAAAACATCAATGAAGTCATGGGTAGGAATTGGCCATAATATACCGTGGCAATCATCCATTTGAGCAAATAGGTTACTAATGATAAAGCAATAAAACCATACCAGACAACCACAAAGGACCTTCCATTCAAAAATTTGCGTAAATTTATCATCAATACATACATCAGAAGATATGAAAACAATGTCAGTCCAAAAGCTGAAGAACTCAATGTTCCGTCCAATATTCCCATAAATACTACTGATTTCAAATCAAATAAGTCTGATCGATTGAGCATCCAAAAATAAACAGCAGCTAATCCTAAATCAGCTCTCACATTATTAAAAACACCCAAATAAATAGGAGCATAAGTCAACAACATCAGAATTACGGCTGTACTTACCGGCAACAACCGTTCAAACAAAGATGCTACATTATCTTGCCAATTATCTTCAATCATTATCTGTGTCTTCCAACAATCCGCCTATGTTATAATTGACAATCTTTACATACTCTAATTTTTCCAATGAAGCGAACAACCTGACCTTAATTTCGTTTTTGACAATGGAATGGACATAGCCTATGGGCAAACCTGCCGGAAAAACACCGGAAACACCGGATGTTACTATTCTATCTCCCACAGATATTTCTGCATCTAGTGGCGTGAATACCAATTTGGGATATTGCGAGTTGTCGCCTTTTAATATTCCTCTGATGCGGGTATTTTCAATGATTACAGGTATGTTTGAGCTTATATCGGTTAACAAAATAACTTTGGCATAAGATTGCAGTTGTTTGTCAATTCGCCCAACCACACTGCCATTAGCCAAAACCACATCACCTTTGTTAACTTGCTTGTCACCGACATAGGCAACTATTGCATGAGCAAAAGCTCCCCTTTCTTCAGCGACCATTTTAGCCGATATAAAACCAGCCTGAGGTAAGGTTACATAATTTAATAAGTCGCTCAATAGTTTGTTTTCTATTTCCAGCGAATCATATTTGTCTTGTAATTTATGCAAAGCTTCATTCTCGGCGCGCAAGGCCTCATTATCCTGTTGGATATGCCACAAGTTTGTTAAATATTCATAGCCTTTGGTAACCATTTTGGCAGGCCAAATCAAAACCTGAATAACCGGCATGGCAACATAGGATCCGCCCGATGAAGCATAGTCTAGTAATATAGACTGATTCTTGCTCATCAACATCAAAATTAGCGAGATTATAAATAAAGTGACCAAAGCAAATTTTCTAAGGAGCACTCTCAGCTGATTAAAATGTAAAAATAAACTTCTGCGACGCTTCATAAATTTTCTCTCTAGTTTTTCAAGCAAAAAACCTGCGGCAATAAAATTGCACAGGCAGGCTTTTTGCATAAAAATAAACTATCGACTAGTACATCGATGATAGAATAGTTTTCAACTGTCCTATATTTTCCAAAGCCTTACCGGTTCCTTTTGCCACACAAGCCAAAGGAGTGTCTGCCAATGATACCGGCAAGCCGGTTGCATTACGCAAAACCTGATCCAAGTTGGTAAGCAATGCACCACCACCGGTGAGCACAATACCTTTGTCAACAATGTCGGCAGCCAGTTCAGGAGCCGTGTGCTCCAAAGCAACTTTAACAGCTTCGACAATTTGTGATACAGGCTCAGCCAAAGCTTCGGCCACCTGACGCTCAGAAATTACAATCTCCTTAGGTACGCCGTTCATCAAATCACGACCTTTGATTTCATAAGTACGACCATCACCTTTTTCCGGAACACAAGCCGAACCGATTTCTTTTTTAATTTTTTCAGCACTGCCTTCACCGACCAAAAGGTTGTGATTACGACGAATGTAGGAAATAATAGCATCATCCATTTTGTCGCCGCCGACACGAACCGAACGAGCATAAACGATACCGCCTAATGATAAAACGGCAACCTCGGTTGTACCACCGCCAATATCAACCACCATTGAACCGGCAGGTTCGGTAACCGGAAGATCAGCACCAATTGCCGCAGCCATAGGCTCCTCAATCAACCAAACCTTACGAGCTCCAGCTGCTTCAGCCGATTCTTGAATAGCACGACGTTCAACAGCCGTTGAACCGGAAGGAACGCAGATAATAATCATCGGCATAGCAAAACGTCTGTAATTATGAACTTTGCGGATAAAATGTTTAATCATCTCCTCGGCAATTTCAAAATCGGCAATAACGCCATCACGCAATGGTCTTATTGCATGGATGTTGCCGGGAGTGCGCCCCAACATTTGTTTAGCTTCATTACCGACAGCCAAAATCTGCTTTTTGCCACGATACTCTTCAATAGCAACCACTGAAGGTTCGTTTAGTACAATACCTTTTCCTTTAACATAGACAAGAGTGTTAGCTGTTCCTAAGTCAATAGCCATATCGGCTGACAGCCACCCCAACAATTTTGAAAACATACCTGAAATCTCCGCAAATAAATTTAATACTTTTTATTTTTTATAACCATATATAAAGCCTTGCAACAACAAATTGCTGTTTTTAACACAAAATTTTAAATTATTTTCAGCGATTTCTAAACCATGTGAGTTGGCGTTTGGCATACTGTCTGGTATGCAGTTTAGCCAAAGAAATTGCTTGATTTAAGTCAGTTTTTCCTCTGATATAGTCACCAAGTTCCGGAACGCCGATAGCCTTCATTGCCGGCAAGTCGTCACTTAAGTGCCTATCAAGCAAATTTTTAACCTCGTCCAAAGCCCCCTGCTCCATCATTATATCAAAACGACGAGAACATTTTTCTTCCAGCTCGCTTAAAGACGGTAATAATTTTATCATAGCAAAATCGGCTTCCGACAAAGTTTTGACCAATGGTTTTTGAAACCACTCACTGATTGACTGTCCGGTATCCAATTTGATTTCAAGAGCTCTCCTGATGCGGGTTGTGTCTTGAGGTTTTACCATTTGAGCCCCTGATGCATCAATTTTTTGCAGATAATCATAAGCACCCTCGGCACCTTTTTGACCAATTATATCAGCAACTTGCTGTTTAACTTCACTATTTGTCTCAGGAATTGGCGAAACCCCTTTGATTAAACTCTCAATATAAAAACCAGTACCACCGACAACCACCGGTAATTTTTTTTCAGCCCAAGCATCACGAATAGCCGTAGTTGCTTTGTTCAACCAGTCGGCAACATTTCCTCTTTGCGAAGGAGGATATATTTCATAGAGCAAATGCAAAACCTGTTTTTTATCTTCAGGTGAAGGGACTGCCGTGATAATAGGTATAGACTGATAGACCTGCATGGCGTCGGCATTAATGACAACACCATTGTATTTTTTGGCAATCTCAAGAGCCAAACCGGATTTTCCGGAAGCAGTCGGACCGCCGATTACGACAACCGTTTTTTCAGTTATGTTTATATTTTCAAGTGCCGACATTGGGCATTCCTAACCAACAAGTCACACAACTGAGCATAGCTCATACCGAGAGCATATTTAGCCTGTTCGGGAACCAACGACAGTGAAGTCATTCCCGGATTGGTGTTTATCTCCAGCATAACCACGCCATCTTGCGGATTGTAGCGAAAATCGGTGCGTGAGATAACATTGCACTTCAGTGCATTATGAATTCTTGCCGCATAATCCAAACATATATTTTTGACATTATCGGGAATCTCAGCCGGCAGTATATGCTCAGTCATGCCGCCGGTGTATTTGGATTTGTAATCATAAAACTGATTTTTAGCCCGAAGTTCGGTTACAATATAAGCTTTGCCTTCAAGGCACATTGAGGTCAACTCAAGTCCGTCGATATATTCTTCAACCAACACCTCAACATTGCTGTCGGAATAATTGATTTTAGCAATATCTTGTTCATTTTTTACAATAAAAACACCGCATGATGAACCATCGGCAACCGGCTTAATAACATAGGGCATTCTGATTGAAGTACCATGGCGTTTATATTCGTCATAAGTCATTCTTTCGCCCTTTGCAACTTTTATACCGCATCTTTCGGCAACCAATTTGGTTAAGTATTTATTCATACCGATAGCCGAAGCATTGAGTCCGGAATGGGTATAAGGAATTTGCAAGCAATCCAACAGACCTTGAATTTCGCCGTCTTCTCCCCAGTTGCCATACAATCCGTTAAATACAACATCAGGTTTTTCTTGGCGAATCACATCCAACAATTTCCAACTGTCAGTCAAATCGTGTGTCACCACATCATAACCGCTTTCCTGCAAAGCTTGCGCTACATCTTTTCCGGCATTGAGACTTACCTCTCTTTCGTTGGAAAAACCACCGACTATCAATAAAACTTTTTTAGTTGTCATTTTATTAACCCTTTTAAGTTACAATTTTGTACTAATAATATATCGTAAATCTTAACGAAAGAATAAAACTATGCATTTCAGAAACTTTTTTTTGGCTTTTGTATTATTTTTTACCACCGAAGCTTCAGCTTTTAGTATCGGGCATGAGTTTTTGGTACAAATCGGAGCATTTGATGCGGCAAAAGTAAAATTCATATATCGACTGAATGACAATGATTACGGCATCAGGTCAAATGTTGCAACCAACGGATTTTTTAATACTATTTATCCGTTTATGGCTCAGTATGATACCTCCGGAATCTTATCGAACGACAAAATGATCACTCGCGATTATCAGTATGTTTCCCGTTCGCGCTTTAAGGTACGCAGCAAACAAGTACTTTTTGATGATGACGGAATTCCGCAATCGCAAATAGTTGTCACTAACGGCAAAAAGAAAACCCGCAATTTTACGCCCTCACCTACCCCTGCCGATACTTTTGATTTGCAAACGGTTTTGATGAAAATAGCTTATCAATACAATAAGATGGGCTTTTGTGCCTCTAATATGGCTGTGTATGACGGAAAAAGACGATTTGATGTGGAAGTTGTTGATTTAGGCACAGATAACCTGGAGAAAAACGAGATTTCACCTTTGGAAGGTGAAGCCAACCTTTGCTCTATGCATATCAAAAAAGTTTTGTCCGATGACGATGACACTTTATGGGAATTTGCCTCTAATAAACCTATTGATTTTTGGATTATGCGTGATAAAACAAGCTTACGCCCGTTTATTGCACGGGTCAGAATTAAAGATACGCCTTTAGGTGAATTGAATGCCTATATCACGGATGTAAATATTGAGGATTAAGATATGCTTGATAGAGCTGAGCTCCTGCTTCCGGCAGGATCACTGGTAAAATTAAAAACTGCTGTTTTATACGGAGCCGATGCGGTTTATGCCGGAACTCCCGATATGTGTTTGCGCGCACAATCAAAGTTTTCAATTGAGGATTTGCGCGAAGGAATTGATTTTGTGCACGCTAAAGGCAAAAAGATTTATCTTACCCTTAATCTGTTTATGCATAATCGTGATGTCGAAAAACTTCCATCTTTTGTTGCAACTTTGCGCGAACTTCATCCTGACGGGGTTTTGATTGCTGATCCGGGAGTATTTCAATATGTTAAAGAAAATGCTCCGGAGCTTAATTTATTTGTATCAACTCAAGCTAATATATGTTCTTGGGCGGCTGTTAAGTTTTGGCAATCAATGGGAGCCAAATTATGCGTTTTGGGACGCGAGGTTACTTTTGAAGAAGTAAAAGAAATCCGCCAAAAATGTCCTGATATATTGTTAGAAACCTTTATGCACGGGGCAATGTGTATGTCTTATTCGGGAAGATGCCTGATTTCCAATTATTTGGCAGATCGCTCGGCAAATCAGGGGAAATGCGCTCATTGTTGCCGTTGGCACTATAAACTTCATTTGCGTCTGAAAGATGGTTCAATTAAAGAAATAGTTATTGATGAAAACAACAAAGATGCTTTTGAATTTTTGTTGGAAGAGGATTTTCGTCCCGGCGAATATTATGAAGTGGTTGAAGATGAACATGGCGGTTATATGCTTAACTCCAAAGATATGTGTCTGATGCCGAAATTGCCTGATTTACTGTCAATCGGGCTTGACTCGCTGAAAGTTGAGGGGCGCAACAAAACCGAATATTATGCCGGAGTGGTTGCGCGCGCCTATCGCAAAGCCATTGATGACTGGTATGATAATAAAGAAAATTGGGACTGCCAAAAATATATGCCGGAGTTGAATACCCTGCAAAATCGCGGTTATTGCTTGGGTTTTCACAATGGCAAATTAACCAACATCAGCCAAAACTATGAATATACCAGGACTTTGGGTGATTGGCTGTTTGCCGGATCGATAGTGAAGTGGGACGGTGATGATGCCATATTTGAAATTCGCAATTATATCAATCAGGATGAGGAATTTGAATTTTTGATTCCGAACAGCTTGGAAGTTATCAAACTTAAGCTGCATGAATTTGAAGATGCATACAGCGGTGAGGTAACTCAAAAAGTTTCGGCCGGTGAAGGAAAATCTATTCGTTTGAAACCAAGCGTTTGGTCGCGTCCGATTGACGAGATAAAAAAATTGTTGCCGCAGTATGTTATTGCGCGAAAATTTCAACCGTTAAGCGGCGAACAAGGTGAAATGTTGCATAACAAACAACATGAATTTGAACAACTGTGTTCTGACTAATTCTTGAATTTTGATTGAACCAATAAAGCCGAAGCATTATCTATCAGCTTTTGCATTTTTGTTGCATTGGAATTATCTTGGTTGTCGCGATATACTTTTTGCAAAAATGATGCAGTTTCCACAATCCGAGAGGCTTTTTCATGCATATTGGCATATCCCTTATCAGCGGCTTCCATCATGCACAAACCTAATTTGAGTTTTACTTCGTTTGACGGCGCAAGCGGCATGGCTTTATTCCACAAATCATAAGCTGAGCCATAATTGCCGGCACGCACAAATGATTGAGCCAAGCGATCATAGCTCCACAACAACAAGGTGTTGCGTTTTTGTGAAAAATCCGTGGAACATTTTAAGTCGTTTTCACAAAAATTAACCACCGCCTCAAAAGCTTTGCGAGTACAGCTTTCACGAGCCTTTACGGCAAGAGCGTAGGCTTCTACTATATCTTTGGGCATAACACACCTTTTAGGAAAAAATTATGCTTGGCACTGAGCACCGCGGCAATGAGCAGAATTTTTTTGCGTTGGCAAGCAATACTCAGCGCGGTTGAGAGCATTTTCATGAAAAACGGCACAATCTTCGCACAAACACCCCTTATCTTCTGCGATGCAAGTGCTGGCGCCATAGGCACAAAACATTCCTTCAAAGTGCTCCAAATTATCCAAACCGTCAATCATACGAACAAAGTTGAGCGGGTAATTTTTCAATTTGCACCCTAAGGTATAAGAGGGACAATCCGAACAACGGCATTTTTTTAAATTTTCTTTGGTTTTGGCTACTCTCGACATTTTGAAACTCCTTGCAAAAGATTATTCTCAAAACGGAGATATAGGCTTTATCTGAAAGAAAACAATAAAACCTCTGTATATATGTTCTAAATATATTGAGTTGAGTTATCAGCGGCGAACCGGTTTGACATAAGCTATGGCTGAGTGTTCCTCACAATAAGTCTGACCGGTTTTAACTTTGCGACCGCAAAAATGAAAATCAGGATCCTTAGGATCACCCAACGGCCAACGACAAGTGTGATTATCCAATTCGGTCAACGAGATATTTTCTTTTTGATAATCTTTATCAACTTTAACATCCAAAGACTTAATCAATTTAATATCGTCTTCTTCAATCTGAGGAGCCGTTTTGATCGGTTCAGGCTTGGCAGGTGCGACAGGAGCTGACTTTTTGTCTTCAGGTTTGGCTTTTTCGACAGTCTTAGTTTTTTCTTGCTTGGGAGCTTTAGCTATCTTTGTTTCTTTAGGAGCTTCGGTTTTGGCAGATGAACCGGCTGTTTTTTTCTCGGACTTTTTGGGAGCCTTTTTAGCCGGACGCGGAGTGTTTTCTTCACCGGTTTTCTTAATGGGTGAAGGACGACCTTCCAGACCCAGACGATGGACTTTACCGACAATGGAATTTTTGGATATGCCAAGGCGTTTACCGATTTCACCGGTGGTAACACCCTGAGACCACAATTCTTTCAATTGTTCAACCATTTCATCAGTCCAAGCCATGATCTATCTCCTATTTTTATAAACCTGTTCTGTTATGATATGGCAATAATTTTGCTATGTCCAGCCTTATTTTGCAAATAATTTATTTTATTCGTTTCTTTTTATAAAATTGTAGTTATTATATCAGGGTGGGGTGTAGTTTAGGATTGGAATTGAAATTTTGAGATTAGTATTAGCTGTCATTGTTGCTTCAATCTTGTCGATTGCACCGGCTTATGCCGGAAATTCGATGTTTGCCAAATTCTATGAA
The DNA here is from genome assembly GCA_902763535.1 of uncultured Pseudomonadota bacterium. Taxonomy (GTDB): domain Bacteria; phylum Pseudomonadota; class Alphaproteobacteria; order RF32; family CAG-239; genus CAZU01. Next base: position 150,251 of record CACWSG010000004.1, on the reverse strand, counting down.
ATAGATTTGGAAAATGATCCGCTGCCGAGCCAAGAAGAGCTGGAAGGTATGCTTGACAAGCACAGCGATTATAATCGCAATTTTGACAGCCCTTTTGATCTTATCGGTGATTTTGACAGCGGTTTTGCTCAAATTATTGCCTCATACGGACATCAGGAAAAGCGTCTAAAATCGTTTGATGAAGATATTATGATAGATGCAATCAAGCAATTTGCGCCGATTTATTATCAATATATCGGTCCGCAGTTATTTACGGTTCCGGGAATGTCGGAAAAAATTTTGAATATGCCGGGAATTAAAGAAACCAAAAATAAATTTCCCACCCGCATTGCCGAAGAAGTTAAGGATATTGAAAATTTAGAATTCCTCTCGCCGAGTTTGTATTTTATTTTGATGCCGGAAGCTTGGCCGGGGTACGAAGACAACAGCGAAGAGCCAAAATTGCCGCCTTATCATCCCAAAATCAGGTATAATCCGCAGTTTTATGCTTTTATAAAAAAAATTGTACCGATGAACGAATATATGCCGGGTTACAAAGCTCCATCCGGCAAAAGCAGAGATGATTTGCGTACAATTTTTCCCAATGCCGATACTGTCCTGACTTCGGCTGATGTTAAAGCGGTGATTGTGTCATTAGACAAGGTGGAAGATTGGCTTAAAAAGCCGGAAAACGAGTACCAGATTTATCGCATAGGTACTTTGCTTACTATGTATGAGCAGGAAGATGAGGTTGGACGCTATGCCAACAGCGAAATTCGCAATATGGTAAACCCCTGTGCCAGACTGGTACAAAAGGCCAGAATTTTGGGGCGCGAATCCGAGCTGGCAGCTTTGGTGGCTCCGCACGGTTTTACCCTCAATGAATGGGCATACAGCTGTGATAAAGTTGTTCACGCTTATCGACTTTCTCACATTACTTACGGCATGATGCAAAATATACGTTTGTTCCAGCGCGGAGTTTATGACGGATTGTACAACCGTTTTTCGCCGCAGTCGCGTAACCATATATTGGCAACCATGCAGGCTGTTATTAAAGCTTATCAAGCTCCCTTGCGTGATGTTTTGGCAGTGCGAAAAAACAGAGTTGAGTTGGATAAAAAAATAAAGAATCGCAATTTTGAAATTTTGGGTCATCCCATGTTTTTTGATTAAAATTTATCTTATTGATATTGCATAATAAATTCATTTTTTTCTTGCATTTAAAAACTTTTTTGTTTTATAGATGTTGTGAATTTGAAAAAACGGATTCTCTTTTAATATGTAAGGAATAATAAAATGGCTCGTGTTACTGTTGAAGATTGTATTGATAAAATCCCTAATCGCTATGAATTATTGATGGTTGCGGCACAACGCGCCAAAGATATTTCGGCTGGTTCGGCTCTGACCGTTAATCGTGACAACGACAAAAATGCGGTTGTTGCCTTGCGTGAAATTGCTGAGGGAACGGTTAATATTGAAGAATTGCAACATTCTTTAGTTATGGGATTGCAAAAATTTGTTGATGTTGAGGAACCGGAAGAGGAAGAATTGGAGATTATGGCTGCTGAGCGCGAATTGTCCGAATTGGATGAGCAATTCAGCGGTTTGATTTCGCAAGATGAAATCAGTGATGCCATGCAAATTCACTCCGGTGATGAAGATATGTCTGCCATGGATGATAATGAAGACATTGAAGGTGGCGACGATACAGATTTTGATGCCGGTATGGATGATGAATCTTTCGGCGATGAATCTTTTGATGGTGATGATTTCGAAGAGTAATCTTAACCATAAAGTCACTAACTCTAACACCGCTTACACAAGCGGTGTTTTTTTATGCTTAAAAATAAAAAAATTCGAATCGAATGGGTTTAGAGAATCTTAACTAAAACGAGTCAGACTCAAGCTAACTCGTTGAAAAACGAATCGCATTTTAGGATTGTATAGACCTTAAAAATGTGGTATAATTATTATAGTAGTTGCAACAAAAATAGTATAGAAAGGACTAACAAGAATGTTGGTTTATGGGCAGACATTTATGGGAGCTTGTTGCTCATCGTATGATTATACGATGGGTTTTGGCGTGTCTGCTCAAGGTGATGTTTGCACTGCCCTGCAAAGTGTTACCCCTCCCCATATTTATTCAGTAAAATCAAATGGTTATCACACATCATTAAATTTAAACTGTCACCCCTTGAGCGAGGAACGAGCGAATTAGGTATCTTCGGATTTTTTTATATTATTGACACTTTTGAGTGACCAAAAGTGTCCAAAAGTCATTGGGATGTTCGCCTAGCGGGCAAACAACTCAAAGACATAGGGCTGCGCCAAACTTACAGGCGACTAAAGCGCCCGACGATTGGCGCATAAAGCAAATCTTTGCCAGCCTTGTCGTTGTTTGCTTATTCCGCTCGGCTCGCAATCCCAAACCCTAAAAAACATCGTAGACCCCTAATTCGTGGTTTTGGCAAACCACTCAGGGGTGACAATAATACATTAGTGTCATGCCTGAGGACTGCTTACAGTCCGAATAAGGCATCTTCCAATTTTATTAATTCGAAGACCCCTAATTCGTGGTTTTGGCAAACCACTCAGGGGTGACAAGTGGGGCGTTTTCATCCGCTTTAGCGTGATAATGATTTTGTATTACTTCTAATATTTAAAGGGAGTTATTTTTACGGCCAAACCGGTTTTGTTGTCCGTTTCGATAAAAACGCCGCAAATTTGCGCATTACCGCCTTTGGGTTCTAGGCGGCTGGGCGATGATTTGTCACGCAAACGTTCAATTGGAGCTTTTTCATCAAAACCGATAACGCTGTCATAGTTTCCACACATTCCAACATCAGTTTGATAAGCAGTTCCTTTAGGCAAAATAACTGCATCCGCGGTTGGAACATGAGTATGAGAGCCGATAATGGCTGAAACACAGCCATCAAAACAATGGGCAAAAGCTTGTTTTTCAGCTGTGGCCTCGGCATGAATATCAATAAATATGGCATCAACATCGCGGGCAAGTTTGTATTTTTGCAAAAGCTGCTCAACTTTTATGACCGGAGATTCTACTGTCTCCATAAATACACGCCCTACAACCTCGGCTACCAAAATTTTTTGCCCCGAATCAAGCGGAATTACCCGAGCACCAACTCCGGCCAAATTATCCGAGTAATTAAGCGGACGAACTATGCGATTGTTGTCATTCAAAAACTCCAACAACTCTTTTTGATTCCATACATGATCACCGGTTACAATTGCCGAAACTTTGGCATCCAAAAGCTGTTTGGCAATTTTGGGCGTACAACCGAATCCATGCGCTACATTGTCAACATTGACTATCAACGCATCCATTTGCCAATCCTGCTTTATTTGCGGTATGGTTTGAATAACCTTTTCACGACCGCTACGAGCAACTATATCGCCCAAATAAACTATTTTCAAAATTGCCCCCTATAACAAAAAACCTCGCCGAAAGCCAGCGAGGTTTTATAAAATTAGAACCATTCAACCGTGCCTATACATTCTTGAAACGAACCGCCGGTCATTTAGGTGGGTGCCATATAAACAAACCACGATTTGTTCAGAGACGGCTCCCTTTATAATTTTGTTGGCTCGGAAGACCTGCTTTAACGCTCGTATTGCGCAGTTCCTAATTTCATTTTTTATTCTACAACGAACTTAACTGCTTGGCAAGTTTTTTTATTTCGCTGTCGATATTTTGCACAGCAGCGGCAATTTCACCATCCAATTTTGACATATCAGCAGTATTTATGCGGCGGGAAGAATCGTCATCTTTGGACATATTGCCTTTTTTCAACTCGCTCAACTCGTCAGCCAACAACAACCCGACCATGGCCAACAACAAACTTTCGCTGATTTGTCCGGCATCTCCGGCCAGTTGCTTGGCCTTTTCATCCAAAACATCGGCTAATTGCATAATACGAAGCTCTTGCCCGTCTTCACAGGCAACCGGATATTCTCGTGAATTGATAGTAATGGTTATCTGCGACATCCTAGAGCACTCCGTTGATATATCCGGTGATAGAATCAATCTTGGCAACGGTATCTTGTATGGTCTTGCTCATTTTTTCCAATTTGGCATCTTTTTCAGACATAGCTTTATGGTGATTTTTGCGTTCAACATCCAACTCCGTTAACTTGCTCTTTATTTCCGAATCCAAAACCGCCAAGTCAGTCGATAACTGACTGAGGGCTTCTTTGGTTTGAGCAAAATCAAAAAAATTCTCTTCCATTGCGGATTTTTCTTTCACTTTAAAAAATATTGCATTATTATCAACGCCATCATAAATGCAAATTTAACTTTTACAATAACTAAAGGTAGTTATGCCACAGATAATACTTAAAATCAACCAAAACAATGATAAAATTATCATCAATGATAAAATTTGTTGTTATATAGCTCAAACCTCGTTAAATGACGGCAAAATCAATGAACTGATTAATACCGGCAAAATGGTTTTGGCGCAAGGTGATAATGAATTGGAATTTTGCAAAAAACATAATCTTGACGGTGTGGTAAAAGAAATTGATGCAACCAAACCGGTCAAACCACAGCTGAAACCTTTGCGCGAAAGTTTGGGCAAAAAAACTTTGGGGGCAGTAATTCCGCCTCGGCGGCACGAAGCCATGCTGGCCAGCGAAACAGAGCCGGAATTTGTGGCGCTGAAAATTGATGATTTGGCAAAAGCCACCGAACTTATAGATTGGTATAACGAACTTTTTTTGTTACCTTTAGCGCTTGAATTTGAGGCGGATTTGCCGTCTTGGGATAAGGTTAAAACCGATTTTGTGATAATTGATGCAAAAAAATTTGAAAATTCTGGTTGCTAAAAAGATAAGTTTATATTATTGCTAATTAAAATATTTGTGTAATTTAATATCAGGAGTTAATAAAATGAAACAACAAGCTGGTTCTATTCGTATCGGTTGGGTAATTGAATACAAGGGAAAACCTTGGACAGTCGTTAAGACAAACTTTGTAAAACCAGGTAAGGGCGGTGCTTTTATGCAGGTTGAAATGAAATCGGTTGAGGAAGGAACTAAAACCAATGAGCGTTTCCGCACTGAAGATATGGTAGAAAAATTAATGGTTGAAACCAAAGACTGCCAATTCTTATATGAAGACGGCACAGGTTTGACTTTTATGGAAAGCGATACTTATGAACAGTTTGTTATGCCATCAGATATATTGGGCGATTCTCGTCCGTTTATGACTGACGGTATGGAAGTTAAAGTAAGCGTTATTGACGGTAAGCCGATTTCGGTTGAGTTGCCGATACAAGTTATTTGCGAAGTTGTGGAAACCGAACCTGTAATTAAGGGTCAGACTGTTTCGTCATCTTACAAACCGGCAGTATTGGATAACGGTGTACGCACAACCGTTCCTCCTTTTGTCGGAGTCGGCGACAAAATCGTTGTTGCAACAGCTGATGCATCGTATGTTGAAAGAGCTAAATAATGACTTATATTTCTCACAATCTTGAAGTATTAAACAATATTGCTAAAAAAGCCGGTGTCGGATTGGTCAGGGATTTCACCGAGCTTACACAGTTACAATCGGCACCCAAAGGTCATGAAGAATTTACTCAAGCCGCCATTGAGCGCACCGCAACGATACTCAGGGTTGAATTAAACAAATTTCGTTCTGATGTTCCGATTGTGGCAGATCCTAAAGATATGCCGATAACAGAATGTTTTGTGGTATCTCCGTTGGACGGAAAGGTCAACTTTATGCGTGGTATTCCTTACTTTGCCATAAGCATAGCCATTGTTAAAAGAACCGAAGTTTTGACGGCTGTGGTATATAATCCGGCAACGGGAGATACTTTCTTTGCCGACAAGGGCTATGGCGCATTTAAGGAAGGCTCGCGCAATCACTTGCGCTTAAGAGTTTCTGCACGCAATGATTTGACAAAATCTTTAATCTCTACAACCAATGCAAATATTTGTGCAAATGTAAAAAATGACAATATTCGCAATTTCGGTTGCACAAGTCTTGATTTGGCGGCTGTTGCTGCCGGTCAAATCGATGGTATAATTTGTGAAAAAGCTGATTTTTCGCAAATTGCAGCAGGAATTTTATTGGTAAGAGAATCCGGCGGCAGAAATTTGGCTATCAAACAGGATGATGATCGCAGTGAAAACATAAAAGCTATATGGGACACTATGGGTTTCATATCCGGCAACCAAACAATTTCTAAAAAACTTTTTGATTTGTATAAACTGTAATAAAGGTAGGGCACAATGCATTGGGGAAAGATATCTGTTGTATCGGTAATTGCGAGCATGATGACTTGTGGTGCATCAGCCGAAGAAGGAGTTGTGGTCGATTTGGACGTGTTGAACAACTTAGATGCAGGTTATTATAGTGCACAGGAACCTTTATTCCCTGTTTTGCCCAAACGCCCCGTCAATCAGGTCAAGAAAAAAAATGTGGTTAAGACAGCCAAGCCTTTACCAACCGTAAAGGCTGAAAATTCCACATCGTCGATGGTCGTTAAAAAATCTGATGCGGCAAAAAAAGAGGTTACCTTACCTAAGGTTGATACTGCCAAAAGCGAAAAAGACGATTTTGTTGTAGTTGTTGACAGAGAACCTGTTGCTGAACCGATTGAGAAAACTCTTCCCCAAGCAGTTGAACAGCAACCTGAAGCTTCTTTTTATGTAAAACCGGAAGAAAAACCGATTATTGCAGAAGCGCTATCTGTCAACAAAGAAACCATAGCCGAAGAAAACAACGCACAAAAAATTAAAGATGCTAAAGAAGAATCGGTTGTAAAAAACACGGAAAGTTCTTCACAACCGGCTGATAAGACTATAAAAAATGAAACGATAGTTCCGGAAGAAAAGGCTGAATTAAATAATTCAACAGATGAAAATTCAGTTTCTTCTGCAGAAAATGATAACATTATGCCAGAAAAGGATGACGATTCAGCAACGCAAGAAGGAATTATAAGATTTGCGGATACTAGCGATATTTTGAATGTCGAACAACAGGAGTTGTTAGATAAAATTATCAGCGGCTTTAGTAACGAAAAGACTTCAAAAATTGCCATATATGCCTATAATTTTGATGACGGAGTCGATAGTTTCCGTAAAAAACGTATAACTTTGAATCGCGCAATTGAAATTCGCAGTTATCTTTTGAAGAAGGGATTCAAGAATTTTAATATAAAAGTAGTTAATATTTCCGGCAATTCAAAGAAAGTAAACTGTGTTGAATTAAAAGAAATTTAAAAAAAAGACAACTTTTTGCTTGCCTTATTTAAAACCTTAATGTATAAGAGGCATAAAATTGTCATTGAAACAAATTTTGTAGGAGTTTTAAGATGAAAAAAGGTATTCATCCTGATTATCACGAGATTACTTATGTTATGACTGATGGACAGAAGTATACAACTCGTTCGACTTTGGGTAAAGCCGGTGATGTTATTAATTTGGAAGTTGATCCCAAATCACATCCTGTATGGACCGGTGTTCGTCGTTTGGTTGATACCGGCGGTCAGCTGTCAAAGTTCAAGAGCAAATTCGGTGCTTTTGGTCTTACTAACAGTGATGCTCAATAATTCGGGTTATTTATGATTTGTTAACCTGCACTTGATATTATGAGTGCAGGTTTTTTTATAACTATGAGATTGATTCGCAATGACAAAGATATCGCATTATGAGGTTTATGCCGATTCCGGAGGCGGTTGGCAACTTTTGGAGCGTTTTACGATGGATCAGCGCTCGCAAGCATATCGGCTGGCCAAAGAAAACGAATCTGCTTCTTTTAAGGTTAAGATAATTCGCGAAACTTTTGAGCTGGAAGATAATACATACAGCGAAACGGTTGAATATGTCAGCAACCTGAGCAAAAAGAAGGGAACTCACAAAAGCTTAAATCGAATTGATTATCAAAAATCGTCCAGCGAAGTTGTTCAAGATATTGCTGACAGTCGGCGCAATATCTATAAAGCAATTATAAAATTCATTGTATTGATTGTTATAAGCCTTATATTTGCCAATATATTTGTCAGCCTGTTGTTTCCTATCTTAGAAACATTCACAGATGAAAAAGACAATCAAACCCTAATGTTCTTCGTATTTTTCATCATATTTTTGGCTATGGCGATTCCTTTGGTTCTCAAAAATATTCCTTGGTATATTTTTCTGCCGCAAGACAAAGAAAATGATGAAAATATAACTGAAGAATTCTTTTTTGATAAAGCAAAATCTCTGGTTAAGGCTTTTAATATTAATGGCGATCCCAAAACCATGGTGGCAGGGTCATATCCGGAAGCGCCGCTTGAATATAAGCAGTATTTGGTTTATTACTTGAGTGAAATATTATCCAATTTGAATGTGCGAACAGCTCTACAAAAACAAAACACCAGATTAGGTGTAAAACTGCTGGTATTCGGAGGATGTTTGGAGTTAGCTCGTTACGGAGGACTGAAACTTACTGAAGCTAATTCAATTTTGTTTGAAGCTTTTCGCATTATAGATGGTCAGGACACCAACTTAGAAGAATTCTATGAAACTAAGCAAAGCTTTAGTGATAACAAAGTTGCTATTTATTTGACCGGTATCGGAGCATACTTGATGCATCAGATTATTTCTGATCAAAAACTGTATATTCAAGTTTTAAACGATGCTTTTGATAAATGGGAAGCTTTGTATGCCTCAGACAATGACAAAGTTTCTCTGCCTCAAGAGGAAAATCAAGATCCCTCTGCTGTCGGGATACGTTGTCGCGTAAACATCAAAAGCGACCTAAAATTTTTGGATACGAATTTACCTGATCAAGATAAAATTGCTGCTAATACCAGTGAAGCAATTCGTACCATTACAACCAATCTCACCGGTAAATATGCCGGATTTAACATGATTGAAGCCGGCGGAATTACTTCGGTTGATTTTACAACCCCACAAGATGCTGTCAAATTTGCCAGTGAATGCCTGAAAGAGATTTCATTATGTATGGATGATAATAATGACGAAGAAAAGTTAATCTTGCGCACTTGTTGTGTTATCATGCCGATTGAAGGAGATGCGGTTGATGATGTTTACATAAAAGATTTGTTTGAGCATGTTTACAACAATGAAATTGTAATGGTGAAAAAAATAGCTGACACTGTAAGTGATGAAGAAAAAGATTATTTGGGAGATAAAATGTTAACTAATTCCTCGGTTTCGGTTGAGTTATACAAATTAAAATATTAGATGCTTTTAAAATTTAAAAATATCTTGTATTTATATTCAAACCAATTAAACTGAGGTTATTGTGGTTGAGTTAAATTGAATAGAAAGGATAAGTATATGACAGCACCTTTGATGCCCAGAGCCACTGCTGTATGGCTGGTAGAAAATACGACTCTTACTTTCCGCCAAATTGCGGTTTTTTGTGAGATTCATGAATTAGAGATTCAGGCTATGGCCGATGGAGATGTCGGTAGCAATATAAGAGGCATTTCTCCGATTGATAACGGTCAACTTACTTGGGATGAAATTCATCGCTGCGAAAAGGATATTACAGCAAATCTTAAAGCTGAGGAATTGGAGTGTAATGCAAAGTTACGCAATCTGAAAGCTAAAAAAGTTTTGTCGCCGTCACAAAGACAAGAAAAGCCCAATGCCGTTTTGTGGGTTTTGAAAAATTATCCGTCAATTAAAGACAGCTTAATTTGCAAATTGATAGGCACTACCAAAACAACTATTGATGCTATTCGTAAAGGCACTCATCGTGATATGGCAAACCTGAAAGCAAAAGATCCCGTATCTATCGGTTTGTGCAGTGAAACTGATATAGACAATGCTGTAATTGCTTCGCAGCCTAAAGTTAAGGCTGAGAAAGTTAAAAAGCCTGTTAAGAAATCAACTAAAAAGAGCACTAAAAAAGTGTCAAAAACTAAAGCTAAAAAAGCTAAAAAAACTAAGAAAACTTTGAAAACTACTACAAGGAAAAAGACTATGAAAACTACAACAAAGAAAACTGAAGACAAAAAAGCAACAACCAAAAAAGTTGCTGCTAAAAAAACAACAACAGCTAAAAAAGCTACCGTAGCGAAAAAAACTACAACAGCTAAGAAACCTGTTGCTAAAAAAACAACCGTAAAAAAAGTTGCAGCTAAGAAAACAACAGCTAAAAAAACTGTTGCTAAAAAAACTACAACTAAAAAAGCAGTTGCCAAAAAGCCTGTTGCAAAAAAGACAACCGTAAAGAAAGTTGCTGCCAAAAAGACAACAGCTAAAAAGCCTGTTGCTAAAAAAACTACAACTAAAAAAGCAGCTGCTAAAAAGCCTGTTGCCAAAAAAACTGCAACCGCCAAGAAAACCGTTGCTAAAAAACCTGCACCTAAGAAAACAACCGTAAAAAAAGCTGCACCTAAGAAAACTGCAAAAAAATAAGCATTATTTCTTATAAAAAAGCGCCGAAATAATCGGCGCTTTTTTTTAATTAGCAGATTACAAATCGGAAATAACCGTCATTGAAACAATCTCATCAGGAGAGCTAACTTCGCCATTGGCTCCGTTGCCTTTCTTTATCATATCGACATATTCCATACCGGAAGTAACCTCTCCCCAAACGGTGTACTGACCGTCAAGCCAAGGACAGTCTGCAAAACAGATAAAAAATTGACTGTCTGCGGAATCCGGCCAACTGGAACGCGCCATTGAAACCGTCCCCCTTTTGTGAGGATTGCGGTTAAATTCGGCCTTTAGTTTTTGTCCTGAACCGCCGGTACCGGTACCATAAGGGCATCCGGTCTGAGCCATAAAACCATCAATAACACGATGAAATTTTAAACCATTGTAAAAACCTTGCCTTACCAACTCTTTGATTCTTTTAACATGATTGGGGGCAGCATCTTCAAACATTTCTATTACCACATCACCATCTTTTAGTTTCAGCAATATAGCATTTTCCGGATCTTTGACTTTGTAAGAGTGTTTTATTTTTTTGGCGCGCGAAGTGCTCATGCCAATTTTTTTAACATCATCACTTTTGATGCTTTTGGTTTTGCCACCATCAATCTTAGGAGTGGTTGAACCTTTGAGTTTTTTATTTTCGACCATCGTATATACTCCTTTACAATCTATATCTACTATCTATATAGGAACTGAAAACTGATAATGCAAAATTTTATTGCAAAATATATTTAATGCGCTCTTCGGGTGATAAACCGGAAGGATAATCTTTATCTACGCGTTTGATTGATTTTTTCAATCCTTCACCATTGGCAATCTGAATAGCCAAACCGGGGCGCGCGTTTAACTCAAGCATCATAGGTCCTTTTTGAGCGTCCAAAACTATATCGGCACCAAAATAACCTAAACCGGTCATCTCATAAGCTTTGGCCGCTAACAAGAGATGTTCACGCCAATAAGGGACTTCTATTTTACCTAAGTCAGCCTTTGTGTCGGGGTGAGTTGTTATCGGACAGTTATGCTGGACTGCCAATTTTGTTTTTCCGGTTTTGATATCAAGCCCAACTCCGACAGCACCTTGGTGCAAGTTGGCTCGTCCGCCGGATTCTTTGGTGGCTAACCTAGTCATTGCCATTATCGGATAACCTTTGTAAACGATAACTCTGACATCAGGAACACCGTGATAGCTGTAATTATCAAAGGCTGAAGAAAAATGCACCATTTCTTCAATAAGAGCACTGTCATACTGACCGCCAAGCGAATAAAGACCGCTTAATATGTTGGATATGTGCTGATATAGCTCATTATAACCGATAATGCGACCTGAGGCTAAAGTGAAATTATCACCATGGTAGCTTTTTACTACCATAACTCCTTTACCGCCGGAGCCATGAGCCGGTTTTACAACAAATTCTTCATGTCCTTTGACTATCTTCATTATGTCCGCAACCTGATATTGATGTTCTATAACCCCAATCATCTCAGGAGTTTTTACACCAAATTTGAGTGCCAAATTTTTGGTCTGAACTTTGTCATCCACCAAAGGATAAAGTCGCCGCGAATTGTGTTGAGAAATTACGGCATAGTTGCGGGCATTCATTCCCAAAACTCCTTTGGCGCGGAGTTGAGAAGGAAGCTCTTTGATTGCTTTTATCCAATTGAACATCTATTTTTTGGTTCCTTTTACCAATGAAGCAAATCGTTTCAATTCTACAAGCCGATAACCGGTATAAGTTCCCAACAGCATAACCGCAAACAAAATCACCAAATTTATTTCGTTAAATACAAATGTCCAATGCCGCACATATTCATTTGATATAACAAAATAAACAATGATGCCTACCAACAGACTGTTTGACAGCTCATGCCATGCATTACGAGCCCCCTCTTCTTCCCAAATAATTGAAGCTCTTTCAATTACCCATGCGGTGATAATAATCGGAAAATAAACCGAGGCTTGCGCAATTTTGATATTAAAATAATGTCCGAAGAAAGTTAAACCGGTAATAATCAAAATAACAAAAATTACCACTGCTGAAATGCGCGGCACCAATAAAAGATTTAGTTTTGACATAACGAATCTTATCAGCAATCCCAAAGCAACAATAACGCTGAAACATACTAATCCTGCCCAAAATCCGGTTTGAACAAATGACATGGCAATCAACATCGGGGTAAATGTTCCCATTGTGCGAATGCCGACGACATTGCGTAACAAAACCACAAATAATATAGCAATTGGAAATACCGATAACCATTTCAAGCTGTTTTGTGATGACAACGGCAAGTTGTAAATACTCAAATTATAAAGTCCGTCTTTGCGCGACAGTTTGGCGCGGCGGCTGGCTAAGTTCATGGTTGAAGTAATCGACTTTTGAATAGAAAAACGTACTGACGAATCCTCTCCGCCAACCACATCAAGCAAAGAATTTCCGCCTCTTTGGAAGAGCAAGAAATTGTCAGGAAGTCCTTTTTTGCCGGTGTTGGGATCATAGATACGCCAAGCTCCATCAACATAAGCCTCCAACATCAAATCAGGAGTGATTTTTTGTCCTTCTTCAAGGTTGAGACCGCGAGATATGCGTGTTGCTATATCTTCCAGGCTCAAGAGCTGCTGCATTATCTCCAGTTTTTGTTTTTGATTATATTGTACCGGAAGATAAGATTTCAGTGCCGGATTAAGCGGTTCCTGATTGAATAAAACAATCAACTTTTCAATATTGTCATCACCCTCTTCTTGTTGAGCTAATGATAAAACTTGCTGGGCTTGAGCTAATGTGTTTTCGTCCCAATCCGGACGACTAATCTTTTTAGGTGCTTCGTCTTTGAGCTTATCCTTGGCTGGCTTATTGTCAAAGACCATGATTTTGTAGTACAAATCTTGTTCGCCAATCATGTTGCGAGATTTGAATGTAATCTTGTCATCAAATTTTTGTGTCTTATAGCCGTTGGCAATAATGTTTTCTTCCAAAATTTTAAAACCTTTGTTTTTGGATGGAATCGCCAAACTCACATTTATCGGTGAGCCGTCAGCAATAAAAGAAACATGAGCTTCTATTGCCCAAACATTGGTATTCTGCTTTGGTGAAAAGCTAAATCCCCAATATTTTATTTTGTAATAGGCGCTGAACGATGTAAATATCAAAGTCAATAAAAGCAAAACCGTCAACACAAATCTTATGGAGCGGAATTTCTTAATTAAAGCATTTAATTTTTTCATGTGATAAAAGTCCTAGCGCAATGTGTTGGTTGTAGAAACATCAACAATATACCGGCCGCTGATTATGTTGCGACCAATCAGCACCTGATAGTCAAATTTGGAGCGGTCATTGAGTGTGAAGTCGGCATTAATCAGGCTTTTACCCATGCGAATTTTCATTCTTACGACATAGCGATGCTCGGTCTCGTTTGTCCGTTTAATGGTGGTTTTGCGTTTAATCGGTTTTTCCAGTTTAATTTTTTCGCCATTGGATCGATTAACCAAATCAAAAGACACCCATTTTTCACCATCTCGCTCAAAAGGTGTAATATTTTGAACATCTATTGAAGATGTTTCGGCACCGGTATCAATTCGAGCATGGAAAGGAGCCTTGATATTTTCAACATATAACCTTTCAACTCCGCCAATAATCGGAAGTTGGTTTACCTCTTTTATCGGTTGTTTAACTTCAGTATTTTCATCAATCTTCGGCGTTGGCGCAGTGGCACAAGCGGTCAACATCATCAATATTCCTAAAACAGTTGCCTTTTTCATTATCGCACTCTTTAATTATCTCAAAACACGCCTTCAATTTAGTACGATAACAATTCAGATGTAAAGGCAAACTTTTTAAAATGCCCGCTTTTTCCACCGCTATTTTTAGTCCTAGAAAAATACCGTCGCTCTTAGTGAAAATACAAATGCATTATCGGATTTGGGATTTTCTGCCGGATTAAAATAAATTTGAATATCCGGTGTGATAGTCATAAAAGAAGATACGCCAAAAGCTGTATAACCTTCTAGGACTGTTTCATAATTATGCTCTAAAGGTGCGCCTGCCGCATCTTCGTTAATGTGATTTAATCCGGCAGCAAAACCAATTTGATCCAACTGATTGCGATCCCATGGGTTATTCATCACAACGCCCATCATATATGATGTATCGATGGTTGCCATATCACCGCTGACTCCATTGATACGGCCAAAGATTGCCCATTTATCGCCCAAATTTTGCATGGCATTAAGCGACCATCCGTTAGTGGTTTGCGGCTGTTTTTTAACCCATGGCTGATTGTAGTACAACACGGAATATTGTCCCTGCCCCAGTCCGCTGATGGTCGGATTATACGCGATTGATGCGAATGTGGTATAATGCTTTTCATCCAAATTGGATGTTGAAATACTTTCGCCGGTGATATTGGTAGCATCTTGAGCACCGATGGTAAATACCCAATCATTGGGTGAGGCTTGAATGTAGCCGCCGATACCTGCAGTCGGATAAGTTGACGAAGCATTTTGAGCAAAAGTCCAGTTAATAAAGTTTTCTTGTTGGTTGGAGTTATAGGCAGTACCGTCAAAATTATAAATCGGAAATTGTCCCAAACCGATGGTCATCCAATTATAATCTGCCGGCAATTGGTAGGTTAAATACAATTCAGGAAATTCGTTTGACTGTTCGGTATAGTCATTTATAGGTGTTATCACACCGATACGATTACCGATACCGTTGCCGTTAGAGCCGGAATATTGCACCATGTTGTAAGCGGCATTCAGAGCCAAATTTCCCATATCGTTGTTAAAAAGTGTCCAAGTAAAATCAGGATACGCTATTGACTGAAAAGCGGCTTTTTTTCCTGAAGGAGCACCGTATTGCCCCAATAAAGAATAAGTTAAACCATAGTCGAATCCATAGTTTTTTTGTAAATTTTGCTTAAAATTTTCGTAGTCTTGCCATATTTCACCAAATTCTGAAACTCGTTTTCCCTTTTTGACCGGATGGTCGGCAGCCTGAACCGAAAAGGTCAAACCCAATAAAGCCAAACTAACGCCCATATATAATGAAATTTTGTGCATTTTTCCTCCTTTTTTAATATTTTGTAAAAATTATGGTGATATGTAATTGTTATCGTGGAAATTTAAAGTGTTTAACCATATAAAAAATATAAAAAAATATGTTGCAATCAGACGACAAAAGTCGTATAATTTAGACAAAATAGATGTTGTAAAGTGGATAAAGACATGAGTAGAAGGAGCTAGAAGAAATGGCTATTAGTAAAAATGATTTAGAAAAAAAGGTGCGGGCTTGTCGTGCTAAAATGAACAGAGCCGGTTATCTGAAGACTCTGATTACCACTGCGGCTCTCAGTGCAACAACGCTTTTGTCCGGAACTGTCAAAGCAGCTGAAAACCATTCGCGTGAAGATAAAAACGCACAAACTACTGAGTTAACAACAGATACTAATTATTATAACTTTCCTGCAAGTTTGCGTCATGGTGACCAAGGATATTTTGATTTTGAAGATGTCCAAAAAATGGCTCTTGAAATGTATGCTCAAAGTATCAATAATTATCTTG
The DNA here is from genome assembly GCA_902763535.1 of uncultured Pseudomonadota bacterium. Taxonomy (GTDB): domain Bacteria; phylum Pseudomonadota; class Alphaproteobacteria; order RF32; family CAG-239; genus CAZU01. Next base: position 134,293 of record CACWSG010000004.1, on the reverse strand, counting down.
AAGCCTATATAGCGGAAGCAACTGCTGATGTGGCAGCCATAAACAAAGCTAAAAAACAGGGTAAAAATTACAATCAAGCCATATCTAAAGCCATTGAAAAAAGCCGTATAAATAATCTTCGTCAACATTGTGCTGAGGCCGGATCTTGGGAAGTTTTTAATCAAAAATTTACACCGCAATTTTTGATTGATTCCGTTTATAATAATCTTAAAAATCCGAACTTTGCTCCCACCATAATTAATGATTTGAAAAGTATAGCAAAAAAATATTGTGAAAAACCAAATCAATTTTTTATGGAAGATAATGGCAATATTTATAAAAAAATCACTGACTATAACAAAAAGCACAATCCCAATGATGATAAAAAACTTTTTTTGTGTGAAGAGACCAATGATGGCGGAAGACATTTTACAATGCTGTATTTTGACGGGGCCGATTATTGGCGAGTTTCATTCAATAAAGAAGATGTGCGTTCGGTAAAAGACTACAAATTTGCTCAAAGTAGAAAAGGTCATGTTGTTGATGTAACCGGAATATTTGCAAGCTATGTAAATCATGAATTGTGCAGTTTAAAGAAATATAACAATAAAATTTCGCGAAATGATGCTACTCAATTCATGGAAAAATTCTCAAAATGTTTATCAAGTGATACTTATTATGTCAACTCGTATGATCAATTGGCTGAATTAGAAAGCATGAAAAATAATAAGCTTGCCTATGACACAAAACCTGATGGCATTAACATATCTTTTCTAAAAATATCTAAAGGAGAATTTACAAATTTGGCTGTTGCCGATACCCATACTGTTGCGCCGGATATTTCAAAACTTGAGTTTGATATTCCAATTGCAAAGAACCATCCTCCATCTATTCACTTTTCACCTGCTTCTAATCGTCCTCAAAAATCATCTGTTGAGCAAGATATCCCAAGACAAGCAGTTATAGGAAGAAGAGGATCGCAGTACAGCATAAGCTAGGTGAACTTAGTTGACTATTTATTCAATATCCTGAACTATTGGTAAGAATACAAAAAAAATATTGACAAAGGCAAACTATCATATTATTAAATAGCTTGCTTTGAGGCGATGGCGGGTTAGCTCAGTCGGTAGAGCGGAGGAATCATAATCCTTGTGTCGTGGGTTCGAATCCCTCACCCGCTACCATAATAAAAAAGTCCACTTTCATAGTGGGCTTTTTTATTATATGTAAGGGTTGGGATTTGAAGCCACGACATAGTGGGCTTTTTTATGTACAATTTTGTTTGGTTAAATTAAAGACAAGTTTTTGCGAATTTTGCGAATGGAATTAAGTTCTATCTGACGAATGCGCTCCTTGCTGATGCCATATACTTTACTCAGCTCATCTAAGGTAAAAGCATTGTCGAGCATACGACGCTTATACAATATATCATGCTCGCGTTTATTCAAGCATGACAAAGCCTGCGAAAATAACTTTTTACGATAGGCATAAGTTTCGGAATAAGACATTGATGCTTCCGGCGATGGTTTGCTATCGGCTAAAAAGTCCATCCACTCGGCACTGTCTTCCTCGCCGTCATTACACAATTTGTTCAATGAGCTATCATGCGAATGCATACGATTATTCATATCTTTGACATCTTGGATGCCAACTGAAAGAGAATCCGCAATATGTTTCAGAGTTTCATCACTCAAATCTCGCCCGTCAACTAAATTCAGTTGGCTTTTCATTTTGCGCAGGTTAAAAAATAATTTTTTTTGCGCCGCTGTCGTTCCAATTTTTACCAATGACCAAGAATTGAGAATGTATTTTTGAATATAGGCTTTTATCCACCATAAAGCATAAGTCGAAAAACGAAAACCTTTTTCAGGTTCAAATTTGTCCACCGCATACAACAGACCTAAATTGCCCTCGGAGATAAGTTCTTGCATCGGTAAACCGTATCCTTTATAGGCTGAAGCTAATTTTATCACCAGCCGCAAGTGGGAGGTTATCAATTTATAGGCTAATTTTTTGTCTTTGGTTTGCTGATATTTTAGTGCTATTTCATACTCCTCATCAACATCAAGAATCGGAAAATTGTTGATGTTGCGAATATAGCGAGCCATATTGACTTCGGCTGAAAAATCGATACCGGATAGTGCAGTGTTCTGATCCATAGCTTACACTCCATCATAAAACATGAACTTTATTTGCAATAGTCCAAGTTCCGGAATCGCATTAATCTTAATGCGAATATCGTTGTATTATTCGCTTTAGATTAATAAAATCAATACGAAATTTTGGAAAGCCCGATGCTAAAAACAGGAATTTTAATTGCCGGTTATCTTGCTGCCGAAAGGAATTTCAGCACCGCGTCCCTGCTGGATAGCATCCATATGAACAAAGCCCATTTCGCCGTTATCAATCATAACACGAGCCCAAATATTGTCCGGTGTAATACCGGTTAAGCGCACGGTCATATCTTTTTCGGCGGTTTTCAATAAATCAAATTTATCCGATGGTCCGTACATGATTTTTGCCGCTTTTTTGAAATGGTACAATTTGGAATCATCATTCTTGTTGACCGGAATATTGATTACCTTACCAACCACAATATCATCGGTAACACTTCCGCGCGAACCGAAATCAACACTTTGATAATAGTTGATTGCTGTTGTTTTTTTGCCATTGAATAACCTGTTATTACAGCCGAACATAAAAATTATGGCAATAATCGCTATTAAGGCAATCGGTGCTACCAACTGAGAAAGCAATAATTTACTTAAGTTCCACGGACGAGGACGCGATAGCGGAACATTCCAAGCAGAAAGATAGTTTTTTACCATCTGCTGTCCGGCCGCATCCAAATAATCACACGCAATCAGCCCGCACTGTGCTGCCTTGGTCAGTTGTCCTGATTGTTCATGTGCCAGCATATTGGTCAATAAAATTCGACAACTATCCTGCTTGGCAAGCGGATGGTAAAAGTTGTGAATTATATTAAGCAAATTAGGAACAAATGTTTTGAGGTGCCACCAGCCGAGAGTCCAGTTGGTCAGCGAATTATTAAAGTTGAGCTTGAGCGCATTGGCATAATTGACAACCTGTACGGTATTTTTACTTTCATAATCAATTATTTTAGCCCGAATAACTTTTTGGCGAACTGCACGCAAATTAACATCTTCAGCCCCGTCTTTTATAACCGCCAAATTCGAGGTTTGCGGATAATTATCAGCTGTGCAACACAAAGAAAGCAAATTATAGCGGCTGCGCAATTTGTTGTCAGTTAAGACCGTATGCGCCTCAGAAAGTTTGCGAAACATTTCAGCCGCTTCGGGAGACGGGTTAGAATCGGGGTGCCAGATTTTTGCTTTGTTGCGATATGATGTTCTTATTTCTTCATCGGAAGCATCCGGAGAAATTTCTAATATTTTATAATATTCCAAAGCATCACTCATTTAGATATAAATCCCTTGCTTGCGAGGCGCGGCCTCATAAAAATTAATAAAGCTTTCTTTTTGGTTTATCTTAACACTACCTTTGTAGTCAAAATTATAAAGTGAATTCTTAAATAAATTGATAAGCTGCGTACAAAAATCATCATCTAGTTGTGATGAGGTACGAACTATCAAATCCAAATTGCGTTCATGGGAGCGTACAAAACCATCAAACTGAAAATTTCCCAACTTGGAAAACTGAGTTTCAACTACAAAACGAGTACCCTGCTTGGATTGCTTTGCTTCTTTGCTGTCATCATGATCTTTTTTTACAGCTATCTTTAGAGAAGTAAAATTATTATCGGCATAAACCGGAATTTCGCTTATGCGCCACATAGGAGTTTCTTTGATACTTGAAGCAACAAAGTTATTAAGTTCTTTAGTAATACCTGCTACATTAACATCTTTGCTGATTTCGGCAATTTGTTTGATGTTATCTGCTCCCAGCCATATTGCTGCGTCTTTTTGTACCGCCGCCTGATAAAAAGTTACCAAATTAGGTAAAAAATTTTGATTATATGCCGGTAGTTTGGCAACTAAGGTATTCAACAAAGGTGAATTTTGCTCAGCGGCAACGGTTACATCTTGGCTGAACAATTTACTCAATATGTGAGGATTATCACGCAACGCTATTGTAATATCGGAATTTTTACTCTCAAACAAATTAACAATTCGGGTAAAAATATTATCCGGTTTTGTTTGGGTCGGAAACACAATATTATTGATGGTCAAATCAACTGTTTCATTAGGGCTGAATTTGAGCGGAGCAGTGAAAAAACTTTCACCAATATCTGTTTTGATAAAGGTTGCGGCATTTTGCTGCCGACTAATCGTTCCGTTGATATTTTTACCGACAAGATCTGCAATATTATTCTGTAATTGGTTCTGTAAAACTTTTATTTCATCACCATCAGTATTAGCATAAACCATCTGTTCAATGGTGTCATAAATCGGCTGGAGAATACTTTTGGCAGAAGAACTGGTTTGTCCCACCGAAGAAATGTTGATTTCCAGACGAGGAATCTGAGACATAACTTGTTCTTTGAGCGCGAGCGGAGCTTTCAGTTCAGTTAATTTGGAGCTCACGACTTCATCAAGTTTGAGCGGTTCAAGTACAACCTTTTGCAACTGTTTGGTTGGATTTATATTTATATCAACAGCCGATGAGTGCGATTGTACGGCAGGCTGTTTGATATCCGGCTGTAACTTTGAGGTTAGCGAATGTGTTTGCACCTGCGGTACTAAAACCTGCAAGCGATTACCCGAACTTACTTTAACCGGAAGATCTAAGGTTTCATTTGTTTGCGGCTGGGGCAAAGTACCATTGATTTTGACTTCAAAAGTCTGACCGTTTATTTCTAATTGAGTCAATAGCGCAGAATCGATTAGAGAAATTCTTAAATTTGCTTTGGCGCCATTTTGCAGTATTGCCAACAAATCATCCGGCAATTCGGTCAACTGCAACATTTCAGTATTGGGCAAAGCAGTATCGCCGGTTATCATGTTAATGGTTGAAGCTATGGTTTCCATTATTTCAATATCTCCTTAGCAACAGCTATCACATCTAAAGAAGCCTCGGATTGAGGATATCGATTAATCACGGTTGTTTGATTGCGTATGGCATCACGGACTCTGGTATCTTCACGCACAATCCCCAACAATTTCGGGGTATAATTCAAAAATCGCTGACAAGTTGATGCCAAACCGGCAAAGGTTCTCTGCCCTTCGGTATAATTATCGGCCTGATTTATCAAAACCTTGATGTCGGTTTGCGGATAACGGGTGTAAAAATCACGAATAATTTGATAACTCTCTGTCATTGAAGCAACCGAATTGCCGCATACGACAATTACCGATTTTGACATACCGGCCAAAACATGAGCCGCATCATTGTCATTTACATCAATATCAAGAATAACTTTGTCATATTCTTGCGATATGATATTCAAATCATCACCAAATATTTGCAAACAACCGATAGACATTGTGGCTAATCCTGATGATGACGGATTGCTTAATATCAAATCAAAATGCCCTTTATTATAACAAGTGATGATTTGATTTAAGCAATCTCCCTGATATATGACTTTATCCAAATCGGGACAATCGTCCAGCCCCAGTTGTTTTTTGATATTATTGATACCGCCGGAACCGTCAAACAACAAAACTTTTTGTTTCATCGCGCTTAAAACTTGTGCCAAAGATACTGCAAGCCATGTTTTTCCGCTGCCGTGTCTTCCCGACATGACGGCAATCATATTTTTACCTTTGTAATAGGAAGGTTCCGGTGTTGAATATAAATTGCCTGTGTAGCCGTTTTCCATGATATTATATCTGCCCGACAGTCTTTATTTTTGCTTTAGGATGAATTTCATTTTGTGACATAACCACACTCAAAGGACGAAAACGTTCAATTATTGAACGCACAAACGGGCGAATCGACGGACTTGTTAAGAGAACCGGATTTTCACCTTTAGCTGCCAAATCTTCAGTAACACTGCGCACCTTGGTGATAAATGACTGCAATTGAGACGGCGCCATAGCTAACTGCCTGTCATCGCCGTCACCAACTATACTTTGTGAAAAATTATGCTCCCATTCCGGCGACAATGGAACTAATGATATAACCCCGAATTCATTGGCATAAGCGTTGGACAACTGGCGAGACAAACGCGAACGCACGTGTTCGGTAATCAGCATTAAGCTGTGAGTTGAAGCAACCGCCTCCGATATTCCCTCTAAAATAGTGGGCAAATCGCGAATAGAAACTCTTTCCTGTAACAAATTTTTCAAAATGCGCTGAACCGCTGCAAGACTAATCTTAGAAGGAATAAGGTCTTTGACTAATTTTTGATGTTCTTTATCCATTTCATCAAGCAGTTTTTGAGTTTCAGCATAAGACAGTAATTCCGGCATATTTTCTTTGACCAGTTCAGTGATATGAGTGGTAACAACAGTGGCCGGATCAACCACGGTATAACCTCTAAACATGGCTTCTTCGCGGTAGGAGGGATCAATCCACATAGCCTGTAATCCGAAAGTCGGCTCCTGTGTCTCCTCACCGGGAAGATTTATCTTATCCCCGCGCGGATCCATAACCAACAACTGGGTCGGACGCAAAGTTCCGCGTCCGCTGCGCACTTCTTTGATATAGATATTATATTCATTTGCTTCCAACTGCATATTATCCTGAATGCGAATTGACGGCATAACAAAGCCTAATTCAGCGGCCAAAGCACGACGCAATGCTTTGATTTGGTCGGTAATTTTGCGATTGGAATCATCATTTATCAGTGGCAACAATCCATAACCGACTTCCAACCTGATGGCATCAACTTTGAGCACATTAGAAATCGGCTCTTCGGCGGCTTTGGCACCACCGGTCTGTTTTTCTTGTTCTAGGGCGGCTTGCTCGACAGCCTGCTCTTGAGTTCGTTGTTTATTCAAATAATAAGCAGTACTTCCGGTCAAAGTTGCCAAAATAAAAAACGGAATCATCGGAATACCTGGCAAAAATCCCAAAGCAATTGCCAAACCGGCACTCATACCCAAAGCCTTAGGATAATTGGCAACCTGCTCAAATAATACTTTGTCGGTTGATTCCGTCATGCCGGCTTTTGACACCAAAATACCGGCAGCAACCGAAACAATCAAGGCCGGAATCTGAGACACCAAACCATCACCGACCGTCAGTCTGGTATAGGTTTCTCCGGCTTGAGAAAAGCTCATATCATTTTGCACCATACCGATGATGATACCGGCAATAATATTGATAAATGTAATCAATAATCCGGCGATGGCATCACCGCGTACAAATTTAGAAGCACCATCCATGGCTCCATAGAAAGAACTTTCTTTGGATAAATCTTCACGGCGTTTGCGAGCTTCGTCTTCATTTATCAATCCGGATGACAAATCGGCATCAATCGCCATCTGTTTGCCGGGCATGGCATCCAAAGCAAAACGAGCGGCAACTTCGGCAATACGACCGGAACCTTTGGTTACAACAATAAAGTTAACCAAAACCAATATCGCAAAAACAATAACACCGATAACAAAATTATTGCCCATGATAAAACCGCCAAAGGCCTTAATTACTTCGCCGGCAGCGTCAGGACCCATGGAGCCGCGTGATAATATCAGACGGGTTGAAGCGAGGTTCAGTGCTAATCGATAAATGGTAACAATCAACAAAACCAAAGGAAAGGCACTGAATTCGATAGGCTTTTCAATAAAAATTGCCATCATCAACACAATACAAGACATGGTAATGGATAATGCCAAAGATATATCCAACAACCATACCGGCATCGGCATAATCAAAACTACCAATATCAAAATTATACCGATGGCAAACATAATGTCACCGCGCTTGGCTGATCCTACAAGCGTATTTTTAAGATTGGTTGCCCAAGAATTGCGCGGTGCTTTTGCCATTGGTTGTGTCTATCCTTGTGCAGAAGAAGGAATATTATAGCCCTCTTCCTGATATTGTTTGAGTTTGTTGCGCAAAGTGCGAATCGATATACCCAGCAAAATTGCGGCTGTTGTGCGATTCCACGAAGTGCTTTCCAAAGTGTCCAGAATCAGTTTTCGCTCAACGCTTGCCACTGTCTGCCCGACCTGCGAGGGAGTATTATCCTGTGCCGTCGGCGGAGTTTTTACAGCTTTGGGATTGTTGAGAATGATGGCATTTTCATCAATTTCATCACCGCTTGCCATTAATACGGCGCGATGCATGGTGTTTTCCAATTCGCGAACATTGCCCGGCCACAAATAATTGAGCAACAACTCCGAAGCTTTAACCGACAGATCACGCATCGGCAATTCGTTCACCTCGGAATATTTTTTGATAAAATGCTTGGCTAAAACTATAATATCATCCGGACGATCTTTCAGGTCAGGAATATTCAAAGCAATAACATTCAATCGATAATACAAATCCTGACGGAAAGTGCCGTTTTGCACACATTCTTCCAAATTGCGGTTAGATGTGGCAATAATACGGGTATCAACTTTTATCGGAGCTTTGCCGCCCAAACGATCAATTTCTTTTTCTTGAATTGCACGCAACAACTTGGCTTGCAAAGAGATGTCCATCTCCGAAATTTCATCAAGCAACAATGTTCCGCCGGAAGCTTCTTCAAATTTGCCGATACGGCGGGCAACTGCGCCGGTAAAAGCTCCCTTTTCGTAACCGAACAACTCGGATTCCAACAATGCTTCCGGTATGGCGGCACAGTTTACGGCCACAAACTGGCGGGAAGCGCGTTTGGAATTATCATGAATAAAACGCGAAAAAATTTCCTTACCGGTACCCGACGAGCCGGTAAGTAATACGCTGGCATCTGATGGGGCTATTTGTTTAGCCATTTTTAGTACCGCTTCGGTCTTTTTATCACCATAAATAAGTGCGTGATTTTCGCGTGTTGCCGCTGCTAAAACTGCACCAATCAAGTCGGGATCAGGAGGCAGAGGGATATACTCTTTAGCTCCGGCCTTGATTGCTTTAACCGCCAATGATGTATCATTAGCCACGCCACAAGCCACAACAGCAACATTAATACGCTCGTTGGTCAATGATGAGATAAGTTTGTAAACATCCAAAGTAACATCTATCATCACCAATTCTATCGCTTTGCCGGAACGCATTATATCAAGTGCTTTATCGACAGAATCGGCCAAGGTTACCTGCCCGCCTTTGGCTATGGCAATCTTGCTGGCTGCTCCGATTTGACCGTTTAGTGCTCCGACAATCAATAATTCCATGGTTTAAGCCTTGTTGACAGATTTAACAATTTCGGTCATGGTAATGCCAAGTTTGTCATCTACCACAACAACCTCTCCGCGCGCAACCAAAGAATTGTTGACATAAATATCAACAGCTTCACCGACTTTGCGATCAAGCTCAATAATTGCACCTTTATTCAATTTCATTAATTGGCTGACCTTCATGTTGGTTTTGCCCAAAACTGCTGATACTTTGACCGGAATGTTGTACACTGCTTCCAAATCAGATGTCGAAGTCGGAATATCAAAATCATCCATACCAACTTCTTTACGCAATATGGGCTCATCATCCATTGAAGATGTTTCGCTCAATTCATCTAAATCCAATTGATTATCCATTTTCCCTCTCTTGTTGATTGTTATTCAATAATTCCTGTAATTTTTCCAATAATTTGGCGGTATTGCGTTCAGCATAACCGTCCTTCCATTCTATACGACAATCCGAAAGACCTAAATTATCGTCTTTATGGATTGATATTTTGCCTTCAAAATCATGATGTGCCGCCAGCTTTTCAATCAGCGGTGCGGCCTGTTTTGCCGCATCGGGATGAAAGAAAAATGCCAAAGACTTTTGCGAGCTGAGTTGGGCAAAATTGTCATCCAAAAATTGTTTTATTTCTGATATGCCGTCAATCTTTTCCAAGCTGGGCAATAATTTGTGCAAAGCGGCTGCCAAAAATCTTAAAGCATTTAATTCTTGTGTTTCACTTGACTGCTGACTTTCAGCAAAAACTAATGATAATTGATTTTTAATTTCTTCTAATAATGTGTTTTGGCGGTTGGTATCGTTGTTTTGCGCAGCTAACAAACCTTGAGCATAAGCCTCTTCCTTGGCCTTGGCGACAGCATCATCCAAATCATCCTGCGAGAACATAAACTCCGACATCGGACTGGTGGTATATTCTTCTTCCGGCTCGGGTTCAACGATTGAAATTTCTTCATCATTTGTAACTTCTTCTTCAACCGGTGCAGCAACTTCCGTTGCTGTCTGCTTGATATTGTCATCAGCGGCAGCGGGGGTTTCATCGGAAGAAGCAACTTCTTTGGCAGCGCCTCCGATTACAAAATTATCAAACATATATTTTCGATATTCCGCCACTTAACTCACGCCTTTGACTAATATACCAGCTCATCGCTTTCTTTACCCTCGGAAACCACAATTTCATTGCGGTTAGCCAAATCTTTGGCCGTAGTAACAATGTATTGCTGAGCTTCTTCAACATCACGCATTCTGACCGGTCCCATTGCATCCATATCTTCTTTGATGATTTTTCCGGCACGAGTTGACATATTATTGAAGAACAACTCTTTCAAGGTCTCGGAAGCACCCTTCAAAGCTACTGCCAACTTATCTTTATCAACACTGCGCAACAATACTTGAATACCTTGCGAGTCAATACGATTGAGGTCTTCAAAGGTAAACATCAAAGCTTTAACGCGTTCGGCACTTTCACGATTGCGCTCTTCCAAAGCTTCCATAAAGCGATTTTCGGTGTTGCGGTCAAGAGAGTTGAAAATATCGGCAATCAGCTCATGAGCATCACGTCGGGTAGATTTTGACAAGGTGCTCATAAATTCTTTACGCAATGTGGTTTCCAAACTGTCCATAACATCTTTTTGCACAGAATCCATGCGCAACATACGCATAACAATTTCCATGGCAAAATTCTCAGGAAACAAAGCAATTACTTTAGCAGCGTGCTCAGCCTTAATTTTAGAAAGAATAACGGCAATGGTTTGCGGATATTCGTTTTTGAGATAATTGGCCAAAACATGCTCGTTAACATTACCTAACTTATCCCACATGGTGCGTCCGGCCGGACCGCGTATCTCTTCCATAATTGCGTTTACTTTGTCTTTATCAAGAGTTTTGGCCAGCAAACGTTCAGTGCTTTCATAGGTACCGACCAAGCCGCCGGTAGTATTCAGCTTTTCATTAAATTCGGCTATCAATTGCTCTATAATATTCGAATTAACCTTACCTAATGACACCATTATGACGGAAAGTTCTTTTATTTCTTCCTCATCCATCAACGAAAACAGTGTCGATGAACGTTCCTCATCAAGCGACATTACCAAGATTGCCGCTTTTTGCTGACCGGAAAGAAGATTATAATCATCAATAACATTTTGCTTCATAAGGTTATTCCCTAATTATCACTATACAACCATGAACGAATTACATTGACGGCAGCAGCCGGATTTTTCTCAACCGTATTATTAAGTTTTTTAAGCGATGAAACCTTAATACGACCATCGACCTTATTCATATTGACCAATTCCTCGGCTGATTCATCAAAATTGTCGCTGAGGAAGTTTGACAACAACAAATTGTCTTCGGCATCGCCGGAGGAAATGAGCCGTTCGGCATTGTTGTTGGAAGACACTTCGAAAGCATTGTTGATGAGCGGACGAATTACCAACAAAATTACCAAAATAGCAACAATAGCTACGCCCAAACCTTCGGCAATACGCATCAACTCAGCTTTGGTAAATCCGAGATACATCATCTCGCCTTTTTCAGCAACCGCATTACTCAAAGTAGCAAAACGCAAGTTTTCGACTTCAACCATATCGCCGCGGTTGGCATCATAGCCGACTGCCGATTTTACCAAGGCAACGATTTGTTCCATTTCCTCATCAGAGCGTTTGCGATAGACTTGATTACCTTCGGCATCTTTTTCATAAACTCCGTCAACCAATACCGCAGCAGTCAAACGGCGAATAGTGCCGGTGTTTTTAACCTTATTACGAATAACTTTGGATATTTCATAGTTAATGGTTTCTTCAACCTTTGAGGAAGAATCGCGCACACCCTCGGAATTGAGTTGGCTGTCGCCATTGGGAATATTTTGAGCAACGGTAACCGTACCATCCTGAGTTGTGGAAACGCCCTGTTCAGAAATGGTGGCGGTTGAACGAACAACCTGACTGTCAGGATCATAAATTTCTTCATTGGTGACAATTTCATCAAAATCCATCTCAATATTTACCTGAGCCTGAACTTTGCCGGCACCGAGAGTCTTTTCCAACAACTGCTGAATTTTTTGAGCCATTTTGCGCTCTTGATCAATACGCATTTTGTCTTTGTTGGCATTTTTAACAATGTCATTTTGCTCTTCATTGAACTCTGTCAGCAAATTGCCGTTAGAATCGACGATTGCCACATTTTTAACATCAAGCTTTGGAACGGCAGCGGCAACAATCTTTTGAATAGATTGGATATTTTGCAAGCTCAAAGCACCTTCTTTGGTTTTGATGACCACGGAAGCACTGGGGGTTTGTTCCTCACGAGAAAACAGCTCGCGTTTTGGCATAACCAAATGAACTCGAGCCGAACGAATGTTATCAACCGTACGAATCGTGCGGGCAAGTTCGCCCTCCAAAGCGCGCAACAAATTGACATTTTGCACAAAGTTGGTAGCGCCCAAAGTATCGGATTTATCAAAAACTTCATAACCGACATTGGAACCTTTGGAATAAACTGCAATGTCTGCCGTCTCAACGCGCATTTTATTAACTTCGTCAGTGGGAACCAAAACTTCGGTACCATTTTTGGCTAATTGATATTTTATGTTAAAAGTATCAAGACGAGCCGTTATCTGCTTGGCATCTTCCATATCCAAATCGGTGTAGAGCACTGAATATTCCTTGGCGCCGATTTGTACAATAACATAAACAAAGAAACTGATTAAAAAAATCATTATCGCCGCAATCGAAGCAATTTTCGACGGCGACATATTTTTGATTGACTGCAATATATTATTCATAGATTCCCCAATCTATTCAAACATAACTACACGGCACGAATTTTGTATTCGACCGTTTTCCCCTTAGATTTATTTTTAACCTATATTTTTTTGATAGTTAACTATTTACTTCGAGATATTAACAGACACAAAAAAACTCCCCTTGAGCAAGGAGAGTTTTTTTAATTTTGAGGTTCAATTAGAACTTATACTGAACATTCAAGCCATACATATTGGAGTGGCTGTTATACTCGGCCGGAACACCCATTTGAGCTGTTGTATGACCTTTACTCATGAAGAGGTGTGCATAGCCCAAATCGACTTGCCAATTTTTGGCTTCATAGCTAAGACCGGTGGTCAACCAAATACGGTTAACATCAGGAATACGGTTGGAACGATGAGCTACGCTCTTAACCGGAGATTGGTCATAAGCCGTACCAAAGCGCCAAGTCCATTTGTCATTCAAATAAACATCAGCACCGGCTGAAATGGTCCAAGAATCACGATACTCATAAGGGTGATCAACATAACCAGCCGCAGCTACTACCGGTATACCGCTATTCGCCGCTGTCGGAGATGTCATAATAAAGTGCTTAAATACTGCCCAATGCGTCCATTTAGCGGATGCCGACAAACCTAACTTATCGTTGAGTTTGTGATAACCCGATAAGATGATACTGGAAGGCAAATCCGGAGAGGCGCGACCATCATCAAAAACGAAATTACCTAAAGTTAAATCGCCCTTAACGGTTTGTTTGCTCTTCATGCGATAGCTCAAACCAACGCGGGTATCCGGTGAAAATTCATACATAACACCAAAATTGCCGGTCCAAGTCCAACCGTCCAAGTCATAACCGTTGATTCCTTGACCAAATGTCATATTACCATGAATATAACGATAAATCAAAGTGGCACCCAAAGACAACTTGTCAGTTACCTTGTAAGCGGCAGCCAAAGCGGTATCCATAACTTCTAACTCAGATTTGCGCGCAATGGGGCTAATAAAACTACCTTTTTTGTGGTTAGCTGAAAGCCCGAACGGAACATAGTAGCCAGCACCTAAGAACAATTTGTCATTAACATTCCATTGTCCGAAAACTGAGGGCAATGGCACACCATAGTGCATTTTGGTGCTTTTTCCAGCATCAGCTCCCTCACCTTTAATTTTAGAATACTCCTCAACTTCAGTAAAGCTGGCAGACATACCGGAACGTTTTACCAAAGTCATACCGGCAGGATTGTTAGCCAGAGCTGAATAGTCATCGCCCATAATACCGGCACCGGCCCAAGCACGACCTAAACCGGTGATGGAATATTCATTCAATTGATAACCGGCAGCCTGTGCATTGCCAGCCAATCCGAGCGCTAAAAGAGACGCGCCAAATATAAGTTTTTTCATCTATTTATTTCCTTTGTTGGTTACAGAATCAAAAATTCTGTTGCAATTTATAGCAAAAGGCAGTTATATATGTAAAGTAGGCACTTATAAGTGCGACAGTTTCTTTATAGTAACCAATGAATGTTTTTGGGATGCCTAGGGAGATATTATATGATTGATGATGTGCAGAAATACTTAGCGGAAATGACCGTAAAATTAATCGGCGATCGTTGGAAAATGCAAATTATCCAAAATTTGATGGACGGCACTAAACGTTTTGGTGAACTGAAAAAGTCATTGGGTGATATTACCCAGAAAGTTTTGACATCTAATTTGCGGGTTTTGGAAGAAAAAGGGTTGGTAATCCGCAAAGTTTATGCGCAAATTCCTCCCAAAGTAGAATATACTTTGACGACAATCGGTTTTGCCTTGCAACCGGTTATCGAATCGATGGCGGCTTGGGGTGCGGAATATCGCGAAAATATGATGTTGGGAATCGAAACTCTGAGCTGATAGCCAATCTAAAAAAATTTAATGCCGCTTAAAAAAGCGGCATTTTTTTTGAAACATCCATAAAAAAAAGAGAGGAAGTTCCTCTCTTTTTTATGTTTTTTTGAGGTTATTTACCACCTCTGGTAGTGTTTCTGACCATCATAGCCAAATCCATTGAAGCGGTGTTCTTGGCCGCATCAGGGGTATTACCATAGCGACCGGGATGGAAATGCTCTTGGAAATAGTCTCGCTGATTTCCATTGTTTTGCGGTGCGGCTTGCGGCTCAGGCTCCTGATTACCAAACGGAACCAAATCAGGATAACGAGAGTGCTCGTAGGCCGCCTGCGGAGAGTTGCGATCCGGATTCAAATCAACCTTTCCGCCTTTATTTATATCATTTTCAGGCAAAGCTGCCAAATCTTGATTGATTGCCTCAGTTAAAGGAGCACGATCTTGAGGAGCAATAATCACACCTTGACGACCATCTTCATCACTGATAGTAACACTATTGCCTTTCAACTTGATAATTACGCTGCTACCATCCGTGGTTTGGCAAGCATACTCTCTTCCGCCATCCGAAGTCTCTCCGGCAACAATTTCTGCATCCATATTAATGTTGACTGGTGACGGAACTGCAAAACGAACAGCATTGCCCTTTTTATCGGTTATACCGGTATCATAGTAGTCTTGACCGTTTTCACTATGAGAGTATTTAATATTTTGAGCATTTTCAATCAACTTATCAGCATCAATGTTCTGAGCAACCGTGTGCGAACCATAGTTGCCGTTCAGAGATTCATGCCACATTTGAGCAGTCATACGAACGGTACCAACCGATACATTGTCAGTATCTACTCCATTCTCCTTCCATGTGCCGCTGACTTTAATTTTTGAATTCCAAGGATTATCCTTATCAATGTCAACGCCACCGTTTATTCCCAACATCTTGTCAATTTGCTTCAACTGCTCTACGGTGATGTCTTCTGAAGCTTTAAGAGAATCGGCAACATCACTATGCAAAGCCAACAGACTTTCAGTTGCAGTCTTTCTGTCGATTTGCAAAGAATTACCCTTAGACGAGTGAATTTGAATTTCATCGGCAGTTCCGGGAATTTCACTCTCAAAATGGATGTCATTGCTCGGTGCAACTGCAAAATTCTGCGGCTCACGCACCGGTGTTTCAATAATCGGTGTTTCAATAACCGGTGTTTCAATAACACGTTCTTCAATAACCGGTTGGTTGTCACAAGGCATGGGTCTTACCTGAACAATTTTGCTAATTCCAACAGTTTTGCCGTCACAATCAATATTGGCAACTTCCATGCCTTTTATTCTGTTTAGGGTCAAAGTTGACTTTGTGATAGCAGTACGACCATCATCCAAAACGACCTGCTTGTAACCGCACTTTTGAGCATCCATATATCCCATGTGACCATATTCATTGTACTCAACCAAACAATCACCTTTTTGGATTATTACCAAACGACTTTTGTTTTCAAATACTACCTTGCCCAAAACTTCCTTAATGCGTTCATTCATTTCAGGAGTTGGAACATAATCATCATCACAGTTGAGATCCATACGAATCGCTTTTACAACCTCGGCATCAGGATGACCGGCTGCATCATGACCAAAAGCCTCCAATAATTCGTATGCGCGAATATATTGCATAGGAGACATCCCTTCAGGGCGAGAGTCAATCTTGCCATCAGCAAAATTTTGCAACCATGCATCATGCTGAGCAGTGCTGAATTTACCGGCAGCATTATACATCTTAAGTGTATAGCCGTCAAATTGCTTCGGATCGGTACCAAAATTATGATTGTCTCCGGCTTCTTGCAAAAGCTTTGCCTGATTATCAGCCCAGCGAGCTTCTTTGGCTTCTTGTTCTATTTGCTCAGGTGTCTTTTCAACTTCCGGATTCTCCTGTTCAGCACCATTATTTGACTGATTATCACCATCAGCAGGTGCAGCTTCATCACCAGCCTGATTTGCTCCGGCGGTGTTTTTACCGCTCGGCAGCAGATTTTGAAGCGAAGCAATTTTATCTTCGAGCCCGAGTGCACCAATAACAGCATTGTTAACGGAAGCTGCGGCACCGGAGTCAACATAAGCCGCACCGGCAACAACTGCGCCGAGAGTAACTATATCTTGAGTCTTCTGGCTTTCCAATGCCTTAATTTCTTTGTACTGAGCAAGACGGCGATGACCATCTTCCAAATACTGTTCCTTAGACTTTTTCTCTGCAATAGCTGTCTGTCCGAGAGTGATACCTTTACCGCCAAGCATAACTCCTTGACGAGCTAATCTTGACCATAACGGTCCAGCAACGAACGAGGTAACACCGGCAACACCAGCCACAACGGCACCCTCGCTGACGCGGAAGTTTGAACGCTTCTTGAAACGAGTTTGAGCATAAACCTCATCCTTGTTGGCTTTCCAGTTTTCTTTAATATATTTGCGTCTTTCTTTGCGACTTAGCTTGTCACCATTGCGTAATTTGGCTTTGATGTGATCATAAACCGGCATCATCTTGGCATTAACATATGTCCATCCGGCATAAGCAACAGCACCGGGTATGATAAGAGCTGCCGAGCCGGTAGATATAGCAGCAGCCGAAACTCCAAAAACACCAACGTTAACAAATCCGCGCCCCAATACTCGCTTCCAACCACCATCTTTGGTGGCTTGTTTCCAGCCCTGTTTCATTGTCTTGAAAAATTTCATTTTTTCTTTGGCTTTGTCAAGAACATTTTTGGTCTTTAAGGCTTGAGAAACTTGAGCATTTTCCAATTCCATATCATAGGTATCCATACCAACGGTATGCGGATTGACCTCAATTTCTTTTCCATCGCGAATCGCTTCTTCAACATCACTGATAACTTTTACAATATGTGCATCATCTTTTTGATAAGAAGCTCGACCGGTTTTGCGGTTGATTGTAACCTTATCAAGCAGCTCGTCGCTGTCTAATGTAGTAATACGAGCCAAAATCAAGCTGCGTTGATAATTTAAAGCAATCTTATCTTGGAAATATTCTATGATTTCGCCCTGCATTTTTCGGGCTGAATCGTAGTCTTCATCCATTATTTTAAGGTAAGACTGATATTTTTTATAAAAATCTTTATCTGATAAAGCATCATAAGTTGCACGCAAAGCGGCATTGTGCTTTAATACTTCTTCAAGCTGTTCTGCTTGCTCAAGTGAAGTTTCAACATATCCTTCTTTTCCTTCCTCTCCCTCAGCAAACTTAAGTTTAACCTTTATCTTATCAAACAGGCGTTCATTATATAAACCACCAATAATATCAGCTAAAACATTATCATTGGTTTCGATGGTTTTACCATCAACTTTGTTGAAATTTGTTAATTTAGCAATTTCCCTGCGAAGTTGTTCAACAACCGCAGGATCAACATTGTCCAAACCTCCGGTCTCATCAGCATCGTTAAAATCTTTGATTTCTTCAGGCAAAAGATCATCAGATTTTTTATTTTTTAGATTTGCAGCAATAATGTTGCCATTTTTTTTGCTATTTTCGCTAACCCCGGAAACACCGCTATTCAAAACACTCTGCGCTTCAATCAATGCATTCATACGCAGATTTTTTTGCAAAGACGATATATTTCTGTCACCCTCAACAGATTTAATTGCTGCGCCAACTAATGTTAATACTTCTTTAGGAGCTTTTCCTGATTTATTATTATATGCTATCTTGATTGCGGCAGCTAACTCATACTCGCCTAAAAAATCTCCATTGATATCTTCAAGTTTATCTGATGAAGAAACAGTTAAAACACGACTTTCCATATAATCGCTTATATATTTCTTTTCCGCTTCATTCGCCTCTTTCCAAAGACCATATACCTCGCGGATTGACATTCCGTTTAATTCATCTTCTGTCCGTAAACTCATAACTTTCGCTCCTTATAAATGCTCGTTTTATGCTACTTTTTCAAATTAACTGCGGGGATTATACCATAAAATTTTGTGCATTTCAATACTTTTTTGTCAAAATTAGGTATTTTTTCTTTAAATTTTCCCAACACCGCGTATTTTATTGCGATTCTAGCATAAAATTTTTAAAAAGTCATTAAAATTTTCTGCTTTTTTGACACAAAAAAATAGAGTCGACTCTAAAAACCGACTCTATTTTTTAAGACCATACTTTTTATTTGGATGTTTGAGCTTTTTTCAGCTTATCTTTCAAATCGCGAATCAAAGCATCCAATCCTCCGGGATTGTTTTTGATAAAGGCGGTATATTCACTGCGCGATGCTTGAGCTATGCTCACACCCTCAATCACAATATCAACAATCTTATAAGTGCCGTTTTTTTCACGAACACGCCACAAAACTTTTGCCGGCTCCCCCTGATCCATCGGAACAACAGTATTAACAAAAATCTGTCCTTTTGAGGTGGAAGGTGTAGTGCCCTTAAATACAAAGTTTTTACCCTTGAACTCATTGAAGCGTTTAGACCAATTCAGAATATTTAAATCACGATAGGTTGTAACAAATTGGTCGCGCTGCTGAGGAGTGGCTGTCTTCCAATTGCGTCCCAGCACAAATTGTCCGATAAAGTCCAAATCCAAAGCATTATTCAATAATTTGTGAAAACGTTTGTCTTTTTCAGCCTGACTGACATCAGCATTAATAATCTGCTCAACACCCTCAGATGTGGTGTCTTTGATAAATTTTTCAGCTGCACCGGCGTCCAATTCGGCATAAGCCTTAAGACAAAATGTTCCGACGATGGCGGCAGCGGCAAAAGCTAAAAGTTTTTTCATAGTCCTTTTCCTTATAAGTTAAGTGTTAAGTTTATCAGTCTTCCATATCTTCGTCAAAATCAAAGTCAAAATGCGAGGTTTCATCACTCTCATCAGCAAAACGACACTTTAACTTGCGTTGGTTTTGCAGGTATGCTGATCGCAAGGTTGCATACAAGTCAACCGAATCTTCCTTGAAACCGGTGTATAAATCCATCAGAGAATTGATTTTGTCAGTGTATTTGACTGCAGCGAAACCATAAGTTGCCTTATCATGGATGTTGGCATCCTTATAAGTTGTCCAATAAACCGGATCTGCCGCCGAATCCACTACCATACCGGCAAATGAACGAGCTGTTCCCGGTCCAACGAAAGGCACAACGACATAAGGACCATCAGCCATACACCAGCTGGCCATTGTTGTATTGGCGTTGGTGCGCTCTAAGCCCAAACCCCAGCCGGTTGCAACATCAAATGTACCGGCCAAACCCAAAGTAGAGTTGACGGCAAAACGCGCAACACTGATACCGGCCTCTTTTGGTTTCAGCTGCAAAACATAGTTGGCTGCGGTAATCGGTTCTTCAATATTGTCAACAAAGTTCGATACGCGATTACGCACATCTTGACTGGTTATTTTGCGATAACCGCGGGCAATCGGGAAATAGATGTTTTCATAAACTTTGTCATTAAAGGCAAAAATTTTGCGATTCATATTTTCATAGGGATCGGCATCGGCATCATTACGATGGATATTTGATGCGCAGGCACCCAGCATTAAGCTCAAACTCAAAGCGGCAATGGTAACATTACTATGCAATTTTGTTCTCCGTAAAATTTTATATCGCAGACGAATTTAGCATTTTTATTTTGTAAAATCAAGCTTACTTTTAAAATAAATATTTTGTTTTGTTACAGAAAAGAAAAAAATTGTGTTTTGCATTTTGCTGCAAATTTACTTATTCTCACCAACGAAATTGGAACTTTTATCAATTGTTAGGAAAAATGCTATGTTAAATAAACCAGCGAAAGCAATCCCTTTGTTTGATTGCAAAACAACTCAAGAAGTTATTGGCCAAGAAAAGTTTTTGAATGCTTTTAAGACCATTTTAGATCACGGCGGATATTGTCAAGGTCCTGAAACCAAACAATTGGACAGCGCTTTGGCAAATTATTCAAATGTTAAATATTGCTCGACCTGCGGGTCCGGTACTGATGCTTTGACTTTAGCTCTGATGGCTTGGGGTTTGAAGGAAGGCGATGCCGTGTTCGTATCATCTTTCACTTTTGTAGCATCGGCTGAATGCATTGCCATTACCGGTGCAACTCCGGTGTTTGTTGATTCCGATCCAAATACTTATAATATGGATGTTAACGATTTGGAAAAAGCCATTCAAGAAGTTATTCGTGAAGGCAAACTGTCGCCCAAAGCGATCATTGCGGTTGATATTTTCGGATCTCCCTGTGATTATGATGCGATATTTGCCGTAGCCAACAAGTACAACTTGAAAGTTTTGTCTGATGCCTGCCAATCTTATGGTTCGATTTATCATGGCAAAAAAGCCGGATCTATTGCCGATATGACTGCAACCTCGTTCTATCCTACCAAACCTTTGGGCGGATACGGCGATGGCGGTGCAGTATTTACCAATAACGAACTTTGGAATTCATTGGTACAATCCTGCCGCGTTCATGGTATGAGCCCTGAGGACCACTATGACAATATTCGTCTGGGTATTACCGGAAGAATGAATTCTTTTCAGGGTGCTGTTTTGTTGCAAAAGTTAACTGTTTTCAATCAAGAATTGGAAAATCGTTACAAGATAGCTTCGCGTTATGATAACGAATTGGACAACTATTTTAATAAACAACAAATTTTGCCCAATTGCCGTTCGGCTTATGCGCTTTATACCATAAATTGTGAGAATCGTGATGAATTAATGGCTTACTTAAAAGAGCGCGGAATTCCTTGCGGTGCTTATTATCCTCGTCCGGTTCACACTCAAACGGCTTATGCAAAGTGGAATACTCGTTCATTGCCGGTTTGCGAAAAATTGTCAAAGACTGTTTTGAGCTTGCCGATGACACCTTATTTGGACAATGAACAAATGGATTATATCATTGGTGTTATGAATGAATTTGCTGCTTTAAAAAAAAGTAAAGCCGCTTAGTTAACAACGACAAAAAAAAGCCCCATCATTTCAGATGGGGCTTTTTGTTATGCCAATCTTAAGCAACCTTAGCATTGAAAGAGACTTCAGCGCCTTCAATATCGGCTTTTTGTCCGTCAGTGCATGAATCGCTGACTTTTACAGCCAAAACTTGTTCAGCGATATAGCTCTCGTTTTCTTTTAAGGCCAAAGACAATTCATCGGATGAAGTAGAATAACAAAGCTCAATTCTATCCGAAATATTGAAGTCTTTATCCTTACGCAAAGTTTGCACCAAACGCACAAAGTCGCGAGCCATACCCTCGCGTTTTAATTGCGGTGTAACTTCGGTATCCAAGGTAACCAAAGCCTTATTTTCAGCAAACGGAGCTCCGGAGATGCCGTCTTTCATTTCCAAGCGGACTTCGAACAAATCATTGGTCAGATTATGTCCGCCGATAGCCAAAGTTCCATCAGCATTCATCGACCACTGCCCTTGTTTGTAGGCCGCCATAACCGCGCCCATATCTTTGCCCAAGCTCTTGCCTAAAAGCGGAGTATATAAATAAAGCTTTTTGTCGGCATAAGCACTCAAATTGTTATCAAATTTGACCTGTTTTACATTAAGCTCATCTTTGATAATTTCCTGATAAGCTTCCGGCAGCTCGCGTCCAACAACCGTCAATGAGCTCAAAGGCAAACGATTACGCAGTTTTTTCTCCTCACGGATAAACTTGCCGGCCGAACATAATTCTTGCAAGAAATCCATATCCTCAACCAACTTGGCATCATATTTAATCTCGCTCAATTGCGGATAGTCGCACAAATGCACGGATTCTTCACCAGTCAATGTCTTATAGACATATTCGGTGGCAAACGGCATTAACGGGGCGGTAATTTTGCACAAATTAACCAATACGGTATAAAGCACATCAAAAGCCTGTCCCTCGCCTTCCCAAAAACGATCGCGAGTGCGGCGAATGTACCAGTTGTTTAATACTTCAATAAATGCGGCTACCGCATCACAGGCAACTGCGACATCATAAGTCTCTAAACCTTTCTTTACGGTTTCGCCCAATTTTTTGAGTTTTGAGAGGATATAATTATCCATCGCATCGGCAGAAGTATAAACTTCTTTAGCTTTATAGCTTTCGGCATTGGCATAAAGCGTAAAGAAGTAAAAAGCATTCCACAAAGGAATCAGCGCCTCGCGCGTGGCTTTGGCAATCTCTTTGCCCTCTTTATCAACCGCTAAATTGCCACCTTTTAGAACCGGCGATGATACCAAGAACCAACGCAAAGAATCCGAGCCGATATTTTCCAAAACTTCATTCGGATCAGGATAATTTTTCAAGCGTTTAGAGAGTTTTTGTCCGCCCTCAGCCATCAACAATCCGGTGCAAATACAGTTCTTAAATGCCGGCTTGTTATGCAAAGCGGTAGAAAGAACGGTCAAAGTATAGAACCAACCGCGAGTTTGGTCGATGGCTTCGACAATAAAGTCCGCCGGAAAATGCTCTTCAAACCATTGCTTGTTCTCAAACGGATAATGCACTTGAGCATAAGGCATTGAACCTGACTCAAACCAGCAGTCAAACACATCAGCTACACGGCGCATCATGGTTTTGCCCGAGGGATCATCAGGATTGGGATAAACCACATCATCAATATATGGTTTATGCAAATCGGTAACCTCAAAGCCGGTTTTTTCTTTAATTTCAGCTATTGATCCGAAAACATCTACTCTCGGGTATGCCGGATTGTCTGACTTCCATACCGGAATCGGTGTACCCCAAAAACGATTACGCGAAATTGACCAATCTCTTGCACCCTCCAGCCATTTACCGAAACGACCGTCTTTAATATGCTCAGGCACCCAGTTGATTTGTTGGTTGTTTTTGACCATCTCATCTCTGAAATCGGTAACCTTAACAAACCAAGACGACATCGCTTTATAAATCAGCGGAGTATCAGTGCGCCAGCAGAAAGGATAAGAGTGGGTATATTGCTCTTTTTTAACCAAAAGCCCGTTTTCTTTGAGCCAAGCCATAATCGGCTCATTGGTTTCAAAAACTTGTTTGCCCTGATAATCCGGCACTTCCGCAGTAAACTTGCCCGCTTCATCAACCGGACAAATAATCGGGAAATGCTCGTCATAAGCACGGCAAACATCAAAGTCATCCTGACCAAAGCCTGGGGCAATATGGACAACACCGGTTCCGTCTTCGGTGGAAACAAACTCGCCGGAAAGCACCTTAAAGCAACCCTTTTCTTTTAAGTGCTTAAAGTACGGGAACATCGGCTCATAGCTTAATCCGACCAAATCGGAACCTTTAAGCGAGCCGACCTCTTTAGCATTCTCGAGTTGTTTTTTATATCTTCCGAGCAAAGCACGGCCAAGAATATACTTTTGTCCGTCTTCTTCCATAATAACATAGTCAATATCTTTGCCCACTGCTAACATCAGGTTAGAGGGTAAAGTCCAAGGGGTCGTTGTCCATACCAGAATCTTCATACCATTTTCAAGCTTGAACATCACGGTAATGGCAAAATCGGTTTTGTCCTGATAGCCTTGGTTGACCTCAAAGTTGGAAAGCGGAGTTTCGGCCGCCCATGAATAAGGCAAAACTCGATAGTCTTCATAAACCAAACCTTTGTCATAAAGCTCCTTAAAATTGTGGATTACACTCTCCATAAAAGGCAAATTCATGGTTTTATAATCATTGGAAAAATCAACCCAACGACCGATACGTTTAAACATATCAACCCAAATGCCGGAATATTTGAGCACATCAGAACGGCAGAAATTGTTGAATTTTTCAACCCCAAAAGCCTCAATTTGCTTGCGTCCGGAAACGCCCAACTGCTTTTCAGCCGACATTTCAGCCGGAAGTCCGTGGCAATCCCAGCCCAAACGACGTTCAACCTTTTTGCCGTTCATGGTTTGAAAACGGGCTACCACATCTTTAACATAAGACACCATAATATGCCCATAGTGCGGAGTGCCGTTGGCAAACGGAGGTCCGTCATAAAATACGAATTCCGCCGCACCGTCACGATTATGAACCGACTTTTCAAAAGTTTTATCTTCTTCCCAAAACTTCAAAATTTCTTTTTCCATCGCGGAAAAGTCAGGCTTAGCCTTTACATCTGCATAATGTTTCATTATTAAAATACCCTAAAATTAAATTGATAAAATCTAAAAACTAAAAAAAAGAAAAAAAATAAAAGCACAATCCCCCTTAAGGGATAATGGTAATTGATGATATGAATATTTTGTGCTTCAACATTTTATTGCCTTCAAAATAAAGTCATTATTCGATGAGGACTTTAATACAGCCAAAGCCAAGAGTCAAGATACTTATGGCAAATTATTTCATGTGCAAGACAAAAGCTAACGACCGAAAACGGCATCTTTCAGTCTGTCAAGTGTGCGTCGGGCAATCGGGCGAGCCTTTGCGGCACCATTTTGCAACATTCCCTCAACTTCATCAAAATGTGCCATATAATAGTTGTATTTTTCACGCGGCTCTTTAACAAGATTGACGATAGCCTCGAGCAACATGGCTTTAATGTGGCCATAGCCTAATTTGCCTTGTTGCAGACCGTCAGCCATCTCTTTAACCTGCTCATCAGAAGCAACGGCTTTATAAATCTGATAAACCAAAACAGAATCCGGATCTTTAGGCTCTTCCAGTGAGCGCGAATCCGTTTTTATGGAATAAACTGCTTTTTTTATGGTAGCATCATCTGCAAACAAAGGAATGACATTATCATAAGATTTGCTCATTTTGCGCCCGTCAACTCCGGGAATGATTGCGATATTCTCTTTTAGATAATATTCGGGGAGATGCAATATTTCACGATTATAATGAGCATTGATAATTCCGGCAATATCGCGCGCAATTTCAACATGTTGGACCTGATCTTTACCAACCGGAACAACATCGGTATCAAATGATAAAATATCGGACGCCATAAGCACGGGATAAGTATAAAGTCCCATATTAATGCCGTCATCATCGGGTTTTTGTGCGGCACGATTTTTATCAACAAAAGCTTTGTAAGCATGAGCCTTGTTCATAAAACCTTTAGGCGTATAAGCATACAAAATGGTGGTAAACTCCAAAATTTCCGGCACATCTGATTGACGATAGAACACCGAGTGATCGGGATTGAGCCCGCAAGCCAAATAACCACAGGCAATTTCCTGACATTTTTGCCGCAAAACAGCCGGATCTTTTTCGGCATTGATGGCATGATAATCGGCGATAAACATATAATGATTTTTAGCGGTACTGCCGATTTTGATAGCCGGAGAAATAACCGCCATATAGTTGCCCAAATGCGGGGTTCCGGTAGGTTTTACTCCTGTCAAAACTGTCTTATCTTCAAACATTAAATTGTTACCTTTTTAATTTTCTGTTGAAATTATTTTGAGTTATGCTTAACATAGCGCAAGATTTAAATCAACATTTAATTTATAGGATTATAACAGTTATGCCGGATATCAAATATATTGTCGAACACACTGATGAAGTTAAAAAATCGCTCGGCCGCAAGGGTTATGAGGCCGCCAAGATTGATGCTCTTATCAATCAATATAAAGAGCTTAACAAGCTAAAAACTGCCGTTCAAGCCGGATCGGAAGAAAAAAACAAGCTCAGTAATGCCATCAAATCAGCACCGGCGGAAGAAAAAGCCGCAATTATCGCCAAGAGCAAACAAATCGGCGAAGAAATGAAAGAAAAGCAGGTCGAGCTGGACAAGGCTCAGGCTGAATATGATTTGATGATGTTGGGACTGCCCAATATGCCGAGTGCCGATTGTCCTGACGGCAAAGATGATTCCGAAAATGTGGTTATTCGCAAGTGGGGCGAACCGAGAAAATTTGACTTTACGCCGCGCGACCATATTGAGCTGATGGAGTTCAACGATTGGGGAGAAATGGAGCGAATTGCCCGTATTTCCGGCACCAGAACTTATGCCATAAAAAATGATTTGGCCAAACTGGAATTGGCCATGCATATGATGGTGTTAGACAAGTTGCGCAACAACGGTTTTACGGTAATTACGGTTCCGTCAATTTCCAAAGAAAAACCGCTTTACGGACAAGGCTATTTGCCGTTTTCGCGCGATGAAATTTATTATATGCCGGCCGATGACATTTATCTCTCGGGCACTGCGGAATTGATTTTGAACTCAATGCACGCCGATGAGATTTTATCCGAGAATCAGTTGCCGATTTTATATGCCGGATTTTCGCCGTGTTTTCGCCGCGAGGCCGGTGCCGCCGGTAAAGATACCCGCGGACTGGTAAGAGTGCACCAGTTTATGAAAACCGAACAATTCGTTATTTGCAAAAACGACATTAACGAAAGCGAAAAATGGCACCAAAAATTGTTACAAATATCGGAAGAAATTTTGCAAGATTTGGAAATTCCTTATCAGGTTTTGGACATTTGCACCGGAGACATGGGTGCGCCTAAATATCGCCAGTATGACTTGGAAGCTTGGGTGCCGTCTCAAAATTGCTATCGTGAAACGCATTCCTGCTCCAACATTACCGATTGGCAGGCAAGACGCACCAATTTGCGATATAGAGAAAATGCCGACGGCAAAGTTAAGTTTGTTCATACCTTGAACAATACGGGTATAGCTACTCCGCGCGCTTTGGTGCCGTTTATCGAAAATCATCAAAATGCTGACGGCACGGTCAATATTCCGCCTAAATTACATCCTTATATGGGTGGGAAAAAAGTAATAGGAAAATAACATTAAAATTCAAGTGCTTCACCAAAGTTGAAGCACTTTTTTTGCACACCATAAAAAAGTTTTGTGACAGAAAAATGAAATATTATCCAATAACACAAAAAAATCTTGCTTATGGTATAAATTTGTTTTACACTTGTTTTAGCGTGTAGATTTGATACAGTCAAATTTATATATTTTTTGTACGTAAAACTGCACACAGTCAAATTGGAGGTTTGGCTGTTGGCGTGATAAAGGAGATTTATTATGGTGAAACAGCTGAACATGGGAGTTTTGGGTGCAGTAGCTTTACTGACGCCTTTTTCGGCTTTGGCAACAACTTTTAATTGCGGATCATCTCATCCGACTTGTGCGCAATTGGGTTTTAACCAAACTGCCAATGAATGTAAGGGGTATAAAGCGATTAAATGTCCGTTTAATGAACAAGCGTTGTTCTGCGGCGATAGTGCTAATGTTCCGGAAAGCGTGCCCGGTAACGAATCCATGACTTGCAGCACGCGTGATTGTGATGCTTTAGGGTATAACCGCACTGCTGAAGAGTGCGAGCGCACTCATACTCGTTTGGCCTGTCCGTTTGATGATGATAAGTTCTATTGCGGCGGCTATAACTGCGTTGCCGGTGACACATTATATACTGATGCCAACAATAACATAGGCTGCTGGAAAGGCAGCGATGCCAATGGCAAAACTCCTATCGGATTTATGTTGAACGACAAGGTGGCAATTGATTTGTCATTCTATGGTTCGGCTTATTCCGGCGAGAATTATGTACGCAATATTGGTGGGCACTCGGGACAAATTGTATGGCGCAATGTCGGTGTACAATCCGGTATTGTTTGTGAGAAAAAAACCAGCAGTGCAACAGGATTATTTTCCGCAGTAACCAATGAAGTTAAGGATTGTAACGGTGCGCCGTTTTCTGAGGTTGAAGTTCCATACGGCAATGTTTTCAGCATAAATGATTATGACCAGACTTTTAGCAATGCCGGTGTTGCCACCAGCGGCGGATATTACACCACAACCACCAGCAACAATGGCTACTATATTACCAATCTGCTGGCGAACAATGGTGCTTTTAATATCAATATTGACCGTTATGTTCCGGTATGTAATGTAACGGCGATGGAGCAGTTGTTGGAAGATGTGTGCGATATTAGCCCCGCAACCATAAGCTCTGAAAACTTTACTAAGTTAAAGGAGAATGTTTTACGTGAAATTTATGCTATGCGTGAATTGAAAAAGTCGGTATATAGTCCGGCGGTTACCGGTCAAACATGGTTGCCGTATATGAATAGTTTGCCGACAGATAAACTGAATGTTACTTGGACGAGGAGTTCTCCTATAACCCCCAAAATACCTAACGCGGCAACTCAAACAGCCGCAGCCGGTTTAATGCTTATTTGTAAAGACTTGCGCAGCGGCAACTGTGCATCTCCATATATTGATGCCAGCACAAACAAATTCAGACCGATTGTTAAAGTTAAACCTTTGCTTGCTCAGAATTATGCCAAACCGCATGTTGTGGAAAACTTTGGTTTACGCGGTGCAACCGTACCTCAAACAGTTGCGGAATTATCTGAAACTTTCCAGTCCACTAGTGTATTACCATCAAGGACCATCTATAACTGCAGTTGCGGTATGAAAAAGGTTGAGCAATTCCCGATGATGAGGATTAAAGAACTTAATAGCGGATTTATCAATCCACGCATGACCAGCATAAATGCAAACGGAGTTGTATCCTTTGCGCCTGCTCCCAGCGGAGCTGCGGCTACCCGCAAAATAGGTTTAAGCAGTGAAGCAGCAAAGCTGTGTGTTGGTCGTACCTCGGGTGGACAAGATTGGTTTTTGCCGGCTCCGGGCGATATCAAAAACCTGATGGAAGATTCGGAAATGTTGGAAAAATATCGTCAGGCTTTGCTTGCCGCCGCTTCTCAAACTTCGGTATTCCCGAGCGGATTTAACGGACAAAATCTTGCTAATGTAAAGAGCCCTGAGGTATTGATGAAAAGAGAGTTGGGCAGAACAATTACCTCAGCGATGTATTTGTCCAACAGTAGCGGTACAACCACCGGTGTTATGTGTCCTCTTCAAAGAGGTAGTAATGCCACCGATCGTGATAAAGGTGATGTAACATACTCTTGGGATTTACAATTATCTTTACTCGGCGATGTGGTACACTGTGTAACTTTGGTTGGTGTTGATGCTTCGCAATATGAAAATGTTGCAAAAGTTGGCAAGAAGAGCATTTGCGGCGACAGTGATCCTGCTGTTCCTGCCGTTTCAAGACCCTCACGATTCAGCTCAATCATTGAGGCAAGAGAAAAAATTGTGCCGGGAGTCGATTTATCTAATGAAGCAACTATGAGCGTATCAGCATTTAGCGGCATTTCTGCCAGTTCGTTCCATGATAGTCTCGATAAGAAAGGCTTATAATTAAGGAGGATTTAAAAATGAAAAAGATATTTATGACATTTACGGCATTATCAACCTCAATGGTTTTGAATATGGCTTATGCAGCTACTCCGGATTGTGATACGGTTAATACCACTGAAAAGTGTGCTGACATGGGCTATGTGTTGACAAAAACTAATTGCGGATGTGATGACAGTGGAAATAATTGCTCATATCCTACTTTAAAGTGTCCTTTTGATGACAGCAAAGTTTATTGTTATCGCAGTAAGTCTAAAGTTTGTGAGGCCGGTGACATATTGTTTGACGACAAACGATGCTATTATGATTTGGATAAAGTCCCCGAAGGGGTTATGCCGAAAGCTGTGGTGTTTGACCCTGAAAACAAATTGGCAGTTGAGTTGGAAGGTGGAAGCATGGTTCCTGCGGTTAGAACCAGAGAACAAGATTTGTTGCATTCTACAACTATAACCAACTCGACCTATAAAATCGTTGAGCCGTTTTACAAAGTTAATCCAACAGATCTTTATCAAAAGGAAACCAAAGAAGTTCCTTCTACTGTAAAGTTTCCAGGGGTAGCTCAAAAACTGGACACCAGCGGAGCACCTCAATCATTTCAACTTAAATATGAAAAGGTTAAAATGGATTTTCCGACAGCTGTCTTGATTAACAATACTACAACTGAATATTCTATCGGTACGCCGGCACCAAATGTTAATACATTGATTGATTATGACAGTTGTGAATGTAATTACAATGCCAGAACAGAATTCCAGCTTTCCGGCGCTGCCCTCAAAAACAAGAAATTTAATTTGGAAGAAACCCCCAAAGCATTTTTCAAAAAAATGGTTGAGCTGAAAGACAGTAACAATGGTGAAGGTCCGGCATACAATTCCATCAAACCGTTTTCCGGTTTAACTGTTGAAGATATCAAGATTCAGACGACAGCTTTTGAGCCTTATATTGATGCTTCAGGAACGCAAAAATTGTTGCGATTTGAGGATTATAAATTAGGAAGTGAAATTTTCAAACCGTTGAGTTCTGATTGTGCTCAGGTGCAACGTTGCAAACAAGCAGCTTTGGATTATCGCTCAACGAAAAAGTCAGTAGGCGGTTATGCTGATACCAGAAAGCTTTATGAATGGGCAAAAGATAACCAAAATAAAATAATATCAGAAAGGCCTGCCACCTCAGCTGAGCGAGAGGCTGCAGGTTGTTATGGTCGTTTTTGTACCGGCACGTTTACGACTCGAGGCACAAAGGTTGAAACTGCAGCAGCGACCAGATGTATGATGATGAATAGAGACAGGCTCAATCCTTCTACCCTAGCTTCTTATGAATATAGTCATGATGTAACAATGTGTGGTAACACTTGTAATGTTATGGGAGGAGTGGCAGGCGGTGATGGTCCTGAACCACTTGTTTATGAAATGGCCTTTGACTTTGGGGGTTGGGGATCAACCTATTATGATCCGGCAGGAAATTATTGGTTTCTGCCATCAATCGGCGATTTGGGTGTTTTAGGCGACAATATCGAAAAGGTAAATGCCGGTTTGGCAGCAGCAGCTCGTTTTGTTGCCAAGTACAACTATGATCCAAAACACAGCTCAAACAAGCAAGATATAAAAGTTAACTTAATCGGTATTAATACTCCAACCATAATGAAAGCGATTAGCGGCGGAACCAATCCGCTTTTGACTGCTAATCCGGCAACATTGAAAACCGAACTGAAGGCTATCGGAGCCAAAATCAGAGCAGCAAAATCTTTTGAGGATATGGAGTATATAAATGCCGCTTCAGGTCTGTTGCCTATCAGATTACGGTATGACTCTCTTGATGTGCGAAGCGGGTCTACCGAAATAGCTAATACTCGGACATTCTTTAATGATGTTAAAGATGTTTTGAAAAATTGGATTGGAACGAATAAGCAAGTTAACAAACCGGCACTTCTCATCAATACAGGGACAAAAAAATATTCGTTCCTTAGCAATGAATCATTATGGGCTTCAACTATGGGTTATACCATTGATGATTATACCGGTCCGAGCGATGTTTCTCCATATAATGAGGTAACCAAAAAAGGCATCAAGAATTATGACTACACTTGGTTTTATCGTCCGTTGCCGCGTACCGGCGAGGCTAAGTTTGGCGTAGCACAAAGCTGGCAAACCGGCGACGCTGATCGCCCACGCAATGTACGTTGTGTATATTACTATGGTGCTGATACCGATGATTGGTCCAGCGATAGTGCATACAATAGCGGCGCCGGATATGGCAAAATAAATCCGCTGGACGATGGTGGGTTTAATCCTGGACTTAATCCTGGACTTTTAGATTAAATTTCTTTTCCCCTTTGGTTTGCCAAAGGGGATTTTTTATATATCAAAAAAAGCGGCTCTTTGATGAGCCGCTTTTTTTAATTTAGTTATTGCTGAGCCTATTTTTTCAAAATAGATTTGCCGGCATAAACCGCCATATCGCCCAACTCTTCCTCAATGCGGATAAGTTGATTGTATTTAGCCAAGCGGTCAGTACGCGACATTGAGCCGGTTTTGATTTGACCGCAGTTGGTGGCAACCGCAATATCAGCAATAGTGGTATCTTCGGTCTCACCGGAGCGGTGCGACAAAACAGCGGTATAGCCATGGCGCAGAGCCATGTTGACAGCTTTCATTGTCTCGGTTAAGCTGCCGATTTGGTTAACCTTAATCAAAATTGAGTTGGCAACTTTTTTCTCAATGCCTTGAGCCAAGCGCTCAGGATTGGTAACAAACAAGTCATCGCCAACCAACTGAATTTTGTCGCCCAAAGCGTCGGTCAACATCTTCCAACCTTCCCAATCGTCTTCAGCCATGCCGTCCTCAATTGAGAAAATCGGAAAACGATTGCACAAATCCTGATAAAACTTAACCATTTGAGCGCTGTTGTATGACTTGCCCTCGCCCTTCATCTCATATTTGCCGTTCTCATAGAACTCAGATGATGCAGCGTCAATTGCCAAAACAACATCATCACCGGGTTTATAGCCGGCATCAGAAATAGATTTTACAATCATTTCCAAGGCTTCTTCAGCCGACTGCAAATTGGGAGCAAAACCGCCCTCATCACCAACATTGGTGTTGTGGCCGGCGGCCTTGAGATTCTTTTTCAGGGCTTGGAAAATCTCATCACCCATGCGAATCGCTTCTTTGATGCTGGAAGCCGAAACCGGCATAATCATAAATTCTTGAATGTCAATCGGGTTATCAGCGTGCTTGCCGCCGTTTAAGATGTTCATCATCGGAACAGGCAAAGTGCAAGCCATGGTGCCGCCAATGTAACGATACAACGGCAATTCGGCTTCTTCAGCCTGAGCCTTGGCAACTGCCAAAGAAACAGCCAAAATAGCATTGGCGCCCAATTTGCCCTTGTTGTCGGTGCCATCAAGCTCAATCATGGTATTATCAATAGCAATTTGATCCTCTGCATCCATGCCGGCCAAAGCGTCATAAATCTTTTCGTTAACATTCTCAACTGCTTTCAATACACCTTTGCCGCCAAAACGCTTTTTGTCCCCATCGCGCAACTCAACCGCTTCGTGAACACCGGTTGAAGCTCCGCTCGGTACAGCAGCGCGGCCAAAAGCTCCGCTTTGCAACACAACTTCGGCTTCAACAGTCGGAGTTCCGCGCGAATCCAATATTTCGCGTGCATGAATATCAATAATTGCACTCATTTTGTTCTCCTTATTAAATTATAAAATATTTTCGCTTATGAAATATTGCATTTTGCAATCAATGTCAATGCTTTTGGAATAAAAAAACATTTAATGCTAATAAAAAAAAGAGCCGCATTTAGCAGCTCTTTTAAGATTGTGATTATTCATCCATGTGCGGCATTTTTGCCTCATCAGTGAGCATTTTAACCAAGTCATCCAAAGGAACAACTTCTTGCTTTTCGGAGCCGATGCGACGAATGGTAACCGTTTTGTTGTCGCGCTCTTTGGCACCGACCACGGCAATAACCGGAATCTTGGCAACAGAATGTTCACGAACTTTGTAATTGATTTTTTCATTGCGCAAATCTGTGCTGACCAACAATCCGGCTTTGCGTAATGTGTCAGCAACCTCGCATGCATAATCATCAAATTCACTGACAATCGGGCATACAACTACTTGCTCAGGCGACAACCAC
This sequence comes from uncultured Pseudomonadota bacterium, assembly GCA_902763535.1. Taxonomy (GTDB): domain Bacteria; phylum Pseudomonadota; class Alphaproteobacteria; order RF32; family CAG-239; genus CAZU01. Next base: position 100,159 of record CACWSG010000004.1, on the reverse strand, counting down.
AAAGGCAATTTGCCGGCATGATTCTCAATCAAAATGCCTAAGAAACGTTCAATCGAGCCAAACAAGGCACGATGCAACATCACCGGTTGATGTTTTTCGCCATCTTCGCCGATGTAGCTGATGTCAAAGCGCTCAGGCAGATTCATATCAACCTGAATGGTGCCGCACTGCCACTCGCGCCCGATGGCATCTTTTAGGATAAATTCAAGCTTGGGACCATAAAAAGCCCCCTCGCCCTCGTTAATCTCAAAGGCATAACCATGCGTGGTCAAAGCATTGGCCAAAGATTTTTCACACAAATCCCAAATCTCATCCGAGCCGATACGCTTTTCCGGACGGGTGGACAGATAAATCTTAACATTGTCAAAACCAAAGTCTTTATAAATGTCAAAAATCAACTTTAGGGTGGTGATGCATTCTTCTTCCATCTGTTCAGGAGTGCAGAAAATATGGGCATCATCCTGAGTGAATTCTCTAACTCTCATCAAGCCCATCAAAGATCCGGAAGCCTCATAGCGATTGACTTTGCCGAACTCAGCCATGCGCAGCGGCAAATCACGGTAAGAACGAATTCCCTGTTTATAGACCAAAACACCGCCGGGGCAGTTCATCGGTTTGATACAAAACCACTTGCCGTCTTCGGTTTGACCGGAGTAGTTGTGAGCACCATATTTTTCCCAATGCCCTGAAGTCTCCCACAAAACTCGGTCCATAACGCGCGGAGTGCAAATTTCAACATAGCCGTTATGCTCTTGGCGATTACGCATATATTCAATCAATTTACGATAAATGCGATAACCTTTATCATGCCAAAAAACGGCACCGGGGGCATATTCCGGCTCAAAATGGAACAAATCCATTTCCCGACCCAATTTGCGGTGATCGCGCTTGGCCGCCTCTTCCAGCATATCTAAATAAGCCTGTAATTCTTTCTTGTCAGCCCAAGCCGTAGCATAAATGCGTTGCAACATTTCTTTGGACGAATCGCCGCGCCAATAGGCACCGGCAACTTTCATCAATTTGAAAGCATCGCCAACTTTGCCGGTTGAGGGAACATGAGGTCCGCGGCACAAGTCGGTAAACGAACCTTGACGATACAGGCTGATGGTTTCATCTTCGGGTAAATCGCGAATAATCTCAGCTTTGTATTTTTCGCCCAAATCTTCAAAAAATTTGATAGCTTCGGCACGCGGCATAACAATGCGCTCCAATTTTTCATCGCGTTTGACGATTTCGTGCATTTTGGCTTCAATTTTTTCAAACTCTTCGGTCGTAAAAGGTTCTTGTCGCGAAAAGTCATAGTAAAAACCATTGTCAATAGCCGGACCAATGGTAACCTGTACATCCGGCCACAATTCCTTAACTGCCTGAGCCATGATGTGCGAGCAGGTGTGGCGCAAAATATGCAAACCTTCTTTGTCCTTAGCTGTGATAATGCGAACGGTCGAATCGGTTGTGATAGGAGTGGTCAAATCTTTTAATTCACCATTAATTTCAACAGCTAATGCCGCTTTTGCCAAATTAGGGCTTATGGCTTGAGCCAAATCAGCTCCGCTTGCCCCGTTCTCCATTTCTTTAATGCTGCCATCCGGCAGTTTAATCGCAACCATAATTCAATTATTCCTTTCTTATTGTTTCATTAATTCTCGATAAACAGCTATCGTCTTATCACACATTATTTGTTTAGTAAAGTGCTCTTTTACATTTTGGATTGCCGCAGCACTAATCTTGGCTTTTTCCTGATTCGGCAAATCAAGTGCCCAATCAATGGTTGAAGCCAAATCATCAGCATCGCCGCTCTTGAACAACTTACCGGTAACACCATCGATGGTATTCTCTAAAGAGCCGCCGATATTAGAAGCAATCACAATCTTTCCCATAGCCTGACCTTCAATGGCCGCACGTCCAAAAGCCTCCGGCTCTATGGCTGTTGACAGCACGATGTCGGAAATCATCAACAGTGCCGGAATGTCAAAACTATGTTCAATAAATTGGACACGATCATCAAGCCCATACTTTTTTACCATATCTTTGAGTTTGTTGCTGTATGAAGTGCGTCCCTGATCAGATCCGACAATCAGACAGCAGTAATTTTTGTTGTGCATTTTTGATAATGCTTCCAACAATAAAGCTTGTCCTTTCCACGGCGTAATACGACCAATAAGCGATATAACCGGCTTATCTTCAGGAATGTTATAATCAGAAATCACCTTAATCATGCGCTCTTGGCTGACTTTTTCAGGACTGAAATTATCCAAATTTACGCAGCGATGAATCAGGCGAATTTTTTCTTCCGGAACTTTATACTCACTCATTATGTGTTTTTTAATATGCTCTGAAATGGCTATAACCAGCTTACCATAAGTCATTACCCGATTATATATCTTTTTCAACTTTAAGAAGCCCAACCCATAGGTGCCATGATAAGTGGTTAAGAAAGTTGCGCCGGTTTTCTTTGCCGCCCAATAGGCACTCCAAGCCGGAGCGCGTGACCTTGCGTGCACGATATTGATGCCGTTTTCCTTAATGATTTTAGCTAATTTCTTTGCGTTGGCGCGCATTTTGAATATATTCTTAGTCTTTAGCGGTAATTCAAAATGCTGAACTTTGATTTTTTGCAAATCATAGACCATACGACCGCCGGACGATGCTACAAAATTTTTAATTCCCTTTTCCTGACAGCCGGCAGCAATTTCCACTGTACCGACCTCTACTCCGCCATGTTCCATCTCCGGCAACACTTGCAAAACTACCGGTTCTTTTCCTTCGTTCAAACTCATTTCAATCCTCTGTTATTATACTATAAAGCAGGTGTATTTTATAATGTTTTATTTTTATGACAAGAACTATTGTTAATAAAGTAACAAATTAAACCGATATTAAAATTTTAGTCCTATAATAAAGTGGTATTTGGGAGTGTTTAATATGAAAAAAATTATATTTTTAGTATCAGCCTTTCTCGCCGCCAGCCAGCAAGCAATTTATGCTCAGGAAATAACTCAAGAACAAGTTGATGAAGCTTTTGACAAACTCAATGAACAAATAAATACCACCGTAGATACCGTTATTCAGCCTGCTGTTGAAGCAATCGGTTCGGCATTAGGCTCTATGGTGGATACTTTTACGCATATACATGCAATAGCTGAAGTTTGCAAAGATGAAGACCAAAAGTCCGGAGCTCTGACAAAAGAAAAGGCTGAAGCCGTCATAAAATGCATAACCCCCGATAATTTAAGCAAATTTGCGATTAATCCTGATGCCACAACCGGCGATAATTTTGCCAGCGGCAATTTTGAGATTAATCAATCAAACGCTAACCTTGAGTTGATGAATTCGTATTGTCTGTGCATGGTTGAAGATATGGCAAAAGCTTTTAATGATATGCCCCAAAAAACAGCCCAAGCTGTAAGTGATGCCCTTCCTGAAGCTATGGATAGTGATGACCTCAATAAAGCAAGCGAAAACGAAAGTTCTTCACAACTCTATATAATAGGAGGTGATAATATAAACGCCGATAAGTTCCGCAAAAGTAATCGGAACGGAATGGAAATTATGGAAGCTTTTGATGAAGAAAAAAATACCGCATATACAATCGGCTCAATCGGAACACTGTCCATCAAAGCCAAAATCAGCGGTGAAGGATATAAAGATGTTTCAGAAAAATTTTGGCACGATATTGATGTAAATTGTTTGAAATCGGTCATCGGCAGTGAGAGTATATCTGAGATAAAAATAAGACTTCGTGAAAAAGTCAAAGTAAAACTTGATGAATTACAAAAGCAGACAGCTAAAACGGAAAATTAAAAATGCCAAAACCAATCTTAATTTTGTTTGCGTTAGTATTGTGTTGGCACAATGCTTCGGCGGTGGCTCCCAGTTTGCAGCAGGTGAACAGCCTGCGTTCAATATTTGAAGGAATTATTGCCGGAGCAAATTATCAGCACCAACATAATTTTTGCCGAACTATCAAAAATTTGGGCAAAGATGCCGTCAGCTGTGATATATACCAAACATTTAACACCGCCGGTCAGCCACATTCCGAGTTGGCAACAAGGATAGATTTGGATTATGTTGATGAGGATGAACAACCAATAGCCCCTCCGCAAGAGACCAAATCAATTAATAACTATGACACTAAAATCTGGCGTGAAAAAATTTATGCCGGTCCGCGTAATCCTCAAAAACTAATGACTACATTTGTGGTCAAAATTTCCTTACACTGGAAGCTCACCATCTCATGCTGGGAAGATCATAAATGTTATGCCGAACAATTTATAAAACAACTAAACAGACAATCGTTAACTAAAATAACCGGAGAAAGATAAAATGAAACCGATAATTTGGCTGGCAATTTTGGCAGCTGTCATATATGGCGGAAAATGGCTTTATGACAACGGATATGTCGATGAAGCAGTGCAAAAATTCAAGGATTCATCTTTAAGCGAAAGTATTCAAAATACTACTCAGCGCACCAAAGACTTTGCCACCGACAAAGCCGTTAAGGAAGCTGATTTTTAAAGCTTAAAGATAAATTTCTCCACCGATAACCTCAACTGCCGCTCCGGTAGTAAAAGGATAAGATGTCGGCATTTGATTGCAACGACGCACTGCCAAAAAGGCAAAAGCTTGCGCTTCAATGGCTTGCGAGGCATAACCAAAATCTTCGGCACAACATATTTCCATATTTTCCGAGCGTTGGCGCAGAAAACGCATTAAGGTCGGGTTTTTAGCTCCGGCTCCGCAGATAATTACTTTTTGCGGTTGCTCCGGCACAAAATCATTAATTGCTTTAATAATAGAATCTGCTACAAAAGCCGTTGCGGTTGCCGCGCCGTCTTCCAAACTCAGGCCTTCCAAATGTTCAATTTTGTCATCGAAAGTACTCTTTTCAGCAGCTTTAGGCGGAGGCTGAGACAAAAATTTGTGACGCATAAGCGAGATTAGCACATCGTCATGAATATGACCGCTGATTGCCAAACTCCCATTGTAGTCAGCTTGCATATGCGCGTGTTTGTTAACCCATTCGTTGATAACAGCATTTCCGGCGCCGGTATCAAAGGCCTGCATTTCACCATTATGCCCGATATAAGTTAAGGCACTGACACCTCCGACATCAACCCAAACAACCGGTTTTGCTATGTTTTGCGACAAAGCCGAATGGTAAATTGCCGCTAAAGGAGCGCCCCTGCCGCCGGATAAGATATCGGCATCACGCAGGTGCCCGACTGTTTTGATATGACATTCATGGGCAATTTTTTCATTGTCACCGATTTGACATAAAATATGTTCATTGGGTTTATGGCAAATAATATGCCCGCCGAATCCAAGCAAATTAATTTCACTATCGCTTGCCAAAATTTCTTGAATTGAAGAAATGCAAAAAGCTGTGAACTGCTCTTCAATCTGAGATTTGCCAGCTTCATCAATATCAGGATATTTTTTATGCAAAGCACGCAAATTTTCTCTTAATTCTTCATCAAAAGGAAATTCAAAATTGCCGCACATTTCAAAAACATCAACACCATCAGTTACAATAACCGAGGCAATTAATCCATCTAATTCCGAACCGCTGGACAGCCCCAGCGCACGATAAGTTTGTAATGACGGCATAAAACTTTAACTCCTTTCTTGCAATAGCAAAAATATCTGCTAATATGCTAATTTGTCGATTTGGATTATATTCGACAGGAGTTAACATTTGGTTATAATTTAATTTGAGGATAAAATTGATGACACAACTGAAGTCTGAATTCTTGAACATTATGCTGGAACGCGGTTTTTACAATCAATGCACCAATTTAGAAGGATTTGATACCTATCTGTATGAGTGCGAAAAAGCAGGCAAACCGGCAGTCGGCTATTTGGGATCAGACCCCACCGGCGACAGTTTGCATGTCGGTCATATTGTGCCATTGATGATGTTGCGTTGGTTTCAAAGATGCGGACACAAACCGATTGCTTTGGTCGGCGGTGCAACTGCCCGTATCGGTGATCCGTCGGGCAAGGATAAATTGCGTCCGTTTCTTAGTGAGGAAACTCTCAGCCACAACATTAAAGGTTTGCAAAAATCATTTGCAAAATTTTTGAATTTTGGTGAAAAGCCGTCAGATGCCATTATGGAAGACAACTGGAATTGGTTTAAGGATGTAAATTATTTGGAATTTTTGCGTGATATCGGCACCTGCTATTCCGTAAATCGGATGCTCACCATGGACAGCGTCAAAACCAGATTGGAACGCGAACAGCCGATGAGCTTTTTGGAATTTAACTATATGCTGCTGCAAGGTTATGACTTTTGCGTTTTGTATCAAAAATATAATTGTCGTGCTCAGATTGCCGGCTCCGATCAATGGGGCAACATAACCTCGGGCACCGAATTAGGTCGTCGCAAATATGATGTCGAGTTGTTTGGCTATACCTCACCGATTATCACTGATGCGAATGGTAAAAAAATGGGCAAATCCGAGGGCAATGCTGTGTGGATTAATGAGGATAAATTATCTTCTTATGACTACTATCAATATTTTCGCAATATCGGCGATACCGAAGTTGGCAAATGCTTGCGTATATACACTGATTTGCCGATTGAGGAAGTGCGCCGCTTGGAAAGTTTGCAAGATAAAGAAATCAATGAGGCCAAGAAAATTTTAGCCTTTGAAGCAACCAAAATATGCCGCGGTGAAGAAGAAGCCGTATCTGCACGCGACACCGCTGCTAAAACTTTTGAACAAGGTGCTTTGGGCGACAATCTGCCGACTTTCACTTGTGAAGAGGGATGCGGGATTTTGGATGCATTTGTCGGAATCGGTTTTTGTGCTTCTAAAGGTGAAGCTCGCCGATTGATAAAACAAGGCGGTTTGAAGTTAAACGACAACACGGTCGTTGATGAAAATTATCGCTTGAGTGCCGCCGACAATGCTCAAGGACAAATTAAAATAGCTTTAGGAAAGAAAAAATTCGGTATAATTAAACTGAATTAAACTTGATTATCGTATCGGCAATCCCTAAATATTAAAAAGGGAAGAGAGATAGAAAAAAATGATGCCTGTTTCAGATAATTTGCCGCAACTTCGAGATATCCATTTGCCAAACGGAGTTTCCGTTTGGCCTTTGGCTTATGGTTGGTGGGTTATTTTGGGCAGCATTACAGCTTTTGTTGCCCTGTACTATTTGTGGAAATACATCAGACGCAAATCTAAAAAATTATATGCTTTACGTCTGTTGGAAAAATTAAAAAATAAAAATGATATAAAATCAGCAGCCGATATGTCGGAAATTTTGCGAAGAATATGTATCTACAAATATCCTTCAGCAGTAAGTTTAAGCGGTAAAGCTTGGATAGATTTTGTAGAGAATCATTGCAAAAACAAATTAAAAAAACAAGAGCGCGATTTGTTGCTCAATGCACCTTATATGCCGGAAGACATTACTGATTTCAGCAGTAATGATATTGACGGGTTGCGACTTTTTTGCCGTAACTGGATAGGGGAAAATCTATGATAACCTTAGCTTTTCCTTATGCTTTTGCCCTGCTCATCTTGCCATGGTTAGTGTATTATCTTTTACCAGCGGTAAAAGGATTGTATGGTGATGCCTTGAGGATTCCGTTTATTGCCGATTTGAAAAACATTAATATCAAGAGCAAAGGATTGTGGCGCACAACTACCGATTATAAAACAGCTTGGTCAGCAAAATTCTTGTACCTTTATTTAATATGGGGATTGCTATGTTTGGCGTTGTCACGACCGCAAGTTGTCGGAGAAGCACACCCGCTTCCTGATGAAGGACGCGACATTATGTTGGTTTTGGATATATCAACTTCAATGTTGGAAACTGATTTCAGTTATCGCGGTCATCGCATGACAAGACTGGATGCTGTCAAACATACGGTGGCTGACTTTGTAAAAAAACGCGCCAGTGATCGGGTCGGATTGATTTTGTTTGGTACCAGAGCTTACCTGCAAGCACCTTTGACTTATGACAAGTCAGCAGTTCAAGATATACTGTATTCAATGCAAGCCGGTATGGCCGGTGATTCAACCAGTATCGGTGATGCCTTGGCGTTAGCTTTAAAAAATATGCGATTAAACAAACAGCCTGACAGTCAGGTAATCGTTTTGTTGACCGACGGCGAAAACAATGATGGTTCTTTATCCATGTCGGAGGCTATTAAATTAGCCAAACAAGAAAATATTAAAATATATACCATTGGTGTCGGTTCACCTAATTTGTTCTTTAAGATGTTGACGGCAGTCGGTTTGCAAGGAATCGACGAGACAGAGCTGAAAGAATTGGCGGAAACAACCAAAGGACAATATTTCAGAGCGGCATCAGCGAGTGATTTGCAAAAAGTTTATCAGATGATTGATGCTCTTGAGCCGATGAGCAAAGAAGATCGTTATGTGCAAGAAGTCAGGGAAGTTTATTATATTCCTTTATTAGCAGCTTGGATTTTGGCGTTGATTGCCATATTGATGCAACGAGGACAAAAAGATGAATGAGTTGTTGAATAATTTTCATTTTTTGCGGCCATGGTTGCTGTTACTGGCAATCGTGCCGATTGGCTTATATGCTTTTTATAATTACGGAAAAACGGCTCAATCATCTTGGCGCAAAATTATTGATCCGCGATTGCTTGATTTTTTGCTGGTAAAAGGATCTGCCAACAAAAGAAAAAATTTAGCTCATTTAGCTATAATCGGATTGATTTGTACGGTGTTTATCTGTGCCGGTCCGAGCTGGGAAAAACAAGAAATTCCGGTTTTGCAAAAGCAAAATCCGGTAGTGTTGATGCTGAATATGTCATCGGATATGAAAACTGATGACATTAAACCCAATCGCTTGGAAAGAGCAAAATACAAAATAAAAGATTTTTTGGAGCAGCTTCATTCAACCCAAACTTCGTTGGGTGTGTACAGTGCCGAACCTTTCATTATTGCGCCGTTCAGTGATGATGCAAAAATTTTGCAAAATCTGTTGCCGAAAATATCTTTTGACATTATGCCGGTTAACGGTGACAGATTGGATCGTGCCATTAACCTAGCAAGTGACAGAATAACAACTGCCGGATATGAAAAAGGTAATATCATTATTTTTACGCCGGATATCGGGCAAAAATTCAACCTTGCTTTGAAAGAAGCCGAGGCCGCAAAAGCTAAAGGTATCAATATTAATGTTATCGGAATAAGCCAAGAAAATACTGATAAATTGAAACTGTTAGCTCAAAACGGCGGAGGCAGGTTTTGGGATTTGCTGAAGGATGATAAGGCTATTGATGATTTTGCGAAAACCATAAATCAAAGTAATGTTCCGAGTGAAAAAGGTAAAAATTTGTCTTTACAGTGGCTGGATGGCGGATGGTATTTTTTGGTGATACCTTTGATGTTTTGTTTGGCCTTTTTCAGAAGAGGAATTTTAGTTGTTGTTTTGCTGTTGGGAATTAGCGAAGCACAAGCAGGTTTCTTCAGCAATGCCGATCAAGACGGCTTGAAAGCTTTCGAAGAGCAAAATTACGCCAAAGCTGCAACTGATTTCAAAAACAGCGATTGGAAAGCTTCCAGTTTTTATCGCCAAGGTAATTATGCCGAGGCTTTTAAGCACTATGCTTTAAATAATTCGGCAGAAGGATTATATAATCAAGGTAATGCTTTGGCAAAGGGCGGAAAAATTGCCGAAGCTATTGCTAAATATGAAGAAGTGTTAAAGCTGCAGCCTGATCATGAAGATGCCAAATTTAATTTGGAATATTTAAAACAACAACAAAATCAGCAGCAACAGCAACAAAATCAATCTTCATCACAAAACAATAATTCGGATGACTCTTCGCAAAGTAATGAGCAAAACCAAGATAACAACAATGACAATAATCAAAACAATTCCGGTGAAGATGATAAACAAAGCGATGAACAAAATCAGCAACAGCAAAATCAACAGCAGTCTCAAAACAATTCAGAAAGCGGTAATGACAATTCTTCCGAACAAAAACAATCAGACAACCAACAAGAAGAAAGCAATTCATCAGGTGATGAGAATCAGCAAAACGATAATGATAATCAAACTCAAGATTCGACAATGGATGAGCAAACTCAAAATCAACCACAACAACAAGGCAAAGATACCCCCAAAGCTCAAGCTGAAGCTCAAGAAGGTGATGATGAAGATTATGATGAAAAAGTTCAAGCTAAAATGCAACGCTATCGCGATATACCGGAAGATCCCGGCGGATTGTTGAGAGCATTTATTGCCAGAGAATATCAAAAAAATCGTTATAATGAAGAATAGGTGATGATATGAAAAAATTGATAATCGGACTGTTATTAGCGATAATTTGGAACACTAATATCCAAGCTCAGGAGTTTACGGCGACGGTAAATCGCAATCCGGTTCCGGAAGGTGAAACTTTGGTATTGACTTTGGAGTTAAAAGATGTTGATACCTCTGCAAGCCCTGATTTGAATGTTTTATCAAATGATTTTACCGTGATGTCGGTGTCAAACGGCTATCGCACCAATATTATCAACGGCGATGTCAGCAAATCGCGCCAATGGAGTTTGGTGATGATTCCCAATCACAGCGGAGAAATTGTTATTCCGGCAATAGAGTTGGCCGGCTACAAAACAAAACCGATTAGCTTAAAAGTCAATGCTCCGAACAGTAATCCGAGCGATTCCACAACACAAACTCAGGCAGATGCCCCCCGTTTTAAGATGATTGGCTCGGTTGATAACCAAAATCCTTATGTGCAACAGCAGATAACATATAAATTGAAAATATATGATGCCGGCGGTTTGCAAGGTGATGCACCGGTATTTTTGAGCAATGCTGATGATTGGGTCATCAAAAGTTTGGGAGAGCCGGAAATTGAAACACAAATTATCAATGGACAACCTTTGCGTGAGATAACCTTTACTTATGCTATGTTTCCGCAAAAGAGCGGAAATTTGGTTGTGCCGGCGGTGCAATTTAACGGATATTATTTGACCAAGTCAAAACGCATTGATCCATTTGCCGGATTTTTTGATGATGACGATATGTTCGGCGGATTTGGACTTAATGACATTTTTGCCCGCAAAAATCCGATAGTGCTTAGGGCAAAAGCTATACCTATTGAGGTTAAACCTGCGGCTATCAGCGATGGATGGTGGCTGCCGGCATCAAAAGTAGAGTTATCGGCAGAATTTGAAAAATCTCATCCGCAATTTGCCATCGGTGAACCAATCAGCCGCACTATTTATCTTAAGGCCTACGGAGTTACGGATAACCAACTTCCCGAATTGAAATTTGCTAACATTGAAGGGGTTAAACAATATCCCGAAAAACCGATAACCGAGATGGGAATCGAAAACGACCAAATTGTGGCAAAAGCTCAAATCGGTAATGTTTATATTCCCTCACAAAGCGGTGAAATTATATTGCCTGAAATTACCGTAAATTGGTTTAATACCAAGACTCAAAAATTAGAGACTGCCGCACTTCCGGCATATAAAGCCGTAGTGTTCCAAGGAAATGATCCGGTAATACTCGATGAACAATCTCAACCATCAGCGGCTGTCGCACCAAAGGCTGTTCCCGCGGCACAACCTGCGCTGCAAGAGGTCAATCAGGTAGATAACACTTTGATTGTTTGGATGTTGTTGGGCGCATTTTTAGGCGGCATAATCATAACATTTTTGCTATTGAAGTTGTTTGGCAGTTATAAGACTAAATCATCTAATCATTATCACGAGGTTATTGCTGCGGCACAAAGTGCCAATGTTCACAAATTGCGCGAAGAACTGGTCGAATGGGGAAAAGAAAAATACCCCTCGGCAGGAATCACCAATTTGCAAGATTTGGCTGATGTTCTGAAAGATGATGAATTTAATGTGCAGTTGGATAAAATAAGAGAGTTTCTCTATGCCGGAAGCGATGCTCAGTGGGACGGAGTAACTTTTGTGCGTGCATTCAAAAAAGCCGCCTCGCACAAAGTAAAATGCACATCAGGTGATGACGGAGCACTGCCTAAGCTGTATAAATAAATTCTTTCTTTAGATAAAATTTAACCTTTTAATGATAAAAATGCAAACAGGTCTAAGCATTTTTATAAAGGTTGAATTATGAAAAAAGTTGGATTTTGCGCGGTTGCCGGTTCGGGCATGAGTGCTTTGGCGCAGGTTTTGCAAGCACAGGGTTGTGAGGTGTATGGCTCAGATCGCAGTTTTGATCAAGGTAAAGAACAAAAAATCAAACAGGCTTTGCAGGGTGTCGGTATTAAAATTTGTCCGCAAGATGGTTCCATGCTGGATAACAAGTTGGATATATTATATACCTCGACTGCTGTTGAAAGCACCATCCCCGATGTGAAAAGAGCTTTGGAATTGGGAGTTCCGGTCAAACGGCGTTCCGATTTGCTGGCAGAAGTTTTTGCTTCTTATGCCAAAGGAGTTGCCATCGGAGGAACTTCCGGAAAATCAACCCTGACAACGATGGTCGGCTTTATTTTGGATCAGGCAAAACTTAATCCGACAGTGATTAACGGAGCAGGAATGCAGAATTATAAAGATGTTGCCGGACTGCCGAATGTTATTTTAAATCATGGCGATATATGTGTGATTGAGGCTGATGAAAGCGATGGCTCCATTGAAAAATACACCCCTTATATTTCCGTGGTAAACAACATTTCACTTGATCACAAAACTTTAGAAGAACTGGAACTATTGTTCGGTGATTTTGCCGCAAAGGCCAAGGCCGGTGCCGTATTAAATCTTGATTGTCCGCATTGCCGCAAATTGTTAAACAAAAACATGAAGGTAAAAACATTTGCGATTGATAATAAAGATGCCGATTTTTATTTCAGTAATATTGTGCCGACATCAACCGGTTCAACCTACCAATTTGAAAATCGGCAATACAGTTTATCAATAATCGGAAAATTTAATGTGGCAAATGCCGCAGCGGCTGTTGCAACTTGCTCGATGCTGGGAGTTGCCCCGCATGAAGCTTGTGAAATATTGCAAAAATTTGCCGGTACCAAACGGCGTTTGGAAGTTTTGGGCAAAAAAAACAACATTACCGTAATTGATGATTTTGCTCATAATCCGGATAAAGTTGCAGCCTCGATGTCAGCATTGAAAAGCTATTCCGGACGATTATTGATTATGTTTCAACCTCACGGTTTTGCTCCGATGCGTCTGATGGGACACGAAATTATTGACAGCTTCGTTAAATATATGGGAGATGATGATGTACTTATGTTGCCGGAAATTTATTTTTCCGGAGGCACGGTTAATCGTGATATTTCTTCCAAAGATTTGGTTGATTACGCACTCAAACAAAATAAGCAAGCTTTGTTTTTTGAGAAACGCGATGATTTAGAAAATAAAATTATGACAATGGCTCGCTTTGGTGACAGAATAATATTGATGGGTGCCAGAGATAATTCTATAACTGATATGGGATACCGTATTTTGGAGAATTTAAAATGAGTTGGCTGAAAAAAGGTGATACTGTCGGACTGATTGCTCCATCATCAGCTTTGGGTGAATTTGATTTAAAACCGATTTTAGATATGTTCACACAAATGGGCTTATGGGTTGTTGAAGCAACCAACATTAAAAATCGCTATCGCTATATGGCCGGAACAGATAAAATACGCGCCGAATCATTCAATCAAATAATTAAGAATCCCGATATTAAAGCGCTGTTTTGCCTTAGAGGGGGAGCCGGAGCTACGCGTATGATTGACATGATAGATTTTATGACCTTACGCGAAAATCCCAAACCAATCATCGGATTGAGCGATTCAACAGCTTTACAAAATGCCGCTATAACTATGGCAAGATGCCCTGCTTTGACAGGATTTTTACCGCTTTATGATAGCAAAAACGGCAAGATTGACGAGACCATGCAACGCGAATTAAAAGATGCTTTGTTTGCAAATAAGCATGAAATTGTTTCCGGAGTATGCCTGAAAAAAGGAAAAGCTGAAGGAGAGATTGTCGGTGGATGTTTGAGTGTTTTCAGTTTATTATGCGGAACCAAATATTTTCCTGATTTGACCGATAAAATATTGTTATTGGAAGATGTCGGCGAAAAAACTTATAAAATAGATTTGATGTTGACGCAATTAAAACAACAACCGAATTTTGATAAATTGGCCGGTATCATTATCGGACAATTCAGCGACTGTGTTATAAAAGATCCTATTGACGGTTCTGTGGATGATTGCATCAATGACTTTATCTGTGATTTAAATATTCCGGTGATTGGTGATTTTGCCTATGGACATATTCCGCAACGGCACATTTTGCCTTTGGGAGTAAAGGTAAAGATGACATCAGGCAAACCAGATTGCTCCGTTTGTTGGTAATTAAATTAAGCCCATTTTTTGTGATTTGACAACTGCTTGAGTGCGATTGGTTGCCTCAATGGCTCGCAGGAGAGCATTTATATGGAGTTTTACCGTAGCTTCTGAAACATTCATATAATAAGCTATTTGCTTATTGGAAAGCCCTTGGGCTAAATATTTCAACACTTCAAACTGGCGATTGGTTAATTTAGCCGGTGCTTTGGCATTGGAAGTATTAATCGGCGGATAATAATTTTCTCCGCGCAACACTTTACCCAAAGCCTGCTCCAAGGTATGCGATTCAATATTTTTGGGCAAATAACAGCATAAACCGATATCGCTGGCCTTTTTTGCATCTGATTGATTATGGCTGTCAGCCATAATGCCTACGCGGGGAGATCTTGGCGAACTCAACAATTCACGCGCTTTATTTTCCCAATTTGGTTGCATCATATCAATGTCGGTCAAAATCAAATCAATGTCATTATTTTGACGCAAAATATCGTTGATTTGTCCCAATGATGCGGCATCTAAAACCACCGCCGCCGGATTTATTATACTCAAGTTATGTTTTAATCCGTCGCGATATATCGGTTGTTTATCGGCAATTAAAATCTTCATCACAATCTCCTGTTTGAAACTTCAGCTAAATATAATTTCCACTGTTGATTTTTAAAGATGTTATGAAAAAAAACATTATGCCAGTTTCCCGAAACATACTAAAAACCGCAAGAGTGCCTACTTGACGCAACCTGAAAAATGTGTGATTTTAAGGGGGAAGAAAGATTTAGCAAAGGTAGAAGATTATGAGTGCAACTGTTTTAACCAGATACTCACCAAAAGAAGAATTGTGGAGCTGCCTGATTCATGGACTTGGCATTATTTTGGGTGTGGCAGCATTGAGTATTTTGGCTGTTTTTTCATCACTATACAGCGATGTATGGAGTATTGTATCGACGGCTATATTCGGCGTTTCGATGATTTTGTTGTACACTGCTTCAACCTTGTATCATGCCGCTAAAAAAGACAGATGGCGTAAGATATTAAAAAAATTTGATCATATATCAATATACTATTTGATTGCCGGAAGTTATACCCCTTTTATGCTGGTAAACTTAAGAGGTGCTTTGGGATGGAGCGTTTTTGGCATTATATGGGGTTTGGCCTTATTGGGAACATTTCTCAAATTGCTTAGCGATGGTAACGGCGCCAAAGCCTGGTCGGTATGCCTTTATTTGGCGATGGGATGGTTAGTGGTGTTTGCCTCAAAACCCCTTTTTGCCCAGTTGCCCACAACCGGAATAGTTTTTTTGATTTTGGGAGGACTGGCCTATACTTTCGGTGTGTTATTTTATATTAACAAAAAGAAAGCCTACACTCATGCGATTTGGCACTTTTTTGTGTTGGTCGGCACAGTGTTACACTTCTTTGCCATACTTTATTCTTGCGTTTTGAACTAGTTAACCTGACGCTTCAGTTGATCAATGCGCGGAAGCACTGAATTTTGAATTATAAAGGCAATTGATTTTTCAACAACTTGCTCAGTGTGCCAAACTGCTTCCCACACGGCCTGAGTGCTATCTCCTTTTTGCCCGATTTTTTGGCAAGCCAGAGCCAGTTCTGAAAGCGAATCGACAATTTGTGCCAGATAGCCGGGAATTTGCAGATTTTCTTCTCCGCCGAAAAAGCCTTCAACAAAGCCAAGTTCTATCTCATCATAGCGCATTTGGCAATAACTTGTAATATTGCTTTCTTTCATGGAAGATAGCTTGATTTTGTTTTGGTTTACCAAATCAAAAATCTCATCCCACAGTCCCATAAAAAATTTAAAAAACAAATCAGCCTCAGCTTTGGTTTCCAACCTCGGAGCAGCCCCTTCCGGCCATAAAGATGAAATCACATCAGCCGGACGCAATTTCAAATTAGGCGAACATATAGCCCCGCAAAAGCGCATTTTGACAACACTCAAAGGCGTGGGACAGGCATAATGTTCCAACATTTTGTTAAAAGCTTCATCACCGATATATTTGTTTGCTTGCATTTTTTATTCTTCTTGGTATATTTTCTATTATTAAAAATTAAGGTTGAGTATAAGGAGCTTTATTAAAATTGGCAAGAGTGAAATTAATAAATATCGTTTTGTTGGCAACATTGCTGTGCAGTTGTGCTTCACAATTCGGACCTTTTGTTGACCGCCGCAGGGAAGCCGGCGGATTCAGCAACGGAACTTTGTATGTAGGACAATCGACCGATAACGAACCTGCTATTTGTTACAACCAATTATATACTTCTTTTGAAGAAGTTCAAAAATTGGCTGATGAAGAGTGCGTAAAAAACAAAGCCGGCAATCATGCCGTGCCGGCAAAAAAAACTTTGTTTACCTGCCGGCTTTTGGTGCCTAATCATTACTATTTTAAGTGCGAAAATAAGGAATAAGAACAATGAACTTGTCTTTGGATAACATTATCAATGAAAAGATGGCAAATGTATTTACGACTTTGGGATTGAATGCCGATATGGCATTTTGCAAAACCTCTGATCGTCCAGATTTGAGTGATTTTCAATGCAATGGAGCTTTAGCTTTGGCCAAATCAATGCATAAGAATCCGCGCGAAATTGCCGCAATGATTGCCAATGAATTACAAAAAGATAATTGTTTTGCCAAAGTTTCGGTTGACGGACCGGGTTTTTTGAATTTGTCTTTGAATAATGATTTTATCGCTGATGTGTTGCAAGAAATGAGTAAAGACAGCTGTTTAGGCGTACAAAAAATTGCCAATCCGCAAACGGTTGTTTTGGACTATGGCGGACCGAACGCCGCCAAGGCTATGCATGTCGGACACTTGCGTGCCGGAGTTATCGGTGAGTCTGTACGCAGAATCGAAAAATTTATCGGCAATAAAGTTATCGGTGATGTTCACCTCGGCGACTGGGGTACACCGATGGGAATGATTTTGGCTGAAATTGTTCGCCACGATGGCGATTTGAGCAAAACCGAAACTTATGATATTGATCAGATTACCGAATTTTATAAGCAAGCGACCATTCGTTGCAAAGAAGATGAAGAGGCTAAAGAGAACGCAAGAATTATAACTGCTAAAATGCAAGACGGTGAAGCGGAATATCGCAAAGCTTGGCAACATTTGCGCAAAGTTTCAATTGATGCCATCAAAAAAAATTATGATGCTTTAGATGTTAATTTCGATTTGTGGTGGGGCGAAAGTGATGCTCATGAAATGAGTTATAAAATCGTTGATTTAGCCAAAGAAAAAGGCTTAGCCGAGATGGATGACGGGGCATTAATTATGCGTTTGGAAGAAAACAACAAGCCGATGCCGCCGATTATTTTGATTAAACGCGATGGCGGGTTTGGTTACCAAATTACCGATATTGCTACCATCAAACGCCGTGTCGATGAATTTCAGGCTAAAGAGATTTATTATTTCGTGGATCAACGTCAATCATTGCACTTTGAGCAAGTGTTTCAGGCGGTTGAAAAATTAGGAATAGCCCCAAATGTTAAGATGAAACATTACGGCTTTGGTACAGTCAACGGTGCCGATGGCAAACCTTTTAAAACTCGGGACGGCGGAGTGATGACTTTGGAAAATTTGATTAAACTTTCCAAAGACAGAGTTCGTGAATCAATGCCGGCAGCCGATGAAGTTGAAGGATACGGCGCAAAAGAAATTGACAATTTAGTTAATCAGATAGCCATCGGTGCCATAAAGTTTCAAGATTTAAAAAACAACACCGCATCGGGCTATATTTTTGATTTGGATGATTTTGCCAAATTTGACGGCAAGACCGGTCCATACATTCAATATGCTATTGCGCGTATCAATTCTATTTTGCGCAAGGCGGCTGAAAAAGATTTGGCAAACGGACAAATCAAAATACAACTTGCGGAAGAGCGCGATTTGGCATTGAAACTGGCGGCGTTAAATTCGACTGTTTGGCGAGCCCATAATGAAAAAGAACCCAGTATTATTGCTGATTATGCCTATACTTTGGCGCAAATATTTTCCGGATTTTATAATGCGGCACCGATATTATCAGAAGAGGATAAAGAATTGGCAGCATCGCGCTTGGCAATAGCAAAACTGGTGCGTGATACTCTCGTATTGTTATTGAATCTTTTGGGAATTGAAGCACCGGAGGTTATGCTGAAAAAGGCCTAAACCTTACCAAGGCTCGGCAAAAAGTTGAAATTTATCTTTACCATTGATGGTTTTGATGTTGGGATTGAGCAGTATTGTCGGCAGCTCATATTGACAGAAAGTGCTTAAGGGATGAGCATTTTTGATAAAAGCCGTAATGTTTCCTTTTGCGTGTAAAACCATTCTGGTTGAAGCAATCCCCCAAATTTGATAGGCTTCATCTTGGGAAATTCCGCTGTCAGCAGAAAATAAATTAAGTTCTTTTAAGGCTCGTCCGCAAGCGGTGTCCTCAATAGTCATTGCCGAAGCATGATTTTTGACATAATCAAGAGCCATAATTTTGTTGGTTTCATTATTTTGAAAACTGGTACTGAATAAAACTAATGTATCCGGCTTGGTTGATACATCATAAGTTTGAGCAATAATTAAAGCTTTTTGATTTACCATGGAATCCCATTGACGCAGCGATCCGGAGTTTTTTCGCAATCAGCATGACCAACCTCATGTTGCGCATGGCGTTTAGGAGTAAATTCACCAACCGAGATACATCCGCTCAAAAAGCTCAGCAGTACAAATATTAATAAAGTTCTTTTCAATGATTTTATCCTTTTATTATGATATACCAAATGACAGCTACTATACCTATGATAATTAAACGAGCCAATTGTGCCAACCACACGCTTTTTTCATAAGCGGCAGCCGCACGCCATGTACCTTTGATTATACCATATGAATATACAATCATAAACAATGATATTGCTAAATATCCCAAAACCCATGCTACATTAAGATTTGCTAATTTAGCAATGTTAAGATTGCGGAAAAAATTAAGCCAATTGGCACCTACGCCATAATATCCGGCCAAAGATTTAAACATCTTATAGGCATAGTACAAAATGGTCAGTCCCAAAACTCCGTATTTCCAAAATGTAGCTCTTAGAGAAAGCTCGCCATTAAAAAGTTTTTTCAACATAAATGCCACCTTTTATCAGTTATGATACCTTTATTATGTTAAGCATTGTAAATTTAAGCAAGTAAATAATATATCATTTTAACAGTTAGCAATATTGACAGCTAATCCGCCGAGAGAAGTCTCTTTATAGCGACTGCTCATGTCGCGACCGGTGCTGTACATGGTTTTTATGGCACTGTCCAATGAAACAAAGTGTTCACCTTTGCCTTGCAAGGCCAAACGAGCGGAATTGACCGCTTTAACCGCGCCCATGGCATTGCGTTCAATACAGGGAATCTGTACCAAACCGCATACCGGATCACAAGTTAATCCCAAATTATGCTCAATTGCGATTTCGGCAGCTTGTTCAATTTGCTGATTATTTCCCCCCATAGCGGCAGCCAATCCGGCAGCTGAAATAGAACAAGCAACACCCACCTCACCTTGACAGCCGACTTCAGCGCCGGAAATCGATGCATTGGTTCGATAAAGCGAACATATTGCAGCAGCAGTGGTAAAAAATTTAACGATACCATCTTCAACCGTAAGAGGCGACATATGCGAAGCAAATTTTTGAAAATAACGCAAAACCGCAGGCATAACTCCGGCTGACCCCATAGTCGGTGCAGTAACAATTCGCCCACCTGATGCATTTTCTTCTGCGACAGCAAAGCCCCATAAATTCAACCAATCAATTACTTCCAAACCATCTTGCTGATTGGTCAAAAACTTCTCTTTCATGCGACGATAAATCTCTGCTGCTCGGCGTTTGACATGCAATCCTCCCGGGAGCTCTCCGGTACCGCGCATTCCTTTGTCAATTGCCGCATCCATAATATTATGAATTTTCTTTAGGTAATCATATACCTCTTTTTCCGGCATTAAACTTACTTCATTTTGCAAAACGACATCTGATATGCTGAGATTATACTTGTCACAAATTGCCTGTAACTCATCACAACTATCATATTGGTGCGGAACATTATAAAATTTTTGAGTTGATAATTGATCCATTTCGTCTTTGCGCAGAATTGTGCCGCCACCAACAGAAAAATATTCTTCGCTTAAGATTTCTTTTTTAGCGGCATAAGCGGTAAACCGCATACCATTGGAATGTTCGGGCAAAAACTCATCTTTGTGCAGAATCATATCTTTTTCAACATCAAAAGCTATCGGTTTTACCTGACCTAAGTGCAACATTTTATCGCGTTCAAGATATGAATAATAGGGTTGATCGGTATCAACATCTTCAGCCTCAAAACCCATCAATCCATAGGCTATTGCTTTCAGAGTTCCATGTCCGATACCGGTCAGAGCTAAGGAGCCGTATAGATCAACTTTGATTGATGTAACCTGATCTATTGAGTCATATCTTTTGATATTTTCGACAAATCTCTTGGCTGCCCGCATCGGACCAACCGTGTGGGAACTGGATGGTCCGATACCGATAGCAAAAATTTCTTTCAAACAATAATGCATTACAGATAGGTCCTTATATCTTTATAGGGCTTAATACCGATTTTTTGCAAGGTATCGGCAATATATTCATGCAATTTTCCCCAATCGCTGTTTTCGGCAATAAATTGCTGAGCTTTTTGAGGCGATTTTGACAATTGTACAGCAATTGTTTCTTGTAATATTTTATTCATAACCTCAGGCATTTTGGCAAAATCAATTCTGACTTTGTTATCTGAGGTGATTGAAATTGCACCATGTTTCAACAGATAATTAAAATGTATCAAATCTCCTACACGATGAGGATGCATTTGCTGCGGCTTGGATTTTAGCAAAAGCCGCATAATCCAAGTAACATAAACTTTGCGCAGGGTTGTCTCATCGATAACATTCGTTTTGACATATTGCGGCATCATGGCTATTGATACAACATCAGCCTTGTTCTCTTCAATGATATGTTTGTAAATACCCAAAGAATCCTTGTAAGAGCTGTCCGGTCCGAGCGAGTGCCCGTTTTCATGTCCAATAACAAAGATGTGTTCAGCTTCTTCATCAAAATATTGATGAAACTCTTTATCAAGCAAGGCGTCTAATATTTTCATCTGCCGCTGTTTGTCACCGGACATACGCACCTGACGATGATAAACATTGCGTCTGCCGCCACCTGTTTTGACTGACAGCTTGTCATCATTAGGAAGATTTTGAGCCGTAGTAATACCACCGCGACACTGGGCATAATCACCTTGCAAAGTCGCCAAATCCACATCTACCATTGTTTGTTTTACTTCATCTCCGGAATCAATTTTTTGTTCATACTTATCGGCAAAGGGCATTAATTTAGCCAGCTGCGACATCTGCGACTTAAAGGTAAGAATAAGGTCTGTGCCTTTTTTGTTGACGATACCGACGCGAGCACCCAACATATCCTTAGAGATTGGAAAAATGTTGTGGCTGCTGAGCAAATTAACTAAATCATCATTCTCAAAAATTGTCGGAGTTATTTCATCTTCATAATTTTCACGAGACAGTGTAAATTCCAGCGGAGTATCCTGCAAAACGGCCCAATGTTTGTCTGCCAGCATATCCATGTCTTCATTATTTTGCAGCAAGGCTTGAACCTGCCAACCTAGATAGTCATTAAACTCATCATTGGTGGAATAGTGAGCTGCAAGCTCAAGTTCATTAGCCATTTCGGAGAAAGCTTTAGCAAAATATTGCGTATAGTCAATTGCTGTCAGCTCATCGCCATTACGACGCACCATTGTGCGCGCTGATAAAATTTGGCGAACTTCGTCAATCTTTCCTTTTTCAATCATACGACGAATGATGGCATGAAACTCCTCAACACTCAAGTCCGTGGGGTAAAAATTGCGTCCTTTTAAGATATGAACACCGGAAAATATCTCTACCGGATCAGCATCAATCCCGTTCAATCCGGCAACTCCATTCAATGAATTAAAAATCTTTAAGGCTTTGGCTGCATGAGTATCACTTACAGCAGCTTTTTCCAAACCGGCTTTGAGTTGAAGATTAAGCGGATGATCTTGTTCCAAAGCAACATCATTTAATATGCGGGCTGCTTTTACTAAGTGTGATAAAGCCTTTTTATCACCTTCAGCCAAACTTTGATAACCATCGAAAGATGTGTCTATCATTTCAACAGGCATCATCTGCTGATTAATCATTTTATCCAACTGTGTTTCCGTAATGGCTATCTCATAATCATTAATTTTTGTCATCTCTCACCTCAACTGTTCTAAAACGAAAAACTTTTGTAGTGTCTGACCAATAGGTGGGGCTCAATCCCGCCTTAATTTTCAACTTGGTTAAAAACTCAGCTTTATCTTTGACATCCAACCACGCATCGGGAGGCAAAAATCCTTCGCGTTCGCCGCTGCGAATAACCAGTCCGTCAACGCCGTATTCTATTTTTTCCATTAGGTCTTCATAGGTTGAAAATTTTATCTCTTCCATATCAGTTAACAATTGGAGTGAGACTTTCAATGCGGCAATATTTCTTAAATCTTTTTTACTTAATGAATTCAGTGCATGAAAGATATTATCCGATATGTCTGCGGCAATCGCTTTGGTTGCTGCCACATCGCCTGTGCTTGCTAATAATTTTTTATCACGATATATGTTAATCAGCGATGCTCCGCGATTAAATAAAAAGTCATTGTAATATTTGCGTTTGACCTTGTAGCGTTTGTCAATTCCTGATGACAAACCTTTTTTAACAATGTCCAATAACTCTTTTTGATGGTGCCGCACAAAATTTTGCAAGTTGTGGTACGATAATTCTACCCCGTATAAAACAGGCTTTTCAGTTGGTTCTTTATAACTCCAACCTCTTTGCTTAAACGATACACCTTTGTAATTGGCCTGACTTTCAACATTTAAGAGCTTGGGAACCAAACCATATTTTCTGGCAAGCGCCATGGCAGTTTTTATACCCACTTCTTGGCATTTGGCGTGCTTGCCGTTTACAACCTCATCTTTGTTCAGAGGAAAATAAGCCGGCAAATCCGCAACAATAATTATCAAATTTTTCGGTGAAACATATTGGCTAACGACATCAACCAATTTTTCAATTTTGATATCACCATAAAGTATCGGAACAATTTTGACCTTATCAAAAGTATTGGCAATAAACGGCAACTGCATATTAATCGAGTTTTTAACCGGATAAGGCTGATTTTTATCAAACAATGGATTTTTCTGAAGCTCACCAATGATATTGCGATTTATCTGAACTTCACCTAAAGGGGTGGTTATGCTACCGACTTTCGGCAAAACAGCTCCTTTGATATTTTGATGCAAAGGTCCGACTAAAATGATATTTTTCAACTTTTGCGCAAAACCGCGCAAATAGTCATAACTTGCCGCCGCAACGGCACTCGAACGCCGATAGCCGTAATGCGGTTCAATTACAACAAGCGGCTTATGTTTGGTGTATAATGATTTATGTTCGATATAACCATCGTTATCGTTGTCAGTTTGATAGCTTTCGGCCGGATAAAAAAAGGCGGCTGTTGCCAAACTGGATGCCGGAGCAATATCTTCATCGCTCAAATTATATTCCGAAATACTTTGATGATTGCTGGAAATGCGATTTTTAAAATACAACGCATTAAACCATATAACCACGAAAACTATGGTTGCAATCATGAAATAGTTGGAAAAATTTTTGCGATTAAATTCCATAGAAAAGCTGTCCTTGCCCCTTCAACCCGATCAAACTATTGTGCTGATTTATATACATCTTCTCCAATTACCGATTCGGAAATATAGCTGTCAGAGCACTGTGCACCGACGCAACGTTTCAACACCAACGCATTACGTCCCTCACTTAATCCGCGCAACTTTACCGATGGAACATAAACATCTTTGATGTTAATGTTAAATGTTATATATCCGGTTGTGCCTTTAGAATCAGTCAGGTAGGCTTTAATCGTATAGTGTCCGATATTACCGGGCATCGCCTGTCCTATAAATTTACGGCTGGCTTCATCATACATAATCCATTCCGGCAGCGGAGAATCGTTTAACAAACCGGCTTTAACCGATACATCGCCGCTAAAGTTCATCTTTTTGAAAACAGCTTCAGGAATAACCACCTCAAAACGCTGTCCGCTCTCAAGCGTCAAATCCGGCATTAACTTAGATGAAGATAAATTGACAGGAGGACGTTTAGCCGGAACATCCAACAGATAAGGACGATTATCCGGCAGGAATTCTCCTTTACGCCATTTTTCAAGAACACCGCGTAAATATACAGCTATTTGCGATGGTTTTTCATTAAGCATATAATAAGGTATGGCATCCATTCCCAAAGTAGCATACAAGCTGCCCAAAGCATCCTGCAAATCAACATAAGCTAACATAGCTTTGGCTTCATCTTCAATAGCTCTGGCCGATTCAAGCTGAGTTTTTGTGGCTCTGGCACCGTTAGATATAGCCACATCCTCAGCAATATCTTCGGAGGCCAATGACAATTCTTTGGCTATACGATAATCTTCCATCGCCGACATATAACGAGCCCAAGCGATATAAACCTGCGTTAAAATTAAGTTGGTCATTCTTTGTCTGCGCAAGGCTTCAGCCTCAAAATACTTTGGATTCTTCACATTCTCAAAAACTTCCATACCGACTTCGCGTGCTTTTTTCGACCATACGCGATTGTAGTAGTTGGAATCGCTGAGATATTTCTGGCTTCCCGGATTGTTCAAAACCTTAAACGAAGAAACAATTTCATCAATATTGGTAACCAAATCACGAGCCCGCAATTCCGGACGATTTTCAAGAGCCACCCATTCCATCTCGCTCAAAGAACTTTTGATATCCGGCAAATCATAATTACCATCCTCTTTACCAACCAACTTAAAATCAGTATTGGGATGGAAACCCATCAACGAGGCTAATCTGACATTGGCTGTTTCCAAATCACGTTTTAATGATGATAAATTTTTAATTTTCTCCATAAAACTGCGTTTTTTATCCAAATCAGCAACACTCAAGCTCTTACCGTCCTTAGCTAAATCGGCTGTTGACGCATTCATCTCATCAATATCCAAACTCATATATTCTATCATATCATCAATCAGCGGTAACATTCTTTGCGCACTCAAAGCTTTCCAATACAAGGTTCTTACTTCCTGCATCAAATTATGGATAACCTTACGGCTTTGTTCATAGGCAACACCGGTTTGATACAAACTGTCCTTGCTTTGGTAATATACCGTACTGACATCCAATATATTCCATGCCAGTTTCAACTCAGAATCCATTGCCGTACGATTTTCAGTATTAACATATCCGGCTGAGGAAAAAATTTCAGGCAAACGATTTTCCGGAGACAACCCGACCTCTATCATACTTTGTTGATAGCTGGTCAGACGACGGGTGTAGTTATACTTCAGAGCCAGTGCAAACGCCATATACATATCGATAGGTTTAGTTATGTGCGACGGCATACTTGCATACATAGACTGCATATCAGCATCGATACGAATCGCCCTATCCCAATCGGTGTAGGAAGCCGGAGCCGGAACACTTACTTCATTGTAGCTGTTGGAACATGAGGTTATCAACAGTGCCATCATACCGATTAAAAAGCTCTTTTTTTTCATATTACAACCCTTATTGAACAGATTACATTGTCGTAATGTTATACCAATATTTTGCATATTAACAGTATTTATTTGCTTTTATTCAACTTTGTTGTATAAAATTAATAAAAAAGATATTTTTTATGCTTTATAATGGAAGTGTATAAACCTGAAAATAACGCGGATATTATGACATGCTTGATTTATTAAGAGCCGTATTTAAATATTCTCAAAAGCGAAGTCCTGATAAACTTGGGCTTTATCCGGAAAAAGTGCACACCAGCGCCATACCGGAACGTCGTTATTTGTGGACTTCGCGTTTATTGGTTATTTTTGCATCGTTAAGTATTTGTGTTAACATTATGTTGGTTTCGACATTATATGTGCTGTTACCGCAACGCGGGGCAAACTCACGACTTTTGGTAAAAGATGACTATTTCAGCCAGTTGAAATTAATAAAAAAGCAGGAAGTTAATGTTGCACCTAAAGATTTGTTGTTCGAATCATTCATTCGTGAATATGTCTTATTAAGACATTCGGTTACTTCACAATATGACGAGTTAAAATCAAGATGGGCCGTCGGTTCGCGCTTTTATTGGATGAGCACACCGCAAGTCTATAAAGAATTTGCATCCGACAATGTAGATCAACTCCTATTTTCTTATCAGTCAAAAGAATTTACAAGAACTTTAGATATTGAATTTGCATACCCCATAGCCAATGGTCTGTGGGTAGTGCGTTTTGCCACCTATGATTATTACTCGACCTCCAAATTACCAATTATAAATATATGGCACGCCTATGTTAGGGCTGTTTTGGCATTAATCAATTATGATAACAAATCAATACGTTATCAAAATCCTTTTGGTTTCTTGGTCACCAGCTATTCGCTGTCTTATATAGGGTCCCCGAATAATGTGGCCGGATATATGCAAGATGCACTTAAACGAAGAATGCTTTTGCATTATTAACAAGGCAGGATGGCAAATATGCAAATATTTTCCGCCATATTTCGATATCATGATCAAAAAAGTCCTGACCGATTAGGATTATATCCTGAACGTTGCCATATTAAAGCATTCCCTGAACGAAGATATTTGTGGACTTCGCGGCTATTGGTAATATGGGCAGCTATAAATATAAGTATAACCGTAATGTTAACAATGACTATTTATTTATTACTTCCATCGCGCGGGGTACAACCTTTACTGTATGAACTTCATAATGGGGCCTTGGGTAAGGTACAACCTTTTACTGTCAAGACAAATCAAGGAAAATTACTAACAGAAAGTCTCATCAGTGAGTATATCAAAATGCGACACACGCTTCCGACCAGTCGCGTGACATTGCAGTATCAGTGGGATGAAAATTCTCTTTTTCGCACATACTGCAGCAATGAAGTTTATGCTCAATTTACGGCTCAATTCAATAAGGATAAATTAATAAAATACCTGCGACAAAAAATTAAGCATAGTGTCGTAATTGATGAAGTGATTAATGTTTTCGGCAACCTTTACATGGTGCGCTTCAGGACCATAACGACAATGCCGAACAGTGACCAACCAAGCATATCTTTGTGGAATGCATATTTACGAATAAATTATGCGAAATGGAGTAAAAATAATCCACCACAGGAGTACTTATTGAATCCTTATGGATTTAAAGTATCGTACTACGAGTATGGTTATGTCGGTAAAGACAAAGCCAACAAATTGTAATATTTATCATCATATATCACGAAAATATGCGGATTATATTTTTTACAATCGGAATTTTATAATACTCTTCTTCTTTTAGCGGAATAATGTCATCACTTAAATCCAAAACCCATATAGGTGCTTGGTAATTGATAAAATTTTTGCCTAAAGTGATGTTGTCGACATTCTTAACTAAATTATCACGATAATCATAAAGATCTTTGATATAATAACTCAGCAATCCAGAACGGCGAGCAAAAATTCGCACTGCAACAACTATAATGATTTCACTAACCATTAATATGATTGCTGCTGCAATACTTACAACTCCAATCATGCAAAAAATCGCAAACAGACAAATATCAATGATAAAAAGCCGCCACATTATTTTCAACCAACGAGGCATTTGTATATTCCATAACAGCAAAAATAAACCTGATACCAATGTTGCTGTTGCCAAAGTCGCAAAAGTCAGACCGGACGAAATTTTGAAATAGGCAATAAAGGCTTCCGTTAAAAGCAACATAGCAAAACTTATGGCGATATAACCGATACAAAGCTTAAAGTTAAACTTGTTGATTTCTCTTTTTAACCCTGATTTTAAATCCTTCATAAAGCGAGTGAAAGCCAACCTTGTTTTTGTCTCAACATTAAATATCATTTCGTGAGCAGGAAACAGCCGTGATAAGGCTTTTTGCTCGAACTGGCTCAAACTTTTAAGATTATCCGTGCGTTTTATCAATAAAATTGTGTCATCAGATTGTTGGATATCAATGATATTCTTTTTGTATAGTTCGAGCAAAAAGCCGCAAGCTGCTGTTATATCAAATTTATCTTTGAATAACCAACGCATAACTATCGCTGTTTTGGACCATTTAAATTTTTCGATTTTTTTCCCTGATTTAATGTAACGCCAAGATATAATCAACGAAACAGCTATAAACAGACAACCTATAACTGATAAGTATATGTCTCCAAAATCATAAAAAGAACGCATAAATTTTTGCAATAATCCTACCGGCATCATAACAGACTTGTCAATTAAGGCCAGCAGATACATTCCCTCCCCTACAAACAGAGGATTTTGTGCAACATAAGCCATACTTGCCGGACCATGTTGTCCGACCAAAACACCGCCGGAATAGAGATTATTTTCATTGCCGAACAAAACATTATGCTGTAACAATCCTTTTCTTTCCGGAAGGTTTAGTATGGCTCCTAAACGATCGATTACCAAATTCCAACCATGGCCGCCGACATCCCAATATAACATATACGAATCGCCTTTATCAATCAGCAAATTATCGACCAAATATTCGAATCGATAAGTATATACTCCTGGGGCTAAAGGCGAATCATCTTGCGGAACTAAAAATACATTATTGCCTTGAGCAACCAAACGATAATCTTCAGGTTGGTCATTGCGCAAGACACTGACTATGGAATAATCCAATGTTTGCATTTTGCTTTTACCGTTGTAAACTTTAGCCGGTAGAATTTTGGTTAATCCGTATTTTAACTTTTCGCCGTTTGCTACCACCATAACCGTTTCTACTATCTTAACCAATCCGTCATTGAGAACCTCTATTGAGCTCATGCAATAGGGAATGTGCTCAACTGCAGGAATAGCTGTTGCCACATTATCGGGAAGCATTTTAACGGTGATAGTCGGGATTTTGGGATTTTGCCACTGTTGTTGCTGAACCTTAGTCGGTTGTAATTTTTGCAAGTTGTTAACTGCAACATCAGATCTTGTGATATTAGTGCCGGCTGATGCTCTATGCATGGCTTGATCATAAATTTTTTCGAATATGCTCTTTTTGCTTTCACTCTCTTGTTTCTGCCGCTTAAGACTTGGCACATAGCTTGTGGTTTTTCCTGCCATATCTTCCTTAGTGGCAAATTTGGCTTTTTTAATTGCTTCATGAACAAAAGATGCAAAATCGTTATAGTCCACAACCTTAACAGTAGGCGTGGCATTGCGCTGCGATGGTTGCAAAGTACCTTTATAGTTATTAATCGGAGTTATTCCGGCATAACCGGATGTCGCCAAAAATAAACTGAAACATATTGCAATAAAAAATTTATTCATAACTTTAAACTCACTATTAACTGTTTTATTATATATGATAGTATAACATTAAGTTATTAAAAAGTTATAAAGGAGATACATAAATATGGTCAATTCAGATGAAATAGGTGCAATTATTTTAGGTGCCGGTAAAGGAACTCGCATGAAATCTGATCTGCCGAAGGTTTTGATGCCGGTTGGCGGCAAACCTATGATCCGTCATATCATCGACACCTTGGAAGATTTGAAAATAAACAAAATCGTTACCGTGATTTCGCCGGATGGTGCTGCCGTTAAACAAGTTGTTGCCCCTCATACCACTTGTGTACAAGAAAAACAGCTCGGTACCGGTCATGCCGTGTTGGCGGCAAGTTCAGAGTTTGTCGGATTTAAGGGTGATATTTTGGTCATATTCGGTGATCAGCCTTTATATACCAAAGCCAGTATTCGTAAACTGCTAAAACGCCGCGCTCAAGGATACTCGGTTGTATGCATGGGCTTTCGCCCTGCCGATCCGGCTCGTTACGGAAGATTGGTTATGGATGGTGATGATTTAAAACGTATTGTCGAATTTAAAGATGCTACTGATGAAGAAAAAGCCATAACATTTTGCAATTCGGGAATTATGTGTTTTGATGGCACTAAATTGTTTGAAATTTTAGGTGCTATAACTAATGCCAATGCCGCTCAAGAATACTATTTGACCGATGCTGTCGAAATTGCACTGCGCAAAGGCTTAAAATGTTCTGCCGTTGAATGTTCGGTTGAGGAAGCATCGGCGGCAAACACCTTGGAAGAACTGGCTTTATTGGAAGAACTTTATAAAAAGCGTTGTGCCGAAAACGAGGCTTAATATCAATGAATTTTATAAAACATCATTGGTTTGGAGCTTTGCTGGGATTATGGATGGTTTTATTCATAGGATTGGTTGGAATTGTGCTGGCGGCTCCTCATTATGATGCACAAAATCGCGGGTTTGCTTTTTGCACTCAAAATTTGGCCGATAATCTGGCGGATTGTGAAAGAGAATCGTTGTGTTCCATGCAGGCCGTTTTGAATAATACTTGGTGTGATATAAAAATTATCGCTAAAAGTTTTACTGACTGGATTGACGGAAAAAATCCCTATCCGTGGAGCGGCTATATATTTGAGCCCGAACAGCCTCGCCCATCTTATTTTGATGATGAAGAAATTAAAGCTTATTTAAAAGAATACCCCGATACTTTAGATGAAATGGAAAGATTAAAAAATTTGAGAAAGGATATGGAAAATGCCCAAGACAAAGATAGCTCCATCGAAAAATTCATCCCCTAAATCCACACTTCCGGCATGGGATTTGGGAGATTTATATAAAAGCATCAACGATCCGCAAATAACCAAGGATTTGAATACCTATAAAAAATCGGCGGCAGATTTTGCTAAAAAGTATAAGGGAAAAATAGCTAAATTGTCAGCTAAAGCTTTTACCGAAATGGCAAAAGATTGTGAAGCTCGCTCAGTTTTGAGCAATAAAATCGGTGTATTCGCCTATCTGTCAATGGTAACACAAATGAAAAATGCTGAAGCGATGACTTTTTATCAAAATACTTCAGAGAAACTCAATGAATACAGCAAACCGATAATCTTTTTGTCTTTGGAAATAAACAAATTGCCCGATACAAAAATAGATGAATGGATGAAAGATAAAAACGCCGCTTATTTCAAGCCTTGGTTGAGCAGAATACGAATGTTCAAAAAGTATGAACTGAGTGAAGAAGTTGAAGAAATTTTACATGAAAAATCGGTTACTTCCGGCGAGGGTTGGGAAAGATTGTACGAAGAAACTTCCGCACGGCTGAAATATATCGTAGATAAAAAAGAATATAATGATGCCGAAATTGCTAAATTGACTTTGGATAAAAACGCCAAAACAAGAGCAAAGGCCGGAAAAGAGATTGCTCGAGTTTGCACCGAAAATGCACCGCTTTTTACCCTCAACTATAACATGATTATAAAAGACAAAGCCATAGAAGACATGAAACGCGGTTTTAAATCTCCGGTAGCATCACAAAATTTGGCCAATCGTGTTGATGACAAAGCGGTTGAAGCTTTGGCCAAAGAAGTTCGTGCCAATTATGCCAACATTGCTCACCGTTTCTACAAACTTAAAGCCAAATGGCTCAATGTTAAAAAGTTGGAGTATTGGGATAGAAATGCGCCGTTACCTTTTGAAAATGATAAAAAATATGCTTGGGATGAAGCGGTTGAAATTGTATTAAAAGCTTATAAAGAATTTTCGCCGAAACTCTATGATTTAGCCAAAGACTTTTTCAATAAGAAAAGTTCATGGATTGATGTTCCGCCTCGTGACGGCAAACGAAGCGGGGCTTTTGCCATGCCTTTGCCGGAAGCTTATCACCCTTATTTATTTTTAAACTTTACCGGACGCCAAAATGATGTTTTGACACTTGCTCATGAGTTGGGACATGGTTGTCATATGCGCTTGAGCTCCAAACAAGGTGATCTGAATGATGCAACTCCGTTAACTTTGGCTGAGGTTGCCTCGGTTTTTGCCGAGATGTTGACTTTCCAATCATTATTGCGTCAGGCAAAAAGCGACAAAGAAAAACTGTGTCTGATTGCCGGTAAAGTTAATGACATGATTAACACTGCCGTTCGCCAGATTGCTTTTCACTTTTTTGAAACGCGTGTTCATGATGAACGCCGTCAAGGCGAAGTCAGCCAAGCGCGTTTGGCACAAATTTGGAAAGAAGAGATGGCTGCTTCACTTGGAAAATATGTTAATATTGATGAAGTAACCGAAAATAACTGGGTTCAGGTCGGACACTTTTTCTGGAAACCATTTTATGTTTATGCTTATTCCTTTGCGGATTGCTTGGTTAACTCACTGTATCAAGTATATCAACAGGGAAAAGTAAAGGATTTTGCTGACAAATACCTGAATATGCTGTCTCTGACCGGTGTTAAACGCTATGATGAAATCTTAAAGCCTTTCGGACTTGATGCAAAAGATGCCAAGTTTTGGGATTTTGGCTTAAGCCTGATTTCAAGCTATATTGATGAGCTGGAAAAATTAGATAAATCAGTTAGCAGGAAAAAGTAATTATGTTGAAGCAAATTAAAGATGTCGTACGAAAGTGCGGCGGCATCATCAAAGATGCACATATTAACCACATTGAATCTAAAAATGATGATATGCGCAATTTGGTAACCGAATATGATGGTAAAATTGAAAAAATCCTAAAGCAAGAATTGTTGGATATTGTACCTGAAGCCGGATTTTTAGGCGAGGAACAAGAAAAAAATTTTAAGGATAAAGGTTATTGCTTTATCTGTGATCCTATTGACGGAACAACCAATTTTATTAAAGGGTTAAAGCATAGTGCTGTTTCGGTTGCATTGCTATATGATGGACAACCGATTATCGGCGTAATTTATGATCCTTACCTTGATGAGATGTTTTGGGCAGAAAAGGGAAAAGGTGCTTTTCTAAACGAAAATGTTATCCATACGACAAATATCCCTTTACAAAACTCGTTAATCGTTTTTGGAACCTCACCATACAACAAGTCTCTACATGGCAAGACGTGGAATTTAGCGGAAAAAAGTTTTAATATGGCTTTGGATGTGCGGCGCAACGGAGCGGCAGTTTTAGATTTGACCGGAGTTGCTGTTGGGAGGTTTGGAGTTTATTGGGAACTGGAAACATTACCTTGGGACTATGCTGCCGGCAGCCTGATAGTTACCGAGGCCGGTGGTGAAATCAGAAACTTCAACAATCAAAAATTTGAAAACTATTTTCAATCATCCTCAATTATTGCCGCTGCCTCACAAGAGCATTTAGACTATTTCATCCGTAAAATAAGCTAATATCGATAACTGCTAATTTTTAGAAGTCTAAATTCGAAAAATGTTATATATACAATTATCAACCTTTGGTTTAAATAAAGATTGTTTACAATTAAAAAACTAAAGGAAGGATTGTATGTTATGTTAACAGGGACGATTAAATGGTTTAACTATAAAAAAGGCTATGGTTTTATTGAACCGGAAGCAGATAAAAAAGATGTTTTTCTTCACATTACCCAACTGGAAAAAATCGGATTACATCGTTTGAATGACGGGCAACGCGTCGGTTATGAACTTTATGACGATCGCGGAAGGATTGCCGCCGGCAATATAAAAATATTATAAACCTTTCATCACAGCTCCTGAAAAAAACCGCCGCAACAAATTATCGCGACGGTTTTTAATTTAATCAATTATGATTAGAAGTTGTATTGAACTCCCAAACTTAACATATCAGTATTAAGTTCACGACGATAGTTAAAGTTATGAGACTGACGATATCCATCATGTTTTTGCATAATCAGATGCGAAAAAGCGGCATCCCATGTCCAATTACCTGTTTTATAGGTTGCGCCCACAGACAAGATTACACGACTGCTATCGGGAATACGAGCAGTACGATGATTAGAATCTTTAACCGGACTTTCATCCCAAGCAATACCACCACGCAAAGTCCACTGATCGTTAACATACCAATCGGCACCGGCAGACAACATCCAAACATCTTTCCAGCATTCATCAACTTTACCGGTAGATTGATCAGCTCCTCCCGGTCTGGCTGTTGACCAAATATCCAAGGCTTTAAATCTACTCCAACGTGTCCAACGAGCACCGGCCATAACCGCAAAACTATCATTCAATTTGTGATATACCGAAGCATTAATGTATTCAGGTAAAGTTAAACGAGTGTGAACACGTCCTTGCAAATTTGCAACTGTTACATCGTGATCACCATGCAATTCTTGCGCTGATTTCGGACGATAAGACAAACCAAAACGAGTATCTTTGGACAACTCATACATTAAACCAGCCTGCCAAATAACATTAAAGCCATCGGCTTCCATCATAGAATATGCATTGGGAATAGCCGCTGAATAGTTGGTTAATTCAGCGTGCATTGCATCAGCGATAACTGATACTCCCAAAGATAGTTTATCGGTGGCTTTATAGGCAACTGAAAGATTGTAGTTTACATCTTCGATAACCGAATCGGTGGCTTCAGTGTCACCAAACCAACGACCTTTCCAGTTGGTACCCAAACCGAAAGGCACATAAACGCCGGCACCAATATGCCATTTATCGTTGAGTTTATATTGAGCAAAAAAGGCCGGAACAGTTACCTTAGTTGATAACAAACCTTCATTCTGACCGGGATTATCTAAATTATAGGCATGTCCACGCAATTTGAAATAAGTGGCCACACCTTGCATACCGGTTTCTTTTAAAGTCATTGCTGCCGGATTATAAGCCACGGCCGAATAATCATCACCGGCAACCCCAATTCCGGCAAAAGCACGACCAATTGCTGATGCTGAATATTCGGATAATTGAAAACCTCCGGCATAAGCATTGGCCGGAATCAAAGCTGCACCAAGCAGTAAAGCATATAAATTTGTTTTATTCATAGTTCAATCTCATTATAGTTCACAAAAAAAAATAAAACTGAACTGGCTATCAGTTTGAGGGGTATTTTATAGGTTTTACCGGCAGTTGCAAGCATATCTTTGACTGGAATAAATAACTTAATATGACTGATTATTACAACCGGCTGACGATTACCGAAATATTTTAATAGTTTCCCTAAAGTGCCTACTTTACATCCTTGTGTAAAAGAAGTATTTTTTGGGCAATTATGTTAAATTTGAGGAATAAAACCATGCGAAATTTTGTGCGTTTTTGTTTAAGATGTATGTTCAGGTTGTTCAAAGTGCGTTTTGAAATGCGTTTTGATCTCAGGGATTTACCCAATAAAGGTGTTTATATATCAAACCATGTATCCTATGTTGATCCGATAATTTTGTTTGCTTTTCTGCCGGGAAATCCGATTTTTGCTCTGCACGGACAGCTTTATCGCAATATATGGGTCAGATTTTTTATGCGCAAAGCCGATGTTATGGAATATGGCAACTTAGATGTGCCAGATTTGAAGAATTTAATTGCCAAAGTTGATGCCGGCAGATTGTGTGTAATTTTTCCCGAAGGACGCATGACCACCAACGGCAATATTATGAAGATATATGAATCAGCCGGCTTGATTGCCGATAAAACCAATTCGCCCATTATTCCGATTTGGATTAACGGACTGCAATATTGCCGCTTTTTCTCAAAAACCGGAGGCAGATTGCCACACTGGTATTTTCCTAAAGTAAAAATTGTTGTTGAAAAACCCAGACCTTTGAAAC
This sequence comes from uncultured Pseudomonadota bacterium, assembly GCA_902763535.1. Classification (GTDB taxonomy): domain Bacteria; phylum Pseudomonadota; class Alphaproteobacteria; order RF32; family CAG-239; genus CAZU01. The sequence continues at coordinate 64,139 of CACWSG010000004.1, read as the reverse complement.
TAAAAGATAATTTGCGTCATGTGCGTAATCATATTTCAAATGAAATCTATATGATTATGCGCCAGATGATGTTTGAGTCGATGTATAATCCCAAAATGACCGTATTCACTCAACTCATTAAAGCTGCTAAAATTCATGCCAAAAAATGTTTCGGTTTGATAAGACCGAAAGTTTTGGAAGATATCGGACGCAAACCAAAAAGTTTTAAAGATATTATGCTGGGATCTTATGTTTTGGGAAGATATTTTAACAAAACTTCGGTCTATCAGGAATCAATCGGTGTTATGCTCCCCAATTCGGTTGCAGCGGTTTGCACATTTTTCGGACTTAATGCCTACGGACAAGTTCCGGTTATGCTGAATTTTTCAGCCGGAGCGCAAAATATTGTAAGCGGCATTAATACAACTTTGGTCAAAAAAGTTATAACCTCAAAATTGTTTGTAAAAAAGGCCGGATTGGAAGAAGTGGTTAAAGCCATTGAAGAAAACGGAACCGAAGTTATTTATTTGGAAGAAGTTGCCAAGAAAATATCATTGCCGGCTAAATTGTTGGCTTTGTTGCAATATAAAATCAGATATGTTCCTTACAAAGCAACTCCTGATGACAGAGCCGTAATTTTATTTACTTCCGGCTCTGAGGGTGCCCCAAAAGCCGTTGTATTATCCAACCGCAATGTGATATCTAATGTATGGCAAATTGCTTCGTTTGAAACATTGAACCGCACTGATGTTGTTTTAAACTCAATGCCGCTGTTCCACAGCTTTGGTTTGGTGCTGGGAACATTGTACGCCCTGTATCAAGGAGCAAAAGTTTTCTTGTATCCCTCACCTTTGCATTTCCGCGTTATCAGCGACTTGCTTTATGAGTTGAACGCCACGGTAATGATTGGCACCGATACATTTTTCCGCAGTTATGCCAAAATTGCTCATCCTTTGGACTTTGGATCGTTGCGCTTGTGCTATGCCGGTGCAGAAGGCGTAAAACTGGATACCCGCAACCTGCTGAATGAAAGATTAGGAGCTCGGTTGATGGAAGCTTATGGTACTACCGAATGCTCACCTGCAGTTGCCGGAAACAATATGGTATTTAACAAATTCGGCACTATCGGCAAGCTTTGTCCGGGAATGGAGTGCCGTTTGGAAAAAGTCGATGGTATTGATGAGGGCGGTGAATTGGTAGTTAAAGGTCCGAATGTCATGGCCGGATATATTATGGCGGATAATCCGGGGGTATTGGTCGAACCGCATAATGGTTGGTATCACACCGGAGATGTGGTTGAAATTGATGATATCGGATTTATCAAAATTAAAGATCGCATTAAACGCTTTGCCAAAATCGGTGGTGAGATGGTATCGTTGAAAGCGGTTGAAAACATGATTTGCAAAGCCTTTGAGGGTAAAGATGAATTTTGCTGCGGTGTTGTAGCAATTCCCCACGAAAACAAAGGTGAACAAATTGTGGTTGTGACTAATGAACCGACACTGACCTCTGATATGTTGCATGACTTTATTCGTAAAAACGGTTATCCGGAATTGTATATGCCTAGGGTCATCTTGTACAAAGATAAAATTCCGACTTCCGGCACCGGTAAGGTTGACAATGTAACATTGAAAAAGGAAGTTTTGGCAGAATTGTCTAAACAGGCTGCATAGCCTACAATAAAAAACAGCCCTCATCAACAGGGCTGTTTTTTTATAGATGACGATTATAAATGTTGCGATTATATGCCATTGAGTTATCGTTTTCGATGCTTTGATGAATAATTTCTTCTGCCTGAGTTTTTATCCACCAAGGAGCATAAACTTTTTTAAACACAACTTTGGAAGTTCCGGTTCCGGAAAACATAATGTTGCCATAGTTCAAAATTTTCCCCATAATTGACTGGCGCACGCTCAAAGCCTCAATACGACTGTTAACCAATTCGTCCGTATGGATATTAAGAATACCGATTTTATAGACCACACGATAATTAGTTACGGCCATTTCCACCGAATAATTGCGGAAAAACACAAAGATGATGCGCAAAAGTATTATGAAGCCTATTACTCTTTCCGACATTTCAAAAAAATTCATAACATCGCGATCATAATTAATAAAGGGCGCCATAAAGTGGCAAAAAACAATGTATAACACTGACAACTGCAAATAGGTGTCAAGGTAGATAGCCCAATGAAGTTTGGGGGCTATTACTATTCCCTCGTCGAGCTGGAGGTTGTTTTCGATATAGTCGCGCATGATCATATCTCCTTATTACAGTTAACTAAAATTTTATATAGTTATGCTATAATGTCAATATTCAATAATTGGCAAGAGGACTAAAATCATGTCAAACCATCCGGCTCTTTATGAACTTTTAAGCTTGGTAAGTGAGGGAGAAAACATTCTTTGGCAAGGCCGACCGAATAAAAGATGTTTTATTTTGGAATCTATTTTTAATCCGCTGTTGCCGATTGCTCTTATTTGGGGTGCAATTGATTGCGGGTTTATGTATGCGGCAATGAGCGGAAATATGCAAACGAATCAAGTAACAGCACCCATGGGGCTTATAATGGGCGGATTTTTTGCTTTGCATTTAATGCCGGTATGGATTTATCTGGCGGGAGTAATATTTTCATTTTTGCGCTATAAACATACCAGTTTTATTGTTACCGATCAGGGAGTATATACTTCAGGAGGAATATTTACTCAAAATTTGGAGCGCAAGCCTTTTAGTGAGATGTCAAATGTCAACCTGCATCGAGGAATTTTTGATCAGATGCTTGGGGTGGGTGATGTGGTAATGACAAGCAATCACGATGGCTATAATTCCCGACATAACTTATATCGCGGCACCACTATCTGCGATATTGCCGATTATGCACAAGTTTACCAGCTGGTAAAAAAATTGCAAACCGATATTTTTGCTGATACAATGTATCCTAACGATTTGCGCCCGAAAGAAAATCATGGTTACAAAACGCAATATAAACCCAATGATGACTTAAATTCTTAAGTTATTGGTTACAACTTATACGATAAATGATTTTATTTTAAGGAAATTTTATTTTTCATAGCAAAAAAGCGAATAATGTTACAAACATCAACTTTTTGTGGATAATAGAGGTCAGCACCTTGACTTAAGCCGTCGGCTGATGATATAAAAATCAGTATGGTGGATGAGTGGGTGAAAATCCTGTCATAAAAAATGGCGGGATTTTTTTGTACCCGTTTTTCCGCCATATTTTTTAATCCAAAGAGCTTTGAAATTTTCAAAGCTCTTTTTTTATGGAAAGGACAGTAAAAATGAACGAATTATATAATGATTTATATCAAAGAATGAATGGATTTAAGCCGATTAGACGTGATTCTAAGAGAAAAGGAGAAACAGATTGGTATTATCTTGATCCAAGAGATGCCGAAACCGTTTCGGATATGCAACAAATAGATGTTGAAAGTGAAAATACGCCCAATCCGAAACTCAAAGAGATATTGGCTTATGATATAAAAGAAAATCCGGAAAATTATTATATTTGGCGCACGAAAGGAGATGATAAAGTTCGCGGCGCACACGCTGAACGTGAGGGGAAAATATTTAACAAATATATTCCGCCTGAAGGCGGAAATCCCGGTGAAGATTATAATTGTCGTTGCTGGGCAGAGCCATATCAATCGGATAGAGTAAAACAATCTGATGTGACGAAAGTTGATTTATCCGGCTTGCCCCAATATGCTAAAAATAATGAATCGGAAATACGAAATAAAAATCATAAAGATGAACATTACATTTTTTCAAAGAAAATGCGTAACTTATTAGGATATAAGGAAAGTAAGAACAATTATAATAAAACTAATACTTCAGGTGGGGGAATTGGTGCTTTAGGAATGTACCAGATACGCAGAGATGGACTAATTGATACAGGATATTTAACAAAAGACAATAAATGGACCGGAAAAAATGGTATATATTCTGTTGAAGATTTTTTAAATAATCCATCTATACAGGAACAAATATTAGACGAATATATGAAAGTTCAATATAGATATTTGTCTCACTTTGGAGAAACAAAATATGTAGGTTCCAAATATAAAGGATTAAAATTTAATTTTACCATAACAGATACCGGATTATTAGCAGCAATTCACAGAACAGGAATTGATTATATGAATAAATTTTTCAAGCATATTGAAAAGGATAAAAATGGTATGTATTATATGGATTATGGTAAAATAAATGATCCAGACTTGAAAACGAAATTTTTATGGATTGAAACAAGGTTAAGGGAATTTGAAAAATAAAATTATTTTAATGTTGTTTATGGTCCTTTCTTGCGGCAGAGCTTATGCTTTACCGCAAGATTGGCCGTGTTTTGCTCTGAAGGTTGAAAAATACGAAACAATCAGCGATAATGATGGTGTTTTTGAATATGCTTATAAAGGAGATACAAAAGGATATAGTTTAAATATTAACCTTTCAGGTTCTTCCAAATTTCCGACATCATTTGCGAATTGCGGTAATGCTGGATGTATGGGAACAATCATGGAAAAAAATACAGGAAGAAAAGAAGACTTAAATTTTTTTTGTGAACAACATAATAATGATTATACAGAAGTAACTTGTCATGTGGGGTTAGGAGAAGAGGTGGTATTTCATAGTACTGGTAATGGGAATTATGTTGTAAACTACTGTTTAGACGATAAACAAAAAACTTTGCGTTTTAATTTAAAATATTGTGATGAATGTCACTGCAAAATGTATTGGTATGATGGGGAAGTGAAAAAAGCAATCGGTGAATATAGCATGGCTTGCAAAAAAGAGGAAAATAAAGCACGTTGCTTTACTTATTATGGTTATGAAACTTGGCGTAATTTTGAAAATGCTGATAGCGATTATCACAACTGCGTCGGTTTATCGGAATTTTAGTAACAATCACAAATTGTAACATTTCATAAATAAGAGTTAAGAGTTCTTGTTTATATTTAACCCCGAGAGCTTTGAAATTTTCAATGTTATTTTAATAAAAAAAAGCTCGCTTTTAACAAGCGAGCTGAGAGGAGTTACTCTTTACCGATTTTAAAAAATGACACCCCAAAAAGTATCAAGAAAACTACTAATACTTTTTTTAACTTGAGAGGCTCAAATTTTTTATCGCCTTTATTGCAACTTCAGCGGCACTTATGTCGCTTCCCGATGCATCAATTGGTGTTATCAGAGTTTGCTCTTTTTGAGAATACCCAAACTTTTTGCCATTTATGACATAAGTTTGCGCATCCGGATAACATTTGGTTGCTCTGACACCACCGCCGGGAACCGTGCAGATGTAGGGCGCCCGCTTTATTTCATTGATGATAACCATAATTTTTATTTTTTATTGTTTTTTATCTCGCATACTAAAGGCGATGGCTACGAGGTATACACCCAACCAAACCAACGCACACAGAAAAACTGTCGACATAACATTTGGAGTCAGCCATTGCCAACAGCCGATGAAATAAGCCGCTGTCAATATAACAATGGCTATCAGCATCACAAAGCTGGCAATTGTGCCGACATTGAAGAAGTTCCAGCCCTCATCTTTGTAGAATGGAGCGAGGGTGCAAATGCACCAAATAAAGAAAGCGATGATAACTATCGCCCCGATAATAATTAAAGCATTCATAATTTTTGTTTTTAGTTAAACATTACTTTCTTTCGGTCGTTTGCACCAGCGAAACACCGCCGGAAATAGAATCACTGCATACAACACAACTGTTACAATTTTCAGCGCGGTTGTCGCCCAAGCCAATCCCCAATAGGACAGAAAGGCGAAACCGAGCACCAGCTCCAGAAGTGCTAAGCCTGACAGAACAGAAAAATCTTTGTGATTTTCCATCAGTCTCCATAAAAATACGAAAACTGCGGCAATGACAGTGATGACCACTGCGAAAACAATAGTTACAACTACTTTTTCCATATTGTTAAAATTTAATTTATAAATAATGTGAATTGTTCTCAAGTTATTAGTTTTTTTGTTTTTTGTCAATGTTTTTAAACGACAAAAAGCTCGCTTTTTCAAGCGAGCAAATTGATTATTTGTTTTTTATCATCAGTATTATTCCTATTCCCACAATTTAGGCAATAGCAAAACCGATGACAATGGCGGCAATTCCCAAACCTGCCATCCACTGCTCAATGATGCGAGCATCACCCCAGCCTTGTAATAGACATATACCTAAGGCTGTAATGGCGACAACAAGTAGTAATGCTATTATGCCGCTAATGGAAAACACACCTGCACCCAATTCTTTAATTGCCTTGGCTATAATGCAGATGCCGACGACACAAGTTGCTATAATAGCAGCCAGTAAGATTGTAAAAACGGTTGCAAACATAATATTTTGTTTTTATTGGTTAATAGTAAATGGTTAATAATCTTACGCCGTTAGCGATAAGAGCGATAATTGCCAGCACGATCCAGATAACTTTGATCACATACAAGAGTGCTGATATTGCCTCCGGATTGAACCATTCCATCAGAAGGAATATTTTCAAAACTAAAAGCACTATTGCACCCAACAGCACCAAAACTTCAACAAGAGCGCAAAACTCTGAATCATCATACCTTATGATGGTAACAAGTGCGATAATCGTCAGGATTATTGCCATCACCATTAAGACCACCTTAATGCCTGTAATCAATAATACCGTCATAATTTTTTATTTTTAATTAGACATTTAATTGGCATAAATGAGAAGCTAGAGCATCGCCAACATCTCTTTTGCTGCTTTCAATCAGAGGGAAATAATCCTTTCCATTCGGAGAGAGAAATTTCCTCAAAGAACTTTTTTGCATTTTCTATTTCAGCCTTACTAACAGCCATTGGGGCAATCATGGTTTGTTCTCTTTTGGAATATCCGAATTTTTGACCGTTTATGACCCATGTCTTAGCATCCGGATAACACTTGATGGCATGAGGCCCGCTGCTTGGCACTATACAAATGTAGGGCGCTCTTTTTATCTCTTTTATATACATAATCTATTTTTTTAGGTTAAACATAATTTGCATAATAGTAAAATTTGGCTCAGTTTAGATGTCTTTTGATTTTTTGTCAATGTTTTTATGGTATTGCCATATCTGCCAGATTGTCCAACCGCACAAGATGACATTGGCTATTGCCGAAGGATAAGCCCCGACATAAGCATTGTGCACCAACCACAAAACCATATTCAAAATTGAGGCATAGCGCATTTGTTGCTCATTTTTGGTGGTATAGATAAAAATGGTATAACTGGCAGAAGCGACTATGGGAAACCACCCGATAAATCCCAGATTGTTGACTAAAAAACCGATTATCACCCCCAAAACAGTAAAGATAACCGTGATGCTTTTGGTGAGTTTGCCGCAATAAGACAAGATGTTGCGAATAAGGCAGATTATGCTTATAACTAAGGCCGCATAAGTTACCAAAGCGATATTAACGCCTATTCCGAAAGCCGTATCACCAATCTGCCACAGCATAAACTTCTTTTTGCTTTTTTGTGCCACCGATATGGCAATACATATTGCCGAAAGCAATGAAAATATGTTACCGATAATGAGATAGGTCGGCATTGTTTTTTCTCCTTATGCGGCAAGATATAACTTGGAAAATAACAAAAGGCAAATTATATTTAGCTTATAAGAGGAGAAATAGAATGAAAAAATATTTTGCGTTGTTGTCTTTGTTAGTATTAGCGGCTTGTTATGGCAGAGATAAAAGCATAACCGAAATTTATTTGATAAATGCTGAGGGTTTAAGCAAAAAAATCGGAACTATAGAAATGCAGGATACACCTCAAGGACTGCAACTGGCAGTTGACCTGCAAGGTTTGCCCCAAGGAGAGCATGGTTTTCATGTTCATGAGATGGGAGATTGCGGCGCAGATACTGACAGCACCGGCAAAATGACTGCCGGGTTAAAAGCCAAAGGGCATTATGATCCGGACAAAACAGCACAACATTTAGGACCGGATAAGAACGGGCATAAAGGGGATTTGCCCTATTTGAGTGCTGATAAAGAGCAAAAAGTTAAACAAACAGTTTATGCTCCGCACCTTAAATTGAGTGAAATTAAAGGCCGCTCGCTGATGATTCACGAGGGCGGCGATAACTATCAAGACACCCCTGCCCCTTTGGGCGGAGGAGGCGCAAGAATTGCTTGCGGAGTGGTGAAATAGATTATACTTTTTTAATGTATTTCGGTGGAATTATCCCGTCTTTGATTATCAATAAATAATAACGGACAAAGGCAAAGCGTTTGCCGGTTGCATCATCACAAACGCTCCAATCAACGGCTGAAAAATCAATATCATTAACCGAATTTAATTTTAACAAAATTTCATCCATGCCGGGTTTTTCTTTTATTTCAGGGAAATCACTAATCGGCGGGGATACATAAACCGCCTCTATCAGACCATCTTTTTTGAGCGCATCAATATCAATGGCGAACATATCACACTCATCAACAAAATCTTTCAAGCAATGAAGGCTTTTGTTCGTCCAAGCTATCGGCTCGGAAAAACAGCGGATACCTCTTGAGCGTCCCGCAAAGCAGCTTTCCATCCAAGCAACTATTCCTTGATGAGTGGTAGCACATGAGCGTTTTTGATAATAATGCAAGTCGGCTTTGGGGTTAGCGGCAAAAGATAATATTCCCTTGCTTAAAACCGTATTACCTTTTTTAGCGTAGTGATAAAGCTGCATTTATTTTGACCTAAACTAAAATTTAACTTATTTGTCTGTATCATAGCCTAAACATTATTACAAAGGTATTAATAAAATGAGTATAATCGGCGAGAGTTTGGGCATATTGGCCGGCATCGGTTCGGCAGTAGTATTTTTACCACAAGCGATTAAGACCATTTCAACACGCGACACTACAGGGTTATCACTAAGTTCTTATATAATATATTGTATAACCATGCTGTTATGGACTGCTTATGGCGTATATTTAAGTTCATGGCAAATGATGATTTGCAACGGTATTTCTTTAGCGTTTGCTTTGCCCATTTTATGGATAATTATTCAAAACAAGCGATAGACCGGCTATTTTTTTCGCGGCCAAAAGTGATAACGAAAAATAGTAGTTGCTGATATCAGCGAAAGTCCAAAGTTATAAAACAATGGTGACGAAGTATCGGGCAAGATATAAATCAAACTGCACAACGCTCCGCCAAACAACAATATCACCATGCCGGAGCTCAACCCTTGAGTGCGCCCTAAGTGAATTGCTGATGTCGCTTGAGGAATAGAATAAATTGAATAGGATAAAGCACCAATCCAACCGCAAATATCAATTATAAACTCAAGCATTTTTTCTCCTTTGATCAACTTTATCATGACGTTTTCGAAATTCAACAATTCGCACATACAAAATTACCAAAGTCCCTGCACCACCGCACAAATAATTGGGCAGCAACATATATTTTTGATAATAAATTGCATAAATGGTGCTGAAAAATGACCCCGAAAGCCACAAAAATATAAACGACCATTTAACCCCTTTGGCTGTTTGGTGGCGCCATGAATACCACGCTTGCGGCCAAGAGCTGAAAGCAAAACAAAGTGATCCGATTAATCCGATAAATTCTTGCATAATCTGCCCATTTACAATCTTAAATTAGTTCAATTTGTAACAGAGTTTTTTTAACAAATGATTAAAAGTACTTGACTTAGAGTTTACTCTAATAATTATATTGCTTATAGTTTTAATTTTGTGAGGTGAAAAATGAATTTGAAGAATCTTTGCGCTTGTTCTATCGCCGCTTTGGGTGTGGCATTTGCTCCCAACGGCAAGGCAATAGCGGCTGATGGCGAGTCTTGGGATAAGGTGTTTGCAAAATCTGACAAAGTTGAAGTAAAAAAGGTTAGTTTTACCAATCGCTTTGGCATTGATTTAGCCGGTGATTTGTATGAGCCTAAAGACAAAAATGCCATTAACGGCTCGGCAATTGCCATATCAGGTCCGTTTGGTGCAGTTAAAGAACAAGCCTCGGGATTATATGCCCAAACCTTGGCTGAGCGCGGATTTATCACTTTGGCTTTTGATCCGTCTTTTACCGGTGAATCCGGTGGTAAGGCGCGCAATGTAGCTTCACCTGATGTCAATACCGATGATTTTAGTGCAGCGGTAGATTATTTGCTGACTTTGCCGCAAGTTGATAAAAACAAAATCGGTATTATCGGCATTTGCGGATTTGGCGGTTTCGGGCTCAATGCCGCGGCACAAGATACCCGCATCAAAGCAACCGTAGCCTCAACGATGTATGACATGACCAGAGTATCGTCCAAAGGCTATAATGATGTTATGAGCGAAGAGGATTTATACAAATTGCGTGAGGATCTAAACAACCAACGCACAAAAGATTATAAAGCAGGAACTTTTGCCAAAGCTCCGGGGCTGCCGGAAAAATTGACCGGTGAAGAGCCGTTGTTTGTCAAAGAATATTTTGAATATTATAAAACACCGCGCGGTTTTCATCCCCGCTCAATTAACTCGAACGGCAACTGGAATACCACTTCGGCATTGTCTTTAATTACTCAACCGATTTTGGCATATAGCGACACTATTAAAAATGCGGTGTTGGTAGTACATGGCGAAAAAGCACATAGCCGCTATTTCAGCGAAGATGCTTTTAAGAAACTTAAAGGCGATAACAAAGAATTGTATATTGTGCCCGATGCCAACCATGTTGATTTGTATGACAATATGAGCAAAATTCCGTTTGATAAAATTGAACAATTTTTCAAGGAAAATTTAAAGTAAATTGCTTATTAAAAAACCACCTTCTAAAGGTGGTTTTTTTAATGGTGCCGCTAGCTGCGAATGACAGCTCGCAAATCCTCATTTGCTCGCTGTCGTCCTCTGCCGCCAAAGCATTTCACGCTTTGGCGAAATCGGTTCGGACTTTGCGTTACCCCCGCAAGTCTGTTCTTGGCTTATGTTACCATTAAAAAAACCACCATAAAGGTGGCTTTTTTAATGGTGCCGCTAGCAAGAATCGGACTTGCGACCCCACCCTTACCAAGGGTGTGCTCTACCACTGAGCTATAGCGGCATAATAATAAAATCTTCTTTTCGTAGAGCCCACCCTTAAAGGGTGTGCCTTTGGCATCTAAGCTCGCTTCGGTTGCTATTAAGCTGCCCTCTCTCGCTAAGATGTTCCAAAGAGTTTGCAGACAAAATTGATACACTGTATCAATTTTACTTAGCACTACCACTGAGCTATAGCGGCATAATAATAAAATCTTTTTTTCGTAGAGCCCGGCATTGAATATGTGCCAAACATACAGCATAAATTACAAAAATCAAGTAATTTTTTTAATTATCTTAATTGTTTTTTACATCTTTTATGTTATGATGCCCCATATTCAAATAAAAATAAGGACTTTGCTATGGTTGCAAATCAGAAAAAAAACAATCAGCCTCGCTCTAAGGCTCGCATTTCTCGTGAGGCGGAAGCTTTGCGTAAAAATATAGCCAAACGCAAACTGCAACAATCAAAACGATCAGAACTTAAGAAAGAGACAAATAATGGATAAACTCAAAATTCATGGCGGTAATCAATTAAACGGTAAAATTTTTATAAGCGGAGCTAAAAATGCCGCACTGCCCTTGATTTGCGCTTCGCTCTTGACCAAAGATACGGTTACTTTGACCAATATGCCAATGCTGTCGGACATTAAGTCGCTCAACTCTCTACTTTTGCAAATGGGTACCAAAATTGATGAGTTTGATGATTTTGTAGATGGTCACCCGACTAAGACTTATTCTTATACCACCCTTGAAGCCACCAGCTTGATTGCGCCTTATGATTATGTGCGCAAAATGCGAGCTTCATATTATGTTCTGGGACCATTGTTGGCGCGTTATGGCCATGTTGAACTATCCTTGCCGGGGGGATGCGCTATCGGTGCCAGACCTATGGACATACACTTAAGTGCCTTGGAACAAATGGGCGCAACCATTGAAATTAAAAACGGTTATGTTCATGCTGATATTAATGGTCGTTTACATGGTGCCGACATTATATTTAAAGTGGCCTCGGTTGGGGCAACCTGCAATATTTTAATGGCGGCAACTTTGGCTGATGGTACAACCAGAATCGAAAATGCGGCTAAGGAACCGGAAATCGGTGATTTGATTGATTTATTGAATGACATGGGTGCCAAAATATCCGGTCGCGATACCTCAACCTTAACCATTGAAGGAGTTGAGAGTCTGCACAAGGCTATTCACAAAGTTATCCCTGATCGTATTGAAGCCGGATCCTATGCCGTGGCAGCAGCTATTACTCGCGGGTGCATTGAATTGGTAAATGCCCAAAGCTCAACCTTGCAAACTCCTTTGAGTATTTTGCGCTCGATGGGTGTTGAGATAACCGAAAAAGATAACTCGCTCATTGTTGATGCCAGAGGCAAAAAACTGGTCGGACAAGATATTATGACCGATTTTTACCCCGGCTTTCCAACCGATTTGCAAGCACAGTTTTTGGCATTGATGCTGACAGCCGAAGGTGCATCAATGGTTACCGAAACCATTTGGGAAAATCGTTTTATGCATGTGCCAGAATTGATGCGTATGGGAGCTAATATCAATGTTCACGGACACGCTTCGGCAATTGTGCGCGGAGTTGAAAAACTCTCCGGTGCTCCGGTAATGGCAACCGATTTAAGGGCTTCTTTTGCTCTGGTTTTGGCCGGACTGGTTGCCGAAGGCGAGACAATTGTTAATCGTGTTTATCACCTTGATCGCGGTTATGAAAAACTGGAAGAAAAATTGCGTGGTGTCGGTGCTGATATTGAACGCATCAAAGAAAGTGATGAGGCTGAATAACAGGATAAGTTATTTCAGAAAATATTGCAGAGTTTGCACCAATTTATGTTCATCATAAAGTTGTTATCCAGCAATTCCTCACCTCGGGTGTGCTCTCCGATAATTTGGCGTTGTTCATTATATAAGTCCCAAATTTCACTCATCTGACATTTTTACCGTAAAGCAACCAATCATAAAGTTTGGAAGATTTACGCACTTCGGTATCCATTTCTTCAACACTCATCTTACTTTCAGTTAAAGTCGGAATATCTGAAAACAAAGATGTGCCCAAACCTAAGCGATGTCCGGAAATTTTTGCCCCCAAGCTTTCGACAATAGTGGGATAAATATCAAAAGAAGTAAAAATACGATTTTTAGTTCTATCGGCACCAATCGGAGTATTGATAAATATATTAAGCACTTTGCGATTCATATCCGAGCTGAACCACTCATTCATTGTCAAATGGTCGCCTAACATAACAACCACCGTGTCATGATAAAAGTCTTGTGCTTTCAACCAATTGATAAATTCTCCGATTTGATAACTGGAGCAAGAAATTACATTTTTGATATTATTATCAGCTCCATATTTGCGCTCGCAAATATCATCAGCAAATTTGGCAGTCCCATAATGAGTATCCAAAGTCATAAAAGTAAAAACAAAAGGTTTATTTTGCTTTGCCAAATCAGACAATTCTTCTTTAGCATATTCAAAAAGTTGTTTATCCGGCAACTTGGTGGTTTTTTCAAATGATACTTTAATATTGTCGCGTTTGGCATAATACATTATATCTAATAATTTTTGCTTGCCGTGAGTTTCGACAAATCTGTTCATACCGGCAAACTCACCATTAGAACCGATGAGAAAACTTTCCGCATAGCCTTTTTGCTTTAGAATGTCGTACAGACACCAAGCATTGGGATAAAAACTTTCTTTCGGGTGAAATAAGTTGGCGTCACCTATAGGAAGCTGAATTGGAGCTCCGCAAGTTTGTGCAAATAATCCTGCCTGTGTCCACTGAGTGCCATCAATCGGATAAGATCCTCCGATATATTCATTATCGCTGAAATTGATGTTTTGTTTTGCCAAATGGTGCAATTCAGGTATTAAATCAGCGTCAAAATAGTCATGTTTGGGAGTTTTGGCATAGGTCGCTTCCATGCTTTCCATGAATAACAAGACTAAATTGCGTTTGTGTTTGGGAAAAGTTATTTTGGTATGTTGCGGAATAACATAGTTTTGTTCATAAAAATTAGAGGTTTCGCTTTTGATATTGCGATAATTTATCATTGTCCAAACATTCATACGCACAAAAAACCACAAGCAACAAAATGCCAACCAGCCTAAACTTATCATCAACCTTTTGTTGTAAATGTAGTCTCTGATTTTATCGATTGCTTTTATATGAAATTTATATTTGCGGCAAAAGAGCAATACCAAAACCAAAACAACAATAGTTGCAGTCATAATTGAGTTTTTGAAATAACTCATCATCAATCTGGTTTCAGAATCAAACGGCATATTAAGATGAAACATAATTTGTTCATAAGTTACCGGACCAAATTTATGAATAATCCAATTCGCTGTGGCAAAAATCATATAACCGATAAAAATAATAGATAAAGACAACATACTAGACCTCTGATAAAAACAAAAACCGCCTGTATATTAAAACTAAAAGTTTTACGATGCAAGCGGTATTGCTATTTATATCAAATGATTAATCTACAATTTGTTATATTCCTCATCGCTGACCGGCTCCAGCCATTCGGTTGTTGCACCTTCGGCCGGAACGGCTACTGCAATATGGGTAAACCAACTATCAGCCGCGGCACCGTGCCAATGCTTTGTCTCAGCAGGGATATTCACTACATCACCGGCTTTAAGCTTTGTGCCGGTTTGCCCCATTCCTGATACCATCCCTGTCCGGCAACAACCAATAATATCTGACCGCCTTTATGATGAATATGCCAATTGTTGCGGCACTTGGGCTCAAATGTGACATTTGCCATTCCCACTCCATCAGATGTCAATGGCTGCAAATAGCTTTTACCGATAAAATATTGAGCATAAGCTGTATTTTCTTCGCCAAAACCAAACAACACAGCCTCAGCTCCGGTTTTAGAGGCAATTTTCAAGATTTCAGAGATTTGCTCATCACTTAACCCATTATGTTTGCCGATATTTATGTGCGCCTGCAATTGACTTTCAACTCCTTGACGCGAAGCCAACATAGCAATAGTAGCCAGTTCGCGAGTTTTCCAATCCAAATTATCACGAGCAAAAATATCACCAAATAAGTGGGCTTTTAAGTATTCATCAATTGCCGGAGCAAATTCAAACAGTTTACCTTTTACCTCGGCTCCGGTTAATTTGGTCTGATTTTCCGTGCCATATACCAAGCTGCTTCCTTGCGGTTTGGCACCGGGCTCAGCACCTTTTTCATCTTTATTGCCGCGTTCTTCCACTGTCTGCATCAAAGTTGACAATGCGTTAAGACTGCGCGGAAAACCGCAATAGGCATAGCTCTGCACCAAAACTTCTTTAAGTTCGTTAATAGTAACACCTTTATCCAATCCTTGTATAATTGCTTTTTTCAAGCCCATTTGATCGCCGCGTGCTGCATAAGATGACACATAAGCGATAGCTTGTTCTTTTGCGGTTAGTATATCTTCAGCCATTACATTTTTCCCTATTATTACGGTTAAAAACAAAGTCAGCAAAAATCTCATCATGATAATTACTCCTTAATATTATAAGCAAATATAAAATAACTGTTAGAGTGCGCTTTAATACAAACACTTTCTAACAGTTATACAAAATAAATTTTATGCAATAAAAACTATACAGCTTCCAAAAGTTTGCTTTTTATATCTTCAAGCGATGATTTAATGCGTGTCAATATCTCACGGGAATTTTCGTTTAATTCGACTTCTTGTGGGGCTTCCGCAAAAAAGTCTTTTTGAATCTCTTCACCCAAAATAGCTTTTAAGCCTTTTTCCTTAAAAAGCTTCTGCACACCCTCAATAGTGTACCTTTTGTCATAAAGATAAGTCTTAATAGCTTTGATAAGCTCGACATCATCAGGACGATAGTAACGGCGTCCACCGGCGCGTTTCATCGGCTTGATTTGTTCAAATTTGGTTTCCCAAAAACGTAAAACATGCGTCGCAACTCCCAGCTCTTCAGCCAGTTCAGCAATGGTGCGAAATGCAGATTTACTTTTGTTTACTGTCATATTAAGCTGCTTTATACTTGCCGCGACGATTTATGCGGTTACGCAATGTCTGCGATGCTTTGAAAGAAATTACCCGACGAGGAGAAATTGTCGCAGAAACACCGGTTTTAGGATTGCGACCAATACGAGCATTTTTATCATGTAACGAAAAAGTACCGAAAGTTGATAACTTAACATCATTACCTGAGCTCAACTCTTTTACAATTTCATCAATAACCATATCCAATATATCGCCGGAATCTTTTCTTGATAAACCTATTTCACTGTATATCGCATCGACAACATCAGAACGAGTAATTGTGCTCATATCATATCCTTACTGTTAAAATTAATACCCAAAATTCACTCAGGAATCTACATTATCTTCCCAAAAATAGCAAGCTTTAATCCACAATTTTTTTAATCACTTATTATCATTTTGAGGAGATGAGACTTGCGGTCTGTGCTTTTTTGCGCGTCGGCGGCGATCAATTTGCAAAAAATTATGATTGCGCGAACGCTTGTTATGTTTAGCGGCAGCTTTTTTCTCGGCCAAAGCCTTCTTTAGCGATGGCTTTTTGTCTTTTATTTTTAAAGTGCCTTCTTTAAGTTGCTCCTCAATCTTCAGGATTTCCATAAATTTGGACTTACGCGGTTTAGTTTTATTTTCTTTGGTTTTATCAACTGAAAAACCAAATCCTCCTAAATCGCGCCCCAAAGTATAATATCTGCCATGAGCAAAAGCAACCAAACCCATTTTTTCAACCGCCAAGCGATTGTCTTCTTCAATATATTTGTCATCAATGTTCACATTGACAATCTCAGCCAAAAACATTTCATGAGTGTCAAGTTTATCACTATCCAAAACCTTACATTCCAAAGTTACCGGTGAAGCTTTGAGCTGAGGAGCTTTTATTTGTGAGCAAGCTTCCAGCTCAAGATTCATATCCTTAAATTTATCGGTTTTGGCTCCGCTCTTCACACCGCAATAATCGCAGGCTTTTGCCAGAGGAAGGTTTACCAAATTGATACAAAATTCTTTGTTTTCAGCGATAATGTCGTGAGAATATCTGGAAGGACGCACTGATATATAAGTCAAGGGCGGCTCTGAATTGACTATTCCGGTCCAAGCAATAGTCAGCACATTAGGTTTTTCCATAGTGCCGCAGGTAACCATTACCGGCGGCAACGGAAAAAGCATTGTTCCAGGTTTCCAAGATATTTTACTCATCTCACCTCGCCAATTTTAAGCATTACCAAACGGATTAATTGTTGCTTCATCCTGATGAGCACGCAAATCAAACAACTCCAGTAATGTGGTGCAAACATAAATAGATGAATAGGTACCGATTACAATACCAAAGAAAATGGTAAAAGCAAACGAACGCAATGCATCACCGCCCCAAATCAACAAAGCCAAGGCTGCAAACAATGTGGTCAAACCGGTCAAAAATGTACGCGATAAAATATCGTTGATGCTCTTATTGAGCAAATCGGTTTGTTTCATCTTTTTATATTTACGCAAATTTTCTCGAATACGATCATAAGTTACCACAGTGTCATTAACCGAATAACCGGCTAAGGTTAAAATTGCGGCAACCGTAGTCAGGCTGAAATCCAAACCAAACAATGAAAGCAATCCGGCAGTAACAATGACATCATGGGTCAAACCAAGAATAGCACCCAAAGCAAACTGCCATTCGAATCTGAACCAAACATAAGCAGTAATCGCTAAAATGGCAATAACAGATGCAATTAACCCATCTTTTTTAAGTTCACCGCCGACTTGCGGACCGACCAACTCTACGCGGCGATACTCATAATCATTACCCAAGGTCGATTTTATTTCGTTGACAACGGCCATTTGTGCCTTTTCATCCAAGGTTTTGGCCTGCGCACGAATAACCATTTCGGTACCGTCATCGCCCATGGATTGCAAGTTCAAATCGTCAACATTGAGTTTGTTTAATGTATTGCGAAGTTCATCAACATTGATTTTGTTTTCAGACTTTATTTCCATCAAAATACCGCCGGAAAAATCAATACCGAAATTAAACCCCTTAACCATAATACATACCAATGACAATACTACCAACGAAGACGACAATATATAGGTCAGCTTTTTGGCTTTCATAAAATTGAAATTGGTATCAAGTGTAACCCACTTAAACATTTTCATCATAGTCTTAAATCCTTTTCATTATCTATATAGGCAACTTGGTAGGCTTATATTTGTTAAGCCATGTTGTAATAATCACGCGGGTAATTGTTACAGATGTAAACATCGAGGTCGCAATACCGATTGCCAAAGTAACGGCAAAGCCTCTGACCGGTCCGGTACCAAAATAGAACAAAACCAAAGCCGCAACCAAGGTCGTTAAGTTAGAATCGACAATAGTTGCCCAAGCCTCGTTAAATCCGGCATCGGCAGCATCACGAGTCGAGCGACCGCCTTTTACCTCTTCACGCATACGTTCAAAAATCAAAACATTAGCATCAACCGCCATGCCGATACTCAAAATCATACCGGCAATACCGGGCAAAGTCAAAGTAGCACCCAACACACTCAAGGCGGCCATCATCAAAATCAGGTTGGTAAATACGGCAATGGTAGTGAACACACCGAACAGTCCATAGGCCGCAAGCATAAAAGCAACAACAGCTATAAGTCCGATAATGGAAGCGATAACACCAGCCTTAATCGAATCGGCGCCCAATCCGGCCCCGACCGTGCGTTCTTCCAAAACCTCCAACGGAGCAGGCAAAGCACCGGAGCGCAACAACAAAGCCAAATCATTGGCCGACTGAATAGTAAAGTTGCCGGTAATGACACCGGATCCACCCATAATTGCCCCCTGAATAGTGGGAGCAGAAATTACCTCGTTATCCAAAACGATGGCCAATCTTTCACCAATATTGTTTTTGGTTGCTTCGCCAAATTTTTTACCACCCAATGAATTAAAACGGAAAGAGACCACTGCCTCACCGTTTTGGAATGTGGCTTGTGCATCAACCAAATTTTCGCCGCCGACAACCGGCTTGCGAGTTACGAAATAAGGCTCGCCCATTTCACCATAAACCAGTTTGTATTTTCCGCCGACCATACCGCGTTTGGCATCTGACATTTTGGCATTGCTGTCAACCAGGTGGAACGACATTTTAGCGGTTTTGCCTAGCAAAGCTTTGACTTGTTCAGGATTTTGCAATCCGGGAAGTTGAACAACAATTCGGCTGGTGCCCTGCGATTGAATCAAAGGTTCTTTGGTGCCAAGTTCATCAATACGACGACGAACAATCTCAATTGACTGTTCAACAACTTTAGCTTTCAACTGATTAATTGCCACTTCACTATAATTGATAAGCAACCCGCCATCTTCTGTTTCGTTTGCAATGATACCTTCATCAATTTTGCGGAACAATCCGGCCGCTTTGGTGCGCGATCCGGCATTGTCAATTATAACCTTAACCCCATTCTCATTTGAGGTAATGCTCTTGTAACGAATCTTGTTTTCACGCAAAATCTGACGAGCCGAATCCTCAATTGATGACATACGCTCCTTTAAGACTTCATCTAATTTTACTTCCAACAAAAGGTTGGATCCGCCCTGCAAATCGAGTCCCAAACTAACAGGCTGCCACCATTTGGGAAGTGCATCTTTATTTGGCATAACATTAGGCAAAGCAAAGAAAAACCCGACCAAACATATAGCCAAGATGATTATAATTCGTGATTTTGACAATTTGTACATTTCTACACCTTATTTCTTGTTTTTAGTTTTTTTATTGTTGTTATCAGCCGACTTAAGCTCTTCCGTTAAAACCTCGCGCACAGTAGGACGAGCAATTCTGATTACAACGCCGGAGGCAATTTCAACCTTCAGTTCATCGTCAGCTTCGTTAATCTCAACGACTTTGGCAACAATACCGCCACCGGTAATAATTTCATCGCCTTTTTTGAGAGCATTGATTTTAGCCTCATGCTCTTTAATGCGTTTTTGTTGGGGACGAATCAACAACAAATAGAAAATTGCAAATATAAGCAACAACTGAATAATCATGCTGGACACTCCGCCCGCAGATGAGGCTGCCATATCGGCCGCCAAAGCTGAACTGATAAACATATTCTCAACTCCGTTTTAAAATTTTTCTACACTATATAACATATTCTAAAGCATATATAGGGAAATTTTTATTATTTCACAAGTTATTTTTTGTATAAGAGGGGAAATATTAATGGGATAAATTGAGAATCCAAAAAAAGAGGTAACAATAAACAGTATTGTCACCTCTGGAATAAAATTTAGCTAACTGAAAATAAAATTATCTTCCGATACCTTTAGATGCACTATCTAACGCTGCTTTAATGATTTGTTTCTCAGCATCAGAGCGTTTGCGTTTTACCACACCTTTTTGGGGTGATACATTTTCGGCGGCAATAGTGCGCAACATTTGCTCTTTTATTTTTTTAATTCTTTTTGTCGCGGGATCATCATCTGTCTTTTTCGTTGAATTTTCTTTTACATTTGTGCGTTCTAAAGGTTGCATTTCTTTGGCAAAATAGGTATCCAAATAATGTTTCATGAACGTTCCCTTAAAATCACCATCATACGAGCTTTTTGTATCAAACTGAATACCGGCGAACAAACATTTCCTGGCCACCATGGTGCCACTTCTGTCCATCAACCATTCTATCGGTTGAACCTCAACCCAGTATGGTTTCCCTTCCTCTACTTGTTCCCCGGTAGATAACTTACTATCGTCGTCAGCAGGCCGTCCGGGGACACGAATATACCTTTTGCCATCCATTTCATATTCGGGGTAGGATATAGCCTTAAAAGGGGTATCATAATTTTCTAATTCAACTGAATCAAATGTGTAATTTTTTCCGGTCGAACGAAGAGAGTTTGAGCCATGTAATCTTTCTAATTTCTCGCTAGTGCGCTCATCGGCGACCGTTTGCGGGTATTCCCCATATTCCGCTACGCGGATTCCATCGATAACCTTCGCTTCGCTCGGGCTGATTTTAGATGCCTCCTTTTGCGGCAAAGCGGGGTGCGCCGAGCTTATACGTACATTCGGTAGATAACAGTAATTATAACCATTATAGCCGACGCAACGCACGCTCCCATCCTCACCCGAAGACGCGGACCAAGAGCCACAAGTTAAATCGCCTTCAGGGGTAGTACAAGCTAAATAACCTTTATAATTATAATAAAGCTCACCCCAACCGCTCATACCGCTCATACAGACACCCAATATAACGGTCAGATCCGTTGGCGCAACCTTCGTGCCATACTTCTTCATTACTTCCAGGGCATCATCGCCCCATATCTGATCTTCCTTCAAAAATGTAAAGTCTAAGTTCATTTCCTTTATCCTCATCTATGTTTGGTTATAATGTTAATCTCATTATACCCCCCCCGTAGACAAAAGTCAAGGTTTTTTTGTCACATAGATGAGATTTATTTATGCTTTAACGCAGATAATTTTGCGGATTAAGGGCTTTTTTGCCGGCACGAGTTTCAAAATGCAGTTGCGGTGTCCCTACCCCGCCGGTAGAACCGACTGTGGCTATTTGTTCACCACGCTTAACTTTCTGACCTTTTTTCACTTTAAGGGTCTGGTTGTGGGCATAGGCAGTTACCCAACCATCATCATGTTTTATCAAAACCAAATTGCCGAATCCTTTCAGCTCATTACCGGCATAAGCAACCGTGCCCGAGTCTGCTGCTTTTACTGCAGTACCGGCAGGCGCTTTGATGTTGATACCATCATTATTGCGCCCTTTAGCAATCGGACCATAACCGGAGACTACCTGCCCTTTTACCGGCCAGTCAAATTTTTGCTTGCGGTTGGTTGAAGGTTGGACATAGGAATATTTGGTCACACTTTGGGAAGGGGTTGAGCTTTTAGTTGTCTTTTTAGTTGAAGAGACAGACTTAGTCGAACTTTTGGTATAGAGACTATCAGGAATAGTGAGCTTTTGTCCTAATTTTAAGGTAAAAGGCGCGCTCAAGTTATTTTCAGCACTGAGTTTCGGCATATCGACATTGTAGCGTTTGGATATGTTATACAATGTATCGCCTTTGGCAACAATATGGTATTTAGCTGCCGGCAATCTTAAAGTTTGCCCGACTTTTAAGGTATATGGCGGATAAAGATTATTGGTTTCAATAAGACTGCGTAACGGTACATTATTGCGATTGGCTATACTGTATAATGTATCACCTTTGCGAACTACTACCTTTGACGCGCCGCTTGTATAATTACTATAACCTCCCCACAAAGTATAATTGCCGATGCGGGCTCCGTTCGAACAGGCACCGACGAGCAAAAGAATGGTTAAAATAGTCCATATTCTGGCGCGCATAAATACTCTCAACTTATCATAAACCTGCATTATGATATGCCTTTAAGACTTAATATTTTCTAAATAAAGCTGATTTTAAAGCAAATATCGGTTGATTTTATCAAAAAAAGAAACTAATTTCCTTGTGTCATGACTGATACAAAAAATGAAATTCAAATCGCAGATGAAAGCGGAGATAAATATAAGTACGGCTTCGTTACAGATATTGAAGCCGATACGGTACCAACGGGCTTGAATGCCGATATTATCCGCATAATCTCGCACAAAAAAGGTGAACCGGAATGGCTGCTGCAAAAGCGATTGCAAGCTTTTGAATTTTGGCAGACCATGAAGGAACCGCATTGGGCAAAACTAAAGTATGATGCAATAGATTATCAAGCTTTGGCCTATTACTCGGCGCCCAAACAAAAAACTGCACCTAAAAGTTTGGATGAGGTTGATAAAGAACTTCTCAAGACCTATGAAAAGCTTGGAATTCCCTTAAAAGAGCAAGAGGCTTTGGCCGGAGTCGTTGCGGTTGATGCTGTTTTTGACAGTGTTTCGGTAGCGACGACTTATCAAGCACAACTCAAAGAAAAAGGCATTATTTTCTGCTCAATTTCCGAAGCAATCAAAGAATATCCTGATTTGGTGCAAAAATATCTTGGCTCTGTCGTACCTTACACCGACAATTTTTTTGCTTGTCTTAACTCAGCAGTGTTTACCGACGGTACTTTTGTGTATATTCCCAAAGGCGTGCGCTGTCCGATGGAATTATCGACCTATTTTCGCATCAACAGCCGCAATACCGGTCAGTTTGAGCGCACATTGATTGTAGCCGATGATGATAGTTATGTTTCTTATCTTGAAGGTTGCACGGCACCGCAACGCGATGAGAATCAGCTGCACGCGGCAATAGTCGAAATAGTGGTGTTGAATAATGCCGAAGTAAAATATTCTACCGTGCAAAACTGGTATCCCGGTGACAAAGAAGGCAAAGGCGGTGTATATAACTTTGTAACCAAACGAGCCGCTTGTCGCGGCGTAAATTCCAAAGTTTCATGGACTCAGGTCGAAACAGGTTCGGCCGTTACTTGGAAATATCCGTCTTGTGTGTTACAGGGCGACAACTCATGTGGTGAGTTTTATTCGGTTGCCCTGACCAATAATCGTCAACAAGCTGATACCGGCACCAAAATGATTCATATCGGTAAAAACACTTCTTCTCGTATTATATCAAAAGGTATTTCCGCCGGATTTTCTAACCAAACCTACCGCGGATTGGTCAAAGCCGCTGCCAGTGCCGCTAATGCCCGCAATTATACGCGTTGCGACAGTCTTTTGATTGGAGCAACTTGCGGATCTCATACTGTGCCATATATAGAAAGCCGCTGTAAAACTGCTCAACTGGAACATGAAGCTACAACCTCCAAAATATCGGATGAACAACTTTTTTATTGCCGTCAACGCGGTATATCCGAAGAAGAGGCTATCAGTCTTATCGTAAACGGATTTTGCAAAGAAGTTATGCAAAAACTGCCGATGGAATTTGCAATTGAAGCAGCCAAATTAATCAACATAAGTTTAGAAGGGAGTGTCGGATAGATGAACACTTATGAAAGAGCCTTAAAAACTTGGGGCAAAGAGCCGCAAATGCTGCAAGTTATTGAAGAAATGAGCGAACTGATTAAAGAAATACTTAAAAACATTAATCGGCACAAAGATAATGTGGATGAGATTATTGAAGAAACTGCCGATGTCGAAATTATGTTGGAACAATTAAAATATTGCTATAATATCCATAAACAAGTGGCTGATTACAAAGAACAAAAACTGCAAAAAATTGAGCAAAGATTGGATGATTGGAGTGCACAAAAATGAGCAAACCTCTACTCGAAATTGAAGACTTGCATGCCAAAGTTGAAAATAAAGAAATTATCAAAGGTTTTAATTTGACCATTAATGAAGGTGAAGTTCATGCCATCATGGGCCCGAACGGTGCCGGAAAATCGACATTATCCTATGTGTTATGCGGCAAGCCGGGTTATGAAGTAACTTCCGGCAGAGTCTTGTTTAAGGGAAAAGACTTATTGCAAATGTCGGTCGAAGAAAGAGCTCGTGAAGGTTTGTTCTTATCGATGCAAAAACCGGTTGAAATTCCGGGAGTATCCATCACTCCGTTTTTGAAACACGCCCTAAACAGTCTGCGAGCTTATCGCGGCGAAAAAGAAATGGACACCGTGGAATTTATGAAACTGCTGCGTGAAGAAGGCCGTAAGCTGAATCTTAATGCTGATATGTTGAAACGCTCAATAAATGTCGGTTTTTCCGGCGGTGAGGCTAAAAGATTGGAAACTTTGCAAATGGCAATTTTGCGCCCCTGCTTGGCAATTTTGGATGAAGCGGACTCCGGTGTTGATATTGATGCCATGCGTATTATCGGCGAAGGGGTTAATGCCTGCCGCACCCCGCAAAGCGGATTGTTGGTTATTACTCACTACCAAAGACTGTTAAACTATATTGTGCCTGATTTTGTGCATGTATATACCGGCGGCAAAATTGTTAAAACCGGCAACAAAGATTTAGCAGAAGAGCTGGAACGCACCGGATATTCCGAATTTGTAAAGGAACAAGCATGACCAAGTTGCTGCATCAGGTAAAACTGTTGGGAGAAAACATTCCTTGGCTGAAAGAGTTGCGTCAAAGCGGGCGCGACACTTTTACTGCTTTGGGTATTCCGAATGCTAAGACTGAAGCTTGGAAATATACCAAACCCAATATGTTTTTAACCGATGAATTTGAGGTTTACAGCGCCGGATGTTCTGCAAACTATCGTTATGAATTTCCGTTTGCAACATATCAGGTAACTTTTATTGACGGCGTTTTTGCTCCTAATATATCCAATCTTCCGTCGGAAATTGAGATAATGCCGTTGGCAGAGTTTGTGATGTTTGACGCTCAAGCCAAAAATATGGTTGGTAAATTAGTCGATAACACAAAACACCCTTTTGCCGCATTGAATACAGCTTATCTTAATGAAGGAATTTATATCAAAATTCCCAATGATTGCCAATTGGAAAAGCCTTTAGCTTTGGTATATCATTCAAGTTGTCAAAATGCACGCCCGATGTCTAATATACGCAATTTAGTTGTACTGGAGAAAGGTGCCAGAGCAGAGTTAATCGAATATTTTAACTATACCGGCGATCAAAAATCGGTCTATTTTAACAATGTGGTGAATGAAATTCATATCGGAGAAAATGCTGTTCTAAAGCATTATAAAGCTCAGATGGAGGCTTTCAAAGCCATTCATTTGGCCCTAAGCTGCGTTGAAGTTAAAAAATCAGGTTATTACAAAAGCTTTTGTCTGCAAAAAGGTGCGGATTTGGCACGCAATGAATCAAAAGTTCGGCTTGCCGATACTTTAGCAAAAGCCGAAGTTAATGCAGCTTATATGATGAACGGATGGGCTACGATTGATACCACTACCGATATTGAACATTTGGTGGCTGAAACTTTTTCTGATCAGCTGGTTAAAGGTGTGGTCGGAGGACAGGCCAAAGGCGTTTTTCAGGGTTGCATCCACATTGAACCAAACGCAATCAAAACTAAAGGTTATCAACAACACCGCGCACTTCTTTTAACCGATGAAGCCGAAGTTGATGTAAAACCGGAGTTGGAGATTTTTGCTGATGATGTCCAATGCTCCCATGGCTCAGCTTGCGGGCAACTTGATGCTGAACAACTTTTCTATCTGCGCTCGAGAGGACTGGGTGAAGAAGAGGCCAAAGCAATGTTGGTTGATGCATACTTGCAGGAAGTTATTGCTAAAGTTGATAATGAAAAAATTGCTGACTGGATTAAATTATTGCTGCAATCATAGTAAAGAGCAATATAGAGGATATAGATAACAATGTTTGATGTAGAAAAAGTTCGCCAAGATTTTCCTATTTTTAAGGTTGCTGTCAACGGTAAACCTAACACTTTTTTAGATACGGCAGCCTCAGCGCAAAAACCTCAATGCGTGATTGACCGAATTGTGAAAACTTATGGTTCGGAATATGCCAATGTACATCGCGGATCTTATCTGCTGTCCGAAGAAATTACTTCCGCTTATGAAAATGCACGGCAGATTGTGCAAAAATTTATTAATGCCAAACAAAAAGAAGATATCGTTTTTACCCGCAATGCAACCGAAGCTATTAATTTAACGGCTTTTACTTGGGGCAGAAAATTTTTAACCAAAATTGATGAGGTTATTATTTCAGAAGCCGAACATCATGCCAACCTTGTGCCATGGCAGGTCCTGCGCGACGAAATAGGTTTTGAGCTGAAAATATGCCGTGTCAATGATGACGGTTCATTTGATTGGGATGATTTTTGTTCCAAACTGAGCGGAAAAACCAAATTGGTGGCGATTACGGGAATGTCCAATGTATTGGGTACGATTTTCCCGATTAAAGATATTATTGCTTCAGCACACCGAATCGGAGCTAAAGTTTTGATTGATGCCTGCCAATATGCAGTACACCAAAAGATTGATGTACAAGATTTAGACTGTGATTTTTTAGCCTTTTCCGGACATAAAACCTATGGTCCGACCGGAATCGGCGTACTTTATGCCAAATATGATATATTATCGGCAATGCCTCCCTATCAATATGGCGGCGATATGGTTAATGTTGTTACCTATACTTCAACCACATTTGATGAGCCTCCGGCAAGATTTGAGGCCGGAACACCGGCGATTGTACAGGCAATCGGTATGGGTGAGGCTTTGCAATATATGATGAATTTGGGCATGGATAATATTAAAGCCTATGAAGACGATTTGGCCGAATATGCTTTTGATAAACTGCATAAAATTGAGGGGCTTAAAATGCTCGGCACTCACAAAAGCCGAAGCGGAATTTATTCTTTTGTGATTGAGGGAATTCATCCGCAAGATTTGGCCTTTATACTGGATAAAGAAGGGCTGGCTTTGCGAGTCGGACACCATTGTGCCGCTCCTTTGGTGCGCCGCATGGGTTATGAGTCGGTTTTGAGAGCATCTTTGGGAATGTATAACACCAAAGAAGATATTGATATTTTATGCAATGCCTTGCAAAAAGCTAAAACATTTTTTTAACAGGTCAAAGTTATGGAAGAAATTGAAGATATAGATTTGGAACAATATAAAAAAAACTATGTAGCCAAAGCAGGAACACCTTTACAAGGCCAAAATTCTGCTTCGCGTGAGGCAATTATTGATGCACTAAAAACCGTTTCTGATCCTGAAATTACAATCAATATATGGGATATGGGGTTGGTTTACAAGCTGGAACAAAAAGATAATGGCGATGTTTATATTGAAATGACGGTAACTTCGCCAATGTGTCCGGTGGCCGAAGTATTGCCCAACCAAGCAGCTGAAGTTGTGGCAGCACTCGAAGGGGTTGGATGTGTCGAGGTTAAAGTAGTGTGGGAACCGGCTTGGGACATCAGCATGATGAGCGATGATGCCAAAGCGATGATTGAAATGTTTTAATCAGAATCTGCTTTTTTAGATATCTTTGCGGGCAATCGACCACATTTTTTCAAGACTGTAAAAAGAGCGCACTTCAGGTTTGAAGATATGAATAATCACATCATAGGCATCGATGAGAATCCAATCGGCCTTTTCTTCTCCTTCCGATATTGATTTAAAACCTTGTTCTTTCAGTTTGAGCTGCAAATTCTCGGCCAATGAAGCAACATGGCGATTAGATGTTCCGCTGGCAACCACCATATAATTGGCAATAGATGATTTGCCTTCCAAATCAATCACAGAAATATCTTCAGCTTTGCCATCGTCCAAAGATTTTTTTACTATATCTAATATTTTTTGGGCGGTTTCATCAGATGTTTGTTTTTTTGCTCTAACCAATTTGCTGTACTCCTTAAAATTTAAATCGGCGACCATGCCGTATTGTTTTCTTGGGTTTCGGTAGTTTGAAGTTGAATTTCATCTTTTTGTTTACGATCGCGGGTAATAAATTGATTAACCTCGTTTAGGCACTCATAAACACCTTGTTTGGCAACAGATGAAATAACAAAAACTTTTTTGTGAGAAACTTTTTCCAGTTCTTTCTTTTTTCGGGCAATCTCTTTTTCATCAAGAGCATCTATTTTGCTCAAAGCAACCACTTCAGGCTTGTCAGCCAATTTTTGATCATATAAAGCTAATTCGTTGCGAATATCAAGATAGGATTTGGCAACATCTTCCGAAGTTCCGTCTACCAAATGCAACAAAGCATAGCAACGTTCAACGTGCTTTAGGAATCTATCACCCAAACCGACTCCGTCATGAGCACCCTCAATCAACCCCGGAATATCAGCTATGACCATTTCGTAGTTGTTAACCCAAGCTACACCCAAATTGGGATGAATCGTGGTAAAAGGATAATCGGCAATCTTGGGACGCGCTTTGGATACTACCGATAGAAAAGTTGACTTACCGGCATTCGGCAAACCCAGCAATCCGACATCAGCAATAACTTTCAGGCGCAACCAAACCCATTTTTCTTCACCGGGCCATCCCGGCTCAGCATAACGCGGAGCTTGATTGGTTGAAGTTTTGAATTGGGTATTGCCGCGACCACCATCGCCGCCCTTGGCCAACAAGAATCGCTGTCCGTCTTCAACCATATCAACAATAACCGTTTCTTGATCATCAGCCAAAATTTCGGTACCAACCGGAACTTTTATTATCAAATCTTCGCCTTTGGGTCCATTTTTTTCCGAACCCATACCGTTGCGACCTTTTTGAGCCTTAAAATGTTGATGGTAACGAAAATCGATTAAAGTGTTCAAATTAGGCACTGCTTCAACATAAACACTGCCGCCTTTGCCGCCGTCTCCACCGTTAGGTCCGCCAAACTCAATATACTTTTCATGGCGGAATGAAACGCAACCTGCGCCGCCATTACCCGATTGAACATATATTTTAGCTTGATCCAAAAACTTCATCTTGAGATATAACCCTCTTGATATTTAGGAAAAACAAAGGGGACGCCTACAAAAAGCACATCCCCTTTATGTTACCTTGATTTATTGCAACTTTTCGCGATAAAACTATTCGGTTACAACTGAAACAAAGGTCTTATTGCCAGCTTTCTTAGTGAAAGCAACTTTGCCTTCAGCAATAGCAAAGATTGTGTGATCTTTACCCATGCCCACATTGGCACCGGGATGATACTGTGTTCCGCGTTGACGAACAATGATGTTTCCGGGAATAACAGTCTGACCACCAGATTTTTTCAGACCTAAACGGCGTCCGATAGAATCGCGTCCGTTATTCGAGCTACCGCCTGATTTCTTATGTGCCATTGTTTATCTCCTTTACTTACCACATACATCGGTAATTTTTACCAATGTAATGTTTTGTCTGTGACCGTTTTTACGACGATAGTTTTGTCTTCTCTTTTTCTTGAAAACAACAACCTTTTTATCTTTAGCTTGTTTCAATACCAAAGCCTTAACGCATGCATTAGCAACCAAAGGATTGCCAATTACATCGCCCATAGCCAAAACTTCGTTAAAAACGACTTCTTTTCCTTCTTCTCCAGCGATTTTTTCGATCTTCAGTACATCGCCAGAAGCAACGCGGTACTGTTTTCCGCCGGTTTTAATTACTGCATACATATTTTTCACCCTTTATATAAAATAAAATGTTGCTTTGCAATATACATAACTTTTCGGCGGTGTCAACAAGAATCTCTATCTTTTTTCATTTTTATTGCGTTTATCTTTGGAGCGATTAAGCGCACGAAACAATTCCGGCCGCATAAACTTGCCCTGCCAAACGCCTATTTTAGACTTTTTAGCAATTTTTTCTTCTTCGGTATATTCATCACCATAGGCAACTGCCCAACCCGATATTACCATCTGGCGATTGATATTAATCCCGCCTGAGTTGAAACACTCACTCAAATAACGGCCATAACGATCTTTGCTTTGGTGATTGCATTTTATTTCACCGTTCACCAAAGATTGCAAATACTCACTTGACTTGGCACCGCAATGATATTTGTCGCCATTTTTATCAAAACAATACTGTAAATACTCCGGTGCATCAATTCCTTGCAGCCGAATTCTTTCTTCACCGGATTCCAAACTATCTCCATCGACAACCCGATAATCAGTATATTTGCCCGAGACAGAAAATGCAACCAATGTTGCAAACACAATAAAAAGCAAAATCTTTTTCATTTCATTTACCTGCTGTTTGCTCAGTAATTTGCTCCGATTAAAAAAAATTATCAAGCAAAAAAATAAAAATTCATAGAATAACCTAAAAAAAAACTTTGTATTTATATGAAGCATGCATATTATAGAATATATTTTGGATGAATCGGGCTTGGTGCGATATGTTACGAAAAACATTTTTTATTGCGATGGTTTTGGCTGTATCTCAGACATTGGTTGGGTGTAATTATTTGCGCACGCATACACCTAAACAGATTTTATCTGGCGATCTTATTGATGATTCAAACAGGTTTGTTGAGAAAGTTTGTGAAGATTGTTCTGATAATCCGGAAGCCAATACTGATTTTCAGCCCTCAGTTCCCGGTCGTGCTCCGGTTGTTGTATGTCGTTCGCAACAATGTGCTCCGGCTAAGCTGTCAATGACCAAAGAATACATTCATAATTCTTTATTGCAGTTATTAGATAACAACAATTATTCCACCGCCCTTATTTGTAAAGCCAGCGACACCGCCCATACTTGCTTGGAAAATTATATCGCTTTACCTGTTAAGGTTGGTATTGTGCCCACTTATGCTTATATCGACAGCGTAAAAATTACTGATGTTATATTGGGCAAGAAAAATGACAGCATGAAATTAATTCTAAATTACAACTTGACTTATGGCGGTCAGGTTGCCTCGTGCACTCCGTCCCAATCTATTTTATTTATCCGTGATATTGATCACATTTTATTGGAAGATAGTCAATATACCTGCAACATGACAACAATCGGTTCATCCAGCGTAAAGACTGTTTTTGTGGTCGATTACATAGATTTGGATTATGGTTATATCGGTGGATATTATTCAATCGGTATTTCCGGACCGGCTTATGGCGGAGGCAACGGCTATATGATTTTGCGCTTGGCGAAAAATGCTTATCCGTTAGCTCCGGCTTTGCAAGCACCTAAAAATGCCGCCAAATCTTCGGCAAGTGCTGCGGCAGGAATCAGCAGTTCTGTAAATTCCGGTACTCAGGCTAAAGGTGCGAATGCTTCCGTGCAAGTATTTCCCATTAACAAAAAATAACTTGACTTAGAGTAAACTCTAAAATTTATAGTTGTGAATATTTCACAATAAAGGAGTGTTGTATGCTTTATTTTTATCTGCGCAGAATAGTTGCGATATGTTTTGGTGTTTTTATGTTGTTGGGATTTTTGGGGTATTTCTACCCGATTTCCTTTTTTGATTTGCAAGTTGCCCCGCTTGTGCAAAGAGTCATTATATATCCCTCAATAACCGCCTTGGTATTACTGACTTTTTTAATACTAATCACATTATTATTCGGGCGAATTTATTGTTCAACCTTGTGTCCTTTAGGTTTGTTACAGGAATTGTTGTTATGGTTGTATAAACCGATTTTTCATCGCATGAAAAAGAAAAGAGGTAACTTTTACCAGAAGCATTATGCTATTCATTACCTGATTGCGGTAATTGCGTTTGGTTTGTTGATGGGCGGAAGTGCGGTAATAATACGCTATATTGATCCCTATTCCGTCAGCGGCAATTTGTCTTCTCTTGCGGTTTACGGGATAACATTTTTTGTTTTATTGGCAATTTTGACATTTATAAAAAAGCGCTTTTTCTGCACCAACATCTGTCCGGTGGGCGCAATCTTAGGCTTTTTGTCGCGTTTTGCGTTATTTAAAATAAAATTTGCCGAATCCGGTTGCGTCAAATGCGGAATGTGTGCAAGAGGATGTCCTTCAAACAGCATAGATTATCAAAATCAAGTCATCAATAATGAGACCTGTGTGAAATGTCTGCGTTGCTTGGCTCCCTGCCCTAAAGGTCATATTATCAGACAAAAAGCCGCTCCCAAACCCCAACCGGATTTCAGCCCGACGCGGCGAAAACTGTTAATTGGCGCTGTGGTTCTGGGAGCATTGGCAGGAGCTTATAAATCCGGTCTTAAAATAAGTCAGGATATAGCGAAAAAAGTTAAAAGAGTCATTGTTCCGGCCGGAGCCAAAAATTATCATGATTTTGCCAATCGCTGCTTAAACTGTAATTTGTGCGTAAACAACTGTCCGATGAAAATCATCAAAAAAGCCAACAACGAATATCCGGTCGTTCATCTTGACTATGGCAAAAATTTCTGTAAATATGATTGCAATAAATGTGCAAGAGTTTGTCCTTCCGGTGCAATTGAGCATATAAGCCTGAAACAAAAGCAGAATACCCAAATCGCGATGGCTGTGATTGATGAAGAAAAATGCATTGAATGCGGTTTGTGTGTTCATACTTGTCCCAAAGGTATTATAGCCAAACAGGAAGGCGAAAAACCGATTATTGATGCTTCAGAATGTATCGGTTGCGGTGCTTGCCACAGTGCTTGTCCGGTTGAAGCCATCACAATCTATCCGGTGGAACAACATCGAAATTTGTAAAGGAGATTAAATATGTCATTAGGTGTTACCGAAATAGCTCTTATTTTAGTCGTAGTCTTGGTACTGTTCGGCGGTAAGAAAATTCCTGAATTAGCCCGCGCTTTGGGTAAAGCCCAAGCAGAATACAAAAAAGCCAAGACAGCTATTGAAAACGAAGTTAATGAGCTGAAAGAAAGCGTTGAGGAAGCAGCAAACGAAGAAGAAAAAAAGTCAAAATAAATGGATGAAGACAAAAGTCTTATAGCACATTTGGAGGCATTGCGCTCAACACTGATAAAGTGTTTGCTTTCTTTGGCCATCGGCATTGTGCCGTTGTTTTTTGTTGCGCCACAGGTAATTAATTGGCTGATTAAGGTTATGATTGACGGACAAAGTGTCAGCCTGAACTATTTTTCACCGATGGAAGTTTTTATTTTGCAAATTAAAACAGCTTTAGTGCTGGATATATTGGTTTGCTTTCCTTATATTGCAAAACAAATTTGGAATTTTGTTTTGCCGGCATTATATGATAATGAGCGTCGGTTTATTCGGTCAATTGTTTTAATTTCCAGCACATTGTTTATAATCGGGGTGATGTTTTGTCTGTTTTTTATTTTGCCGATGATTATAAAATTCGGACTTAGTTTTGCTACCGACAATATAACGGCAGTGTTTGGAATATCGAATGTGATAAGTTTGGCTTTGTGGCTGGCACTGATTTTCGGGATATGTTTTCAATTTCCGCTGATAACCTATGCGCTGATTACCAATGATATTGTCGCTTATGAAGCGATTAAAAACAAAAGAACTTATGTTTTTGTGGGCATTCTGATTTTGGCGGGAGTTTTGACACCTCCGGATGTTGTGAGTCAACTGATGTTAACTTTACCGACTTATGCTCTATTTGAATTAGGACTGTATTTTGGAAAATTAAAAAAACAACAAAAAAAATCTTGACTTAGAGTAAGCTCTAAATTTTACAATCAGTCGTTTTTATAATTATAAGGAGATATGATAAAATGAATCGTCGCGAGTTTTTAATGAGTACTTTAGCCTTTTTTGCCTGTGCTGCTTTGCCCAAATTAACATTCGGTGAAACAATTGCCGTATCCGATAAGGTAAAAGCTGTTGTGAATCCAAAGAACAAATTGGGATTTGGATTTATGCGTTTACCATTGAAAAATCCCGATGATCAGACTTCAATTGATTATGAATTGCTCAATCAGATGGTTGATAAATTTATGGAACGCGGCTTCACCTATTTTGATACAGCATGGATGTATATGGGCTATGAAAGTGAAGTTGCTATTCGTAAATCCGTGGTAGAACGCCACCCGCGCGATAGTTTCACCGTAGCCAGCAAACTGCCGGCAGGGTACTTAAAATCTGAAGCCGAACAAGAAGAAGTTTTCAATAAACAACTGGAAAAGACCGGTTTAAAATATTTTGACTATTATATGATTCACAATGTTAATGCCGGAACAATTGATAAAATTCGCAAACACAACAGCTTTAACTTTATTAAAGAAAAGAAAAAGCAAGGTTTGATTAAAAATATCGGATTTTCATTCCATGATTCACCTGAATTGTTGGAAGAGGTTATTAAAGAGAATCCTGACCTTGATTTTGTGCAGTTGCAAATCAACTATATTGATTGGGACAACACCTCCATTCAATCGCGCAAGTGCTATGAAATAGCGCAAAAATACAATTTGCCGGTTGTGGTCATGGAACCGGTTAAAGGCGGATCATTGGCCCAAGTTCCTCCGGCAGTTGAAAAAGTATTTAAGGATGCCGAACCTGATATGTCTCCGGCTTCTTGGGCAATTCGTTATGCTGCCTCATTAGATGGAGTGATGATGGTACTATCCGGCATGACCACCATGGAACAATTGGAGGACAATACCTCTTATATGCAAAACTTTAAGCCTTTGACCAGCGATGAATACAAAGTGGTTGAAAATGCAGTAAAAGAACTGCATTCGGCAATTGCTATTCCTTGTACGGCTTGCCGTTATTGTGTTGAATATTGCCCGATGAAGATTGATATTCCGGCGATGTTTGCCCTCTATAATGCCGAAAAACAAGAACGCAGTGATAAGCCCTTTACCGTGCAAAAAGTTTATTATAGTAACCTTATTAAAAACTCAACCAAATCATCAGCTTGCTTGCATTGTCATGCTTGTGAAAAACATTGTCCGCAACACATAAAAATCAGCGACTGGATGAAAGAGGTTGCAAAAGTTTTTGAAGCTTAATTGATAAACATTAAGGAGAATTGATATGTATAAATATTTGATTATTGCAATTTTAATTATGGCGGCAGCATCGTTTGGCACATATAAAGCCTTGGCGCAAAAAACCCCGAGCGAGAAAGTATCCGCTGAGGGAAAAGTCTTAATTGTTTATTATTCGTACAGCGGCAATACCAAAAAAGTTGCTCAAGCCATTCAAGACAAAATCGGCGGCGATATGTTTGAAATCAAAACTGAGGGAACTTATCCGGAAAATTATAATGAAATGGTTCAACAAGCCAAAGAAGAAATTACCAACAATTATCGTCCGGCCTTGACAACAAAACTTGAGAATTTGGCGCAATATGATGTAGTATTTATCGGTACTCCCAATTGGTGGAGCACTATCACTCCGCAATTGTCCAGTTTTCTTCAAGCTTATGACCTGAGCGGTAAAACTGTTATTCCGTTCATCACTCACGGTGGCGGCGGTGTTCAAAATACAGTCAGCGATTTGACTGCTCAATGCAAAGGCTGCAAAGTAAGCGATGCACCTTGGGTCGGTTATAACGACCGCACAATGGGAATTGCCGATTGGCTTAAAGGTTTGGGATTTGATGTAAAATAATGGCCGATACATATACAGACATAGGTTTTGCCAAACTCGATTTGAGTAGAAAAGAGCGCACCGGATTGCCGGAAACAATTTTTTGTGCCGGCAAAACTAAGGAGCAGTTAGTAGAAATTTTGCGCACTTTTCAGAAAAAAAATTGTGCGGTTTTGGGAACGCGATGCTCCCAAGAACAGGCTGACTTTGTGGTCTCCAACGGATTGGCTGTTGAATATGATGTAACATCAAAAGTTTTAACTTTAGGTGAGCCTTTACCCAATGTCGGCGGCAAAGTCGCAGTCTGCTGTGCAGGAACGGCTGATTTGCCGGTGGCGGAAGAAGCTGCCAAAACTTTGGAATTTTTCGGAAGCGAAGTATCACGCCATTATGATGTCGGAATAGCCGGACTGCACCGTTTGTTGAGCAAAATCGAGGATATCCGCCAAAATGATGTTATAATTGCGGTTGCCGGCATGGAAGGTGCGCTTGCCTCGGTAGTGGCAGGATTGGTAAGTTCGCCGGTGATTGCCGTACCAACTTCGGTTGGCTATGGTGCTTCTTTAGGCGGGCTGTCTGCGCTTTTGGCAATGTTAAATTCCTGTGCTGAGGGGGTATCGGTTGTCAATATTGACAATGGTTTTGGGGCTGCGGTGCAAGCGTTTCGCATTCTCAAATTAAAAGGAAAAAATAATGACTAAATATCTCTATATTGAAGGTGCAAGCGGAATTTCCGGCGATATGACGGTGGCCGCTCTTTTGAATATGGGAGCAGCAAAAGAAAAAATGGAAAAGGCTTTGCGCAGTCTTAATTCCGATGAATTTCATTATCACATTGAGCATAAAAATTCATACAGCATTGCCGGACTTGATTTTGCCGTACACCATCATGAAGATGCACCGCATGAAGAACATTATCATGAGCATCATCATGAACATGAGCACCATCATCACGATCATGAACATGAACATGAACATGAACATCATCATGAACATGAGCACCATCACCATCAGCATCGCCACTTGAATGATGTTATTGCTATTATTGACAGTGCTGATATGAGCGATAAAGCCAAAACATTGGCTAAAAAAATTTTTGACATCGTGGCTGTTGCCGAAGCCAAAGCTCACGGAGTGAAAAAAGAAGAAGTGCATTTTCACGAAGTCGGCGCAATTGATTCAATAGTCGATATTATTTCAGCAGCTGTGTTGATTGATGATTTGAGAATAGAGAATTGCATTGTCTGCGGTTTGACCGAGGGTGAAGGCACTATTATGTGCCAGCATGGTGAGCTTCCCGTACCGGTTCCGGCCGTGTTTAATATTGCACAAGCCGAAGGTATTGTTTTGCGCTCCAGTGCCGTAAAAGGAGAAATGGTTACCCCTACCGGCATAGCTATTGCCGCAGCCATAAAAACGCATGACAGATTGCCGGCACAATACAAAATCTTAAAATCAGGCATCGGATTAGGCAAACGCGACTTTGGCAAAGCTAATTTTTTGCGCATTATGCTGATTGAAGATGTTTCGGATGACGACCAGATGTGGGTGGTAGAAAGCAATATTGACGACTCAACACCTGAAGAACTGGGTTTTGCAATGGAACAAATTTTTTCAGCCGGTGCTTTTGATGTGCATTTTGAGCCCTGTTATATGAAAAAGTGCCGTCCGGCGTATATGTTGCGGGCAATTACCAATGGCGCTGCTTTGGCAAAAGTTGAAGATGCCGTCTTTCGCCATACATCGACAATCGGTTTGCGCAAATATATGGTGGATCGTTCTTGCATGGAGCGTAAAATTGTTAAAGTAAAATTGCAAAATGGCGAGGTAAAGGTCAAAATTTCCACCTATAAAGACATTATCCGTTGTCAGCCGGAATATGAAAGTGTTAAAGAATTGGCGCTGAAATCGGGTGCTTCGTTTCACGAAATTTTTACCGCCGCGCAACAAAAAGCTGAAAGCAAAGAGTATTATGAATAAAGATTTAGAACAAAAGTTGGCGGATTTAAAGTGCTACCTTAAAAATTTGGAATCGGTTGCAATAGCCTTCTCCGGCGGAGTTGATTCAACCTTTTTGGTCGCGGTAGCAAAAGAAGTTTTGCCTTCCAATAAATTGCTGGTTTTGACTGCAATATCAGATTTTTTCCCACTGCGCGAAATGGACGAAGCGAAAGAATTTTGTGCCAACCGAAAGATAAATCATATCATTGTACCGATAGATATTCTGCATAATGATGCAGTGGTAAAAAATCCTGCTAATCGTTGTTATCTTTGCAAGTCGGCTATTTTTACGCAACTCAAAAAAATTGCTTTGGATAAAGGATTTGAGCATATTGTTGAAGGCTCCAATTTGGATGATATGGGAGATTATCGTCCCGGATTGCAGGCATTGAGTGAACAAAACATCAAAAGCCCTTTGCGGGATTGTAATCTTTCCAAACAAGACATTCGCGACATTTCAAAAGAAATGGGGTTGCCGACTTGGGATAAACCATCTTTTGCCTGTTTGGCCTCGCGTTTTGTTTATGGCGAAACAATCACCAAAGAAAAACTGATGATGGTTGATAAGGCTGAACAGCTTTTGCTTAATTTGGGATTTAGACAGTTTAGGGTGCGAATTCATGGCAATTTAGCTCGAATAGAAATTTTGCCGGAAGACTTTGCTAAAATTATGGTCGATAATGTACGCCAAAAAATCAATAATGAGTTTACCGAAATGGGTTTTGCTTATACAACTCTCGACCTAAAAGGTTATCGCACCGGCAGCATGAATGAGACCTTAAAAAAAACAAGAACAATTTAACTTAAATTATTTTTACGATTATGACACATATTACAATTTATTCATTGTGGTTGACCGCTTTTTTGACTGCCGTCATTCACACAGTTACCGGACCGGATCACTATCTGCCGTTTATCGCCATTGCCAAAGCTCGCAATTACAGTTTGAAAAAAACTTTGCTGTGGACTTTTATATGCGGTATCGGGCATATCGGCAGTGCTTTGTTGATTGCTTTGGGCTTTGTCTATCTGTCGCATTTTTTGAATCAAGAGCAGTTTGCGTGGTTGGAAGAACATCGCTCGGATGTGGCGGCTTGGGCTTTGATTGTACTGGGTGTGGTTTATATAATTTTTGCCTTGCGACACAAGTTGCAACACAAATTACGCGCTCCGCACAATCATCATCACCATGATTTGCCCAAAGATAAAAACATCAGTGTCTGGGTGATTTTTATTATTTTTGTATTGGGCCCATGTGAAGCTTTGTTGCCGATTTTAACCGCGGCAAGCGTCTTGAGCACCAAAGCCGTCATCAGCTCAACCTTTATTTTTTCGGTTGCAACAATTGCGGCGATGATGGCAATGGTGTCAATCGGCTTGCTGGGATTGCAAAAATTGCATTGGCACAAATTGGAAAACTGGACGCACGAGTTGGCCGGATTGACCATTATACTTTGCGGTGTTGCAATACTGTGCGGCTTGTAACTAAAAAAGGAGCTTTGAGAAATTAAAGCTCCTTTTTTTATGAAAAAAAAATAAAAAAAATTCGAATCGAAAACGTTCAGAGAATCTTAATAAAATCGAGTCAGACTTGAGCTAACTCGTTGAAAAACGAATCGCTTTTTAGGGTTGAATAGGGCTTAAAAATGTGGTATAATTATTGTAGTATCGTGCGAAACTTATAGTAAAAGAAGGACTGACAAGAATGTTGGTTTTAGGGTGGACAATTATGGGACGAAAGCGCTCATCGTATGATTATACGATGGGTTTTGGTGTGTCCGCCCGAGTAGCACAAAAATCCACCCGTTTGAGTGTTACCCCCCCCATGGAATATCTAATAAAATCAATCAGTTAATCAATGTAATTGCAAGCGGTTTATGTTACTTTTGGGCACCCAAAAGTAACCAAAAAGTGTTGGGATGTTCGCCAAGCGGGCAAACAGCTCAAAGGCATAAGGCTGCGGCTTATTTACAGGCGACTTACGCGCCCGACAAAAGCCGCACAAAGCAAATCTTTGCCAGCCTTTTCGCTGTTTGCTTATTCCGCTTGTCTCGCAATCCCAAACCCGATGAATCTTTAAACTGTCACCCCTTGAGCAAGATTAGGGGTCTATTTCACCACCTGTCACCCCTGAGCGACTGTAAGGAGCGAATTAGGGGTCTACGAATTAGTTATAATAAAAAGGAGGGGGTTATGTCTGTTAACATAACTTTGACCTCCAGTATGCGCAGCAACTTGAGTTCCTTGAAGTCGTTGGCAAGTCAGATGTCCACCACCCAGACACGACTTTCTACCGGCAAAAAAGTGAACTCAGCGATTGATAATGCCAACTCTTATTATCAAAGCCGAGCTTTGACCAACCGAGCAAGCGACCTTGATATGCTCCTTGATAGCATGGGGCAAAGTATCCAGACTATTACCACGGCGGTAAAAGGCTTAGAAGCCAGCGGCGAGATATTGGAAAATGCCGCGGTGATTGCCAAAGAAGCATACGAGGCAGCAATCATACCGGAAAAGGCTTGGTTTGAAGCTCAAGTCGGCCCTAATGGCGCGGTTGTATCAACAGCACAAGAGCTCAAAGATGCGGTCAATGCTAACAAGGAAACCATTTGTGTTTATGGGCATATCGATATGGGCGAAATAACTTCCGGTTTAACCTTAAATGATAACCAAAAACTGGTCGGTGTCGGATATTTTGGCGATTTTGACAGCGAGATAGATAAATTCTCATCGATAAGTGCCTCTTGCACTCGTAACATTATTATGTTAGCTAATAATACCACGGCAAACAATTTGATATCGGATTTGAGTATCAATTTTGCTACCACTAATTCATCAGCAAATAGTTGTTTGCGCAACAATGGAACGATGACTATCAAGAATGTAGAAATAAATCAAGACAATCCAATTCGCTCAAATTGGTCATACACTGTTTATAATCTGGGGAATTTATCCATTGAAGGAAATGTTAATCTTAAAACTATGGGAGACAACCAAAACCGCGGTATTAGAAACAATGCAAATATGATGATAAAAAGTGGAGCTAAATTAACCTGCAAAACTCAAGGTTTTGGGGTTTTGTGTTGCAGTAATGGTGTATTAAATATAGAAGGAAAAATGTTTAATAACGGGTGGTGGGGTTGTGAAGGTGGAACTGTTAATATAGCTGCTTCGGCTGATGTTTTGGGTAATGCTATAAGAGGGGCCTATGAAAGCAATATGGTTGTTATTAATTATGCTAAAGGAGCACATGTTACGGTTGGTGGGCGAAGTTATGAAGTGATGGAAGATGCCAGTTTAATAAATCAAAATATACAAGCATCAAATATTCAAAGCCTTTTGAATGTGCAGAGAATGGCTGAAGATGAGCAATTTGTTTATCCGACTGCCGAACCGCGAGCTGATGAAAAAGTTTTAGCGCAAAGCGCGGAGCAATATTTGACGGCGATGAGTGCTTTTGATGAGATGATATCAGACAGTAGTTATCAAGGTGTCAACCTGCTCAAAGGCGGCAAGTTGACCACAATGTTTAATGAAGACCGCACGCATAGTTATACTATTAACGGCAAAGATATGAGCTTGAGCGGATTGGGCATTACAACTCGCGAGTGGCAGACCAAAGGCGATATTGCCGCAAGCATCAAAGAAATTCAAAATGCAATGATTTCTATTCGTGATGAGGTTGCAAGGTTGGGCAACAATTTAAGTATCATTGAAACACGCATGAATTTCACTGATGGTTTGGTTGATGTATTACAGACTGGTGCTGATGATTTGGTATTGGCGGATATGAATGAAGAGTCAGCAAATTATCTTGCTTTGCAAACTAGAAATTCATTAGCAGTCAATGCTCTTGCCTTAGCGGCACAATCCAATAATGCAGTGTTGAAATTGTTCTAAAACATCGAAGACCCCTAATTCGTGGTTTTGGCAAACCACTCAGGGGTGACATTACCGGTTTTGTCATGCCTGAGCGAGTGAAATGAGCGAATTAGGCATCTTCCGATTTTATTATATTATTGACACTTTTGAGTGACCAAAAGTGTCCAAAAGTCATTGGGCTGTTCGCCAAGCGGGCAAACAGCTCAAAGGCATAAGGCTGCGGCTTATTTACAGGCGACTTACGCGCCCGACAAAAGCCGCATAAAGCAAATCTTTGCCAGCCTTTTCGCTGTTTGCTTATTCCGCTTGTCTCGCAATCCCAAACCCTATATAAAAAGTCATTCTCGGGCGATATTTTTCTTCTGTCATTCTTGGGCTTATTTTCTTTTATGTCATTCTCGGGCTTGACCCGAGAATCGAAGATAATTTGTTTGACCCTCGGATGGATATTCCCAACGAAGCTGGGCCCCTTTCGTCTCGTAAGCCTTGAACTGCGGCTAGCGCCTTGTTCTCGCCAACTATCGACTCCAAGTCCGAGGGTGACAGTAGAGGGGCTTCAGGGGTGACAGTTTTTTGTCATGCCTGAGCGAGTGAAATGAGCGAATTAGGCATCTTCGAATTTTTTTATATTATTGACACTTTTGAGTGACCAAAAGTGTCCAAAAGTCATTCTCGGGCGATACACTGAGTGTATGACCCGAGAATCTATTCTGAATCTAATTTGCTTGGATCCTCGGGTTACGCTGACGCGTCCCCAAGGATGACATATAAAAAAAACGCGTCCCCAAGGATGACAATAAAAAAGTGTCCGAGGGGGATATATAAAAAAACAACCGAGAATTTTAGGTTTCTCGGTTGTTTTGATGAAATTCTACTAGTTGGCAGGAATTACACGCGACTGGTCGCCGTAAAGCAAATAGCACCTTTGACCGGGCTGCATATACACATCTGTACCTTGAGTGATGGTGCGCAAATTGCCATTGTCAAGTTTTACGATATATTCAACACCACTTTGCGAAGACAAACCCTCTTGGGCATAATTACCAGCCAAACCACCCAGAGCAGCACCGCCTAAAGCACCTAACAATGAACCGCGGCCGCGACCAACGGTTGATCCGGCAACACCACCGCCGATAGCTCCCAAAACTGCACCGGCAGACGAATCGGATGACGAAACATTAACCTGACGGACACTAACAACAGTGCACCCCATGGCCTGACCGACCGCACCGGTACCCGATGTGGCATAGTGATTAGAATTGATGTTGGGAGCGCAAGCTGTCAGCAACATTGACAATGCACCAAGCGATAAAAGCTCTTTTTTCATGATTTGACCTCAAAAAAAATAAATTAAACACTGTGTTATTTTTAAACCGTAGAATAAGATTTGTCAATGCTGGACTTTTGATAAAAAAGGTTATAGAGTGTCGAAAAACAGTTAAATTTTATAAAGAAGGTGTTAGTTATGTTGAAAAGAACAAAGATTGCTGAATTGCTGAAATCAGAACAGCCGATAGAAAAAGTATTAATTAAAGG
Organism: uncultured Pseudomonadota bacterium; assembly: GCA_902763535.1. Lineage (GTDB taxonomy): Bacteria > Pseudomonadota > Alphaproteobacteria > RF32 > CAG-239 > CAZU01. Next base: position 20,868 of record CACWSG010000004.1, on the reverse strand, counting down.
TTGGGTGAGAACAAGGCGCGATGCCAAAGATTTTTCGTTCGTTGAAGTAAATGACGGTTCTTGCCTGAAAAATATGCAGGTTATTGCCAAAAACTCTTTGAATAACTATGAAGAAATCAAAAAACTTTCTACCGGATCTTCTTTGGCAATCGAAGGCGCGCTTGTTCCATCACAAGGCGGTAATCAAAAGTTTGAATTGGCTGCTGAAAAAATTGAAATTTATTCAATTGCTCCGGAAGATTATCCTTTGCAAAAGAAAAAACATACCGACGAATATTTGCGCACCATTGCTCATTTGCGCCCGCGTTCCAATAAATACGGCGCGGCTTTCAGAGTTCGTTCGGAATTGTCTTATGCTATTCACAAATTTTTCAACGAGCGCGGTTTTAGATATGTTCACACCCCGATTATTACCGGATCGGACTGTGAAGGCGCCGGAGAGATGTTTCAAGTTACAACTTTGGACTTGAACAATGTACCCAAGACTGCCGACGGCAAAGTTGATTACAGCCAAGACTTTTTCGGCAAACAGGCTCATTTGACGGTTTCCGGTCAGCTCAATGGCGAAATGTATGCTTGTGCTTTAGGTGATATTTATACCTTTGGTCCGACTTTTCGTGCTGAAAACTCCAACACCACTCGTCATGCTGCCGAGTTTTGGATGATTGAGCCGGAAATGGCTTTTGCTGATATTCATGATGATATGGATGTGGCTGAAGATATGGTCAAGTTCTGTATCAGATATGTGATGGATACTTGCAAAGAAGATTTGGAATTGTTTGATAAATTTGTTGAACCGGGATTGCTCAACAAGTTAAATCATATCTTGAACACCGAGTTTGCACGCATTACATATAGCGAGGCCATTGAAATTATGCAGAAATCCGGCAAAAAATTTGAATATAAACCGGAATTCGGCATTGATATGCAAACCGAACACGAGAGATTTTTGGCAGAAGAACACTTTAAGCGTCCGGTGATTGTGCGCGATTACCCCAAAGAGATTAAGGCTTTTTATATGAGACTTAACGATGATGGGCGTACGGTTGCCGCAATGGATGTTTTGGTTCCGGGAATCGGTGAGCTTATCGGCGGATCCCAACGCGAGGAGCGCATGGAAGTTTTGGAAGCGCGCATCAAAGAATTAGGTATGGAACTCAGCGATTATGAATGGTATTTAGACTCGCGGCGTTATGGCTCGGTACCGCACGCAGGATTTGGTCTTGGGTTTGAGCGCATGATGATGTTGATTACAGGAATCGGCAATATCCGCGATACAATTCCCTTCCCCAGAACTCCTAAATCTATTAGTTTTTAAGGTAGAAAATGCTAAAAAGAGGGTTGTTATTAAGCTTTATATTGGGACTTTTGTGTTATCCTTTTGCGCTTTCGGCACAAGAGGATAGCACAGATGATGTAAATGAAGCAGAACTTAACGCTTTCGGTTATCCCGATAAAGAGTTGGTTACGGTTATAGAATCAAATGAGAAGGCTTCTCTTAAGGGCGAAAGTGCCAATATGCCGGATTGCAACGACTCCAAATTGCTTGAACAACTCCGAACAAATTTGATGCCTTATATGGATGAAAGCGATAAAACCATCCGTAATCAACGAAAAATGCGCATCCTGTTGAAAAATATTAAAAATTTTATCGAATTGAACTCATCGGAAGTCAATCCTAAAAATGACAAACCGGCAGCCAACAGATTGATTGAAATTAAGATAAATTCGCGAAAAAATAACGAAGATATAAAGATATGCAAAATGTCTAATCATGCTGTCGATTTAAATTTTTACACGATTATGTACTATGTTGAAGATAAGTTAGTGGTTGAATTAATTAATTTTAACAATAAAAGCCCGTCGTTTGTTTTCGAAAAATAAAATCTAAATTAGATATTGCAAAAAAATGAAAAAAGTATATGCTGTTGTGTTAATCAGCGATAAGGAGCGTAAGTAGTTTTATGAGTGATCACAATGGTCTTGTTGTAAGAAAAAGCAATCTGCCGGTTGTCATTAACGACAACTCGTTAGTTGCTTATTTGGATAAAATAAAGACATTTCCGGTTTTGAGCGAAGAACAGGAAGTTGAATTAGTAAATAAATTACAACAAAAGGGCGATATGGAAGCTGCTCAAACTTTGGTAACCTCACACCTGCGCTTGGCTGCCAAGATTGCTATGACTTATCGCCATTACGGATTGCCCATGGCTGATATTATATCTGAGGCAAACATTGGGCTGATACAAGCTGTCAAAAAGTTTGATTTATCAAAAAAAGTGCGCTTGGCAACTTATGCCATTTGGTGGATAAAAGCTGCTATCAATGACTATATTTTAAGGTCTTGGTCGTTGGTTAAGATGGGTACCAGTGCAGCACAAAAAAAGCTATTCTATAATCTTAAAAGACTGAAAGCGCATTTGGGAATTTATGAAAACAAGGAACTTTCGCCTCAAGAAGTTAAGCAGATTGCTCATGAATTGGTGGTTGATGAGCAAGAAGTCAAGGATATGAACAGCAGACTTGGCGGCGATACTTCATTGAATGCAACTATTGCTAATTCTGATGATGAGCGGGCAGAGCGAATCGATTTGCTGGTCGATAAGAGCCAGAATATAGAAGAAAGAATTGCTTTGGCTCAAGAAGCATCTTATAAAAAAGATATTATAAAAAAATGTTTGGCTCAACTCAGTGAACGCGAGCAATATATCATAAAGAATCGCCTGTTGACAAGCACCCCGAAAACACTGAATGAGGTCGGCGAGGAATTTGGCATCAGCCGCGAAAGAGTGCGTCAAATTGAAGATGCTGCGATGAAAAAATTAAAAGAATTAGTTTTGCTTGCAATATCGGTAAAAAAGTGATACACTGACATAAATAGACAAAATTTGAGCGATAGGAATAAGGTCATGACAAGTTACAACTATAAAGAGCCAAATCCTCAAGACAGTGAAAGAACTATGAGTGGTGTTAAAGATTTTATAACTCACTTAAAAGATAAAGTTCATAATGCAGTAATCAAAAATGGCGCTACAACTAAACAGCCTTTGCAAAAAGCACAAAACCAAAATGGTTAATTTGAGGAAAATTTGAATATTAATGATTTTATAAACGACAGACTGAAAATGCTGCTGGAAAGCGGCATTGATTCGTCTGTTTTTGAGATAAAATTGCTTCTTGCTCATATTTTAGGAATTGAGCCCAAAAATATATCCCCCAATATGGAAATAACTGAACATCAGGCAGCTCTTTTGGATGATATGCTAAAAGAAAGATGCAACCATCGTCCGATTGATAAAATTATCGGCAAAAAAGGATTTTATAAATATGACTTTGCTGTGTCTGATGATGTTCTTTCACCAAGATATGACACGGAAATTTTGGTAGAAAAAGCCATAGAATTATTGGCACCATCTCAAAATGCCAATATTTTAGAACTTGGTGTCGGTTCAGGTTGTATTATCTTGTCTGTTTTGGCCGATTTGCCCTTTGTCTCCGGAGTAGGAATAGATGTGTCCGATGCCGCACTGGCAATAACAGATCTTAATGCGGAAAATCTTAAGATAGAACCCGAACGCCTAAATTTGCTTAAAGCCAGTTGGTTTGATGAAGATATAATTGAAAAATTAAGCGATTATGCACCTTTTGATATGGTTGTAAGCAATCCTCCATACATTGCCACTTCGGAAATTGATAAATTGGATATAGAAGTAAAAGACTTTGATCCGCTAATTGCCTTAGACGGAGGAGCAAATGGCTTAAAAGACTATAATCGAATTTTGCAAGTATCCGAAAAGTTATTAAAGCCAAATGGCATAATTATACTTGAAGCCGGAGACGGACAGCAACTAAGACAAATTAAACAAATGGCAGAAGGCTATAAAATGCAATGCCTAAAAATCTTAAAAGATTTAAACAATATTGACCGCTGTATAATTTTAAAAAAATGATTTGCTTTTAATAAATTTTTGATTATTATGCCCTTAAAATGTGGCGTTAAGCGGGTGTGCCACGCAATTTTCTGTTTTTATGTTTTTAACTGCGCTAATTGTAGAGCGCCTTATGTGGTAGTGTTTTATGAAAAAAAATAAATTTCGCAATAATAACTATAATAATCAGGGATATTCTTTGAATTACAAATTTGACAGCGTTTCTCCGGCAGGAAAATGCTGCGGCACAGCTTTGGATCTTATCAAACGCTATAATGACTTGGCTAAAGAGGCACATGGCAACGGAGATTATGTGGAAGCTGAGGTTTTTCGTCAGTATGCTGAACATTATCGCAAAATTGTAACCGAAATAAATGAGCGCAAACAACGTTTTGAGCCCAAAGATACAACTCCTTCAATAGATAATAATACGGTTGCCGATATAAATGATGCTTCTGTCGCAGAGGCTGTATCGGAAGAAGAAAATACAACTTCCCAAAATAGTGATATCGGCAATACTTTGGTTGAAACAAAACCTAAAAAATCTTTCAAAGTAATTGAGATAACTGAAGAAAAGCAGGCCGAGCCTAAAACTCGCCGCGTTTATAAATCAAGACAAAAAAAAGAAGATAACGAAAATATTGCTAACGAATAGGTGAACGGTAAAGGGATATTATGTCTGTAATATTGGCTTTTGTTATAATAGCAGCTGCTTGTTCTATAATAACCATAAGAAACTTGGTTGGTTATAGTGATTTCAGCCCAATTATTAAAAATTCTGTGATTGCGTTGGTTATAATTGGCTGGTTTGGAGCTCCAATATTATATTTTGTCGGGAAATATGATCTTGTCACCGACATGACATATACTTCACTGCATCAAATTTTTTACTGTATGCTGGCATTTGTGTTTATTTTGTTTGTTTGCTTGATGCTGCGCGATATTTTTTGGTTTATTTTATTCAGACTCTTAAAATTGTTTGATAAAGCTTCTTGGGAATGGGATCCTAATAACAGCGATAAATTAAATAAAACCAATTTTGCGGTAATTATCCTGAGTTTTGTAGTTTGTTTTTATGCTGCATGGCAAGCCAATAAACTGCCTTATGTAGAAGAATTAAATTTTTACAGTGACAAGATAAAAAACAATGTAAAGATTGTGCAAGTAAGTGATTTACACATATCAAGAACTACTTCTAAAGAGAGAGTTAAGAGCATTGTTGATCAAGTAAACGCCTTATCTCCGGACGCCATTGTACTTACCGGTGACACAATCGGAGATAATATAAATAAGATAAACGGTTTGTTAGATGAGTTGCGCGAGTTGAGTGCTCCCTATGGCATTTATGCAATAATGGGAGATCATGAATTTTATAATAATGTTTATGATGCAAAAAAAGCTTTTGAGCAGAGAGGAATAACCTTTTTGTTTAACGGCGGGGCGACAATTAAAATTGCCAATATATTTATAGCCGGAATTCCTGACTATTCTACAATGGCCGAAAGAATAAATTTGTGGCGCACCATCTATAAATCAAAAAAAGAAAATTACAGAGTTTTGTTATCCCACTCACCTTTAATTGTAGATGCTTTATCTAAAGAGTTGTTTGATATTGTGTTGTCGGGACGCACCCATGGCGGTCAATTTTTCCCTGTTCACTGGTTTGTGCAAAAACTTAATCATTATTTGGCCGGAACATACAAAGTTAACGATATTGATTTGTTTGTTTCACGCGGCGCCGGAACCTTAGGACCGAATATGCGTTTATTGGCTCCTGCTGACATTGCCGTTGTAAATTTGCACCCTAAACAATAAATCACAAAAAGTCTCTTGATTTTTAACCATAGTATTTCCTATATTATATATTAGAAGATGTATGGGAGATAAAAGTCATGGATTTTGAAAAACTTACTGATAAATCAAAAGACATTATTGAAAAGACCGTTAATATGGCTGTGGCGGCTAAAAATCAATATGTTACACCATTGCATTTATTGAAAGCTCTTTTGAATGCTAAAAATCCGGTTATAAATGATTTGATTACAAAAGCGGGAGCTTCTGTTGCTTCGGTCAAAGAAGGTGTTGATGCGGAAATTGCTAAGCTGCCTCAAGTTGCCGGCGGATCCGTACAAACATTAATGAGCCAAGAATTTACCTACACCATGCAAGAGGCTGAAAAATTAGCAGAAAAAGCTAATGATAAATTTGTAACAGTAGAACGTTTGTTACAAGCTTTGACAATTAATCCCAGCAGCGATGCTTGTACCATTTTATCCAAGGCCGGATTAGATGCGGCTAAACTAAATGCCGCCATTAATGAATACAGACAAGGACGCTTGGCCGAAAGTCAAACTGCTGAGGATACATTTGATGCCTTAAAAAAATTCACCATTGATGTAACTCAACGCGCCAAAGAAGGAAAGCTTGATCCGGTTATCGGACGCGAACAAGAAATCAGGCGTGCCGTTCAGGTTTTATCACGGCGTACGAAAAACAACCCTGTATTAATCGGTGAACCCGGAGTAGGCAAAACCGCTATTGTCGAAGGATTGGCCAATCGTATAATTAATAATGATGTACCGGAAAGCTTACAGGGAAAGCGTTTATTGTCTTTGGATTTAGGCGCATTAATTGCCGGCGCAAAATTCAGAGGTGAATTTGAAGAACGGTTGAAAGCTGTTTTGAAAGATATTGAAGCAGCTCAAGGAGAAATAATACTTTTTATTGATGAGATGCATACTCTTGTGGGTGCCGGAGCGGCCGAAGGGTCTATGGATGCGTCCAATCTGCTGAAACCTGCTTTGGCACGCGGCGAATTGCACTGCATGGGAGCAACTACCTTAAATGAATATAAAAAGTACATCGAAAAAGATGCGGCACTGGCTCGACGCTTTCAAGAAATTTATGTAGCTGAACCGACTGTTGAAGACACTGTTTCAATTTTGCGCGGCATAAAGGAAAAATTTGAACTGCATCACGGAGTAAAAATCTCTGATAATGCTCTATTAGCCGCAGCCACTTTATCAGACAGATACATAAATGACAGATTTTTACCCGATAAGGCCATTGATTTGATGGATGAAGCAGCCAGTGCTTTGCGTATGGCTATTGATTCAAAACCGGAAGATTTGGACGAGTTGGATAGAAAAATAACTCAACTCAAAATCGAAGCTGCCGCTTTGAGCAAAGAAAACGATGCGCAATCGAAAGAAAGATTACAGAGTATTAATTATGAAATCAACGCATTACAAAGCAAAGCCTCGGCAATGGAAGATAAGTGGCAAAAAAATAAGCGCGATTTGGCTGATTTTACGATTTTAAAAGACAAACTTGACAAAGCTAAAATTGAGGTTGATATCGCCAAAAGAGAAGGCAAATTTGAACGTGCCGGAGAATTGCAATACAGCATCATTCCTGATTTGGAAAAGAAAATTGCCGAAGCTGAAAAACTTAACGGCAACAAAAAAAGCTCCTTCTCTGAAACTGTCACCGAAGAAGATATAGCTCATGTTGTATCAAAACGCACCGGTATTCCGGTCGATAAAATGCTGACCGGCGAAAAAGAAAAATTGCTGAAGATGGAAGAATATCTCAGCCGTCGTGTAGTCGGGCAAAAAGAGGCAATCTCGGCCATAGCCAATGCAATTCGACGCTCAAGAGCCGGCATTTCTGATGCCAACCAACCGATTGGATCGTTTTTGTTCCTTGGACCGACCGGTGTAGGCAAAACCGAACTCAGCAAAGCCGTAGCTGAATTTTTATTCAATGACGAACGCGCGATTTTGCGAGTTGATATGTCAGAATACATGGAAAAGCACGCCGTTGCTCGTTTAATCGGCTCTCCTCCGGGATATGTCGGTTATGAAGAAGGAGGATTTTTGACAGAAGCGGTACGACGCCGCCCTTATCAGGTAATTTTGTTTGATGAAGTGGAAAAGGCTCATCCCGATGTCTTTAATATTTTGCTGCAAGTACTTGATGATGGCAGACTTACCGATGGTAAAGGACGCACGGTAGATTTTAAAAATACCTTGATTATAATGACTTCAAACCTCGGATCAGAAATTTTAAGCAATGTCAGTGGTGCTGATGATGGCAAGAAAATTCGTGCTCAAGTAATGGATATTGTAAAGGGTGCTTTTCGTCCTGAATTTATCAACCGAATTGATGAAATAACCATTTTCCATCGCTTGGATAAGAGTGCAATCAAAGAAATAGCCCAAATTCAAATTGCTAATATCGAAAAGCGTTTGAGCTCGCGTAATATAAAACTCAAAGTACACGACACCGCTTTTGTATGGATTGTCAACAATGGTTATGATCCGATTTATGGAGCGCGTCCGCTTAAACGCCTGCTCAAAAATAATATAGAAAATAAGCTGGCGGTTAAAATTATCAACGGCGACATTAAAGACAATGATACAGCTGAGATAATTGTCCTTAACGGAGGGCTGGAAATAACCAAAGCTAAAGAAAAGAAATAATAATTTCACTAAAAATAGCGGCTATCTCATGATAACCGCTATTTTTTTAATCAGCATTTAGTTTGCAGTGGTTAATGCTCGAGATATAATACAACGAGTATTACCTTGTCCGTATGTAACTTGTCCGGTTCTGGCAAAGTAAGCTGAGGACCAAGCGCTACCACTACTCGAAACATAACCATATTGCGGAGTTGATGAATTCATTGCATCTACTCCACAACCGCTACTGGTGCCGTTTGAAATAGTTAAACCTCCAACCGCTTCCAGCCCATTGTTAACTGCAGACAAATTATTCTTTAGAGCAATAATATCACCTACAGCCGGTAAAAACCAACTGTGAGCTGCTAACCCTGATGTTGTTTTATTGTAACATATATGGAAAGGTGTTCCAGAATAAGTATTGCCTCCGTAGCTGGTACTACCAAATCTTGTTACAAAAGTAGCCGTATCGGTCTTTCCTTTAGGATTACTTGCAGTAGTCACGGCATTGGCCTTATAAGTTTCGTATTGCCCGTTTTCATAGCAATAACATGAATAAGGTCTACTGCTGGAGGAAACTCCTACATGATACCCCTGCAAAAAGTTACAAGGCTTTCCGTTTGCCCCAAAACTATAATCAGAAGAATAATTGCAGCTCATAGCTTCGGTACTGAATTCGGCTGTATAAGTTGAAGTGTTTCTTGAAACTGCCGCAATATCAACCGCCAAATCCTCAGTAAACATAACACCTATAGCTGTTCTGCCTACAGGTAATTGTGAATAACAATTCATATCATCGGCCAAAATTTTACCTGCAGAACATTCCGGAACTGTTTCACAACTGGTGTATTTATTTCCACCATCAGCAGTACAGGGAGTACCGACACCGGTTTGATTGCTTGCACAATAGTTGTAATTGCTTGAGCAACCGCAGGAAGCATATTTGTTACCACCATCTGTTGTGCAGGCCTGCCCTATCCCTACAACTCCGTTACCACTGCAAGTGTGATAGGTGCTGGCACAGGCACAACTTTGATATTTGCCGCCGCATTGCGTACCTACACCGACTTCTCCGACACCATCACACAATTTGTTATAAGATCCTGGGCAAGTCGTATTACAAGCCGTATATCTTCCGTCACAAGATTGTCCGCTGCCGGTTTGATTGGCTCCATCACAAGCATATTGATATTCAGCAGGGCAAGCGCAATTTTTATATTTGGCTTCACCATCGGCTGTACAAACTTCATCTGAGTGAGTTTTAGGCGAAGCGCAGGTTGTATAATCATCGGAACATGAACAAGTTTTGTAACGAGTTATGCCTTCAAATGTGCAAGAATTTCCGCCCAATGCTCCGTGCTTGGCGGTTACACAATTACTTTCCGTATAAGGATAATCACTACTGTTGCACACTAGAGTGCAATTATAGTAACATTCATGCCCTTTAAAGCTTTTTTTGCTACATTGATGACCTGCTGGTTCGGAAGAATAATATCCGTCCATATCCTCACATCTGAAATCATTTTCAAGATTTAATTCTCCAAACTTATATTGCTGAATAGGAGTAATTTTAGCCGATGCTGATGAAGAAACAAGCAACGCACTACACACCGCTCCGAAAATAACAACTTTTCGCATAGCCCCCTCCTTTTGCTATCGTGACACTTTTTATTATAACACTATTTTATGGTAAAAATTATGTTAATTTTGTTAAATTTTTGCTCTTTAATTGCCCACAAATAGATTAGATTAACATTAATGTTTATTTAACTTCTTGATGTTAGAATGTTTTTGTGGTCGTGGAAGTATTTTTGATTGCAAGTATTTTTGTTTATTGTATAATATAAATAACGTAGTGGTGTGAAAACAACGAAAAGTTAGGGGAAATGCTATGAAAGGCAGGTCTTTTAGGAGGATATCATCTTTTGTGCACTTGTGTGAGGGCGCGATGTTTTGTTGCCCCCCCCCCGATAGGAATAATATTACCTAAAATCAATACGCTATTACATTATGATGATTTTTTAATTGTAAAAGATAATGCTAACTTATTGAGCTTTGCAGAGGTTGGGCTATGTAATGGTATTGCCGGAGGTACATCATGGCAAACAATATAACATTAACGGCCAGTATGCGGAGTAATTTGTCGTCGTTGAAATCACTTAATAAAAAAATGGGAACGACACAGACAAGGTTGTCAACAGGTAAAAAGGTAAATGATGCAATTGATAATGCCTCATCTTATTATCAGTCAAGAGCATTGTCGAATCGCTCCAAAGATTTAGACGCTTTGTTGGATAGTATGGGACAGAGTATTCAAACTATTCAAGCATCTATCGAGGGAATTGAAGCCGGTTTAAAAATGATTGAACAAATGAATTCCATGGCTAGTGCCACGGCAATGAGTAGTTTTGTTTCCTCATATTTTGAAGCGGATCCGGAGTTTGATGGGCGTGTAAGTTCACCTATTATCATTGATCAATTACAAGAGAAGGGTTTAGCTGCAAGAGCTACCAGTCAATTTTATGCTCCTGGAGTTAGTTCTAATGATGGTGATTGGGGGCAAGGTAAATGGTATTTGCCGTCAGCTTGTGAATTAGTTGATATTTATAATCATAAAACTGCTATTAATAGAGCATTTACAGAATTATATAATATAGACAGAAGTGTATCCTCTACCATAGGGACGGGAACGTATTGGTCATCATCAGAAAGCGGTGATAATACAGCTTTGACTATATCAATGAGCAATGGTAATGTGTCGGAAACGAATAAAAGCACCGGATTATATGTAAGAGCCTTGACATTATTGGAGAATAAATTTGTTAGTGATGACGGTTTTCCGATAATTGGCGATGTTGTGTATTCCGATATGACGTATGGATCAGCAAGAGATTATAATCCTGGTGATGTTTCTAAAACTCTTGTCGGTGTGGTAACATGGGTGTCTGATGATGGCGGATCAGCAAGAGTTATCAATCTTAAGGATTTTAAGTTTAGTACATATAATCAGCCTAATAATTTTAATCCAGGAACTCCTTATACCGGTAGTTCAAATTATGCGCAGTGGTGCACATCGGATATTAGAACTTACAATGTTGAAGGACTTGATGATATTAGGGCTACTGAGTTAAATGCAATATATACCACTGGCAATAAAGGAACATGGGTCGTTGATGATAAAGTTAGTAGGGCATGTCAGCAATTTAACAATATGTATGATTCGTTCAACAAAATGATTAACGATGCATCTTATCAAGGTATTAATTTGCTCAATGGTAACAATCTTACAGTAATATTTAATGAGACACGTACAAATGGATATGTAATTTTGGGCAAAAATGCCGATGCGTTGTCACTGGGGATAACCAAAGCAAAATGGAATAATGTAGAGGATATGCAAAATACCATTTTGCAATTGCAGAATGCAACAGAACTTTTGCGCAATATTAGCGAGCAATTGGGTAATGATTTTTCCATTATTAAAACAAGACAAAATTTTACCGATGGCTTAATTGATGTTTTGCAAACCGGAGCTGATAATTTAGTTTTGGCTGAAATAAATGAAGAAAGTGCTAATTATCTAGCCTTACAGACACGCCAACAGCTTGCTGTTAACGCTTTAGCTTTAGCGTCAGAATCAAGTAACTCTATATTAAGTTTGTTTTAGTTGTCCATATTGTTTTTTTATGTAGTTGATGGCAAGAGTTAGCTACTAACTTTGCTTTTGAGCTGCCCGCAGGCGGCGAGGATATCTTGGCCTCTGGCTACACGAATAGGCGCCTCATAACCGGCCTGCTCCAATATTTTAGAAAATGCGTGTACTTTATTGTTGGAACTGGGCTGAAAATCGCATCCCGGCCACGGATTAAAGGGAATAAGATTGAATTTTGCTCCCAATTTATACTTTTTCATCAAAGAAATCAGCAGACGAGCATCTTCAGGGGTGTCATTGAAATCTTTGAGCATTAAATATTCAAAAGTTATCATGCGACTCATTCCCATGACAGCCTGATATTTTTGGCAAGCCTCCAAAACTTGTTCTATCGAGTATTTATTGTTAATCGGCATAATAGCCGAACGCTTTTCATTGGTGGGCGCGTGTAAACTTATGGCCAATTTTACGCCTAATTCCTGAGCAACGGCTTCAATATGCGGCACAATACCGGAAGTTGATAAGGTTATACGGCGTTTTGAAATAGCAATTCCATCGCCATCGGATAATATTTTAAGAGCCTTAAAAACCTCAGCCTTGTTGTGCAAAGGCTCGCCCATTCCCATTACCACAATATTGGAAAGGTAACGCGTTTCATTGGTGGGCGATGGCCATTCACCGTATGCATCTCGGGCGACCATAAACTGAGCAACAATTTCACAGGCATTGAGATTACGGGTAATTTTTTGGCTGCCGGTGTGGCAAAATTTGCATCCCACCGCACAACCGACCTGCGTAGATATGCAAACCGCTCCGCGATCTTCTTCGGGGATATAGACCGTTTCTATACGCTCACCATCCGAAAACTCTAAAAGCCACTTATGTGTTCCATCCGAAGATTGCTGTTCGGTAACAATTTTTGGGCGCGAAATAAAATAATTTTGCTGCAGCTTTTCCCGCAAAGGCTTTGAAAAATTACTCATTTTGGTGAAATCCGTTTCACCATGAAAATAAATCCATTGCCACAGCTGCTTAGCACGAAAAGGCTTTTCGCCGATAGCGGCAATCTCGTTCTGCAATTCCTCTTTGGATAATCCTATTAAGTCTTTCATTATTTACACTTGTTGCTTATAGCTTTGTATGCAGAAGAAAAACCATCCAAAGAATATGTATCTTTGGTTAATGTTCCTTTAGAAGATGTACCGTCAATAATCATGCGGCTTCCGCGCTTCATGGCATTGACTATTTTCTTATCAACATCACCGGTTACAGCCCAAGCTTTGCCTCCATTGGTAAACAAATCATCTTCGCCGAATGTGGAAGCACCGATTTTTATCTTGACCGGGGCTGATGGTTTATAGGTATATCCGGCGTTAACAGTTACAACATCGTAGCTTTTTTCATTGGGGCGATGAGTTACGACCACATAAATATCGCCGCGTGAAGTATATTTTCCTTCATCTTTTTTGGGGGTTGAAGCCATATAACAAACCGGACCGGAATTATCACGATAGTAATAAGCTGTCCAGTCGCCGTATTCGCCCAACACTTTGGGAGAAGCGGCATGGGCTATATTTGCGCAAAACAAAGCTGTAAGAGTGTAAATTGTTAATTTTTTCATTATATTTATCCATAAAAGCAGTTGAATTTACATAAAATTATAATTGCAAATTATATAAAAAATGTTAACTTCAAAAGAAAAATTTTTTATGGTGGTGCATATCTCATGATGCGAAGTGAATTTTTGGATATTACAAAGCTGACAGTTGATGAAGATGTTTTGCGGCTGTTTAAGGTGGTCGAAAACCATGGCGGGGTGTTGCGTTTCGTCGGTGGTGCGGTGCGTGATGCCTTAAAAAATGTTAAAAGTTATGACCTGAACTTGGCTACCGATTTAAGTCCCGAAGAATTGATGGAAGCTTGTGTTGATGCCGGATATGATACTGTTCCCTTGGGAATAAAGCAAAATGCTATCGGCGTTCTCATTAACGGCAAAACAATTGAAGTATCTTCTTTGTTCAAATATATTGATGACAAAGATGGCAACACCCAAGTTGAATATACCGACAACTGGGAAGAAGATGCTTCACGGCGCGATTTGACTATCAATGCGGTTTATGCCGACGAACAAGGTAACGTTTTTGATTATTATAACGGCATTGAAGATTTGGAAAAAGGTTATGTCAGGTTTATCGGCTCAGCAGCACAGCGCATTAAAGAAGATCCCATTCGTATTTTGCGATATTTCCGTTTTTATTCAATGTACGGTCTGGAAGAGCCTAATAAAAAAGCTATTGAAGCCTGTCATGAATATTGTGAATTGTTAAAAAAAGTGCCGATGGAAAAAATTCGCGATGAGCTGTTGAAAATTATTTTGACTCATCATGCACCTAGAGCTTATCGTCTGATGCAAAATAATGATATTCTCAGCTATATTTTGCCTGATGCTCAATATATTGATAATTTGGAGTTTTTTAACACTATTGCCAAAGGGCAAAAAATTAAAGATGAAGAAGTTGTGAAATTATTCATTTTATATCGCCCTAATGAGGCTTTGGCCGAGAACATGTCGGTACGACTAAAATTAAATCGCGGACAAAAAAATTTATTATCGGCCTTAAGCAATCAAGAATTAAAATTTGAAGATTTGTTGACTCCTTTAGGACGCTTAAATTTAATTTATCGTTATGGCAAAGATTTTTGCCAAGCATTTTTGCTGACATCTTACGCCGAATTGATGAAAGTGCCCGACGATTTATGGAAAATATATGATGAAATTGCCGACACTGCTAAACCCAAATTTCCCATTACAGGAAAAGACCTTATGAATTTGGGAATATCTGATAACCGACAAATAGGAAATCTGATTAAAGAGTTGGAGAAAAGGTGGGTTGAGACCGGTTTTAGTTTAAGCAAAGAACAATTGTTAGCTCAGTTCCGTGAAGTGATATAACATTATTGAAAAAGATTGATTAGATCCTATATTTTGCCTTAATCTAAAGCGAAAGGAGCAAAATATGAGATATTGGCATTGGATAATTTTGGGCGTTTTTATATTTGCTTTGATTTTAAGTCTGTTTTTTTAAAATAAAGGCTTGACAAAAGACTTGCAAAAGCGTAAAAGACAATCATTCCATCGCGGGGTGGAGCAGCCCGGTAGCTCGTCAGGCTCATAACCTGAAGGTCGGAGGTTCAAATCCTTCCCCCGCAACCAATAAAATCAAGGCTTTCACGATTTTGTGAAAGCCTTTAATTTTTGCCAGTGCTACGCCGGTGCTACACCATTTTTTGGAAATTTAGTCTTGGTTCGGTTGCTTATAAGCGATTAAAAATCCCCGATTTCCCTTGTTAATAAAAAATGTTAAAGAAGATACATTGTTTAACATTTTCTCTGGAATTGCCGAAAATACTATAGTTTTGAAAAAGCCCCAAATCCCCTAAACAAAAAAATGTTAAACTTTGTTGGGATTACAAACATTGTTTAACATTTCAAGGATTTTATAGTTTTGATTTCCTTAAACTTTTCAAAATCTGTTTCACTTCCTCTGTTGGGATATATCTTTTCAGGTCGGTATATGGAAATCTGTGACTGAATACTTTTCCTTTGGTGATGTAAGCAATATTTGTGGAGCTATCGCCGTGGGATATTCGGTAATGAACTAATGGAAAATCCTTATAAACAAAACCGTTGTTCCATAGTTTGATGAGGTTGCCGAGGGTAATTTTATCAATCGCATAGCCGTAATAAGGACAGCCGAAGGAATTGATAACAAATCCGGTAATAACAAATTCGGCACAAGGTTTGTTTTGTAGCTTGTGCCGATTGTTCCAAACATAATCAATATGCCCTAGCAGCCACGCTCGGTCAAGAATTTGCGTCATTTCTTAAATCCTTGTATTTTCCACGGCATTGGCGAGCATTTGTTCATTGTGGTTAAAATATCTCTGTGTCGTTCCGATGTTGCGATGATTGACAAGTTTCTGTATCACAAACACCGAAACGCCACTATTAACTAACTTACTGACGAACAAATGTCTGCCCAAGTGGCTTGCTCCTTTAATCCCAAATTTACTATAAACCGAGCTAAACAAACGGCTGATGCTTACTCGGTTATAAGGCTTATTTAATTTCTGCGATGTGAACAAATAGGTTTCAGAGTTCAAGTTCTCGCCCCATTTATTCTGAAGATACTTCAAATAATCCGCCAATTCCTTCTTCATCTGGCTGTTCATAAAATATGAGCATTTGTGTTTGCCTTTGTTCTTGTCACTATCAAGGTTAATCACATCATTGGGTTTGAGTTGGTCGGTGTAGCAATCCTTAACCTGCAGAAAAGTAAAGTTTATCGCCCGAAGTCCGTTCAAGCTAAACAGAAACATCATTCGGATTTGCTCCGCATGCTTCATAGATTTAATATAGGTCAAAATGTCTTTTATCTTTTTATCATCTACAAATTCGCCATTAGTCATTGTCTGTCTCCTTTTGAGAGATTGCGGTTGAAAGGAAAATAAAGTCCGCAATCTCTCGGTTGCTTTTATTTGGTTGGTTTCACGATTGCTTGGTAAAATACCGTGTATCTTGGCGGATGTGTCATTGTGGCGATACCGCCCTGTAATTGCCAGCCTTGCTTGAGCTTTTCATTCACCCATTTGCAAAGTTCTTCCAAGTCCGGTGTGGCTAAGACATCATATTTCATTAGTATTCCTCCGCATACATTATGGTTAGAACTTTGTTGGTTAATCTCGGATTGCTCACATCCGGTGACAAGTAAAGGAACTTCTGGTCATAGTAATCAATCTTCCAAAAAATCCGCTTTCCTTTATAGTCAAAGGCACCGAAGTCATGCTCATTGTAAGGGTCATTATTTTCATCAAAGTTATCAAAAGTCCGCACTTTGGTTATGATTTCCTTGAGGTCATCGGGAGTGTTTGAGCGAATACCTTGGGTTAAAACAAGCGTTCCTTGCGATAAATGCTTGCGGAAGTTGTCGTTCTGAAGAGCTATTTCTGAAATATTACTCATCGCAGCTCTCCTTCAACATTTCTAAAAACCTTTTATCATCAAAGGCAGGATTAGCTTTAGCTATGTCGTAAGCTGTCTCGCCCTTGTTGTTTTTTATTGTAAGGTCAGTCAATGGCAGCAAATTCCAAGCAATTACCATTTTCATTGAAATTTGCGGATGTGAAAGCATTGCCATTAGAGGTGTATTGCCAGCATTATCTTGAGCGTTTACATCTGCTCCCTTTTCAATCAGAATATAGGGACAGGTAAAAGAGCCACGATGCCGAACCATTATATGAAGAGCTGTTGAGCCTTCTTTATTTTTCAAGTTTAATTTGGGATTATATTGTAAAAACTTCTCTATAATATCTGGGTCACAATGTTCCTTACAAACCCACATAAATGGTGTCCAACCATTGTGATTGTATGGTAAATTTACATTTACGCCTTGCTTTAACAGATTATCTACGGTTGAAAAATCATCATGATATAATGCGTTCATTAACTGCCGACGCAATTCGGCTTGAGGGTTAGTCATCTTTAATCTCCTTTTAGTCCGCTTAAAAGTGGGACAAGTTGGTTTATAAATTCACTTTTGATTTGGTTATCATTTCAAATCTGGAATGATTTAAACATGCCCGAATCCACATGTCAAGTACTTTTTTCACAAAAAATACACATAAGTCCATGATTCTGCATGATTTTCTTTTAAATTCAAAGGGTTGAATCGGAAAATTTTTATAACATTAAAGCCGAGCGGTTAAACTCGGCTTGTATGCTACCTGAATTATAAATTAAAACTGATAAATTTCGCCGTCGGAAGGTATTAAAATTTTATCGGCAATATTGCGCTGATGTAACTTTTCGCTTAAGGTTTGGCGATTTAATGTTGCATGCGCCACATTATCCATATGGCTGGCGATAATTTTCGCATTTGGGCACAATTCATAAACGTTTGCCACATCACTATCATCCATAATCAAACGTCCGAAAGTATTAAAAGTCGCCGCACAAGCGTTCAGAATAATAACTTCCGGCTGATATTGTTGCAAAGTCTTTTGAACTTCATCATAAAAAATCGTATCTCCGGCCACATAAACCGACTTTTCGTTTTTATGTTGCAAAATAAATCCGCTGGCCTTTCCGCAAGGAACTTTTGTGCCATGCAATGCCGCTGTTTTAATAAGCGTAATTTCACCGATTTGCGTATTTTCCGTCATAACTTGCACATCTGTAAATCCGGACTTTTTCAGTACTTCGGCATCGTCCTTATTTTGCACAAAAACCGGTGTATTGTGATTTAAATCTTTACCGACTGTTCCATCAGGATACATATCAATATGGTCCGGATGAATGTGGGTGATGATATAATAATCAACCCCGTTTAATATCTCCGCAACTGATTTCGGCAACGAACATATCGGCATAGCAAGTTCATTGTGTTTAGATGAAATTACCTCTTTTTCCATACCAAGTTCTTTGAATGTACCGTTACTACCTTGTGGCGCAAGCCATGGGTCAACCAAAAACTTTTTATCGGCATATTCCAAAACAATTGTCGCATTGCGTATTTGTTCAAATTTCATTTTGCTATCCCTTCTTTAAAAATTTTTATAAATCGCAACATTCACCGCATGATTTATTTTCTACCTGAAAATTGCAGTGAGTAATTCCGAATTTATCTTTTAAAAGCTGTGTTGCTTCCACAATAATATCATTGTTATCACTTTCAATATGGCATTCAATCGCCACATTATGTTCACTGATACACCATAAATGCAAATGGTGCACATTTTTGATATTTTTTATGGCAAGCAAAGAATTTTTGACTTGTTCTATATCAATGTTGTCAGGAGCGGCATTCATCAAGATATTTACAATCTGCGGAAAAGACACAACCGATTGAAAAATCATATAAAAAGCAATAAGCAAGGCCACAATCCCATCAACCCGATATAAATCAAACCACATAATACAAAGGCCGGAAATAATAACGCCGATTGAACCGAATGCATCTGCCAAGTTATGAATAAACACCATTTTCATATTACTGTTGTGATGGGCGTCATGATGCGAAATTTTTGCCGTTAAGGCATCAATAATAAGCGCCAAAACCGAAATCCAAATAATCAGC
The DNA here is from genome assembly GCA_902763535.1 of uncultured Pseudomonadota bacterium. Taxonomy (GTDB): domain Bacteria; phylum Pseudomonadota; class Alphaproteobacteria; order RF32; family CAG-239; genus CAZU01. The sequence continues at coordinate 1,688 of CACWSG010000004.1, read as the reverse complement.
AGTCCATCAATTTGTTGCGGATTTATCAGCCGTTCAATTCCTTCTGCCAACAGATAGCAACCGGATATAAAAAGCAATATCAGATTAACAAATCCACCTATAATTTCAGCTCTTTTGAAACCGTATGTGTATTTTGCCGAAGCTTTCTTGTTTCCTATCTTAAACGCAATGACGGCAATCAAAATTGAAAAAGCATCAGAAGTGTTATGCAGTGCATCTCCTATCAAGGAAACACTGCCGGAAATTATACCTCCTATTATTTCAGCAACAGACAAAAGCATATTGATTACAAACGATAAAATCAGCAATCTAACAGACTTTTGTGTTACCTCATTATGATGGTGGTGATGAATGTGAATATGTTCAGACATTGTTTATGCCCTTTATTTAATCATCAGACTTATCAAAAAGGCTGATAAGCTCATTTATTTTCTGTTCTTGTTCTGTTTTTGAAGCCTTAAATGAAGCGGCAACACAATGTTTAATATGCTTTTGCAAAATGTTTTTTTCAACACTTTTCAATGCAGAACGCACCGCTTTAATTTGATTTACAATATCCAAACAATAACGTTCTTCCTCTATCATCTTTTTAATCCCGTCTATCTGCCCTGATATGCGGTTAAGACGGGGTAAGTTATCGGCATGATTTGGTTTTGAAGGTATTGTCATTTTATTTCCTATTTATTATCCCCGCAATGGCAAGTTTCACAACATTTATTTTCTTTGGTGCATTGGCAATTATCGCCGCAAGTACATTTTTCCCCGCATTGGCATTCTTTACCATCTTTTCCGCATTGACAATTTTCGCCACATTGGCAGTTTTCACATTTACAATTCGGATTGTTACATTTTCCCATTTTTATTCTCCTGTTAAAAAAATTACGTTCAAATATACATATACCCCCTATATGTATAAATGTCAAGATATATTTAAAAGCCGAGCGGTTAAACTCGGCTTGTATTGTTATAAAACCATATCTTTCTAAATAAATCTTTGCAAATCATCTAAAACATCGGATAGTTTCATTGCGGCAAGCTTATCCTCCATTGCCTTTTGCACAGAAAGCAGGCGCTCATCCAAAATGTTATGAACATTTTTACCAACCGGACATTTCGGATTCGGATTTTTATGAAAGGCAAAAAGTGTATCGTGTTCCAAAGGCTCAATCGCTTTGTAAACATCTAAAAGGCTAATTTCTTCCGTTTTTTTCAACAATGTGATACTTCCGCTTGCACGACCACGGGGAATGTGCACAATCCCCGCAGTCTTTAATTGCAGCAAAATATTACGGATTATTACCGGATTGACTTGTACCGAACCAGCCAAAAATTCACTCGTAACGTGATATTCGTCTTTAAATGTTTCAATGGCGGTCAATATGTGCAAAGCAATCGTAAATCGGCTTGAAATCTGCATTTAGCATATTCCGTTAACAGAGTTCGGCATCACCGAAGCCAAACTGGGTTAAAGAACCTTCTTTAGCTTGAATGCAGATAAAACTAAATTCTCCGTCACCGGTGTTTTCAATTGTTCTGGCAACACCGGTTGCAACTCTCACAGCCGAGCCTTCTCTAACGTTGATTTTGTTATCGCCAACAGTGATAATACCTGTTCCCTTCAAAACAATATAAACCTCTTCATTTTGTTTATGTTTGTGATTAAACGGAACTTTAAATCCTTTTGGGGT
>CACWSG010000003.1:159817-189006 GCA_902763535.1 uncultured Pseudomonadota bacterium | reverse complement strand
GGATCAATATAATGATATCTTGAAAGAGATTGGCACTTTGGCTAAAGACTCTTCATATCAAGGTATCAACTTGTTGACCGGCGGTAAATTGACCGTTATGTTCAACGAGACTCGTACTCACCAATTGGATGTTCAAGGTAAAGATATCGTTTCCGATATGGCTGCTTCCAACATTGGTTTCACCAATGCCGATTGGTTATCAACAACTAATGTTAACGCTATCAATACAGCTTTGAATGCCTTGTACAATGGCACACCATCAACCGGTGATGTTACCGACCAAGCTTCATTGACTGCTGCCATCAATGCTGGTGAGACAGTTTATGCACAATATACCGATACAAATACCGGTTTAAATTATTGGAAAGAAGAAACAACATTTGATGGCACAGCTTCTGCTCACAAAACTTCTTCCAGCACTCCGGCTTTGGAAACAGCTTATAAGACAGCATTAGCTGCTGTTTCACAGTCTGTTAATGCCAGCTTGGATTCAATCGCTAAAGCAACTGACTACTTGCGCGATTATTCATCTGAGTTAGGTAATAACTTCTCGATTATCGAAACTCGTCAAAACTTCACCGAGGCTTTGATTGATGTATTAGAGACCGGTTCGGATCTTTGGCTTCGCAATCCGCTCAGTCGGTTTTGAGCTTGTTCTAATCTTAAAGCTCATAGAAGATAAAAGGTGCCTTATGCAAATAAGGCATCTTTTTTTGGTTTATTTATTAAAACAAATTATCTTCGATTCTCGGGTCAAGCCCGAGAATGACAAAGAAGAAAAAATACCAGATGATACTTTAGGGTTTGGAATTGCGAGCAGCTTCTTTTCTTTTCGGACATTATGAGGGCGAGGAAAATGTTTTTATACATAAACCCAACCGCTATCAGCTAATTCCGCTGCATGTCCGAGTGGGCGCTTAAAGTCGCCCGCGAGTTCAGCGGAGGTTGCGTTTATGCATAAAAACCCGAGACCGAATTGTCCGACGTTTTTGGTTACTTTTGTACGCACAAAAGTAACATAAATAATTTGTAGATGCCTAATTCGCTCGTTTCACTCGCTCAGGCATGACACTAATGTGTCACCCCTGAAGACGCTTTAGCGTCTGAATTAGGGGTCTACGATGTTTTTTAGGGTTTGGGATTGCGAGACAAACAAAAAAGATTTGTAAGTCAAAATTTATTTTTTCAGTAAAAATGCCGGAAGTTCTCGCAAACCTGAAGCACCGGAAGCTTTTTTATGCCCACCGCCGCCGAATTCAGCCGCTATCTTAGATACATCAACATCATCGCGCGCCGTATAAAACGACAAATTCCATGTGTTTTTTCCGCTCATAAAAAAGTTGCACATAAAGGCATAACTTTTTATATTACGAATACTGTCATAAAATTCGGAATACCCTTGCGGCATATTAGCACAAATACATTTCTTTCCTTTGTAACTGCTCTCAAACGACATTGCTTTACACAAACGATGATTGCGGTTACGCACCCACGACAAAATAGCATTTCCTTTTTCCACCATTTCATCAATGTTAATCTTGCCGTCAAACAAATTTTTCCAATTATCATCTTGCGGCTTGTTTACTCCCAAAGATTGAAAAGCATATTCAAAAGGACGAACTCTTTTATCTCGCAAATCATACAGATCATTCAATGCCAAAAGTTTTACCCCTTCCGGAATGGGTTTATCAGGGAAAAAATATTGCCAAGTCAGCTCTATTGCCGCAGTTCCGTTTTTGCGCAGACCTTTAATCTCCGGTTTTCCTGCTTTAACAGCTGTTTCATATTCTTCAATCACCGAAGCATGATGATCAATCCAAGTAAAATCTTTTTGTGTACTCAACTCAAACATAACATCCAAGGGCAAAGCAATGTCACAGACCACAATTTTATCATGCTGATTTAACTGTTCCCAAGGAACATCCATATCATGATTGAATCCTAAAAATTCAACATCACCAAACTTGCGTCCGACTATTGCTGCCGAACCTTTGCCGTCATGATCTGCTATATGATATATACAAAGCATTTTACCATTCCACTTTCAAATTATCATAAGCCGGTTGTGTATTTTGTGGTGTATGCTCATTGACATAGTCATAATCACATTCACTGGCCATATGATTAGTTACTACTCTTTTTGAATTAAATTTATCAATATAATAAAGTACATCTTTCAGCCCTAAATGATAGCGATGCTGATCAATAATTGTCAACGGAAAAACCATCAACTCCGATTTTATCGCCGCAATTCTTTCTTCCGCCGAAGAAGCTAATTCCTTAAAATCACCAAAATGAACAATTTCATCATTAATGATATAGCCGCAAGACGGAACATTATGCCCCAACAACTTTAACGGCATTATCTTAACATCATCAATATAAAACTCATGATTAGGTTTGATTATATTGATAATTATGCCACCTTTGGCTTCATAGCCGTCTTTCATATATTCTTTTTTGTTGCGCTTGTCCATCACCATGTAGGCATAGCGTTTTTTTAAGGTTTTCATCACATAACTGGGTGCATAAACATTTAACGGCTTTTTATTGATACGATTTATCTCGCGCAATTCATCAATGCCGCCGATATGATCAAAATGTGCATGCGTAATCAAAATAGCATCCAAATATCTAATATCATTCTGCAAAAACTGCGCCCGCAAATCCGGTGAAGCATCAACCAAAATTCTCTTTCCTTTCACCTCATAAATTGTTGATGTGCGAGTGCGGATATTTTTGGGATTATTAGGATTGCAACAACCGAAACCGCAACTCAATGACGGAACTCCGGGAGATGCTCCCGCCCCTAAAAACAAAGCTTTTGTCATAATCCGAACAACCTCTTAAAATTATCTGTTGTAACTTTGGCAATTTCATCAAAACTAACCTGCTTTATCTCGGCTAATTTTCGTGCTGTATAAACCACATTGGCGCATTCATTGATTTTGCCGCGATTAGGCTCAGGTGCCAGATACGGCGCATCAGTCTCCACCAACAACCTATCCATCGGCACAGCGGCAAAATTAGCCCTGACCTCATCCGATTTCTTAAAAGTGATAATCCCCGATGCCGAAATATAAAATCCCATTGCCAAAGCTGCATCGCGTAACTTTGACGATGAAGAATAGCAATGAATTATCCCTTTAAACTCTTTTTTATCAAAAGCTCTTGCCAACATTTCAATCATATCATCATCGGAATCACGATTATGCACTACCAAAGGCAAACCGGAATTTTGTGCCGCCATAATATGTTCAGACAACAAAGCTTTTTGAATTTCTTTGGTTTGGGCATCATAATAATAATCCAATCCCGCCTCACCAATGGCAATAACCTTCTCATTTTCGGTAGCTCGTAAAATATCTATCGCCCTTAAATCAACAAATTCTTTTGCCTCTTCCGGATGTGCGCCAACCGATGTATAAATATGTTCATAGCGACGAGTTATATCCAAGTGCTCCGGCAAATGACTGATATTTGCGCCGACATCTAAAATATATTCCACTCCGGCTTCTCTTGCTCTGGCAATTACTCCGTCTAACTCTTCATTATTATCAAGATGACAATGACTATCCGCTAACATCTCTACTTTTGCTCCATTCTTGCCAGTGCTACCATGATATTGGTCACTACTTGTTTCTTATCCATGTTAAGACTCTCGGCTTCTCTGAATGATTGAACAGCCTTACCGAACAAATCGGCATATTGCTCAACATTCCTCCCCCTTCTAACCTGCTCAGTCAAAAACTTGACCACCATTTCCTTAAACAAATCATAGTTATCATCTTTGGCTGCCATATCACAAAACTTCAGCATATCACCGGTACGGAAATTACTCCCCTGTCCAATTAAAGCACCCATCTTTTCGTAAAAATCAACCGCTCCTCCGTCAGCATAAATCACTGCTTTGCCAATACTTCCCTCGGCCATTGCACTTATCTTCTTTATCTCTGCTTCGGACAATTCTGCACGATATCGCCGCAACAAACTTGCTACTTGATTATCTTTTAGCGGTTTTAATTCCAACTTGGCACAACGCGAACGAATTGTCGGCAACAATCGCGCCGGATTGTGTGCAATCAACAACATCAATGTTTTGTGCGGAGGCTCTTCCAAAATTTTTAACAAAGCATTGGCTGAAGCCCTGTTCATCTCATCCGCACTATCGACCAAAACTATTCTCCAGTTGCCATCAGCCGAACTTTTGGCCAAAAAGTCATTTACTTCGCGCACATCATCAACCACTATTTCCGTTGATTTTTTCAAGTTGTCCAACTCATCTTCCGTCATATAATTGCCGCTTTGCACTGCTTTATAGATTTTTTGGCGATCAGTTTTGATGTATCCTCTCTCTACCACCTTAAAATCGGGATGCGCACCGGAACTTACCTGACGAAATGTTTTATCATCCGCTGCCACTTCTAATGATTTATAATTACTTGATTTGCTTTCATCCGCCTGCAACAAAAAGCGCGCAATTCTATAAGCAAAAGTCGCTTTGCCAATTCCCTTCGGACCCGATATCAGCAAAGATTGATGCAATTTATGCTCACGCCATGCATTCAAGATAAACTTTTCCTGCTCTTCATGACCAAGCAAATAAGCATTATCTTTGGGAGCGATATTCTCCATTTTTTTACAATCCCAATCTCTGCGCAACTGTCGCAACAATATCTTTGTGCAAATCTTCAACCGTCTTATCGGCATTCAAAACCACACAACGCTCAGGTTCATTCGCGGCAATTTCCAAAAACCCTTTTCGTAAATTGTTGTGAAACTCCAACTCTCTTACTTCAAACCGCAATTCCTTTTCTGCCATGCCGTCAGCTTTGGCAAACGACCTTTGCAACCCGACTTTGGGATCAATATCCAACACAATTGTCAAATCCGGCTTAAAATCACCAACTGCAATCTTATAAAGCTCATCAATAACTTCTCGTTTAACGCGTTGACCATAGCCGTAGCACTGATAAGCCACCGTTGAATCAGCAAAGCGATCGCTTATAACCACTTTACCATCCTGCATCGCCGGCCAAATTTTCTGTTCCAAATGAATATGCCTGTCCGCAAAATAAAGCAAAGCCTCACTGACAGCATCCATCTTATCTTTATCGCCACAAACCAACAAACGTCTGATTTCCAGCCCTACTTCCGTTCCTCCCGGCTCTTTGGTAGTAACAACATTACAACCTTTGCTTTGCAGGTACTCTGCCAACAACTTTACTTGGGTTGATTTGCCGGTTCCCTCACCGCCTTCAAGTGTGATAAATTTTCCCAACATTCTACCATCCTCCGGACAGCAGATACTTTACATTTATGGCAATTTTTGAGAAGAAACCAACCTTATTAATAGTCTGTCCTGCTACCAGCGGAATTTCTTCCGTAGCTTTACCCGGAACACTAACTCTTAAAATTCCCAACTGTTGTCCCATTTGAACCGGAGCTATCATCGGCTTATTATAAACTGCTTTCACCGAAGCTTGATTATAGTCGCTCTTTTTTAAGGTCTTCACTACATCATCTTGCGCAACCAACGGAACAGTCTTATCCGTGCCGTACAAAACCGGAATATCTGCCAATTTATCGCCTTTCTTTACGAATTTATAATTATCATATTCGCGAAACGCCCAAGACATCATCTTATCTGCTTCTTCCGAACGCTCTTTGTTAGATGCCAGTCCGGTCATTACTCCGATAATGCGGCGATCACCTTTTTTTGCCGAGGCGGTCAAGCAATAGCCTGCTTCATCAGTATGCCCTGTTTTCAAACCATCGGCATAAGGCATCGAATACAACAAGGGGTTGCGGTTTCCTTGTCTGATTTTGTTATAAACAAATTCTCTTTGTGAAAAAATATGATAAAACTGCGGGAATTCATCAATGATATGCTTAGCCAAAATCGCCAAATCCTCAACCGACATCTTATGATCAGGATGCGGCAAACCTGTTACATTGGCAAAAGTTGAGTTTTTCAATCCCAGCTCTTTGGCTTTGTCATTCATCATTTTCACAAAGCTTTCTTCATCGCCGGCAATGTTCTCTGCCACCACAATACAAGCATCGTTACCCGATTGAATAATTATACCTTTGAGCAGTTCATCAACTTTGACTTCATCGCCTATTGATAAAAACATGGTCGAACCACCGCTGGCCGCACCGCCCTTACGCCAAGCATTTTCACTGACCCTAAAAGTATCATCCAACGACAGGCTGCCATCACGCAACTTATCAAAAACTATATAAACGGTCATCAGCTTACTCATTGATGCCGGCGGTATCGGATCCGTTATATCTTTTTCGTAAAGATAAGTACCGGTTGTATAGTCCATCAAAATCATATTACGCGCCTTGGTATCAATAGCCTGAGCACAAAAGCTCCAAGCTGTCAAACCAGCCGTCAAAACACCTGCCATCAAATATTTATTTTTCATTTCAATCCTCTATAATTTTATATTTTAATCAACAACAACTTTTGCATCAGAAGCTCCCTTATATTTTGCTCTTGCGGCATTTTCCTCCGCTTCCAAGCGATTGCTGTAAGGTCCCATTCTGACACGATAATATTTTTCACCATCTACATCGGCATAATAAATTTTAGCATTTTTACCATATTTACTGGCTGCTATTTGCGCACCTCTGTTTTCTTTGTAAGAACCTATTTGCACAAAGTAACTTCCCTTAGGATAACTTTCAATCAGCTCATTTAGCGGTTCGGCTGTTCTCTTTTCAGCCGCAGCAATAGCTTGACGAGCGTTATCCATGCTTCCTTGATGCAACAAGGCTGCTTTCAGAGCTTTGCTTTCTTTCTCCAAAATTTCGACTCTCACCTTGGTAGTTCCTTGGGTTTGAAAGCCTAAAAGCGATGCCGCCCTTTTGGAAACATCAATAATTCGGTTGTTAGCATAAGGTCCGCGATCATTGACACGCAAAACCAATGAACGTCCATTCTGCAAATTGGTAACTTTTACAATTGAGGGCAAAGGTAATGTTCTGTGTGCAGCTGACAACGAATTCATATCATATTTTTCACCATTAGCAGTCTTTTTGGCGTGAAAATCTTTACCATACCATGAGGCTATTCCCACCTCTGAATACTTGTAATCCTCTTTAGGATAATACCATTTTCCCCTAACTTTATAAGGATTACCTATTTTATATACACCGCCTTGCCCGCTTATAGCCGAAGCTTGGGTGTATTTACCATCACCCAAATCGGCAAAACCATAAGTACAAGCCGACAACATCAAAACAGCTGCCCAAATGGTAAAATTCTTCAATTCAATCATAAGCCGAAACTACCATAAACATTTATCCGATTTATGGCTTAGTCTATATATTTTTTTAGCTTAGGTAAAGCACTTATTTTTGCTTGTGTAATTTTCTTTTGGGCACGGGAATAGCAAAACCGATGGCTGAATCGTAGTTATCAATTTTTTGCAAAAGTTTTTTATCAGGATAGCCGTCGGGAACCAACAACGCTTTCTTTTGCAATAATTTTATTGCTTCTTTAGTTTTGCTCCCCAATTGCCCGTCCTCATCCAATTTAGCCAGTCCTGTTTTATTGATAAAAGCTTGAACTTTTTTTACATCTTCGGTTTTTACTTTCGGCATAGTCAAATTGCGTTGTTGCCACTTAGCTCCGCTCAGTGCATAATCCGATAACAACCCGATGGCTAATGCATAATTTTCCGAACGATTCCACTGCATAATTTTAGCAAAATTTTCGGTTACCAAAAAAGCCTCGCCTTTGGCGCCTTCCGGTGTTAGTACCGCGGCAACATCTTCATCTTTTGCATTAATATTCTTGCCGTTTGCACCGACTATTCCCATTTTTTTCCATTCGGCAATCGGCTTCATTTTGCTCCGTCCGCTCAAGTGATAATCAAAATTCCACGGCAGTTTAACCTTCCATCCCCAAGGAATATTTTTATTCCAACCTATTGATGACAAATAATTCGATGCAGAGGCAGCCGCATCTTCAAAATTATCCCATATATCAATTACCCCATCACCATCAAAATCAACAGCATATTTATTATAGGTTGACGGCATAAATTGAAAATGTCCCATAGCTCCGGCCCAAGAACCGCGCATTTTTTTATAATCTATATGCTGATCTTCAATTATCTTCAAGGCATTAAACAATTCTTTTTTAAAAAATTCCGAACGTCTTTTGTCATAGCTCATCTCCGTCAGAGCATCTATAACATTATATCCGCCGAAATTGCTTCCGAAATTGGTTTCGGCACCCCAAAAAGCCACCACATATTCTGCCGGTAAATTATATTGCTTTTCAATTCGCTCTAATACCGGCTTTAATTCCAAATATTTCAGCCTTACTTGCTCGGCTCTGGTTTTGCTGACTACACGATTAAGATATTCTGTTGAAGTCAAAACAAATTCTAACTGTTTACGATCTTTTGCAACCGCTTGAGGTCTTTCGTGATAAAAATCATTTTCTCCATAAACGGCATCAATCGTTTCTTGAGATATTCCGCGCTGCACCATGTCTTTTTTCAAATCTTCCAGCCAAACCAAATAATTTTGATAGGCTTTTTCGTCTTTAACTTCCGTTTTGGTTGCTGCGCAAGCCGTCAAACTCCACATAATCAAAAACAAACTCAGCAATATATTTTTCATTAATTTCACCCCAAACCATATATGTCAGGTTATCATAAATTATAAAGACTTAAAAAAAGCTTACATTTAGATTTTTATCATGAAGCATCACAAAATATTTTTTAGGGGTGTTTTTTCTTATACCAATTCTTAACCAAATTTTGTTTGAATCAGACTCGAACCGCGATGCTTTTCCGAGTCGTTGTTTTTTAAGGAAATATTTTTAGCAAGGGTTGCTTTTTATGGATATTGAGTTCAGCATTACTAAAAAGAACAAACATTTTTGGATTTATGGTATTTGTTTATTTATCATTGCTTATTTCAGTTTTCACACTTTGTGCGGCAACCGCAACATCTATCGTTTGTACTCCTTGCGCCATGAAATTGCCCAAGCAAAAGAAATATCCCAAAAACTGCAAAACGAAAAACATCGTCTGCAAAAACTGGTTAATCATTTATCCGACAAAAGTCTTGATACTGATTTATTGGACGAACGCGCTCGTGTTGTCCTCAATATGGTGGCGGACGACGAGTTTGTAATTTTCACCGACTCACTCTAATCTAAAGTATTTATCCAATACCTCAAAATTGTTGTTTCACCGATTTTTTCTGCAACATCTTGATAACCGCCTGCCTTATTCATTGCTCGCTCAATTATATGCTTTGAAATATGGTTTGTCGCATCGCAGGTCAGCAAAACTTTCTCTATACCTTTTTCCTTGGCTTTTTTCAAACAAAGCTCCAAAGCTTTTGTAACTATTCCCTGCCTGCGATAGGATGGTACCACCATATATCCTATATGTCCGCCATGTCGCAATAAATCAGCAGTCAACTCATGGCGCAGATTTATTCTGCCCACAAAAACTCCGTCTTTTATAATCCAAAAATCCGTACCGGCAACATATCCTTTTGGCAAGTTAATTCCGTTCATATTATCAAGCAATGGTTTGACTATATAATTTTCGAAATCATTTTCCAGTCGCACCAAATCATAATCCATAAACTTTTGCACTGCCGGCGAAACAAACCCTTCTCTGCCGTGCTGTTTCATATCCTCAGCCGCCGCGATAAAACTTTCTTTATATTTCACAGAGGGTAATACTAATTCAATCATTGTCAGTTTTCCAAATTCTTCGCCGCTTCCTCGTGATCGGAAAATGGTAAAATTTCACCTTTCACATATTGACCGCTCTCATGTCCCTTGCCGGCCAAAACCAAAACATCGCCTTGATGCAAACTATCAATCGCAATTTTGATAGCCTTTGCCCGATCTTTGATATTCACTCCTTTGGGACAAGCTGCCATTATTTCTTCACGAATGGTGTCAGCATCTTCAAAACGCGGATTATCATCGGTTACAAAAACTTCATCGGCCAACTCATCAGCAATCTGCCCCATTATAGGACGCTTTCCTTTATCGCGATTGCCGCCGCATCCGAACAAAACTTTTAATTTTCCTGATGTATGTTTTCTCAATGCTTTCAAAACTTGTTCCAATGCATCCGGTGTATGAGCATAATCAACATAAATTGCCGCTCCGTTTTTCTCTCCTACCAAATCCAGCCGCCCTTTAGCTCCTCTTATTTTAGGCAAATATTGCAAAGGTTCATCTTTATTGCCGCACAAAGCTCCGACAATTCCCAATGCACACATTACATTTGATGCCTGAAAATCACCTGCCAAAGGAATATCAACCGTTACATCTTTGCCAAAATAATTCAAATACAAAACTTGTCCGTTAGCTTTTGGCTCTGCCTTTAACAGTTTAATTTCTTCACCGTTATAACCGTAACTGATAATCTTTTGATCACGTAGGCGGCAAATTCTCTCTATATCGGCAAAACAATCAATATCCGCATTAAGAACTGCCACTCCTCCGACTTTCAAACGTTTTTCAAACAAAATCATCTTGGCAGCAAAATAATTTTCAAAGGTTTTATGATAGTCCAAATGATCGCGTGTCAGATTGGTAAATCCTGCAACTTCAAACTCAACTCCGTCAAGCCGTCCTTGATGCAACCCGTGGCTGGAAGCTTCTAAAATTGCATAATCTATACCGTCTTCAACCAATTCTCGCAAAATTTTATGCAATGTAACATTATTCGGAGTAGTATTAGGCAAAGGAACGGCCGCACCATTTCCTTTTATAACTCCCAAGGTTCCTATACTGGCAGCCTTTTTTCCCATCATAGTCAATATCTGGCGCACAAAATCCGCTATTGATGTTTTGCCGTTGGTTCCGGTAATAGCCGCTATATGGCTGGGCTGAGCTCCATAATATTTAGCAACAGCTTTAGCATAAGTATTGGTCGGATTTTCCGTTTTTATCATCGTAACTCCGGCAAAATCCTTTTCATAATCTTGGCGCGTTATTATGGCAACAGCGCCTTTTTTCACTGCATCTTCAATATACGAATCGTCATTGAGCGACCCAAAAACAAACCCTTGATTTACCTCACGCGAATCGGCAGTAATCCCTTTGATTTCTATTTCTTTTGCGCCATCTATAATATCACTCAGCTTCATTTTTTATCTATCCAACCTCATGTTTTTTCAAAAATTTTAAAAAAGTATCTAATTGTTAACTATTTATATGATATATAATTTTTGTGCAATAAGAAAGGTTTGATTAATGAACAAAGTAATTTTGTGTTTAACTGCACTGTTTTTAGGCTTAGCTCCGGCAAAGGCTGAGGATATTTATCTTTTTTATAATGCTGCCAGCGACAATCTTGATGAGCTGGACATCAGTAAAAAAGAAACAGCCAAAATTTTTGACGGAGAATTTGGTCCGGCTTCTGATGAATTGCCTCACGAAGTCAACTTTGACGATTTTTATGTCGCCAAATATCCTGACGGACAATATGTTTTTATCCTAAACGCACCATATAATTGCGGGCGTTTAGGCTGTAAAACCATTGTTTTTGAGCGCGATGAAGATGGCGATTTAATGCCCAAAGACAGCCTTACTCCTGTCAAATGCAAAATTTACGACACTGACAAACTGATCTGCACGCAAGGCGGTTACCAACCAGAGGTTAGTATAAAGCCTAAAAAGAAAATTTTGCATTTTTATCCGCCGCAGAATGCAGCAAAATAAAGCCTTTGCGCGAAATATCGTTATGGCTTGACAAAAAAAAGAAGTAAATAATGCTTGATTTTTTATTAAAAGCGGCTTATATTAGCCAAAAATTATGATAATTTAAACAAAATTGTGCAACTTATAAACAGGAAAATAGATATGAAAAAATTTATAGTTATTGCTTTGAGTGCTTTGGTATCAGCCTGTGCATGCTTTGACTGCGCTGATGAAAACGAGCGCCCTGTAACCTATCAAACAGTCAGCAAAGACAAAACTTTAGACTGTGACTATTTTGACGGTAAAACTTGCTATCGCTACATCTACAAAAACATTGAGCGCAAGGTTGCCAAACCGGCTGTTCAGCATCGTCCTTGCGGAGCTATGGCTATTCAACCTGCTCCGGTTCAACCCGCTCCTTGCGGTTGCCAACAACGTCGTATAGAACCGGTTGCTCCGGCTCCGGTTGTTGTTCCGGCAAAGGACAATTGCTGCCAAGACAAAATTTCCGAGACTCGTGAACCGGTTGAGTTGGTTTACAAAAAAGTAACCACCAAAACCACTTATGAGCCCAAAACCTCTTCTCAGGTTAGTTACGAAAAAGTCCCCTATAATTCTGTAACTGCTCCTAAACCTGAGCCGGTAGAAGTTGTTACTCCTTCAACCACCACAACTACAATCATTGAAGAAGTAAAATAACTTTTACTCCCCAACCAAAAAGCCCGCTGAATCAGCGGGCTTTTTTTTAATTCATCAAGATTTAGAACAAGAAGTTGATGCCAACCCTGTATGCATAGTAGTCATCACCGTCAAAACTGTAATTTCCGACCAATGCCATACCCGAGAACAATGAACCTTCTCTAAACTTGCGTGTCAACGACAATGTCAAATCATGATAATCCTCTATAAACAATTCTGAGCCGCTATAAAAAGTATAGCTGTATGATGTTCCCAAACTCCACTTATCATTCAATGCATAATCTACCGAAACACCATTTTTATAAACCATATTCTTCAAGTCATAGTCAACCTCATATCCGGCCGCCTCAATTGAAAAATCTCTGATATAGCCGACCATGTTGGTAAGCCCGTAGGTAAAAGCACCCACCGGCATACTCATATGGCTGGTGATACTTCCCGAATAAAGCAATCCTCCTGAGAGCATATCCTCTGAATAAACTGCACCGCCGCGCACTCCTGGAGTTAAGTTCCATTTGAAACCGTCCTTTTTAATCAACGGAAACATATAAGCTAACCCAAGCTGTGCCGAATAAGATGCCGAACCATCCATATCGGTATAATAAACCGGCATATCAAACATCAATTTAGAGCCGTTATCAAATTTAAAAGTCTTACCAATCGGTAAACTGTAAACAGATGCTTTCTTCTCATCACCATTAAATTTAAAATAGTGAGTCGAGGCATTAGGTGAAACATAAGACAAGAAATTGCCCAACACTCCGCCGCCACCGCGCTGGAAAGTGTTGTCAGCCATATTAGCCATCAAAGAGTTGGGGTTACCGGCAACCATATCATATGGAGTATCCGCAACGGTAGCTTTTAAGATTTTTTGCAACAAACCATCTTTGTTATTTTTCAACCAGTCCTTAAACATCTTAAAGCTGGCTTCTTGTCCGCCGCCATTAAAAGGCTGATTAATTCCGATAGAAGGAACCGTGAAAGTCAAATTTCCCGAGTCATCAAAATTAAAGTTCATCATAACACCGCGGAAATTCAACCAACCATCTGCAGCTGCAGTTTTATCGTAGCTGTTAAATATGCTGTTCAAACTACCATCTTCATAGTGGTCAAAAACATCCAAAACCGAATCAAAACCGCGTGTTTCATCAATAGAAGTAGATGTTTGATTGATATGCAACTCAAACATCTTAGCTTGAGCCGTAGCTGTCAACATGACTAAAGCCGTCGTAACAAGAAGTATTTTTTTCATAAGTACAAGTCCTAAAAGGTTAGCATTTACATTTTATATGCTAACCTAAGGTATTATTTCTTATCAATATTTTGTTTATAATATCAACAACAAAATTATTCAATGCAGCAATCAACAGCTTTGCGGACAAAAGCTTTCATTTTAGCAAAAGCACCGCCTTTAGCTTCAACAACCGGTGCCGATTTTACTGCCGGTTTGTTGGCTTCCAAAGCGGTTGAAATCTTTTTAATATCTTCCAGATTATCTTCAACCCATTTTACATCCGAAACATCCAACATCTTCATATTAAGTCCCCAAAACAGGCAATATAAATCATAAGCCTGATTAAACAAACTATATGCCAATTCGGTATTTTTCAGACTTTGTTGCTTGGTACCTACTTCCATCAAACGCATTGACGAAGCCAACAGATGTTTTGAAATACACCAAACCTCACCCTCGTATTCAGGTATTACGCGTTGCATTAAATTTTTGCGCAACTCACGCACATTTTCAATCAAATCATAAAAAGATGTTTTACCGGTTTTAGCACCCGAAAACATCAAATGTTCTTCTATCGAAATTAGATTCATAATCGCAATCGTCAAATCCTGATCCGAAGACAAATCTTTAGGATTCATCTTTTTTGATGCATCAATTTTTTCAACAAACTCTTTAACATCTTTAGCTTTTTTCATTTTATTGCTCTCCCGAAAATTGATATAAATCTGAAACATCACCCAAATCGGCAATTTCTTTATCTACGCCGCTTAAGGGATAATAATTAAAATAAACGCTCAACAAGGCCAAAGCCAAAACCGGCAAAACAACTTTCTCAAACGGAAAATGTGCGTGTCCGCCGTTTCTGGTCTTCATCCATTGATAAAACTTTGATACATAAATAAATGTAGCTGCCCCCAACAAAGTTGCAAACAACAAAGGATCCATATAGAATATACCTATAACCTTTGGAGAATAAGGCATTTCAAAATACATAAAACCGATTGATCCGATTGAAATCGCCATTAAAACCAGATTACGCAACGGAAAATTCCAATTCTTTTTCTCAAACCACAAAATCAACCAATATCCCAAAAGTGCCAACATTGCTCCGGCCCAAACTCCGACCACCGCATCATCAACCCCGTAACGTCTGGCAATCTCCAATGAAGCTCCAACAGCAACCGTACAAACTGCACAAGCCGGATTGGCCCAAGCTTTAGCAGCCCCGATTATCAATATTGTCAACACCAATAAACCTGTCACTTTTGCTCTCCTTTAATTATTTACGAACCATTTTATCCGGCTCAACCAACCCTCCGGAAACAATAAATTTAATTGCCTCTTCCACCGACATACTCAATTCAATCACATCCTTTTTAGGAACAAATATTAAAAAACCTGAAGTCGGGTTAGGTGTTGTCGGAATAAACACATTGAGCATATCATTCGGCAAATTATCCTTAACTTCACCCTTCAAATCAGCACTTACCAACCCCAAAATCCACAAACCTTTGCGCGGATATTCTAACATAACGACTTTCTTAAAGGCCTGTGTTTTGTTAGAAAATACTGTTTCAAAAATCTGTTTCAATAGTGAATATACTGACGATAATAAAGGCACTTTCGCCATGAACCATTCGCCTAAACGAATGAAAAATCGTCCCAAAAAACCAGCCGCAAACATTCCCACAAATATCAGGAACAATATCAGCACAACCAAACCTAATCCCGGAACGGAAAACGGAAAATAATCACCCAACATCTCTTTATAATGCGGAGGAATAAGCTTACTGACAAAAACATCAACCCAAAATATCAACTTATAGGCCAAATAAAAAGTCATACCGACCGGAGCCGTAACCAAAATACCGGTAAACAAATAGGCTTTCAGCTTTGCCCCAAGTTTCATAAACACTGCCTGCTCTTTTTGCATACGCTCTTGTTTTATGACTTTGATTTTTTTTGCTCTTTTTCTGATGTCTCTTTTTTTCATATCAACCTCTGCCCATCTATTTAAGCACATTCTCTTATATCGTCAATAACAAATTGTACATTTTGCTTTCCGCCCCAATTATCATGCCGCAAAACTCCGCATACATCATATTTAACCGAACTTCCCGCCAACATAGTCTGCCCGATTTGATTGTCTCCAACTCTGAAAGCAACTGCCTTCAAACTATCTCCGTTATCGGAAGTCAAAATACAGCGCACATGACCTATTCCCATTGGAGCAGCTTTTATTATCCGCACATTTTTTATCATCAAAACCGGCTCGGAATTTCCTTGACCGAAAGGTTCCAACTGTTCCAAGCAGTCAGCCAAATCTACACTGGCACCCCCGACTTCTAAAACCGCATCAATCTGCTTGGTTGGAACCAAGGCATCGCCACCGATTTTATCCTTAACATATTCACCGACAAACTTATGAAACTCGGTTATCTTATCTTCATCCAGCGAAAATCCGGCTGCCATTGTATGACCTCCGCCTTTTGTAATCAAACCTTTTTCTTTTGCGGCAATAACCAATGCCCCTAAATCAATTTCCGGAATTGAACGCGCCGAGCCTTTCACTTCATCTGCTTCTATTGACATTGCAAACGCCGGAACATTATAACGTTCTCTTAATTTTCCCGCAACAATCCCGATAACTCCCTGATGCCAGTCTTTACCATACACAAATGCAATCGGATATTCTTGAGGTTTTCCTTCGACTTGTTCTATTGCATCTAATAAAACAGCATTCTCAATATCTTTACGCAAAGTATTAAACTCATTGAGTTTTTCCACCAAACTTTCCGCTTGGGCTTGATTATCGCAGCACAACAACTTGTTACCCATATCTGCATCACCGACTCTGCCGCAGGCATTAATCCTTGGCCCCAAAACAAACCCCAAATGAAAGGCTGTCGGCGCTTTTTCCAAACCTGATTTATCCATCAATGCCGTCAGTCCCAAATTGCGGCGCTGTGCCATAATTTTTAATCCTTGTGCCACATAAGCCCGATTCAATCCTTTGAGGGGAACCACATCACAAACCGTTCCCAAAGCCACCAAATCAAGCCACTGCCGCAAATCCGGCTCCATCATATTATCATTATAGTATCCCCGATTGCGCAACTGTCGATTCACCGCTACAATCGTCATAAAAACCACACCGCACGCCGCCATATATTGCAAATAAGGATAATCATTTTCTTCATCAAGTCGTTTAGGATTAACCACGGCATAAACTCTAGGCAGTTTTACTTCTGCCTCGTGATGATCTAAAACTATCACATCCATTCCCAAAGACGATGCATACTCTAAAGGCTCAAATGCCATTGTCCCGCAATCCAGTGTCAATAACAAACCAACACCTTGACGTTTAAACTCATCAACTGCTTGCACACTCGGACCATATCCTTCTTCGCGATCGGGAATGTGCACCAAACAATCTTTTTTTACCGCTCGTAAAAATAAACGCATAATCGAAGTTGAAGTTGCGCCGTCAACATCATAATCGCCTATGATTCCTATACGCTCATCATTAACAACGGCCTGAGCCAAACGTTCGGCCGCCTTATCCATATCTTTTAACACACTTGGATTCGGCATTAACGAAGCAATTTTAGGATTCAGATAACTATCGGCATCCTCAATTCCACGCAACGCCATAATTTGCGCAACAATAACCGGAATATTATATTTTTGCACCAACCTTTCAACCAAACGAATATCAGCTTGGTTGACGCACCACAAACTTCCGCCTAAAGAAACCTTATTATCCGTATCGCCTGACATAACATTAATAAGTCAGATAAATCTCGGCTCTGCGATTCAAACGCTCTCCCTCAGGCATAACTTCCTGATACATCGGCATTGAATCAGACAATGCTTGAACTTCAATACTCTCAGCCTTAACACCCAATCCACGCAAAGCTGCTGCCGTATTTTCGGCTCTTTTTGCCGAAACATTAAAATTAACTAACTTATGCGTAACCGGATCCGTATTGCGTGTACGCGATGAAGCAAATCCCCAAACCTCAACTTTTGCATTGTTTTGCTTGGCGATCTTGGCTATTTTTCTCAATTTGACTCGCTCTTCACCTTCAACTCCGGCTGCACCATTATTAAAATAAATCACACCGGCCAAATATCTCATAGACGGTTTGTTAACACTATCGGGGGATTTTTCACTAACAACTCGGACATTATCATCTTTCTCATTTTTAACCCCTTCATCGACTAAAGGAGCAACATCGACAGATACAACTTTTGCCGCGGCTGGTTTATCTTCATCCGATTCTTTTTCTTCCTTTATCTCACTTTCTTCATCACCTTCATACAAGGCATTATCTTTATCTGCAACCAAAATACCTTTATTTTTAATTTCCCGAACTTCAACATTCCCTCCGGCATCAATTGCAACTTCCTGTTCCTCTTCAAAATCAGGAAAAAACCAAGAAGCACAACCGCCTAAAAGCAGTATACAAGCCACTGATGAAAGTTTCAAAAAGTTTTGCCTAACCATATTATACCCCACAAAAAAAGACTATACATCAAACATGATATAAATTAATTATGCTTTTTACACAAGAGCAAAAAAAACTTATTTGCAAGTTATTATCTACAATAATTAGATTGTAATTGTAAATATATCAAGCTATATTATTTAATTATAAATCAGAAACGGAATCAAATCCATGTCCAAAAAACTTATAAAATCGACCTTAGATATTGTCGGATGGTTTTGCAACAAAGCCCTGACCGACAAGCAAACTTTGTCTTCTCAACAACTGCAAAATTTGTTGTTCTTGGCACAAATGCATCATATCAGCAAAGAAGGCCAAGTTTTGATTCCCTCAATGTTTGTCTGTTATCAAGATGGCTTTTATGAGCCGACGGTTGAAGCGGTATTATTGCAAAAACTGCCTTTATTAAAACTGCCGGAATTAGAACAAAGAGTCTCTTTGCTCTTAGAATCCGTTTGGCAAAAATATGCTCATTTATCTGAAAAAGAATTACTAAATTTTGTTACATCATTAAGTTGCTGGAAAGAAACATATACCGCTAAAGAAGATGTTATCATAAATCCTTTAGATATTGCTCCTTCTTTTTCTTTATCCATATCCAAAGACAAAAATTTTTCCCCGTCCAAAATACGTTTATCCCAAAATGGTCCTGTACAAGTTTCTCCTTGGCGTCCTCGCAAACTTAATAATTCTGCACAATCTTGATAAAAAGGAAAATTAATAATGTTAAAAAAGTTAGCTGTTTTTTTTAGTTTTGCATTGTTACTGTCTGCTTGCTCACAAAAAGAAGCTGAAAACCATCCGACAACTCCTCTTAGCATTACAACCGTAAACGGTGATATTCGCTTTAATGTTGAAGTTGCTCAAACCCCGGACGAATTGCAAAAAGGTTTAATGTATCGTACTGAAATGCCTTTGACCAACGGTATGATTTTTAGTATTTATCCTGTGCGACCGGTAGCCATGTGGATGAAAAACACCCAATTGTCATTGGATATGATTTTTGTTGCTCCCGATGCTACCATCAGCATGATTAAAGAGCATACAACTCCTTTGTCTGAAGATAAAATCATTTCCCGAGATCCTGTACGTGCTGTTATTGAGGTACCGGCTGGTAATGTGATGCGCTATAACATCAAAGTCGGTGACAAAGTCCAACACGCTATTCTCAACAATATGACTTCCCTTTCCGATGAGCCTGAGCCGATGAATACTAATGGTCCGGCTATCCCTAAAGGTCCTAATGCTATCGGCGGTGATGGTCCGGTTATCCCTAAAGGTCCTAATGCCATCGGCGGTGATGGTCCGGTTATCCCTAAAGGACCTAATGCCATCGGTGGTGACGGTCCGGTTATCCCTAAAGGTCCTAATGCCCAAAGCAATGGCCCAGTTATCCCTAAAGGATCTAACGCTCAAGGCAATGGTCAGGTTATCCCTAAAGGACCTAACGCACCGGTTCCTATGCCAATGCCGATTCCCGCATCTAATGCGGAATAATTCCTAAAAAAAACATCCCCTGAGTTTTACTCAAGGGATGTTTTTTTATCTATAAGATTACTTAAATCAATCGCAAAGTATCTTGCGCAATCATCAATTCCTCATCGGTCGGCCAGCAGAAACATCTGACTTTTGAATCTGAGGTTGAAATTTCAGCAAACTTACCTTTGCGAGCCTTATTTGCTTCCGCATCAACCTTAATCCCTAAGAAAGCCAGTCTTTCCATTATCAACTGACGAATCAAGGGAGAATTTTCACCGATTCCGGCTGTGAAAACCAAGGCATCCAAGCCACCGAGAGCAAATGTATAACTACCGATATATTTAACGATGTTATATACATAAACATTCATTCCGACAACTGAAGCATCTTTTCCTTCCAGATAAGTTTCTTCAACTTCACGCATATCAGGATAACCTGTTAAACCATACATACCGCTCTTTTTATTAAGCAGATTATTCACTTCATCAACATTCAATCCTTGCGTTTTCATAATATGCAAAGGTATATATGCATCAATATCGCCTGAACGTGTACCCATCACGATACCGGACAACGGAGTAAATCCCATTGAAGTATCAATGCATTTTCCATCTTTAATTGCCGACAGTGATGCGCCGTTTCCCAAATGGCAGACAACAATTTTTTTGCCCTTTCCCAAGAGTTTTTCTGCCTCTTGCGCAATATAGCGATGTGATGTGCCATGAGCACCGTAGCGACGAATTTGATGTTTTTCATATTGTTCCAAAGGCAGACCGTAAAGAAAGGCTTCTTTGGGCATGGTTTGATGAAAAGCCGTATCAAAAACCGCTACCTGCGGAATATTACTCAATAAACTGCTCACAGCCTTAATTCCGATGACTGCTGCCGGATTGTGCAACGGAGCTAAAGACGACAATTCAGCAATTTGTCCCAAAACTTTTTCATCAATCAATACGGAATTTTTGAAAATTTCACCGCCATGCACCACACGATGACCTACTGCAGAAATTTCTTTCAAATCACTGATAGCGCCGTTCAACAACAAATTAAACACTTCACGCAAAGCAACTTCGTGATTGGGCAAATCTTTTTCAAGCTCTTTCTTTTCACCATCAGCATATTTAATGCTGACCTTAGAACCATCAATTCCGATTCGCTCGGCCAAACCTTTCGCTACTACATCATAACTATCGCCTTCAACATTAAAAAGTTGATACTTTAATGAAGAAGAACCTGAATTTATTACCAATACTTTTTTCATATATTTTATCCTTTAACTTTAGATCATTAATTCAAACTAACTGGCTTGTACTGCCGTAATAGCAATAGCACCGATAATATCTTCGGGCGAACATCCGCGCGACAAATCATTAATCGGTCCGTTTAATCCCTGCAAAATAGGACCATAAGCCTCATAGCCTCCCAATCTTTGTACCAATTTATAGGCAATATTTCCGGCATTCAAATCAGGGAAAATCAAAACCTTGGCATGACCGGCAACTTCGCTGCCCGGAGCTTTTGACTTAGCAACACTGTCAACCAAAGCTGCATCTGCTTGCAACTCACCATCGACCTTAACACCCAAGTTGGCAAATTCACCTGCAGCCAATTCTTTTGCTAATTTGGTTGCATTTTGTACTTTTTCGACCAGCTCGCCTTTGGCAGATCCATAGGTCGAATAGCTCAACATTGCAACATCAGGTGTAATGCCGAATTGAACTGCTGTTTGTGCTGATTGCATAGCAATATTTGCCAAACCTTTTTCATCCGGATTCGGAGTAAGTCCGCTGTCGGCAAAGATAAAGGTTTTATCATCTTTGCTCATAAAGAAAAATGCCGAAACTGCCATATCTTTGCGAGCTGATTTGATAACTTGCAAAGCCGGACGCACCGTATCAGCCGTTGAATGAGCCGCACCGGAAACCATTCCGTCACAAGCTTTTGTCTTTATCATTAATGTACCGAAATAATTGGCATTTTGTGCCATTTTATAGGCATCTTCCTCGCTAACCCCTTTATCTTTGCGCAACTCATAAAACAGGGAAGCATATTCTTTTAACTTGTCAGATTTCGAAGGATTAATTATTGTAATACCATCTAAACTCCAGCCCTTTTCAGCAAACTTTGTTTTAATTTCATCTTCATCACCCAAAACAATAATCTTGGCAATTTTTTCTTTCGTTGCAATATAGGCAGCCTCCAAAACTCTGATATCTTCGCCTTCCGGCAAAACTATTGTCTTATAAGCGCTCTTTGCTTTTGCGATAACACCATCAATAAATTTGGTCATTTTTTTATCCTTTCATCAAAACATTTTATTGTAATAAACAACTTTCTTATCCAAAAGTCAAAATATCTTTTGCCAAATTGGATAAAGTATATTATATCTTCATTAAGTTAACCAAATTTAGGAGACAAATCATGGAAAGAACCTTATCTATCATTAAACCTGACGCTACAAAGCGCAACCTTATCGGTGCTATCAATAAAATGATTGAAGAAGCCGGTCTCAAAATCGTCGCCCAAAAAATGATTTGGCTGTCACGCGAACAAGCCGGTGCTTTTTACGCTGAGCATGAAGGCAAATCTTTTTACGAGAATCTTGTTAATTTGATGAGCTCGGCTCCGATTGTTGTTCAAGTTTTGGAAGCTGAAGATGCCATCGCTCGCTATCGCAAAGTTATGGGAACAACCAATCCCGATTTGGCTGAAGAAGGAACCATCAGAAAAACCTATGCTTTGGCTATGGATAAAAATTCCGTACACGGATCTGATTCTCTGGCCAGTGCTGCTCGTGAAATCAGCTTTTTCTTCTCACAAACCGAAATTTTTTAATTGGGAGATACCGCTTTGCGCAAATTATTTGGTTGTTTTTTAATCAGTTGTCTTTTGTTGTGTTCTTTGGCACAAGCTCAAGAAGATTACAGCGTCAACATAAAAGTTGATGTTACCGATCAAGATGCCGCAACTGCACGCGAAAAAGCCATTGCCGGCGCTTCAAAATCGGCCGTTATGGCTGCGGTAAAACGCATGACCGACAAAGATGGCATTGAAAAATTTTCCGAAATGAATAACAACCAAATAATTAACTTTATCAAAGAAACTTCTGTTTCTGATGAAAAAACATCAACCAATCGCTATATGGCCAATTTACACTTGGTTGTAAACAGTGCTCTTTTGCAAACTTATATGCAGGAACGCCAAATCACCCTTTTTGACAAGATTGTCCCTTCTGTGGTTATTATTCCGATACTCAGCAATTTTAAGGGGGATACCCCCATGCTCTGGGAATTGGAAAACACTTGGAAACAGGCTTGGGATAATAATTCTTCTTCATCTTCCGTCAACCTTGCCGTGCTGAAAGACAGTTCGGGCAACATTTCAACTATTTCTGCTCAGCAAGCCAGTGATTTGGACAGTGACATCCTCAAAGAAATTAAGCAACTCAATGCCGGTGATGATGTTTTTGTCCTGGCTGCAACTTATGATGGTATTGATGGACTGGATATAGCCATATCTTCATTATCAGGCTATCGTGAAAAAATTCACATTGACGGCGTAAAGTCTGAAGAACAGCAACTGTTTGAGCAAGCTATCGCTGAAATAATCCCCTTAATTGAAGAGTATATGTCATCTTTTGGTTTGGAACAAATTAATCAAGGAAATGAAATAACTGTTCTTTTTCCTTTTAATGAATTGGGAGATTGGGTTGCTGCCGAACAGAAAATTAAATCGATTGAAGCGGTTTCCGACCTGCAAGTACAAGCTTTTTCCCCTGGAAAAGCACAATTTATCGTGCAATATCAAGGTGAATTAGATGATCTTATTCGTTCATTCAAATCATCGGGTTACGACTTAGAAGAAAGCGGCAACTACATGATAATGAGCTATATCGGAGATTAAAAAATGCCCAAATCAACCAATCGAAACACTGTCTTTTGGTTAGCCTTATTTGTTGTTATCATAGCCTTGGTTTATGCTTTGCGCTCAATATTATTGCCTTTTGCTTTGGGCTGTATGATCGGTTATTTGTTTGATCCCGTTGTGGACAAGCTCGAAAAACACCACATCAACCGAACTTTGGCAGCTTGTTTGGTCTTGCTTGCCATTATTCTCATATCCGTTCCCGCTTTGGCGATTATAAGTTATTTTGCCGAAAGCCAAATCAGAAGCTTTATTTTGGCCTTACCGCGCTACATATCATCTTTGAGCGAAAAAATTGCCCCGTTAATCAGCTCATTACAAGAAAACTTTCCTGACCTTAACAAAGAATCTGCGCTTGAATACTTACAAAACAACTTTTCACAAGCTCTTAAAATCCTAGGCAAAGTTTTACAAAAGATTATCACCGGAAGCTATGCGCTGTTCAACATCATTTCGCTTTTGCTGATTACACCGGTTGTGGCTTTTTATATGCTGCGGGATTGGAATTCCTTCATCCGCCATGCTGACGAACTTCTGCCCAAAGCCTACAAAAAAGAAATTCGTGAACAAGCCAAAGCCATTGATAAAATCATCTCTTCATTTATCCGCGGACAGGTTAGCGTCTGCGTAATTTTGGGAACTTTTTATGCTTTAGGCTTGAGTATTGTCGGGCTTGATCTGGGATTGATGGTCGGATTTATTGCCGGACTTATTTCTTTTATTCCTTATGTCGGCTCAATCACAGGATTTATCTTGAGTTTAGGCATTGCTGTTGCCCAATTTGACAGCCTGACTCCGATTATTGCGGTTACCGGAGTTTTTGTGGTCGGACAATTTTTGGAAGGTAATTTTCTCACTCCGAAACTGGTTGGCGATTCCATCGGACTTCATCCGGTATTGGTAATGTTTGCTTTGTTATCCGGCGGTGTATTGTTAGGATTTTTAGGTATGATGATAGCAGTTCCTTTGGCGGCGGTAATCGGCGTATTGCTGCGTTATGCCACGACCAAATACAAACAAAGCTATCTCTATAAAGGCTGATTACTTATTGTTTTTGTAAAATTCTTTGCGCTCGCGGCGCGATTTTCCCCACAAATTGCCGATACCATTGGCCGGTTGATATTTTCCTCGCAACGGAAAATTAAAATTGCGGCGCAAGAACAATGAAGTTGCTTTGGTAAAGTTATTCATCGGGCAACAGCCGTAAAAATCAATCTGCAACAAATCAGCATCTTTTAACAACTTTATCATCTGCTGATATTCGGCTGAGTTGTTGACTCTATCGCTGTCATCAACAATAATCATTCCGCCGTCAGCCAGCAACGACAGGGCTTTTTGTGCGCATTGCAACCTTCTGATGCCATCAATCACAATCACATCACAAACCTTATCAAGAGAATTTTCATAAGTTTCATCTTGCGAGCTTAAGACAATTTCCAAATTATCAAATTGCAGTTCCCTTTGCCAACGTTCAAACCATTTTTCATCATTCTCAACCGCCTTGACATTTTGTGCTCGCTTTGCCCAAAAGGCGCAGGAATATCCGCAGCCAAACTCACCGATTTGTTTATGGCTGTAATCAAATTGTTGTAAATATTCTATTGCCGGATAGGTGTACCAAGGTAGCGGTTCGCCGTTTTTATCAACACAAATCTGTTCATCAATCGTGCGAAAAACAGCATATTCATCACGCCACAACTCAATAAATTTAGCAATTTTTTGACTATCCATAGTGTTATATTTTCCCTCATTGAAAAACATCTTGCGACACTTATATCATAAATGCATTCAAAAATAAACAGGAGATTTTATAATGGCAAATGGATTACGTACTACTTCATTGGTTTTAACCATAATCGGCGGTCTCAATTGGGGATTGGTCGGTTTGTTTGATTTTGACTTGGTAGCATTTCTCTTTGGTCCTTTGAGTATGCTCAGCCGCATAGTCTATGTTTTGGTGGCATTGTCAGCCATAACTTTGGCCTTTATGCCGTCCTGCTCACTCAAAGAAATCATTGAGCACAAAATGAACTAATCGGTTAATTTCAAAAAAATAAGCCGCTTTTATCAGCGGCTTAATTTTTATTTCTGCTCAATAGCATCCTCAATTTCGGCTTTTAGTCGCCGTGGATTTTTGATATTATCAAACACCACGCGCAATCTTCCGCCCGAACCGGCACTGGTAAAGCATATATTACCAAAATTCAAAATGCGTCCCATCACGGTCTGTTCAACTTCAATACCGGTCAAAGCAATATTTTTCATCTCATCGCCGTCTGAGGCAATAATTCCCTTGCGCAAAACCACTCTCTTGTTGGTAACCGCCATTTCTTTGCACTTGAGATACAATATCCTAAAAGCCGCATAAACGAGCAGCATCGCTGCAATAATCCAAAGTCCGTGATCTGTAAGCTGCAACAAAAAATCAGCCGCAACCAATATGATTGCTCCAATCACCGCCAACGCCGGCAAAGCAAAATTAATCCAATGCAATTCCGGTATTATCAAAATTTCTTCATCACTTTGCAGGGTATCTTTTACATACGACATTTTTTAATCCTCCTTACTTTCCAAAACCTTAACCGCCACATCATAATCAAAACCGGCGCGTATCAAGATTGCCAAGTCTTTGGAACGCCTTTCGCGTCTCTTAGCCTCATCAGGCTCAAACGGACCGATTTTTTTCTTTTTTGCCAATTTCATCGCCGCATCATAAGGATTATAGTCTTGGAGATTCAACAGGCGCAAGGTTATCTGTTCATCAACGCCTTTTTCTTTCATCTTGCCCAAAACATAGCGCGGTGACTTTCCGGCTGCCAAATAATCACGCACCTTAAAAGAGGCGAAACGTTCGTCATCGACATAATGTTTTGCCTCAAAATCATCCAGCAAATTTTCCACCCACTCATAAGCCAGTGTCTTGTCAAATTCCTTATCTTGATAGGCATAAGCATCAATACGGCGGCGCAACACGCTTTTAAGCCCAAATCTGGTAGTCTCAAAACGTTTCAAATAATACAGGGCGATATTTTTCAGCCGTGTAACAGTAATTTTTTTCAAAACTTTTTTACGAACCACAGTTTCCATAATTTTTTTTCCTTTTATGCGAATTCTAACAACTATTTTGCCTTCACGCTATTATTTTTTTGCTATTGTGCATGATTAACCACTTATTAAATATTATATATTATATTAGTCATACAGTAGTGGATTAACTTGTGGACAACCGCCATGATTAAAGTAAAGAAGATTTTATTTAGTTTTATCGCCGCCGCCTCGCTGAGTGCTTGCGGAACGATGTATGGAACACCCGAAGAAGAAGTTCCTCAGTACAAAGAACCTCGTTTTCAAGATATGCAGCCGATTGAATTAAAGGTCAATCGGGTTGATGTGTCTTCTGAGTTTACACCGAGCTTTACTCGTCCGCATGTTGAACACTTATTTCCGGTATCGATTGAAAAATCGGCAACTTTGTGGGCGCATGACCGCCTGAAAGCGGCTGATTTTTCCACTTCAAGAATTGCTGAGGTAACCATCAAAGATGCTTCGGTAACCGAAGAACTGGAAGCCGGCAGTCAAATTTTTGAACAAGACAAGGTAAAATATTCGGCTCGTTTAGTCGTTAGTGTCAAAGTTACCGATCCGCAAACTTTGGCTCAAGCCTCGACCGAAGTTGAAGCATGGCGCACTCTGACCATTCCTGCCGCAACAGACATTGCCGGCAAAGAGCAATATTGGAATTCTATGGTTGAAAAATTGATGAACGACTTCAACGACCGCATGACCTCAAACATTCATCAGTATTTGAGTCCGTTTGTCCTCAATCAGGAACTTGTTCCGACCTATTACTAATTCATCACTCTTGATTTGAGATTATTTCCTGCCGACATACTAAATGTCGGTATTTTTATATTCTTTTTTTGATTGCCGGTTTGAACTTGGCACGAACCATAAATTACGGCATTAGCGGTATGCAGCGGAGCATAAGCGGTATATTCAAAAAACTCTCCCGGCTCCAGCTCGGGCAATTCGCCCTTAAACCCGATTGAGGAATCATTATAGCGATTACCCTCATCATCGGTGATATTCCAGTCTTTACCGACCAATTTTATGCGCTGATCGGTTTCGTTCTCAACACACATATAATATCCCCACATATACTCATTTTCGGCATTGTCATTATCGACCAACACCGAGCCTATTGAAATATTAATGCCGTCCGTCTTCAAACTCACCAAATCATCAGCGACACTCATTCTCAACCTCTTTTTATCAAAAGAAAAAGTTAACGATTCGTTAAAGAATATTATCGCTGAGTGCTGGGGCAAAACAAGCACACTGAGGGTTTATCCACATGCTTATACACAAAAAACAAATACAGTCACACTTCCAAGCGCTTTTATAGCCCTTGGTAGGGTGACATCATTTTTAAAATGTCATTCTCGGGCTTTTATTTTTTGTCATTCTCGGGCGGTACTTTTGTCATTCTCGGGCTTGACCCGAGAATCTATATATAAATGTCATTCTCGGGCGGTACTTTTGTCATTCTCGGGCTTTTATTTTTTGTCATTCTCGGGCTTTTATTTTTTGTCATTCTCGGGCTTGACCCGAGAATCAAAAAAATATATCCTTATTAACATGAAAAGAATGTACGTATATATAATGACCAACCAAAATAATGTTCCCATCTATACAGGGGTTACCAATGACTTAATTCGTCGAATTTATGAGCATAAAAATCATTTATCCGGCGGTTTTACAGCCAAGTACAATATTGATAAATTGGTTTATTATGAGATATACGAAGACGAAATTACAGCTATTCAGCGAGAAAAAAATCTTAAACATTATAAACGAGAATGGAAAATAGCTTTAATTGATAAATTTAATCCTCAATGGAGTGATTTGTATTCTGAGATTTGCAAATAAATACAAGGATTTTTTGTCTGACCCTCGGGTCAAGCCCGAGGGTGACAAAAAAAAACAAGCCCGAGGGTGACAGTAAAAAAGCGTCCTCAGGCATGACAATATATACATATTAACTCGTAGACCCCTAATTCACTCGTTTCACTCGCTCAGGGGTGACACATTGTTGTCATGCCCGAAGCCCTGCAAGGGCTGAGTTAGGCATCTTCGAATTAGTAATCACCACCGCTAATTTGCGAATATAAATCATTCCATTGTGGATTAAATTCAGTGATTATTCTTTTTTTGTAATCTTTAAAAAATTTTTTAAGGTCTTTTTCTCTTTGTATTGCCTGTTCTTCACCATCAATAACCTCATAATACACCAATTTAGTAAGATTATATCGATTGGTAAAACCATCTATTAAATGATTTTTGTGTTCATAAACACGTCGCACCAAATCATTAGTAACACCGACATACAATGTGGTATTATTTTTATTGGTCATTATGTATACATACATTTGCTTCATGGTGAAAAATATATCCAAATTGATAATAAATGCAATAAAAAATCGGTAGATGCCTAATTCGGACGCTCAAAGCGTCCTCAGGCATGACAGTAAAAAGTGTCACTCCTAAAATTAAAATGTCATGGCTGGAGCGAGCATAATGCGAGCGGAATTAGCCATCTTCGATGTTTTTATTAATTCGTAGATGCCTAATTCGCGGATTG
>CACWSG010000003.1:0-159780 GCA_902763535.1 uncultured Pseudomonadota bacterium | reverse complement strand
AATGCGAGCGGAATTAGCCATCTTCGATGTTTTTATTAATTCGTAGATGCCTAATTCGCGGATTGCATCCGCTCAGGCATGACAATATATACATATTAACTCGTAGATGCCTAATTCGGACGCTCAAAGCGTCCTCAGGCATGACAGGGGTTGTTTTTCAGGCATGACATTAATGGGATATCATCACCCCCTTTACCCCTCAATCTGCGAAGAAATTTCGTCAGAAAAAGGGGGAAAGGAATAAGCAATTTTATTCAAGCTTGAAGGGACGGACGTAGCCGGGATAGGTCTTGTTTTGTTGCTCTCGACTACCATTATCCATACTTAACCTCCAATATTTACCGCTGCTACCGCTGGTAGACGACCAATAAGCATAATTCACCAAAGCCACACCGCCATTTGCTTGTAATTTCTTATTAACTGTCGCTTTATTATTATATACCCATTGCAACAACTCAATATCCGGCAAAATACCACCTTTAGATGTAGCATACTTAACAGCATCAGTCCAAGACAAAGTGGAATCAGCATTTGCTCTGGCTACAAATACTCTTTGACCATTATATGTGCCAACTTCGACATAAGATAATGCACACACATACTTGCCGTCGCATGCCTGACCTACAGCCTCATACGGTGCCTCACAAGTCTCGTTAGCATAACTTTCCGGACACTGACAAGACTCATACTTGCCATAACAAGCCTCGCCGACACCCTCATACGGTGCCTCACAAGTTACATAACTTGCCGGACAGCCAACCTGGAAGATACGGTATTTAGTGGCAGTACCATTCTGTGTGTTAATAATTTTACCATTACCCATATTAATTGTTTTATAACTACCAGTGCGATAAATGTCCGAAGACCAATATTTGACGTTACTAAAAGCCACACCGCCATTCGCTTGTAATGTGCTATTAATTGCCGCTTTATTATTATATACCCATTGCAACAACCCAATACTCGGCAAAATACCGCCTTTAGATGCAGCATCATTATTAGCACCGGTCCAACCAGTAGCAGCAGAATCTTTTTTAGCAATACGTACTATTCCACCTTGATATTCGCCAACTTCGACATAAGGTGATACGCAAGACGCATACTTGCCCTCGCAAGCCTCGCCGACACCCTCATACGGTGCCTCACAAGTTACATAGCTTGTCGGACACTGACAAGACTCATATTTGCCACCGCAAGCCTCGCCTACACCCTCTTTAGGCGAAGTACAAGTTTGGCTGTAACTTGCCGGACATTGACAAGACTCATACTTGCCGTCGCAAGCCTCGCCGACACCTGTCTGCGGTGCAGGACAAGTTTGGCTGTAGCTTGTCGGACATTGACAAGACTCATATTTGCCGTTGCAAGCCTCGCCTACACCTGTCTGCGGTGCAGGACAAGTTTGGCTGTAACTTGCCGGACATTGACAAGACTCATATTTGCCGTCGCAAGCCTCGCCGACACCTGTCTGTGGTGCAGTACAAGTTTGGCTATAGCTTGCCGGACATTGACAAGACCCGCCCACATTGGTTTTAGGCGAAGTACAAGTTACCTCCGGAGAACCGCCGCCACTGCCTCCTGATGATGAACCGCTGCCGCTTAACGAGGTAGAATCTACCGAGGCTAGCAAACACTCTACTGTAGTACAATTTTCCACTCCGGTTATATCAATATCTTTAGCATCTTCCGTAGCCCATAGCGTAGATAATTCCGCATTGCCATAAGGATTGTCAGGATCAAAATTGCCATCATAGCCTTTGGATGTGAAAGTCAAATTTTTCAAACTGATGATTTTGGCGGACGCGCCGTCGTCGGATACCCAAGTTATCACGCCGACGGGAGTTTTTTTGCCGTCATAATCACTCGCTTTGCCAAAAGTCTTATCCGCATACATCACATCACCGATTTGCGGCACTGCTGTCGGCGAAAGACATAAAGGGGTAAAGCAATTTTCACAAAGCTGGAAAGCCCGGACAGAGCAAGCAAGGTTCTTACCCATGTAGCCCCCCCGGTAACCGTTAGACACAGTAAGGACCCAAGAAGTGTAGCTGTTGCTCTCGGAAGACGACCAATACCAGCCATAAGTTAAAGTTGTAGCATCAACACCTTTACTACTTAGGATTGTAAGCGCATTACTTATAACCGCTATATTATCACCTTTGGCACCACTTTCACCAGATGCTTCAGTTACTTTCGTAAAATCTGTGCCATAAAGCTGCATCAGCTCGCCGATAGAAGGCAGATACCACTTGTTTTGTCCGAAAGTTTTATCATTATAACTAACTCCGGGGGCATAAAATGTAGCACAAGCCATAGCCGCCAAACCTTTATCGCCAATTTGCGCAATAATCGCTTGAGTATTGTTATAGCCGGTCTTGTTGACTGATGATGCCTGACAAGTCGGTTGCATAGCCTCGCCGCCCTCAATGACGGTGCATTGCTTTTCACCATAGATATAATCCACACTCTTGGCAATCACATCAGCAACCTCACCCTCGGTATCAAACACAATTTTGGGATCAGAGTTAAACGGATTTTCTACACCATTTCCGATTGCCCGCGGACTGATAACCCTTAAGGTCTGTTTATCCTCCGATACCCAATAGATGATGCCGACTATATCGTCAATGTCTTCTGCATTGCCGCTATCATAATATTTACGAGAAGCACCAACAAAATAACCGACTTCCGGCTCATAACCCATCTTATCCAAATTTTCGGTCTTTAGCTGCACTGCCGGCAACAAGTAGCTTTCGTCGCCAAAAACCTGGCTCTTAAGATGGTGTTTAGCTTTATATGACATATAAATATTTTCTCCATCGCCCACTTCCGATGATGAAAACATAGGTACATTATAATTCTCGACTATATAGTTAACATCTGGCCATTTTTCTTTCAGCACTTCAACAGCCGGTATAAGTGCCTTGCTGAGCTCCTTGTTACTATAAGTCGCTGCTAATTCATTTAATGTATACGGATCGTTGCGCTTTTCATCATTGAGGTTGTTAACCGCTTGGGCAAACAAATTCCAATCCATATCCGTAAGCATCATCAACTCACCAGCACTCGGCAGATACCATTTGCCGCGCCCGAACAGCTCATCACCTTCATCAACTTTGACACCACCATCACCATGCGGATAGAACTGACTGGCCAACCAAGCCGCTTGAGCTTCTTCGCCTCTGGCAGCGACCAGCTTTTGAGTATTGGCTTTGCCATCAAACAAAGGTCCGGTAAATTTTTGATAGTCATTGCCATCAGTGCAAGAAGTCAAATCGCCCGAGCAAGTCCACGGATCATTCTTAATCCCCGGAACATCACCATTCGGACTGAAGATAAAAGCACGCCTATCTTCTGAACTATCATAGGGATTCTCCGGATCAAATTCACCATCCCCATCATCTCCCAACGGACGATGCATTATCCAAACGGTTTTGCCGTCCGGCGATACAAAGAAGATGATGCCGACAACCATATCCTTTTCAAGCTCATCAAGATTGCCGAATTTCATATCTTTATCGACCACCATCCCCGGTCTTGCTTCCTCTCCGCTACTTGAATTCAACTTGTCAGCCGCCAGCTTGATAATCGGGAGAACATACGTAGCAGATTCTTTTGGAGTAGATTGAATAGCTATACCATCAATACCAGCCCCCGGAGTCAACCTAACCATAACCACAAATTCTTCATTTACTTCATTTGAGGTAAAGAATTTCTCATCAAGTGCAAAACCATATAACTCTTGGAAAGTTGTATCGACAGCATCAAATGTTTCTGTATTGCCTGATTGCCATAAATCATAAGGCATAAAGTTAAAATCTCCTTCATTCCATTTTGCTGAAATAGCCTCAAGATTGCCGACAACTTTGTTCCAATCCGTCTCCATCAACATCAGCTCACCGACTGAGGGCAGATACCATTTGCCTTGTCCAAAAATCGGATGGTCTTTTTCAACTCCCTGCAGTATCGGATAGAACGAATGGACTGCACAAGCAGCTTTGGCTTCAGAAGCCTTGGGATCATCAACATCACAGCCCCAAACATCCAAAATTGCGTCAGTGTTAGCTTGTCCGTCGAACAAAGGTCCGGTGTAATTGTTATAATCATTACAATCATTGCTCTCTACCGGCTCTTCTGCCTCATCACCGGTACAAGTCCATGCGTTGGTCGGCATATTTTCATAGGCATAGCTTTTACCCCAAATCATGTGCTCCTCTCCTGCCCATGGCTTGGTGGTGCTGGGTTTTCCATCAACTCTGGCATTTTGCATTGCCACAACCTTTGCACCTCCTCCATCCGGCGAAACCCAATAAATCATGCCCATAACCGGATCTTCATCCCACATCACATCCATTGCCTGTACAGGGTTGAGAATTTGCAATTTTTTGGTGACAACTTGACCAATTTTGGCTCCTTTGAAAAAGCCCTCTTTAACCCAGACTCTTGCTACCGGACGAACAGAATATTTTTCGGCTCTATCCGCAAGGACTACTTGATTATTATTAAAATCTACCAAAACGACCTTATCTTTTCCGATTTTACCATCGACTGACGAAGTCCAATACTTTTCACCAACTAATTCGTCAAGTTCATCTACCACACCCAACTGTCTAAACTCACCAAAGGTGTTTTGTAATTTTGCCAAATTATGCCCGTCACAAGCGCCCCCTAACCAGACAAAATCACCATTAGCAATTTGCTCTTTATTCTTACCTTCTTGCAATATTCGGGCTATCTTATCCCAATCACAACCATACATTTGCAACATCTCGCCTTGTGACGGCAAATACCATTGTCCTTGTTTGAAATACTCAGAATCCTCTGCCACCAATTTTTGCTCCAAATAAGGACTATAAGCATTTGCCGCATCTGCTGCCAAAGAATGTACTCCAGCCTTATTCACCTGTTCTATTATAGAAATGGTATAACTTTGTCCATCAAACAACAGTCCTTTCATATTAGCAAAATCGTTTCCAATATAACTATTACCATCATTCCATTCGCACATTGCTTTACCGCTGCCGTTTTCGCCATTGTCAACTTCTTCAACTGCAACCGTATTGCAATATTTAAACTTTGAGCCGCCGTCATAGGTGCAAGCTTCACCGTCACCCTCAGTGCCTGAGGTGCAATATTTATAAGCTGAGTCACATTTACAAGACTTGTACAATCCGCCGCAAGGAGCATCAACCCCGACTACACCGACACCATCACATTTTTCTTTATAGACGTTGGAGCAAGTGCACTCACTGTATTTGTAGCCGCCGTCGGCCGTACAAACATCACCGCCCCCATCTTCCGTGCCGCTGCAATACTTAAATTTTGCCTCACAAGTACAAGAAGCATACAAATCATCACATTTGGTGCCGACACCTTTTTCGCCGGTACCTTTACAAGCTTTGGTATGAGTGCTGGGGCATTTACAATCTTTATAGCAAGTCAAACCATTGTTCTGTATTGTGGTACAAGTCTTACCGGCAGGGGGAGCGTTGAGATAGCCCAAGTCAGCACAACCGGAAACCAGTTGGTTTCGTTTTGAGCTTGGCATCATATTGAAAGGATCGCTCTCTGCCCAATACCTCTCAGTACGATAAATCTTGGCATTTGCACTGTTTGCAACAGCCAAAACAGCGATCATCGCTGCCAGTAATAATTTTTTCATGTAAATATCCCCCTTTTATCCGAGAAATTCAGGCGGTTACTCCGACTGATTTCCTCCTTTTCTCAAGCTTGATAATGTGACTTTTTGTTCCAATCACACATATATGCTTTTATTTTATACTAATTCTCTGAATTTTGCAATATATTTTTCAATTTATCAATAATAGAATTAATAAATAAAATTCGTAGATGCCTAATTCGCTCGCTTCACTCGCTTTAGCCATGACAAAACCGATAATGTCACCCTCGGAAGCCCTTTAGGGCTGAATTAGGGGTCTACGAATTAATAAAAAAATTCGAAGATGCCTAATTCGGACTGCAAACAGTCCTCAGGCATGACATTAATGTATTATTGTCACCCCTGAGCAGTCTTTAGACTGCGAATTAGGGGTCTTCGAATTTTAACTGCCTTTCATCAATAAAGTTGCAAAAAAAAATTTTATGTTTATAATGACCGCCATAAAATTTGATAAAGGAGTATATGTTATGTTTAGCAATGCCATCTTTGCCCTGTGGGGACTTTGCGGATACCTAATCGGATCTATACCTTTCGGTTTGTTGCTGTGCCTTATCTTCGGCTATGGCGATATTCGCAAATCCGGCTCAGGTAATATCGGTGCTACCAATGTTTTGCGTGTCAGCAAAAGCAAAATGCTTGCCCTGCTCACGATTATTTTTGATGCTTCCAAAGCCGGTATTATCGCTTATATTGCCATGAAAATTGTTTCCCCAAAACCGGCTGTTTTTTGCGGCATTGTTACTCAGCTCAATATTTTGGTTGCTCTCTTCAGCGGCACCATGGCCATTCTCGGGCATAATTTTCCGATTTGGCTCAAATTCAAAGGCGGCAAAGGTGTTGCCTCGTCTTTCGGACTTATCTTGGCAGTTGCGCCACTGACTGCTCTGTCTGCGCTTGCTATTTGGATTGTGGCTGCGATTATCTTTCGTTATTCGTCTTTGGCCGCCATCATTGCTGCCTTGTCCGCACCGCTCATTTCA
This sequence comes from uncultured Pseudomonadota bacterium, assembly GCA_902763535.1. Classification (GTDB taxonomy): domain Bacteria; phylum Pseudomonadota; class Alphaproteobacteria; order RF32; family CAG-239; genus CAZU01. The sequence goes on along the minus strand of CACWSG010000003.1, from coordinate 153,123 downwards.
TTTTTTGCCAATGATTTGATTTATACCGTCTTCATAGCCTTTTTGGCTTTGCTTTTGCTAATTCGCCATCGCGCCAACTTCACCCGCCTGCTCAAAGGTGAAGAAAGCAAAATAAGTTTTAGCAAAGATAAACCTAAAAAAAATAACAAGAGCAAAAAATAAGTGGCTGCTTCAACTGACATTATCAACGCACTTCGCCTGATCAGCACTTCGGGAATAGGTGCAGTCGGCTATTATCGCCTGGTGGCGGAACATGGTAGTGAACAGGCAGCTCTTGATGCCCTTGCCGCCATTGGTCAAACCTTTTGGAGTATTGAACGGGCAAAACAAGAAATGGAGCTTTGCGCCGCTAAAGACATTAAAATTTTGCTCTATACCGACCCTGAATATCCCTCTCTGTTAAAAAATATCAACGACTATCCGCCAATCCTTTATGTCAAAGGCAATCCTCAAGCCCTGAATTTGTCGCGCAACATTGCCATTGTCGGCTCGCGCGCCGCCTCATCTAACGGTTGTCGGATTGCCGCCCGAATCGCCGAAGAGCTCGCTAAAGAGCAAATCGGCATCATCTCCGGCATGGCAAGAGGTATTGATTCTGCAGCCCATTGCGGAGCCTTAACTGCCAAAGACGGCTTGACGGTTGCCGTATTGGGCACCGGAGTTGATGTGGTCTATCCCAGTGAAAATCAAAATCTTTATGAGCAAATTGCAGAACATGGTTGTGTTATATCGGAATTTCCGCTCGAAACTTCAGGTATTGCCGCCAATTTTCCCCGCCGTAACCGCATTATTGCCGGCCTAAGCCAAGGTGTTTTGGTAGTTGAAGCGGGGCTGAAATCCGGCTCGCTTATCACTGCTGATTATGCCATTCGACAGGGCAAAATGTTGTTTGCCGTTCCGGGAACCCCCGATGTCACGCGCTCATCCGGCTCCAATTTTTTAATCAAAAAAGGTGCCGTTTTGGCTGACTGTGCCGCTGATATCCTGTCCGCTCTCAAACGACATCCGACGCAATCTTTTATGCAAAATTCCCAAGCTCAACAAAAAGTTCTTGTTTTTGCAAATAATGATGTTAAGTTTAGCAAAAATGAAAAAAAGAATAATATTGACTCGCCTTTGGCTGAATTTTTGACCGTCGATGGGGTTGAAATTGACGAATTGATAAGATTAACCGGTCAGAATCCCTCAGCTGTGGCTGCCCAAATTTTGGAGTTGGAACTTGGCGGCATCATCCGACGCACCTCCGGCAACAAAATAGCGCTGATAAAATAAAAATGGATTAAAACAAAATGAAACTAGTTATCGTTGAATCTCCGGCCAAAGCCAAAACCATTAATAAGTATTTAGGCAAAGACTATCAAGTTTTGGCCAGTTTCGGACATATCCGCGATTTGCCGAGCAAAGACGGCTCGGTCAATCCTGATGATGATTTTGCTATGACTTGGGAGCTGAGCTCCGGCGGCAAAAAACGCCTTGCTGATATTATAAAAGCACTCAAAGGTGCCGACACCCTCATCCTCGCCTCCGACCCTGATAGAGAAGGAGAAGCGATTGCTTGGCACATCTTAGAAGAACTCAAATCCAAAAAAGCTCTTAAAGGCAAAAAAATCGAGCGCGTGGTCTTTCACGAAATTACCAAATCAGCTATTACCGAAGCTATCAAAAATCCGCGCGAAATTGACGACAATTTGGTTTCGGCCTATATGGGGCGTCGCGCTCTTGATTATTTGGTCGGTTTTACATTATCACCGGTTTTGTGGCGCAAACTCCCCGGTTCCAAATCTGCCGGACGGGTACAGTCGGTTGCTTTGCGCCTGATTTGTGATCGCGAAACCGAAATCGAAAAATTTAAACCTGAAGAATATTGGACGATTGATGCCGAACTGTTTACCTCCCAAAAGGCACTGATTAAATCACACCTGATGGAACTGGACGGTAAAAAACTGGAAAAATTTGACCTCAACTCCGAGGCCAAAGCTTTGGCGGCAAAAGCTAAAATTGAAGCTCAAAATTTTGCTGTTGCCGAAGTTGAACGCAAAAAAGCCAATCGCTATCCGGCACCTCCTTTTACAACTTCAACCCTGCAACAGGAAGCCGCTCGCAAATTGCGTTTCTCGGCCAAACGCACCATGCAAATCGCTCAAAAACTTTATGAAGACGGTTTGATTACTTATATGCGTACTGATGCGGTCAATCTCTCCGCCGAGGCCATCAAAGCCTGCCGTGATGCTATCTTAAAATATTTCGGTGAAGCCTATTTGCCCAAAACCGCCAAAGAATATAAAACCAAATCCAAAAATGCTCAAGAAGCTCACGAAGCCATTCGTCCGTCCGATGTTTTAAATACTCCCAAAAAAATGGAAGTTAAATTGTCGGCTGAGGAACACAAACTCTATGAGTTGATTTGGAAACGCACGGTTGCCTGCCAGATGAATCCTGCCGTGATGGACAGGGTTGTTATTGATTCGCGCTCTGAAGATAAAAAGATTTTGTTGCGCGCCACCGGTCAGGTTATTGCTTTTGACGGCTTCTTAAAGTTGTATCAGGAATCTCAAGATGATGCCGAAGAAGATGACGAAAATCGCATTTTGCCCAATGTCGAAAAAGGCGACAAACTAACCAAGGGTGAAATTATTCCCGAACAGCATTTTACCACGCCGCCTCCGCGTTTTACCGAAGCCAGTTTGGTTAAAAAGTTGGAAGAATTGGGTATCGGACGCCCGTCAACTTATGCCACGATTATCGCTGTTTTACAGGAGCGCAAATATGTTCGTGTCGAAAAATTGCGTTTTATCCCTGAAGACAGAGGCCGCATTGTTACTGTTTTCTTGGAAAATTTCTTTAAGAAATATGTAGAATATGACTTTACTGCCCAAATGGAAGAATTCTTGGATGATGTTTCTTCCGGTCAGATGGAATGGAAAAAATTATTGCAAGGCTTCTGGAACAAATTCATAAAAAATGTTGAAGATGTTCGTCCTTTGCAAATTTCCGAAGTCATTGACAAGATCGATGAAGTTTTGGGGCATCACTTGTTCCCACCGCGTGCTGATGGCTCTGATCCCAGAGTTTGTCCTGAGTGCGGCAAAGGTCGTTTGAGTATCAAACTCGGTAAATTCGGTGCTTTTATCGGCTGCTCCAACTATCCGGAATGTAAATATACCAAACCCCTTACCGACACCAGCGATGAAGAAAACAGCGGCACTCCGCAAATCAAAGAAGCTGCCGATAAAGTTTTGGGCACAAGCAATGGGCAAAACATTTATCTTAAAAAAGGTCCTTACGGTTTTTATGTTCAGTTGGGTGAAGACGCTACGGCTACAACCGAAAAACCGAAACGCTCATCCTTGCCCAAAGGACTAAGCGCTGAAGAAATCACTTTTGAACAAGCGGAAAGGTTATTGAGCCTGCCTTTGGATTTTGGTGATGACATCACCTTAAACAGCGGCAAATTCGGTCCTTATATCAAACAAGGCAACAAATCAGTTTCTCTGCGCGGTGCTGATAACATCTTCAACATGACTAAAGAACGCGCCATAGAATTATTAAGCACTGCCAAAGAAAAACCTACCGGCAAAATTTTGGGCGTTTACCCCAAGAACAAACAAAATATCCAGTTGTTGATGGGACGCTATGGTCCATACTTAAAGTGCGGTCGCTTTAATTATGCTATTCCTAAGAGTGTATCCGGTCATGAACCGACGCTTGAAGAAGCTATTAAAATTATCGAAACCAAGAAAGCATAACCGATGTTATGCTTTCTTTTTAGCCTGTTGTTTTTCCTTACGCAAATTCTCAAAATATTCTACCCGTTTTTTTATCTCGCGTTCAAAACCGCGCTCAACCGGATAATATAGTTTAACCCTCGCCATTCCTTCAGGAAAATAATTAGCTCCGGAAAATCCGTCTTCACATTCCGGATCATACTCATAACCATCACTGTATCCCAACTGTTTCATCAATTTGGTCGGAGCATTTAAAATATTTTTCGGCGGCATCAACGAACCGGTCTTTTTAGCTAATTCAAATGCCGCGTGCGCTGCCTTATAAACCCCTATTGATTTGGGTGCCGTTGCCAAATAAGCTGTCAACTGCATAATTGCCAAATCACCTTCCGGCGAGCCCAATCTTTCATAAGCATCCCAACAAGCTATCGCCTGTGTTACTGCTCCCGGCTCTGCCAAAGACACATCTTCGATAGCAAACCTTGTCAAACGCCGCAAAATATACTTAGGATCTTCACCTGATGATAACATTCGCGCCACCCAATATAGTGCCGCATCAGGATCTGAGCCGCGTAGCGACTTATGCACCGCCGAAATCAAATTATAGTGCCCGTCGCGCCCTTTATCATAAACCGGAGCTCTGCTGCGAATAATCTTGATGATGCTGTCTTTATCAAAAATTTCGCCTTCTTTGGCATAGTTCCAAACACTTTCAGCCAAATTCAAAATATAGCGACCATCGCCATCGGCCGTTTCTTTCATAAACTCGCGAGCTTCCTTGTCAACCGGCAACTTGCGTCCGGTCAATTTTTCAGCTCTTTGTAACAAAACCTCAAAATCATCAATACTCAGCCGATTCAATACCAACACCTGACAACGAGACAACAACGCGGCATTCAGCTCAAAAGACGGATTTTCAGTGGTAGCACCTACCAAAATTATTGTACCATCTTCGACATAAGGCAAAAATCCATCTTGTTGTGACTTATTAAAACGATGAATTTCATCAACAAACAACAATGTACCTTTTCCCTGATTAGCGCGGCGCTCTTTGGCATATTGAAAAACCCGCTTCAAATCGGCAACACCTGAAAAAACTGCTGATATTTGCTCAAAATAAAGTTTGCTTCCCTCTGCCATCAGGCGCGCAATCGTCGTCTTGCCGCACCCCGGAGGTCCCCACAAAATAAATGAATTGATTTTTCCCGAACTAAGCATTCTGCCTAAGGGAGCATCTTTACCTATAACATGGTCCTGCCCCACCACATCTTCCAAACTTTGAGGACGCAACTGATCCGCCAACGGACGCTTTACTTGAGCAGAAAATAATGTATCTTCTTTATCCATAATTCAGCCTGCTATTCTTTATTTTCAAACGGATTATGCGACATTTCATCTTGCTTAAAAGCTCCTTCTGCCAACCACCACTCATCTTTTGAATTATTACCGCCGGCAACCTTCTTTTCTTCTTTTTTAATCTTATTATAAATTGCCGACTTATCACGATTATTACCCAACAAATAATTAATCGAAGGAGTTTGCAAATCACTTTCTTGTTTTTGAATAATCCTTTGTAGCGATAATGTATAATTAGCCGGATATTCAGATAATTTACCAAACCTTTCATCTTGAGCAAAGAAAATATTATCGGCAATAATCGGACGATTATAAAATCCTCGCATCAATATAATTTGGTATTCTCTTGTATTTATTTTAACATCATCACAAAGTCGAAAATCTTTAGCCAAGCGATGGAAATATGTGGCGTCAGCATAAGGCCTGCGTTTACGCAACTTTGCCCTTTGCGGAATTTCCACCGACCGAGTTGAAAACGAGGCTAATTTGTTCATCTGCTGGCTTAAATGCCGATTATCGGCCGCTTTTATAATCTTGTAATCGGTGTACATAATCATGTTTTCCAGCTCATCACGACTGTATGTATTAGCTACCAAACTCAAACTGTTACATAACAAAAGTGTGGAAATATTTCTGTCTTGACCATTCTCCAAAAGTTCGGACAAATTACGCAATTTTGCATTATGCCCCACATCATCCAAAACCACCATCCATGGATAATTAATATCCATATCATCACTATGCATGGCATAATACATCATCTCGTCAATAAATATTTGATTGATAATTTTCGAATGAGCGGTATTTGCCAAAGAATAAATTGTCATCGGCTTAAAGCGACATTCTTCCTCATCATACCTTCCTCTGATTGAAGAAAAATCTATATCGTTGCCATTGGTTCTCTCACGAATGGAATCATCTGTAAAAATTATAAAAGGTTTAATGGCTTGTGCAAAAACCAAAGAGCGCTGTTTGGCCGACAGGTGCAAAATTTGGTTCAAACCATCCACTATACCATTACCATAAGCAAAAACCCAACTTTCATTCAACAAAGACCTAAACCACCTGTACCAATCATCTCCGCTGACATCTTCTGAATTTTCATAATTATATATCAACCAGTCTGTTATCATAGCAAAACACAAATTCTTACCCTGCCATGCTTCCGGTACTCCGCCCCAACTGCCTATCGGCAAATAATTATCAGCCGTCAACATATCATCATTCAACAAATCAATAACGCCCTTAGACAAACTCTTTGGCATTTGAATATAATAGCTCAATAACAAATCCTTGTCTTCTCTGGTAAGCTGGCTTTCCGAAGCTAATTTCTCCAAAAAATAATCATTTGCTTTTGCCTGTTCAACTTTCACTATCCAAAAATTAAATATCGTATTAATCATTCCATGAACAATTAAATTCCAATAATTTTCTTGTTCACCTTCACCTATCTCCACAAAATATGATGACAATCTTTTAACATATTCATCTCTTTGTTCCATATCACTTGGCAAATTAGGTGCACCCAAAGGATTCCATCTGGGATAAAAAATATTATTTTCAGCATCATCTTGCATATCCCAGTTAAAATACATAATATCGCCGATTTTCGCTCTATATCCTGCTGTATATTGCGGCAAAATTCCCGTCAAATCCACCGCCAAAACACTTACCTTATCGGCAGACAAAACTGATGGTATTGAAACACTTGAAGTTTTACCTGACCCCATTTCTCCAATACATAAAACCGAATTATTTTCTTTGGCCGCCAGCAATAAACCTGAAAAGCGTCCCAAAACCACACCTATATTTTTGAATAGCCCCATTCGCTTAATATCTTTAATTTTAGCAAAATGGAAATTCATTATATACCAAAGACGAATAGCATATTCCTGCCGTGAGAAAATTACAAAAATCGTCACCAAAGTACCGATTATTGCAATAAACGGAATAAACAAAACTCGATTAATCGTAATATGACGCAGACTTTTCATCAAAAGCTGCCACCAATCCCCATATACCGAAAAAACATACAGCGGATTAATCAAATAACTTTGCCAATCGCATACAAAATTAACCTTTAAGTGATGCCATTTTATCAAAACGACTAAAATACCGAAACAAATCCCCGATAACAACCAAAAAATTGCCGAAACAAAAAAAATCGCCAGCAACAACTTTAGAAGCCACTTAACCTTGCTTTTATTTTTCAGATCATTACCACTGCTAAGTTCACTCATGGCCTCAACGCCCCTGACCATGATTGCGCGTTTGCTGAGCAATTTCATTTGAAGGTCTTATCTTCTCTGTCTTTATTATCTTAGGTTCAACTTCTCTAATTTCATTTGATTGGGTCTTTTCTTGAGAAGCATTCATCATTTCTTTCATCTGTTTACGATTAGCCAATTCCTGTTGCTTTCTTTCTTCAATAATCTTGCGTAATTCTTCATTATGTGATTTGGCTTGAATTTCTTGCTGATTTTTCACATCAGCCAAAGCATCTTCATCTTTTACTGTCGGCTTTTTACCATGACCAAAAATTTTTTTACCCAATTTCATTAATTCTTCAATACTGATACCCTTATCTTTGGTAACATCCCAAACCCCGAATGGTTTGCCGTCATCCAAAAACAAATTTGTCAAATCAACTCCCTTCCATGTTTGCTTTTTATTTTTCGGAGCCAAAATACGAGCAAGTTCTTCTCTTCCCGGAACTCTGCCCAAAGCCTGAGCTATTTGTTGCGGTGTAATAATACATTCACTCAAATCAAGTTCGGCAATATTAACACCGGTAAAATCGACACCGGTAAAATCAACACCGCGCAAATCAACACCGCGCAAATCAATTTTTGCTAAATTCAATAAGGTGAGATTTATTTTTTTTAAGTTTAATTTATGCGGATAATATTTTGCAATATATTCAATCAGATTTTGCAGTTCTTCCAAACCAATATCGTCAATATCGATGTCTAACAGAATAGCCTCTTCCAAATCAGCATCAACCAATTTAACGCCGCGCATCTTGGCACCGGTAAAATTGGTACGATGCAACACTGAACCGGACAAAATAGCTCCGCTTAAATCAGCTCCTGAAAGATTGGCTCCGGTTAAATTGGCACCGGAAAAATCGACATTCCGTAAATTAGCATTTGAAAAATCAACATTGGTTAAGTTTGAAACTGAAAAATTTGCATTGCTCAAATCCTCGCCGGCAAAATGACCATTTTCCAAATTCTTACCGACAAATCCTATGCCTTCAGTCTTATGCCCTACTTGAAAAACTTCATTATCAGACCGTGCGGCCGCACTCCATGTAACAGAAGCCTCACCGTTTTTTAACTTGCGATCATACTCTTCCTGATTGCTTTGGATTTTTTTCCATAGCTTATCAAGTTTATCATCATCAGGCATAACCATTCCCCTTTGCAGGAATTATTCGAAAAAACACTTGGAGTATAAAACATTTTTTATGTTTTTACAAGATTTTTTATCTTAGCATACAATCAAACCCTGCTGCCATAATTTCATTACACAAACTCTGTAATTTTTCTTGCTCAGGCTTAAACATCATACGATGATATGTAACACCATTAACCACAGCATCTTCAATATAAATGTCATATTGCGCCAAAGAGCTCATTGCTGCCAAAATTTCTTTTTTGTCATCATAGGCATTCTCAACATCACTGTATGCACCCAATTGAATAATCGTCTTACCTTCAACATTAAGCGGTTTAGGTGCTGATTCTGCCACAACCGGTTTAGTATCAACTTGTTTTTTGCTGGGGACAACTACTCTATCCTCTTCCGCATAATCACTTCCTCCTTGCGGTTGATCAATCAGTTTATCCAGCCAATTATCCTGATGAGCCCAAGAATTACCGCCATCATCCCATTTTTCTTGTTTTTGAGCATTCTCTAACAGCACTACTATATCTTGGTTAAACGATTTTTTCAAAATAACTTCTATTTCTTTAATCGGTTCTTTTAACACACTCTTATCAAACGGCGACAATCCGGCATAATAGTACAAACCGCGCAACGCTGCCGCACGCAAAGCTATAAAATTAGCACTGTCATATTCCAGCTGCAACAACTTTACTTTCATGTTCAGCAGCTCAACTTTTTCATAGTCCGGCAAGCTCTTTTTCTTTTCCAATTCTTTGATTTGAGCTTTCAAATCACTAATTTGATAACGATTGGCATCATAGGCATAAGAGGCCTTTTCTACCAAATGATAACTTATCTCAACCTGTGTCATAACCACCGCACCCAGCTCATCAAAAGCGCGTTGCTTTACAAGCTCGTTGCTGGGTGAAGATTGATAATTACGCAGTGCCTTCAATAAATTTGCCGCTACATTTTCCGCCTTAGCAAGCAGAGCTTGTTCATAGCGATTATCATCAATTGTCAAACCATTAATGTCCAATCTTGCAATCGGCGGATAGTCAACATAGGCTTTGCGTCTTGCTTTGGTCGCATTAAATGAGCCAAGTTCTTCTTTTGCCAAAGCAAACTCTCTGCGATTTCCAACCGCCGCATCTGCAAACAAATCATAGGTATATCGCTTGTCCCAATCTTCCAACTCATAAAATCTTTTACCTTCCAACTTTATGCTTTCATCAGATGATTGAATCAATTTCATATATTCCGCATGATCAAACAACAGTTCAGATTTCAGCTTTTCCAAACGATTAAGCGCTACCTCCAATCCTTTACGATAGGTTATTTCAGATTCGGTCAAATATCCTTCGCGCTCATATTTTTGTTTTAATCCCTTAAAAATCTTTTCTTGTTGCGCCGACAAACGATTTATTTCTTTTATTTGAGATTCTGACAATATTTCCAAACGATGCAATCTTATTGCCGCAGAACTCAAATTTTGTGCCGACTTAGCATACAAATTATTTTCAATATAGCGTTTATTATCTGTCAAAACACTCATTGCATAGACATTGGCAAAATCCAAAGCTCTTAACGCATTATACAACTTATCTTCATGCATATCTGCATTAAAAAGCTTATCTACCGTAACCTCAGCTTCTTCATCTTCATCATAGATTCTGTCAATTATATTCTTAACAGCTGTATCAGCATTATACTTTGCCGCTCTTGCCATAGAAGTATAAGGAGTGACTCGCGCCGGCAATTTTTCCGTCTCCCCCGAAAAAACCAGCTCATTGGTCTGCAAATAGGCACCTAAGTTTTTCTTGCCCGTCGAGCAAGCTGCCAACACCATTATCAACCCCACCAAACAACCATAAGTTTGTTTTTTCATCATTATATACCTCGTCATAATCTGTAACAAAATGTAACAAGAATTTAAGTGCTTTTTAGCAGAATAATTGGTATATGTAAACCAAAATTCGATTTATACAAACAACTAAAAAGGACATAACACATGAATAATCCGATTAAAGTGGCGGTAATAGGCGCCGGAATGATGGGTAAAAATCACTTAAAAACCTACAAATCTCTCAACAATTTTGAACTGGTCGGTGTTTACGATATTTTCCCCGAGGCCGCCCAAAACGCCGCTGAAATGTTTGGCATCAAAGCTTTTTCGTCGTTGGATGAAGTTGCGGACTCCGTTGATGCTGTCAGCGTTGTTACCACTTCAGTTACTCACGCCGAGGTCGGTGAATTTTTCTTGAATAAAGGCATTCATTGCTTGATTGAAAAGCCGCTTGCCGCTACTGAAGAAGAATGCAATCGTCTGATTACCGCTGCCAAAAGCCACAATGTAACTCTGCTGGTCGGTCATATTGAGCAATTCAATCCCGCAGTTGAGCAATTACACAAAATTTTGGCTGACAATTCACAAATCTGCTCTTTAGCAACCAATCGTATGTCGGCAGCTTCCGGTCGCATTACCGATGTTGATGTCGCTATGGATTTGATGATTCATGATGCTGAAGTTGTCTTATCATTAGTCAAGTCACCGGTTGTCAACATCAGTGCTTCTGCTGTCCGCACTGCCAAATCTCCCACCGGCAAAGATTATATCACTGCTTTGCTGGAATTTGCCAACGGTGCCACCGCCACTATGACTGCCTCACGCATTACCCAATCGCGTGTCCGCACCCTGACCGTTACCACCAATGACAACTATATTGATATGGACTTTATCAACCAAAGTATTGCCGTCCATTCACAGGGTCGTATGCACAATGTTGCCGCCGACAGCCTGCCGGAAAATATGCGTTATGGTCTGAAAGGCAGTGTGGAAAATCTGTTTATCCCGACCGCTCAACCTTTGACCTCGGAGCTTAACCACTTTGCCGACTGCATTTGGGGCAAAGCCACTCCGCGCATCACCGGCGAACAAGCTCTTGCCGCCTTGCGCATAATCTGGAAAGTCCAACAATGTTTGAATAATAACAGCCTTTCCCAAGCTGCGGAATAGGCATAAATTTACTAAAAAATCCCCGATACCATTCGGGGATTTTTTTTATATTATCAAAAATCCTAATTCTATAATTTTAAGGCAATTTTCTTGGTAAGCCTCACTAACTCATTGACAAAAAACAAATACCGATTTAATTTGCAAACAATCTTTTAATTATTAACTGTAATATAATTGTTGCATATGAAAAGACACAAGCATTATTATGATAAAAAGTATCCTTTGCTCTATTACGCCGATGGCGGTATGTATTCTATTCCCCCGATATTGCTGATTAAATTGTATCAGGCATATTTTCATCAAAAACCCAAGTCATTTTTTGATTGCGGAGCGGCGGGCGGAGGAATTGTGCAAATGGCCTTGGATTGCGGCATCGAAGCCCATGGAGTAGAAATAAAAAAATATCACCAGCTTAAAAGTGCTTATCTGATTAGATTTACAGAACATCGCATGGATGGCAGAAAAGAATTATTTCACAAGGTGCTTTTTCCCGATGAACGGTTGGAAAAACTGTTTGAAAACGGCAATATAGAAATCAAATCTATTTTAGATTGCAGTCCTATTCAAGCCGATTTGGCATATTTCAACGGCATATTATCATATTTTGATGAAGATACTTTATCAGAAGTTCTGGCAAAATTTCAAAATGTAAAAATGTTATGCGCCATACATAACACCACCGAAGATTATGCCAAAGCTCAAAAGTACGGCGACAGTTTGGGAACATGCCAACAACTTAAAACTGTTCAGTCAAATGATTGGTGGATAAAAACCTTTAACCAAAATGGTTTCAAAGCACAATACCACCGGCAATTACATTGTTTCATTGCCATAAACTCCGCCTGCTAACGCCGACGGAGTTTATTTTATATTTTTTGGATCAAAACACGCGACCACTGAGCTTTGTTATTTATGTATGGAATATATTGTTTGTTGTTTACTATTTTATAACCTTTTTCAAGAATACCGTTGAGTATAGCGCGGCTTGAAACACCAAAAACATCTTGATAATCAGATGGAATATAACCATTATCAAAAAGTAGATATCCTTTATCATCCTTTTTTACATAACGTTCTGGAATTTCTGATAATGGAACTATTTTAAGAAGTCTATATTTAGGACGATTGATAATAGGAATATTTGTATACCAATGGGCTGAAGCATCAACCTTTTCGCGTTTGGGATTTAAAAACCAATCAACACGATTGTAACCAGCCCAAACTTTCTTTTCAATAAAATATGGTAAATAAGCAGTATTCAAAACATTTACTATATTTGAAATAATCAAAAACTTCTTGTCGCTGTTTATTATTGTTCGCCAATAATCTATAGCTCGTGAAAAAGGTGGATTTGTGCAAACTATATCGGCTTCCTCGTGCAAAATTCTCAAACTTTCAGGATCTTCAAAACATCCTGTATAACCTTTTGGCATTTTGGTCATTTCTTTTACACCTTCTTTGGTAAAAATATAACCTTTTGCGCCTGCTTGAAATAAATCCATTTGCCCGCTGTAATGAGTGCAAATAAGTTTTTTTAAACCTAGAGCAATAAAATTTTTAATAAAAAATAAAGCAAAAGCCGAAGAGTCTTTTTCGGTGCGTGTTTCACCTACAGCGTCATCACAGTTGCAAAACACACATTTATCTATCCAAGTAGAAATGGGATACATTGAAATTTCTTTCTCAATATCTTCATAACGAGTGTAAAATTCATCGTTATCAACCTTTTTTGCTTTCGTCATAACTTTTTCGCGAGTTAATCCGCGTTCTTGCAAGGTTGGCGTAGTTTTTTTAACAATTTTTATAATAGTTTTCTTTTCCGGTTCTTTGATAAATGTTTCAGAAATAAATAATGGATGAGAACGAATAAAATCGACATACATATCAAATAACGAATTATTATAAAAATAAATTTCTCGGCTGGATTGTTCGCGTAAATGTGGAAACTGATTTTTTATATCTTTTTCAATAGCTCGCATATCTTTAACTTCACAAGTAAAGAGAAATTTGTATATATTATCTTTAGATTGACCAGTGGTTGAGTTATATTCTTTCAGCCGACGCTCTAGATTATCAGTAATACCGATTTTACATTTTGCCGGTTCTAAAGATGATTGAACTATATAAAGAAACTGCGCCATTTTACCTCTGATTGCATAAAATAACAAAAAACCACCTTTGAATAAGGTGGTCGGAGAGTTCAACAATCATATTAGCAAAATGATCCTTTTAGCCTTTAGATAAAATCTTGGACATACGCTAAAAGCTCCCCGACCTCTGTCGGGGATAAATTGTTGTTACAAACAACTGACGATGTTATCCAACACCGTGCTAATAAAGAGCTGTTGAAGGCTCCGCACCTTATATAAGGCACTAGACATAAGATTACCTCATGCCTTGCAAAAATGATAAGCATATATTTATAAAATTGCAATTAAAATATTTGATTGGCAAAAAATTTTTACATACCAAATCTTCTGCCTTTTTTATTGACTCTGAATAAGTTTGTGTATATAAAACGCTCAAGTTTTAAATCAATTAGAGTGAACATTATGAACAAACCTAATCCCCGCAAAACTTTTGCGATTATTTCCCACCCCGATGCCGGTAAAACTACTTTGACCGAAAAATTGTTGCTCTTCGGCGGCGCCATTCAACAAGCCGGCGCAGTTAAAGCTCGCGGTGAAGCCCGCCGTGCTCGTTCCGACTGGATGAAAGTTGAGCAGGAACGCGGCATTTCGGTTGCCTCCTCGGTGATGACTTTTGATTATGATAACATCACTTTTAACCTGCTTGATACCCCCGGACACGAGGACTTTTCCGAGGATACTTATCGTGTTTTGACTGCGGTTGACTCTGCGGTAATGGTCTTGGACTCTGCCAAAGGTATTGAAACCCAAACCAAAAAATTGTTTGAAGTTTGTCGTCTGCGTGATGTGCCGATTATCACTTTCATCAACAAACTCGATCGCGAAGGCCAAGATCCTTTTGCGCTTATTGATGAGATTGAGCGCACCTTGGCACTCGATGTTACCCCTGCCAGCTGGCCGGTCGGCTCGGGCAAAGATTTTATGGGTTGCTATGATATCTTAAACAATCGCATGATTTTGATGAACAAAAACGGCGACAAATCAACCGTCAACAGCACAATTGAAACCTGTTCCGGTTTAGATGACCCTAAGTTAGATAAATTATTGCCGGCTCACCAGGTTGCCAAATTGCGTGAAGATGTAATGATGATTGAGGAGCTTTGCCCTAAATTTGACCTGCAGGCTTATCTCGATGGCACTCTGACTCCGGTATTTTTCGGCAGTGCGATTAACAATTTCGGTGTCAGAGAAGTTTTGGAAGGGTTACACGCTTTTGCCCCCACTCCTCGCCCGCACCCCACGGTTGAACGCATGGTTGCCCCTGATGAGCCCAAAGTCAGCGGATTTATTTTCAAAATCCAAGCCAATATGGATCCCAAACATCGCGACAGAATTGCTTTTATGCGAATATGTTCCGGACATTTCAAACGCGGCATGACCTTAACACAAACCAACAGCGGCAAAGGCATCAAAGTCGCCACTCCGGTAATGTTTTTGGCCCAAGAGCGTGAGTTGGCCGAAGATGCTTTTCCCGGTGATATTATCGGTATCCCCAATCATGGACAACTCAAAATCGGCGATACTTTAACCGAGGGTGAAAAACTCAACTTTACCGGAATTCCGTCTTTTGCCCCCGAGTTATTAAAATCCGTCCGCGCCCTTGACCCATTGAAATCAAAGCACTTAGGCGATGCCTTAAAGCAAATCGCCGAAGAAGGCGGCGCCAGCGTATTTAAACCGGTGGTTGGCGCTGAGTGGATTGTCGGTGTAGTCGGTGTTTTGCAATTTGAGGTTATGGCCGATAGAATCAAAAATGAATTCGGACTTCCGGTGATGTTTGAGCCGACACAGTATTATACCGCCCGCTGGGTATCTTGCGATGATAAAAACGAATGGAAAAAATTCAATGATGCCAACCGCCTGAATATTGCCGAGGATAATAACGGCGAAATCGTCTTTTTGGCGCGTAACGCTTGGCACATGAATAAAACTCAAGAAGATTTTCCGAAAGTAACCTTTAGCAAAACTCACGAAATTATCGCCAAATAGCAAATTATTGTTGCGCAAAAAAAATTTTTGTTCTACAAGTAACTTTGCGATTTATGCTCAAGCAGGTATAATTCAATGGTAGAATGTGAGCTTCCCAAGCTTAATATGCGGGTTCAATTCCCGTTACCTGCTCCAATAAACAAAGACCTCCCTTGTGGAGGTTTTTGTTTATTGATAGTCTGGTAGGGAAACGAACACGCAAAACATCCTGAGCCCCAAAGTTTTTCATAATAATATCTTGTCTTTCACAATAAATATTGTATATTACCTTTTGTTATTTAATCTTTACAAGAGGTTATATCAATGAAAAATGTGTTATTAGGTACTGTTGTTGCCGCCGGTATTGCACTGGGCGGTTTTTTCCCCGGCTACTACTATTACAAAGCCCAAATTTCCAATCGCACCGTAACCGTCAAAGGTTTGGCTGAGATGGATGTCAAAGCCGATTTGGCAGTTTGGAAAATCAAGTTCAAAACAACCGGCAATGATTTATCTGTTGTTCAACAAAAGATAAATTCCGATGCCAAAACCATTCAAAACTACCTGCTCTCCCAAGGTTTTACCGATGATGAAATTGTTGTCGATCGTATGAACACCAATGATTTAATGGCCAATCCCTATCGCGATGCCAGAGCCTCCGATTCCAGATATATTCTTGACCAAACTATCACTGTTCGCTCACCCAAAGTTGAGCTGGTTGAAAATTCGCTCAGCGGTATAGGTTCATTGGTTGCACAAGGAGTGATTTTTGATTATCAGGATTATTCCACTCCGGTCAGCTACATTTTTACCGGTCTGAATCAGGTAAAACCGCAAATGTTGGAACAAGCCACCCAAAATGCCTATGCTTCTGCGCTTGAATTTGCCAAAAGCTCTCAAAGCAAAGTCGGTAAAATCAAAACCGCTAATCAAGGTGTTTTTTCGATTTTGCCTCGTGAACAAATCGACGGTCAATCCGAAAGCTCTCAAATCGGCAAAACCATACGCGTAGTTTCAACTATTGTTTATTATTTGGAGTAATTTAAAAAAAAACAGTTTGGGACAGCAAAGCGGAACAGTGTGTAAAATAAGGAGTTTTTATGAAAATCCGCTGTTTTTTAATAAGCTTTCCCAAACTGTTTATAAAAGTCAACCTCTGACAGAATCTAATTTGCATCGCCAATCTGAAATCAATCTGAAATTTTTAATAAAAAATAAAATATTTTGTTTACAATTTACCATCCTCAAGTGTATGCTCAACAATATGAAAGAGGCAAACTATGCGCATTTTATTGGTTGAAGATGATGCCCGTTTGGGCAAAGCAACACAAGAATTATTGGAATACGAACACTGCGAAGTTGATTGGGAGCAAACCGGCAGTGATGCTTTGCGATGTTTCGGAGATAATAACGGGCAATATGATGTTGTTATTTTGGACTGGATGTTGCCTGAACTTAGCGGAATAGAGGTATGCCGCCTGTTGCGTGGCAAATATGCTTTTCAAGGCGCCGTTTTGTTCGTTACCGCCAAAAGCGAAGAAGAAGATTGTGTCGAAGCACTTAATGCCGGCGCTGATGATTATGTTATCAAGCCTTTTCGCATTAAAGAACTTATGGCGCGCATTAATGCACTGAGCCGCCGCAAAAACAAACCTTATATTGACAAGATTTATCGCCATTCCGGTTTTGAACTGAATATCGACAACAAAACCATAACGTTAGGCAATCAACAACTGACTTTACGCAAAAAAGAATTTGAGCTGTTCGAATTGTTGTTTGTAAACCTTGGCAATATCTTGCCGCGCGATGTAATTTTCAACAAACTTTGGGCTGACAAACCTGATACCAACATGGAAAGCTTAGATTCTCACATCTATGGTCTGCGCAAAAAATTAAAAGATACTTTTCCGCAAATCCAAATCAAGCTACTCAAAAACATTGGCTACAAAATGGAAATAACTTTATGATTGACAAGATAAAACGCACTCTCATCATCAAATATACTCTTATTATAGCGGCAATTCTGTTAAGCGGTTTTATGGCCAGTTATCTCACTTATCGCCACAATCTTGTTCGTTTTTTGGAAGAAAATTTAACTGACTATCTGGCTGATGAAGTTTGGGAAGCCAAAGATTATGTTATCACTCAAAAATCGGCCCCCACCATTCACCTTATCAACAATAACAACAAAATTATTCATAATTTTACCTATTGGTTTTTTGACAAACACCTGACCTATGCCGAAGTTCCCGAAGATCAAGTCTTAGCCGGACGCCTGCTTACCCGTTTGAGCGAGGAACCTTGGGATGAGCTTAAAACTTATCACCTGAAATTACGGGGAGAAAAGAAAAAATCCCATTTTTTGATGATGAAAAAAGATTTGCACTTGCGCGACGGCCGTCTTTTGGAAGTTTTTGCCCTTTCCAACTATAAACCGATTATCAAAAGTTTTCGCCGCTATGCCCACATTGCAGTTTATGTCATAGCCGCATCCTTGATATTAGCCTATCTGTTAGGCAACCTGTTAGCCTCTCGTTCCATGAAGTACATCAAAACTTCTTATGAAAAACAAAAGCAATTTGTATCTAATGCCACTCACGAATTGCGCACGCCGTTAAGCATTTTGCTTTCTTATGCCGAATTGTTGGAATACAAAGCTCAAGATCATGAGTTACAACAAAACATCAAAGACGAAATTTTACACATGAACGATTTGATTGAGAACTTGCTATGCTTGGCGCGCTATGACAACAACACTATCTCCCTGCACGCTAAAAAATTTGATTTAATCTCTGAGGCGCGCAAAGCTATCAACCACATCTCCGAATTATCACCCAATGCCACAATAAAACTTGAGGACAGCAGCAATATAAACATCTATGCCGACCAAGGCATGATTTATCAATTATTGTATATTTTGCTTGATAATGCCATTAAATACACGCCTAAAAAGAAAAAAATTATCGTCAAAATATCTTCCGACAGTCATAACGCCCAAATTGTGGTTAGTGATAACGGATCAGGCATTGCCTCGCAAGATTTAAAACATATTTTTGACCGTTTCTGGCGCGGCGACAAATCGCGTCATCAAAAAGGTTTGGGCTTAGGACTGAGTTTAGCTTCTGAGATTGTTAAATTACATAAAGGAAAAATCACGGTTGAAAGCTCATCTAAAGGCTCCGATTTCATCATAACTCTGCCGTTAGAATAAAAGAAAAGCGGTTCGTTTTGAACCGCCATTCTTTATTTTTTATAGCTCTTTCAAATTAGAAAGCAACTTTAGCATTCAAACCAACAGTGTAGTCGTATTCAACATCTTTGCGAGTTACTCTTGCAACACCAGCCTTTAACATCGGAGAACCGCCAAGATAGTAATCACCGAATACACCGACTGTTACATTGTCTTTTACAAAGTAGTTAGCTTCGGCTTGAACATACCAAGCTTCAAAATCATCAGAATCAAAGTCATAACGGAAACCGCCATCCAATGATACTTTGTCTAACATTTTGTGAGCACCCAAGAACCAAGAATAACTCTTGTCTTTGGCTGAGTGAGTAACATCATCATTAACACTGAAAGTTGTATAAGGAGTCAAACCGCAATCCAAAACATAACCCAATTTAACGGTTCCTTCTAAAGCTTTGTTCCATTTATTGGTTGAATATTCAATACCTTCACCCTCTTTACCATACCAAGAACGAGGATCATAAGTCTGATAAGCCAAGGCAACTTGACCCAATACTTTACCATAAGTCATAGTATATTTAGCACCTAACTCATAGGCAAAGTTGCGGTTATTGTTATAATCTTTTTCAACATTGAAAGCATTGGCAACTGTACCGAATACAGCCAAATTATCGGTCACACCATAGGTCAGCTCTTCTGAAGCAGCCAAAGCTTTTGCTATTTCTTCTCCAAAAACGGCACCACCATCATCAAGTTTTATACGACGAGATTCCAAAGTTGTGCTGGAGAGGAATTTTCCTTGAGCCGGTGTATAAAAAGCAGCAGTAATATCATCAGCTGCAAAAGCCGGAGCAGCAACCAAAACAGCGGCCGAAGCCATCAATAAAGTTTTAAATTTCATAAAAAAGTCTCCTTATTTTGTTAAAAAAATTAACATTAGTAGTCCTATAACTACATGGCAGAGTATGACTCCGAATTTCTAAAAAAACAATTAACAAAATATTTCTAATCTTTAATATGTGCAAAACTTATGTTTCGTTTTGTTACAATCTCAAAGCAAAAATTACCTTGCATTACTATTTATTTATTATAAAATGTGCTTCACATAAAGGAGAAAACAATATGCGAAAAGAAGCTTCATTATCCATTGTTGAAGATGTAAAAAATAAAAAGTTTTTATTTGTTCGCAACCTGCGCGGCATCAATCAGGGCTGTGTCAATTTCCCCGGCGGCAAAAAAGAAAACGGGGAAGATATGCTATCCTGTGTGATAAGAGAGACTAAAGAAGAAACAGGTATAGACATTAAAAATCCGCGACAGGTCGGCTATATTGAATTTCCCAACAAAGAATTTTATGTGCATGTGTTTTGGTCAAAAGAATACAGTGGCGAGTTGAAAGCTAAAGATGATGAAGTTGAAGCTTTTTGGCTTGATGAAGACAAAATTCCTTTTGACGATATGCGGGCCGCGGATAAAGACTTTTTGCCGGATATTTTGCAGGGAAAATATGTTAAACGCCGCTATTTTTATTCGGCAGATTTTAGGGTGGAAAAAATAGAGGAAATCAATGACTAAAAAATTGCTGATTTGGGATTTTGACGGAGTTATTGCCGATAGTGAAAAATTATGGGTAAAAGTTTGGCGCGACAACTTACAAAAATATTTTAACCTTACTTTAGATGACGAACAAGCAAGCGAATTATTGGTCGGTGTAGCTGATAAAACTCGCAAAGAACGCGTAGAAAACAAATTCGAGCTAAAACTTGATAATAATTTTATGGCGGCGATTGCCGATGACGAAATTTATCAGGGTACCCATTTTATGGAACCGATTGAAGGCGTACTGGAAATTATGCAAGATGAGCTTTTTGACAATTGTATTGCCACCGGTGCTACCACTGAACAACACGCCTGGAAAATGACCCGTTTCAGCGAAATTGATAATATCATTCCGCGTCAATACCAATTTTGTGTTGATATGGTGGAAAGGGGCAAACCGGCACCTGATTTATTCTTGCTTGCAGCTAAGACAAAAGGTTATGACAAAAAAGACTGCATGGTCATCGGTGATAGCCTGAACGATTTTGCCGCGGCGAAAAGTGCCGGAATTGAATGTATGGCTTTTGTCGGTGCCACCGGTAATAATACTCCGGAATACAAACATAAATGTATTGAAGCCGGTGTTTACGGCGTGGCCGCCACCATGAATGAACTACATCAAAAATTATCAGCCTGGGCAAAATAGTACTTGATTTGTCAAAAAATATGGTTTAGATAATTGTTGTTTTCAAAAGCTGGATTTAGCTTCGCAAGAGCGCTTGCTTTGGGCTTGAGGATAAAAATAACCGCTGCTCCGGTTATTTTTACCGCAAAAGATGAAGTTTGATTAGATTTGTGCGAGATTGCAAAATCTCAAAACAAATCTTAGCAAACAAGTGACCGAAGCGAGTTAGCGAGCATAAAAGCGAGCTTTACGAGCAAGAAAGATGTCGTTGACATCTTGCAAGAGTTGGTTATTATTATAAGAACATAAATTTTCGGGAGTTAGCTCAGCCTGGTAGAGCGCTTGCTTTGGGAGCAAGATGTCGTAGGTTCGAATCCTATACTCCCGACCAATAAAAAGCCACCCTTTATGGGTGGTTTTTTATTGGTCGAAATATGAGATTCATTCGAACCTACGAAAAAGTAGGTTCGACTACAAGGCAAAGGCGAATGAAAATACGCCGGTCGGCACTGCCGATTGCCGCAGTGAACGAAGTAATCCTATACTCCCGACCAATAAAAAAGGCACCCTTGCGGTGTCTTTTTTATTGGCTTGGGGTATCGGATGCAAATCTTTGAGGAAGTAGTTTTGAATAAAATAACCTGTCATATTTTTTATATTAAGCAATATTCTTGACAAAACAGCTGCTATCATATAAAAAAATCCCCGAGGTTAGCCGATATGACAGATAACAACAAACAAATTTATAAATCTATTCCGCAGTCGCAAATTGATGATTTGACGGCGATATATGATGATTATTTGTATGTTGCCCGTATGCACGAACAATTGTTGCAACTGACATCCATAGATGAGCTGGCAGTATCCCAAATGGAAGATATGCACCCCGATTATCCGAAACTCCCGTGGCAGCTGAGAGATATGACCGCCGCCGATAAGAAAAACTTCGCCGATTTTATTGATAACAATGTTTATAATCAAAATAAGACTTATATTGTATTACAGCATATTAAGAGTGAAGAAAATAATGCAACCCCTCCGGTATTTGCTATTCCGCCTTACATACGCAGCATTATGAATATGCAGCTTCCCTCACCGATTGAGCGCTACACGCTTATCTATCCTGAAAATTCTAAATTAGGTGATACCGAATTTTATATCGATGGACACTATAAGGCTGTCTATACCGATCGCGACACTAAAGACCAATTACTTAAAGAATGTCTCAATGACCAAAAAATGCTTACCGAATTGTGCATTATGGTAAATATATCCGAAAATTTACATAAAAATAAATTTACCTCCGAAAAACTGTTTGAAAGAGCATCAATGAACATCTTTGCGGCAGAAGTTGTGGCAACCAATGAAAACATTATTCTGGAAATTCTGGGTTCGTTTGCTGAAAAAGTTCAAAGCATTTGCCGCGACCGCTACAATTTGTACGACGGCAGAGAAGCCTTAAAACAAGCCCAAAAAGAGGGGCTTATTCATTCCGCTGAAGATTTTCAGGACTATGTTAATATTCGCAACTTTATGCGCCACCAGTGGGAAACATTGGACGAATTAGGCTATTTCAGTGCTATTAAATCATATAAAAATGAAACTACTCGTGCCGAATTTTTAAATTCATACCTGAAGCTATGCGACAAATCAATCGTTCAGCGCATGAAATCTTATATTGATATATTACACCAGATGCAATCCGTTATTGCCAAAGTTAACCCCAATCGTATAATTCGCGATACTTCAGAGAGCAACAACAAATTTATCAAGCGTCTGAAATCCCTTGAGCAACCGCAACATAAAAAGATTGAATTAAACTATCCGCTGGCCAGTGATAAATATAAATCATTAAACCAAAGTTTGCATAAAATTATGCCTAATCTGAGCATTGCTGACGATTTTCCGCCGCAACTGAAAGAGACAAAACTGGCTGACATAAATACCTATAATACCCGTTCGTGGTTTTTGCAATATTTTCATTTTATGGACTGTTTGGTCATGCGGCATTGCATTATGCGCGGACAAGACCTGAAAAAACACAAAGCTTGGAAATACCTTAAAACTTCAGGAGTTATTTCGCAACAAGAATTCAATGCATGGCAAGACTATACTCGTCTGCGTAATGATCTCAGCCATAATTATTTTGATGAAAAACTACGCAATCGTCTCAATTCCGTTCAGGAAAAATATTCGCAAGACTCATGGAACATTTCTCATCGTCTCAATGAAATCAGTCCAGATGTGAAAAAAATTTCCGATAATGTATATGAATACATCCATAATGACGGGTTAGTTGTTCGGCTTGACTTTAAGCATCACAGCATATTGCAAAACAATCAATCAATAACTCAAGCCGCAAACAGAGCCGAAATTGTTCGCACCACCCCAAAGTCAAACGGCGATATCCAAAAAGAAATTATGCCTAACGGTGTTGTCTATAATATAGCAGATAAAGAGATTGTCGGCATTAAGTTTCCCAACGGCATTCACATAAATTTCAACAATATGAGTATTCATTGGGATACCCACACTCATTGGTACGCTAATGCCGATGTGTTTAACATCTTGCAAACCGACAAAAGCAAAATCTTTACCGATAAGGATTTGTCCGTAAACAAATATTACGAAAAAAATAAACGCATTCCGTTTCGCGCAGGCGATAATTTGCTGATTGACCACCGCCACAATGTTTTGCTTGATAGCTCAGGACGAATTAAAGAATTTAAATTTAAGAGTTATGATGGCACTATTTTACGGGCAAACTTTAAGCACACCAGAGAGCATGGCAATTTAATTTCCTTTGCCGACGGCACCAATATTTTGCAATCCGGTAGCACCATGCTGATTTCGCATAACGGCAAAACCTTAACTTTTGCAAATCGAGCTGAGTTCGCTGCAACTTATGATAACAAACCGATTATGCACCGGCCGATTACCAAATCAAACAGCGGCCGCTAAGTTTTTGTTGCTTTTAGCTTGAGCTGTATTATCATAATAACAGTTTTTTATATAAGGACAACATTCCATGGCAACCATCCACCTTATGACAGGATTTATCGGATTTGGCAAAACAACTCTTGCCAAACAACTGGAAAAAAATTTACCGGCTGTGCGTTTAACCCATGATGAATTTATGGTAAAATTATATGGACGCAACATACCTGATGCTGATTTTCAGTCCGATTATGACAAGGTGGACAGCTTGCTGTGGCACTTGGCTGAACAAATTATCAAAAGCGGGGCCGATGTTATCATGGACTATGGCTTTTGGTCACACCAAAGCAGAAAAAAGGCCTTTACCAGAGCCTTACAAATTACTGATGATGTGGTTTTTCATTTGCTTGATTGTGATTTATCTACCGCCAAAGAACGCTTACTGCAACGTACCAAAGAAAATCCCGATGAACTTTACATCAGTGAAGCTGAGTTTGATACATTATCGCAACAATATGAGCCTTGGAACAGTTTAGACAATTATCCGGTTGTGTTACATAATCTCCCCAATGATCGCTACATCGGCGAATTGGTCAATGTAAAAATTGACCGCCCCAAAGGATC
The DNA here is from genome assembly GCA_902763535.1 of uncultured Pseudomonadota bacterium. GTDB lineage: Bacteria > Pseudomonadota > Alphaproteobacteria > RF32 > CAG-239 > CAZU01. Next base: position 128,546 of record CACWSG010000003.1, on the reverse strand, counting down.
TCTTCATCCCAAACATGGCTTTGAATATCCGATTAACTATGGTTTTGTCCCTTTCACAACCTCCGGCGATGGTGAAGAACTGGATGCTTATGTGTTGATGGAAGATAAACCTTTGGCAAAATATACCGGATTGTGCATTGGGGTAATTCATCGCACCAATGATAACGATGACAAACTGATAGTTGTACCGAAATCGTCTAACCCAACCGATTCTGAAATTGAAGAAGCTGTTGCTTTCCAAGAAAAATGGTTCAAGCATATTTTGTTACGCGATTGTAAAAAATAGATATTATTTTTTTAATTTTTAGCCAATTTATAGCTATCATCCAACCGCTGACAAATTTCTGCCAATTCCAATTCGCCGTCTAAAACTATTGAAATCCAGTGTTGTTTATTCATGTGGTATCCGGCAAAGTAATTTTTATTATCGACAATTTGCGGCAACATATCTTTATCTGCGCGCAAATCCAGCACTTCGATTGTTTCTTTGCCGGGCAGCCCGATTTTATCTTTTGTCGTCGTTAATATTGCACCATACCATTTTTTATTATCTTTTCTGCGCCATATTGCATTATTAGGAAACTTGGGCCATAAATATTCCAACTCATCATCATATTTTTGTTTGACATATTGCATAATTTCTTGAGCTTGAGTGCTCTTGAAAAACTTCCATTCAAAACATTCATCAGCTATCTTTTGCAAAATATCATTATATTCTGTGCGAATTTTGCCGACATATTCTCCGGTTGCCTCCGCCACAAGATGCAAAACATATTCTTCACCAAAATCATTATCAATTATCTTAACGGACACTTTTTCGTCTTTAGCTATCACAATTTGCAAAGTAAACTGCTCATTATTTATCGCCTTATGATAAACATAGCAATCGCCTTCTTGTCTAAATCCGAAATTCAACAATTTTGCAAAATTGGGAACTTTATTTTTAAAAACATCCACCATTTTATTTCCCGCAATTATCCAAACAATTTATAGCATATCATCATAAAAAATTTTAAAAATCAAAACAAATTATTACTTCTCATGTTTTATTTTAGTAAACGCCGCTTTAATTGACATAAAAAACAAAGCCGCTGCAAATATAGGTAGCGGCTTTGTGGCAAATTACAAAATTATATAATCAAAACATATCAAAGACACGAACACTGATAAAGTCAACATCAGTCCGACATTCTTATTAACTATCTCACCTTATTTTGCCGAGATAGCAATTTTCCTCGATTTTGATATCGCATCTGATTTTTTCGGCATATCAATGGTTAATACACCTTTACTGAAGTTTGCCGCAATTTTATCTTCTGCAATATTATCGGGCAATCTGACTGAACGGCTAAAGGAACCGTAAGAACATTCTTTCAAATAATATCCTTTCTCCTTATTCTCGGTTTCACTTTTCTTTTCACCGCTAATTTTAAGCAATCCGTCCTCTACCGACAAATTGATATCTTTTTCATCAATTCCGGGCAATTCTGCTTTTACTTCATACTTATCCTTTAATTCGGCAATATCCAATTTCGGCATATTTGAAGCACTTCTAAATTCCGCCTCATCAAAAGGACTCATAAAAGCATCAAATAAGCGGTTAATATCCGATTGAAGTCCCCAAACATCATTATTCTTACGATCTATTTCATTTCTCTTCATTAAAAAATGTGACATATCTTTTCTCCTTCTAAAAAACCTAAGTTCAAAATCTTCGCCGAAATATTTTCGGTTTCTACTAAAGGATATATGTAACATTTTTACCGGGCGCAAGAGCTTAAAATAAATATTTTAAATACCTTGATTCTTCATAAAATAATAACTATATAAACACATATTTCATCACATAAATCAGACTACAAAAAACAATACCCAATCCCGACAGCACCAACTGAATTATTGCGTTAAGTTGCCTTTTATAATTTAAGTATATCTTCAAAACTGTTGAACCTAAAGAAAATATGATGTCGAGCCTGCGGAATAACTTGTAACTTATCTTGATAAAATTCCCTTTGCGCCTCAAGCCTAAATATCAAATCATTTTCCGCCACAATAGCCTTATCAAACTGCGGATTGATTTGCGCCTTTTTTAGAGCATAAAGTTTTTGCAAAGCCGCTAATTCATCAGCACAACTCTCGACTGTCCGCAACGATTGTAACTTATTGTATTTTTCAAACTCCTCATTGTCAAAAGTCATATATTGGCGGCGAAAATCCAAATAGTTATCCAAATTTATATCCTTAAAAACTTGGATGGTAGCTTGAGATATGCCGAGTTTTTCATCAAACAAATACGGGTTGCCGCAAACTGCCACCTTGCGTCTGATATTAGGTATTTTATCTGCCATCAGCGCAGCAACAAACACCCCCGCCGAATAAGCAATAACCTCAACATTAGCATACCTTTTGAAATCAAAATTTAAATTCAAATCCTGATAATCATACAAAATCAGCACATCTTTAACATCGTGCAAATTGACAAATTGATTCTCATCACATCCCCAACCGGCAAAGAACACAATTAAATCCTTAGCCCCGTTATCTTGAAAAAAATATTGCATTTTGTTTTCCCGAAAATAATTTAACTCGCATTATTATATACTAACTCCTGCTAATATTTTCTTAAATTTAAAATTTGACTCTCAAAAAATTTCTCGCAATAATAATTTCAACAAATACTAAAAAGGAAAATCTCATGAAAAAATTTATCATCGCTTTGAGTTTATTTATCGGCTTGACCGGCTCAGTTTTTGCCGCAACCATTTCCACCGATAAATCGGATTTTGCGCTTATATCTTCAGTGATTGATGATGCTGCTTATGATATCCGCTATTATTCGCCCAACAATTTCACCGGCAACAAAATTGACGGTTACCAAGCACCGCATGCCTATCTGACCAAAGCGGCTTTGTCGGCTCTTGCTCAAGCGGCGGCTGATTTGCGCGCTCAAGGCTATCGGCTTTTGATTTGGGATTCTTATCGTCCGCAAAAAGCCGTTGATAATTTTGTCAGATGGATTAATGACCCTGTTGATATGGGGGACAAATCTTTTTATCCTGATTTGCAAAAATCTGATTTGCTTGCCGGCAGATATATTATGGAAAAATCCGGTCATACTCGCGGCAGCACCGTTGACTTGACCATCATCAAAAAAGATGGCGGTTTTGTCGATATGGGCGGAACATTTGATTTGTTCAGCGAGATTTCGCACCCCGATTATGAAAACATCACCGCCGAGCAAAAACACAATCGCCAAATTTTGCACGATGCAATGGTTAAAGCCGGATTTCAAGGAATTGATTCCGAATGGTGGCACTTCACCTTAAAAGATGAGCCTTATCCCGACACCTATTTTGACTTTGATGTTGAATAACTTATTTGTAAGGAATCTATAATGTTTACCCCGATTACCCGTAATAATGCGATATTTAAATCCGAATTGTTTTTGCGAGATGTTTTAGCTTTTTCCGTAATGGAAACCATTTTGAATGATAGCATAAAATATCCGACGCCGAAAATTTTTTCCAATGGCAAGGATTGTGCTATCGTCAATTCGGATCCCGAGCATGCCGTTATTGTGTGGACAGCTGACAGCTTTCAGGAAAAAGCCGAACTCTATGAGTTTGTCAAAAAAGAATTTGCCGCCAACACGCCTCTTAAGATTATGTCGAAGAAAAATTTTTATGATTATCTGGTGGAAAATAGGCAAATTCCGGAATTATCCGTGCAGACCTTAGGAGTTTATACTTGCCCTCAACTAAATGATGTTCAATACATTGGTCACCCCGATCAGGCGAAAGCCGGCGAAGTAGAACAAATCGCCCGGATGATAGTCGGATTTGGGCATGAAACAGAAGAAAATCCTCAAGCTCAACTTGTAGATTGCATGGAGAATGCTCAAAAATATACTTCTGATCCCAACTATTTGGTCTGGCGCGATACCAATGAAAAGATTGTTGCTATCGCTCACAAACGCACAGGCGGTACTTATGCGCGTATCGGCGAAGTTTTTACTCTGCCCGAAGCGCGTGGCAAATCTTATGCCAAAATGTTGGTGCATTATCTCACTTCTTTGAGCCTAAAAAAGGGACAAGGGGTTATGCTGTTTACCAACTATGATTACGCGCCGTCCAATAGGTGCTATCAAGCCATCGGCTACCAGCTCACCTGCACCATCGTCAACTTTATGCCACCACTGGAAAATGAGTAAAGTAAAAATGCGTAAAATATTTTTTCTTTTAGGTTTATTTATCGCGGCACTACCTGCTTTGGCCGCCGATAGTCCGATTGTAGTTTTAAACACCCAGCGTCTGATATACCACAGCCCCGATTGCAAGTGGGCGCATCGCTGCACCAGAAATTGCATCAAAACCACTCTTGACAAAGCCGTTGAATATGGCGCCCGCCCTTGCAAAGTCTGCGGCGGCAGTCAGAATTAAACTTTTCTAAACTTCATCATTATCTTTTACTAAAAAAACTCCCGCTAAGGGAGTTTCGTATAGTTTTTTTTGCACCGAAGCAAGAGAATTAAAGCTCTATAAATTAATTCCGATGGTTAAAATATTTTGGCCATTTTCATAAGTATAACTGATTTTATCCGAGAATTTTTTGGCCAAAAAAATTCCCAGCCCGCCGATAGGTCTATCCTTCGGCTTCAGAGTAATATCCGGATCTTCATGCTCCAAAGGATTATATTTTTTGCCCTCATCGGCAAAACGCACATAATAGGTTGCATCTTGCACAAAAGATGTAACCTCCACTTGCCCTTTGCCGTCATAAGCATAATTGGATATGTTTACAAAAACCTCTTCCGCCGCCGAAATCATATTAAATTGCTTGTTGGGCAAAACATTATGCCTATCCATATCCGCCTTTAAGAAATCCACCAAATCGCGCAATTTCTTGTCATCAGCGGGAAAAGTCAAGCAGGTTTTAGAGGAATCAAAATCACTCATAGTCATCTATTGTCCTTGTTCTAAAGAGCGGATCAACTGATTATTCTTTAACCTCAAGCAATTCATCTAAACCGGTATCGGTAAAAACAAATCTGATTTGATCGGGAACATTCACCAACTTCATGGTTCCGCCTTTTCCTTCAATCATTTTTTGAAAAACCAAAAATGCTCTCAAACCTGATGAGAAAACATATTCAACATCTGCCAAATCAAAAATCAGCATATTTACCTCTGCAACATCAACTTGCTCCAATAACTTCGGCGAAGTATTCGGGTCCAGCCAACCGGTCAATTTGCAAAGGAGTTTGCCGCCATCTTTTTTTTGTTCAATTTTTAATTCTGAATTTGCCATTTTTTACCTCCAATCATTTATTAATAAAGATATTTTACAATATATAAACTTGCAATTTAAATAATTAATGTATTCACATTTATATAAATCATATTAGTTAAAGTATGATAAATTTATTTTTTTATTGCAAAAAATTTCTAAACTTCCATAATGCCCATTAGGTTATTTAAGTAAAGGCAAAAATATTGACAAGCATTAAATCCAAAATCGTTTTTATAACTTTAGCTTTGCTGTTTGCTTTAGGGGCTGTTGTTGTAAGTGCCGCTAGTCTGGCTTTTTATCATGATAAAGAGTTGCTTATTGCCAGCAATAATGCCTTTATTACCGCCTTTGACGGGCAGGTAAATACCGAAATCGCCGAGTTGGAAAAAAATGCCCTCGATTTGGCTTTAATGGGGGAGGTTTATTATCAAAAGGGTAAACAGCAACAGGTTGGTGATTTTTCGGCTCAGCGGATTTTAAAAAATTATACTAAGTCCATGGGCAACGGTCTCTATTTTGCTCCATATAAGATAGATAAAAATCAAAAAATTTCCTGTATTCATGCTGTTTGGAATAATGATAGGCAAATTGAACCCCTGCTCTCTTGCACCAACGGCACATTTGATTATTTTAAACAAAATTGGTATAGCGAAATTAAATCCGGACTTGATAAAGGGCAAAAAGTTGTTTGGGCCAGACCATATCTCAGCACTCAGCTGGGCAACCTGATGACAACGATCGGCGCCGGAATTTATGACCAGAACGAATTGGTCGGCATGGCAACCGTTGATTGGGATTTGGATACTATTTTAAAATCCATAATAAAGATAAAACCCACTCTTCATAGTTTTGCTTTGTTTGCCGACAAAACCAATGATTATATTATCGCCACTACCGAGCCTAATGTTGATAATTCCGCAATTATGGGAAAATCATTGAGCACAATCGGCTGGTATTCGGCTGACTTGAAAGAAAATGTTCCTTTTTATTATAAAGGCGTAAAATATATCCCTTATATCAAACGCCTGAACAACGGAATGTTTTTGATAGTTAATGTGCCGGTATTTGAGTTATTTCAAAATGCCGTACAGCAATTATTCTTGCTGTTGAGTGTTCTTTCAATCAGCACTATGATTATTGTTTGGATTTTATACCATGTATTAAAGCGCAATATTAATCACCCGATTGCCATCTTAACCGAAACCGCGCAAAAAATTAGTCAAGGCGATTTGGAAAGAACCATTCATTTGGACGAACCATCGGAGTTGGCGCAACTGGCTTCGGCTTTCAATAAGATGAAAACCGACATCAAAACGCACTTAACCGAGTTGGCCAAAATTTCTTCCGAAAAAGAAAAAATGGAATCAGAATTGGCTATTGCTAAAAATATTCAAGATTCGGCTATGCCTAAGGATTTTCCTAAGAATGAATATTTTGAGCTGATTGCCTCCATGACACCGGCCAAAGAAGTGGGGGGCGATTTTTATGACTTTTTCCCCATTGATGAAAATCATGCCGGACTTGTAATGGCTGATGTTTGCGGCAAAGGAATTACGGCCGCACTCTATATGATGTCCGCCAAAACCGCCATAAAAAATATGTTGCAGGCAGGCTACCCGCTGGCTCAAGCCCTATATAAAGCCAACAATTCATTATACAGCAATAATGGTCCGCTTATGTTTGTGACAGCTTTTGTCGGTATTTTGGATTTCAGAACCGGCGAAATTGAATATGTCAATGCCGGTCATTGCGCACCTCTGCACAAGACTGGAGATAAATATGAATATGTTGATGTTGTCAAAAACAAAGTTTTGGGCATCAAAGCGAATTACGAATACCAAGTCGGGCATATCAGCTTAAAACCGAACGAACGCCTGTTTTTATATACTGATGGCGTAACCGAGGCCAAAACTCAGGACAATCGCTTTTTTGGTGCTGATCGCCTGTTAGACATACTCAATCAAAAAGAATTATCCTTGCCCCAAACCTTGGAGTATGTTCATAACAGTATTCAAAAGTTTGTTAAAGATGCTCCGCAATCTGATGACATCACCATGTTGATTGTTGAGTTCTTCCGCAAAAAATAGGGTAATTAGTAAATAGATTATAGTAATCTTTGGATATTTAAGCCAACAGGCGATAAGTATAAATAAATTTAAGGACATTAAAATGGAAAAACTTGAAAAGCATAAAGCGGCGATGAAACGCTTTGAAACCATGATTAATACCGCTGATTTAAGCCTTGCTAAAGAGTTGGTGGCAGATGATGCTCCCTTTTATACGCCTGCGTCGCCTACCCCGCTTTATGGAGGCGAAGGTTATCTCTCGGTTGTTCATTGGATGCGAAAAGGCTTTTCCGATGTGAACTGGAAACTAGAAGAAATGGTCGCCGAGGGTAATGTTGTTGCTGTTCGTTGGACCTTGACCGGCACCAATGACGGCGATTTTATGGGAATACCCTCAACCGGCAAACATATCTCCACTTCGGTTATGAATTTTTACTATTTCAACGACGAGGGTAAAATCACAAACGACATCGCCGCCGAAGGTATGATTGGTATTCTACGCAGCATCGGCGCATTGGATGGATAATAAAAATCATTTTTTTAATTAGCTAAATGCTATTGACTCTCCATATTTCCGCGCTAATAATAGAACAGAAGTAGAACATTAAAGAGGTAAAATGCGCCAGCGGATAATTGCACTTGTTGATTGTGACTGCTTTTTTGTTTCTTGCGAACGGAAGGATAACCCTTTATTGCAGGGCAAGCCGGTGTGCGTGATGACCGGCGGTGGTTCAAAAGGCATTATCGTTTCTCGCTCAAAGGAAGCCAAGGCGCTCGGGATTAAAATGGGACAGCCGTATTTTCAGGTTAAGCCGAACTTCCCGACTGCGATTTGTATTCCGGCGCGCCACCACCGCTATACCGAGATTTCCAAAGAAGTAATGGACATGATTAAGACGTTCAGTCCGGATGTTGAAGTAACTTCGGTTGATGAGGCGTTTGTTGATTTGACTTCGCTCAACAAGGTCTATCACTCGACTTATACCGACATTATCAAAAATATCCGCCAAACGGTGTGGGATAAGGTCGGTATTCCCGTTTCCATCGGCTTGGGAACTTCCAAAACGCTGGCGAAACTGGCGAGCGATAAGGCAAAAAGTAACAACGGGATATTCGTTATTCCGCCGGATAAAATCTTGGATATTGTCGGAGAGATGCCGATTGAGGACGTGAGCGGTATCGGGCGCAAAAACAGCGAGCACATGAAGTTCAGCGGTATTTTTACGATTAAGGATTTTGTGGCGAAAGAAAACGGCTGGATTAGGAAAGCCTTCGGCATAAACGGATTAAATTTGAAAAGCGAGTTGACTGGTGTTGCGACATCTTTGGTGAATAACGAACCAACTGCCCCGCAGAGCATACAAGTTACGCGAAGTTTTGAGGATTTTACGCAGAGTTTGGAATATCTGGAACATGAATTAAATCGGCATGTTCATGAGGCTTGTCAGAAGTTACGGCGGTGGAATGGCTTTTGCCAAGGGGTGGAAGTCATGCTCCGCACCAAAGACTTCAAATATCTCGCCATCGAGGCGAAACTGCCGAACCCGACCAACGGCGACCAGGAAGTGCGCATGGCGGCTATAAACCTCTTAAAACAGCTCTACCGCCCGAATTTAATTTATCGCTCAACCGGTGTAACCCTAACGCATTTGACCTATGGCGAAGTGCAACAATCGCTGTTTGAGGATGTAAAACCGCACGACGACAAACTCTCGCACCTCGTTGACGAGCTTGAAGCCAAATTCGGCAGGGGTATTGTAAAGACTGGGGGATAAAGGCTATTGCAAGTTATCAAACATTACAAAAATAAAAACAGACGACCGACGTTCTCAAAACCCGCCTCTCGCTTGTAGTCAAACCAACTTCTCGTTGGTTCGAGCTATCATAATTTCACCATAATAAAAACACCCACAACGGGGTGTTTTTATTATGGTGGTGAATTGAGATTGAAATGGCAATTACGGATACTTTAAAGCAAAAAGTATCTGTTATCAAAAACACTTCTAGACCATATTTTACTTATATTTCAAGGTATGGCGCTAGTTCGCCTTTTGTAATGAATGAAGGCATTTAATGCAAAAAGAATATCCCGCGACAGGAATTCAAAAATGTTGCATTTTAAAATTTGCAATATTATTCATAAAAATTGACAATATAAATTGAAAATATTACAAATAAAATCAATAAGTTAATTGTTACATAATGGTCTGGACAGCACTATAAAAAGATGAATGTTTTTTCAATTTTAAGTAATAAAATATTAAATTTTTATCGTAAAAATTGAGCTAACTATTTGAAATTGCGTGTTTTTTCGTATGCTGGTGGATAGGTGCTTCAATGACGATTTCGCATAATTTTATGCACAAAAGTATCTGTTATCTGCCACCGCTTTAAGCCAATATCTACCTTATGTTTCCCGGTCTGCCACCGCTTCTTTTTCGGTAATGAATGCTCGCTTGTATGACATAAAGAATATCCCGCGACCGGATATATGTGAAAATTATCTTTAAGTGGCTGATGTTTTCTCTGATTTTATAAAGTTATGTATGAATTTTTGCCGTTTTTAAATACGAAATTGCAGACTTTTGCAGTTTTTGCCTTCCTAAAAATGTGCTCTTGAAAGCACTTTATATGATTTAATATGCTCTTAAGAGCATATTTTAACAGTTTATAGAATTTAGAAACAGCTGATGTTTTCTCTGAACTTTTCTACTTACTTTATAAGATGTTGTATTTGCTCCAGAAAGTCCAATAAAAATGGACTAACCGGAGCAAATATGATGATTTGTGGATTTTAATTATGGCAGTTCCGCCATAATTAAATCAGAAATTATTCCACACCAGCTATTTTTTCAGTTAATTTATAAATGCCTGCATATTTGGCAGAATTATATTCCGGATCGCCTGATAATGACGTTTGCCATTGTTTTGCTTTTACCACCGCACCTTCATAATTTGGCATTTTATCTAGATCGAAATATGGATTTCTATCATGGTCATAAGATGGCATAATGCTTTCCAGTTTTGATTGTGCCGCTGATGGTGTCGTAACATTATCAATTCCGTTATGCATCAGAGGCCAAATTTCAATACAAGGTTTCATAAAGGCTATATGAATATCCTTTCCGCTGTTGTTTATCAAATCGATTGCATCCTTGACCTCGGCATCTCTGCCGTCATCATCAAAAGCTATCCACACTTCGGAGTTATCCATTTCTAAATCATCAAATCGACTAGCTGCCTCTTGCGCTAAAGTCAGAGGATTAGGGTTAATCAATATCTTGTTTAATCTAATTAATGTATTCTTGTTGCGTTGACGAATAAACTTTTGCAAATAATCCAGTTCCGTTCTACCCTCATAAAACAGCTGAATAATAAGTTTAAACTGTGAGCGCTGTCCGAAATTACTCATCATCAAAGCTCCCGATCATCGGAATTGCCCCATATTTTCCTTGCATATAACCTTTTTGCAGATTGGCATCAAAACGCGGTGAAAACTGGTATAACGAGTATAAATCCGTCGATCCGTCCTGCCGCTTTTCTGCAAGCCATATCTCATCGGTGCGCCAAATTTCTTGCGTCATTAAATTTAAATCATGCAATGTAACAATTAATTGTCCTTTGTTTTTTGTCGTTTCCATATGATGTTGAAGCAAGAATTTACTCAAAAACGGATGCAGATGGCAATCAAGCTCATCAATAATCAAGCAAAAATTAGGATCTCTTAAAAAGAAGAAAGATAAGGCTAAATCTATCAGACGTATTGTTCCTGCCGATTCTTCAGATAATTTGAATTCTACTCCATTATGGATTGTTTTAAGCGCATACCCATTATATCCATTTGGCCCAATATCTAGAGCTAACATTTCGCCCAATTCGTTTTTGGATAAAATTGTACCATATTCATTAGGAACATTAGATCTAGCTAATAGTTCCTTAAAATATTTCTCTGTATCCTCTTTAGATAAAGAAACCCACTTAATATCTGTAATTCCTAAATCAGCGACACGTAGCAATTCCTTTAAAAATAATTGGAAATCTTTTTGATGAAAATAATGACTAAACGCAACTGGGTTTGCAACACTATGAGGAGTTATAGGAAATAACCAGAAAAAGAAATCTATTGCATTGATAATATGCTTTGATCCACTGATCTTTTTTTGATTTGGAATAATCCCATCCTGCCATAGCTTAAATAAATAAGCATTAGTTGCCTGAAATGTCCTATTTTTATACCAATCTGCACTTTTTGATAGTAAGGAATTTATAGTTACACTATCATTTTCACGTATAAATAACGATTTTAATTTTCCATATTGTTGAACAATAGCCAATTGTTCAAATAAAATACTTATTCCATTTGTTCGTAATGTATACTGATACGTTATTTTATCATGTTGAAAAACAATTTCAAACTCAGTTTCTGAAGATGAAACATCAAGCTTAAATTGATTTAGGAGAATATTTTTTGTGCTTTCTCCCGTAACTATAGCTCTAAGCATAGCAATGGCTTTTACAAAATTGGATTTACCGGAAGCATTAGCTCCGTAAAGAGCCGCCCCTTTTAATGCTTTATATTGCATGCACCCTAAGACATGGTTTTCATGTTGCTTAGATATTTTTCCAGGAAACATTGAAAATGTCACTTTATCCTTAAATGATCCGAAATTTGATACAGAAAAACTTAACAGCATTTTGTCCCCCTCTTTTAGCTTCTATATAGAAAATATGGTATTTTACACAAAAAGTCAATAGATTATGTGAAAAAATCACATAATCTTTAAGTTTTTCACCCAAATTCGGGATTTTTTCAAAAAAATTGCTTCTTTCACTGGACTTTCGTTGAAATCCAAGCATTCATTGTATCAAACGAAAGGAAATACAATGAAAAAAGTTAAGATTTATATGGTCCGGAAGCCCTCAGATATTGACGAAGTGATGGAATTATGCCGGCGCTATAACATGCAGGCAGAGGACGTAACGGTAACAGAAACGGTCAACTTGCCTCCGGTTTGGTATGATGCCGTCTGTCAAAACCCTTTAGATGATTATATTTTCTTATCCGGCAAAGGTGGCTACGACGACGAAAACCACCGCCAAGTAGTTGCCTTACAATGTCCCGGCCGACCGACACTTTATGTTGACCCGTCCGGTTCTTCCTACTGCCGATACATGGGGATTGAATTATGAAAATGCGCAAATACGAGAATATCAAACCGAGCAACCGGACAAACTTTGTGATGGTTTATTATCACGCCGGCAGAACCTTAACTCAAATCGAAACCTTACTAAAAAAGGCCTATGGTAATCCGTTACCGGTTAGACCACGCGACCGCCTCAACCACCTGCAATTCAAACTCGAACAAATGGCCGCCCGATATAAACAAAGCCAGGAAGATTTGAAAGCTGAGTATCAAAAACGGAAATTTCTAAGCTAGTGTATAATACCCAATAAGGATTGATAAAATCATTATATAGTGCTACTCTTTAGTCAACTAGAACTTGTAGAGACTAAAAATATGACTGATAAGAATGTTGAAACCATATCTATAAACAATATTGTAGTAAATAATGAAAATGCCAGACATGGGAAACTAGAAACAGAAAAAGATGCTATTTTATGGCTATTAAGCAATAACTCTAGCAGATTAGAGGCTTTAGCTAAAGACATTGCAAAAGAAGGGAAATTATATGAGCGGCCTTTAGTTAAAAAAGAAAATGATAAATACATTGTTTATGATGGTAATCGACGCATTACTTGTCTTAAGTTGTTAAATAATCCAAACTATATTGGAAATACTGTATGGTCTTCTTTTTTTGAGACATTAAAAAAGAATAATGATAATATACCAAATAAAATAGAATGTGATGTATCTAATGATATTCAGTATATTAATGAACTTGTAGAAAGAAGACACGTCGGTGGAGATACCGGAAAAGGACAATTAAAATGGAATCGAGAACAAAAAGAAAACCATTTAATGTTGACTGGTCAGAAAAAAGTTCTAGATTTTACAGTATTTCTGCAAGACGAAATGAAAAAAGAAGGCTTACTTGGAGAAGCAGAAACTCTAGAACACTCCTTGATAAAACGTTTATTTTCAAGTAATGCGTTTAGAAAGAAAATAGGGTTTATATTAGAAGATGAAAAAGTATCATATATAATAGATAGAATGGATGTCCTCAAAATTCTGCTTAGGATTCATAATGACATGGCAGAAGGTAAAGAAACATTACATACTTTATGGAATAATAAAGATAAAGAAAGGTATTTGAAAAAACTTGAAGATGAAGGGATTTTACCACAAACACCTAAAAAAAATGCAAAGTCTTCGCAAAATTCCAAAACAACAGTTGTTAATCCTCGTAAAAAAGTATCATTTCCATCAATTATAGACACAGATTTTCCTATTGAGGCTAAAACCAACGAAGAAATAAAAATTAAAGCTATATGGGATGAGATGCAATATCGTTTGAAATGTTCAACTCATCCATATTCTTTAGGTGTTATGATGCGCGTTCTTTTAGAACTTGCAACAGATTATTGCTTACCGAAAACGAATTCTTTAAAGGATAAAAGTGATCACTTAAATCAGAAAATGATGGATGTTGTTGGTTTCTTTGAAAAAGAAAAAATTTTGAATAAATCCGATTCGAATAACCTCAAGGGCACAGCAACTGTTGATATAAACAGACTGCATGCATTTGTTCATAATTTAAATGCACACCCAACACCGCAAGAAATCATATCTTTATGGGGAAAATATAAAAATTACATTATAAATTGCTTGATGTATAAGTAATTCGATTCAAATAAGATAGATAAAAGCTATGTTCTATTAAATAAACACCCTTCAATTGATATTTGCTCGCCATGTCGATTAAGAACCAATATTACCGATATAAGTGCTGTATATATACTAGTCAAAGCCACTTCCTTGTGATTAATCTTATGTTCCTCTAGTAATTTACCTTGTACTTGGAAAGTTTCTCCTACAAAAAACGGTGATAAATGCTTAAATGAACATAAAGTCTGGTAATTTTCATAAAGCAAATCAATATTTAAATCTTCCTCTACAAAAACAATGCCTTGAGAATGAAATATTTCCTTAAAATAAGGAAAAGCAATTTTGCTTAAGTCTTTTATACTGTTAGCAAATGATCTATACCAGTTTTTATGATAGCTATCAATATCTGATGTATTTTTACCTTTACCGGTATAAAATCTTTCACAGTTATAGTGGTGCATTCTTAAAAGCGTTTTCTCCTGCCATTGCGGATTTATTGATAAACTTCTTAATTGTTCTACAAAAGCAAATTCGTAGTAATCTCTGCCTTTTGTATCAAACATCTTATCAATACATAACAGTTGTATTTGTGCTTCAATCGCCTGACATGTTAATGAGCAAGCTGTGAATACTCTATTATTTTCCAATAAAGTGAAGGCATCGCGGCAAAGAGCAAAAATTGCTCCAGACAAAACTCTAAGAGACAAGATAGCTGTGCTGTTAATCCTCTTAAATTCTTTACCTTCTATGTTTATAAGTGCTTGTTTAATAAAAGGGATTAATTCTAATTCAGAGTTCATTTTGGGAGTTCTCCTTCAAATACTCCAAAAATGCCTGACAGCCCTCATAGATATCCCAATAACTCTCGTCAAAATTGCCGGTGTACCATGGGTCGCGAATATTGCGCGGATTGTTAGTAAAATCAAGCAAGCGATGGATTTTGTTTTCCGTATCCGGACCGACGAGCGATTGAATGTCCTCAATATTGCTATCATCCATCGCCAAAATATAGTCATAATAAGCATAATCGTGCGGACGAATGCGACGCGAATAATGTTCCTCAAACGGCACATGCATGGATTTCAACATCTCGCGCGTGCCATGATGAATGCCGGCGTGGCACATCTCGTTGTAACTTTCAGTTGCCGCAGAATCAATTTCAAACTGGTCGGACAAACCGCGCTCCTCAACCATTTGCTTAAACACAAACTGCGCCATCGGCGACCGACAAATATTCCCAAGACATACAAACAAAACTTTAATCATTTTAAGCACCTGATTTAATAATTTTATCCTTTTATAACTGTGTACTGAAATAAAATCAAGTTTCTTTGCTTTCTATCATATAAATTGCCGAGGTTATCTATTGTAAATAATTATTAACATTTGATTGTTAAAATATCTTGACATTTAAGAAGAAATATATTATATTTTTTATAAAAGAGAGGTCTGCCATGGTTAGCATTTTAAAAACATTAAGAGAAAAAGAAAACATTTCTCAAGATGATTTGGCATCTGAATTAGGAATTACGCGCCAAACATTAGGTAAATACGAAAATGAGGAAACACCTTTTCCATTAGAAACCATTAAAAAACTTGCAAAGATTTTTAATGTTGATTATTCGTGCTTTATCGATAATCGTATGCCAACAACACCGGAATACAATATTGTTAGTAAACCTAATACTAAACCAAAACAAGATATTCGTATAGATATTCCTCAAGAAAATATTTCTAAGTTCAAGCAAGTTTTATTGTACATATTAAATAAAGTTGGCGCAAAACCAAATGTTGGTCAAACTGTTATCTATAAATTGCTCTATTTTATAGATTTTGATTACTATGAGCTATTTGAAGAACAGCTTATGGGGTTAAAGTATATTAAAAATACTTATGGTCCTACACCTGTTGATTTTGCAAAGCTAATCAAAGAAATGGAAAAAGACGGTGAGTTAGAGGAAATAAAAACAAAATATTTCAATAAGGATCAAACAAAATATTTACCGATTAAGGAACCGGATTTAACGATTTTATCTGCTCAAGAACTAAAACACATCGATAAAGAGCTTGAGCGTTTATCTGATATGACGGGATCAGAATTATCGGCTTACTCTCATAAAGACATTCCATGGGTTGGCGCAGATATGGGAGATGTTTTAGATTACGAAGCTGTTTTTTACAGAAATGATGAGACTTCACGTCGGGAGTATGCGGACGAAAATGATTAACTACGTGACTATTCCCGAATTTAATAAAGATTTCAAATCATTATTAAAGCGCTTTAAATCTTTGGAAAAAGACTTTGAAAATATGAAAAAATATACGTTGGAGACCTATTACGAAAAAGGTCAGCCAACGACCGCTTTCGTTCCGATAGAAGGTTTTTGTTCCGAGAATTATACTTCTAATAAAGTTCGTAAATTTTCGTGTATGACACTGAAAGGACGCGGAGCCGCTTCCGGCATTCGTGTTATTTTTGTGTGGGAAGAAAGCAAAAGACAAGTAACCTTTATTGAAATGTATTTCAAAGGCGACAAAGAAAACGAAGATAGAGAGCGTTTAAGCAATTTCATTCAAACTATAGAGGAAAATTGAGGTATTTTGCAGGAGAATATAATGTCAAATGAAGCGTTTAAAGAAGTTGGGAAAAATTTGCAAGAGAAGGCAACGGTGATTTGGAATATTGCCAATCACTTGGCTGGGCCATTCAAGCCACACGAATACGGTTTGGTTATCTTGCCGATGACGGTTGTTAAGCGTTTTCATGACTGCTTATTGCCCCATTATGATGAAATGCAGGCAAAATATGAGCAAGTTAAAAAATTTCAGGTTATTGACGGCTTTATGTGCAAAGCAAGCCACTATCAATTTTATAACACCAGTAAATTCACGTTTGAAAAGCTATTAGCTGACCCGGCGCACATTGAATCCAACTTCAAGTCCTATTTGAATGGCTTTTCGCAGAATGTTCAAGACGTTTTGGCCAAGTTTGAATTTGAAAATATTATCAAACGCATGGTAGAATCTGACACGCTTTATTGGGTTATAAAAGAATTTAACACTGCCAACGGTTATTTAGGGCCGGATAAAATTACGGCAGTTGACTGCGGTTATATTTTTGAGGATTTGGTTCGCCGCTTTTCAGAATCTTATGACGAAGAAGCCGGAGCGCACTTTACCAGCCGCGATATTATTTATCTAATGACAGACCTTCTTTTGACAGATGCTAATTTACGTGATGAAAACATCTCGGTTTACGATATGACGATGGGAACAAGCCAGATGTTGTCCTGCATGGAAGAACGCATTAAACAGCTTAATGCCGATGCCGTTGTCACTTGTTTCGGACAAGAATTTAATCCGTCAACATTTGCCATCGCCAAGGCAGATATGCTAATCCGCGGCGGTGAAGCAAATAATATGCGCTATGGCGATACCCTCTCGGATGATAAATTCAAAGGATTTAAGTTTAAATACCTGATTTCTAATCCGCCATTTGGCATTGATTGGAAAAAAGAGCAAAAAGCCGTAGAAGCTGAACATAATCTTGGCAAAGAAGGACGTTTTGAGCCGGGATTACCAAAAATTTCTGATGGTCAGCAACTATTTATGCTTAACGGCATTGCAAAAATGGCAGATGACGGCAGAATGGCTATCATTCAGAATGGATCGCCGTTGTTCAGCGGTGATGCCGGTTCCGGTCCGTCTGAAATTCGTCGTTATATTTTAGAAAATGACTGGCTGGAAGCTATCGTTCAACTTTCTAATGATCAATTTATGAACACAGGTATTGCAACATACGTTTGGGTTTTGAATAAAAATAAGCCGGCACGCAAACAAGGCAAAGTTCAACTGATTGATGCTAGCCATTGTTTTGAGCCGCGCCGTAAGTCCATCGGTAACAAACGTAACGATATTACCGATAAATGCCGCAATATCATTGTAACCGCCTTTGGTGAGTTTAAGAACGATAAAATTTATGGCGATGAAAACGGCATTTATTGTGAAAGCAAGATTTTCAGCACTTTTGACTTTGGTTACCAAAAAATTGTCGTAGAACAACCGCAAAAAGATGAAAACGGCAGGATTATTCTTAAAAAGGGTAAACCTGTCGCAGACACAAACTTACGTGATACTGAAAACGTGCCGATGAATGAAGATATTAATGATTATTTTGAACGCGAAGTTAAACCTTATGCGCCGGAAGCATGGGTGGATGCCAACAAAACTAAAATTGGCTACGAAATCCCAATGACACGTTATTTTTATAAATATCAGGCACCGGAAAAGACATCTGACATCATTGGTCGCATAAATGTTCTTGAAACCGATATTACAAACTCGCTCAAACGCTTGTTTCCAAAGGGAGAATAAGGAATATTAAAATGGCTAACAATTTGAAACCTAAAGAAAATTTTCCACAAATACCATTTTTTGATGATTTGCAAAAGTCATTTCAAGCTATTGATGCTGTTATTTCTCCCTTTATTAAAGCAGCACAAGAAATCGCCAAAGCAGTTCAACCGGTTATAGAAAAAGCAGCTCTTGCTTTTATTGAATGGATTGATACAGAGCAATTAAAATCAGAATTGTTACGAAACTACTGGATTATCATGGATGAAAAATTACTAAAAATCCTTAAAGATAGTAATAAGAGAAGCATTCAAGACATTGAGCAGATTATTATGAATTACTATAAAGAAAACAGCTTTTCTAATCTTGAAAAACTCTTTAATCCATACAGAGGAAATAAACAATTTAGCAACAGATTTCCCATTATAGATAGCTGTATAACAGTTCTTCATAATAATCCATTAGAAGTGTCATCTTATGTTGTAATACCAGCACTTTTGAGCCAAATTACGGGAATATATGATGCTTTGCCAAATTTAGTTCCTGAACAGCAAAAAAATGAAATAAAAAAACAACTTAAAGAAAGTAGTAAAAAAATACTCTGCCCTTTAAGTGCTAATGGAAAAAAACCTAAAAATTGTGAATTTGTTGTTCAAGGGAATGCTAAAATTAATAAGGATATTTTTGAGCATTATATGATGGGAAAAGCGTCTTATAATCTTTACTATAATTATGAGGTCATAGCAAATACATTCAAAAATGGGAAGCAAGTAGATAAAGTGCAAGATGATATGCGAAAGAAAGGTTTATTCCGACATAAAATTTTACATGGGATTGATTTACAATACAATTCTGCCGAAAATATTGTTAAATGCTTTATGGAGTTGGCATTTCTGATGAAAATGTATACTCAATTTTCAGAGGAGAATGCCAATGACTAGGATGATGAAAGACAGCGGTGTTGAGTGGATCGGCGAAATTCCTGAAAATTACAAACTTGTGCAAGTTCGACAATTATTTAACATTGGTAGAGGTAGAGTTATTGCAACAACAGAGTTAGAAGATAGCGGATATCCGGTATATTCTTCACAAACAAAGAACGACGGGCTACTCGGTTATATCAAGACATATGATTTTGATACAAATCAACTAACTTGGACAACAGATGGCGCAAATGCCGGAACGGTTTTCCTTAGAGAAGGTAAACATAATTGTACTAATGTGTGTGGGACACTTCAGTCGAAAACTGAAAAAGTATCTTTATCTTATATGAAATATGCTCTTGGACACATTGCATTTTACCACAAACGAATAGATATAAATGGTGCAAAAATTATGAATAATGAAATGGCTGCTATTACAACAATTCTTCCGCCATTACCTGAGCAACAGAAAATTGCGACGTTTCTAGATGAAAAATGCGGGGCGATTGATGAAATTATCAGCAAAACCGAACAATCTATTGAGGAATATAAGAAGTTAAAACAATCGGTAATCACAAAAGCTGTAACCAAGGGTATCCGTCCAAACCGCCCAATGCAAGATAGTAACATTGAATGGATTGGCGAGATTCCAACCGATTGGAGCGTTATAAAACTACGGTATCTTTATCGGTGCCAAAATGGAATAAGCAAATCAGCAGAATTTTTTGGTAAGGGATTTCCCTTCGTCTCATATAAAGACGTCTACAATAATGATGTACTACCAGAAACTGTTTCCGGCCTATGTAATGCAACTGAAGAGGAATTAAACAGATATTCTGTAAAACAAGGAGATATCTTTTTCACAAGAACATCGGAAACAATTGAAGAGATTGGTTTAACATCCATCTGCCTAAATTCATTTGAAAATGCAACATTTGCAGGATTTTTGATAAGGTGTCGTCCATATACAACAAAATTGGATTTTGAATATTCAAAATACTACATGGCAAGTTCTCATTTGCGCTTATATTTTGTAAAAGAAATGAATTTAGTTACAAGAGCTTCTCTTAGTCAAGAATTATTAAAGGATTTACAAGTTTTAATTCCACCGCTTGAAGAACAAAAAGAAATTGCACAATATCTTGATGAAAAATGTGCTGAGATTGATACTTTAGTCGAAAAGAAGCAACAATTCTTGGCCGAAATGGCAAATTACAAAAAATCTTTAATTTATGAATACGTCACAGGCAAAAAGGAGGTTGCATAATGTGTGATTTCTTTGTAAGTATTGATACATCAGTTATAAAAAGCAATAATTATGACTTTGACAATGAAGTTTTTAAGTCATTAATAGAACTTTCTCAAAATGAATACATACATCTTTTATTATCAGATGTTGTCGTTAGAGAAACAAAGGTTCATATTCTCAAAGATATTCAAGAATCTGAAATTAAAGCAACTAAAGCAATACAAAATATTAAAAGTTATTGTAAAGATATAGAGATAAACGATACAGAGCTTGCAAAAAAAATAAATAATTTCGCTTTAAGAGCAAAAGAACTGGCGGAGCAAAAAATAAGCAATTTTTTATCTGAAACCAGGTGTGAGATTGTCCCGTCTTCAAATGTACAAACAGAAGAAGTTTTATCTTTATATTTTGCAAAAAGACCTCCTTTTTCAGAACAAAAAGCAAAACAAAATGAATTTAAGGATGCTTATATCTTACTTTCTCTTAGGGATTATATGAAAGGCAAAAATAAAGATTTATATGTAGTATCAACTGATGGTGATTGGACAAAGTTTGCGCAGGAAAATAAAGGTATAATTGCACCAAAAGATTTAAAAACTCTATTGGATATGATTAATAGAATCATTCACGAAAAGGAAGAAATCTTAAATAAACTTAAAAACAATTTTAATAAAAATTCAGCAGAATTTCAGGTAATAAAAGATGACATTAATGAATTTTTATTGGAAAACGAGGATAAAATATCGATATTCTTCAGTGCAGATTCTATGTGGGGATACCAAAATGTAGATGATATCGAATATCATCTTGAAGATTTTAATTTTAAGGAAATTAATAGTGATGTCGAATTTAATATATTAAAAATTGAAAATAATGAAGTGATTATATCCTGCCCTATAAACCTAGAATTTCATATAGAGGGTATTACTCCTCTTTATTTCTACGACAGAGAAGATGGCGTAGATATTACAATGGCTAATGCTACAATTGATGAGACTATACATATTAAAAGTTCTATTGTAGTCAGATTGAAAGATGTAAAAGAAGGTTTGTCTATTGAAGATATATCCCTATCTGACCGAAATTTTAATGTTGATCTAGGTTATTTGGATCCTGACCCAGATTTTTATGAGTAGTAAATGGAGAAAAATAAAAAATGTGTGAAATTCTTAAAACATTCTTAGAATCTCAGTTATTTGGCATTATCGTTGGTGCAATTTTAACCGGTGGCTTCACTTGGTTTACTGAGTGGCGCAAGTCAGTTGGAGAGCAAAAAGTTCATTTAAGAGAAAAAAGAGAAGAAACGTATTTAAGAGTTATTGATGTCCTGACACGTCATGAAAAGTGTTACAGGGAGAAGCGCGTTATTGAAGATGAATATGAAGAATATAAAAAAGCATTTAATGACTTGCAGTCATACATGATGGTATATGCATCACCGACAATATACAAAGAATATTATAAGCTTTGTAACGATATTACGGACACATATATCAAAATAAAAAAAAGAAAAGATAGAGAAAATATGGTAGAAACAAATGCAAAAAAAATAGAAAAATTCGCAGATAAAATACGAAAAGAACTTGGTATTGAAGGAGACGTATCATGGCTATAACTGAAACTAAAGAAAAGAATTTTGAAGCCGATATTGAGAGCTTTTTTATCTCAAAAGCTGGTGGCTATAAAAAAGGCGATGCCACTTACGATCCTTCTTGTGCCTTGTTCAAAGATACTTTTATTGAGTTTATCAAAAAAACTCAACCAAAAGCATGGAAAAAGTTTGAGTTTGCCTATGGAAACAACACCGAGAAAAAATTTGTAACTTTCTTCAATGATGCTGTGGAACGTGATGGCATCTTAAAAGTTATGCGCAAAGGCTTCAAATGCGGTGGTGTTGATTTTAAGGCCTGTTATTTTAAGCCAGAATCGACCTTAAATGAAGATGATATAGCTCTTTATAACAGCAATATTTGGCACTGCTACCGCCAATGGTTTTTCTCCGCTGATAATAACAAATCCGTTGATATGGTTCTGGTATTAAACGGCATACCTCTGTTTGCATTTGAGCTCAAAAACCAGTTAACCGGACAAGATATTCGTAATGCCGAACACCAATGGTGCTATGATCGTAATCCTCGTGAATTATGTTTCCGGTTTAACAGCCGAATTCTTGCTTTCTTCTGTGTAGATTTGCGCCAAGCATCCATGGCTACAAAATTAAACGGTGAGAAAACATTTTTCTTACCATTTAACCAAGGCTCCAACGGCGCAGGCAATGATGGTGGCGCCGGCAACCCGGCAAATCCGGATGGTTATATGACAAGTTATATCTGGGAAAATGTATTCCAGCGCGAATCTATGATGGATATTTTGCAAAAGTTCATCAACTTGGAAATTACGGAAGAAAAGAAAAAAGGTGGAAAAACAGAAACAAAGAAAACCCTTATATTCCCACGATATCATCAGTTGGATGTTGTGCGCAAATTGGTGGCAGATGTTACTGAAAATGGTGCCGGCAAAAGCTATTTGATTGAACATAGTGCGGGTTCCGGTAAATCAAACTCCATTTCTTGGGTAGCTTATCGTTTAGCCACGATTTTTAAGAAAAACAATGATCCCCTTTTCAAAAGCGTTATCATTGTGACAGACCGGCGCGTATTGGATCAACAGCTACAAAATACCGTTGACGGAATGGATCATCTTCCGGGATTTGTGGAAACGATTGATAAAGATAAGCATGCCAAAGATTTGAAGACAGCGATTAATGACGGGGCTAGAATTATTGTAACCACATTACAGAAGTTCCCGGTGATATATAAGGAAATAGAAGATGCTAAAGGTAAAAATTTTGCGATTATTTGCGATGAAGCACATTCTAGCCAAACCGGCTCTGCCGCCGCAAAATTAAAAATTGCCTTAGCAGATGATACGGATGCTCTGCGCCAATATGCTGAGTTGGAGGAAAAATCGGAAGAAGAAGTTGATAAAGAGGATCCGATTTTGAAAGAACTCTTAAAGCATGGTAAGCATAAAAACTTATCTTATTTTGCCTTTACCGCTACACCAAAGCCAAAGACATTAGAGATTTTTGGCTCCGAAGATAGTAACGGACAGTTCCATCCATTCCATATTTACTCAATGCGCCAAGCTATTGAAGAAGGCTTTATTATGGATGTTTTGCAAAATTACATGACGTACAAAACATGTTATGCCATCGCTAACAAAACCAAGGATAATCCGGAGGTAAAAGGAATAACGGCGGCAAGAATTATTAAAAAATACGCAGATTTGCACCCGTATAACATTTCTTCAAAAGTACAAATCATCATCGAAACGTTCAAAGACATTACCAGCAAAGCTATTGGTGGTAAGGGTAAAATGATGATTGTTGCGTCTTCTCGTCTGGCCGCAGTTCGCTATTTGCAAGAAATGCGCCGTTATTTAGAAGATATGAAACAAGGACCAAATGCAAAAGATTATGAAAATATAGATGTTTTGGTTGCGTTTTCTGGAACAGTTAAAGATGGTGGCGTGGAATATACGGAACCACAATTAAATGTTAGAAAAGATGGTACACGCATCAGCGAAACACAGTTAAAAAGTGACTTCCATGATGATTTCAATGTATTGGTTGTGGCTGAAAAATATCAAACAGGTTTTGATGAACCGTTGCTTCATACAATGATAGTGGATAAGAAACTAAAAGGTGTAAAGGCCGTTCAAACACTATCGCGCCTAAATCGTGTATGCCCGGGAAAAACGGATACGTTTATTTTGGATTTTATCAATACGGCTGATGAAATTAAAAAAGCTTTTGAGCCATTCTATACCGAAACCTTCTTAAAAGAATCAATCAATACAGATTTGATATTTGAGGTTCAAGCAAAAATTGCTGAAGCAAAGGTATATAATGAAGCCAATGTAGAGGAATTTGCTAAATTCTATTACAGTGAGGGAACACAGTCTGATAAGGATTTAGGTAAAATCGCAAGTATGCTTGAGCCTGCTGTAGAGAAATATAGTAAATTAGAGGAAGTTGAAAGATTTGATTTCCGTCGCAATGTCCGCAACCTTGTTAAATGGTACAATTATATTTCACAAATTAACCGCTTATTTAATGAACAATTGCATAAAGAGGTACTTTATGCCAACGCTTTGAGCAAATTCTTATCCGAAGATTCGGATCCGGTTGTTGATATTAAAAACAAGCTAAAGCTTGAATATTATAAGCTCAAAGAAGTATTTAAGGGCTCTATTTCTTTGGCTGAAGGTAAAGGCGAAAGTTCTGTCGGTGGCAAAGTTGGTCAAGTTCCGGATCCGGCTTTATTAGATCCATTAAATGAAGTAATTAAGCGGATTAACGAACAGTTTGGTATTGATTTAACAGAGGCAGACAAAGTAATTTATAATTCCATCCACGATAAATTGATGGCTGATAAAAAATTACAAAAGCTCATAAAATCAAGCAAAGATGATGAAGAGAAGATTTTCGCATCATCTATTTTCCCTAAATTCTTCGGAGAAGCGGCAAATGCTGGATTTGATGAGCAAGTAGAAGCCTATAACTCATTATTTGAGGATAAAAACAAATACAAAGCTATGATGGCAGTTCTAGCCGCACAGTTGTTTAAGGAAGTTAGACAACAAGCTAGATCTGAATAGAACTTAATGGACGTGGACGATGGACGCTAAAAAAACATTCAAAATTTTAAGTATCGATGGCGGAGGTATCAGAGGAGTTTATTCTGCTCATATATTAAAAAGGATTGAAGAAGAGTTCAAAATAAAATTGCATGATTATTTTGATTTGATTGCAGGGACCAGTACCGGATCGATCATTGCCGCGGCAATAGCGTGCAATGTTTCTCTTGATGAAGTAGAAAAATTATATATTGAAAAAGGATCACTTATTTTTACAAAACGAAAACATATAGGTATTTCTTGCAAGGGATTATTTAATTCTATCTATGACAGTAGAGAATTCAAAAAAATTCTTAATGACAAATTTAAGGATAAAAAATTAAAAGATATAGATAAAAGGCTAATAATTCCAAGTACAGATATATTTAATGGAAATGTATTTGTAGCTAAGTCAAAATATCATAAGGATTTTATACGGGATAAGGACATAAAGGTTTCCGATGCTGTCCTAGGGTCATGTTCCGCTCCTGTGTACTTTGCTCCTCATAATGCAGGCAATTATTTATTAGCAGATGGAGGACTTTGGGCAAATAATCCCTCTCTTATCGCTGTTATTGATGCATTGAAAAGATGTAATCAAAATCTGACAGATATAAAATTATTATCTGTTGGTACTGGTTTATATAAACCTGAATTCAATAAAGTAAAAAAATGGGGAATATTAAATGGGTGGAAGGGTAAAAAACTTATTGATTTAATTTTCTCACTTCAATCACAATCTGCAGATAATTATGTAACTCTTTTGTTGCAGAAAGAACAAATAAAGAGAATTGATTACGAAAGTGATGTTTGCCAAATTTTGGATGACTGTTCACAAATTGATAAATTAATATCAAAGGCGGATAATTATTTTACGTATCATGCAAAAGAGTTGCGTAATTTTATGGAACTAAAGGAATAAAATGATGATGAACTTAGATGAATTACTCAAAGAAAGAATTAATATTACACCAGAAATGGAGAAAAAGGCAGAAAACATATATAAAGTGACATCTGAATTTTTATCAAAAAGTCTAGAGGATTATTCTCCTGATATTTTTCCTCAAGGATCCTTTAAGTTAAAAACAATTATACGTCCTGTAGAAGACAAGGATGAATTCGATTTAGATTTTGTTTGTCTGCTTGATATAGCTAAATCCGACATCAACCAAGAGGAACTATATACTTTATTAGGTGATACTTTAAATAAAAATTATAAAAAACCTATGCTCGAACCCAAAAAACGTTGTTGGCGATTAAATTATGAAAATTTTCATGTTGATATTTTACCAGCGATCCCCGATCCGGACTTAATTAACGGACAAACCCCGTTATTATTGATTCCAGATAAGGATAAAAAAGAATGGCAATCAACAAATCCTTTAGGATATGCAGAATGGTTTAACAGTCGTGCATCACAAGGCCAAAGAAGAAGTTTTGTAGAAAATTCTATACAACCATTACCGAAGCAAGACAATAATTTACCGTTGCAAAAAATAGTTAAAATAATGAAGTATCATCGAAATTTTATATTTAGAAATGATTTAGATAATCGTCCTATCTCAATGATTGTAACAACTTTAGCTGCTAAAAATTATGATGGTGAGCAAGATTTGGCTACTGCTTTTTCAAAAATATGTGCTGGAATCAAATCTGAGGCACGAGAAATACTCAAAAGTGGTGTCATTCTTAATCCGGTTGATCCAAGGGAAAATTTTGCTGAT
Source organism: uncultured Pseudomonadota bacterium (assembly GCA_902763535.1). Taxonomy (GTDB): domain Bacteria; phylum Pseudomonadota; class Alphaproteobacteria; order RF32; family CAG-239; genus CAZU01. The sequence continues at coordinate 101,474 of CACWSG010000003.1, read as the reverse complement.
GCATGGATGAAACATCCAAAAAGAAAAGAAAATTTTAGGATATGGGTAGAAAAATTAGATGATTTGACTAACAGATATTCACATATAATTGTACAAAATAGTAAAACGGATTTATCAAAATTACTATTTGAACATTTTGGGTATGCAGATAAATTGGAAACTAAATCACCGAATACTATACAACCACATATAATTACAAATCCTTCAAAGCAATGGTATAAATGATGAGCAATTTAATAGACGAAGTGTATGATGCAATTACGAATGGTGGTGTAGGATTCAATTTTAAGGAAACGAGCCTTCAGGCATTAAAAGATAAAATTGAAATAACAGGAAAAATACAATTTAATCAAATTTATGAAGAAGTGCAACTACAGGACGAATATTCAATACAAATTTTGTTTCCTACAGATTTTCCACATACAATTCCGATTGTAAGGGAGACAAGTGGTCGTATCGAGAGCTCGGCAGATTATCATAATGATAAGGAAGGGGACGGATTTTGTTTAGGTGTTCCCGGAGAAATAAATAAAAAAATACGTGATAATCCTACATTTAAATACTTCATTACAGACATAGTTGTTCCTTTTCTATATGCAAATACTTTTCATGAAAGATATAACAAGTATCCATGGCCAACAAGAGGGCATTGCAGTAAGGGAATTATAGAATACTACCAATCTTTATTCAAATTTAAGGATGAAAGGGTGACGCAAAATTTCTTGCTTAATATTGCTTTTTTTAAGAATTCTATAAGTGGGCACCATTTATGCCCCTGTGGAAGTGGTAAAAAATTTAAGGATTGCCACAGAAATGAGTATACAGATTTAATTAAATATCATTCACATAGAAATATTCAAAAAGATGTTCTTCAGATAATAAAAGATAATAGTGAACCAAAAGATAAAGAAAATCTTTTCAAGGAACGATTATATACAAAAAAATGGTATAATTTATGCCGTCATTGTTTAAGATTTTTGATTAAACAAAATGAAAGATCAGTTTTATAACTAGATGCTTTTTTGAAATATTGCAGGTTTGGCGTCTCATAGATTTTCAGAGTATTTATCTTAAATTTGGCCATTTGTGGAATTTTTTGCGTATTTCTGCACTTTTATTGCATTATTTACTGGATATAATTTTATTTCCAAGCATTCATTGTGTTGTGTTAACCAGATAGAAAGGACGTTACAATGACAACACAAAAGAAAAGTTCAAGAGCTAAGGCCACAACAAAAAAATCGGTCTCCAAAGCTAAAGTAGAAATCAAAATAGAACCGGTAGCGCTAGACCACCGCGATAAAACAGCCTTTATGGTTGTGGTGCTCAGCCGTCCGGAAGGTGCAACCTTAAAAGAGATGGCAGAGGCTCTTGGATGGAAAGAAAACTCTATACGCGGTGCGATGTCAGCCTATGCTAAAAAGACCGGTGGAACCATCGCCTCCAAAAAGAAAGAAGGCATCCGGACTTATTACCTTAAGACCAACGCTTAAATTATCATCCAATAAAAAAGGGGCTGATTATCGGCCCCTATTTTTTTACTTAAAAATCAAGATGACTAACATTTTTAATCAAATATATCTCATTGTTTTTCAAAATATTTATATCAAATTCGGTCTTTTGTGGAAATTTATCTCACAGCTCCTTACTTAAAATATCCTGGCTTTCGGTGAGCATTTTACGGATGTACTCGTCCAAGATTGCGGAGGTTTGGTGTTCATCGGTTCAGAGTTCGGCGGCAATTAAGGCACCGTAGTGCACCGGGAAGCTCATAAACAAATCTCTCAACGCTCGACCGAGGTTAAAGGCATAATTGCCGGCACGTTTGCGGTCAACCATCTCGCCGGTCAGCATCTTGAGTTTAGCCTTAGCCAACATCGCCCGATAATAAATATCTGCAGTCTTTGCCTGCTGAAAGGTTCCCATATTGCTCATACGAACGCCACCTTGCGCCTCAAACAGCGGGTCTGGTTTGCGTTGTTGTGCCGGATCGGTATTCATAAACCACTCCCGGTTTGCCGGGACACTGTAGGGCAACCACTTGGCGGTGGTTTTCATCATCATAACCGCCTTTGCCGGATAAAAAGATGTAATCGTCAAGCGGCGCTCGGCACACTGCACCATACCAGACCGGAGGCAGGTTGACCGTTTCTGCTACCGTCACTTCTTCGGCCTGATTGTTATAGCGCCGGCATAATTCCTTAACTTCGTCGATATCTGACGGCTTCCGAACCATGTAAATCTTAACTGTTTTCATTGTATTTCCTTTCGTTTGATACAATGAATGCTTGGATTTCAGCAGAAGTCCAGTGAAATAGAAGAAAATTTAAATAATATTTATATCAAAAGTAATCTAAAGGACTTGCGAAACTATTTTTATAAATCTATATTATCAAATAGCAGGATACGATAATCTAAAATTATCGAGCAAATAACCGATAGATAAATATCGAGGAGAACCAATTAAGAAGCGGAGATAATCCGACCAGCACTGCTTTCACACAATATAACAACAATAATATGGAGAAAGCTATGTTTAAAACAACTACTTCAAGGTGCAGAAATGCGTCTCTGTCTTCTAGAAGAAAATCTTCAAGAACATATACGGATAATAATGGGTATAAAAGGTTTAAAGATAGCGATAAATTGGTGCATCGCTGTGTCGCTGAAATGAAGTTAGGCAGGCCCTTAAAAGATACAGAAATTGTGCATCATAAAAATCGTGATAAACAAGATAATTCTTTTGATAATTTACAAGTATTTAAAAATCAGAGTGAACATTGGAAAATTCATAAAATTGATGCGGCTAAATATGGTTGGAGTTTTAGCTTAAAAGGGAGTGAAACCAATAAAAAATAAACAAAGTTTTACTGTGCTCTCTTCCAAAGGTGTCGAATTCGACACCTTTGGATAAGTTTTGAAATTAATCTTTACTTTGCTCCTATTACATAAATACAACTAATCCTTCTTAACCTCAGCGACCTGCTTTTCATCAAACATTGCATAACCGGAGGCGGTATAAGTGATTGGTTTGATTTTGCCTTGTCAAGATAATGCTTCATAGTTTTAAAATATGTAAAGTATGAAGTATCTTAATCTATTCAAACATTGCTCTTATACCAATCTTTTGGTTTGATGACCTTTACTTTATCTCCCCATGTATATAAATGCCAATCCATTTCACGTCTGCCACCGGCTTTGAATTTAACAGTTAGTGTTCCATCAGGATTTTTGATAAGTTTTTGCTTCGGATGAAAAATAAAGTTCTTTGCTTCATCTGCAACTTCTTTATCAAACAGCCATTCCACATCAAACGGTTCTTCGTGAAACGCCCCAAAAGATTCAAGCGCATATTCATTCAAATCAAATTCCGAACTGTCAAAAACATCCGGCAGTATTTCAACGCTTTTAATCTTTTGAAGCAAAAAATTGTGTGCTTTGCCGTTGTCATAACCATCACTATGCTTGGCAACCAGATAGTGGTCACGCTGTCCATATAAGAAACCGTAAGGAATAACTGTGTAAGTATGAGTTTTGCCGGTATATTTAGTCCAATAAGACATTTTTATATGATGACAAGAAAGAATAGCTTGGCGCAAAGTATCTAATATCTCTTTATTGAGTTCAATTCGTGGCCCCGGGTGCAAGACCAAACCTTCGGATTTCATCAATTCATCGGCATCAACTTCAATTTTGTTCTTTTGCTCCGGTTTTAAGAGATTGCGTAATTTTAGTTCAATATGAGCTAAAGTATCAGCTTTTTCTTTCATATTGCTCTGTTTTAGCTTATCAATAGCGGTTTTGAATACGGCTAATTCTTCAGCGGAAAACGAAATAAAACTGTTCAAACTGCGTTGTGTAATTCGCCAGCGTTTTGTGCGTTCTCCGGTTGCCACTTCTTCCATTTGCGGAAAATAGGTCATTAAAGCATTACGCATGCGCTCGGCAGTTCTGCGAGAAACGTTATATTTTTGCTCAATGTCCTCTAAAGATAAGCCTTCACTTGTCTCTTGCATCCAAAGAGCCAAATCAAACAAATCATACATTTTTTCATAGTTAGCCATTTTGTGCCTCTGTTGAAATTTACAAACATTGTGCGCCATATTCTGTCGTATTAAGAATATATAGCAAAATTTAATAAATGGTGTATAGAATGATATAAAATTAAATAGATGAGATTGATAAGGAATAAGTATGAGTAATAATTACGATAAAAAATTAAAAGAACTTAAGTGGTTTAAACGACACCCACTACTTTTACCTTTTGTTGGTAGTCATTATGAGGATTACAAAATATTACAAATTGGAGAAAGTCATTATCTACCTCAAAATAAAGGAAATGTAAAATTTGACATCAAGTATTTTATAGATAATTGGTGGAATGAATCCTGCGATGATGATGCATTTGGAGATTGGAAAGGATGGTTTTATACCCGAAGAGTACTAAAGGATTATTTAGCTGGTTATACAAGCAAGGCGCATAATATATTTAATAATGTTATCAAAAACTTCAGCAAAAATATATTAAATGAAAAAATAGCTGATTTTACTTTGGAAGATAAACAACTTTATAATAACTTTGCTTTTATGAACTTTTATCAGATGCCATCTTTGTACAATGGTCAGAAATACTGGAATTCTTTAGTTAAGTCAGCCAAATATATACATAAATATGACAAGAAACTAGCAGGGAATCTAGCGCGTGAAGTATTCAGAAAATGTGTAGAAACATCAATTCAAGTAGTTGATGATGTTATTGATACAATTAACCCCAATATCGTAATTTTTACTTCTATTTCAGCAATGAAAGCATATACGGGTTTAGAATACGAGAACTGTATAGGAAAATATAAAGACGATGAAAGGATTATTTATACATCACATCCATCAGCTCCTTTCTCTTGGAATAGAAAATTAAAGGTATTAAAAAATAAGACAGGGGAACAAGTTTTAGAAGAAGGGTTAATTAGGTTAAAGTCACACATTAAAAAATAATACAAAATCCGTCATAATTTGACGCATTGTAATGTTTAGATGTTTTTGGGTAACATTTAATGAAAGGAAAACAATATGGAATACTACTATAAAGATGGCGTTATTCACGAGGATTCAGAGTATGGTAATGCTATAGGAAATATTGACAATGGTGTAATTCGTGATGGCTGGTGTATCGGAAATGGTAACGCTTTAGGTAATGTTGATAATGGTGTAATTCGTGACGGTTGGTGTATAGGCAATGGTAATGCTATTGGAAATGTGGATGGTAGTACTATTCGTGATGGTTGGTGTCAGGGTAATGGCAGCGAAATAGGCAATGCAAGAGATTATATTATTCACGGAATGGAAGATAGACCTGCAGAAATGGTAGCCTGTTGGCACTTTTTAATCCGTAAGATTTTTTAGGAAAACATTTTTAATTCATAAAGAAAACAGTCTCTCTTAACGAAAGGCTGTTTTTTTTGTATTTTTTTGCATATACGACATGAATTGACGCGTTTGTGCGTTTAATTGTCTTTGTAGCAATTAAGATACGGAGACAAAAATGGCAAATGATGCAATATCCAAGGCAAAAATTGAAGCAACAGCTATGATGTGTAAGTCTTTTTACACTGATTTTATGCCGATGATACAGCAAATTAAAAGCAACGTGGAATCCTTAAAGATTACCGAGCAGAATACAGATGCCCTAAACAATATCTGCGAACAGCTTGAGAGAGCCGAGAGCTTGCTTAAACAACTGTCAAAACTTTCTAATAGGGATTCCAATGCAAATAAAACTAAAGCAATTTTATAGGCTATAAAAGACGGCTCGCTCAAACATCAACCCAAAGAAAAAGGACAATACCTTATAAAAGTTGATGAAGATTACATTTATGTTCTTTCTGAAACAGAAGGAAAAATTGATTTACTTGATAACAACTGGAACAAAGTCAAGGAAATAGATATAGAGGAGTTGGAAGCATGATAGATTTTATTATGGATCCTGATGACCAAGGTTTTGTTGGAATAACAACTTTTCCTCATACAATGAAAGGAGCAATTGTAATTGTTTCAAATAATCGGAAATTTCTGCGCTTTCCAGGGTGGGGAGATGGAAAAGTTGTAGTAAAAGTGGATGAAAACTATGTTTATATGAAATCTGACACAGAAGGAAAAATAGACTTGTATGACAGAAAAGCCGTAAAGATTAAAGAAATCAATGAGGACGAACTAAAATGATAACATTGTCTGATAAAAAGGTGGTTATGACAACGGAAACAACCGGTTTTAGTCCGGAAGAAGGACATAAACTCGTAGAAATTGCTGCAATAGAAATAGATGAAAACGATATTCAAACCGGCGCTGTTTTTCACGCATACATAAACCCAAGTCGCAGTATTCCGAAAGAAGTCGTGGCAGTTCATGGCCTTAATAGAAAATTTCTAAAAAATTATCCGACATTTGATGATTATAAAGACCGTTTTTTGCACTTCATTGATGGGAAAGAATTAATAAGTCAGAATATCAAATTTGATTTAAAATTTATCAATTACGAACTCGGTTTTGAACTTCCGAACAAAATAACCGATACTTTAGAAATGGCTAAAAAAGCTTTCCCCGGACAAAGAAACAGTTTGTTTCATTTACGTAAACGACTGAATATTAAAATTAAAAAATCGCCGTATAATGGAGCATTGTTAGATACTTTACAAATAATTGAGGCTTATAAGAAATTAAAAGATATAAATGAAAGATTGAAAAATGGCAAATAAACCAGAATTTCTGAATTTCGAAAAATCAAACGAGATATCCTTTTATTACCATTATCAAATGGTTGAATATAGTAATCATCAAAACAGCTAGCAGTGTCAACTTTGTTAATCTCTCGGATAATTTCTTGCTTTTGTGTTTATTAAGTATGTAACCACAAAAACACCATTAGGGTTGTAATAGCGGCGGTATCTCTTTTCTGATTTGTTCAAGAGTGGCGAGGATATGGGATACGAACTTGGGTGGGTCAGAGGCCTGTAAAATCAAGGCAAAATGGTCTGAGTTAGCTTTGGTCCAAAAGTATCTATTTTGGTGCAGTGAGCGGTATCTTTTCAAAAACCATCAAAAGTGACATCTTGGTCAGCTCAAAAGAAACTTTTGCAAACACTCGCAAACATTGGGCTTTAACCCGGTCTTTAAAAAAAGAAAAAAGAGGAAGTATATCTTTCCTCTTTTTATTATGGTGGGTCCTGATGGACTACTTCGCTTACAGCTCCGTTCACTGCGCTCGTTCGGCATTCGCCTCGCCGGTGCACTCCCGTGCACCTTTCGCTTGTAGTCAAACCAACTTCTCGTTGGTTCGAGCTGTCATAATCTTACCATAAAAAAACACCCACAATGGGGTGTTTTTATTATGGTGGGTCCTGATGGACTCGAACCAACGACCAGACCGTTATGAGCGGCCTGCTCTAACCAACTGAGCTAAGGACCCATAAACTACCAGTTTAGATAAGCCAAAATTCATCGTTAGTCAAGCAAAAATTTTATCTGTTTTCAATACTGTTAAAATACTCAACCGTATTTTTTGACAATTTTGCCGCGGCGCTGCTGTCACAAACAATGATACCATGCGGATGCATTTGCAAGGCGCTGACTGTCCACTGATGATTTATCGACCCTTCAATAGCCTGATAAACTGCCTGAGCTTTGTTCTCACCAAGTGCCATAATGATAACTTCCTGTGCATCCATAATTGTGCCAACCCCTACTGTCAAAGCCTGCTTTGGCACATTGGTAACATTATTACCAAAAAAGCGCGAATTATCTTTTATCGTTGATGGTGCCAAGGTTTTGATACGCGTGCGCGACTGCAATGATGAAAAAGGCTCGTTAAACGCTATATGACCGTCTGTTCCAACCCCACCCAAAAACAAATCAATACCACCATAAGTTTGAATTGCTCGTTCATAATTTTCGCATTCTTTGGCATAATCTTTGGTCAATCCGTTCAAAATATGAATATTCTTCGGATTAATATCGATATGATCAAAAAAGTTATTGTACATAAAATAGTGATAACTCTGCGGATTGGTCGGCTCTAATCCCACATATTCATCCATGTTAAAAGTAACCACATGCTCAAACGAAACTTTTTTATTTTTGCACAAATCAATCAATTCATGATACACACCCAATGGTGTTGAACCGGTCGGCAATCCCAGCACAAAGGGATTTTTCGCCGTAGGTCTTGCCCGCTTAATCCGATAAGCTATATATCGGGCAACCCAAGTTGTGCAATCGTTTTTATCTTCTTTTATGATAACTCGCATCAGATGTTTCCTTTTTTCAATTCACCTTTGATAATGATATAAATCAATTCTAAATCTTTGTCCAGTACAATTATATCCGCATCATTACCCGGCACCAACAATCCGATATTTTTTTGTTTCATAATTTGTGCCGGATTAGTTGAGGTCATTCTGACGGCTTTTTCAATCGGAATTCCCCAAGACACCAAATTACGAAATCCATCCAACATTGAAATTGCCGAGCCATTCATCACATTGTCACTTTTGCGATAAAAACATTTATCCAAATACAAATCAGGCGTCATTGACAAATCAGTTTTAGCCGGATACAGCGCATCGGTAATCATCACAATTTGGCTCAATGGTTTGCACTTTAGCAACAAATTCACCAAATTGGGATTTACATGCACACCGTCCCCGATAATTTCACAAGACAATTCCGAATGAATCAATGCCGCCCCTACTACTCCCGGTTCGCGATGATGCAAAGGACGCATCGCATTAAACAAGTGCGTAACGTGCATAATATTGGCCTGCATACCTTCCATCATCTGATCATATGTAGCATTGGTATGTCCGGCCTGCAAAACTATTCCTTTGTCATTACAGTACAAAGCAAGCTCTCTCATTCCTTTCAATTCCGGAGCAACCGTCATATTAATCAGATGACCTTTCGCCGCTTTATACAATCGTTTCATATATGGCAAATCGACCTTTGACAAGCCGTCAGCCATCTGTGCCCCCATTCTCTCCGGCGACAAAAAGGGACCCTCTAAGTGCATACCTAAAATGCGCGCCCCCTTTTCTTTGCCCATTGCCGAAACAATTGCATCAATATTTTGCAATAATTTTTCTTCTTTTGCCGCATTACAAGTCGGAATAAATGATGTAACTCCATATTCCGCCAAAACTTCTGACATCTTCAAGATTGATTCCGGCTTTCCGTCATCCGTGCCATAGCCGCCCATTCCATGAATATGGGTATCAATAAACCCCGGCATAATATATGCTCCGTTGACATCTACCACTTTTATATTTTTGCCAAATTTTTTCTGTTTGAAACGCTCTTCATTATAGACATCAATTATTTTACCATGTTTTATATGAACAGCACACTTCGGCATAACCGAAAATCCGGTTAACACATTCGCATTATGCAGACAAAACTCCGACTGCATCTTCACATCTCCAAAAATTAAAATTCAATACGCACAATAACTCGACGATTCTTAATTCGATTTTCAGGTATTGGCTCGCCATAGGGATTCATATTCGGATAAGCCGGCGAAATCTCGGCTAAACCCACCGCCTTAAAACGATTAATATCCATAGTATTGGCAATCATTGCACGCACCACAGCTCCGGCACGAGCTCCCGACAATTCCCAGTTGGAAGGCAATATATCTGACTCATTGGTATCATCGGTATGCCCTTCAACCACAATACGATACTTTTTATATTTGCTCGAATTAAGCAACAACGAAATCTTTTTAATAACCGGTATTGCTTCGGGTTTCAAGGTAACCGCTCCCTTATCAAAAAGATTTATTGAAGTCATCTCCAAAGTAGCCCCGTTAGCATCAGCGGAAACAATTACATTGTCATCCTCCAAATTAAGATCCTGAACATCATTGAGGAAATTGGTTACAACATTACCGCTCTCATCCGTATTCTGTGATCCGCCGAATGCCGCCGCCAAAGCATATTGAATTTGCGCCGCCTTGTTTTTATCCAAACTGGAAGAGGCAAACAAAACAATAAACAAAGCCAACAACAAAGTCAGCAAATCCGAATAAGGAATAAGCCAAGTTTCGTCAGGATGTTCTTCATGAGGCGGATGATCAGGTTTTTTCTTTACCATCTTACTACACTCTATAACTTAGTTTTCACGTTGTGATTTACGTTCTGACATCGGAATATATGCTTGCAAGCGCGATTCTATGGCAATGGACGAAGCGCCCTCTTGTAAAGCCAAAGCTCCTTCCAACACCATTCTTTTCATAACCACCTCTTCAGCATTAAGCTGTTTCAACTTATTGGCAAAGGGGTGCCAGCAAACATAACCGGTAAAAATACCCAACAAAGTAGCGACGAACGCTGCCGCAATTGAGTGTCCTAATTGGTCAATATCATTAAGATTGCCCAGAGCGGCAATAAGTCCGATAACCGCACCCAACACGCCCAATGTCGGCGCATACATTCCGCATTGTGCAAAAATCAATGCTCCGCTGCGATGTCTTTCTTCCATTTGCTTTATCTCGGAATCAACCACACCATAAATAAAATCAGCATTAAATCCATCAGCCACCATTGTTAATGTCGAACGAATAAAAGGATCGGCAACCTCATTGGCTCGTTTTTCAATTGCCATAACACCTTCTTGCTTAGCTGATTTTGCAACTGACACAAACAGCTCCAATATCTCTTGTTTAGGGGTAAATTTTCGCCCGAAAAAAATTAACTTCAATAACTTAGGAAAGTGCTTTAACTCTTTCATCGGAAAAGCATTAAAAATAGCTGCTGCCGTACCGGCCAAAATAATCAAAAAAGCTGCAGGGTTAATCAATGCGTGCGGATCTGCACCTTTCAAATACATACCGACACCAACAGCGGCAATACCGCCAATAAAACCGATCCAAGTAGATTTTTCCATATCAAACACCTTAAAATAAATAAAATATCCAAACTTTACCTAAGTATATATTTCATATTTTAATTTTGAGTTAAAATTAAAGTGCAAAACTGCAAAAAAAATAATGCGTTTTTACAATTAAAAATACAAACTTACGGATATGATGTCAAGATAAGGAAATAATAATATGCTGTTATTTTTAGCTTCGGTTGCACTTTTACTCATTGGATATGTTTTATACGGAACTTTTGTAACTAAAGTATTTGGAGCTGACCCTAATCGCAAAACTCCCGCTGTCGCTTTGTGTGATAATGTTGACTTTATGCCGCTCTCCTATTGGAAAGTTTTTCTTATCCAATTTCTTAACATCGCCGGATTAGGGCCGGTGTTTGGCGCAATTCTTGGTGCTTTGTATGGACCGGTAGCATTACTGTGGATTGTATTCGGCTCGATTTTTGCCGGTGGAGTTCATGATTATATGGCCGGTATGATGTCTGTCCGAGAAAAAGGCTGTTCTCCGGTTTATTTGGTTGAAAAATATATGGGTAGAAATACCAAATGGATTTTCCTCAGCTTTATGACCGGTTTTCTCTTGTTATTAGGAGCAGTTTTTGCCATGTCTCCGGCTCATATGCTTGCTTCACTTTCCGGCTATGAATTTCATTGGTGGTTGGCAATTATTTTCGGATATTATTTTTTAGCCACTCTGTTACCGATTGATAAAATAATCGGACGTTTTTATCCGCTTTTTGCTTTACTTTTGATTGGCGTAACTTTTGCTTTATTAGGAGTTTTATTCACTAACGGAACCGAATTTTATCCCGAATTAAATTTCAGTAATCAACACCCGCAAAAACTCCCCATATTTCCATTGATGTTTGTAACTATTGCTTGCGGAGCCTTAAGCGGATTCCACGCCACCCAATCTCCTCTGATGGCGCGTTGTCTCAAAAATGAAAGCAAAGGTCGTGCCATATTCTATGGCGCTATGATTACCGAGGGAATTGTTGCCTTGGTGTGGGCCACTTTGGGTATTGCTTTTTACCATGGCAGTCCCGATTTATTATCCGCCATACAATCTGATGGTCCCGGTGGAGTAGTTTCCGAAATATCAAAAAATTATCTTGGATATATCGGCGGCACCCTTGCCATAATGTCAGTTATCATCTTATCAATAACCTCCGGCGATACGGCCTTTCGTTCTGCCCGTTTGACCATCAGTGACTATTTGCTGAAGGACAAAACATCGCTGGGACACCGCTTGTTAATCAGTGCCTGCGTTCTATCCGGCGGCATTGCCTTGAGCTTTTTTGACCTGACGGTTATTTGGACCTATTTCGGTTGGGCTAATCAAACTTTGGCCGCAATAGTTTTGTGGACCGCAAGTTTTTATTTGCGCCGCAACCATCGCCTATACTGGATAACTTTGCTACCTGCCGGATTTATGACTGCGGTTTGTATAACCTATATCATGTATGACAAAATAGGTTTTCGTCTTTCTCTCGACTGGTCATCACTCGTCGGCTGTATCGTTGCCATCGCTTGTATGGTTACATTCGTTGTCACGGCAAATAGATCAAAAAAATAATAATTGTTACTTGACTTTGATAAAAAACTATGCTTTTAGTTAACCCGTTCACTGTGGTCTCGTAGCTCAGCTGGATAGAGCAACAGCCTTCTAAGCTGTGGGTCGGGCGTTCGAATCGCCCCGAGATCGCCAATCCAAACCCTTGAGCAATCAAGGGTTTTACCTTATAACGACGGAAAGTTATCCATGGACGACTTTAAATTTTTCGGACGCCGCAAAGGACGCAAAATACGCAAAGCCAAAACCTCCCTTTTGGAGCGTTTTTTGCCGCATTTACAAATATCTGAAAATTCCGTTATATCTCCGCAATTATTTAATATTCCGGTTGAACGCATTTGTTTGGAAATCGGGTTTGGCGGTGGCGAACATTTAGCCGGAGTATCATTGCTCTATCCTAATACCGGTTTCATCGGGGCTGAAGTTTTTCAAAACGGCATTGCCAATTTGCTATCCCTCATCACCGGCATCAAGCAAAACTCCCAAGTCCCTGATGACATAAAGCTGTTACCCGAGCGCACCGACAATGTTAAAATTTACAGTGATGATGTGCGCAAACTATTTAAACGCATTCCTGATGGATTATTAGATACAGTCTTTTTGCTATTTCCCGATCCTTGGCCCAAAAACCGCCATGCTGACCGCCGCTTTGTCAATCCTGACAATTTGGCTGAACTTGCTCGTATCATAAAAAAAGGCGGCACTCTGCTGATTGCCACTGATCACCCGATATACAAATGTTGGACCTTGGAACAAATGCACAATCATCCATCATTTGTGTGGACCGCCCAAAAAAGTGATGACTGGCGCAACCCTCCCGCTGATTGGGTAGAAACCAAATATCAGCAAAAAGCTATCCGCGAAGGTCGTCGTCCGGTATTCTTGGAATATCGTCGCCTCTGAAAACTTTTATATTGCAAAGGAACAACTATGAAAATCTTAGTAGGAATGAGTGGTGGAGTTGATTCTTCGGTAACAGCTTTGTTGCTGAAACAAGCCGGATTTGAGGTTATCGGAGCGACCATGGCCATTTGGGATGACAAAATATCAGCTCACCTTCCCGAACACGCTTCCGGTTGCTTTGCACCTGATAAGGATGACATTGAATCTGCTCGCAATGTTTGCGAAAAAATCGGCATCGAACACTTGGTATTGGACTGCCGCGAAGAATATCAAAAAATCGTTTTGGCCAATTTTAAATCTGAATATAAATCCGGTCGCACTCCTAACCCTTGCGTTATCTGCAACGCCAATATCAAATTTAATGTTTTGCCGATGAGTGCCAAACGTCAAGGTATTGCCTTTGACAAATTTGCTACCGGTCATTATGCCGGCATAACTTATAATGAAAAGACTAAAAGATATCAGATAATCCGCGGAATTGATACCAAGAAAGATCAGTCTTACTTTCTCTATCGCTTGCAGCAGGAACAGCTTGCTGAAATATTGTTGCCTTTAGGAACCAAGAACAAATCAGAAATTCGTGAAATAGCACGCAATGCCGGTTTGAGTGTTTCTGACAAACCTGATAGCCAAGACTTTTATTCCGGAGCAATTAATGACATTTTGCAATTTACCCCGCAAACCGGAAACTTTGTCAATTCAGCCGGAAAGATTTTAGGAACTCATCAAGGCTATTGGAATTTTACCATTGGACAGCGCCGCGGTCTGGGTATATCTGCACCGCGTCCGCTCTATGTAACCGCTATCAACAAAGAAGATAATGAAGTTGTTTTGGGTTTTGCGGAAGATTGTCTGCAAACCAAACTGCTTGCCGACAACTGGGTATGGCAGGCCCCACAGCCGAACGAACATTTTTATTGTTCCGCTAAAATCCGTTCTTCCCAAACACCTTGCGATGTGGAAGTAACTCCCTTATCCAACAATGAATATGAGGTAACTTTCCTCGCACCCCAAAGTGCCATAACCCCCGGACAATCAGTTGTATTATACGACAACGACGCCATTATCGGCGGTGGAATCATAAAATAGTTTTAGTTAAAAAAGGAAAGAACTGCCGCCATAAATATCGGTACGGATAAATTGTCATCTATCTCAATTTTGTCCTCATAAACTTCGGCTAATGTAGCAACCAAACAAGCCAAAACACTAATCATCGTAAACGGATAAACCTGCCAAAACAACAAATTTATTACCAAAGCCGAAGTAAAGAAAGCCAGAGTTCCCTCAAGCGTTTTATTTTTATATATTTTCACTCTGCCGATTGAACGCCCGACCAGTGCCGCAGCACTGTCCGATATCAGCATAACCGTCAAAGAAATGGCCGCTACTTCTTTAGTAAACAAGCACAAACATAACAATGCCGACACTAAAACATAAATCGCTCCGGTAAACTGAAAATGTTCTCTTGATGTTTCTTTATTGCGCAATGTTCTGAAAAACAACACTCCGAACGATTTGCGAGCCCAAGGATAACGTTTAAAATTACCATATTCCAAAATCACATTGCCGACCAAAATAACCAGCAATATCGGCACCAATATGAATTTAGGCATAAAATAAATTGCTGCCGGAATCCAAAGTGAACTAAGATGAATTGCTTTGCGCATCAACTCTTTGCGGAACGCTTTGTCATTAATCAGTTGTTGATACAATAAATCCATATCTTCCAAATTGGCTTTCCAATCCAATCGAGAATTAATCTTTTTAAGCAATTTTTTATAATCCGAGCGCTTTTTTACATCAATTTTCCACATATCAACCTTCCATCTATGTTATTGAAGTATAAAACTTTTCAAATAATCTCAAGTAAATTCTATACATCATGTGGATGAAAATTTTATCATAACGATTACATATAAAAAACAAAATTGTTCTGAGGAGAAATTACCATGCTGGAAAAAGAAACACAACATACAACTATCAAAGATTTTTCAAATTCATCATACAGCGATAAATTTGATGATGACAACTTTCGCATTCGTCCGCTCAAAAAAATGCGCTTGATTGATACAATAGATGAACTGGATGACGAATGTGAATTCGAGAAAAATATGTTCAACTTTGGCGAATATGAAGATTTGCCCGCATCTGATCGAGCATTTGATCAACGTTGTCGCCCAAACTAAAAGCAGGTTAATCAACCTGCTTTTAAGAATTATTCATCGTCTTCATCATCTTCTTTGCTATGAATATACGGACTTTTAGACATCGATATAATCAAATCATACAAATGCTTGGCAACACGCCGATTGCCTATTTTGTAATAAGCTCTTACCAACTCCAAAGTTTCCTGTTTGCGCATTGGGTCAGCCTCAAAAACTTCCATATTTTCATGCAAAGACAAATCATTTTCCGGATTGCAAAACTTCCGCGGACTACTATCCTTTGTTTCTGCATCCATATCATCATAAAAGAAACTAATCGGTGTATCCATAACCACGCTAAAATCCCACAATCTGCTGGCACTAACACGATTTAAACCTTTTTCATATTTTTGCACCTGTTGAAAAGTCAATCCCATCATCAAGCCCAATTTTTCCTGACTCCAACCCAACAAGTTTCTTCTAATTCTAATCCTGTTTCCGACATGTACATCAATCGGATTCGGATCACCGGACGGAGTTCTGCCGCGTCTGGTTTTGCGATCTGTTTTCTTATCTTTCATAGCTAGTCCTTTCATTACAGCTCATCCTTAGACTTTATAAAACCAGCCAGCATTAAAATCAAGCATAATATTAAAGAAATTATATTACCATACCTACTATAAGTTGTAATTTCACCCAAGGATTTTTCCAGCTTTATATCTGAAATCCCCGAATAATTAAGCTTTAAGACGCCTTTTTCTTCACCATAAGCATTAATCATGCCGCTCAACCCGTTATTTGCCGAACGCACCACCGTAATTCCTTCTTCGATTGCCCTGAATTTTGCTGCAACCCAATGTTGATAAGGTCCGGACGATTCGCCATACCATCCGTCATTTGTAACATTAACAATCACATCGGGACGATTTTTTTCATCTACAATTTCATAAGGAAAAATTATTTCATAACAAATAACCCCACCGATGCTTGGCAAGCCTTCTCTTTGCCATACTTTTGCTCCATCACCTTTTCCCAATTGTCCAATGGCATTTGCAACCGGTCTTATAAAATCAGGCAAGTATTCACGCAATGGAATATATTCCCCAAACGGAACCAAATGGGTTTTATGGTAATACCATTCTATTTCTCCCTTATCATTCAATACTACCAACGAGTTATGCGGGCGATAAAAGCCTTTGTTATATTGATAACTTATCATACCGGTCAATAACACGCTGCCTTTAGGTAACATCGCCGCCGCAACATTGCGATGAAAATCATCTTCATCAAGCCTGAATGGTGAAGCCGTTTCACCCCAAATTATCATATCAGGTTTTGTATCGCTTGCCGTTTTACTCAAATCGACATAAGTATTAAAATTATTTTCAGCGCTTTCTTTAGTCCATTTCATTGTCTGAGGGATACTCGGTTGTACTATCCGCACCATTGTATCGGTTAGCAAATCTTTTTTATTCTGCAAACGCCAATATCCCCATCCCCATGACAAACCTATCAGCAAAGCAGCCATTATTACTGTGAAAATAAAAGATTTCGTGCTATGCCGATAAAGCCACAATCCGCCCATACTATACAAGACAATCGCCAACAATGATGTTAAATACACACCGCCGATCGCCGCATTTTGTATCATCGGCAAATCAAAGGCCAAGCTATACCCGGCTAAATTCCAAGGAAATCCTGTCAATAAGAAGCTTCTTATCCATTCACAAACGACCCATGCTCCGCAAAACAACAGCCATTTTCCCAATACCGTCCGCCCTTTCACCACCATCAAGGCTGGAACAGCCGCAAACAAACCAAAAAAGCTCCCTGCTGCCAAAAGTGTAATCGGATATAACCAACCAAACCTTTCAGCATCAATTAATAAAGCATTACCAACCCACGAAAAACCTATCGCAAAATGAGCAAAACCAAAGGCATAGCCAATTTTGAACAGCTCCTTTGCTTTGTTTTCACACAACAGCAAATACAGCAAAACACTAAATCCGATTACTCCGGCCCAAACCTGAAAATATGGCGCAAACATCGCCACAGACAGAATTCCGGCCATAAAAGCCGTTGTCTTTTTGTATCTAGTTATTAAATTTACCATTATTTATTATTTTCAACTTTTGATTTAACAATCATAACTTTCTTTATTTGCGTAGGATCAGCCTCTAAGATTCTAAACTTTATCCCGTTAAGTCCGGCAACAACTTCACCGCGCAAAGGTACTCTTTGAATAAGATGGAATATCAGACTGTTCACGGTGTCAATATCATCTTCTTCATCTTCCGGCAAACCTTCATACAAATCCAAGCCGCAAACATTTTTTATTTCATCAAGCTCCGCTTTACCCTCAGCCACAATGTTACCATTGTTTTGTTTGCATATAATCGGTTCATCTTCGTGATCATACTCATCCTCAATATCACCGACAATTTCCTCCAACAAATCCTCAATGGTAACCAAACCGTCAATACCGCCATATTCATCGACCACCATTGCCATATGTATTTTATCTTGCTGCATCTCTTTCAACAGGTCTAATACTTCTTTTTCCGGAGCAACAAATTTTATCTTGTCGCTGACAATATCTTCGACCTTCAAATCAAATTGCTTTTGCAACACACATTTAACCAAATCAATAACATGAACAATGCCGACAATATCATCCATTGATTCACCATAAATAGGAATGCGTGAATGGCCTTGTTCAACCATCAAATCGGCCAAGTCATTAACTGAACCGCTCTTGGGAAAAGCTATGATTTCAGCTCTTGGTATCATTGCATTTTCACATTTACGACCATGCAAATCCAACACATTGTTCAGCAATAATTGTTCGTGTTCGCTAAAATCTTTTTCACCGCTCTCAGCAACTTCTTCCATCAAATCTTCAATTGTTTCACGCACATTCTCCTGTTGTTTGCGATGAAACAAACGTTTAAAAATACTCGACTGTTGACTGTCTTCTTCCGACATTTCCTACTCCTTATAGGGATTATCTATATTCAACTGCTCTAAAACGGCAATCTCAATGCCTTCCATAATTTCGGCTTCTTCATCATTTTGATGATCAAACCCAAGCAAATGTAATATACCATGCACCAATAAATGCCAAAAATGATCAGCAATTGAGATATTCTTTTCTTTTGCTTCTGCTTGAAGAACTTCCCATGCCATAACGATATCACCTAGAGCAATCGTTTCCTCATTTTCGATTATTTCTTCAAAATCATCGGCATCAATATTAGCAAAAGACAAAACATTGGTCGGCTGATCCTTACCTCTGAATTCGGCATTCAGCTTTCTAATCTCATCAGCATTGCTCAATGCTAAGACCGCACTTACAGGCTTATCTAATCCGACCAAATCATATCGTGTTTCAATTTTGTTGTCTGTTAAATATTTGCAAACCAAATCTAACAGCGAAGCGCATTGAGCTTCACTTACCACTAAAATTTTAGCCCAATTATCATCTTCAACGACAATATCTATGCTGTTATTCTTCACCATACACCTTTTTACTCTTGTCTTCATAAGCTTTAACAATTTTAGCGACCAATCCGTGTCTTACCACATCGGTTGCCGAAAAGCGTACCGAACCTATATTTGCCGTTCCTTTTAAAACATCCAGTGCATCACGCAAACCGGAAATAACTCCTCTGGGCAAATCAACCTGACTCAAGTCACCATTAACCACCATACGCGAATTTTCACCCAAACGAGTCAAAAACATCTTCATTTGCATCGGGGTTGTATTCTGAGCTTCATCCAAAATGATGAAAGCATTAGATAAGGTACGACCGCGCATAAAGGCCAAAGGTGCAATTTCAATCTCTCCTAAAGCAATCTTTTTATCAACCTGCTCTGCCGGCAACATTTCGTACAATGCATCATACAGCGGACGCAAATACGGATCAACTTTATCTTTCAAATCGCCTGGTAAAAATCCCAAGTTCTCTCCTGCTTCAACGGCAGGGCGCGACAATATAATCTTATCAATAGCTCCTTCCAACATCATCGAAACAGCCAGTGCTACCGCTAAGTAGGTTTTACCGGTACCGGCAGGCCCCAAACCAAAAACCAGCTCATTGTTCATCATGGTCTGAATGTATTCTGCTTGAGTTGCTGAACGCGGATATATATGGCGTTTTTTGGTTTTTAATACAATATTGCTTAAATCAATCGCTGCCTGACAATCTTTGTTATCACCGCAGATACGCACTGCCGCACTAACCTCTTGCTCACCGATTTCAATACCGCGGCTTACTTTATTATACAACACATCAATAGCTGCTTTAGCCTGGTCAACCGCAGCTTTTTTACCTTTAATCGTCATCTTATTGCCGAAAGAGCTGATTTCAACTCCGGTAATTTTTTCCAACAAACGCAGATTTGAATCTTGCGCACCGACCATTTGTTGAACCAATGTATTATTAAATAACTCAAAAGAAACTTCTGCCATAATTTTACACCTTTACAATTTTTCCGGACAATGAATTCATTGTCGCACTTTCTACCTTAACATCAACAATTTTATTTAAATATTCCCCATTTGCCTCAGCATAAAGATTTTGCATCCAAGGAGTTCGTCCGGTTAATTGCCCTGCGTGTCTTCCTTTATTTTCAAACAAAACCTCTATTGTCTTACCGACAGTCTGTTGATTAAAATCCGTTTGATAGGCAAACAATTTTTCTTGCAATATTGCCAATCTTTCTTTTTTGACTTTTTCCGGAAGCTGATTCGGATACTCTGCAGCCGGAGTACCGGGACGCGGCGAATATTTGAACGAGAAAGCCGTAATAAATTTCACTTCATCAACTATATCTAAGGTTGCTTGGAAATCTTCGTCCGATTCTCCGGGGAAACCTACTATAAAATCCGAAGCAAAACCGATCTGCGGATTCGCCTCACGCAAACGATCGATAACATCAAGATATTGCGATTTTGTATGTCTCCTGTTCATCGCGCGCAGAATTTTATCTGAACCTGATTGAATTGGCAAATGCAAATAAGGCATCAATATTGGCATATCTTTATGGCATTCAATCAAATCTTCATCAACATCAGCCGGATATGAAGTAGTATAGCGCAACCTTCTCAACCCGTCAATTTCGCCCATCTTGCGCAAAAGATAAGCTAAATTGCGTTCTTTCCCTGTCTTATCTTCACCATGATAAGAATTAACATTCTGCCCGAGCAAATTAAGTTCTAAAGCGCCATCACTAACCAACTTGCGTGCTTCTTTCAACACATCTTCAACCGGACGAGATGTCTCAATGCCTCGTGTATATGGCACAACACAATAAGTGCAAAAATTATTACATCCTTCTTGAATCGCTATATACGAACACACACCTTCAGCCTTGTTTTCACTCAAAAAGTCAAATTTCGACTCAACCGGAAACTCAGTATCTATTACTTGAATTTCACTATTATCCTCCAGCTCATCAAGCACTTTTCCCAAACGATGATATGTCAGTGGTCCTAATGCAAAATCAACAGCATCCGAGCGCTTAAATACTTGTTCATCTTCGGCTTGTACCACACAGCCGACAACCCCGATGATAGTATTCTTTCCTTCCAGCAGTCTGGCCTGTTTTACCAAATTAGCTCGTCCCAAATCGGAAAACAGTTTTTCGGCTGCTTTTTCTCTGATATGACAAGTATTAAAAATTACCAAATCGGCATCCTCGATTCTACTTGTCGCTTGCAATCCTCTTTGTTCAAGGATTCCTGCGATTCGATGAGAATCATACACATTCATCTGACATCCGAAAGTCTTTATAAAATAAGTTTTCATTACCTTTCAACCTCAATATTTCGGTTGATAATAAATGATATTTTTTGTTTTTCAAACATTTTTCATCACCGGCAAGCGGTTTTTATTGAAAAATTAACACAATTTTGCTAACATATAATTACGATAACAACTTTAGGAGATTACTAATGTCGGAAAATGATAACAATTTCACCGCTCGAATGAATGATGAGGATAAAATTGCTTTTCTCAAAGCCCTTTCGATTTTGGCCAAGGCTGATCACCACTTTGATGATGATCAAAAAGAAAAGATACAAGATACGGCCTTGATATTTGGTATCTCAGCTGAAAAAATTCCTGAAATTTTACAAGAAGAATCTCAGGAAAAGGTTTTACAACAAATCAGTAAAATAAAAAACCGCCATGTAGCCCTGGCTTTGATTAGAGAAATGTGCTTTTTAGCAAATTCTGACCGTGATCTCAGTGATGAGGAAGTTATGTTTATCGGTAAAGTTGGTGAAGCCATGGGAGTTGAACTGGAGAAAATTGAACAAATCAGCCAGTGGGTTATCGACCATATCATCTTACAGGAACAGAAAAAGTTAATTTTTGAAACTAACTAAAAGATTTGAAAGGATACTAACCATGTCCGACAACTACAACAAACAAGAGCTTATCCGTGATTTGCAAAATATGCCTCTTGAGCTTTTGCAACAAAAAGCTGACGAATTCGCTAAAAAACAAGGTTTAGAGAGGCATAATGATGTAATTGAACACATGGCAGGAAAAAATAACGGCAACCCTATTCAATTTCAGGATAATTGGAAGCCGATGTTTTGGCAGGCCAACGGCAATACTGCTAAAAAAACCGTAACCATCCGAGGCAAAGAAATTCCTGTTTATGATATGGATTTTTACATCGCCGAAAGCCTGCAATCTTTGCAATCGGGTCAAGATCCCGAAGCTGAGTATTATGGCTGGGTTGATCAGGCCAAAGTTATTATCAAAGACATAAAAACCGACGGCACCACTTTACAAGAACTCCATGCCCGCAGTGATTTTGTCGTTTTTTTGGATGATCGCGAAACGGAACTTAAACGCGTTATATCACTATATGCCGGAGCAGCTTTCAACAACAACTGTTCTCAACAAAACGCTGCTCGGGAAAAGCTAAAGTTTTTAACTTTCAAACTAAGCGAATTACGCAAGATTCGCGAAAGGGTTCAAAGCACCAAACCATCCAGACCAAAACATAAAGAAGATCTCACAAAAAAAGTGGTTGATAATATCACGACAAGGAAATATGTTGATGATACCCCGAATAAATTTGCCAATGATTATGATGAACTTGATAATTCGGCTGAATCTGTCAGCGTAGCCTCTCAGTTATGCGCCATGCACATTCTTCGCAACAATCAACAAGAGCAAGAACAAAATAATCTTGCCAATCAGCCTGCACCTGAAATGGTTCGCGACCCCTATGTTTCAACACATGAGCTCAGCGATATTGAAAAGTTGCGTGAGAAAATGCGTAAAATTTGGCGGCTTAGCGGACGCTTGCCCCAACACATCAAAAAAATTCGCAAAGGATTTAGTGCTCAAAACTATATGGCTCTCAAACGCAATTCGGAAAATGAGTATGTTTATTAACTTTTCTATCAAGTTGACATAATTAAAAATTTGTTTTATTGCTAGAGAAGATATGATTAAAAATTCAAGGAGATAATTATGATTATTTTTGACCCTATTTTGTGGCTTTTAGAACTCATTGTTGATATATATTTCAAAATCGTAGTAGTTCAGATAGTTATTTATTGGTTAATCCATTTCAAAGTATTGGAAGCTTCTAACAAATATGCCAAAAAGACTGTTGAATTACTGGATAAAGTTACACTTCCGGTTTATGAAAAAATCAAATCTAAGATTCCAACCGTATTCTCGGGGTTTGACTTTACTCCGTTTATTCTGTTGATTGCTTTGTGGTTTATACTGCGCGTAATCGCAAGTTTTCGTGCTTTGATTGCTGGATAAATGTTTTTTGAAAAAAGCACTAATGGTTTTGTCATAAGAGTTAGGTTAACGCCTAACTCTTCATTTTGTAGGGTTATGGGAATATTCAGTGATGCATCCGGCTGCGATTTTTTGAAAATAAATGTCATATCTGCACCGGAAAAAGGCAAAGCTAATGCTGAGCTGATTGTTTTTTTGGCCAAACAACTTAAAATGCCCAAATCAGCTTTTGCAATTTTGTCAGGAGAACTTGACAGATATAAAAAAATCTTTATAACATCCTCCCAAGATTTAACTGATAACCTACTATCTCTTTGCACAAAGGAGTAAACATGACAGCTCAAATTATTGATGGCAAAGCAATCGCTCAAAAAACCTGTGATGAACTGAAAGCCAAAATTTCCTCTCTGCCAGAAGGTGTACCTTCTTTAGCGGTTATTTTGGTAGGGGATGACGAAGCCAGCCAAATTTATGTGCGCAACAAAAAGAAAAAAGCTACGGAAGTCGGTATTGATTGTCATGTGATTGAATTATCTGCCAGCATTGGTGAAAGTGCACTTCTATCCACCATTGATGAGCTTAATGATAATCCGCACATTAACGGCATAATTGTTCAATTGCCTTTACCCAAACATCTTGATGAGCAAAAAATTATTGCCCATATTTCGCCTGATAAAGATGTTGATGGTTTTACTCCTTATAACAGCGGTTTGTTATCTTACAACAATCCGTTAGCTTTTGTTTCCGCCACACCTAAAGGTGTATTGGAATTATTAAAATCGACCGGAATTGATTTGGTCGGCAAGCACGCTGTGGTAATCGGACGTTCTCATATTGTCGGTCGTCCCATGGCAAAACTTCTTCTCAACGCTGATTGCACGGTAACAATTACCCACTCACACACCGTTAATCTGCCGGAAATCACCCAAACTGCCGATATTATTGTTTCTGCTTGCGGTCAACCCAAAATGATAAAATCATCTTGGCTGAAAGAAGGTGTTGTTATTCTTGATGTCGGTATCACTAGAGTTGATGGGCACTTGTGTGGAGATGTTGATTTTGACGATGTAAAAGAAAAAGCTTCATTCATCACTCCTGTTCCCGGCGGGGTTGGTCCGATGACAATTGCTATGCTGTTAGTTAATACTTATGAAGCATTTTTGCGCGCCAAAGCCAAAGGAGAAACCTCTCATTGCTGTCATCATAAAAATTGTCATTGCCACTAAAATATTTCTTTCGAGTGATTATATATTAATCATTACTTGAAAGGATTGTTGTGATGAATACTTGTGCAGTTTTTATGTTGGACCACGACAAAGATTTCTTAAAATTATATTCCACTATTTTAGAACGCAAAGGATGTCAGGTTTTTGCCACTGATAATCTTTTTATTCTGCTCAAATATGCCAAAACTGTTGAACCAAAGTGGATTTTTATTGATGAAAATTTTTCTGCTGCCGCTCCTGATGACATTATCAACACCATCAATCGTCAGATTGAAAATACTCCGCGCTACACAGTCATGAGCCAAAGCAAAGACTTCCCTTATTTTGAACACACTTCACCTGTCGATTATATCTACAAACCTCATGCTTTGGAAAAAATAATTCACATTGCAGAAAATTGTTGCATTATTCAATAAAATCTCTACTATTGGCAACATGGTTTTCAACTATTACTTGTGTGCATCATGTTGATTTTTTTGCAAAACATAATTCGTAAAACTTATGATCTTATGCTCAAATGGTCTGCTTCGCCGAATGCGATGTTTTGGCTGTTTTTGGTTGCTTTTGCCGAGAGTTCGTTTTTTCCGATTCCGCCTGATATTATGTTGATTCCCATGATTTTAGCCACCCCGACTAAAGCTTGGAAAATAGCCGGTGTTGCCACACTTGCCAGTTTGATTGGCGGATATTTCGGCTACGCTATCGGAGTATTTGCTTTTGATATGATTGCTGAACCGATATTAAATTTTTATCATGCCTTGGATAAATTTCACACTTTTGAAAATTATTACCACCAATACGGTGCTTGGATTGTTTTCGGCGCGGGTATTACACCGTTTCCCTACAAGATCATCACCATCGCCAGCGGTGTTGTCCATTTAGACTTAATTGTATTTACCATTGCTTCGATTTTGGCTCGTGGTATGCGTTTCTTTGTAGTAGCATGGCTCTTGAAAAAATATGGTGAGCCGATGAAATATTTCATCGACAAACATTTAGGAAAGTTATCGATATTGTTTTTAATATTGCTTATCGCTGGCTTTGCGGCGGTAAAGTTATTCTAATTCTTTAAAAATTTAACCTTCATAACTGCCAAACCGTTGGCGGTAATTCGTGAAATACTTTCATAAAAATCACGATAAATTTGTGCATTGTGCAACCACTCCTTAAATGATGCATTTTCCAACAATTCGTGGTTCAACGGTTTTTCAGCAATTCCCACTGCTCTGATTATCTCACCCGAAAGCACAAAGTCACGCACTATGTCCCAAGCTCTGTCTTCTTCACTAAATTCTTTTTTGACATTTTGCTTATCTTCTTCACCGGATTTCCTGATTTTTATCATCTTGTTCAGTTTGCTAAAAATTCTTTCTTTCCAGTTAGTTGCTTTTGTTTCTTCTTCAATTTCTTGCGGATATTTGGCCACATAAGCTTCAATAAATTCTTTTTGCAATTCTTCTTTGCTCGGCACTCCTAATGCTGCAATGTCTTCGATTTTTTTCACCTCATCTTTAACTTTAACATTTCCTTTGGTGATTTCGCTCAGTACTTCGGCTTCATATACAAATTCACCGCCGCGCATTCCTGCTTCTTTTACCAAAGTTGCTGCAGTCAAAATCAACGCCCCGTCATCTGTTACCTTTGATAATGAACGCAATCTCTCTTCCGCATTATCCATACGCACAACCAAACCCAACAAAGCATCAACATCTGCCTTTGACCTTATGGTATTAACACTAATTTGCTCAATATCATCGATTCGTTTTTGCACAGCGGAAAAATCAGGATTCTTTGCAACATATTCAACCTCGCGCAACCTGCTTTGCAAATCAATCAACTGCTGTTGCAAGTCAGTAACTTGTCCGATCATAAGCTCATCTTGTTTGGGAGCCATCAACTCATCAATCCAAGCTTTCAACTCGGCTCGGTTATACCAAGCCCCATAGCCCAATGCACCAACAACGGCCAAACTCATCAACCCTTTTCCCAATTTTCCCCAATAATGGTTAGATTGAGCTGTTTTGTTATCTTCATTAAGTTCCGTTTTTGCTTTTGCCATGACTGTTTCTCCGTTTTTTATGATAAAAATGCTTGGCATTATATATTTAACAGTGTATATAATATCATCAAATAAGCAACAACAATTTAAATTTTAAGAAGCACAAAAATGTTAGTCTTAGGAATTGAAAGCAGTTGCGACGAAACAGCCGCCGCAATCGTTAGTGATAAAAAAGAAATTCTCTCATCCACGGTACTCACCCAAAGCGAGCACAAAAATTTTGGCGGAGTTGTTCCCGAGTTGGCTGCCCGCGCCCATCTGGAACATATTGATGAGATAATTGATGAAACTTTCAAGTCTGCCCATATTGCCCCGCAAGATGTTGACGCCATCGCCGTGGCAGCAGGTCCAGGACTTATCGGTGGGGTTACGGTTGGTGTTATGGCCGCCAAAGCTCTTGCTTTGGCCTTGAATAAACCTTTTATTGCCCTCAACCATTTGGAAGCTCATGCTTTGGTTGCCAGACTTGGCAACGATATTTCCTATCCTTACCTTTTGTTGTTGACCTCCGGCGGTCATTGCCAAATTTTGGTAGTTGAAGGAGTAGGACAATTTAAACGCTTAGGCACCACGATTGATGATGCTGCCGGCGAGGCTTTTGATAAAGTTGCTAAAATGTTGGGCTTAGGTTACCCCGGTGGTCCGATGGTCGAAAAAATGGCAGCACTTGGTGATGATTCTCGTTTTGTTTTGCCGCGTCCGTTATACAATTCGCCCGACTGTGATTTATCATTTTCCGGTCTTAAAACCGCCGTACGCAAAATTGTTGAATCTTATGCGCCTGATGGAATTATTGAACACGCCATTATGCGCAAACGCGACATCGCTGATATTTGTGCTTGTTTTCAAAAAGCTGTTGCTGATGTATTTACCCACAAATTGGAAAAAGCCATTCGTTATTTTAAAACCAACTATCCTGATGGTCAACATTTGGTTGTTGCCGGAGGTGTGGCTGCCAATTTGTATTTGCGCAGTCGTCTGCAAGAACTCTGCGATAACACCAAACTCTTATTTGCCGCTCCGCCGGTTAATTTGTGCACCGATAACGGAGTTATGATTGCTTGGGCAGGAGTTGAACACGCCATTCATAATATGTTCAGCGATTTGGAATTTAAGCCGCGCCCGCGTTGGCCCTTAGATGAAAATGCCCCTAAAGCGGCCGGCGCCGGAGGTGTCAAGGCATGAGAGATATTAAAGAAATTGAAAACATCTTAGATGTGTTTAAAGCAAAAGACGCCAACCCCAAAAGTGAGTTGGAATTTCATAATGCTTATACCCTGTTAGTGGCAATTATTCTTTCGGCACAAAGCACCGATAAAGGTGTCAATAAAGCAACTCAAGAGCTGTTTAAGATTGTCGATACCCCTCAAGCTATGCTGAATTTAGGATTGGAAAAATTAAAAAATTACATCAAGACTATCGGTCTATATAACAACAAAGCCAAAAACATTATTGCAATGTCCGAAATTTTAGTAGCACAACATGGCGGTGAAGTTCCTCACAGCCAAGAAGCTTTAGAAAAACTACCGGGAGTTGGAAGAAAAACAGCCAATGTTTTGCTCAATGTGTGGTGGAATGAACCGACCGTTGCTGTTGATACTCATGTCCTGCGTTTGGCTCAAAGATTGGACCTAAGCGATGGGAAAACTCCTTTAGAAGTTGAAAGTGACCTTAACAAATTGCCTGATGAATATCGTCGTCATGTTAATCATTGGCTAGTTTTATTCGGACGCTACATTTGCAAGGCCAAAAATCCTATCTGTAATCAGTGCCCTGTCTCCAAGTTCTGTCGCGTTGCCAAATAAGCTGTTTTTCTTATACTCTTTTAAAAACTCCGCTTTCTACCTCCGGTAAGAATGAACTTATTCTTCCGACCACAAATTCAAGTTTATCAACTCTTCCCCACAAAGGTCCTTTTTGACAGGCCAGCAACATAGCATCTATTTTATCATCTTCACCTTGCAGACGTAACAACACCGACCCGTCATAGTCATTATGCACCCAACCGGAAATCCCTCCGATTTCTTTAGCTTTGCTGACCGCAAAACGACGATAGCCGACACCTTGTACGCGCCCCTTAACTCTGACTACTACATCGCGCATTGTAAAAAACTTTCGATTTCTGACAATTCATCAGCTTTTATTTTACGCATTGCCAAAGCTTGTTCATCTTCGCCCCACTGCTCATTTTGCCACAACTCTTCCAAGGCACCCAAATCAGCCGCCTGTTGCGCATTAAGCTTATTTTTTATCAAAGCCAACCCCAACAACACCGAGCGCAAATTAAGCGCTGCCGCATACCAGCAACAAAATTCTTTTGCATTAACCTCTTGAAAAATTTTGTTCAATGCTTTGATTATGTCATGATTATCCGGCACTGCCAATTCTGAAGTAACTTTCAGCTTAACTTTCAACAAATCTTCTGCCCATTCAATAATCGGTTGCCATTTTTGTTTTTGCCAAGCCAACAATTCAGGTTTATCACTAAAGAAAAATAACAAATCAGTCTCGGCAAAATCCAGCAACTGTTTTTGCATCTTGTCGCGATTGTCGTCAATTTCCTTAATAGCCTGTTTCAGTTCTTCTGCTTTCAACTTATTTACCTTTCAGTGAATTCTTAAATGACTTAAATAATCCTTTGGCGGCATCACCGATTTCTTTGGCAGCATCACGCGCTTGTCCGGCAACATCCTGATAAGATTCTTTTGCACTATTCATCGCACTTTCTTTTTTGGTAAAACGATTGGCATACTTGGTTCCTTGCAAAGCATTATAGCACAAATTGTCATCGTTTCCCAACAAAACCTCTCCGCCCAAATAAAGCCCATTGGTAGCAATTGTACCGACCACTGTTGAAACCGCTGAAGTCTTATCCAACTTTAGGGAAGGATTTTGCAATTTTCCGCCCAAATGCACAAATGAAGCCAACGCTTGAGTAAGATTTCCTTTTGATAGTTTATTCAAAGTCGGACTGATTGTAAAATCAATCTTGTCATTAACCAAATTGACATTACCGCTGCTGACCAACTGCAACTTATCCGAGTTGAAAACTATTCCCTTGTTAAACTCAGCTTTGCCGCCCTTAATTTTGGTGTTAACCACTGCACATTCGACATTAAGCTCATCATGCCTGCTGGTATCAATATTCAAAAGCTTGAACAATTCGGCAACCACACCTTCGGTCAGCCATTCAATTTGTCCGGCCTTAAATACCGTCTTGTCAATCATAGCGGTAAATTGTCCCGTCAAATTCTCAGAACATTTACGATAAGTTGCACCGGTGGTTGCCAAATCCGCATCAACATCCATCAAACCACCGCTCAACACCGTAAAGTCATCATCATCAACCAACACTTCATACAAATTATTAAACTTTATCTGCGAGGCACTAATTTTGCTGCTCAGCGATTGTTTAGCCGCATTTACAACTCCGCTTAAATTAACTTTTCCACCATAAACCGCAGTATTCAATTTGTTAACATTTAAAACTCCGTTATTTAATTTCGCATTGAGCAAAATATCTTGCAAAATCAAACCATCCGGCAATATCAATTTGCCAACTTTTACATTGAACAATCCGTTGAGCAAATTCAAGTATTGATAAGGTATTTTGTCATTCGGCACCATTTCCAAAGCCTGAGCTTCGGCAATCAATTTCGGTCCTGACCACGACAACATCGACTTTTGAGTTAAAGATTTCACATTAAATATATCACTGCGTAAATCGGCCTCAACATAAGGTTTTGCCTTGCTCCAATCTACCTTAGCATTACCGCTGACCGAGTTGGTCGCCAAATTTAAATTACGAATATTAATATCAGCTTTATTCATATCGCCATCAATTCTTGACAATAAGCTCATCTCCGGCAACTTAAAGTTACCCGCCGGATTATGTACATCAACTTCCATTTGATAACTTACATCGCTCATAACATTAGAAACCAACCCTTGCAAACTTGTTTTTATACCGAGCGCCTCAACAACTCCCTCAACATCTACATTTCCGCTTTGCATAATCTTTTTAAGTTCGGATAATTTCAAATTCGCCTGAATTGATTTGTTGTCATAAATAGCATCCAACTTTAATTCTATCGGCTTGTCATCTTCAACTTCCAGCTCAATTTCATTAATCTGAGCATTTATATTTTCTTTGCTTTTTGCATCATAATAGTTAACCTGCCCGTCTTCTAATCTCACCTCTTTGGCAATCAATCCGATTGCGGCAACCGCTTTTGCATCTTTAACTTGCGGAGAACTTTTTCCATTGTTGCTTTGGCCTTTATCGCTTAGTTTGGCAAACTCCCAACTTTTGTTTCCGTCTTTGGCAACTTCCAAATAAACTTCCGGTTTGACTAAAATAAATTTTTTAATATTAATTTGTTTGTGCAACAAAGCTCCTAACGAAAATTGAACTTCCAATTTATCCAATTTTGCCATATAGGGATTTTGCGCCCATTCGGGATTAGCAAAAGTAACATCATTAATTACTAATGTCGGAACCAGCGACAGCCCTATTTTTGCATCGCCGTTCAGCGACAACTTTCGTCCGGTTTCACGCAAAGCAATCTCTTCAATATATGTTTTATAACGATTCAAATCAAAATTACGCACAAAAACAAAACCGCCTATCGCCAAGATAATAATAAGCGAAGCTACAATTGATGCTGTTTTTTTCACCATTCCCATTTTTTTCTCCTTATATTTCAGGCAATTCCAAACCCAAAGTTGCCAATGTCTCATTAAAATAATCCGGCAGCATTGCTTTGACTACCAATTTCTTATATATGCTCGACAAATCTATTTTGTATGCGTGTAAATGCAATTTGTTGGCAATATCGTTCAATTTATCTCTGCTGCCATATTTATCATCGCCGATAATCGGATTCCCTATATATTGCATATGTACGCGCAACTGATGCGTACGCCCGGTTTTAGGACTTAATTTCACCAAAGCAACCTTGTCTCCGGTACAATCAAGAACTTCCATCTCACTCAAAGATTTCTGCCCCTCTGATGATACTATCATTTTTTCACCCGATTTCAGCAACGGCGCATCAATAATCATCTTATCTTTTTTAGGCTTGCCTTGCACCACCGCTAAGTAGGTTTTGCTGATATCTTTTTCCTTAAAAGCTCTCGTTAAAACTTCAGCATTTTTTCTGTCTCTGGCCAATACTAAAATTCCTGATGTATCTTTATCAATACGGTGTACCAAACGCGGAGCTTCTTCCTTTTCAAATCTCAAGGCTTCTAACATTCCGTCAATATGATGTTTAGTGTTGGTTCCGCCCTGCACCGCCACCCCCGATGGCTTATTTAAGACAATAATGTTTTCATCTTTATAGACGACCAAGGATTTGATAAATTCTTCATCAGTTTTACTTATTTTTCCTTTTTCAACCTCTGTCATTTCATCATTGATTGGTGGAATTCTCAGCTGTTGTCCGCTGCACAATTTCAGTGATACCTCTGCTTTTTTACCATCAACTTTTATTTGTTTGGTGCGTAACAATTTTTGCAATCTTGCCAACGGCAAGTTTGGATAATATTTCAAAAACCACCTATTCAGGCGCATACCGTCATCTTGATCTTTTATGGTTACTATTTCAACTTTAGGCATTAACTCAGGCCCCATAAGAAAAATACTTCACGCTTTCATAAACTACAATTCTGTTCACTCCGGAAAACCGCAACACCCTTCCGCCATAAGTTATATTACCGGAATCAAAAGGCAAACATCCCTGTCTTTTTTGATATTCCCGCACATCACGCAATCCCATATTAGTGCCATTGGCAAATTCAACATTCCAGCCATAGGTATCATAACCGACATTAATATGAATGGTATCACAATCCGCTGTTCCCTCAAAAACTTCTCCTGTAAAGTTTTTATCCATGTTGTACATATTGGCGCTTAAGGCTCCATCGTACGCCTTCAAATAGCTTAAATTATCTGTTGTCTTCAGTCCACTCAAAGGAGATAAATCCGCTTGATTATTCAGAGTATCATCAATAAAAGCCGTATTCACATCATCCGTCGGAGCAACATCAGCCATCGGTTCGGAAAAATCAACAACTTCCGGTTGTACATTAATTTCCGGCACTACATTTTCATTCTCATTTGTCACATCTGCCACAACATCAGTTGACATAAATATATCTTCCGGTGCAACAATCGGCTCGACCGGTTGCATTTCTTCCAGCGGTTGCTCAACACTAGCATCATCTGATGTTACATTGGCATCGGCGGGATTTTCCAAAATATCATCAAAATTAAAATCTTTCATCACATCTGCTTCATCCGCAGCTGTCGCGTTCAAATCCTCTTCTGACTGTAAAACTTCGTCTGTCATCATCTTTTCCTTTCTAAATCGGTAACTCTATCACGGCTTTCAATCCGCCCAATTTGCTGTCACCTAATATAATTTTTCCGCCATGTGAGGCAATAATATCTCTGGTAATAGCCAAACCCAGTCCGATACCGCCGGTTTCTTTATTACGCGATTTTTCCAAACGATAAAATGCTCTGAAAACCTCATCTCTTTTATCTTTGGGAATTCCCGGACCATTATCATCGACTATAATATTCAACTTTCGTTCGCTTTGTTCAACTCTCACTTCAACTTTTTTACCATATCGACAAGCATTTGCAATAATATTCGTAATAGCTCGTTTTAATGCTTGCTCTTTTACCACCATCAAAATGCCCTCAGATTTTGACATATATCTTATTTTTTTATGTTCAATTTTAAATCGTTCACAAATACCTTTCACCAAAGCTGCTACATCTGTTTCAGCCGGCTCTTCGTTGCCTTCACCTCGCACAAATGCCAAATATCCGTTGAGCATTTTTTCCATTTCATCAATATCAATCAAAAAATCTTTTTTATCCTGACTGTCTTCCATCATTGAAGCGACTAATTTCATTCGGGTCAAAGGAGTGCGCAAATCATGTGAAATACCTGCCAGCATTTGTGTCCTTTCCATAATTTGCCTCAATATGCGCTCCCTCATTTTGATAAAAGCCAACCCGGCTTTACGAACCTCTGATGATCCATAAGGCTTAAAGCCATCGTCATAAATACCTTTACCAAAGTTCTCCGAAGTTTGTGCCAAATCATCAATCGCTCTGACCTGAATCCGTAAAAACAACATTGATACACCCAGCAAAAATATCGATGTTGCCACCATCCATACCACAAACATAAAAATTGAAGACGAAAATACTTTTTTACGCGGACAAGCAAAACGATAAACTTCATCGCCATCATCAATAATAATAACCAAATCATGCTTAGCATTACCTTTATCATAAAAAATTCGCCAATACATTCCCTTAAGATCACGACGCAATGCATCTCTCAAATATTCCAACACTAACTTATTATCTTCAGGCACATAGCTCGAACGCACCTCATCACCGCGTTCAATCACACTAAAATCCATCTGCAAATCATAGTTTGCCAACAACGCCAAACTCTCTTGGGGAAATCCGGTTTGATGCAAATCAAGCACCACCTTAATGTCATCAACCAAATTATCAGCCAACCGCCGTCCCATACGGCTCCAGCTGCTATCAAAAAACACTACCACCGATACTATTTGCACACCGATAAGCGGCATAAAAATCAATAACATTGTACGAAAAAACAAAGTCCTCGGCAACAATTTATAGCGCCAATAGCTCAATCTTTCTTCCCATTTTATCGGTAGTTTAAGATGCATCGCCACAAACCTCTTCTAATCTGGCAGCAACATATAACCTTTGCCGCGAACTGTCTGTAAATAACGCGGATTTTTAGAATCTTTCTCAATTTTTTTGCGCAACCGTGTTATCTGCACATCAATCGATCGCGGCGATTGTCCGGCCCCCAAAATTTCTGACAGCTTTTCGCGTGTAAACACTTGTCCGCTTTTTTCACCCAATATCATCAGAAGGTTTTGCTCCACTGCCGTTAAATGCACAATCCCCCCCTGTTTGAGATGCAGTTCTTTGTTTTGCATATCAAAAACGCACAATCCTAATCCTAATTTTTCTTTAT
This sequence comes from uncultured Pseudomonadota bacterium, assembly GCA_902763535.1. GTDB lineage: Bacteria > Pseudomonadota > Alphaproteobacteria > RF32 > CAG-239 > CAZU01. The sequence continues at coordinate 66,826 of CACWSG010000003.1, read as the reverse complement.
TTTCTTTTTCAGAATCAACTCTCTTTAGAATATTGGCAATTCGAAGCAACAACTCTTTAGTATCAAAAGGCTTAGACAGATAATCATCAGCTCCGTTTTCCAGTCCGGTAATTCTGTCATCGACACCGGCCAAAGCCGTCAGCATAATCACCGGCACCAAACTTTCCTGACGCAATTTTGCCAAGAACTCAAAACCGTTTTCTTTAGGCATCATCACATCAACAACCAACAAATTAAAACGATATTGTTTCAACATCTCACGCGCTTCATCAGCATCTTTTGCTGTTGAAACCATATACCCGTGTTCTCGCAGAAAACGTTGCAACAACTCCCTCAAACGAGTATCATCATCAACAACTAAAATGTGCTTTTCCGCTTTTTCCATAAACCGCTATCCGACTTTGCTGACCTTTTTACGAGTCTTGCTGTTTTTAGTAATTTTAGCCGGCTTTGCAACAGCTTTTTTTGTAGCTTTAATTTTCTTTTTAACCGTCTCGGCTTTTTGTTTAGCGGCTTTTGTTACCTCTCTGACTTTTCTGACAGATTCGGTATCGGCCAACTCTTGAATAATCTTAGGCATAGGCGGAATTTTTGCGCATTTTTCCGTCTCGCAAATATAATCCAAACTTTTCTGAAAATATTGATATCCTGTAATAAAGGTCAACACGCCGGCAACCCATAAAAGAACTTCACCGATACCGCCCCAATACCAAAATCCTTTCAATAACATCATTGATAGGGCTGTCATCTGAAAACCTGTCTTCCACTTAGCCAAGCGCGTAACCGGCAATCCCACATTAACTTCGCGCAAAAACTCTCTCAATCCCGAAACCAACAATTCGCGGCACAAAATCACTATAATCGGAATAAAACTCAATCTTGTGCACACCATATCCGGCTTAGCCAACAAAACAACCAAAGCTGATGCCACCAACAATTTATCGGCTATCGGATCCATCAAACGCCCTAAAGCTGAAGTCTCACCTCTGGCGCGTGCCAAATACCCGTCAAAATAATCGGTTATAGAAGCAATAATAAACAAAACTGCCGTAAACAATGACCATAATGTTCCTTGAAAATACAACGATAAGAATATAACCGGAATTACGACAATTCTTGAAAAAGTCAACAAATTAGGAAGATTATACATTTTTGCACCCTTAAGTTTATAATTAATGTAGGTATTTTAGATTATAATTATCAATTATGAAAGTAATTATATATTTTTTCCGCTGTTTTTTTGCTAATGCCCGCAATTTTTTGCAAGTCACTCAACGAGGCATCTGCCACATCCTTGGTTGAACCGAAATATTTCAACAATTCTTTTTTGCGCCAAGCTCCTATTCCCTCGATCTCATCAAGACTCGATTTTGTCATTGATTTTGCCCTTTTTTTGCGATGCGTTCCGATAGCAAAGCGGTGTGCTTCATCACGCAAATTTTGCAAATAAAATGCCAAAGGTGAACGATATTCCAAATCAAAACTTTCTCTGTCTTTAATATGGTAAAACTCTCTGCCGGCATTACGATCTTCCCCTTTTGAAATTCCGACAATCGTAATTCCGCTCAAATCATAGTTTTTCAGTGCTTCGTGTACTGCATTTAATTGTCCTCTGCCGCCGTCCAGCAAAATAACATCCGGTCGATTTTCCTTACTCATTCGCTCAAACCGTCGCGTCAGCACTTCTTTCATCATAGCAAAATCATCACGCGTTTCAGCTGTATATTTTATATCAAAAGTTCGATAATTTTTTTTATCAAAACCATTCGGTGTTGCCACAATCATCGCCCCGATTGCATAACTGCCCTGATTATGTGAGTTATCATAAACCTCAATGCGTTGCGGAATTTTGCTCAATCCGAATTTATCACGCAACATCTCCAAATTGGCTTTTACCGAGGCCTCTAAAGCAATTTTCCGGCGCAATGCATCAATTGCATTGTTATAAGCAAATTCTGCCAGCTTGCGTTTATTTCCGACCTTTGGTGACAAAACTTTAGTCCCCAAAGCACTGCTCCACCAATCGCTATCAATATCCTCATAACTTATAATTTCTTTCGGCACTGCTCTTTCAGCATAAAATTCCCCGATAAAAGCCTCTATAACCTCGCGCAAATCAGCTCCTTCCGCTTGTTCCGGAAAATAAACCGCATTACCGCAATTTTGCCCTGAACGAATAAAAAATATCTCCACTGCCGTCAAATCACCTTCTTGAGCTGCAGCAACTATATCAGCCGATTTCAATGCCGAATATTCAACATTTTGTTTTGATTGGATGTTACTTAACGCTCTGATCCTATCACGCAAAACCAAAGCTTTTTCATAATCAAGGTCTGCACTGGCTTTTTCCATCTGCTCATACAAACTTTTTTGCAAGCTATCATCATCACCTTCCAAAAAGGCAATCGCTTTTTCTACCAACTTACCATATTCTTCTTTGCTAATCATATTTACGCACGGAGCTGAACAACGTTTTATCTGATACATCAAACAAGGTCTTTGGCGATTAGAAAATACGGCATCACGACATGAACGCAACAAAAACCCCTTTTGCAGCACGCTCAAAACTTCATTAACCGCCAACACCGAGGCAAACGGTCCGAAATACTTATTCTTCCCTTTGCGTCCGCCACGATATTTTGACAATCTGGGAAAATCAGCTTGCGTATCAATCATCAGATAAGGAAAAGTTTTATCATCTTTCAGCAAAATATTATACCGCGGTTTGTATTTTTTTATCAGCTCGTTTTCCACCAACAAAGCTCGCGATTCATTTTCAACAACAATAAATTCCATTCTATCGATTTGCGCCACCATTTGCTGCAATCGAACCGGTAATTTATTAATGTGTGAATAAGATGTTATGCGTTTTTTGATACTTTTAGCTTTGCCCACATACAACACTTCGCCCCTGTCGTCTATCATCCGATAAACTCCGGCGCTCAATGGAGCAATTTTAATATGAGCTTTTAAATTAGCCAAACCTTTTTGAATATCAAACAACACAACTCTCCTTGCTGATTATAGTATTAGTCCTTACCTTGGCAAAAATCAAGGCATAAAAAAAGACCTCTCTTTTTAACAAGAGAAATCCTTCTTTAAGTCAGACATCAAAGGATCAATGTCCCTGATAGTCATTGTCCGTTGATTCCGGTTGATTAGCTTTGCCCAAGCTTTCAACCCGTTGTTTCAGATGGACATTTTCTTCTTCCAAATCTTTAATGCGCTGGAGTGATAAATTCAAAAACTCCTTTTGCACATCACTTCTTTCATTTTGGCGAAAAATCACCCAAATAGCCGCAATCAGCAGCAAACCGATAATAATAATTAGTACTTTCATCTTTTTTGTATTTATGAGTATTATTTAAATGAGTAACTTTTTTTAATCAAAGCTAATCATCGCTGCCGTCATATATCTGTCATTTCTTCTCCCTTTCCGACAGTTATGCAATTTAACCGCCAAAAAAACATTAATCACCAGTGATACAACCAACAGCACAGCTAAAATAATAATCCATGTTTTCATACAGCATGTTTGTTAAATTAATAATTAAAAACGAGCCATTAATATATACCTTTATTTTTTATTGTCCAGTAAAAAAATTGAAAAAAAAGTTGAAAAAATCACAATAGATTATATACTGCATTCAAATTTTTATTATTAAAATTTATCTATTATGAAAAAAATCAAAGATTACTTAAAAGCCCACAAAATTGAGGCCATAGCAGCAACCATAGTCATTGGACCTTTTGTTGCTATCATGGTAACACTGCAATTTTTCGTCGGCTGGGAAAGTGCATTCCTGCTTAGCTTGGCGGTTATGCTTGTCGCTTTAGCTGTCTATTTGGTTTATACCTTTTTCAAAGGTGAGGTCAAAAACTCTCTTGCGCTGGGAATTGCCTTGTGGGCAGCTCTGTTGGCGGTAGTCTCCGTTAGCATGGCTCTTAAACAGTACCAACCTTAAAAAAAGTTTCTCTCATCACGAGAGAAACTTTTTTTATTTAACATGAAGTTTCTCAAATAATTTTTATTACGTAAATCTTGAAGAATGGTTTAAATAAAGTGATTTAAAAAGCTCGGAAAATTTCTACATAGTAAAAGCCTACATGGCTTTGTATAGTAAAACTCGGATAGCGTGCGTAAATAATAAAAAACCCTCTTAAAAGCGACAGGAGTGTACTAAAATAAAACTGCGAAGAATGGTACAGATAAAGTCAAAATAAGAAGAGAGAAAATTCTAGTGTAGTAAAGCCTACATGAATTTTCTCTCTTTCGCAATTTTGGCTTTAGATGTGCCGTTATACGCAGTTTTAAACGAGTTTTACACTGCCTCCGGCTTTTTCTACCGCTGCCACTGCAGTCTTTGATGCTGAGTTAACACTAACACTAACTTTAGCTGTCAAAGCACCCCTGCCAAGCAGACGAACACCGTCCAACTTTTTGTTGATAACGCCAGCTTTGAGCAAGCTTTCAACATTAACATCATCAGCATTCAATTTGCCGGCATCAATTGCCTTTTGCAAAGTATCCAAGTTAACGACAGCAAACTCTTTGGCAAAGTGGTTCTTAAATCCGCGTTTTGGCAATCTGCGGTAAATCGGCATTTGGCCGCCTTCAAAACCGTTAACTGCAACACCTGAACGGGATTTTTGACCTTTTTGACCACGACCGCCGGTCTTACCTGAGCCGCTTCCGATACCGCGAGCAACACGTTTGCGCGACTTGCGAGCACCTTCGTTATCTCTAATTTCATTCAGTTTCATTTTTCATATTCCTTCATAAAAAAGTCTCATCATCTTCTAGTTAAGTTTTGATAAAGAGGTGTGCTGCGAAGCAATTTTTGAGCGCGGTGTAGATAAAACTACATAAGCGAAAAAATTACAAGCATGACACCCCTTTTGCAAAACTCTTACTCTGAAACTTTGACTAAGTGCTGAACCTTCTTAATCATTCCGCGAACTGCAGGAGTATCTTCTAATTCAGATACCTTATGCATCTTGTTCAAACCCAAACCAATCAAAGTAGCTCTTTGATCTTGCGGTCTGCCGATCGGGCTGGCAATTTGCTCAACCTTAATCATTTTCTTTTTTGCATTAGCCATCTGCTTTAGACCTCCTCTGCAACGGATTTAGAGTTCGAATTCTCGCGACGAGCAACAATGTCGCCTACTTTTTTACCACGTTTTGCAGCAACCATTCTCGGTGAGTTGATTGATTCCAAAGCGTTAAAAGTAGCTTTTATCATGTTGTAAGGATTGTTAGATCCTACTGATTTTGCAACGACATCTTGTACGCCCAAAACTTCAAATACTGCACGCATCGGACCACCGGCAATAACACCGGTACCGGCAGGAGCTGTACGCAAATAAACTTTGCCGGCTCCGAAATGTCCGGAAACATCGTGGTGCAAAGTTCTGCCTTCACGAAGCGGAATACGAACCATATTTCTTTTGGCTTCATTGGTTGCTTTAGTAATTGCCTCAGGAACTTCAGCGGCCTTACCCGAACCAAATCCGACACGACCCTTTTGGTCGCCGACGACAACCACAGCGGCAAACGACATTGTACGTCCGCCTTTAACTGTTTTGGCAACGCGGTTAACATGAACTAATTTTTCAACCAGTTCTTCTTTTCTTTCAGCTTTATTGTGCTGATCAACAGATTGTTGTGCCATTTTGACTCTCCTTAGAATTTCAATCCAGCACTACGTGCTGCGTCAGCCAAAGCTTTGATGCGACCATGATAGATATAACCGCCGCGATCAAAAACAACCTCACTTACACCGCCTTTGACAGCACGTTCAGCAATCAATTTGCCGACAAAACTTGCCGCTTCAATATTGGCTGTCTTTTTCAAGCTGTCACGAACTTCTTTATCCAAAGTCGAAGCCGATGCCACAGTAACACCCTTATTATCATCGATAATTTGAGCATACATATGCTTTCCGCTGCGGAATACCGACAATCTCATTTTGCCGTTTGCAGCCTTTTTAAGAGCTGAGCGAACACGCCCTTTTCTCTTTTCAAACAATTCTCTTGGTGTACTCATTTTATTTATCCTTATTTCTTCTTGCCTTCTTTACGACGTACATATTCGCCAACATATTTAACACCTTTTCCTTTATAAGGCTCAGGTTTACGCCAGTTGCGAATTTCCGACGCAGTTTGACCGACAAGTTGCTTATCTGCACCAAAAATACTGATTTGTGTCGGTGATGCACAAGTAATCTTCAAACCTTTAGGGGTTTCAACCGTAACATCATGTGAAAAGCCCAAGGACAAAATCAATTTTGATCCTTCAACACGAGCTTTATAACCAACACCAACCAATTCCAAATCTTTCTTAAAGCCTTCACTAACACCTTTAACAAGAGTGTTAATATTGGCTCTGGTTGTTCCCCACAAAGCTCTGGCCTCTTTGGTTTCAGACTTTGGAGAAACAGTAACCTTGTTACCGTCTAATTTAACATCGATATGGTCGGCATCAAAATGACAAGACAACTCGCCGTTTTTGCCTTTTACCAAAACATTGTTGCTCTCAACAGTAACATTAACTCCGTCAGGAACAATAACCGGATATTTTCCAACTCTCGACATAGTAAATATCCTCCCTTAAAATACCTGACACAAAATTTCGCCGCCGACATTGGCTTTACGAGCATCGTTATCGCTCATAACACCTTGCGGAGTAGAAATAATCGAAATACCCAAGCCATTATATACTCTCGGCAAATCTTTCACTGAAGAATAAACTCTTCTTCCCGGTGTGGAAACACGGAAAATCTCTGTGATAACCGAAGCGCCTTCAAAGTATTTCAGTTTAATGTGAAGTTCATCAATTCCCGGACGAACATTGGTCTTTTCATAGCCCAAAATGTAGCCCTCTTTTTTCAAAACTTCCAAAACATTTTCACGCAAGCGAGAAGCAGGTGATACGACTTCACTCTTCTTCGCTCTCTGTGCGTTTCTAATGCGTGTGAGCATATCGCCCAAAGGATCAGACATAGACATAATCTTATCTCCCTACCAGCTTGATTTAACCAAACCCGGAATCTCACCGAAGCTGGCCATATCTCTCAACTCAACACGGCTCAACCCGAATTTCCGGTATACACTACGAGAACGGCCGGTGATTCTGCAACGATTTCTATATCTGATTTTAGCAGAATTACGCGGCATCTCAGCCAACTTCAAAGTAGCCTGAAATCTCTCTTCCGGAGAGATGGTTTTATCCATAACTACTTTCTTGAGCTTTGCACGACGAGAAGCAAACTTCTCTGCCATTTTTGCTCTTTTCAAGTTTCTATAAACTGAACTTGTTTTTGCCATTAGTTTCTCTCCACTTATTTCTTGTAAGGCAGGTTAAAAGCTGTCAATAAGGCTTTTGCCTCTTCATCGGTCTTAGCCGAAGTGCAGATGCAAATATCCATACCGCGAATATTTTCAACCTTGTCATAGTTAATTTCAGGAAAGATAATCTGCTCTTTAATACCGAAAGCAAAGTTACCTCTGCCGTCAAAGTTCTTTCCGGTAATACCGTGAAAGTCTCTAACGCGCGGCAATGCCATATTGATCAATCTCTCCAAAAACTCATACATCTTGGTAGAACGCAGAGTTACTTTGCAACCGATCGGCATACCTTCTCTCAGCTTAAAGGTAGCAATAGACTTTCTGGCTGTGGTTACAACCGGCTTTTGACCGGCAATCAAAGCCAATTCTTCTACTGCATTGTTCAGTTTCTTTTTATCGGCAACAGCATCGCCGACACCGATATTCAATACAATTTTAGTCAGCTTCGGAATCTCATGTGGATTAGTGTAACCGAATTTTTCCACAAGAGATTTTTTTATGACTTGATTGTATAAATCTTCAAAATTTGCCATAAATTTTTCTCCCATTAATCGATTACATCACCGGTTTTACGAGCGAAACGCACTTTTTTGCCCTTAACTTCTTTGTAGCCGATTTTGGTGGCTTTGCCATCTTTCGCGTAAGCTACTTTTGAAGCATTGAGCGGTGCTTCCTTAGTAACAATACCGCCAGGATTGGTTTGGCTGGGTTTGGTATGTCTTTTTACCAAATTAACGCCTTGCACAACTACCTTATTTTCTTTCGGCATTGCTTTTAATACTTCACCAGTTTTGCCTTTGTCATCACCTGACAAAATAACAACTTGGTCGCCCTTTTTAATTTTTAACTTAGGCATTATAATACCTCCGGTGCTAATGAAATAATTTTCATAAACTTCTTGCTTCTGAGCTCTCTGGTAACGGGGCCGAAGATACGAGTACCGATCGGCTCGCCGTCCTTATTAATAAGAACCGCAGCATTACTGTCAAAGCGGATAACTGATCCGTCTTTGCGTCTGATATCACTGGCAGTACGAACAATCACTGCTTTGTGAACATCACCTTTCTTCACACGACCCTTTGGTATAGCGTCTTTAATCGACACTACAATAACATCGCCAACGGAGGCGTGCATTCTCTTGGACCCGCCAAGAACTTTAATGCACTGCACCTGACGAGCACCAGAATTGTCGGCGACATCAAGGTTGGTTTGCATCTGTATCATTTTTTACTTCCTTTTCTTTTTTATTTGTTATCGTTCTATGCTATTACTCTATATTTTTTCTCAAGGCAAGAAAAATCAGCCAATGATAGCGATTTTTCTTAGCACTTGCGAAAATTTATCCAATAACGCTTAAAACGACTTATCTCTAGGCGTTATTAACGATTACAGTCCAAGTCTTGGTCTTTGATTTTGGAGCGCATTCTTCAATGCTAACCATATCGCCGACTTTGAACTGATTATTCTCATCATGAGCAGCATATTTTTTGCTTTTCTTGATGAACTTTTTATAAACCGGATGCATAACCTGACGCTCAACACTGACTACGACAGTTTTATCCTGTTTATCACTAACAACAACACCTTGAAGAATTCTTTTAGGCATATTATTTCTCCCTTAGTTATTCTTCTTGCGCTCGGTAATGAGCGTGTTGATTTTGGCTACTTCCTTACGAACTTTTGCCAGCTGTGCTGTGTTTTGCAACTGTCCGGTCGACTGCTGAACGCGCAAGTTAAACTGCTCTTTTTTATTCTCAAGCAACTTAGCTTCCAATTCGTCCAAGCTCATAGCGCGCAAATCTTTAGTTTTTGTTTTAACCATTATTCTGCTCCCAATTCTGAATTAAGTTTTTTAACAAACTTAGTTTTAATCGGTAATTTAGCAGCACCTAAAGTCAAAGCCGAACGAGCGATTTCCTCGCTTACGCCGCCGCATTCAAAAAGAATACGACCGGGCTTTACTCTGGCTACCCAAAATTCTACTGAGCCTTTACCTTTTCCCATACGAACCTCAGCAGGTTTGTCTGAAACCGGAACATCAGGGAAAATTCTGATCCATAATTGACCAAGTCTTTTCATTTCACGAGTAATCGCTCTACGAGCTGCCTCAATTTGGCGAGCTGTAACGCGCTCAGGTGTCAAAGCCTTCAAGCCGTATGAACCGAAACTCAATTCTGATCCGCCTTTGGCCAGACCGTGAATACGGCCCTTATGCTGTTTGCGGAATTTCAATCTTTTTGGACTTAACATCTCTATTCACCTATTATTTCTGTTCAGCCAACTTTTTGTCCTGAGCCATTGGATCATGAGCCATAATTTCGCCCTTATAAATCCAAACTTTTACGCCACAGGCACCATAAGTTGTATGAGCGGTTGAGGTAGCATAATCAATGTCAGCACGCAATGTGTGCAAAGGAACTCTGCCTTCACGATAGTGTTCGGTACGAGCAATTTCGGCGCCGCCCAAACGACCTGAACAAGCAACCTTAATACCCTCAGCACCCAAGCGCAAAGCCGACTGCATAACGCGTTTCATAGCTCTGCGGAAAGCAACACGTCTTTCCAACTGTTGAGCAACGCTGTCAGCAACCAATTGTGCATCCAACTCAGGTTTTCTAACTTCTACAATGTTCAATTGAACTTCAGAGTCAGTCATTTTTTGAATGTCTTTTTTCAAAACTTCAATATCTTGACCCTTTTTGCCAATTACAACACCCGGTCTTGCCGAATAAATGGTAACTCTGGCCTTTTTAGCAGGTCTTTCAATCAAAATCTTGCTAATGCCGGCAGCAGCCAACTTATCCTTCAAGAATTCTTTAATTTTTACATCTTCGTGAAGATAATCTGCATACTTATCATCAGCATACCAACGAGAATCCCAGGTGCGGTTAACACCCAAACGAAGACTTGTAGGATTTACTTTTTGTCCCATCAGATTACTCCTCACGCTCTGCAACAACAATGGTCATGTTTGAGAACGGCTTCAAGACTCTGGCGCCTCTTCCGCGTCCTCTTGCGCTCATGCGCTTCATAACCAAACCTTTTCCAACATAAGCTGCTTTAACAAACAATTTATCAATGTTCAATTGATGATTATTCTCAGCATTTGCAATCGCCGACTGCAAAACACTCAAAGCAACTTTTGCAATTCTTCTCTTCGAAAAGCTGAGCTCAGCAACAGCCTTAGAAGCACTCATACCGCGAATGGTTTGTGCAACCAAATTCAGTTTGCGCGGAGAGGTACGAATTGAATGACATATAGCCAAAGCCTCTTTGTCATTAACTCTTCTTTGATTCTTAACTTGACTCATAATTAACCTCTCTTAGCTTTCTTGTCAGCAGCGTGACCGTAGAATGTACGGGTCGGTGCAAACTCGCCGAATTTATGACCAATCATATCTTCGGTAACCAAAACCGGAATAAATTTGTGTCCGTTGTGAACACCGAATGTCAAACCTACAAATTGAGGCAACATGGTTGAGCGGCGGGACCAAATTTTGATTACTTCATTACGCTTAGAAGCTCTGGCAGCTTCAGCTTTTTTCAGAAGATAGCCATCAACAAACGGGCCTTTCCATACGGATCGTGTCATTAGCGTTTCTCCTTATTTCTTCTTGTTATCATGACGGCTTCTCATAATGAATTTATCCGTCTTTTTGTTAGTACGAGTCTTATAACCCTTAGTCGGAATACCCCAAGGAGTAACCGGATGACGACCACCGGAAGTGCGGCCTTCACCACCACCATGCGGGTGATCAACAGGGTTCATAGCAACACCGCGTGAAACCGGACGATTGCCCAGCCAACGGTTGCGTCCCGCTTTACCCAACGATCTGTTTTGGTTGTCCGGATTCGAAACAGCGCCTACGGTAGCCAAGCACTCTTCACGAACAACACGCAGTTCGCCGGAGCTCAATTTTAATTGTGCATAGCCGGCATCTTTACCAACCAATTGAGCATAGCATCCGGCTGAACGAACCAACTGCCCGCCCTTACCGGCCTTAAGCTCAACATTGTGAATAATAGTACCAACCGGCATATTCTTCAAAGGCATTGCATTACCCGGTTTAATATCGGCTTTATCCGAAGATATAACCTTATCACCGGCTTTTAATCTTTGCGGAGCCAAAATATAAGCCTTTTCACCGTCTTCATAGCTAATCAAAGCAATAAAAGCCGAACGATTAGGATCATATTCAATTCTCTCAACAGTAGCCTCTGAATCGAACTTTCTGCGTTTAAAGTCAATCACGCGTAATTTGCGTTTATGACCGCCACCAACTCTGCGACTGGTAACATGACCGAAGTTGTCACGACCGCCGGTTTTAGTCAAACCGACTGTCAATGTCTTCTCAGGTGCTCCTTTGTACAACTCGCTTCTGTCAACGATAACGAGCTGACGAAGTCCAGGAGATGTGGGCTTATAATTTTTCAATGCCATTTTCTAAATTCCTGTTGTAACATCAATATTTTGACCTTTGGCAAGAGTAACCACAGCCTTTTTATAGTCAGAACGTTGTCCGACATGACCGCGGAACATTTTTTCCTTGCCGTTTGTGCGAATTGTATTCACTTTGGTGACCTTAACATTAAAGATTGCTTCAACAGCGCTCTTTACTTCGTCTTTGCCAGCCCACAAAGGAACCGTAAATGTAACTTTGCCGTTTTCTGAAGAAAGCATAGACTTTTCAGTAATAACCGGACGAACCAAAGTGTCATACATTTTGGCGGTTACATTGTTTGTGTTTTTCGACTTACTCATTTCAATCTCTCTCCCAAGCAGGCAACCGCATCTTTAGTCAAAACTAACTTGTCTCTTCTTAAGATGTCATATACGTTAGCACCCATCGCCGGTAAAACATCAACTTCAACCAAATTGCGTGAAGCAAGAGCAAAATTGGTATCAATCTCTTTACCGCCGATAATCAGGCAGTTATTCAAACCGCAAGCTTCCAAGCTACTCTTCAACAACTTGGTTTTCGGCTCTGCCAATTTGGCATCATCCAAAATAACCAAATTACCTTCTTTCAGCTTAGCCGACAAAGCAGTCTTCAAACCTAATTGTCTGAACTTCTTAGTCAAGTCGTGAGAATGATCTCTTACAACCGGACCAAATACGATACCGCCTTTACGGAACTGAGTACCTTTTCTGGAACCTTGACGAGCACGACCGCCGCCTTTTTGTTTAAAAGGTTTAGCCGGTGTCAAAGCAACTTCGGAACGACCTTTGGTCTTGTGTGTTCCGGCTTGCTGTCTTGCCAATTGCCATACAACAACACGATGCAAGATGTCAGCGCAAACTTCCAATCCGAAAATTGAATTGTCAAGTTCAATTGAGCCAACAACTTTGTTTTCTAAATTTAAGATGTCCTGTTTCATATTTTTCATCCTTATCTTTATGCATTTTCAGCCGGAGCTTCAGCTTCGACTTTAGCTGCAACAGGTTCATCAACTTTAATCAAACCGGCAGGCATCGGGAGTTTTACTGAAGCAGATTTCTTAATGGCATCGGTAACATAAACCCAAGAATTATCCGATCCGGGAACGCCGCCTTTAACCATAATCAATCCCTTATCAGCATTAACAGCCACAACCTTCAAGTTTTGAACGGTTACGCGTTCATCACCCATATGTCCGGCCATCTTTTTGCCCTTAAATACTTTACCGGGATCTTGTCTTTGTCCTGTAGAACCATGCGAACGGTGTGAAATTGATACACCGTGTGATGCTTCCAAACCGCCGAAATTGTGGCGCTTCATAACACCGGCAAAACCTTTACCGATTGATGTACCGCAAACATCAACAAATTGACCGGGTACAAAATGTTCTACAGATAATTTATCGCCGACATTAAGCAAGCAGTCTTCGGATACTCTGAATTCTGCCAATTTGCTCTTCGGCTCAACATTAGCCTTTGCAAAATATCCCTTCATCGGCTTTGTCAAGTTCTTTGCTTTGATATCGCCGCAGCCCAATTGAACAGATGTATAACCATCTTTCTCTTGGGTCTTAACTGCAACGACTTCCAAGCCGTTAACTTGCAAAACTGTAACCGGAACATGAGTTCCGTCAACTTCGAAAATGCGGGACATTCCAAGTTTTTTTGCAATCAGACCTGTACGCATTATTAGTTTTTCCTTTTCTTAATAGGTTGACTTATCCCTTTATTCAACAAGCCAACATTAATATTATAACTTAATTTCGACATTTACGCCGGCAGCCAAATCCAGCTTCATCAAAGCATCAACTGTCTGCGGTGTCGGATCTACGATATCCAGCAATCTCTTGTGAGTACGGATTTCGAACTGTTCACGCGATTTTTTATCAACGTGCGGAGAACGGTTTACCGTAAACTTTTCGATTCTGGTCGGCAGAGGAATAGGTCCTCTGACACTGGCACCTGTTCTTTTGGCGGTGTGCACAATCTCGGTTGTTGAGAGATCGAGCAAACGATGGTCAAAAGCCTTCAGGCGAATTCTTATATTTTGTGCATCCATTTTTACACTTTTCCTTATAACTAGACGACACTAACTTAAAAAACTTTAAGCCGGCCATCTAAAATTGTTAAACCATGCAGAGCCTTGCAATTTCTTGCTTTCCGATTCTCTTTTTTCAGAAAGCTGCCGAAAAAATTCAGCAAAATCCAAGGGTTGCGTTATGTTTTATATCTCAAAAGACTCTAAAAAACCCTTATTCCGAGCCTTCTGACATGGGCGCTTTGTAACATAATCCGAATTTAATTGCAAGCAAAAAATGCAAAAAAATGATTTTTTAAATTCGCGCAATCCCTTGCTCAGACTCTGATTGAGTCATCTCAAACTTTTTGTCAAATCAGAGTCCATAAACCAAAGCAGCTATTAAAAAACTTCTGTCATCCATGATTAAATAATCAATTTTATGGTTGGAGCAAACATAAAGCGAGCGGAATTAACCATGTTCAAACTAGTAAACAAGTGGTAAATACCCTTTCTTTTATATTTCGATTTTTCTAATTTAAATAAAGCTTTTCCAATTGCTTTATTTTATCACGATAACTGATAGCTTTTTCAAATTCCAAATCAGCCGCCGCCTCTTGCATAAGCTGATTATATTCGCGTATTTGTTTAGCCACATCCTCAACCGACACGCGCTCTTTTTTAGAGCTTTTCGCATTATCGTCTTTGGCGGTCATTTCATCCAAGGCCGATGAAATCTTTTTAACAATGGTCTGCGGAATAATCCCATGAATCTGATTATATTCCATTTGTTTTTTGCGGCGCCTTTCAGTCTCACCCAGTGCATTGACCAATGAATCTGTCATATTATCAGCATACAAAATAACTCTTCCTTTAGCATTGCGTGCCGCTCGTCCGATGGTCTGAATAAGCGAGCGGGTTGAGCGCAAAAAACCTTCCTTGTCAGCATCTAATATTGCCACCAATGCACATTCAGGAATATCCAAACCCTCGCGCAACAAGTTTATTCCCACCAAAACATCAAATTCGCCCATTCTGAGGTCGCGTATAATCTCAATGCGCTCCAATGTGTCGATATCCGAATGTAAATACCTTACTTTTACGCCGTTTTCTGCCAAATATCCGGTCAAATCTTCCGCCATTTTTTTGGTTAAGGTTGTAACCAAAACGCGATTGCCTTGTGCAATAACTTTTTTACACTCGGCCATCAAATCATCAACCTGAGTTGCTGCCGGACGCACAATACACTCAGGATCAGTCAATCCGGTCGGACGAATAACCTGCTCGGCAAACACCCCACCGCTTTGCTCCAACTCCCAATCTCCCGGAGTAGCCGACACAAAAACAGTTTGCCCGCGCATTTTGTTCCATTCATCAAACTTTAGCGGTCGATTGTCAACACATGAAGGCAGCCTGAAGCCATACTGTGCCAAGGTCGATTTACGATTAAAATCCCCCTTAAACATCCCACCGATTTGCGGCACCGAAACATGGCTTTCATCAATAAACAAAATTGTATCTTCCGGCAAATATTCAAACAAGGTTGGAGGCGGCGCACCTGCCGGACGTCCGGTTAAAAAACGCGAATAATTTTCAATTCCTTTGCATGAGCCGGTTGATTCCAACATCTCCAAATCAAATCTGGTGCGCTGCTCAATTCTTTGGGCTTCTAACAATTTATTGGCTTTGGTAAATTCTTCAATTTGATTTTTCAATTCCTTGCGTATATTAACTATCGCTTGGGCCACTGTCGGGCGCGGCGTAACATAATGATTGGCCGGATATATTACAACTTTATCCAACGAACTGAGCTTTTTGCCGGTCAAAGAATCAAATTCATCTATCTTTTCAATCTCATCACCAAAAAATGATATTCGCCAGCCCTTATCCTCGTAGTGAGCCGGAAAAATATCAACAACATCACCCTGAACTCTGAATGTCGAACGCACAAAATTTTGCTGATTGCGTGTATATTGCAATTCACTTAAACGCCTGAAAACTTCACTCGGATTAATCTCTTGCCCAACTTGCAACGGTAATGTCATCGCCGCATAAGAGTCCACATCACCCAAACCATATATGCACGAAACCGAAGCCACAATAATCACATCGCGATATTCCAATAACGAACGCGTTGCCGAGTTGCGCATCCGATCAATTTGCTCATTTATGGCAGAATCTTTTTCAATATAGGTATCGGTTTTGGGAACATAAGCTTCCGGCTGATAATAATCATAATATGACACAAAATATTCTACATGATTATTCGGAAAAAATTCTTTCATCTCAGCATAAAGTTGCGCTGCTAAAGTTTTATTCGGAGCCATTATCAAGGTAGGTCGCGAACAAGCTTCAATTACCTTAGCCATGGTATAGGTTTTGCCGGAACCTGTAACCCCTAGCAATACTTGATTTTTAATCCCATTATTTATCCCTTCGGTCAATTCGGCAATTGCTTGCGGCTGATCTCCTGCCGGGCTAAAATTTGATACTAAATCAAATATACTGTTATTCAGCCTGCTCAATTTTTTCTTCCAACGAATTGTTATAAAATTTTATAAAACTGTTAAAATCCTGAATATCATTCACAGCACTGCGAATAGTATTAATGTCAACTTCATCTTTCTCCAACCTTCCGGTCAACACATTAAATATGCTGGCATAAGAAGTACCTTCAAAATAAGGCTTAAATTTTTTACGCAACCTAACCAACACTGTCTCTTTGCCGGCTTTTTTCAATGCTGTCGCCCAGTCTAAAATATAACTGATTTGCTCTTTTGACAAGGGCTGACCTTTTACCGGTTCTTTAATTAAATATTTTATAACATTAGAAGCATTGTCCCAATCTTGGGAGTTCCAATAAATTTCAAAACGATATTTCAAAGCATTAAGACTATAATCATCCTGCAAAACTTCTAACGCTTTATCAACTTTTCCCATCTCGGCATAGGCTTTTGCACGAATAAACTTGCGCGGTGCTTCAATTTCCGGCGCAATCTTATCCGAATATGTGGCATCTAAAATATCCAAAGACTGTTCCGGAATACGTTCAAACAAATATATTACTGCCAGTCTTGCGCCAACCCTTGCCATATCATCTGCGCCCAAATCATCCTGCATCAACAAATTGAGTAAAATATCTTTAGCACGAGGCAACAAATCAACCGACACCAGACGATCAGCCAGCTTTTGCATAATAGTATTGCGCCTTGAACTTAAATCACTCAACCATCTGAAATCCTCATACAAAGCCAAAGCTTTTATAGGAGTGAGCGCTTCGTCGGCATGATTGCCAATAAATACATCCTCAAAAACTTTAACCATTTTTCTGGATATATGCACTCTGTCTTCTTCATCAACAATAAACCCTTCTTCATTCAAAACCCTCAACGCATTGTAATAATCTTTATCTTTCAGATAAAAATCAGCCAATTTTGCCAGCAGGTTAATCTGAAAACTTTTTTCACCCCATGCAAATCGCAACTTTTCCAATTCGGTGATCGCTGCTTTAACATCAATAAAATTAACCATTTGACTTAATACTGTATATCTCAACCGACCGTATGCCGAAAACATTGCAGAATTAGAATTAAGCAGAGTTTGATATTCTTTTACGGCATTACGCAAATAACCTTGCATTTCCAATTTTTGAGCAAGCAAATATGTAATTTGGGGCTTCAAATTACGGAATCTATCCTGTACCGAATTCAATATGTCAATGAAATTTTGCGCCGACAAATCATCATTACCCTTGATAGCGTTACGAGCGGCAATAATAGCTATCTGATCCTTAATTGCTTGCGGATAATCACGCATCAACGATATATGTTTCAGAATAAGTTCATTATTCTTTTCCTCAAATTTATAAGCTGTTTGAGCTATAATTTTCCAAAACCTACCCTCTATCGTATCTTGAATGCGTCCAAAAGAAAAATGTTTTTCAGCTTCTTGCCAACGATGTGCCAAAAAATCAGCAACCCCCAAAAGAGCGTGAAAATAATCCGTCCGAGTTTCCGGCAAATCTAAATCCAACATTTTATCAAGAATATATACCGCATCTGTACCCATCCCATTATAAACATAATATTGAGCCAGTTTTATACGCAACATATTCTTTTCTTCCATGGGAGCCGACAATATCTGACTCCTGAAATCGTCAATCACATTTAAAAATTTCTTACCGGCCAACTGCTGTGAAATATGCAAATCAAAAGGACTTTTAACCTCCATTTCCTTTCCGCCACTTTTGGCAATTTGTTGCTGTTTAAGACTATCTAAGTCACTTGTTATATTAAGCGAACGTCCGATAGCTTTCAATGTAACACCGGAGTTTCCTCGATCCAAAGCAATATCCGGCGCATTCATCACAAAAGCCATACCCTGCAAAGTTTCCAATATATCAAAATCAGGATAGCGATAAAAGGTACTATTACCTAAGCCCAACTGTGGAGTTGTAAATATAGAAACAGCATCTCCGATTTCAGGATCTAAAATCGAAACAATATTCCCAACAAAAGTTGTCGGCATGAATAAATATACATTCTTAAAACTGTCAAATTGCGTAAATATGGTTATATCTTTTCGCTCAAACAAAGGAGCACGACCAACATATAAATCTACAATCCACAAAAGTCCTTCTTTGCGCAAGGTATGCTTTACCCCTTCTTCCGGCTCAATAATCACAACACTGCCGGCCGGATGAGGAAGAGTGTATATTTCTTTAGCTAATCCTTTTGCTTCTTTTTTTAATATTGCGACATCAAAATGGCTTACCTTATCAAAAACCATCCATATTTTACCATTGCGCACAAATGAAGCAACATTAACCGGAGAATTCCAAACGAAACGCAAACTGGCTATGGCATCCTTCTTGTCTAAGACAGTATAATTATTTGCATCAACCGCCTTCTCACTGAAGTGCTCTTGAATAACTGATTGAAGATCTTTTTTTTCGACCTTGGCCGTCGCAGAACCGCAAATGCCGAATACCAAAGCACTTGCCAGCAACAACTCACCTATTTTCTTCATCAGTTTCAATTTTCCACCAATTTATTAAATATTATTTCCTATCAACTCAGCCGTAATTGCTTGCGCCTTCTCTGAATCCATTTGCGATAAAATAGCCGATGATGCGGAAGGTTTCATTCCTTTTAATATTGCCGTAGAGATGTCCAAATTCATAGTATTAAAAATCCTTGCTGCATCTTTGGGCTTCATTGAACTGTACAGCTTAACCAAAGAATTAATATTTTCCTGTTCTTTTTCCGAATATTGATTAATCAATTTACCCAAACGTTGCTCATATTCCTTTAATTGATTAATTTTTCTGTCTATCTCTTCTTCTGCTACCTTCAACTGAACTGCTCTTTTATCAATTTCTTGAGCTTTTATATCCAAAGCTTCTCTGCGTTCAGCCAACTCTTGCAAAATAGCAATCTCTGAATCGCTGAAAACCGGTATATTGCCAACCGTATCTTTACCTTCTTTATCATGCAAAACTTGAGTTAACTGTTCTGTATCTTTATCAAGTTTATCTTCAGCTATCGCTGTTGCCGTCGTAATAGTTATATTTCTGACAACACTCTTTTGATACAGATCGTAGGCATGGTTTATCCTAATGCTCAGTCCTAACACCGCTGTAAAAATAAACAACGGCAATAAACGGATTCTAAACTTAAATTCATGTTTCTTGCTCATGCTACTTAATCGCCCTCAACGCTTTTAGTAATTCCATTTCGGCCATTGCTCTGTCATCTTGCGGATTTTCAACTTTAGCAAGATTACTATCATCTGATGGTTGATTTTGTGCCGGCAAACCCCTTGATGTCGATATAACATTCTCCAAACGATCAGCCAATGAATCCGCTCTCTCATTAATAAACAACAAATCATCTTTCAGCTCTTTGGCATTATCAACCACTTCCTTTAGACCTTCTGAAGAGTGCTCCGTAGCCGTTTTCAACTTCGGAATTGAATTTTCTGCCTTAAATGTTGCTTCATTCAAAGCCGCAACCAACTGAGCCAAAGAACTTTGATTCTGTCGCAAAGTCTTCAAACTTTTATTCAGATTGTAAGCAAATACAATCATTGGTATTAGCAGGAATATTATTGCTAAATTAATTATAAGTTCAAGATTAGCCATTTTTCTCAGCCTTTCCTTTCACTCTTATAACAATATGTTTATCTCTGCGTCCCATATTTCCTTCAAACAAAGGTACATCACCGCAATAAACTTTTACATCTTCATTCGGTGCAATATCCAGCGGAAAGAACGATCCTTTTTCCCATTTTGAAACATCACTCAGCAAAGCTTTTGTTTCTTTCAAAATGGCTTTAACTTCAACATCGGTATCCCATAATTTTGACATAAGATGATTTTCCCATACGGTATCCCGACCAAAACGTTCTCCCATAAACATCTGTAACAATAACTCTCTCACCGGTTCCAATGTTGTATAAGGTAACATTAAATCTATTTTTCCGCCACGGCTTTCCATATCAATACGCAAATGAGCCACAATCACCGCATTGGAATCTCGAGTTATTTGTGCAAAACGAGGATTCGTTTCCAAACGATCAAAAGTAAAACCAACCGAAGTAACCGGATCAAAAGCCGCTGACAAATCGCTTAATATCAACTGGATAATTTCCTTAATAATATTCAATTCAATCGTTGTATACGGACGACCTTCAACTCGCATTGCGACCGTACCGCGGCGTCCTCCCAACAAAACATCAACCAATGAGTAAATCAGTGAGCTGTCGAGCGACATCAAACCATAATTATCCCACTCTTCAGCCTTAAAAACATTAATCAATGTCGGCAAAGTCAGAGAATCCATATATTCACCGAAACGCATTGATTCAATTGCCTCTAATGATACTTCAACATTATCCTGAGTATAGTTACGCAATGAAGTTGCCATTTGCCTGATCAAGCGATCAAACACAATCTCCAACATCGGTAATCGTTCATAAAATACCATATTAGAGTTCAGTATGGCTTGAACACCACTTTTCTGCACACCTAAATCATTAGCGTCTGAGCCATAACCCAACAAAGCGTCAATTTCTTCCTGACTAAGAACTTTTGACTCTGCTGTTACCTCATTAGAATTGTTATTATCAGCCAATTTTGTATCCCTCTAACTACTTCTGCAACTCAAAACTATTAAAGTTAATATTCTTAATCTTAATTGGAGCAGCCGCCACATTAAGACGATAAAACAGCTCTTCCTTAAACCAATACAATCCCGTTGAACCGCTCAGTTCATCGGCAGTCAACTCAATTGTATGATTAATAACCACCTCATTAAGCTTGGGAGCTAATATCTCAATAACACGCAAATCATCAACACTCGCCAATTCCAAATTCAACTTAAATTTTAATTCTAATTGACCTTGTCTTCCCTTAACCGAAGTAACAACTTCCGGCATATCATAGAAAACACTCACATTGTCCTGACTATCTTTACTGTACTGAACAATTTTATATTTTTCAGATTCGGCAGATTGCTGTCTTTTCAAGACAAAGAAAATCGTTGCCGAAACACCTATTACAATCAACAGCGGCAACAATATCAACATCAATCTTTTGCGTTTAATATGCGGACCTTCAACAATCTCCTCTACTTCCGCATCTTCATCATCTATCATTAAAAGCCCCAAAAAGAATAATTTTCCCCATAAACATTAGTTATTTTAGCGCAATATTTAAATAAATAAACGCAAATTTTATAGTTATTAAATGATAAATTAAAACAAAAATTATACCGAACGATTTTATAAATCACTCTTCAAATAAACCACCACCAAAAAATCCCCTCGCTTTATGAGCAGAGGGGATTTTAAGTAGCATATCAAAGCAATTTTTAGAAATGCTCGTCACAACGACGAATCAAATCTTCAATATTCTCAGGCGGCCAACCCGGAGTATCCATACCCAAATGGATTCCCATCTTAGCCAAAACTTCTTTAATTTCATTCAATGATTTACGACCGAAGTTCGGTGTACGCAACATCTCTGCCTCAGTCTTTTGAACCAAATCACCGATATAAACGATGTTATCATTCTTCAAGCAATTTGCTGAACGAACTGACAATTCCAATTCCTCAACTTTCTTGAGTAAATTGCGATTAAACGGCAATTCTTCTTTCTCAGCAGCGACTTCAATTTCCGGCTCATCAAAGTTGATGAACGGTTTCAATTGATCCTGCAAAATACGAGCTGCAAACGCAACTGCATCCTCCGGAGTAACTACACCGTTAGTCTCAACAACCATCGTCAGTTTATCATAATCGGTAACTTGACCGACACGGGTATTTTCAACCTTATAAGAAACTTTTCTGACCGGAGAATAAATTGCATCAACCAAAATAACTCCAATCGGAGTATCGGTAGTCTTGCTGCTGGCAGCGGGAACATAACCTTTACCTGTACCAACTGTCAATTCCATATTAATCTTAGCACCGCTGTCCAAATTGCAAATCACCAAATCAGGATTCATAATTTCAACATCATGACCGGTTTCAATCATTGAAGCTGTAACGGCACAAGGTCCTTCTGCATGCAATGTCATAGTTTTGGTGCCCTCTGAATGCATGGCAATTGCCAAACATTTAACATTCAAAACTATATCTGTAACATCTTCCCTAACACCCGGAATAACCGAGAACTCATGCAGCACTCCGTCAATTTTAATACTGGTAACGGCTCCACCCTGCAAGGATGACAACAAAACTCTGCGCAATGCATTGCCCAAAGTCAGACCAAAACCTCTTTCCAAAGGTTCAACCACTATTTTGGCTCTATTCGCCCCATCGGCGCTGACATCCAAATTAGTCGGTTTAATAAGTTCTTGCCAATTTTTTTGAATCACTGGAATGCCCTCTATTTTTATTGAAAAGTTCAATCAAAAGATAACCTAAAGATTGAATCGCATTTAAATCCAATCTTTAGGCAATTATATACGACTAGACGCGACGGCGCTTTCTCAATCTGCAACCATTGTGAGGAATAGGTGTAACATCACGGATGGTTGTGATAGTAAATCCGACAACTTGCAAAGCTCTGATTGCCGATTCTCTTCCTGACCCCGGTCCTTTAACTTCTACTTCCAAAGTCTTCATACCATGCTCTTGTGCTTTTTTGCCAGCCTCTTCTGCAGCTACCTGAGCGGCATAAGGAGTCGATTTACGAGATCCCTTAAAACCTTGGGCACCGGCGGTTGACCAAGCAACAGTGTTTCCCTGAGCATCGGTAATTGTTACTCTGGTATTATTGAAAGAAGAACTGATATGTGCAACACCGGCACTGATATTCTTCTTTTCTTTTCTTTTCAACTTTTGTGATACTGCTTTAGCCATTTCTCAAATCACCTTATTTCTTCTTATTTGCAACAGTCTTGCGTTTACCCTTACGAGTACGAGCATTTTGCTTTGTGCTTTGTCCTCTTACCGGCAAACCTTTACGATGGCGTAGTCCGCGATAGCAACCTAAGTCCATCAATCTCTTAATATTAACACCAACTTCGCGGCGAAGCTCACCTTCTACCACGATTTCATTGTCAATAACCTCACGAATTTTCGCGACTTCATCTTCGCTCAACTCATGAACACGGCGATCCACTGAAACACCGGATTTTTTGCAAATGTCCTGAGCAGTTTTGCGTCCAATGCCATAAATATAGGTCAAAGCAACCTCAATCTTTTTGGCAGTTGGAATATTTACACCAGCTATACGAGCCAAATTAACTCTCCATCTTTATATATTAAACCACATTTAAAAAGCTGATCACCCACTTTTCAAAATTAAGCCGGATTATATGACAAAATTTATTGCTGTCAACCAAAGATTTACAATTTTTTAAAAAAAAATGCATTTTTTTCGCAAAAGCGATTATTTTTCTCTCACAACCGCCAATAAATTATCGATTTTCTTGGCAACCGCATCTATTGAACCGGTCCCATCGACACACAAAAGCTTCCCTTGTTGCTCAAAATAGGAAATTGTCGGATATGTAAGCGCTCTATAATTAACGAGTCGATTATGAACAGTAGTGCGATTATCATCGATTCTGCGATAGAATTCCGTTCCCCCGCAATTATCGCACACGCCATATACTTTAGGCTTCAAATAACGATCATGATAACCTTGTCCGCACTTCATGCAGGCATAGCGACCTAAAATACGTTCCATTATTATTTCATCAGGAACTTGAATTTCTATTGCCGCATCAAGGACTATACCTTTTTTCTGCAGCAACTCATCCAACACTTCAGCCTGCGGCAAAGTGCGTGGAAACCCATCTAAAATAAATCCGTTTTTGCAATCATCTTGGTCAATGCGTTTTTCCAGCATTTTCACAATCATCTCATCGGGAACCAAATTGCCGTCATCAATCAATGACTTTATTTTGCGTCCCAAATCTGAGCCGGTCTGAGCCTCCGCTCGCAACATCTCGCCGGTCGATAAATGCGGAATAGCGATTCGCTCTTTCAGCAAACGCGCCTGAGTGCCCTTGCCGCACCCGGGCGCTCCCGTTAAAACAATATGCAAACCCAATCCGTTGGCATTCATCAGTTTATTTCTTTCTCTTACCTGCCAATGAAGCTTTACGAATCAACGATTCGTATTGATAAGCTATCAAATGAGATTGAACTTGTCCGACAAAGTCCATCGTAACTTGAACCACGATGAGCAAGGTTGTACCGCCAAGCACAAACGGAACAGACAACTTGGCAATCAAAATCTCAGGCAAAATGCATAAACCGACCAAATAAACCGATCCTAAAACAGTCAAACGAGTAATGACATAATCCAAATACTCTGCAGTATTTTTACCCGGTCTGATACCGGCAACAAATCCGCCGTGTTTTTTCAAATTATCGGCTGTTTCTTCCGGATTGAACACAATTGCCGTATAAAAGAAAGCAAAGAATGCAATCAAGAAAGCATACAAGGCCAAATACAACGGTTGACCATGTCCCAACATTTGTGACAATGTTTGCACCCAAACCGGACCATTTTCCGCACTCAGATTGGCCACCGTAATCGGCAACAACAATAAAGAGCTGGCGAAAATCGGCGGAATAACACCGGTCGGATTAATCTTCAACGGCAAATGCGAGCTTTCAGCCGACCCCATTCTTCCCATCATTTGACGCTTGGGATATTGAATAATGATTTTACGTTGAGCTCTCTCAACCAATACGATTAAATAAATCAATCCAACTGCCATAACCATCAACATCAAAATCACACCGGCAGACATTGAACCAACCCGTCCCAACTCAAAAGTCTGAGCCAAGGCAGCCGGAATATTGGCGATAATACCTACCGTAATGATTAAAGATGAACCGTTACCTACACCGCGTGAAGTAATTTGCTCACCCAACCAAACGATGAACATTGTTCCACCAACCAAAGATACGATTGTTGTAAACTTGAAAACCGCACCCGGCAATAATACCGCCGAAGCTCCCATAGAGTTACTCATACTTTCCAAGCCAACAGCAATACCATATCCTTGAATGATAGTAATCAGCACTGTCAAATAGCGTGTATATTGGGTAATCTTACGATGTCCGGCCTCGCCTTCTTTTTTCAAAGCCTGCAGTGAGGGAATAATTGATTGCCCCAATTGAACAATAATCGAAGCCGAGATATAAGGCATAATGTTCAAAGCAAAAATTGTCATACGCTCTAACGCACCGCCGGCGAACATATTAAACATCCCCAACAAGCCATTGGAATTGCGCGCAAACAACTCAGAAACAACTGTCGGATCAATTCCCGGAAGCGGAATAAAAGTACCAACTCTGAACACAATCAAAGCCAAAATCGTAAACCACAATCTTTTCTTGAGTTCTTCAGCTTTGCCAAACACCGACATATCAACGCTTGCCGCCATCTTTTCTGCTAATGAAACCATTTTCTGTTATCCTTATATTTGTTAATTTTTCAACTTACGCACTCTACTGCGCTCAATATTACTACCTTAATACACTAAAAAAAATTTTATGCAACTAATTTGTTTGCCTTATTACATCATCTACAAAATGCTCTCCAGCCGTTGCTTTATTTCCTTAGGGATTCTAATCGGTTTTTTGTTTTCTATATCCAGATAAACCGCTTTGACATTAACCAATGTCAGCACATCATTACCGCGTTTTATTTCCTGATGCAAAGTAACGCTGGCTCCTCCGATATTAACCGCACTGCAACCGATCAACAACTCATCATCAAGATAAGCCGGCGCCAAATAATCAACATCACAATGCTGCACCACAAATCCTGCCTTCGTCTCTGTCAAATTTTCACTCTGACAACACCCCAAATAACGCAGCATTTCTGTTCTTGCTCGCTCGGCAAACTTCAGATAATTAGCAAAATACACTATTCCTTCCGCATCCGTATCTTCCCAATACACTCTGATCGGAAACCAAAACTCTTTGCCGATAATCTCCCCTGTCGGCATATTCAAAGATTTTACTATCAATTTCACTCTCCCAACAAATCTAACTGTCTGGCAATTTCTTCTTTAATATTTTTGCGAGGACATCCCAGATATTGACATCCGGCATCAGATATAACTCTGCCGCGCGGTGTGCGTTGCAAAAATCCCAATTTTAACAAAAACGGCTCAATCACTTCTTCAATCGTATCTCGTTCTTCCGACAAAGCCGCCGCCAAAGTATCTGCTCCGACCGGACCACCGCCGTAATTTTGCAAAATACAATTCAAATAGCGCCGATCAAAAGCATCCAAGCCATAATTATCAACATCTAAGCGCTTTAATGCCACATCTGCTACCTTATTATCAATCTCTTGCGCCTTGGCAACCGCTCCAAAGTCGCGCACACGGCGCAACAATCTTCCTGCCACACGCGGTGTTCCGCGCGAGCGTTTGGCAATCTCCAATGCTCCGATATCAGAAAGCGGCATTTCCAGCAATCTTGCCCCGCGCAAAACAATTTTTTTCAACTCTTCCGGTGAATAAAAATCCAAACGCAACGGAATGCCGAATCTTTCGCGCAGCGGTGTTGACAACATACCTGATCTTGTAGTAGCTCCCACCAAAGTAAACGGCTGCAAATCAATCTTAACCGAGCGCGCCGCTGGTCCCTCACCGATAATCAAATCCAGCTGGAAATCCTCCATTGCCGAATAAAGCACTTCTTCAATCGCCGGATTCAAACGGTGAATTTCATCAATAAACAAAACATCATTGCGTTCCAAATTGGTCAAAATTGCTGCCAAATCTCCCGATTTGGAAATCATCGGCGCCGAGGTTGCCTTAAAATTCACCCCCAATTCGTGAGCCACAATTGAAGCAAGGGTAGTCTTGCCCAGCCCCGGAGGACCAAACAGCAAAACATGATCCAACGCCTCACCTCTTGCTTTGGCCGCTTCAATAAAGACTTTCAAATTCTCACAAACTTGAGTCTGCCCGACAAAATCGCTCAATGATGTAGGTCGCAAATTAACCGGCATATTACCGGCTTCATCTTCGACCTGCTGTTTAGGGCTGACAACTCGATTTTCGTCCATAACCTATTATCCTTTTACAAACTCTTTTAACGCTAATTTTATCAACTCACCCATATCGGCATCGGGTTGTTGCATTGAAGCCTGATTAACCGCCTTATAAGCATCAATCCTCTGATAGCCCAAATTTACCAAGGCCGAAATAGCATCTTCTATTTTGCTCGGATCATCATCGCGCGCCGCCAAATTATCTTCAAAAGTTTTAACATCCGTATCTTCGGCAACCTCACCGGCTGCTGCCACGGCCTCTTTTAAGTCTTTAGACACAATTGCCGTCGGAACACTCACAATTTTATCTTTTAACTCAGTAACAATTCGCGCTGCCAATTTTGGTCCGACCCCGCTTGCCATGGTAAACATATTTTTATCCTGAGCCGCCACTGCCTGACGCAACTGCTGAGTTGACAATACCGACAATATGCTCAAACCGACCTTAGCCCCAACACCTTGCACTTTGGTTAAAGTATTAAACCATTCTTTTTCCAAAGGATCCATAAAACCGAACAAAGTTATACTGTCTTCTCTGACTATTGTTTCAATCAACAATGCCACCGGCTGTTCAACCATCAATCTGCCCAAAGTTTTTGCCGAAGCATACACCAAATAGCCCACTCCGTTCACATCCAAAACCAAGCAGTCTTCGCCGATTGAATCAACCAACCCCTTTAACTTTGCAATCATCATTTAACCTTTTGTTTTAAATTTTAATACTTCTAAGTTATACAATAAAATAACTTTCGACAAGAGGATTATTTTTTTAATCCATAGGCTCCGCGGTATTGAAAATGGCACAAGGCAATTGCCAAAGCATCAGATGAATCATTATTTTTTGGTTTGCACCCGGGAAGCAATACCTTTACCATTACCTCAACTTGCGATTTTTCAGCCTTACCCACTCCGACAATGGCTTTTTTAACCTTATTTGGTTCATATTCCGTAACACTCAGCCCAAACTGCGCCGGTGTCATAATCACTACCCCTCTGGCCATACTCAATTTCATGGTTGAGGACGGATTGGAGTTTAAAAACACCTGCTCTATTGCCGCTTCATCAGGATGATAGGTCTCAATCACCTCACGCAAAGCGTCATTAATCTCTTTTAGGCGCTGTTCAATCGGCAGTTTTGTATTGGTGGGAATAAAACCATCTGCCACATATTTGACGCGATTGCTTTCTGCCTCAATCACTCCCCAACCGGTTGACGATAAACTCGGATCAAGTCCCAATATTCGCATAAAATTTTCCTTTTTTAACAAAACAGCCGCCACGGATTTGTTAGTCCGTAACGGCTGTAACAGGTAATCAGCGCCCTACTCAGCCGCTAATTTTTGCATAACATCTTCAGCTATTTCGGCATTGTGATATACATGTTGCACATCATCATCATCTTCCATAGCATCAACAAAATCCAAAAACTTTTTGGCTGTTTCCAAATCGGTAATATCAGTCTTAACCAATGGTTTCCACTCCAACCTTGATGCCGCCGGAGTGCCGAATTTAGCTTCCAAACTCTCGGTAACCACATTCAAATCATCGGGCAAAGTCTCAATATCATGATGCTCATCATCGCTTGCCACATCATTGGCACCTGCTTCCAGTGCCGCTTCAAACATAGCATCTGCCGCCGCAGTTGCCAAGGGATATTGAATAAACCCAATACGTTCAAAGTTAAAAGTAACCGAACCGCTCTCACCCATAGCTCCGCCGCGTTTGCCAAAAATAGTTCTGACATTGCCGGCTGTGCGGTTTTTGTTATCGGTTAAGCATTCAACAATAACCGCAACTTTCCCCGGTCCGAAACCCTCATAACGAGTTGCAACATAATCATCACCACCGGCAGTTTGAGTTGCTTTGGCAATAGCGCGTTCGATATTGTCTTTCGGCATACTTTCAGCTCTGGCAGCTGCAATTGCCAAGCGCAATCTTGGGTTTTTGTCCGGCTCAGGCATACCGGATTTGGCAGCAATGGTAATATCTCTGGCTAATTTAGCAAAAACTTTCGCTTTTTTGGCGTCTTGTGCGCCTTTGCGATACATAATATTCTTAAATTGGGAATGTCCTGACATAAAAAATCTCCTAGTCAATATCAAAAATTAACTTTAATTCTTTGGTTTTATACAACATTGATTTTTATATCGCAACAAAAAAATTATAGCCTTTAAGCAAAAAAAAAGAGGAATGTTTTTACCATTCCTCTTTGCAATGCCGCAAATAAATTATTTTTTCTTAGCAACACTCTTTTTAGCACTGTCTTTCAACTCTGATGTGCAGTGCGGACAACGAGTCGCATTCAACGGAATTTCAGAACAGCAATAAGGGCAGGTTTTGGTTGTAACTGCAACTTCCTTAGCCTCTTTCTTTTCCATCTTTTCTTGCAATTTGTTAATGGTCTTAATCAACAAAAATACCGCAAAAGCCACAATCAAAAAGCTGATAACCGCATTAATGAACAAACCGAAATTCCAAGTAACCGCACCGGCATTTTGAGCAGCAGCCAATGAATTATAAGGAGCCGGAGTAGCGCCCTCTTTCATAACCAAAAACATATTGGTAAAATCAACTTTACCCAACAACAAACCCAAAGGCGGCATAATAACATCTTTAACCAACGAGTCTACAATTTTGCCAAAAGCAGCCCCGATAATGATACCGACAGCCATGTCAATAACATTACCGCGCATTGCAAATTTTTTAAACTCACCTAAAAAGCCTTTAAACATTAGTCCATCTCCTTATATTTTAATTATATTTTTTCCACCTGAGCATATTCCAATTCAACCGGAGTTGCTCTGCCGAATATCGATACTGAAACCTTAACTCTGGCCTTTTCAACATCAACATCTTCTACCAAACCGACAAACGAAGCAAACGGTCCGTCACAAACCCTTACCTGCTCGCCGATTTCAAAGTTAACCACCTCACGCGGGCTCTTAACTCCTTCCTGCATCTGGGTCATAATTCTGTCAACCTCTGCCTGAGTAACCGGATAAGGTTTATTGCGTGAACCCAAAAAGCCGCTGACATTAGGATTGTTTTTGATTAAATGCCATGCTTCATCCGACATTATCATATTAATCAAAATATATCCGGGGAAAAACTTGCGTTCACTGGCAACCTTTTGTCCCTTTTTAACTTCGACAACTTCTTCCATCGGAATTAAAATATCAAAAATTCTGTCATCCCATTTTTTAAGCATAACTTGCTCTTTGATTGACTGAGCAACTTTTTTCTCACAACCGGAATGAACATTTACAACATACCAACGAGCATCCATCTCAACTATTCTCCAATAGAAAATACCAACTTAACAATCCAGCTTAAAACCTGATCAACCACAAAAAAGAAAGTGGCAGCAATTGCAACCAAAGCAATCACCATAACCAAACTCTGAACAACCTCCTTTTTAGAAGGCCATGTAACTTTCTTAACTTCCTGTTTAACCTGACGGAAAAACTGTAAAGGATTAACATTTGCCATAAGCTATCACCTTATTAAACATTAAAAAAATTATCCGTGTTTATCAAAACACAGCTTCACCGATTTATCAGCTATATAAAAGTTTTTATTCTCTAATGTCAAGAAATTATTTAATCTTTTCTTTAATTTTTATAAAAAATGCATAAAGTGGAAAAACAACTTGCCTTTACAACCTAAAAATCATAATCTCACTACATAGTATTAATTTTTGGAGACTTTGATATGAATAACCAAGATGATATTGCATCGGCAAAACGCACCATTGACAAAGAAATAGAAGGTCTTGAGTTAATGAAAACCGAGTTTGACGAAAACCTATCCAAGGCATTAGATATCTTACAGAACACCAAAGGATATGTTATTGTTACCGGCATGGGCAAATCAGGCCACATTGCTCACAAAATTGCCGCTACTTTTGCTTCCACCGGAACTCCGGCTTTCTTCGTCCACCCCGGCGAGGCCAGTCATGGCGATTTAGGAATGCTGACCCAAAACGATTCTGTTATTGCTATATCAAACGGCGGCGAGTCTCGCGAACTTTCCGACATTCTTGTTTATTGCAAACGCTTCGGAATTCCCTTGATTGCCATAACCAAAAATCCCGACAGCTCACTGGGCAAAGCCGGTGATGTATTGCTAAAACTTCCCGATTCCGGCGAAGCCTGCCCCTTGGGACTGGCTCCTACCACTTCAACCACCGCCACCATCGCCATGGGCGATGTTTTGGCTGTTGCCTTGATGGAGCGCAAAGGTTTCAGCAAAACCGACTACAAACAACGCCATCCCGGTGGAAAACTCGGAGCCGTTTTACGCAAAGTATCCGATCTTATGCACAAAGGTGATGAAATGCCTTTGGTTTCAACTGAAACCTCCATGCAAGATGCTTTGTTGGTTATGACCTCTAAAATGTTGGGTTGTGTCGGAATTATTGATGATGCAGGATACTTGAAAGGAATTATAACTGATGGTGACTTGCGTCGTTGCTTACAACCTGATGTCTTGACCAAAAAAGTATCTGAAGTAATGACTCACAATCCCAAAACCATTGCACCGGATGTGCTGGCTGTTGAAGCCTTGAACACCATGAACAATACCGGCAAAGGAATTACCCAATTGTTTGTTATTGAAAATGACAAACCGATTGGTATCATCCATATTCACGATTGTTTGCGCGCGGGAGTCGCTTAATTAATTTGGCAAATACCAGTAAAATTGATAAATTTATAGATGGAGATTTGGCCGAACAAGAATACAAGCGTTCGGCTTATCTCCATTCGCGCAAAATTGCTTTGATAAAAATATCGCTACTGTTGCTTGCCGCCATCCTCGGTGTATCGCTTTTGTTTTTGCCGACACTGAAAAAAGACATCAATGAAATAGCCATTGATTTAATTATCCCTAACGGCGATATTGAAAAAATGTCCGCCGAAAACACTACCTTATATGTTACTGATGCCAAAGGCCGCGTTAATAACTTTACTGCTGAAACAATCAAAGAAACTGCAGCCGGCTCAAAAATTTATGACATCATAAAGCCGAAAGTATCATTTCCGCTTGCCAATGGTGAATGGATTAATGCCGGTTCTCCTAACGGAATATACAATCAAGCACAAGAAACTCTGCAACTTCCTCGCAAAGTTGAACTGTTTTACAGCAAAGGTTTTAATATTGACACTCGCAATTTTTTCTATGATTTTAAGACATCTTCAGGTTTCTCCAAACAACCTGTTGTCGGCTATGGCTTTCTCGGACATCTCAATTCTGAAGGAATGGAGATTCATGCTGATAGCCATACTATTGTTTTTACCGGCAAAACGACTATAATTATAGATGAAAACAGCCTAAAAAAAGGATCACATTAATGCTGCGTTCAATATCGTTTGTCTTGATGGTTATGTTAATATCTCCGGCCTTAGCCGAAGACATCAAGCTTAATGCTGACAATCGGGTAGAATATCATCAACATGAACAAAAATTGGTTGCCATCGGTAATGCTGTCGCATCAAAAGGAAACATGAGTATAAAAGCTCATCGATTGGTAGGTTTTTATGATGCCAAAAACAAAAACAAAATATCTCGGGTTGAAGCTCACCAAAATGTTGTCATGAGTTCAGATCAAACTAAGGCTTGGGGCGACGATATGATTTATGATGTCAAAGCAGATTCTGCCGTATTAACCGGAAAACCTGCTCGCATCAAAACACCAGATGGTGAAATTTCGTCATCCGGCTCAATTACCTACTGGCAATCAAAGCAAACAGCCGTTGCCGAAAACAATGTCATAGCAACCGACAAACGAGGAAATAAAATCTTTTCCGATAAAATGACAGCTCATTTTGTTAAGGACAAGGCTGAAAAATTGGCTGTTGGTAAAGTTGACATTGCCGGTAATGTCAAAATAGTCACTAAAGATGGTGAAATTACCGCTGATTCCGGCACTTATTTTGCCGATGACCGGCTGGTTAAACTTTTTAATAACATAACCATCAATCAAAAAGGAAATATCTTAAAAGGTGATTTAGCCGAAACTAATCTTAATACCGGAATCAGCAAAATACTCTCCAATAAAAAAGGACGCGTCAGCGGAGTATTTAAAGAAACTAAAAAGGAAAAAAACAAATGAGTCCCATCCAATCTAAATTAGAAGTTTTTAATATCGGTAAAAAATACAAGAAAAGACCGGTGTTGCGCAATGTATCGCTTAATGTTCGTCGGGGCGAAGCTGTCGGCTTGCTTGGCCCTAACGGAGCCGGTAAAACGACCTGTTTTTATTGTGTAACCGGACTCATTACCCCCGATTATGGAGAAGTTCGCATTGACGGGCAAGACATCACGCGTATGCCAATGTACAAAAGAGCGCGTTTAGGTATTGGTTACTTGCCGCAAGAGGCATCTATTTTCCGCACTCTAAGCGTTGAAGATAACATTAAAGCGATTTTGGAATTGGTAGTTGAAGATGAAAGCAAACGCGAAAATATGTTAGAAAGTTTGCTCAATGAATTTTCCATAGCTCATTTGCGCAAATCACCGGCTTTAGCTCTATCCGGCGGTGAGCGTCGTCGTTTGGAAATAGCCCGAGCCTTGGCCAGTCAGCCCAACTATATCTTACTTGATGAGCCGCTGGCCGGTATTGATCCCATTGCCGTCGGTGAAATTCGCAAACTTGTTTCTCAGCTCAAACATCGCGGTATTGGTGTTTTGATTACCGATCACAATGTGCGTGAAACTTTGGACATCACCGATCGCGCCTACATTTTGCATGGCGGAACCGTTCTTATGGAAGGCACTCCGGCGGAAATTGTAGCAAACGAAGATGTGCGCAAAGTTTACCTTGGCGATAATTTTTCAATGTAATCAAAAGTTGCGCTGATGGCTTTAGCTCCTAAACTAGAGATAAAACAAACCCAATCACTGAAATTATCACCTCAGCTGAAGCAGGCCATCAATTTGCTGCAAATGTCGAATCTTGAACTCAACGAATTTGTTGAGCAGGAGCTTTCTTCAAATCCTCTGCTCGAGAAAGAAGATGAGCTGTTGCGGCAGGATGATTCCGATACACAAAACATTTCACCGCAAGAAGAAGATAATTTTGCCAACGATTTTGATGAACAAAATCACTTTGATGATTTTGGTTCTGACAGCGAGGGATACAACAGTTTTGAAAACTCTGACTGGAGCGATTACCGCCAAACAAAAGCCCACATCACTGCTGATGATGATTTTGATTATATCAGCGAGCGCCTTGCTTCTGACAAATCGCTCTATGATATTATCAAAGAACAAATCGACCTTAATTTTACCGACAATTCTGATAAAATATTGGCGCTTATTTTGTTGGAGAATATGGATGCTTCCGGTTACTTTAGCGCCGATATATCTTCTCTTGCCACCAAATTAAAAGTTTCAGCTTCGCGTTTGCAAAAAATCCTTGATAAAATGAAGCAATTTGAGCCATCGGGAATATTTGCGCAAAATTTGGCCGAATGTTTAAAAATCCAACTGAATGACCGCAATGAACTTTCACCGGCTATGCAAATTTTGCTTGATAATCTTACCTTACTTGCAAACAAAGATTTTAACAAGCTTTGCCGCTTATGCAATTGCTCAATCGAGCAACTCTCCGGCATGATAAAACAAATCCAAAGCCTAAATCCCAAACCTGCTGCCGATTGGTCAACCACTTTCAATTCCAACATTATTCCTGACATTATCGTCCGGCGCAACGTTTCCGGTGAATACCGTGTTGAGCTGAATCAGCTTACCCTGCCGCGTTTGCTGATAAATCATCGTTATTATTCTGAAATGAAATCTGACCGCAATGCTGCTCGCTACCTGAAAGAAAACTTTAACCGGGCATCGTTTATCTTAAAAGCTCTTCACAGCAGAGCTACCTCCATTTTGCGCATTGCCGAGGAAATAATTTTGCGGCAATACAACTTTTTTGAAAAAGGCATCGAACAGCTCAAACCTATGACACTCAAAGATATTGCCTTGGCACTTGATTTGAGTGAAAGCACGGTGAGCCGTGTTTCCACCAACAAATATATGGCAACTCCGATTGGAACTTTCGAATTGAAATATTTCTTTTCCAATGCCGCCGGAAGCTATCTTGGCAATGATGACACCTCGACCTTAGCCATCAAACACCGCATTAAAAAACTTATTGAAAAAGAAGACCCTAAACATATCCTTTCTGATGAAAAAATTGTTGAGTTACTTGAAAACGACGGCACCAAAATTGCTCGCCGCACGGTTGCCAAATACCGTGAAGCCTTAAACATTCCGACTTCGGCCGAACGCAAAAGATTGGTTCGCAACAAACCAATTTAAATTGACTTTTATATTGACTTATCTAAAATAAAATAGTATCTCGTAGTCTCAGAAGGGTGTATTTTTTACTGCACCCCGTGTAAATATGTTTTAATTAAAATAGAAGGTAAGAAATATGCAAATCACATTATCAGGTAATCAAGTTGACATTGGAGACAGACTCCGCGCCCATGTTGAAGAAAGCATCTTAAACTCTGTTAATAAGTATTTTCCGGCTCCGGTCAGCTGTTCGGTAAATTTCACCAAAGAAAAAGATGAGTTTATTGCCGAAGTTACTGTTCATCCGGCTAAAAACATTATCTTAAAAGGCACCGGTCGTGCCGGCGATCCTTATTCTTCATTTGATGCCGCCAATGAGCATATTGCAACCCGCTTGCGTCGCCACAAAACCAAGTTAAATGACCACAAAGGCAAGACCGGTATGGCTGAAATCGCAAACGAAGCAGTATTCCCCTATGACGAAGAGGCTGAAGAAGTTAATGATTATGCACCTCTTACTATTGCTGAATTAGAAGCTAATATTCCGGTTTGCACTGTTTCTGAAGCTGTAATGTTCATGGACTTAAACAACGAGTCGGCATTAATGTTCAAGAACACTGCCACTAACACTTTCAACATGGTATATCGCCGCAAAGACGGTAATATCGGTTGGGTAGAACCTAAATAATTTGGCATTAAGCATGAATATTGCTAATCTTTTGCAAGAAAAAAGCATTTTTATCGGCTTGAAATCAGGCTCGAAACGTGAATTTTTGACTGATTTGGCTCAGCGAGCATCAGGAGTATGCTCCATAGATGCATTGTCGCTTTTTGACACCATTATGGAACGCGAAAATTTAGGTTCCACCGGTTTGGGCGGAGGTGTTGCTATTCCGCATGGTCGCTTTTATGAGCTGACTCAGCCGATGGTGTTTTTTGCGCGTCCGAGCTATCCTGTTGAATTTGATGCTGTTGATGGCAAACCGGTTGATTTAGTGTTTCTGCTAATATCACCTGAAAGCTCAGGCGCTGATCACCTTACAGCGCTGGCATCATTATCCAGATGCTTAAAGGATGAAAGCATTTGTGAGCGATTGCGCCAAATGAATAATCCTACCGAAATATATGCTCTTTTATGTGAAGCATAAAAGTTTTTGCAATAAAATCTTAAAGCAGAAATGAAAATTTCTGCTTTTTGTTTATCTTTTATCAACTAATTATGCGCTAAAATACACGCAATGTATGAGTGAGTTAATGTATTTATAAGGAGAAATAAGTTGTTCTTAAGCCTTAATCGAAAAATAATATATCTCATCATGACCTTAACTATAAGCTCATGCTTGCTTTTTATCTACACATTTTACACTGCCTACTCACTCAAAATTGAAAAAGACCAAATTCTATCGATTCAGCGCAACCAGCAATACAACAACTTGCTGCTGAACAACATCAACACAATCAAAGAGCTGAAGAATTTGGCTAACAAGCTTCCCGATTTTGAAAAAAGCATAAAAAACAATGCTTACCTTTATTCTCTTGTTTTTGATACTGAAAACGCAAATTTTTTGGTAAAAGAACAACAGTCGATTGCCGAGCGAACTTCACAATATAACGAGCAATATAAAACTATTAACCACGGTGTAGCAATTATCACGGCCAGTACTATTTTGCAGGTTATTTTCATTTTAATTATGGGATGGATTATCAAAAAACTGATTCTTACTCCGATTAACAATATTTCAACAATTTCCGAACAAATCAGCCATGGTAATCTTAAGTTGCGTGTTCCCGAGCGCAAAGGCTCCATGTTTGTTGATGAACTTGACCGCCTGACTTCCACCTTTAACACCATGTTGGACAATCTGCAAAACATGATGAACAAAGTCAAAGAAGAAGAAAACTTCCTCCAATCGATTATTGATAGCATTCCTGACGGCATCCGTGTAATTGATGAAAAATATAACATTGTAATTGCCAACAAAAGCTACTATCAACTATCCGGTGATCATCCGCACATTAACACCAAGTGCTATACCTCATCTTTTGGTTATAATGAGCCTTGCAATATCCCCAATTCAAAATGTCCTTTGCGCGAAATCATGGAAAAATCGCAAAAAGTTTCTAATACCATTCAACAATTTTCGCACTCACCCAATAGCTATCTAGCTATTAATGCAGCACCTTTGTATTATGACAATCATCGGCGCTATATCATTGAATCAATTCGTGATTTGAGTCATGATATTGATTTTTCCCACCAACAAAAAGTTTCGTCTTTAGGATTCTTATCTTCATCTATCGCACACGAAATCAAAAACCAATTAGGCGCTCTACGCATCATAACCGAACATCTGATGTCAAAATATTATCAAGACAAACCTGATGATGCCGAAGAGAAGAAACTCATGACTATGATATACAATGAGCTTGTCAGCGCCACCAAAGTTCCCGAGCGTCTGCTAAAACTGACACGCAATCGCGATGTTGTATATACCACTTTTGACTGTGCGGCATCGGTTGCCGAAACAATTGAAGTTTTGGACTATGAGGCTAAAATAAACGGCGTGGAAATCGAGCTTAAAAAGCCGGCCAAACCCATCATGCTTACCGGCAATGAAACTGATTTCAAAATTGCTTCAATTAATATTATCCTAAATGCCATAAAAGCCATGCCCAATAAAGGTCTCTTAAAAGTAAAAATAACATCATCACCTGCTTCGGGTATCAAAATAAGTTTCACCGACAATGGTACCGGTATCAGCAAAGAAAATTTAAACAAAATATTCAATCCGTTTTTCTCTCACGGCAACCAGTCCAAAAACTCCAACGGCACCGGTTTAGGTCTATCGATTGCCAAATCAATTATCGAAAAACAGGGCGGAACAATTGAGGTAACCTCTCATATTGGCAAAGGAAGTTGCTTTAGTTTTATTTTTCCGCCACAAAAAGACTTGCCAAAAGCAAAACAAAAGAATATAAAACATCCAAAAGAACCTCACAAAAGGAAAAAATAACATGAGTAAAGAAGAATTATTGGAACTTTCCGGCGAAGTTATTGAAAAACTTCCTAACGCCATGTTCAGAGTAAAATTGGAAAATGGCGTTGAAATTTTGGCTCATACTGCCGGTAAAATGCGCAAATTTCGCATTCGCGTTATGGTTGGCGATAAGGTTGATATTGAAATGACACCTTATGATTTGACCAAGGGGCGCATAACATTCCGCCACAAAGAATAAACTTCAAGCGCTTTGAAAAAAGCGCTTTTTTAATTGTCATCCTTGGAAACCCTTCTACTGTCACCCCTGAGTGGTTTGCCAAAACCACGAATTAGGGGGCTACGAATTAATAAAAAAAATTCGAAGATGCCTAATTCGCTCGTTTCACTCACTCAGGCATGACAACAAAAAGTGTCACCCCTGAGCAGTCTTTAGACTGCGAATTAGGGGGCTACGAATTAATAAAAAAAATCCGAAGATGCCTAATTCGCTCGTTTCACTCACTCAGGCATGACAACAAAAAGTGTCACCCCTGAAGCCCCTCTACTGTCACCCTCGGACAACACTCTACTGTCACCCTCGGAGTTGATCCGAGGGTCAAACAAATTCGCTTTGATTCTCGGGTCAAGCCCGAGAATGACATAAAATAAAAAAACGAGAATGACATAAAAGAAAACACCACCCGAGAATGACTTTTTATATAGGGTTTGGGATTGCGAGCCAAATATTTACTTTTCAGGTTCGGGCATTATGAGGGCAAGTGAAAAGTTTTGGTGTTTTGAGCCAGCCGCTAAAAGCTTATTCCGCCGCATGTTCGAGTGGGCGTAAAGCGCCAGCGAGTTCGGCGGAGGCTGCCGAAAAATATCAAAACCGCTTGACCGAATTGCCCGACGTTTTTTGGTTACTTTTGTACGCACAAAAGTAACAATAAAAAAATCGGAAGATGCCTAATTCGCTCGTTTCACTCACTCAGGCATGACAACAAAAAGTGTCACCCCTGAAGCCCTTTAGGGCTGAATTAGGGGGCTACGAATTAATAAAATCGGAAGATGCCTAATTCACTCGTTTCACTCGCTCAGGCATGACAACAAAAAGTGTCACCCCTGAAGCCCTTTAGGGCTGAATTAGGGGTCTACTAATTAATAAAAAAATATTCCGACTTTTCCCCATAAAATATCACAATAATTTAACACATTTGAAACAAATTATATGTTATGATAAAATAATCACAGTAGGACTGTAAAGGAGTTATGATATGTACTTATGGGTTGTGTTAGCAACATTTTTGGCGGCATTAGCGGCTTATGTCCTGCCTTTGCGCAGCGACATGGTCGGTGTTGTTGATACGCCGGTTGCCCAGTCCATGATGATTCAAATGGTGGTAAAACACAAAGCAGGACTTGAATATATGAAACAACATAGTTGGCCTTTTGCCTGTCCGGACGGTCATCCTTATAGTGAGGCCGACAAAACCTGCGAAACTAAAAATATGGTTGCTTATCCCACCGGAGATGCTGACGAGGCAAGCGCTGATTACATAACTTTCGGCTTTGTTAACAACCCGTCCTACCACAATCAAATTGCCTGTTTATGCAACAACGGCACGCAAGCAAGTCCGAATTATGTCAATGCTGACTGCAACGGTTCGTGCCAGCAAAATGGCGAGGAAACTCAAGTTTTGCGTGGATTATTTACCTATGGCCCGATTCCGCAACACTGGATGACCTTTGACCGTGAAGGCAAAGCTATTCCGTCCGGTGATTTAACCACAGCAATGCGCAAACATTTCGGCAGCAGCCAAATGGCCGGTTATATCGTAAAGACCGGCAGCAATTATTACATTCGCAACTACGAGGGCAGAAATTTTCTCATTCCCTCCCAATTTAGCGGCAGAACTTGCATTGACAACAACGATGCCTGTTTTGCTTATTTGTCATGGCGATGAAAGAGAGGTGTCTCATGAAAAAATTTAATTCATCACAAAAAGGCAGCATTATGATTGAGGCTTTGGCTATGCTGGGACTTATAGCCATGGTAACGCCGGTTTTATATCGTAAAGCAGCCGAACGCACCACCGAATTGCAAGACATCAATGTCGCCTCACAAATCCGCATGGTATCTCAAGCTGTTGATGCCTACCTCAAAGACAACTACACCAATTTGGCTTCTATGGACAATACCACGGTTATTGATCCTGAATCTGAACACTTTGCCAAAATTCAAGCCTACCTGCCGGAGGGCTTTGACTTAAACCAAGCATCCAAATTGTTTGAAGACTTTAAGATTGCGGTCAAAAAAGAATCCCTCACCGACCTGCAAGGCAATCATCACAATGTTTTCACCTCTGCCGTGGTTGCTGCACTCAATGACGATATGACCCGCGGACGCGCTGCCAAAATTGCCACCATGATTGGTACCAATGGTGGTATGATAACCAAAGACGACAGCGGCTATCACTTTAACGGCACCCAAGGTTCTTGGAGCACCACTCCTGAGCAATTCGGTTTTGACTGGGATGATGCTCACCCGGTTAAAGATAACTCGCTTGTTTCCATCTCCACCGAAGCTATTTCTTCGGCAGTCGGTGATGTTGACTCTTCTGAAGCCTTATATCGTGTTTGGACCGGTGAAGCCGATAAAAACACCATGAAAACCCCCTTGCTGTTCGGCAACAACTCTTTGCTCAATATGCAAGGACACGACATTCAAGGTGTTACCAACATTGTTGCCAACTCGGCGGCCGGTGTAACTGTAACCAGTGGCTTAACCACTCCTGAAGTCAATACGGATAAATTAACCATCACAGGATTATTAACCGCGGCATCCGCCAACATAACCGGAGCTCTCAGTGTCGGTGGCATAAGCACTCTTCACGGCATAACCAACACCGGAACCATCACCTCTACCGGCGACATCACCGCTCCCACTTTTCACGGTAATTTGCAAGGTGGCTATATTCACGGTAACGAACTTACTATAACCGGCGATGGATCCATCAGCGGTAAAGCTACTGTCGGCACCCTTGATGTTACTAACGGTGCAACCGTCGGCGGTGATCTTGCTGTCAATAACAACGCAACTGTCGGCGGCACCCTTGATGTCACAGGCACCGCATCCTTCCATGGCGATCTTGGAGTGGGTGGCACATTAAAGACTGATTCTCTTAAAGTTGACAAAGATGCATCTATTGGTCAGAATTTGTTTGTTGATGGTCATACCACTCTTCATGATACCACAATTGATGGTGATTTGGATATGGCTGGTCATAACATCGACCATGTCAAAAAAATCCACGCAGACGATGGCGATTTTACCGATTTGCATGCTCGCGATAAATTGACTGTCGGCGGCAACGACCCAAATAAAGGCTCTATGCTTGAAGTCAGCGACGATGGCACGCTTGTCAAAGGAAATTTCGGTGTCGGCGCCGGTATTGCCGCAAAGGGCAACAGAATTGTGGCCAACAATAACGTAACCTATATCGGAAGAGGCTATGATGAATCAGCCGCAGGATTAGTAATAGTTAGTGGTATGGCAGAGTTATCATCAGGAACTGACAATAATAGTTGGATTAGTTTAAATGATAACGACATAACTATAGCCATCTCTGATAATAATAAGCATGATCCTATTATAAACCTCAATGATGGTCGTATCACCCTAGGAAGTAAAGCTGCGGCAGGCGGAGCTGTCATTGATGGTGAAGGCTTAACCATTGGTACCATTGGTAATTCAAATATTAATCCCTCCAATTACACTGATTTTTCTCAACCGCAACTTGGCTCAGTTGATAATACCACCTCTAATGTCTTAATCAGCCGCAAGGGTGTGATTGAATTAGCCACTCCCACCGATAGAGAAGATGGTTTTATCCGTGCTCGCCGCTTGGTCAGCGATAAAGAATATGCTTTTAGAGGAGTTGTCGGCAATCAGGCCGGAGGAGCTATCAGAGCTGACGGCAGTAACTCTGACGAATTTTACGACTATTACCAAATCAATCCTGCCTACACTTCGGTGATGAATGATATCAAATTGGCTTCGCGCGGTGGCTCCCGCCTTAGCGATATTTTGCCGGATTACATCAACAAAGGTATCTATGTTGCCGATAACACCGTATCAGAGTTGGACTTTGACTGGACTGATGATGACTATGGAGGTAGCGGAGTACCCAGAGCTATAATCGACAACCCTGCTGATTGCGGAAATGATGCCAACTGCATCACCTCGCCTTGGCTGGGATTTGTGCCGGCGCCGCAATGCCCGCCTGCTTATGACACCGTCATTACTATCGAACCTTTCCGTTGGAAAATGTCCGAAATTTATGATGTCCGTAATTTGGTAGGCCTTACCAACAACAATGATACTCTCAAAAAAGTCTTCCCTATCCATGGTAGAAGGCAAAGCACTTCCTCAGGTGCGGAGAGTTTTGATTACATGGTTGACCGTTTTGAAAACCCGCTTCGCGAAAACGGATACAATGATGAATATGAGGTAACTGTTGACAGCGATAACAACACCGCCACCGTTACCAAGGCTCCTCTGTTGTTCCAGACCAACACTTGGCTCAACACTTCCATGGCTGAACACTCCAACAACGGCAAAGTAAAAGGCTGGAGCGTCTTGATGGGCTTCCTCTATCCTATGACCAATGCCGGCAATGACAGTCCTTATAGCAAAAACAACTATAAAGATTTTTATGACCGCATCAAAAACTCCGGTGATCCCGATCTTAGTGCTTCTTCGGTTATTTGGAATCTGTTTCCGGTTCGCAACCAAGAAATGGCCGCCATCGTCCGCCTGTATTGCTCATTCAATCGTCTCGATGAAAATGGAAATTGGATATGGAATTACCCCGAAGTCTACAGATATGACCAACTGAACAGCCTTGGCACTACTCCTGACGAGCATAGAGCTTTTTGGAATAAAGATATGTATCAAAAGGATGATGATTGGTCAAAAGCTGTTAACGATCCTGAATTAGGCTACGACGACGCATGGTAGTCGGCACCTTACTCAAAAAAAAGCGGGTTGACTACATGCCAACCCGCTTTTTATTTTGTTTAATTAATTACAAATCCTTTATCTTGTTCAAAGAATCTTCGATTTTTTGTTTTTTATCCAAAGCTTCTTGCCAACGCCGTCTTTCTTCTGCCACTATCTTTTCCGGCGCTCTTTCCACAA
Source organism: uncultured Pseudomonadota bacterium (assembly GCA_902763535.1). Taxonomy (GTDB): domain Bacteria; phylum Pseudomonadota; class Alphaproteobacteria; order RF32; family CAG-239; genus CAZU01. Next base: position 23,009 of record CACWSG010000003.1, on the reverse strand, counting down.
AAACCGGATTGTTGAGTTTTGCCTCATAGCCTTGCAAGTTCTTTTCCAAAGCTGCCAACTCTTTTGTCAATCGCTCGCGTTCGGCGGCAAAATCAATTACCCCTTGCAATGACAGTAAAACTACACCATCTGAGGTAACAACTTTGACCATATCTTTAGTTGCTTCTTCCTCACTTATTTGCAAAAACTCCAATCGTGCCAGCGCGCAAATAATTTTTGCCATATCTGCCAGATAGTGCTGAGATTCCTTCGCACCTTGCAAATAAGCTTTCAACTTGGCTCCTGCCGGCAAATTCATCTCTGAGCGCAACGACCTGATTTGCGAAACCACTTCAATCACCCAATCAATCGGTTTTTGCGCTGTCTCATCAATCGCTTCATCTTGACACCACTCGTGCAACATCAACTCGCCTTTGCCTAAACCCAAATCATTCCAAATTTGCGTCGTAATAAACGGCATAAACGGATGTAACACAATCATAATACGCCTTAAAACCCAAGCAAAAACAGCCTTGGTTTCAGCTTTTGCTTTTCTATCTTCGCCATACAAAACCGGCTTGCTCATCTCAATATACCAGTCGCAAAAATCGCCCCATACAAACTGGTATGCTGCATTTGCCGCATCCGCAAAACGGAAATTATCCAAATTACGGCTGACTTCTTTGGTCATCTCTTTGGCTTTGGCAATAATCCAGCGATTGATTTGTCCGCTTACCTCTTTTTCATCAAGTTCTGCGCTAAAATCGATTTCGTTCATTTCACCAAAACGGGAGGCATTCCATAACTTGGTGGCAAAATTACGATACCCCGCCACTCTCGCCTCGCTCATATTTATATCGCGCCCTTGTGTTTCCATCGCCGCCATAAAAAAGCGCAAAGCATCTGAACCGTAAGTGTCAATCATTTCAATCGGATTAACCGTGTTACCTTTTGATTTTGACATTTTATGCCCATGCTCATCACGAACCAAACCATGCAGATAAACTGTGTTAAACGGTATTTTTTTCATGGCATAAAGGCTCATCATCATCATGCGGGCAACCCAGAAGAAGATAATATCAAATCCGGTAACCAACACTGATGTCGGATAAAAAGTATCCAAAAATTCGCTTTTATCCGGCCATCCCAAAGTTGAAAAAGCCCACAATCCGGAAGAAAACCATGTATCCAACACATCAGTTTCGCGTCTTAATTCAACCTCATGTCCATAAAAATCTTTGGCTGCCGCTTTGGCCTCCTCTTCATTCTCCTCGCAAAAAATATGTTCATCCGGACCATACCAAATCGGCATTTGATGTCCCCACCATAATTGACGCGAAATACACCAAGGTTGAATATTGCGCATCCACTCAAAATAAGTTTTTTCATAGGTCTTAGGCAAAAATTCCACTTCGCCGTCCTCAACCTTTTTAATGGCTTCTACCGCCAATTTAGGTGCATCAACAAACCATTGATCAGTCATCATCGGCTCAATCACTACGCCCGACCTGTCACCATAAGGAATCACCATCGGGTGATCTTCAACCTTATCCATCAAACCCAACTCACTCATTTTAGCAATGGTTGCTTCTCTGGCTTGAGCTGTTGTCATACCGGCAAACGGAGTGTTTTCATTTAAGGTTGCATCCGGATTAAGCACATTAATCAGCGGCAAATCATGGCGTTTACCGACTTCAAAGTCATTAAAATCATGCGCCGGAGTAATCTTAACCGCGCCTGTTCCTTTTTCAGGATCGGCATGATCATCGGCAATAATCGGAATAACCCTGTCAATAATCGGAATAATGCAATTTTTGCCGATTAAATGCTTCAGTTTTTCATTGTCTTTGGAAATCGCCACTGCGGTATCACCAAACATGGTTTCCGGTCTGGTGGTGGCAATCTGCACAAAATTACCCTCTTCGCCTTCAATCGGATAGCGGTAATAATACATTTTACCCATTGTTTCTTTCTGAATAACTTCCAAATCCGAAACGGCGGTCATAAATTTGGAATCCCAGTTCACCAACTTTTTAGCTTTATAAATCAGTCCGTCTTTGTACATATTAACAAAGATTTTTCTAACTGCGCGGCTCAGCCCCTCATCCATAGTAAACCGCTCTCTTGACCAATCACATGAGGCTCCCAATCTGCGCAGTTGACGACAAATTGTCCCGCCGGATTCTTCACGCCACTTCCAAACCGTTTCAATAAACTTTTCTCTGCCCAAATCGTGACGACTGATTCCCTGTTTGGCTAAATTGCGCTCAACCACCATCTGAGTTGCAATTCCGGCATGATCCGTTCCAACTTGCCACAACACATTCTTACCACGCATACGATTGTAACGAATCAATATGTCTTGCAGGGTATAATCAAGCGCGTGCCCCATATGCAAAACACCGGTAACATTCGCCGGAGGTATCACAATACAAAACGGATCTTTAGCCTTATCCATTGAGGGCTTAAAACAACCGCTTTCTTCCCAATGCTTATAAATTTTTTCTTCCCAATCTTGCGGATTATAATTTTTATCTAACATCAATATTATCCTATTTCAATTTACCAATAAAACACACAAAATGCCCTCAAAGCATTATCTTTTAAGGGCATAAAACTTTCAGGTCAGCTCAAAATGAAACCATTCCTATGAGCCAACCTTTGCAATCACTCGTTCCATCTCTTCTTTGACAATTTTTTCAACCATTTTTGACATATTGGCTTCAACCCAAGCCTTAACTTGTCGCTTGATTTCTTCCTCGGCTATGTTGCGATATTCTGCACCATCACCCCATTGCCTAGCAATATCATCACCGATAACTCTAACTACGGCATCGCGTACAAAACCCTCCAAAGTTTTGCTGCCATCACCGATTTCGTCAACCTTTTTAGGCTCAACAACCTCAGAGGCAGATTGCTCTTTGTTTTTTGAAAAAATCTTAGCAAAATTGCTGATAATATTAGCCGAAGCATCAATCGCATCTTCATTTGCTTCAGCCATTGTCGATTCGGCAACTTCCGGCTCAGGAGTAACCTCAACCACAGGCTCCGGCGCAGGTTCATCAACATCAGGCTCAGGAGTAACCTCGACCACAGGCTCCGGCACAGGCTCAACTTCCGGTTCAGGAGCAACCTCGACCACAGGCTCCGGCGCAGGCTCAACTTCCGGTTCAGGAGCAACCTCAACCACAGGCTCCGGCGCAGTCTCAATTTCCGGCTCAGGTGCCAATTCAACTATCGGCTCTGCTATCTCCGGCTCCGGCGCAGGCTCAATTTCCGGCTCAGGAGCAACCTCAACCACAGGCTCCGGCGCAGTCTCAATTTCAGGCTCAGCTACACTGTCAAAAGTTGCTTCCTTATTGTCTTCTTCAATTAAATTACCTTCTGTGTTATCCTGAACAAAACTTTCTGCTGCTGAAAGTTCGTTTATATCAGAAATAATTTGATTTTGCTCTATCGTTTCATCAGCACGATCCAACTCTTCAATTGCAGCCCCCAAAGGCGATTCATCATCAATAGCATTATCACCCCATGAACTGTTATTATCGCTATCGATACGCATATCCTCCGATAAATCTATTACATCAATATCTTCATCAGCTAACGCCTCATCAACAACATCATTATTTGTATTTTCAACACTGCTATTGTCTGATGGTATATTGGCACGATTACCTTCGTCTTCTTCCAAAATATTTTTGATTGAAGACAAAATATTCTCTACTTCCATATCATTATTATCATCTGTCATTTAGCTATCTCACCTTGGCAATATAAGTTGTTTTTATGCTACACAAAAAATCCGCATAAAGCAAGCAATTATCATCAGTCTAAGGAAATCCATTTATCTTTGGTTTCTTGGTAATATTTATTTGCATCATAAAGCTCAACATTCAAGCCTAAACTCTTGGCCGTCATTCTTCCCATTGAAGCCAACAAATTCATTGCCGAAACATAGTAACTGCGACGCGCCTTAACATCATTTACTTCCGAATTGAGCAATTCCTGATATGCATCCAAAACATCCAAAATTGTACGATTTCCCAAAGCTTCTTCTTTTTGCACGCCGTCCAAAGCAATTCGGCTGGCATCAATCTGGTCAGCAATTGATTTCAATTGAGATTCGTTAGCCTTCATGTTTTCCCATGCGCTCTTTACCGCTGCTCTTACGGCACGTTTCGCGCTCAAAACTTCTTCCTGAGCTTGCCATTTTTGATATTTGCTTTGCCGTATTTTAGCATTGGTTGAGCCACCGGCATATAGCGGAACACTCAAATTTACGCCCCATTCGGCATTCTCGACAGTACTCTTATAGTGATTCTGCTCTGATTTGTTGCGCCCGACTGAGCCGTCCAAACTCAGAGATGGCAAAAGTTCACCGATATTCGAATAAACCGCATAACCTCTTGCCGCATACAAATTTTGCGCCTGTCTGATGGTATAATTGTTTTTCAGCGCAATGTCCAATGCCGTATCATAGCTGTTAGGCAGCATTGCCTTCATTTTTACCGGCTCGCTCAACTCATCAGGCTCTTCGCCGACATATTCTATATAATTGGCAACCGCCGATTGCAGATTACCCTCTGAGGCGATTCTATCAGAAATAGCTTGTGAATAGCGCGCTTTTGCCTGACTGACATCAGTACGGGTAACCTCACCGACCTTAAAGCGTTCCAGTGTCTCATCAAGTTTCTTTTTCAACAATTCTTCATTGTTTTTTTGCAAATCAACAATAGCCCGATTCTGCAAAACATCCAAATAAGCTGTCGAAGCCGCAGTCAAAATATTTTGCTCAACATTTGCCAAATTGTTTTGTGCCGCTTTTACGGTTCTGTCTGCCGCCTTGACCGAATTAACCGTCGAATAGCCGTTAAACAATGGCTGACTTGCATTCAACGATCCGCTCAGACTGTCATAATCACCATCATTGCCAACACCTTTTTTCACCTTATTTTCGCCATCACGATAACCGCCATTTGCGCTGATATTCGGACGATAACCTGTCTTAGCAATCGCCACATTTTCATCCACAGCCCTTACCGATGCACGTTCAGCCTGCAAAGTCGGATTAGAATTGTAGGTTTTGGCCAGAACCTCGAAAATATCTCCGGAATATGCGTTTTCCGCTCCGAGACAAACAAAAGAAATCCCCAACAACAATTTTCTTAAAAAGTTTCTTTTTTCCATCTATATCACCTGTAATATTTATACCTTTGTTAGTTCGCTTATATATCAATTATTTAATAACTTCAAATCATTTTATTAAAAAATCCCTAGTCTTTATTAAAAAACTGAATTATTTTATTAACCATATTTCAAATATTTTTGATTACAATCATCGCAAATATTTTGCTGGAATAAGGAGTTTGAAAAGTGAATAAAAAGTCCGTTATAGTTAATGAAATCGATAAAGCGCGTCTTAAATTTTCAATAGAACACTATATTGAATATTTTATCGGCAAACGAATTTGTGAAATCACCAAAGACGAAGCGCTGCAAGCTATTGCCTTGGCCGTGCGTGAATTTGCCATGGATAAAATGTATCAAACAATAGCTCGCTATAACAAATGCAATTCCAAGCGCGTTTACTATCTGTCGATTGAATATCTGCTTGGACGTTCTTTAGAGAACAACCTGCATTCTCTAGGACTTTTTGACATTCTCAAAGACATCAAAATTGATGGTTGGCCCAAAATTTCTTTAGAAGAAATTTTTGACACCGAATATGATCCGGCCTTAGGCAACGGCGGTCTTGGTCGTTTAGCCGCCTGCTATCTCGATTCTATGGCCTCATTAGGTATTGCCGGATTCGGTTATGGCATCAACTACAAATTTGGTCTGTTCAAACAAAAATTTGAAAACGGTTATCAGGTTGAACAAGCCGATACTTGGCAGGGTGAAGAATCTCCGTGGCAATTTGCTCGTCATGATCGTGTTGTTAAAATTCCAATCTACGGCGATGTTGAAATTTTAGACAACCCTGACGGATCCAAGGACTTTTTGTGGATGAACACCAAAACCATCTATGGCATTCCTTTTGACTTTCCGATTGTCGGATATAACGGAAAATCAGTCAACTATTTGCGTCTTTTTTCTGCCAAAACCGATGATGAGTTGGACATCAACATCTTCAACAAAGGCGGCTATATAGAAGCCATGAAAGACAAAATAGAAACCGAAACCATATCCAAAGTTCTTTATCCTTCCGACGATGTCGAATCCGGCAAAGAATTGAGGCTCAAACAACAATATTTCTTTGTATCTTGTGCCATTCAAGACATCATTCGTCGTTTTATGGAAAAGAGCGATGATTTCCAAAAGCTGCCCGAAAAAGTTGTAATTCAACTCAATGATACTCATCCGGCCATTGCTATTGCCGAGATGATGCGTATGCTTTTGGATGTACACGGGCTCGAATGGGAGGATGCTTGGGACATCACATCGCGTTGCTTTGCCTACACCAATCACACTCTTCTGCCCGAAGCATTAGAAACTTGGCCGGCTTCATTAATCAAAAGAATGTTACCGCGTCATTTGCAAATCATCTATGAAATCAATCGTCGTTTTATGGAATTTGCCAGACTGCGTTTTGGTAACGACGAAGCCAAATTGAGTAAAGTATCTATCGTTTCCGGTGAAGGTGACAAACAAATTATTCGCATGGCCAACTTGTCTATTGTCGGATCATTTTCAATCAACGGTGTTGCTGAGATTCACTCCGAATTGATTAAAACAAAATTGGTTCCCGAATTTTATGAATTATGGCCGGAAAAATTCACCAATATTACTAACGGTATAACTCCGCGCCGCTGGCTCCTTCACGCCAATACTGCTTTGGCTTCATTGATTGACAACAAAATCGGCGAAGATTGGGTTATTGACCTATCAAAGCTCAAACAGCTTGAGCAATTTTCCCAAGATAAAAAATTCATTCGTCAGCTTAGCGATGTTAAACTGAGCAACAAAAAGCGTTTAGTTAAAGTTATTCATAAAAATTGCGGAGTTATGGTTGATCCCGAAAGTATGTTTATCGTCCATGCCAAGCGCATTCATGAATATAAACGCCAACTGATGACCATTTTACAAGTTATCGGTGACTATTTGGCAATCATCAAAGACAATCAGCGTCCGATTGTCCCCAAGACATACATTTTTGCCGGTAAAGCTGCGCCGTCTTACAATTTTGCCAAACTTGTTATCAAATTGATTAACAATGTCGCTGATGTTGTCAATAATGACCCGTTAGTCAACGATATGTTAAAGGTTGTATTTATCCCTGACTACAAAGTTTCCTTGGCTGAAGTATTGATTCCGGCCGCCGATTTAAGTTTGCAGGTATCAACGGCAGGTTTTGAGGCCTCCGGCACATCTAATATGAAATTTGCGCTCAACGGCGCTCTGACTTTGGGAACTCTTGATGGTGCCAATATTGAGATTCGTCAAGAAGTCGGCGAAGATAATTTTTATCTGTTCGGCTTAACCGAAGATGAAGTTCGCAAACAGCGCGACAACTACAATCCTAGGAGTTTGTACGAAAATAATAACTACATTAAACGCATACTTAATGCCTTAAGCTCTAATATGTTTTGCGAAAAAGATTATGTTTTGTTGTTTAAGCCGATTGTTGAAGAATTGTTAAATCGCGATTACTACTTTGTTTTAGCTGATTTAATTTCCTTTGATGAGAAAATGCAACAAGCCGAACAAGATTTCCTTGAACCTGCCGTATGGCAAACCAAGGCTTTGCACAACATTGCCAACATCGGAAAATTTTCTTCCGACCGCTCGGTTGCTGAGTATGCAAGCAATATTTGGCACATTAAGTCCTGTTAATTTTGTCAACAAAAACAAACAGATAAACTTCCGTTTTCCACTGGTTGCGGAAGTTTATTTTTATCAAATTTAAAGAATTTAACAAAATTTTGACAAATTTAACTTGATTTTTTCTCTAAATGCGCGTAAAATCCACGCCATATAGATTAGGAGAAAAAAATGTCAGAAAATAATAAGTTGCCAAAAAATTATCTTTATTCTCTTTTCAGTAATCATGCCAAGGAAGCCGCTGACGCTTATGGACAATCTCTCAGTAAAGCTGAACTTGACGAGTATACTAAACATTATAGTCAAGAAGTTATTCAAGGACTTAAAGATGGAGTCTGTTCGCTAAAAGAAGATGACTTTAAGACTGCTTACAGCAGCTTTATTGATCTTGTCAATTATTCGGGAAGCAATTTTTCCTATCGCCCTGACAGCAATTCTCTGCAAACCATAAAACAGTACGTATCCGATGTACCGGAATTAGCCTCATTTTGTGATTTAGTTGATGCATATAAAGAATACGATCATATAAAGCGCAATATCGGTTCTTTTGATTTTGATATAAAAGAAATTAAACAATTTCATGAAACCATAAATGCTCTTTCCGATATTTCACTTACTAACAGAGCTTCACTTTTTGTCGGCATGGGGAGTTTGTACACTGCTTATGGCCAATCTCAGCAAGAACAATCTTTACCGCAAACGGCACAAGAATTTGAGCCATTACCTGAAAACTATTTACAAGAATTTTTTGAACAGCAAATAACTAATGAATTGTTAGAAGATGGCAAAGATGTAAATCAAAAAATTTCGCCTCAACAAGTTGAAGAAAGAAAAAATGATGAATTACAAGCAACCATAGACGACATTTGTTCTTTTGATCCCGAGCGATACAACTTTGCCTATGGCTACTTTTTAGATATGACGGGATTAAGAGATGGTTTGGACAATATCCCTGATGAGAGTGTCGATACCACAATAAGAAATCGCATTCAAAATATACCGGAATTATTAGAATTGTATGATTTAGCCTGTTTATATTTAGAAAGCGGATTTTTGGATGAACAAGCCCAAAATAAATCCTTATCAAAGGAAACCATTGAAGATTATCATAACAGAGTGTTAAAACACAAAGAAAGCTCCTCTGACACCGGCCTGTCAGATAGCAATTTGGCTAACTATGAATATAAAATAATAAAATTATACCAAAAAATTGATGATGTATCAGCAGAAAATCTAAAAGATTTATGCATTGATGTATTATGCTCCAGCAACAAACCTAAAGACATTAAAGACATCTTTAATTTGTTCCAACCTCCGCTTAAGAACGAGACAAAGCCCTTTTCTCCGTCAAAATACATCAATGAAATAACTCAAGATAATTGCAATCGTTTGCTTGAAACTATGCAAGACAATCTTTCGGATCAGGATTTCTACATCATCTACACCATTTTAGGTGATACTTACAGACGTTCTATCAACAAATCAGGATTCCGCCAGCAAGAAAAATTAATCCACATGGAAGAATCAAATCAACAAGCAAGCCGTTATTATGAATTGGCTTATACTTATGCGCCGACTAAAGGATTGAAAACCGCTGCCGCTAAATCTGTATATACTACTGATCCTGAGCATTACGAACAAAAACCATGCTCTCAAGATGTACCTTTGCGAGTGGTTAAAAATGCAGGCGCAGCCAAGCCCTACAGCCCCAGAGATATGTCACGCAATTAAGCTTTAGCTTTTAAGGATAGAAGCCGTCGATTCTTAATTTGGAAATTTGCACCTAAAGCTTACACTTAATTATTTATAAACCTTTTTACGCTAAAATATATCATATTTTAGACAAAAACTGTTGAAATGTTGCAAAAAATGTGCTACTATACTGATAAATAAAAGATATTCGCACATATTGGGAGAAATTCTATGGATGAGCCTATCAACACACGTTCATTTCTTATCAACTCACAAAATCAAAGAACCCAGCTAATCTCTGATTTGTTGCAGGAGCATGATGAATATTCTTTTGATGCAATCAAAAAACTTCTTAACGCAGGCTCTTTTGGCGATTTTGAAAATGAGCTGTTCAAATGCCAAAGCCTTTTGCAAAGCATTAACCGAGGCGATGCTGATTTAAACACAGTTCCTTCATGGATGCGTGCCTATGCCCGCTCGATTAGCCACGAAGACAGCTATACCAGTGAGGCCATGCGTGCTCATCGCCTGAAAGCTATCATCAGCACATTAGCTGAAAGTTCACCGCAAACCAGACAAAATCTATGGAACCTTCAAACAAAACACCCTGAAAAATTTAACAGTGTTTGGGCTGATTTTTTAGCTGATAATTTTTCTTCGCAAGAATGGAATCTTAACTCTGTATTAGCTGATGACTTAGAAAAAATTCAAAAATCCAAACCCAATGGTGCCGCCAACCTCAAAGGCGGACATCCTTATACTCTTAAGGCAGATCACAGCTACGAATACACCGATAACAACAACCTTAAACACATCATTAAAAATCTTAACGATACTGGTCTTGATTTGTGCATTGCCAATAATAAAGTTGCCATTCTCAACAGTTCGTCTTTGACCTTTGCTCAAAGTGAAGCCCTGGAACAATACTTTGTTAACAGCGGCAAATGGCCTGAAAACATTGAAGAACTTAATAATTTCAATATTTCTCTCAACCGCTCAGAAGCTATTAAACAATATGAGGATTTAACCGGAAAATCATACATTAAAGAGCGAAGGGAAACCGGAGAAGATCCTCTCCTTAAGATAATGAAACAAGACAATGCTGACAACGACACTTTTATTTTACCGCTAAGTACCAAAATAAAAGCTGTTCGTGAAGGGCTTCCCCTTGAAAACAACAAACAATCTGATGGCGATTTTCTTACAAATTGGCTCAAAACAAATGAGCTTTCAACTAAGGGGCCCAGCGGATTACATAATGATTATTTACATAGCGTATTTGAACCTTTCTCTCAGGATCGCAGAGATGCTCATGATCCTGATACCCCTGAAACTCCGGAATCCTACAACCCTTTCCAAGAATTTGATGAATTACCTGAGGTAAGCAGTTATGATTACATTAAATCAGCTGAATCAAAAGAAAACAACGCTGAAAACCGCAATAAAGCTATTGATGAGCTGTTTAAAGAATTTAGAAAAAAACATGGTCCCTTGGATGATGGAAGCACCTCACATCCGGTTTCTGATATAGATCATGGACTTAAATCAATCACTATTACTTTTTGGCCCAGACCTGATGCTATTGCCAAAAACAATCCTATCGATTCCAAAAAGCACACTCAAGGTGCTTCAACTCAGCTTTGGTCAATGAAAATTAGCAAAAGCAATCCTCCCAAAATTGGACTCTTTATCCCTGATAACAGAAACTTTTCTCCCGATGATGCCGGAGCAGTGCTAAAATACTTCCAAGAAATGGGTTGCACTACTTTTACTATGCCTTCTTCGGATACTTATGGCTCAGATGTTTATAAAGCCTTTTTGGAGGCATCGGTAAAACAACGCATACCCTTGAAACTAAAACCGGATGGCATGGAAATAAAAGATTCTGATATAGTCAATATCGATAAGTTTATTCAAGAAAAAATGAATTGCCGCCCCGAACAAAAAATTGATTTCTTACTGCGTTGGTCGCGTCAACTTGATGGTTTCAGTCGCTGGGGCAAAGGAAACTCTACTGCCGCCACCAAATCCCTTGCCTACCTGCAACAAGCGCGCTTCATGAACTTCAATTCCATGTGCGCCGGAGCTTTAGAGGGATATATGAAAGAGCAGGTTGATGCCAACAAATGGACTGATGTTGATGTTATTATGGCTAAAATTGCCATGACTCAATTGGTTACCGAAATTTCAAAAGGTCAAATGGGCGGCAAGCCATGGAATCCGACGTTCGGTTGCAAACCTGAAGAAAAAGCAGCCCTTAAAGCCAATGTTCTTGAACGCTTTAAGGAACTTCACAGTGCAGTCAATCGCCAATCAATTATTGATGAAATTAAGGCGCAAAAAGATGATTCCGGAAAAGACACCAAAGCCAATCAGGTTTCACGTGTTGAAAGACGATATGCCGAAGCTTGGAACAATTTGGTTTCTAACAAAGACAGTGACCTTAGTTTGGCGAGTCTTGGTGTTACTATCAACAGCAAAATGTTCCCAACCGCAGTCATCAAAGATCGCGGTTACAGAGAAACAAGCAGCGGCAGAAGACCATCTACACCATCTCATTCACGCTAAACTTTATCAACTCATCCCACCTCTTCAAGGTGGGATTTTTTTATTGTATCTTAGCATTTTGTTTAGATTTACGTGTTAAATTAACAATCAAGTATTTCTATCAGAATGTATGGGAGTTAGTATAAATGTTGGTCAATCTTCTTGATAATATTGATATTTGTTGCTTTGACAGCTTGTCATTGCGTTGTTTGTTTGCTCTATTAACATCTTTATTACTAACTCTTCTATGCGGTAAAAAAGTTATTTCTTTCTTGCATCACCACCAGACCAAAGGTCAACCCATTCGTGAAGACGGCCCCAAGTCTCATCTTTTGACTAAAAAAGGCACTCCGACCATGGGCGGATTTATGATTTTGGGTTCTGCCATCATATCAATGTTGTTATTTTGCTGCTTGAGCAATGCTTTTGTTGTAACCGGCATAAGCGTATTAATAATATACGGTGCAGTCGGATTTGCCGATGATTATCTCAAAGTAACCCGTCAATCATCTAATGCCATGACCGCTAAAATGAAACTCTTTTTACAGTTTACCACCGCCTTGATTGCTATTTTGGTAATTTCGCACCACACACCGGAAAACTATCGTTTTATTCTTAATGTCCCTTATTTTAACTGGCATTTCAACATTGGCTGGCTTTATGTTTTGTTTGCCATGTTTGTTATTGCCGGAGCCTCAAATGGTGTAAATTTAAGCGATGGATTAGATGGTCTGGCCGGAGGATTATTGGTCTTGAGCTATGGTGTGTTTGCCATTTTTGCTTATAGTGCCGCCCTTGCCATTTCTTTCAATCAGCTTCCTATAATTCCTTCCGCACAAGAAGTTGCTGTTATGTGTTCAGCCATAATCGGCGGATGTTTGGGCTTTTTGCGTTTTAATCTCAAACCGGCCAAAGTTTTCATGGGTGATACCGGTTCACTTGCCTTGGGTGCTTTTTTAGGTTTGGTTGCCGTGATGCTCAAGCAGGAAATTATTTTGGCAATTGCCGGATTTGTTTTTGTCGGAGAGTCAATTTCTGTGATGATTCAAGTCGGTTATTTCAAAATTACTCATGGCAAAAGATTTTTCAAAATGGCGCCGATACACCATCATTTTGAACAATCGGGCTGGAGTGAAGTAAAAGTTGTACGAACTTTTTGGTGTGTCGGATTGATAATGGGATTAGTCGGACTTTTGGCTTTGATATAAGGAAACAACTATGGAATTGTCTTTTGCTCGTACAAGCCGAAACATTATTGCCCGCTGGTGGTGGACCGTTGACAAAGTGCTCCTGTCAATGGTTGCCTTTTTGGTAACCTGCGGATTTATCCTGTCATTTTCTGCATCTCCGGCAGTAGCTGAACGCATTCATTGTCCAACTTATTACTTTGTCTATCATCACAGCTTTTATCTGTGTTTGGCCAGTATTTTAATGTTATTTTTCTCAATGCAAGACCTAAAATGGACCAGACGCTGGGCTCTGCTCGGTTATGCCGGAGTAGTCGTTTTGCTGATTGCCACCATCTTTTTAGGCTATGAAGCCAAAGGGGCTAGGCGTTGGATTAAAATAGGCATTCAATTACAGCCCTCTGAATTTCTAAAACCGGTATTTATAATTTGCACCGCATGGCTTTTTGAAATGCAACGCCAATACAAAAATTTCAAAGGTGTGTTAATCAGTTTTGCCCTATTAGGCATCACTTGCCTCTTGCTCCTAAAACAACCGGATGTCGGCATGACGGTCGTTGTTGCTAGTGTATGGGCTGCTCAATTGTTTTTATCAGGTGTTCCCATCAAAAAATTTATCATTTTGATAACCCCGTTCATTTTGTTGTTTATAGTTGCCTACTTTGCTCTGCCTCATATGCAACACCGTATAGCTCAAATGCTCGATGGTATGTTTTTAGGTGAACCGTCTTATCAAGTAAAAAAATCCCTCGAAGCCTTCAAAAACGGCGGCATGTTCGGAGTTGGTGTCGGTGAAGGAGTGGTCAAAATGCATATACCTGATGCCCATACCGACTTTATTTTTCCGGTTGCCGCTGAAGAATACGGATTTTTACTGTGTGCCTTAATTGTTTTGGCTTATGGCGTAATTGTCATTCGCTCTATGATTATCAGTTCCAAAGAAAAAAATATGTTTATTGTATTATCGGTTTGCGGTCTTGCCGTAAGCTTCGGATTACAAGCCTTAGTCAACATGGCCTCAACCCTGCAACTCGGTCCGACCAAAGGTATGGCTCTTCCGCTTATCTCAAGCGGAGGATCATCTTTAGGCGGCGCGGCCATAGGTATCGGTATGTTGTTGGCTTTAACACGAAAAAATATTCACGCGGAGAACAAAGATAATGAAACCATCTAAAAACAACACCATAATTCTCACTGCCGGCGGCACCGGCGGACATATATATCCTGCCGAATCTTTGGCCGTAGAATTACAAAAACGCGGTTATAAAACTGTATTTTATACCGATTCACGCGGGTTGGGCAATTATAAAGGCATCTTAAATCAGCTTCCCTCCAAAACTATTTTATCCGGCAGTGTCGTCGGAAAGTCGGTCTTTACCAAAATAGCCAGTCTCTGTAAAGTTATGCTTGGTATTGTTCAAGCCGGTTTTTATCTTTTGTTCAATCGTCCGCGTGCTGTTGTGGGATTTGGCGGTTATGCTTCATTTCCGACTGCAATCGCTGCCATAATCTTACGAATTCCGCTGATTATTCATGAGCAAAATTCGGTAATGAGCCGAACTAATCGCATTTTGGCGCGTTTTGCCAACATCACGGCCCAAAGTTTTCGCAATGTTAAAAACACTCCCAAACAAGCTAAAGAATTTTTGAGCGGAATGCCGGTCCGTGACAGTATTGTGCAATTACACAACAATCAATATCAACCTTGGGACAAACAGCGTCCTTTCACTATCATAGTTTTGGGCGGATCACAGGGAGCCAAAATTTTTGGCGATGTAATTCCTCAGGCCATCACCCTTTTCAATGATTCGGTTCAAGAACAAATTTGTATCTATCAGCAATGCCGTAAAGAAGATGAAGAGACTATTCGCAAAGCCTACAAAAAACTCTGGTGCAAAAACAATATCGCACCTTTCTTCACTAATATGCCGGAACTGTATGCCAAAGCTGACCTGATGATTTCGCGTTCCGGAGCATCTTCGGTCTATGAAATTGCTGCCAGCGGAACTCCCTCCATTTTGGTACCCCTACCCACAGCTGCTGACAATCATCAATATTATAATGCCAAAGAGCTTAATGATTGTGGCGGAGCCTTACTCATTGAACAGCAAGATTTCACTGCGCCAAAGCTTAATGCTTTGATTGCTGATTTTATGAAAAATCCCAAAAAGCTGGAGCAGCTTTCATTACGAGCCAAAAAATGTTCTATTATAGACGCTCAAGTCAGATTAGCCGATGAAATTGAAAAATTAAGTTAGGTAAAATAAAATGTTTGGTAAAAACGGTACTGATATCATAAAAATACTTCCCCATGTCAAAGGAAAATATCTCAGCAACGAACCTTTGTCCAAACACACATGGTTTGGCGTAGGCGGTCCGGCAGAAGTAATGTATTGCCCGACTGACAACACTGATTTAAGCTGGTTTATGAAAAACAAACCATACAACTTGCCGATTTTTTTAATAGGCAGCGGCTCTAACTTGTTGGTTCGTGATGGCGGAATTCCCGGAGTGGTTATAAAACTAAACTCAAAATTTTATCGCCAATGGAAAATCCAAGAAGATAAAATTATCTGTGGTGCCGGACTGAAAAACAGTGAATTAAAAAAAATTATGCTGAATAACCAACTTGGCGGTTTGGAGTTTTTAGTTTCTATACCGGGAAGCTTAGGCGGATCAGTTCGCACCAATGCCGGATGCTTTGGCAAAGAACTCAAAGATGTTCTCATCAGCGCCACTATTATAAATGAAAACGGCGAAGAACTTGAGGTCGGTGCTGACGACTTTAATCTTGGTTATCGTTGCAGTTTTTTCCCTGAAGAGTGGATTATAACTTCTATGACCTTAAAGGTTTTTCCGCAAGATCCTAAAGAAACATCTCGCATAATTGAAGAACACAAAAATTATCGCCTGAAAAGTCAACCGATGAATGCCAAAACTGCCGGTTCAACTTTTAAAAACCCTAATGGTCTTAAAGCATGGGAGCTGATAAAAAAGACCAATAGTGATCAGCTCAAAGTCGGCGGAGCTGTTGTTTCTGATGTTCATTGCAATTTTTTAATCAACACCGGCAAAGCCACTGCTCAAGATATTGAAGACTTAGGCAATGCCATTATTCAAAATGTAAAAAAAGAAACTACCATTACTTTGGAATGGGAAATCAAGCGAGTTGGCATCAAAAAATAAATGACTGAAACGCAACAACAAAATAATAAGCTCATCAAAATGCCCCTTTTATGGCCGGCAAGACTAAAGCTGACACTTTTTATGTTGTTGTTTATCACCATCATTGCCTCCTGCTCCATAATACTAAAGCAAAAGCTTATCCAGTCTCAAATACAAAAATATTACGATTACACCATTAATTTTATGGGACAACACGGATTTAAATTACAAGACATTATTGTCAGTGGTCGCTTTCGCACAACTATTGATGATATAAATAAAATTCTTGCTCTTCACCGTCAGGATAATTTCTTAAACATTGATGTTATGCAAATCAAACGCCGTTTAGAAGAATTGCCATGGGTACGTGATGTTACGGTCAAACGTTCATTTTTTCCCAATATTCTGCAAATTAAAATCCAAGAAAAAGAAGTTTTGGCATTATGGCAGCTAAATCAACGTTTTTACCCCTTAGACCTTGATGGTTATGTCATTGAAGCCGAGTATAAACCTAATCAACAAATCTTATTGGTGGTTGGTGAAGATGCTCCGGAAAATATCCTTAATTTGTTAAATACCATCAAAAAAATTGACGAAAGCTATATTCCTCGTCTCAAAGTTGCCAATTATATATCCAAACGCCGCTGGAATCTTACCTTTGACGATATTAACAATGGCATTACCGTCAAACTTCCGTCTGAAGATTTTGCTTCTGTTCTGACAAAATTAATTAATTTAGATAAAACATCGGCAATTCTTAAGCGTAAATTAACCATCATTGATTTAAGATTACCAGATAAGATGATAGTTAAAATGCGCAAAGGCAGTTCCAAATTTAACGACAAACCACAAGCGCTATAACTTCTGGGAGGAAGCATTGACACATAGTTTTGGAAAAGCAGCAACCATAACAGCCTTGGATATCGGTTCATCCAAAATAAGCTGTATTATTGCTCGTGTTTCCAAAGACAAGAAAATCAACATTGTCGGTTATGGTTACAATGCCTCCAAAGGAATTAAGAATGGTGCTGTTACCGATATTGCTCAAGCCACTCTCGATATCGGCAAAGCTGTACAAGATGCCGAGCAAATGGCCAATGAAACTATTGATAAAATTGTTATCAGCATCAGTGGCGAAAAAATTCGCAGTGTTATGAAATCATCATCAATGTCATTGAACAAAAATCGCCCCATTGGCGACAGTGAGCTTGAAAAACTTTATCTGAAAAGCACTTCCAAATTAGATATTGGTGAATATAGCCTGATTCACTGTATCAATAACAGTTTTCGTCTTGATAATGGTGAATTACTCAAAGATCCGCGTAATCTTTTCGGAGAAGAACTTTCAATTAACATTTTACTGGGCTTGGTTCCCGAGCATATCTGCCGCAACTTAAGCACCGTAACGGAAAATGCCCATTTAGAAATTCAGGATCAGGTTTTTGCCTCCTATGCTTCCGGTCTGGCCTGTTTGGTTGATGATGAAAAAGAAATGGGAGCTACTGTCGTTGACATGGGCGGCGGCAATACTTCCATTGCCACTTTCCGTAATGGTTATCCCGTCCATTTTGCCTCTATTCCGGTTGGCGGAAATAATGTTACTAATGACATTGCCTACGGACTGTCAACCTCATTTCCTCATGCCGAAAGATTGAAAACTCTCCACGGCTGCGCTTTTCTCACTTCCCAAGACAATATTGACACCATCAATGTTTATCCGGTTGGTGAAGAAGATGACAGCTGTATTAAACAACTACCGAAGTCCGATTTGATTAACATCATCACCCCCCGCATTGAAGAAACTTTTGAAATGGTCGCTCGTAAATTAGCTGACATCGGACTGGCTGATGACACATCGCACCGCGTTGTCTTGACCGGAGGAGCTTCACAATTAACCGGTGTGGTTGATATTGCCGAAATGGTTTTGGATAAGCACGTCCGTTTAGGTAAACCGCGTAATGTTTTCAATATTCCTGATGCCTTAAATTCTCCGGCCTTTTCCACAGCTATCGGAATGTTGATTTATGGTGTAAATTATAGCGAACGCTGCCCTAAAAAAATCATTCAAAAAACCTCGTCTTCCGGTGGCGGATGGCTTGACAGTGTGGCCTTATGGTTAAAAACTTTATGGGGATGAAAAAAATTTCATCCCTTTTTTTCATTTAGTAACCAAACCTTAAGGTATTTGATATATTCTTTATCTAAATTTGTTTTCAAGAATCTGATTATAAGGAGTTAGCGTTTCCATGAGTATCAAATTGGCAGTACCTGAGAAAAATGTTGTTCAACTCAAACCGCGTATTTCGGTTATCGGCGTTGGCGGTGGCGGCGGAAATGCCGTCAATAATATGATTGAAAAAAAGCTTGAAGGAATTGACTTTATAGTTGCCAACACTGATGCTCAAGCCTTGGAAAACTCCAAAACTCAGCGTCGCATCCAACTAGGCTTGACCACCACCAAAGGTCTTGGTGCCGGTGCTCGTCCCGAAATCGGCAAAATAGCTGCCGAAGAAGCCTTAGATGACATCAAGCGCGAGCTGGAAGGTGCTAACATGGTATTTATTACTGCCGGTATGGGCGGCGGTACCGGTTCAGGCGCAGCTCCGGTTGTAGCCAAAGCAGCTAAAGAACAAGGCATCTTGACTGTCGGCGTGGTTACCAAACCTTTCCAATTTGAGGGCAAAAAACGCTCGCAAACCGCCGAACTGGCTCTGCAGAATTTCACTAAAGAAGTTGACAGTATTATCGTGATACCTAACCAAAATCTGTTTCGCATTGCCAACAAAGATACCACTTTAATTGATGCTTTTGTTATGGCTGATAATGTGTTATATGATGGTGTTCGTTCGATTACCGACTTAATGATGAAACCCGGCCTCATCAACCTTGACTTTGCTGATGTCAAAGCCATTATGGAAGATCAGGGCAAAGCCATGATGGGAACCGGTGAAGCCGAGGGCGAAGACCGTGCCATCAAAGCTGCCGAGCAGGCTTTGTCCAACCCCTTGCTTGATGACTGCTCAATGAAAGGGGCTAAAGGTGTTTTAATTAACATAACCGCCAGCCAAGATGTTACAATTATGGAAATCAACGATGCCGTAAATCGTATCAAAGATGAAGTTGATGAAGAAGCCAATATCATTTTCGGTTCAAGCTTTGATGATACTCTGGAAGGCAAGATTCGCGTATCAATAGTTGCAACCGGTATTAATGACAGCATAAAAGCTGCTATTACGCCCAAAACCGAGATACGAAAAGTCGAACCGCAACCGGCAACCGTTGAAACACCGGCTAAAGTTTCTGCTCCTGCTACGGCTCCGGTTGTTGCTGAAACTCCGGCTGTTGCTGAACCGGAAAAGATTGAAGATTTAGCTCAGGTTTTACAGCACATTTCAAACGACATGGAAGAGACTGTTGAAACTGCCAAAGTTGTAGCCATCAACCAAGAAGTTGCCGAAGAATTGCCTCAAGAAAGCAAAGTCATAAACGACTTTGACAATTTGCCGCAATCTGATGTTATGTCAAATATGCCTAATTCTTCAGCTCTGTTCCAAGCCATCATCAACAAAACTCCGGTAACCTCTGAAGCAAAAGTTGAAGAATCCGCAGCTGCTAATGAATATCCCATAACCGCTGATGAAGACATTTTCGTTCCCAAAACCGCCTTAAAAATGCCCAAAGAAGAACCGGAACTCTTCCCTGCTCCGATGACAGCTCCGATTGTCACCCCCAAGGCCAAAGAAGAGGTTGAAGAATTGATTGTCAACGAACCGGAACCGCGTCGTCATCGCAGCTTTATTGATATGTTCACTGGGCGCTCGATTGCCAAACGCAACCAACAAAAAGCTGTGCGCACCCAAGAACCGATAATGTCCGATTTAAGCAGCGACAGCGAAGATAAAGTTAATTTGGAAATTCCATCTTTCCTGCGTCGCAAATAACACCTTTTTATTCATGGTGAAGACCTCCGGCCTGACGAACATCAAAAACCGGAGGTTTTTTTATTTCTCTCTTACAATTCTGTCCCAAGCACCATGCTCACGAAAAGAATAATATCCTGTGCGTCCTAAAATTATATGATCATCCAAACTGATTTGCATATCTCGACATGCTTTATTTACCAAAGTTGTTAATCGTATATCTTCTTCCGAGGGCTCAACATTATCCGAGGGATGATTATGAATTAATATAATACGCGATGCATTATGGCTCAAACAGTGTCGAATAATCTCGCGCGGATAGGCAACCACTTGATTTATGGTGCCGCGCCATAACATTTCATCATCCAAATATTGCCTTGCACTGTCAAAATATATTACCCTTACTTCTTCCACATCAGAAAAAGCCATCTTGGCATAACAAAAATCAACCACAGCTTCTGCTGTCAACAAAGCCGTTCCGCTGCTTTCCTCAACTCTGATACGCGATATTTTTTGCCAAACTGCGGCTATTCCTTTCAGCAACAATATTGTACTGTCCTTTACCCATGCAATTTTGGCCAGTTCATCCGGATTGGCATAAAGCACTTCACCTAAATTACCAAACCTGCGCAATAAAGCCTTAGCAATCGGTTTCACATCACGTCGCGGTATGGAATAGGTTAGGATAAACTCCAGCAATTCATAATCTGCCATATCGGTGCCGTAGCTTTTCTTAAACCGCTCACGCACACGTTCCCGATGTCCGGCATTGTCTATCGTTTTTTGCTTTATATCCATCTTACAACCTCTGACTAAACCTTATTTCAATCTTTGGTTGTATCTCCCTTTTTAGCAAGAACTATCATTTACTAATAAACAAGTTTTTTTGGATGTATAAAAAAATTACCCCCATCTGATATTTTATCAGATAGGGGAAAAAATCCAAAGTTTAGACTTACTCGCCTAAGATTTTTTCTTGTTCTTCCTCCGGCAATTGCTCAAACAATGTTCGAGCCTTATCACCGAGCCATTCAGGATTACCTCCCATATAGGCTGAGAGAATTTCGTCCCTTTCTTCTTGAGAAAGGTCAAAAATCTTAACTTCAGCCTCAGAAGAAAGCACCCCACCAGCGGAAACTAAAGCTCGCAACACCTCTTTTCTTTCCTCTTCAGGTAGATCAAAAAGTTTCAAGTCGCCTTCATCGCAAAAGGAATTTTTGGCAACATAGGCCAATAGCATCTCTTTTCTTATACCGATTGGTAAGTCGAAAAGTGGCAATTCTTCTTTTTCTTCAAAAAATACTGCTGACCATGTTCCCAACTTTACTTTTTCTACCAAAGCCTCTTGTTCTTTTGTTAGGACAACAGCGTTGGTGTTTTCATTTTTCTGTTCCATAATAATTGGGTATTAAAAATTAATATAATGATAAAATTTGCCTTGATTAAATATCATTAGACAATTTTTGTCAAGTTTTTATTGACAAAAACCTATTTTGGAACTAGATTGGTGCTACTTTATAATTTTTATGTCAAACCAATTAAAAATCTTACAATTATGGCAAAAATCATCAACAACGAGAACAAAAAACTCGTCAAGTTTTTAACAGACGAACAGAAGGACCTCATCGCCCGCCTCGAAAAAGGTGAGCATTTCGACCTCAGAAATGTTGAGTGCGATCTCTTGTTCGGTTTACCCGCTGGCATACGGCAGCCGGCTTTTTTAACTATCATCAGCCAAGGATGTGGTGGCGGGGTATGGGGCAAATACAACGAAGAAGATGTCGGATTCGAAAACGACTATCGTCTCTGTGAGCTGCCGGTAGAGGAAAGAAAAGTCATCTTCCCTAAATACGTGGAAAGGTGCGCCATTTACAGGGAAAATTTCCCGGAGATATTCAAGTTTCCCCAGGAAGAATATATACCTGTGTTGCAGGTATATATTTCCCAAAGAAACCTTCCTCTGGAAGGGTGGAAGAGGCTCATAAACCTTCCCAAGGAGGAGATTATTGAAATAATGGCGCATGCCCTTGTGCTGAGCAATTTTGCTCCTCACGTCCTGAAAGACCTAGCAAAACTACCGATCAGGCAACAAGACGAAATCAGGGCAAAGGCAACAACCATTGCCAATGATAAGAAAAAAAAGTAGCTCACAAAACCAAAAAAGCTGAAAATTCATGTCCTGAATTTTCAGCTTTTTTTGTATTCCGTCTTTCAACAAGAAAAAACTCGGATAATGGGGTTAGTATAAGGAAACCTGATATTTGAGATGAGTATAAGCAAAAACAAAAAACTCTGAGATAAACCTATCATCAGAGCATAAAGCAAAAACAGTTCAAAAATATTAAAGAAGCATGGAAACTCGAAAAGTGTGGCAAATAGAAGTAAAAATAGAAAAGCTGAAAATTCTAATGTAGTAAAGCCTACATGAATTTTCAGTTATATCGTATCAAATATAAACAACAAAAATTCCGAAGAATGAGGTAAATAATAAGAACCCTTGGAAATTGCGACAGGAGCGTACTAGAAGGTACGTAACTTAGCAATTTTCAAGGGTTCTGTATTAGTTACCCATTATGCGGGATTTTATTTGATAATTTTCGATACCACACCGGCACCAACAGTATGACCACCTTCACGAATAGCGAAGCGCAAGCCTTCGTTCATCGCAATCGGGTGAATCAATTTGGCTGTCATGGTG
>CACWSG010000002.1 GCA_902763535.1 uncultured Pseudomonadota bacterium | reverse complement strand
AACTTTTTTACCGGTTGACAAGCGGGTTTGAGTGGTGTCCATTTGTCCCTGAATAGCTTTCAAGGAAGCAAGGTTAGAACGCATACTTGCGGTCAAAGTGATAGATTGAGGCATTTTCTTTCTCCTAAATTTTTGGTTATACTTACCGACTCTGCTACTCCGAGTCGCTTCCTATACTCTGACAGATAAAGGTTAAAGAAAAGTTAACCTTTATCCGTCATACACTTTTATTGTAACATTTTTTATGAGTAAAAACAAGTAAAAAAGATTACAAATATCTCTTTGCCATTTCTGACATCGGGATAACTTTAATCTTATCGGCATGTCCTGCCGCGCCAAAAGCAATATAGCGAGCTTCGCAAACTTTTTGCATCTCTTCAATTGCCGGTTTTAAGTATTTGCGCGGGTCAAATTCTTTGGGATTTTCAGCAAAAATCTTACGAATTGCACCGGTGATGGCCATACGACAATCAGTATCAACATTGACCTTGCGTACACCGGATTTGATACCGCGAACGATTTCTTCTACCGGAACACCATAGGTTTGCGGAATAGCTCCGCCATAAGCATTAATCAAATCTTGCAGCTCTTGCGGAACCGAAGATGAGCCATGCATAACCATGTGAGTGTTGGGCAACTTTTTGTGAATCTTTTCAATGGTTTCAATCGACAAGATTTCACCATCGGGTTTGCGGGTAAATTTATAGGCACCATGCGATGTACCAACCGCAACTGCCAAAGCGTCCAATTTGGTATCTTCAACAAAGCGAGCAGCTTCATCGGGATCAGTTACCAGACGTTTTTTATCAATTGTACCCTCAGCACCATGACCGTCTTCTTTGTCGCCTTTGCCGGTTTCCAGTGAGCCGATAACGCCCAACTCGCCCTCAACCGAAGCTCCGACAGCATGAGCGCGCGCCACAACTTCTTTGGTTACTCTGACATTATATTCATAAGATGAGGGAGTTTTACCATCAGCCTCCAAAGAGCCGTCCATCATCACCGAAGAATAACCGTTAACGATAGCAGATTGACAAATATCAACCGAGGCACCATGGTCTTGGTGCAAGCAAATCGGCAATTCCGGAAACATCTCAATTCCCGCTTGAATCATGTGGCGGATCATTGGATCACCGGCAAATTTGCGGGCACCGGTTGAGGTTTGGATAATCACCGGAGCATTGACTTTTCTGGCGGCTTGCAAAACAGCAATTACCTGTTCCATATCATTAATGTTGAAGGCCGGAACACCATAATTGTTCTCAGCAGCGTGATCAAGAATTTGACGCATTGTAACTAAAGGCATTATTTTCTCCTTAAAATATAAACTAAAAAACTTTTTTGCATAATAGTTGGCTGCTTGCCTTTAAGCAAGCAATTTTTATTTTTTAAGCGCGACTTTTACCGCATCAATAATCTCGTCTTTGGTAATACCGAAATGCGGATACAGCTCTTTGGCGGGAGCCGAAGCGCCAAAACCATCCATGCCGATAATATCGCCTTTGAGCCCGACATATTTCTCCCAGCCGAATTTGGAGGCGGCCTCAATCGCGATACGCGGTTTATTGCCAAGAATTTTATCTTGATAATCAAATGGTTGTTCATCAAAGAGCTCTTGGCAGGGCATTGAAACAACGACAGTTTCAATACCTTGGGATTTGAGCTCATCATGTGCGGCAACGGCCAAAGATACCTCCGAGCCGGTGGCAATCAGGGTTGCTTGGCGCTTGGATGATGAACCTTTGATAATATAGGCACCTTTGGCGGTGAGATTTTCTTTAATATTTTCGCGCAAGGTGGGCAAATTTTGACGGCTCAATGCCAAAGCCGAAGGACGAGAATTTTGGATTAGTGCCAACTCCCAAGCTTCGGCAACCTCAACCACATCGCAAGGACGGAAAGTCAGCAAATTGGGCATTGCGCGCAAGGAAGCCAAATGCTCAATCGGTTGATGAGTCGGGCCATCTTCGCCAACCCCGATAGAATCATGGGTTAAGACATAAACTTCTTTTAAGCCCATCAATGCCGCCAAACGAATCGCCGGACGCATAAAGTCTGAAAAGACTAAGAATGTTCCACCATAGGGCACAAATCCCCCATGCAGAGCCAGTCCGTTCATAATCGCCCCCATAGCGTGTTCTCTGATGCCATATTCAATATAATTGCCGCTGTAATCCTGTGCGGTAATGGTTTTTGATGAGGCAGTTTTTGTCATGTTAGGCGAACTTAAATCAGCAGATCCGCCAATAAGTTGCGGCAAGTTTGGCACAATCGCTTCCAAGCACATATTAGAGGCTTTGCGTGTGGCAACTTCAGGCTTTTCTTTGAGAGCTTTTTCTTTCAATTCTTCAAGTGCTTTGTTCCAGTTTTTGGGCAACTTACCGGAAATAATATCTAAGAACTCTTTACCCTTGGCTTTAGCTCTAATCTCCCATTCTTTATCTAAGCTATTGCAACGACTGCCGGCCTTGCGCCAATCGTCCAAAATATCTTGCGGCACTTCAAACGGCTTATAGTCCCAGCTCAAATTTTTACGCATAGCTGCCAACTCTTCTTCACCCAACGGCGAGCCATGACATTTGGGGGTGTTGCACTTGGTCGGCGCACCACGACCAATCGTTGTCCGTGCGGCAATTAAGGTCGGTTTGGTAGCTTTTTGTGCTTTGGTTAAGGCTTCTTCAATTTGGGCAAAATCATGTCCGTCAACAGCTATAACATCCCATTTGTTGGCCTTAAACCATGCTTTGATGTCGGTTGAAGAGGCTATATCGGTCTTGCCGTCGATGGTAATTTGATTATCGTCCCAAACAGCAATTAATTTGTTTAATTTCAAATGTCCGGCCAAAGCTATCGCTTCGCTGGCAACACCTTCCATTAAACAGCCATCACCCAGCAAACAATAAGTTTTGTGATTGCAAACATCGTCGCCATAACGCGCGGAAATAATCTTTTCAGCCAAAGCCATACCGACAGCAGAAGAAATCCCCTCGCCCAAAGGTCCGGTAGTTATATCCGTACCCAAAAAATGATTATATTCAGGGTGTCCTGCCGCCTTAGAGCCAAGTTGGCGAAAATTTTTCAAATCAGACAGTTTGGTATCTTTATAACCCAACAGATAAAACAAAGAGTACAGCATTGATGAAGCGTGTCCTGCCGAAAGCACAAATCTGTCACGATCAAACCATTTGGGATTTTGCGGATTGATTTTGATAAATTTAGAAAACAATACGGTGGCAACATCAGCCATCCCCAAAGGAGCACCGGGGTGTCCGGATTTGGCTTTTTCAATCATATCTGCGGCCAAAAAGCGAATTGCATTGGCCATTTTTTGCTCTTTAGCATATTTTACCATTAAATTTTACTCCTTTAGTTGCAAGGGTTAGACTTGTTGTTCTTTTTAACGACTACCGGTTGGTTTTTGGCCGGACAATAAACCACTGTTTCATCGGGGGCTATTTCCAAAGTTTTTTCTTCCGGCTCCGCCATGTCGGCCAAATCTTGCTCAGAAAGATATTTATAATCAATATCAAACATACTCTTGGCTTTGGCACTGGCATAATCCGACAGCTTCAAACCCATTTCGAGAGAAAAATCATCATAAGGCGGCAAAGCTACTCGCACTTTTATCGTTTTGCCGTTTATGGTTTGTTCAATTTTGCCGTCAGGAATGCGCAAAGATTGATGGAAAATTCGTTCGTTGATGTAATTGCCTTTACCGGAAGTTTTTACATAAAAAACTATATCAACCGAATTATCGGGAGAATCCTCTAAGCGCCGGATTTTAAAAATCGGAGTAATCACGGCATATCGCTGATTGGTAGAAGAATCGGTATAACAATAGTTCTCATTACCGCTCAAGGTTATTTGAAAGGCGTCGTAGCTGCCATTATTAATATATTGGCGAGTGTTTTCGCGAGGAGTTGTTATGATGGGACAACCTTCCGGTGTGGTTGATGTCGAGCATGAAGTCAACAACATCAACAAAAAACAAGCTGTAATTCTTTTCATAGATAACCTTATTATGTTTGTAACCGAAGTTAAATATAGTTCAGCAATTGTTTTTTGTAAAGCTGGCGACAAAACTGTCTTGTTTTTTGTGCATAAACAAAAGATGTTATAAAAGTTTGAATAAAGCTACCAACTCACTGTGGTTGGAATAAACAAATTGGTCAACAAGAGTAATTTCACACAAATTATAGCCTGCTTCAATCAAGATATTAGCATCATTTATAAAAGTGAGCGGATTACACGATACTGCAACTATTGTTTGCGGCTTGGGTGAAGCCAAAGCAATTTGCTTGCATTGTTCTTTGGCACCGCTGCGCGGCGGATCAAAAACTATGGCATCAAATTTTGCAATTTCTTCTGCCAACAAAGGATATTTAAACAGATTTTGTTTTTTTATTTCAATATTGCCAATTTGATTGGCGTTAAGCGAATTCTTAAATCCTTCAAGCAATTCGGCACCGGAATCTATGGCTAATATTTTTATATCGTTCAAATGAGAATTAAGATAATAAGAAAAAGTTCCTACTCCGCAAAATAAGTCGGCAACTTTGCCTTTGGCGCCCTGAAGACTTTTTACTACTAAATCAGCCAGCGCTTGTTCGCCGGATGATGATGCTTGTAAAAATGTTCCGGCAGGAATCGGCACGGAATATTTTCCCATCTTTACAACAGGAGCAATTTTTTGCACCAAAGTTTCGGCAGAATCACTGATGTTACGGCGATGAGATAAGCGAATTACATCGTCATTATTTTGGCAAAACTCAGCAAATATCATGCGGACATTGACATCTAACGGTGCATCATATTCCAAAACAATATCCAATCCGTTGTCGGCCGCACAAATCAAAACATCGCCTTGAGTTAAGTATTTGGTCGATATTTTTTTACCTTGTTTAAAACTGTAAGGTTGAGCGCATAAATCAGACAACATAGATTTCAGCGGCAATAATATTCGGTTTAACTCAGAGGTAAGCGCACAACAAAAATCAATATCAGTAATGTTATGTGATGAATTTTCATTAAAACCTAAGAGAAGTTTTTTCTTTTCATAGCGGAAAGTTAAGGCCGCTCGTCGGCGCAATCCGTCCGCGATAAAAACCGGAGGATTCACTTGATAATTTTGGCCTTTGAGATGTTGAAGAGCCTGATTAAAGTGATTGATTTTCAACTCGCGATATGCTTTCTCGCTCAAGTTGCGATGCGGGCAACCACCGCAATAAAGCAAATATTTGCAATCCATGGTTATTCTCGCAAACTTTGGGTGTCAGCACCGTCAAGCAATGATATTTCCGCATTGTTTTCCGAGGCAAAAACCGGATGAATATTTTTGTTTTCATCTTGAGTTTGACCGGACATACCACCATCTTTAAGAAAATTTTGCAGGTCTGCTAAAGTAAATATCTCAACGCGGTTGCGCCCATTTTGTTTGGCTTTGTACAAGGCTTCGTCAGCGGTTTTTATCAAAGTATCAATATTGTCGGAAATTAAAGAAGATGTTACCCCGATTGATACCGTAAATCTGACTTCTTTGCCGGTTTCGGTCAAAACCACTATTTCTGAGATGGTTTGGCGCAAACGATCAGCAACTTTGTAGGCCTGTTCGTCATTAATATTGGGCAAAAATACCAAAAATTCTTCGCCGCCATAACGCGCAACAATGTCACAATCTCGCAAGGCTTTTTCGGTTTTGCTTGACAGCTCAATCAAAACTTTATCGCCGATCTTGTGGCCATAGGTATCATTGACCTTTTTGAAAAAGTCAGCATCCAGCATCAAAACACTGTAAGCAGTATTGCTGCTCTTTGCTTGAGCAATTTTTTTAGCAACCTCGGTTTCAAAATAACGACGATTGTATAAGCCGGTAAGCGGATCGCGTGTGGCTTGATTCTGCAAAACATTCTCTCTTGCCTTGCGCGAAGTAATATCCTGAAAAGCGGCATAGATTGCCACATCATTATTATAGTCAATAATATTAGCCGAGGTTAACAACCAGAAAGGCGCATCATTTTGCGGTGTTTTTATCAGCACTTCAAAATCTTGGACTTCATGACGTTCTTCCAATAACTCAAGCAATTGCTGCTTATTGTGTGAATCGGCAAAAAAGTCATGCAAACAATAGTTGGATACATTATCGGCTGCCATACTGAAAGTCTTGATGGCATTATCATTTGCTAAAATGATTCTGTTATCGCCCAAACGCGAAATAACGATAGGAAAAGGCGAAAGTTTGATAATTTCTTCGATTTTTTGATTATATTTAATTATCTCCTGTTGCGCCTTGTTAAGTGTCAAACGCAGAGTATCATTGCTCATCAAAAGAAAACTTAAAGCAAAAGCAATATAAAAAATTATATTCATATACCATGGCGAAAAGATATTAAAAAATTTCAAAGTAATATCAACAGCTACTGCCAAAGACAAAATAAGTGCCAAAGTTGCTCCCATTCTAAAATCTGATTTTAACTTGGCTCCGAATCCGACAGCCAAATATATAAAAGATGCAACCGGTAATATAATTCTTAATTTATTTACTATTTCGCCATCGGGAATAATGATCGTAAACAAAACAACCGACACCAACCCAAGTCCGCCAAGCAAAAAGGCCGGACTGTAAGATTTAAGACTGAATTTAGAATTTGGCGAAACAAAAGCTGAAGCTGCCAACGACATAAAAAACATGGCGAACAAAAACAGGATCATCTCAAACATTACCCACAAAGCAACCGAATCATTTTGACTTTCTACCGCTTTTGCTTCAACCCACACAGCAAAAAAATCAAACAAAAAACCGCTAAGTAAGAAAATTATCGGCAATTTCAAAGCTTTTTCTTTTAAAACGCAAAATCCCGAAAACAATAGGCAAAACAAAGCAAAAAATGTAGCTGTTGAACCTAACGGCTGTAAAAAAATTTCGTAATTTCCCATTTTTGTTCCTTGCAATAATTATAATTTAGATTAACATTATGCTTGTTCTAAATTAAAATATGGTAAAATTTAGCAAAAAAATGATGAATTTTAAAATAAATGGATTAGCATATAGGCAGTTTTAACTTAGTGAGATGTGTCATGAACAAAGTCCCTTTATACTTTAGCAGTAATTTGGAATTTTCAATCAAAAACAAAAAAGGTTTTTGCACCGATCGCATAAAACTGAAAAGCGTATTACCGGCCGTATTCTTCGGTTGTTTGCTTGTGGCTTTGGGCGTATATGAGTGGCTGAATGGTTTTAAGTTTAGCGAGGGTGAACTTCCTCCGGCTTTCCAAGCTCCGTTATATAAGCCTTTAATTGCAACTTGGTTTTTTGACTTGTGTTTTATCATAATCGGTTTGGCGGTAGTCTCATCTAATATATGCTCTTTTTTGCGCTATAACAAATATCGGATTGACGGCTCGAAAATTACCGTAATTCACCGCAGACTTTTCCATGGTAAAAAGATTGCGGTTGAAGATGTTAAAAATTATGTCGGAGTGCGTTTCAGAGTAGAATTTTTACAGGTCGGTTTACTTACAAAAAATCGCTATATTGTAGAGCTTTATCACAAAAATGCTGATAAAATAGTGCCTTTGTATTTGTCGACAGATGAATATAATGTCCGCCGTATGTGGAAAGAATACGCCAAAAAATTCAAACTACCGGCTGTCATATTTACCGATGAAGGTGTGAAATTTATTGACTCAAAAAGCCTTAACAAATCGATTTCTACCCAATATAAACAAGGTCTTATCGAAGATAATTATGATGAATATGAGCGCCTGCCGAAGATATTTGCCTATGTGCGCAAAAAAGATAAAATCGTTATAAAAATAAAGAAGATAATTTGGGATGCTTATAATATTATAGCTTGGTTTTTTGTCGGCACATTGGGTGTAGTATTAGTTGCTGCTGCCGGCACAGTACTTTCATCAAATCAGGCTTGTTGTACGGGAATCAACTTGTTAATGGGAATTTGTTTGGGATTAATTATCATTATGATTCAAATCCTCTTCCGAAAAGAAAAATTGGTGATAAAGCGCAACAAAATCGTGCATACTCACAAATATATGCTTTTTTCAACCAAGCATAATCAAATGATGAAAAAAGATATTGAATCTGTTGAAATTACGCAAAATCCGGCAACCGGAAGATGCTATGTTTCGATCATATCAGATGATAACACCATTGCTTTCGGCGCCAAAATAGCGGTGAAAGATTTGCGCTGGGTTAAAAAGTTTTTAATTCATGAAATTGTTAACTAATTGATGACGGAGTTTTTCTGATGAAAAATAAATTGGCAAATAAGATTGAAGAAGATGCTTTGTTGCGTGAAGTTGTTGAAGATGTTAAAAATGAACAATTTCAACAATGGTGGAACAAATATGGTATCTTTGTGATTATCGGCGTGGCTTTGGTTTTGACTTTGACAATCAGTTTTGAAAGCATCAAAAACTGGCAAATCAAAAAACACCAAGAAGTATCGGATACTTATTCGATTGCACTGTCTTTGCAAAATCAAGGTCGCTTGGATGAAAGCTTGGATATTTACAATAATTTGGCAGATAAATCATCCGGTATTTATTCCGATATAGCAAAATTGCAAATTGCATCAATTTATATTGAACAAGATAAGGTTGATGATGCCATGACAATATTAGAAAAATTGTCTAATGAAGCAAATGTTAAACAGATAAAAAATGTCGCTGCCATAAAATTAGCATCATATAAGCTTGACAGAAAAGCTCCGGCTGATGAGATTATGTCTCTTTTAGCTCCGCTGGTAACTGAAGAAGTAAATTCGGCAGTGGCTCATGAACTTTTGGCAATGCTTTATGTTCGTGAAAATGATATAACCAAAGCTCTTACGGAATATGAGAAGATAAGATATTCGTCGAATGCCTCAGATTCTATGAAAGCTCGCGCTCAAGACATGATGAACATTTTGAGTGAAAATTAAATTTTGTAAAAGAGGTCATTATGAATAAAATAATTATAAGTTTAGTATCGGTTTCGGTGTTAGCAGCTTGTTCGCTTTTCGGCAAGGATCCTTTGGATATTGAAGGTGAACGTATCAGCGTTATTCGTGAAAACAGAAATTTACAACCTGATTATGTTGCCGGAGAGTTGAAAATCCGTTTGCCAAAATCAGAGTTAAACTCTCAATGGAGCCAAGCCGGAGGCAATGCTTCGCACTATATGCAACATCTGAAAGCCGGTGGTAATTTGGATGAAATTTGGGATGTTTCTTTTGGTAAAGGCTCCTCTAAGCGTGATGTCTTGATAACCTCCCCCGTATCTGATGGAAAGAATTTTTATACTCTTGACAGCAAAGGAATTACCCAAGCTTATAGTTTGAATGATGGCGAAAAAATATGGCGTAAACGCTTAAAACATTCCAACAAAAAAAACCGTGATGCTTCAATAATCGGTGCTGGTTTAGCTGTTTATGACGGAAAGCTCTTTGCCACAACCGGTTTCGGAAAAGTTTTTGCGCTCAATACTGAAAACGGAGAAACTTTATGGGAGCAAGATTTGAAATCGCCTATCCGTATTGCCCCAACCGTAGATGAAGATTTAGTTATCGTTCAAACAATTGATAATGCTATATATGCCATAAAAATTAATGATGGCGATATTTTGTGGAAAGATAAAATCGAATCAGAATCTACCACTATGATAGGCGGGGCAGCTCCGGCATTCAGTGTAAAAGATGATTTGGTTGTTGCAGCTTTCAGCAATGGTCAGTTGCAAGCCTACAAGGCATCGACCGGGACGCCTTTGTGGTCAGAGTGGGTGATTTCCGGCGAAGCGACAGACTCAATTGCTGAGATTACATCAATCCGCGCCAATCCGGTAATTGCCGATGGCTTTGTTTATGCCGGAGGATACAGCGGTCCCTTGGTTGCGATAGATATCAGAACCGGTGTTAAAGTGTGGGTAAAAGATATTGCCATAACTTCACAGCCTTGGGTTGCCGGCAATTTCTTGTTTGTTTTGGATAATGATGGCGATTTGGCAGCTATTGAACGCTCAACAGGTAAAATCGTTTGGTCATCAATTATTTCTGCAGCAAATTCAGATAAAAAATCTGATATAGTTATTGCCGGACCTATTTTGACTAATGACGCTTTATTGGTAGTTACTTCAACCGGTAAACTTTATTCAATTTCGCCCTATAACGGCAGGATTATGGGTGTTGCCGATGTTGATGATGATGTAGAAACAACACCTTTGATGGTTAATGAAGTACTTTTGCTGACCACCAAAGATGCTAAAATCACCGCATACAAGTAGGAAGATAGACTGTGTTAAAGGTTGCGATAATCGGCAGAGCTAATGTTGGCAAGTCCACTCTGTTTAACAGGTTGGTCGGGCGTAAGTTGGCTTTGGTTCATGATGAACCGGGAGTTACCCGTGATCGACGGATGCATGAGGCTAAATTGTACGATTTAGCGATGGAAATTATTGATACCGCCGGTTTTGAGTACACCACCGCTGACAGCATGGAAAAACGTATGTGGCAACAAACACAGAAAGCTATTTCTGAGGCGGATGCCATATTGTTTTTGATTGATGCTCGCGATGGATTGCAACCCTTTGATGAGCATTTGGCAAGGTTGGTGCGCCAAATGGGAAAACCTATAATATTGTTGGCAAATAAGTGTGAAGGAAGCCTGCAGGCCAATAGCATATATGATGCCTACAAACTGGGTTTTGGTCAGCCGATAGCTTTTTCGGCAGAACATGGTATCGGGCTGAATGATTTGTATGATGCCTTAAAGGAAATTGCTGAGGATCTTCCCGAAGAAAATGACCAACAAAAAGAGGAAGAAAAAGAGCAGCCCTTATATATGGCGGTAGTCGGGAGACCAAATGTCGGAAAATCCACTTTGGTTAATGCGCTGTTAGGCGATGAAAGAATGCTGACCGGACCGGAAGCCGGAGTTACTCGTGATGCCATTGCAACAATGTGGCAATATAACGGACGCAATGTTCAGCTGGTTGATACGGCAGGTTTGCGCAAACACGCAAAAGTAGATGGTGATTTGGAAAAATTGTCGGCGGCATCAACCAAAAGAGCCGTAGCTTTAGCTCAAGTTGTTGTTTTGGTGCTTGATGCTGACGGAGTTTTGGATAAGCAAGATCTTACTATTGCAAGACAAGTTCTTGATGAAGGCAGAGCTTTGGTTATAGCTGTAAACAAATGGGATATAGCCAATCGTGAAGAAGTTTTGCAAAAATTAAACTACAAACTGCAAACCTCGCTGACACAGGCTTCCGGAATTCCTACTGTTACCATTTCGGCTCTGCGCAAAGAAAATTTGGATAAACTTATGCGAGCCGTATTCAAAATTTTTGATCGTTGGAATACTCGCATACCGACATCTCCGTTAAATCAATGGTTTGCTGATGTAATGAGTGAGAATCCTCCACCTTTGGGCAAAAACAAACGCCGCATAAAATTGCGCTATATTACCCAAGCCAAGAATCGTCCGCCTTCATTTGTAATTTTTTCGAGTAACCCAGAAGGTTTGCCGGATTCATATTTGCGTTATCTGACAAACTCTTTGCGTGAAACTTTTGATTTGGGAGGAATTCCCATTCGCATAAATGTGCGTAAAACAGGTAATCCTTACGCTCAAAAATAAGTTTATGCTCTGGTCAAACAATTTAACATTTTGTGTTTGAGAAAAGAGAAAAAGTCGCTTTTGCCGATGATGATGTGATCTTGCAGTTTTATACCCATCAAATCGCAGGCCTTTTCGACTTGTCCGGTCACATAGATGTCATTTTCCGATGGTCTGATATTGTCTGACGGATGATTGTGTACCATAATAATGTTGCTGGCTTTTTGCTCTAAGGCTGTTTTGATGATTTCACGCGGAGAAACTGCCACTCCGGTCAATGATCCCTTCTGCAACAGTTGCACACTCAGCAACTGCATAGAATTATCTAAAAACATGACATGAAGTTCTTCAACTTCGGCATAAGCCATAGTGGCACGGCAATACTCAATTACGGCTTCGGTATTTAGCAACAACGGAGCCGAATTGTCTTTGAGATTTTGTAAACAAATTCTTTTTACAGCGGCGGCAATAAGTTTAAACAAAACACAAACATTATCTTTAACCCACTTGGTTTTCATCAACTCTTGAGGAGAGGCATAAACAACTTCGGAAAAACTGCCAAAGCGCCGCAATAATTCCTTAGCAATCGGCTTTACATCACGGCGTGGAATCGCCTGCATCAGCAAAAATTCCAGCAACTCATAGTCAGCCATGTTATTACCATCATCGTTCAAAAAACGTTGCTTAACTCTTTGCCGATGCCCTAATTTATCATTAACGGAATCTTCTGCCATACCGATCCTTTTTGCTATTTAGGACTAACCGTTACATCAGCCGGACGGATGTATAACGGTTTGGGAAAATTAAATTTGTTGTTTTTTATTTGAGTAACGGCAGCTGCCGCCAAGGCTTCTTCAGTTAACCCATCAACCATTTTTATGCTGTGCAGTTGCAATCCGCTGGGTTGTTGCAGAAAACGTTCCACTCCGTCACCCACAACTGTCACGGCAACCCCTTGTTTTTTGAGATATTTGATTATCTCTTCACGCGACAATGTTTGCGGAAGTTCAAGCGGCATCAGATGTTTGTCATAAAATCTGACATAAAAATCATCCCGTCTTGTTTCAATTATAACGGCATTATAAGCAGCTATGTCTTCTTCATCCAACAATTTTATATAGGCATCAAAAGCTGAAAAACCGCCGACGACCATATCTTTTAAGGCCAAACCGAAAATTTTTGCAGCAGAGATAGAGGCGCGGACACCGGTAAAAGACCCCGGACCGACACAGACAAATAAATATTTAATTTGGGAAAAAGCAATATTGTTTTTTTGCAACATATCACGAATGGCAGGAAGCAAAGCTTCTGACTGTCCAAAATCAAAAACATGACTGTATTTATCAATAATTTTTTCTTTTTCCAGCAAACAAACACTACATCTTGCTGCCGTAGTATCAAAAACCAAAGTATACATTTTTTCCACTTAGCTTAAAAATTCAATTTGAATAATGGTTTTTATATACTAAAATCTATGTGTTAGCAATTGTTTTTTGAAATTAAAGGCAAAGAAATGTATAAAGACTTACTTTGGGATATGTTTTATGCTGCACCGGAATTGTGGTACTGTTTGGGAGGAATCCTCTTATTCCTGCTGTTGATGTTCGGATTTTTGGTTATCTGTTATCTGAAAGCTAAACAGCAAAATTATTTTTTGCGGCGCGACCGCGAAAGATATGCGGAAACTCTCTATGCATCTCATGACGGATATTTTGCCTTTATTTATCCTGATGACAAAGTTAATGATCCCAGAGACCAAATAACAGAACGGTGCTCACGACGATTGGCGGTTATTTTAGGTTTGGCCGGCGGCACCAAATCAACTTTTGCTGATGTAATGAAAAATTTTTACAAAGAGGACAGCAAAAAAATTGAAAAATATGTCAGCCTGCTAAGAAAAGAAGGTATCGCTTTTGAAGACTATTTTGAACTGAAAAACTCTAAGAGATTTGTGCGTTTGGAAGGGGTGCGTATAAATGGTGCCGACGGCAGTATTTATTGCGATATGATTTGGTTTCGTGATGTCAGCCTGACTACCGGCAAAATAAATTCGCTAACCGACGAAAACAAAAAAATGGAAGAAAAGTATTGGGTACAGCGCGATATGGCCGATAATCTTCCTGTGGCGATGTGGGCGCATGATAATGATTTGAATCTTGTTTATTGTAACAAAAAATATGCCGAATTTGCCGGCTGTAAGTCAAAAGACGAGGCCATGCAAAAACAGGCTGAAATATATGACACCAAAGGTGTAGCTCTGAGTAAAAAGATGGCAACCAAAGCTTTTGCCAATCAAAAAAGCTGTTCGACCAAAAGTGGTATAGTGGTTGACGGCAATCGTTTGGCTATCAATATTTTTGAAAATCCGTTTTATGTTAATCAAGACTTGAGCAAACCATATAGCGTAGGTTGTATTATTGATATAAATGAGTTGGATGAAATGCAGCGCACCCAAAAACAGCACCAAGAAGCTCAGCTTATGATTTTGGGCAAACTGGGAACTGCTTTTGCCGTATTTAACCAAGCAACAAATCTTGATTTTTGCAATGATGCTTTTTCCTCTCTTTGGGGCTTGGATAAAAACTGGTTGTCAGAAAAACAAAATTACGGAGCTTTTCTTGATGAAACAAGAGAAAATCGACTGTTGCCGGAAGTTCCTGACTATAAAGCTTTCAAAAAAGAAGAGATAAAAGTGTTTTCAAATATTATTGAGCCGTTAAGCGATTTGTTACACCTTCCCGACGGCAGAACTCTGCGGCGAACCAGAGCTCCATATCTATTAGGCGGGGTTATATTTGCCTATGAGGACATTTCTGATCGTTTGGCCATAACCAGCAATTATAACCAGTTATTGACCGTCCAAGGCGAAATGCTGAATAATTTAAATGATGCCGTTTTGGTATTTGGTACCGAAGGAAGGCTCAGATTTTTCAATAATGCTTACCTGACACTTTGGAATGCTGATAAAAACTTTTTAATTACCGAGCCGTCGTTTGAAGAAGTTTTGGACAGCCAAAAGGATTTGTTTGAAGATATTGAAAACTGGGAAAGCTTGAAAAAATACATCGGTAATAATATTTTGAATGTCACAACCAAAACTCTGATGTTAAAGCGCAACCGAAAAGAAAAACTGCAAATTAATGTGGCTCATTTGTCTGATGAAGCTTTAATGTTGGTATATAAAAAAATTTGATAAACAGAAAAATTGACATTAAAAAAAGTTTATGCAAATATACTTGCCGTAGTGTTTTTTAAGGAATAAGAGGTTTTTTAATGGCAGACAATTCCGGTTCATCGAACATTGAGTGGAAACAAGACAGCGGTATTGATAAAAAAACTCATGCTTCGCGCAAGTTAGACATGAAAAAGCTCGCGATGGCCGATAAAAAAGCGCCCAACCAGCTTGACTCCGGCATTAAACGGGTAAAAAACACCACCGCAAATTTGAAAAAAATAAGAACAAAAATCCGCGAAGTTTTCGATGAAGATGAAGACGAAGATGTAATTGAAAAGCCGCTGTTTTTGAATTTTGGAAATGAAAATCAAAATTCATCTTTGGTTGACGGCTTAAAAGAAGATGAAAAAAAGCAATTACAGATTGAACAAACCTTAAAAAATCAAAATATGCAACAATCGGTCGGCAAAATGACCGCTATTCTTCAAGCAGATCAAGAGCTGAGAGAAAGCGGCTTAAAAAAGATGGACAGCCGCACCATAAATCAAAATATGCTCAATGTTGTTACCGATAAACAAACTTTCAGCAACACCTTAAAAGAACATATCGAAGAAAAAGAAAAAATAAAAACCAAAAACATTGTTTCCTACCAAGATACCAAAGATTTGGTAAAAGGGCTGAAAAAAATAAAGCGCACCGGTGCGGTTTCTAAAGAAATTGATCAGAAAAGAATTGAAAAAATGGAAGCTAAAGAAATTGCCGAGCTGGGTAAAGAAAAAAACGAAAGAGAGGTTGCTCGCACCATTTTGGAAAAGACCGGTCGAAAAGACAAAAAAGCCCATACTTTATCAAAAGAAGAGCAAATTCGTATTCAAAACAAGATTAAAGAAACTTTGCATAAGCAGATTAAAAACAAAGATTTTGACCGCGATTAATGTTTAGCGGAAAGTTTGTTAAGAAGTGATTTGTATGAAGTGCTGATTATTTTGAAAATTTCTTCCGACTCTTTGGCGGCGGAATTTAGGTCCGGATGGTATTTTTTGACAGCTTTTTTATAAGCTTTTTTAAGAGAATCGGCAGTCAAATCCTCATAATCCAATTCCATGATTTTTAAGGCTTGTCTTTCGTCGGGCGAAAGCCTTATGTTGACAGAAGCTGTATAAATTTCAGCACTTTTAAAAAAATCATAGCCACGGTTAAAATCAAAACCGAAATTATATTTTATATGCGATGAAAAATTGAAGCGGTGCAAAATGTCATCTTCGGCTGAGGAATCGAGTCCATCTTCATAATAATTCCATTTGGAATTGTACTCTTGGACGTGTTCCAGGCAAAACCAATAATATTCTTTGAGTTTTGAATCTTTAGGCGCGCGATATTCACCGGCTTTGTTACAACCCGGATGATCACAGATATGCTTATCCCCTGTTCTGTTTTGCGGGGCAAAATATTTGCTTTGGCGTTTGGTTTTTTTTATCATGTTGTTTATATAATCCTCACATTATAAGCGATGAAGACTAACATTTTTAATAAATCAGTGCAATAGTTTTGTTTGAGCATGACATTTTATGACTACTGTTACCCTTTGGATTGTTTTTTATATGTCATCCTTGGGGACGCATCAGCGTAACCCGAGAATCCAAGCAAATATTTTGCCGACAAATGTTATCTCTTATTGAAAGCGGCAAAAAAACATATATAATGCAAGTAGTTATGCGAAGAGGAGTTTTATAGTTCGATGCCGGAATTGCCCGAAGTTGAAACCATAAAAAATGCTGTTGCCAAAGGAATCGGCAAAGCTAAAATTTTGAGCCTTGAGGTGCGCAATTCGCGTTTGCGTGAAGAAGTGCCTGCCGATATAGCACAAAAAATCGTTGGCGCAACAATCCTTAATTATCGGCGAATCGCTAAATATATCGTTGTCGATTTGGACAACGGGTTGAGCCTGATTTGGCACATGGGAATGAGCGGCAAAGTAAAAATCACGGATACTCTGCCCGAGTTGGAAAAACATGACCATATAATTATCCTAACCACCAATGGTTATGTTATTTATAATGATCCGCGTCGGTTCGGGCTGTTTAGCTATATCGCAAGTGATGAATTATTTAAGAATCGCTATTTTGCCAAATTGGGTGCTGATCCTTTTGATGAAAAATTGAATGCAGAGTATTTATATGATAAACTGCATAAACATTTAAAGACGCCTATAAAAATATCCTTGCTAGACCAAACCATTATTGCGGGAATCGGCAATATTTATGCCTCGGAAATCCTCTACGAATCGCGCATTTCGCCAATCAGAGAATCGGGCAAAATATCCTTAGAAGAATGTGATTTGCTAATTAAAAATACTCGCAAAGTTTTGCAAAAAGCGATTAAAGCCGGCGGCTCGACCTTGCGTGATTACAAAAAGCCCGATGGCAGTATGGGCTATTTTCAGCAGCAACATTGTGTGTATAACAAAACAGGTTTAGCTTGTCCGGATTGTAAATGTGATATTATTAAAACCAAAGGAATCCGCCGGATTGTTCAGGGCGGAAGATCAACTTTTTATTGTGAGAGTTTGCAAAAATGAGAAAAATTTTGCTTATGATAACAGTACTGTGCTTTGCCTTTGGAGCAAAGGCGGCTTTTGTTGAAGGGTTGGAAGATTTTCCGATACCCGAGGGGCTGGAGCAAATCGAAAATGCGAATCTAAATTTCGGTAATGAGGAAATTCGTTTGATTGAGGTTTATATGACCTCAAATTCGCTCAATTTTGAACAAATAAAAAAGTTTTATAAGGAAACTTTGCCGCAACTGGGCTGGAAATTAAATAAAGAATCGACAAAAGAACTTATTTTTGAGCGCCAAAAAGAAAATGTTACAATCACAAAAGAATCGACAAATCCTTTGGTTGTAAATTTAATCTTAAAAAGCAAAAAATAGTGAGGTATGCAATGGATGAAAACAATACTATTTTAACAGAGATTAACGGTCAAACCGGTATTATTACCATGAATCGCTCAGCCGAGATGAATGCCGTTAACTTGGAAATGTTAAACGAAATTGCCTACCAAATGCAAACTTGGGAATATGACGATGCTATCCGTTGCATTATTTTGCGCGGCAGTGAGGCAGCTTTTGCGG
Organism: uncultured Pseudomonadota bacterium; assembly: GCA_902763535.1. Lineage (GTDB taxonomy): Bacteria > Pseudomonadota > Alphaproteobacteria > RF32 > CAG-239 > CAZU01. The sequence continues at coordinate 156,497 of CACWSG010000002.1, read as the reverse complement.
CCGGAGTTGATATGAAAGCTTTGGCACAAGAAGTTTCTCAGCAAAGTTTGGCGCTGAAATCTTGGCAAGATGAATTTAACAAAATAGTTAACTGCTCCAAACCGATTATTGTTGCTGTTTCGGGCTATGCTTTGGGGTTGGGCTGTGATTTGGCGATGGCCGGCGATATTATATTGGCATCCGAATCCGCTCAAATCGGCTATCCGGAATTGAGTATCGGTCTGATACCATCATTCGGCGGGTGCTCTCGCTTGATGAAGAGAATCGGCAAAGCCAAAACCATGGAAGTTATTTTGACCGGTCGGGCATTGAGCGCGGAAGAAGCCTCGCTGTGCGGATTAGTCAGCCGTGTTGTTCCGTTAGGCGACTTGTTTAATGAGGCTTTGCGCGTGGCACAAAGAATCGAATCGTTGCCCTATCAGGCTGTTTTACAAGCAAAAGAAACTTTGCGCCAAGTCGAAAACATGAATCTGCAAAACGGATTGGAGTTGGAACTGAAAAGCTGCCGCTTGAGCATGAATACCCGCGATTTTTATGATATTTTGGAAAATTTTAAATAAAAATGCCGACGAATCGACCTTTCAGGTAAAATTGTTGTTGACTTATTGGTAAATTCAAGGCTATAAATCACCTACATTGTTTTTTGGAATAACTTTATAAAAATAGGATAAAAAAATGGCCAATCATAAATCTGCAAAAAGCAGAATCGTAAGAAATAATAAAAGAGCTGTTATCAACGGAGCTCGCAGAAGCCGCGTTCGTACTTTTGTAAAAAAAGTTGAAGCCGCTATCGCTTCCGGAGATAAAGAGTTGGCTCAGACCTCTTTTAAGACAGCTGAGTCTGAGTTTATGCGTGCCGTTAGAAAAGGCGTTTTCAAATTGAATACTGCTTCACGCAAGATTTCACGCCTTTCCAGCAAAATTAAAGCTCTGTAATTTTTCTTTCGTTTTGCGACTAATTTAAGACACAAACCTTAGCCGATATTTTCGGAGATTTGGTTTGTGTCTTTTTGTTTGAAACCCAAGCGAATCAGGCGAATCTGCAAAAATAATCTGTCAAGAAATTTAATTGCAATGTTCGATAAAAGTTCTGTTGTTTTTATATTTTTTTTATCTTACTGTCCTAATCACTTTCATGAGATGTGTGCTCAAGACTAAATATTAAAAAAAACACATTACAGTAATGTAAGAATTTAGTTTTGCTAAGCGCTATAAAGAAAAAATTTTTAGTAAGATGTTTTAAGTCAGAAGGCCGTATAATTTTGATACATTTATAAATACAGTATGACCGGAGAAAAGAATCGTTTCAGTTGTGTGGATGCTGACCTGCCTTTTGGGGAAATTAGAGTGTGTTTTGCAAGATTGATTTGTATTATGCTCTAAGAAAAGGCTATTGCCAGCAGGTGGTTAAATTTTTAAGAATAAATTGGGGAGTATAATATGACCGAAGATTTAGTTGTAAACGGGAGTTCTGTTTCGGATCAGTGGGGACAGGTTTGCGAGCAACTCAAAGGTGAAATTGGCGAAACAGCTTTTGAAAGCTGGCTTAAGCCGCTGACTGTCGGAACCTTCAGTGATGGCACTATGAATATTTGCGTGCCGACTCGTTTTATGCGAAATTGGGTCATTACAAATTACAGCGATAGAATCCACAAAATATGGGAAAAGAAGAATCCCAAAATTAAAAATGTAAATTTCATTGTTCAGGCCGGTCAGGATGTTATGCAGGCTCACGGAATTTACAGCCCGACTTGTCCTTCACTGATTAAAAAAATCGCATCATCACCGATGCCGCAAAACATCTATCAATCCGGTGCTGTTGCCGCAGCTAATGCTAATGACGGAACTTTGAATGATTCTTTGTCGGTGCCTTTGAATCCGCAATATACTTTTGATAACTTTGTTGTCGGCAAAACCAATGAGTTTGCCTATGCCGCCGCTCGCAAAGTTGCCGAATCACGCAACATATCTTTCAATCCTTTGTTTTTGTATTCCGGCGTCGGTTTGGGCAAAACCCACCTTATGCACGCCATTGCTTGGCACATCAAACAACAAGATCCGTCACGCAACATTGTTTATTTGTCGGCAGAGCGTTTTATGTGCAAGTTTGTTCGTGCTTTGCGCTACAAAGACACTGCCGCTTTCAAGGAACAGTTTCGCTCGGTTGATGTTTTGATGGTTGATGATGTGCAGTTTATGGGCGGCAAAGACATTACTCAGGAAGAGTTTTTCTACACCTTTAATTCCTTGATTGAAGAAGGTCGCCAAATTATCATATCCGCAGATAAATCACCGTCTGATTTGGAGGGAATCGAAGCTCGCTTAAAATCGCGTTTGGGCTGTGGCTTGGTTGCCGATATTCACCCGACTGATTTTGACTTGCGTATCGGTATCTTAAACAGCAAGGCCAAACAAATGGGTTTGGAATTGCCTCCTAAGGTTGCTGAATTCTTGGCAACAAAAATCACCTCAAATATTCGTGAATTAGAAGGTGCTTTGCGCAGAGTGATTGCTCATTCGCAGCTTTTGAACAATCATGAAATTACCTTGGATATGACACAGGATATTTTGAAAGATATGTTGCGCTCTTTCGACAAGCGTACCACTATTGACGAGATTCAAAAGAAAGTTGCCGAGCATTTCAATATATCGGTTCGCGAAATGCAGTCTTCGCGCCGTGCTCGTACCGTAGCTCGTCCGCGCCAAATTGCCATGTATTTGGCCAAGCAATTAACTTCGCGCTCGTTGCCGGAAATCGGTCGCAAATTTGACCGCGATCACACCACAGTTATGCACGCAGTACGCAAGGTTGAAGAATTGATTATGGAAGATGTTTCTTTGGCCGAAAATGTTGAGACATTGCGCCGTGCTTTGGAAGCTTAGTTTTTAACTTAAAGATTAAGGCAGACTTCAGTTGTTGGAGTCTGCTTTTATTTTTTTTAAGAAAGTTATCAAATATGAAAAAAATCATTAAAGTCGGTGTCGGAGTTTATATTTTTAACCAAAAGCAACAACTGCTTTTAGGGTTGCGCAAGTCATTGCATGGCAACGGAACTTGGTGTCCGCCCGGCGGACATTTGGAGTATGGCGAAAGTTTTGAGATAGCGGCCAGCAGAGAAACTAAAGAAGAAACAAACTTGGATATTGCACCGGCAGATGTTGAGGTAATCGGTGTTACCAATGATTTTTTTGATGAATCCGGCAAGCATTATGTTACCATTCACTTAAAAGCAAAGGAATTCAACGGAGAAGTCAAACTTTGCGAACCCGATAAATTTGCCGAATGGCGGTGGTTTGATATGGATAATTTACCGGAAAATATGTTTTTGCCGGCAGCACAATTTTTAGCTCAATCACTCTGACAAGTTTTTGAAAAATTTAATAGTTTTTGATAAATATGTAAAAAAATATTTTGTCAAAAGAACTTGACTTTTGTCTACCGGGGGGGGGTATAATAAAATTACATAGCTTGACTATGATAGCGATTCGTAATTTTAGGAGAAATACCATGACAAACATACCAAAAAAATTAAGAGAAGTGCGTAATGCTCTTGCCCTTGCTGCGGTAATGGCAACTCCAGGGATATCAAAAGCTCAAGACGCTCCCGCACAAGATAAATTTCCTCAAGGCATAGAAAAAACTTCTCAAATAGCTAGTCTAACTGATATGAGTACGGGAGAAGATGCCTCATATTGTTGGTTTATGAGCAATAAAGGTTTTCAGAATTTAGCAGATGCCCTGGATAAAGATGATGTTTTGATGACATGGACTGATCAAGAAGGTGGTGTTAAAACAGGGGTTGTTTTTGATCAAAAAACGAACACGGCTTTTACTTTTCAAGCGATTCCTGATAATGGTGGGTTGTTAATAACCACTCAAGAAAAAGCACCAGAAAAACTTACCGAACAAGTAATTAAAACAGCAAAGAAAATAGAAAAGAAAATGGAAAAAATTGGAAAAATGGCTAGTCCACGAGGAGTATCTCGGGAGTAATAGCGAATTCGTAATGCTTATTTGCCAGCCGCAGGAAAACGACTCTTGCGGCTGATTTTGTTTTATCAAAAAACTTGTTGAAGAATCGCCCTTTCTGTTTCGACAACAAAGAATTGTGTGTTATCTTTTGTGCAGGTTTAATTTTTAATCGGGCGAAAAAAATGAGATTTACTATTGAACGCGCAAATTTGTTGAAAACTCTGAGCCATGTTCAGAGCATTGTTGAGAAAAGAAACACTATTCCGGTATTGTCAAATGTCAGAATTGAGGCTTTGGATGACGGTATCAGCTTTAAGGCTACCGATATGGATACCGAAATCACCGAAATGGCCGATGCCAAAATCACTGAGCAAGGCGCTACCACCGCTCCGGCACATATGCTTTATGACATTGTGCGCAAGCTTTCAGACGGCAGTCAGGTAGAATTGATTTATCCTGATGACAAGGGACAATTGACTATTTCTTCAGGGCGTTCAAAGTTTTCATTGTCAACTATTGCTGTTGAAGACTTTCCGGTTATTTCCGGCGACAAATTGCCAACTTCTTTTGTGATGGCCAAAGATGAGCTGAAAGATGTAATCGACCGCACACAATTTGCGATGTCAACCGAAGAGACCAGATATTATCTCAACGGTTTGTTTGTTCATGCCAAAGTTGACGGAAGCTCAGAAGTTTTGCGTATTGTAGCCACCGATGGTCACCGCTTGGCTTGTGTTGAAACTCCTTTGCCTAAGGGTGCTAAGGATTTGAAGGGCGTTATTATTCCGCGCAAAACTGTGGCAGAAATTCGCAAGCTGCTCGATGATAATGCAGTTGAAAATGTTACGATTGAAGTTTCGGAAAATAAAGTTCGTTTCTCAATCACCGACATAACCCTCACTTCAAAACTGATTGACGGAACTTATCCTGATTATGAGCGCGTTATTCCGACTGACAATGACAAAGCTTTGGAATTAAAGGTTAAAGATTTGGCGGCGGCAGTTGATCGTGTTTCGGTTGTGGCCGAACGTACCCGCGCTATTAAGATGTTGACCAACAAAAACAAAATTACCATTGTTACCTCCAGTCCTGATTTGGGCAGTGCTTCCGAGGATTTGGAAGCTCAATATGATCATGAGGCTTTGGAAATCGGCTACAATTTCCGCTATTTGCTTGATATTTTGGCGGAAATTAAGGGCGAAACAGTTAAAATTTCTTTTGCTGATGCAGCCTCGCCGTCGGTTATTCATGATACGGCTGATGCTTCGGCAATTTATGTATTGATGCCAATGAGAATCTAGATGAGCGATTTGGCGGATAATTTAAGTAAAGTATCTAAGTTAAAGTCAGGTGTTGAGCGCCTGACTTTAACTGATTATAGAAATTATTCGTCTTTAAGAATGGAAGTCCAAAACACCCCGATAGTAATCTATGGCGAGAATGGATCCGGCAAAACCAATATCTTGGAAGCAATATCTTTTTTGTCGCCGGGACGCGGCTTAAGGGGAGTAAAATTAGCTGATATTAAAAGATTTATTCCGCAAATCGGTAATAATGGCAACTTGTCTTTTGTAACGCCGCTAAATTGGGCGGTGGTAGCTGATGTTTTGAATAATGAAGAGTCTCACACTTTAGCTACCGCCGTTGAAAAAACCAACAAAGAAGTTGAAGACAGTGAAGGGAATCGCTCGTTTGAACGCCGAATTGTTAAAATAGACGGCAACAAAATTTCAACGCAAAGTGAACTTGGAAAATATATCTCTTTGATTTGGCTGACACCGCAGATGGACAGGCTGTTTCGAGGCGGAAGTCAACCGCGGCGCTCGTTTTTGGATAGGATGGTCTATGCTTTTGATAATGATCATGCCAAAAGAGTTGCTGATTTTGAACATCTGTATCGAGAATGGTATCGCCTGATAAAAGACGGCAAGCGCGATAATTATTGGCTGGAATCGTTGGAAGAAAACATGGCAGCTTTGGGCGTTGCTATTGCGGCTGCTCGTCGCGAACAAGTTGCCCGACTTAACAGTTTTATTGAGCAAGAACCGGATGATGTTTTTCCATCGGTACAAATTGAGCTTGATGGAAGAATTGAACGCGAATTAGATGAAAATCCGGCGGTCAGAGTTGAAGAACTCTATCGCAATTTGCTGAAAACTCAAAGACACTATGTTTTAGATAATGGCAGTGCCGATGGGGTTAATCGCACCGATTTTAAGGTCTATCACAAGAAAAAGTGTATGCCGGCAGAACTATGCTCCACCGGTGAACAAAAATCGCTGTTGGTGAGCATAATTTTGGCGCAGGCCAAATGCCAAACTTTGCATAAGGGGTTTGCTCCAGTGTTGCTGCTTGATGAAGTGGCGGCTCATCTTGATGACATCAAACGCAGTGCTCTGCTTGATAAAATCGTAAATCTTAAATTTCAGGCATGGATCACCACCACCAACCCCGAGCTGTTTGATGAAATCAAGTCAAAAGCTCAATTCTTTGAAGTTAAACATAATTCGGTTTATGGTAATGCCGAAGTACTTAAGCCGGAAGATAGCCGTCAGACTGCATTTTGAACAATTTGGCATAGCGGCCTTTTTTACGCAGCAGGCTTAAATGCGTTCCCTCTTCAATAATTTTGCCTTTTTCCATAACGATAATTCTATCCATTTCACGCAAAGTTGAAAGGCGGTGCGCAATGGCTACAACCGTTTTGTTTTTCATCAAGGTCTTCATCGAATTTTGAATATATTTTTCACTTTCTGAGTCCAAAGATGAAGTTGCCTCGTCAAAAATAAGAATTGGTGCATTTTTCAAAATAGCACGAGCTATGGCAATGCGTTGGCGCTCACCCCCGGAAAGAATTACTCCCCTATCACCAACCCTCGTTTGGTAGGAATTAGGTAATTGCTCAATAAATTTGTCAGCTGACGCGGCTTTAGCCGCTTTGACGACTTCTTCGTCAGATGCTTTAGTATCACCATAGCGAATATTATCCATTATGGTACGATTGAACAAACAAACATCCTGAGGAATAACCGCAATATTTTTGTGCAATGAATCTTGGGTAAAATCACGAATATCGCGGTCATTAATGGCGACAAAACCTTCCTTGACATCAAAATAACGCGAAATCAATTTGATAAGCGTTGATTTGCCGGCACCGGAAGAACCGACAATTCCCACTTTTTCGCCGGCTTTTATCTCAAGGTTAAAATTTTTGAGAATATTTTGGTTGTTGTTGTAATAAAAAGCTACATTGTTAAATTTAATCGCAGCTTTTTTGATTTTTAGCTCTTCCGCCTGCGCAGAATCAACTATCTCCGGATCAAGTGCCAAAGTTTCCAAAGCGGAATTCATTTGTCCCAAAATACGCGACATATTATTGACCGCCCAGTTGACCGAAAAACTGGTCCAACTCAGGCGATTAAAGGTTGTCAGGGCAAAAATGTAAGCTGTAATGCTGATTTGCTGCCAATATAATAAACCGGTGTTTATTACTATAAACAACATAATGGAAATTATGGCAGAAAACTCCATAAAGGCCATTATTTTAACTTTATTTTTTTGTTCAATCGTTTCCGCTTTGCGCCACTGGCGTAAAATATTCAGCAGATTAGTTCTTTCGAACTTATAATTGGCAAAACTTTTTATTTCGGCATAATTGGCTATGGAATCAACTATTTCAGCATTAGCTTTGCTTTGGTGAGCGGTTGTTTGTTTGGCAAAAGCAGCGCGGCGGCGACCAAAATAAAAACCTTGCGCTACCATCAATGCAACCCATAATATCATACCCAATCCCAACATCCAGTTTATGCAGCTTAAAATACCGATAGTTACTATGGTATAGAGAATGTCATGGGTTGAGCCATAGGAATGCATAAAAAAATCAACTATGCCGTTTTGTAATTGATGAAATTTGTTGGAAATATTGCCGGTCATTTCGCCGACAAAATAAGAAATTGAATGTTTGTTAACATAATCAAAAACATCGCGAATAACCATCGATCGGATATGAGGAATCAGACGCGATGACACAAACTGTCCGGCTAATTGCATTGCCCCGCCCAAAAGTTCCATAAAAGCCGATATACCTATTAAAACAAAGGCAATTTGCCAATAATCAGCCTGTCCTACATCTGCGGCAATATGCTCGAATAATTTGGCAATATAGTATTGCGCACCCTGCTCTAAAAGTCGCGAAGACGACATCATCACTATGATGAAAATTATTAAAAATTTGAAATTTTTGAGATAGTTCCAAATAAATTTTATCGCAGTTTTTTGCATAACTTATTAACCTAAAATTGACAGTTTGATGTTATGGTTATAACATAGGATTAGTAATTTGGCAATAAGGGAAGTTTTGAGCAATGGAAACACAATATTATACTTTGATTGAAAAACAGGATTTCTTTGAAATTATTGAAAATAAATATGGCGAATTGGCAATATTTATTGATGCTCGCAATGGCGCTCCGGAAGATCCGGTTTTGCAATTTGACGGCAAAAAAACTGCTTTGTTAAAACGCGACGGACATTTGGCGGTTCGTTTGGACAATATTATGGAAGAAACCATTGAACCTTTGGCCGAATCTGAATTTGTGATGATTGTTGAGCTCAAAGGTAAGATGGTGGAGAGAATTTACGGCGTACCGGTTGAAAATGTAGAAGAAATTGTGTTTGACGGCAAACAAACCCGCGCCGATGAATTGGTCAAAGCTAAAAGTCGTGATGAACTGTTAAAGAGTTTCGGTGCCGTAAAAATTTGGAATAACGGCGCTAAAAATGTTAAATAAGCGGAGTTTTTGATGATTGGATTGGTTTTAGTTACACATGGCAATCTGGCAAAAGAGTTTGTGTCGGCAATGCAACATGTTGTTGGACCGCAAGAGCAAGTTGAAACCGTTTGTATAGGCCCTGATGATGATATGGAAATGCGCCGTGGTGAAATTCTTTCTAAGGTTAATGAGACCAATAGCGGTGATGGTGTTATTTTGCTGACCGATATGTTTGGAGGAACCCCTTCCAATTTAGCTCTTTCGATGATGGATAGAGCTAATGTCGAGATTTTGGCCGGAATCAATTTGCCAATGTTAATCAAAATCGCTTCTTTGCGCAAAGAAAACAACATCAAAAAAACCGTCGAGGGTGCACAAGAAGCCGGAAAAAAATATATCAATATTGCTTCGCAGCTTTTGGGAAAATAATTAAATGTCTGATGTATTATCGCAAGAATTGGAAATAAAAAATCTTAGAGGATTGCACGCGAGAGCGGCAGCGGCTTTTGTTAAAACTGCGGAAAATTTTGATGCCGAAATTGAGGTTGAGCGTTTGGGACAACAAGTCAGCGGTCGTTCAATTATGGGACTGATGATGCTGGCAGCAGCTAAAGGAACGACTATTAAGGTTTCGGTTTCGGGAAATCAAGCGCAAGCAGCTATGGAAGCAATTGCTGCTTTGGTTAACGACAAATTCGGTGAGGATTGATTGCAAGAAAAGGCTTCGCGCAACAAAACCATTTGTTTGACCAAGCAAGAACAGACCAACTTGGCGGCGCAGGCTGTTACCTTAAAAAAACGCGAACCTCTCAGCAAAATTAAAGATTCTGTTATTTGGCAAGATATGTTTGAGGCAATTGATTTGTTGCCGGAAAAGTGTGTTGACCTGATGATTGTCGATCCACCCTATAACATGACTAAAATTTTTGGAAATTCAAGTTTTAAGACCATGTCTGAACAGCAATATGCCAAATGGCTGGACAGTTGGTTGAAAAAGACCGTGCGAATTTTGAAAGATAATGCCTCAATTTATATTTGCACGGATTGGAAATCTTCCATATCGGTACCTTTTGCTGCGGGAAAATATTTTTGCCTGCAAAATCGTATATCATGGGAACGCGAAAAAGGACGCGGTGCGGCCAAAAACTGGAAAAATTGTCTGGAGGACATTTGGTTTTTTACTAAAGGCAAAGATTATAAATTTAACATAGATGCAGTAAAAGTTTTGCGTCCGGTGCTGGCGCCGTACAAAGACGGTAAAGGCAAACCTAAGGACTGGTTCGAATCCAAACAACAAAAAATGCGGCTGACCTGTCCGTCAAACATTTGGACCGATATATCAGTGCCGTTTTGGTCGATGGCGGAAAACACCCCTCACCCCACCCAAAAACCCGAAAAACTGATAGCTAAACTGATTTTGGCTTCATCTGATGAGGGTGATTTGGTTTTTGATCCGTTTTTGGGCTCAGGAACCACCGCAGTGGTAGCTAAAAAGCTGAAACGCCATTTTATAGGAATTGAAAAAGAAAAAGAATATGTAGCTTATGCTATAAAACGATTGGCTATGGCAAATAAAAATCCTGAAATTCAAGGATTTAAGGATGGTATATTCTGTCATCGTAATATGTAGGCGAAAAGTTGAGCTTGCCGCAAAACATTAAAACATTACTTATATCCGTGCCGTCAGGCAAAAATTTTAATTTTTTAGGAGTAAAAAGTATGTGTAAAGATTTAAGAGACAATGAATCCAGCAAAAAAATGTCAGCCGCTTCCAATAAAGATTCTGCCAAAGAATCTTCATCCGAAAAAGAAACCAATTCAACCCATAAAGGTTGCGGCTGCGGCGGCTATTAAGCGACTTTGAATTTGCCCCTGTCAAAATGTTGACAGGGGTTTAAATTTTGCGCTGGACTTCAAAAAGAAAAACGCTATATTATATAACCAATTGTGTAATATAGAGGTTTGGGTACAGATGAAAAAATTAATTATCTTTTTGTGCGGATTGTTGTTGTCACACAATGTTCAAGCCGTGGCACCACAAGATATTAAAAAAATTGAAGATTATCTCAACTCGCTAAATACCATGAAAGCGACTTTTGTGCAAATGGCCTCAAACGGTGCCACCGCCGAAGGACGCTTGTTTATCAAAAAACCCAACAAAATACGCATGGAGTATGCCGAACCAACCAATGTTTTGATTGTCGGAAACGGTGATTTGATAACCTATAAAGATATTGATTTGGATCAGATTACCAATATTGACTATAAAGACATACCTTTGTCGCTTATTTTGGGAAAAGATATTAAATTAGAAGGCGGCGATTTGGAAATTGTTGATTTTTATCAGGACAAAGGCTCAACCATGGTTACTTTGGAAATGAAAGAAAAAAGCGAAACCGGACCGATTACCTTGGTTTTTGCCAATAATCCTTTTGAGCTGAAACAATGGAAAATTGTCGATCCGCAGAGTGTGGAAGTAACCTTGTCGCTGTATGACGAGCAAAAAGACATCGACATTGAAGATGAAGTGTTTGTTTTCAAAGACAAAAAGAACAGCTCGCGTAATTTTAAGAAGAAAAAATAACCCATGGGCGGACTAAAACTTGTTTCGTGGAATGTAAATTCAGTTCGAATTCGTTTGGATTTGTTAAAAATATTGGTTGAAAAATATCAGCCGGATGTGGTTTGTCTGCAAGAAGTTAAAGCTAAAGAACAAGATTTCCCTTTTGAAGCAATAAAAAGTTTGGGATTGGAATATATTGCCCTCTATGGCATGGCCGGATACAATGGGGTAGCCATTTTAAGCAAACATCCTTTGGATAAAATTGAACATCAAGACTGGGTGTCCAAACATGATGCCAGACATATCCGGGCGATTGTAAAAGGTGTTGAGGTAAATAATATCTATATTCCGGCCGGCGGCGATATTCCTGACCCGATAGAAAACCTTTCTTTCGCGCACAAGCTGTGTTTTATGGACGATATGTCAGAATATTATGAGCAACACAAATCTGAATTGTGTGGGCAAAAAATCTTGTTTTGCGGCGATTTTAATGTTGCACCGAGCGAAAACGATGTTTGGAATCACAAACAAATGTTAGGCATCGTCTCACACACTCCGATTGAAGTACAAAGATTGACTCGATTGTTCAAATCCTTAGATTTTGTTGATGCGGTGCGGCAAATTTATCCTGAACCGGAAAAGATTTTTTCGTGGTGGAGTTATCGCAACCCCAATTGGCAAACCAACAACAAAGGGCGAAGATTGGACCATATTTGGGTAACGCCAAACATGAAAGATATGATTAAAGATGTAAAAATTCTGCGCGAATTTCGTTCGCTGGAACGACCTTCCGACCATGTTCCGGTGATGATTGAGTTTAATCTATAATTTTTTTAGATTACCAATCTTTATCATGTGGTTATTCCACACTATCAATCAGGCGATCCAAACTGTCGCGTTCGGATTCTTTATAGCCTTTAGACTCTTCTTTTGGTGTTTCGGATTTCTTGATTTGCGGTTGAGCCAATTTTTCAAACAAGGCAAAAGCATCTTGTTCTTTTTGCTGCTCTTTTTGTTCCGGCGACAGGCTTTCGGTGGTTGTTTTAATAACATCCAAGGTTTCTTGCGGTATCATTTCTTCAACCGGTTTGGCAAATTTGCCGGCTAATTGAAAATATTTAGACTCAGTCAAAATTTCGGACTGTTTATCGGCAGGAATCATCCAATTTACCAAAATGTTAAACAGAATTATCAGCAAAAATGCCCGCATAATACCAAAAAACAAGCCCAACAATCTGTCCAGACCGCTCAATTTGCTGGTGCGAATCTTGGTGGTAATATGGGCGGTGGAATATATCCAAATAATCGAGAACAAAGTAAAAATTATCAGAGCCGTCAAAATTCCGGCCATAAGTCCGCTGTTTATAAAATTCTTGGCAAAAGGCAAAAATACCGGCAAAAGATAAACTATTAAAACTGTTACCAAAACCCAACCGATAATAGAGAGAACTTCTTTTATCAATCCGCGCGACAAAGCAATCAGCCCTGATATCAGAACAACAGCAAGAAGGATAATATCGAGATTGTTAAGATGGTACATAATGAGGTCCTTTTAATTAAAAAGATTAATCAGGCGTTGAACATTGCCGATTTGGTGCAGATTTATATCTTCACTTAATTTCTTTTCCGATGCACGATTAGTTGGGGTTATAGCGCTGGTAAATCCAAGTTTTTTGGCTTCTTTAAGGCGTAAAGACGGCTGAGATACTGCTCTGATTTCACCTGATAAACCTATTTCACCAAAAACCACCATGTCTGCCGGCAAGGGTTTGTTGCTCAAAGACGATATTACGGCCAAAGCTACCGCTAAATCAGCAGCCGGCTCGGTTATGCGCAGACCTCCCGCAATATTGAGATAAACATCTTGAGAACTCAAATTGATACCGCAACGCGCTTCCAAAACCGCCAAAACCATCGACAAGCGGTTGGTATCCCACCCTACAACCGCTCTTTTGGGACTGGAATAACCGCTTTGACTGACAAGGGCTTGAATTTCAACCAAAACCGGTCTTGAACCCTCAATACCGGCAAACACACATGAGCCGGAAATGTTACCTTGTCTTTCGGCCAAAAACAGTGCCGAAGGATTGGCAACCTCAACCAGTCCTTTATCCTGCATTTCAAAAACACCGATTTCATCAGTAGCGCCATAGCGGTTTTTAACCGAACGCAAAATGCGAAAATGATGCCCGCGCTCTCCTTCAAAATACAAAACAGTGTCAACCATGTGTTCCAAAACACGCGGTCCGGCAATTTCGCCTTGTTTAGTAACATGACCGACCAAAAACAAGGTAAAGCCTTTTTTCTTGGCCAATTTTATTAGCTCATAGCTGCACGCCCTAACCTGAGTAACGCTGCCGGGAGTGGAATCAACATCGCTCAAATACATGGTTTGTATTGAATCGATGACAACCACCGCAGCATCAGATTTTTTCAAAGAGGTAATTATATCTTTAATTTCGGTTGATGACGCCAAATTGACCGGAGAATTTTCCAAACCCAGCCTTTTGGCGCGAATACGAACTTGATCAATGGCTTCTTCACCGGATATGTAATAAACTTCCGGTTTGTCGGCAGAATTGGCAACTGATGCGCAAACTTGAAGCAACAGGGTTGATTTGCCGATACCGGGATCACCACCAACCAAAATTACCGAACCGGCAACTAATCCGCCACCGCAAACTCTGTCCAACTCGGCTATGCCGGTAGAACGACGATCAATTTGCTCTTTAGCACCGCTTAAGGCTACAAAATCGAGCTCTTTGCCTGAAGAGTGTTTGGCATTTATGTTGCTAAATCCTTCAGAGCTTAAAGTTTCTTCCTGAATGGTGTTCCATTCGCCACAGGCACCACATTTACCTTGCCACTTAGGATAGATGGCACCACAGTTCTGACAAACATATTGTTTTAAATCTTTTTTAGCCAAGATTAAACTCCGGTTTTGATAGGACCTTGCGAATTACCGTTAATAAATTGCACAACATAAGGATTTTCGGTTTCATCCATTTCTTTAACCGTGCCTTGCCAAATAATTTCACCTTTGTACAACATGGCTATTCTGTCAGCAATTTTGCGGGCAGATGCCATATCGTGGGTAATCGTCAAGGCAGTCGCACCCAATCCTTTAACTGATTCGATAATCAAATCATTAATCACATCAGCCATAATCGGATCCAAACCGGTGGTCGGTTCATCAAAGAAGATTATCTCCGGTTTAGATATAATGGCACGAGCCAAGCCGACTCTTTTTTGCATACCTCCTGACAATTCCGAAGGTGAGAGATCGGCAACATCAGGATCCAAACCAACCGAACGCAAAACTCTGATAGCTTCGGCTTTGGCATCTTTTTTGTTAACCCCTCTGTTTTCTAACAAATCAAAAGCGACATTTTCCCAAACGCTCAAACTGTCAAACAAAGCTCCGCCTTGGAACAACATTCCCATCTTGGAGTGCAAAGCTTCTTTATCGTTTTCTTTGATACCGACAACTTCCCTGTCATCAACTTTAATTGAGCCTTCTTCGGGAGTTAACAAACCTTGAATACATTTTATCAAAACAGATTTTCCGGTACCGGATCCGCCGATAACAACCAAAGATTCGCCTTTGTAAATATCAAGATTAACTCCGCGCAGAACAGCTTTTTTGCCAAAAGCCTTATAAACATTCTCTAACTTTATTTTTACTTCTTTCATGGGTTAATCCTCTTATCGCGAAAAGAACAATTCGGTAACAATGTAATTGAATATCAAAATTAAAATAGATGATGAAACAACCGCATTGGTGGTGGCTGTACCAACGCCTTGTGCGCCGCCTTTTGACTTATAGCCATTGTAACAACCCATCAAAGAAATGATGAAGCCGAATACCGCAGCTTTTACAACGCCGGTGGTAATATCAAGAGCTTGCAGATAGTTCAAAGTTGCATTGATGTAGTTGGCAGGATTAAAACCTAATTTATAAACACCCACTACATAACCGCCAAAAATACCGATAACATCACCCATCATGACCAAAAGCGGCATAACTATCAATCCGGCCCAAATACGCGGTGCTACCAAATATTTGAACGGATTGGTCGATAGAGTGGTAAGAGCATCAATTTGCTCGGTTACACGCATTGTTCCGATTTCAGCCGCCATCGCTGCACCGATACGACCGGCAACCATCAATGCTGACAATACCGGAGCCAGTTCACGAGTTACAGAAATCAAAACAACATTGGCGACCATGCTTTCAGCGCCCACCGAGGCAAAGCCGGAATAGCTTTGCAGAGCAATAACCATACCGGCAAATATGGTTGTCAATCCGACAACCGGCACGGAATAGAATCCCATATCAACAATCTGCCGCAACAAATTGCGCCAATAGATTGGAAAAGTCAGGCAATTATAAACCGTATGAATGATAAAGGTAAACAATTCTCCGACCTTGAAAACAAATCTGGTCAAAGGAACGCCTTGGCGGCGCAAAAATTTTTCAACTTTTCGAAGCACTTGCATTTTAACACCTAAAATTACTAAAAATTAATCTGCCTACATATTACTTAAAAGATATTAAAAATCAACCGCCATTTTTAAATCATCACAGCAATCTTAGCGCTGCTTTGACCTTTAACGGTGCTGAATTTTCAAACGGATTTATGCGTAAAAGCGGCACTTTAATTTTGCCTAAATTATAAAACTGTTTTTCCGGCATTCTCTCTAATGGCTCGTCGGTTAGTTGCACAACCAATTTTATAGTTGTTTGTTTTTGATATGGATATTTGACTATTCCAACCCCCCTAACCTCTAAAAGTCCTGCTAAATTTTGCGGGCAAGATGCTTTTATTTGATTGTTTTGCAATGATAAATCAACTCGATCGTCTGCTATCAATTTAGCTTGGCACAATTCTATAAGGCGCAAAGTCATATCTGATTTGCCGGCTCCGGAATCGCCCAACAACAAAACACCTTTTCTTTGCAAAGAAACACAAGATGCATGAATATTAGTCCGCATCTATTTTCTCCAATCGAGCGGCTTTGTCCGGTGAAGATACCGTTATTTCAAAAATTCTTTGGTCGTTTTGAGCGGTTATATTAACCTTAAAAACATCTTTGGGCAACAAATAACCTGCCTTTTCCGGCCATTCAATTAAACTTATGCCGCCATAGACGGCTTCTTCAAAACCTAGTTCAAAAACTTCTTCCGGAGATTTTAGACGGTACAAATCAAAGTGGTATATTTCCGTATTACCATAAGAATAACTTTGAACAAGGGTAAAAGTCGGGCTTGGCACTTCCTCAGCTTGTGTAAGCTTTTGAATAAAGGCGCGTGAAAACACGCTTTTGCCAACGCCAAGTGTGCCATATAAGGCAAAAACATCTTTGTTTTCGGCAAGGGTTGCGAATCGCTCAGCCAGTTTTATGGTTTCTTGCTCACTATTGGTTATAAATGTTTTAGTAAACACAGCTTTCACCTTTAGAAGAAAGAGAACAGTTTTCCATGCCCGTTATTTTTCTTCTTGCGAATAATCTGAATATTGGCTTTGCGATTTTGAATCTTATACCAATCCCAAGGCATATAAAATTTGCCATCCCACATACCTCGACGATTTTCAATTGCCTGATTTTGATAAGGCTCATAAATCTTGGACTGTGCAGGATTGGCAACTGCCCAACCGGCATTTATTATGGCAGCGCCGATATCATAGGCACCTAACATACAAACACCTATCAGATAGCCCTGCCCGCTGTCTTGGACAATATGACATTCAACCTGATTGTCAGACAACCACTCACTTAACCATATAGCAGATTGCTGCCCGCAACGATAGCCTCTGCCATCTTGAGCCGCGCAAGTTTGTTTTATGTCAGGAGCTGCAACAGCGTATAATTTTATAACATAGCCATTCATAACAAGAGTATCTCCGCTTAAAACTCTTGTCGGACCATAGATAGCAGGATACTTCATGGGATCAAAATGTGTTGTTTTGACGACCGTCTTGGTTTTGGGTAAAATTTTATCTTTCAGGCTTCCTTTGAACAGTTCATGATTATCATCATCTATAAGATTAATAACCCCATTTTCTTCAACTTGCGGTTTTTCATCAACAACTTTTTCTTCACTTTCAATAAGTTGTTCGGATGTTTGAATGTTTTGCCCTAAGAATTCTTTGATGTTTTCAGGAATATTATTCATACCATCGGAAAAAGCTCCGATTGCATACATAACAAAGAAAGCTAAAGCACTCATTATCAAAATTGCCGGCAGACATCCCATGGCGCGCCATGCCATTTTGATAAAAATATAAAGGATAACCAAACCAACGATTATTCCTATAAATGCGCCAATCTGTAAAATTATATTGGAGCTACCAACTCCCATACTGCCGGAAAAAATCAATAAAATTGCGGTAATACTAACAAATGCTTTTTTGAGAAAACCCATTATCAGTTCCTTTGCTAAAACTATAAAACAACCTTTGGCTTAGATTGTATCTTCTCAAGGTAAAAATATTGTTAACTAAAAAAGGACTGTTTCCACAGTCCTTTTTGTCGGCTAAACAATAGCTTTCTTTTTGTAACAATGGCAGTGACACTCGCCATTTTCTTCAATATCTTTGCGGCATTGCTCGGATATGCAATAACGATTGGGGTTTTTGCCATCACAAGGGCATCTCATCCATTCGTTTTCACCAAACATCATTTTTTTTGCGTTGGCAATTTTTTGCACATTATCAGTGGTGGTATAACCTGCTTTTTCGCAGTTTTCTAACATTTTTTCTAAAATTGACATTCTTTACACTCCTTAATCAACAAATTTAATTGAAAATTTTTCTTTATCACCGAGATTTTCATCATTTCTTTCCTCTGCCGGAGAAGAAAGATTAAATCCTTTTTTGTTGCTCAATATATTAATAATCATATCCAGCTCGGCTACTGAAGCATATTGCATAACAACTTTGCCTCCGCCTTGAGAATTGGGGGATATTTTTATCCTTAATCCCAAATTCTTGTTCAAATTGCTCTCTATCTCCAAAATGTCCTTATCTTTG
This sequence comes from uncultured Pseudomonadota bacterium, assembly GCA_902763535.1. Taxonomy (GTDB): domain Bacteria; phylum Pseudomonadota; class Alphaproteobacteria; order RF32; family CAG-239; genus CAZU01. The sequence goes on along the minus strand of CACWSG010000002.1, from coordinate 138,155 downwards.
GCTAAAGCTTTTTTTGAAACAACTTCGGAGGAAGCGCTACCATCTTTTTGTTTGGCAACCAACGATTCTACCTGTCTGACATTTAAATCGTCTTTTATAATCTTATCCGCCAAATTCAACGCATTGTCAAGTCCAACTAGACAACGGGCGTGTCCGGCTGTTATTTTTCCTTCGTTTACATAATCTTTGACTTTTTCCGGCAAAGTTAACAAACGCAAGGTGTTGGCCACATAACTGCGTGATTTGCCTACAACTTCAGCTATTTTTTCCTGAGTGTGTGAAAAATTATCAATAAGGTTTTGATAGGCGTTTGCCTCTTCAATAGGTGACAAATTTTCACGCAGCAAATTTTCAACCAAGGCTATTTCCAAAACTTCTCTGTCACTAAGAGTTTTTATTATTACCGGAACTTCACTTAAGCCGGCTTCTTTGGCCGCACGCAAACGGCGTTCACCGGCAATCAATTCATAGCCTGTATCGTCTTTGCGAACAATCAGTGGTTGAAGTATGCCTTTTTCTTTTATAGATGAGGCGAGGGCTTTGATAGCATCTTCATCAAATTCTTTGCGCGGCTGCAGGGGGCTTACATGAATCTCATTTACATTCATCATATTATCAGAAGGAATTGCTGCTAATTCGTTGTCGAGCACATCTTCGTTCATCTCACCAAGCAAAGCTTCCAGACCACGACCTAAGCTTTTCTTTTTATTTTCGTTATTGTTTTCTAGCATGCTATTAATTCCCTTTCTCTTTTTAATACCTCTTTGGTCAAACCTATATAAGCCTGACTGCCCGAACACTTGAAATCGTATAATAAAACCGGTTTTCCATAAGATGGAGCTTCGGATATTTTTACATTACGCGGTATAACTGTATCATAAACCTTTTTACCAAAAAAGTTGCGAACATCATCTTCAACCATTTGAGTAAGATTGTTTCTCTTGTCATACATTGTTAATACTACACCGTGTAACATTAATTTTGGATTAAAATTCTTTTTTATTATATTGATATTCTTGATTAAATCGGCAATTCCTTCCAGTGCCAAGAATTCACATTGTAACGGAACGATAACACCATCAGCTGCAACAAGGGCATTTACGGTTATTAGGCTGAGTGACGGCGGGCAGTCAATAAGTATATAATCATAATTGACGGCTTCTTTTTGTAAGGCGTTTTTGAGTGCAAACTCACGATTTGGCATACTAACCAATTCAATTTCGGCAGCAGCCAAATTTGCCGAAGAAGGTATCATCGAAAAGTTGGGAACATCGGTCCAAACAACAGCATCGGTCAACTTTTTGATGCCAAGCAAAACTTCATAACTGGAAACGCTGGCTCCCTTTTTATCAATTCCCATTGATGTTGAAGCATTGCCTTGAGGATCAAGGTCAACAATCAAAACTTTTTTACCGGCAGCAGCCATAGCAGTTGCAATATTTACTGCGGTTGTTGTTTTGCCGACGCCACCTTTGCGATTAGCGATTGCGAGTATTCTTGGCATTATTTTCTCCTTTTAATGGTTTTATATCGGTTATAAGTAAAATTTTTCCTTCATCTGAAAAAAGATTGTCTTTTGTTTCACATTTAAAACTGTAAAGTTTTTGTGCTGCGGCAATTTCTTCTGCATAGCTCTTTCCTTTGGGAAAAATGCAAATCGTTTTTTTGCCGCAAAACGGCAGGGCATAATCCAGCAATTTATCCAAAGAACACATTGCGCGCGAAGTTATCACATCATAAGTTTTTTTAGCTAAATTTTCGATTCTCTCGTTTTCGATTCGCGCGTGCAACTTAAGCTTTGCAGAAACTTCATTTAAAAACAGTGTTTTTTTCTTAATGCTTTCAACCAGTGTTATATTTAAATACGGCGTTCTGTTTTTAGTTAAAACCGCTACAACAAGACCCGGAAAGCCAGCTCCAGAGCCAAAATCAACCATTTCTCTTGCATCATCGGGGATATATTCACAAATTTGTGCCGAATCTAAAAAATGACGAACCCAAGCATCGTTCAAGCTGTTTTTACTCACCAAGTTAAACTTTTTTTGCCACTCAATCAAAATTGATTGGTAGCATTTTAGGTCCGGTGATGTTTCACATGAAACAATGATTTTTTCTCTCAGATTTTTCATGATTTTTTTTTACACTTTTTTATCGACATTTAAAAGCAAAAAATGAATTATAAACAACAAATTTCCGTCAAAGAAACAAATCTTTTAAATTCAATACATTAAACAGGTGATATTGACTCTTTTTATTAAATAAAATTACATAGTTAGAGTAGTAAATTTGGAAAATGAATCAATTCAGATTGTAAAACGAAACTTAATTGTTTTTCAAATAGCCAAGAAGGGCGGTTATGGCTGCCGGTGTTACACCAGATATACGCGAAGCTTCACCAATGGTAGCGGGTCTTACTTTTGATAGTTTTGCTACCATTTCTCGAGACAATCCGCCGATTTTGTTATAATCGATGTCGTCGCGTAATTTTAGATTTTCGTCTTTTTTAAACACTTCAATGTCAGCCAATTGCCTTTTGATATATCCCGAATAGCGAGCTTCAATTTCAATTTGCTCATAACTTTCGGCGCTAACACTTTCTAATTGCGGCCAAATTTTTAGAATAGTTTCATGTGAAACATCGTTATATGATAACAAATCATAACAACTGCGTCGCGAGGTGTCGTGATTTATATTGTGGTTTTGCAAGGTGTTAACTGTTGTGGTTAAACTATGACTTAACTGCCGAAAACTTTCTACCGATTCCTTTTTTGCTTTAAATACACCGTACCGATTCGCGCCGACACAACCAATATTGTAACCTTTTTCGGTAAGGCGCATATCTGCATTATCGGCACGCAGAAATAAACGATACTCCGAACGAGAGGTAAACATACGATAAGGTTCATCAACACCTTTGGTAATAAGGTCATCAACCATGACTCCCATGTAGCCTTCCGAACGATCTACATAAAATTCAGAATCAGTGTTCGCGGCTTTTAAAGCAGCATTTATGCCGGCAAGCAGTCCTTGGGCGGCAGCCTCTTCATAGCCGGTTGTACCATTTATTTGTCCGGCTAAAAACAGATGAGGAATCTTTTTACATTCCAAACAATGTGTTAACTCTTGCGGATTTACATAGTCATATTCAATAGCATAAGCCGGTCGCAAAATTTCAACATTTTCCAGTCCTTTAATAGTATGAATAAATTCGGACTGAATATCGGCCGGCAGTGAGGTTGAAATGCCGTTGGGATAAACAACATTGGTATTCAGCCCCTCAGGCTCAAGAAAAATTTGATGAGAAGTTCGGTCAGCAAACTTAACCAATTTATCTTCTATGCTGGGGCAATAGCGCGGACCAACTCCGGTTATCAGTCCGGAAAACAAAGCGCACTTGTTAAAGTTGTCGCGAATAATCTTGTGAGTCTGTTCGTTGGTGTGTGTGATAAAACAGCTTATTTGCGGAGCGGTAATTTCCTTGGTTAAAAAAGAAAACGGCACTGGATTGATATCACCATCCTGCTTTTCAAGTATGTCAAAATTGATGGTTTGTCCGTTGAGTCGAGCCGGAGTTCCGGTCTTAAGCCGTCCCAAGCTTAAACCGTGTTGTTTTAAATACGGTGTTATACCACGACAAGTTTCATCACCAATTCTGCCACCTATTGATGTTTCATGGCCAACAAACATAACCCCATTGAGAAAAGTTCCGGAAGTGAGAACAACGCTTTTAGAGTTAATGATTGTTCCGTCGGCCAAGATAACGCCTTTCATCTCATTATTATCAAAAGATAGTCCTTCAACCGACGCTTCATAAATTGTGAGGTTAGGTTGGTTTTGCAACTCCTCTTGCATATATTTTTTATACAAATCTCTATCAGCTTGGGCGCGGGGACCACGAACAGCCGGACCTTTTGAGGCGTTAAGCATTCTAAATTGAATACCGGCTTTGTCAATTACACGCCCCATCAAACCGTCAAGCGCATCAATTTCTCTAACCAGATGACCTTTGCCCAAACCGCCGATTGCCGGATTGCAAGACATTTCACCAATGGTGGCGATTTTATGGGTAATCAACAAAGTGTCGGCATTCATGCGTGCCGATGCCGCGGCTGCTTCGCAACCGGCATGACCTCCGCCAACAACTATAACATCAAAAGACTCTTTCATTTTTCCTCACTTGGAGTCGTTGTTTAGCTTATTTTTATTTTATTTTCAAGATGTTTTAACCAAAATTTAAGGCAATCTATATAGATTTTAGCAAGGAGGTTTTTATGATTTGGTTAGCGATATTGCTTGAAGTTGTTTTATTGGCACTGGCTTTGTGGCTGTGTTTGGTAATAGGTAAGCTATTTTTTGTAAAAGGCTATCGTAATTATCCGCCGTTTGTACCAAGTTTTGGCCAAACCAAAAAAATTGAGTTTGCAAGAATAGCAAAACTATTAAAAGAAAGCTCTACATCTATGACAATATTAGATCCCGGATGTGGAACGGCAGATTTGCTGATAAAGCTGGCTAAGGCTTTTCCGCAACATTCATTTGTCGGCATAGAATGGAATAAAGGTTTGTATAAAACAGCAAAAATTAAAAGTCGCAAACTTAACAATATCACCTTATTGTGCCAAGATATGTTTGATTATTCTTTTGCAGATGCTGACATTATTGTATGTTTTTTGATGGCGCCTTTGATGGAAAGATTTGGTGAAAAAGTGAAAAGTGAATGTAAAAAAGGGGTGTTGGTATATTCAAATACTTTCAGTATTGCAAATTTGCCTTTGATTGAAGAAATCAAAACCCGCAAGTTTTTGATGTTCGGCAATTTGTATATATATAAGTTGTAACTATTTACCAATACAAAAAGAACCGAAGATTTTATCTAATATCTCATCAACCTCAATAAATCCGGTGATTTTGCCAAGCTCACGCGAGGCAAGACGAATATCTTCGGCAGATAATTCTATTTCTTTGGCAAAATTAAAGTTATTCAGATAATTAACCGTGTTCTTTAAGGCTTCACGATAACGATGGCGAGTTATCAATAAACCGGAACCTGAAGCAACACGATTTTTGATATTGTCGGCTATGGTGTTTAGCAAAACATCTATACCGATTTTTTGCTTGGCTGATATGGTAATAATTCCTTGTTGTTGCAATTGTGCAATTTGATTAGAGGTTAGTTTATCTATCTTGTTGGCAACCAAAATGGTTTTTGATTTGGTAATATTTTCAAACTGTTGCGGAGTGTTTGTTGAAGCATCAAACAAATTTATGATTAAATCACCCTCTTGAGCTTTGTCATAGGCAATGGCAATACCTTTTTGCTCGATTTCTTCGTCAGTTTCACGAATTCCGGCGGTGTCGGTAAAAATTACCGGATAACCTTTGATATCCATGTGAATATCAACTGCATCGCGGGTGGTGCCGGCAATATCTGAAACAATAACAGCTTCTCTTGAGGTAAGAGTATTGATAAGAGATGACTTACCGGAATTAGGTGCGCCCAAGATAACCACTCTGAAACCATCACGCATAGATTCTCCGGCTTGAGAAGAGTCTAAGTGTTGCAAAATGGCATTTTTAATTTTAAATACGCTGTTTTCTAAATTTTTTACAACATCATTAGGCAGTTCCTCATCAGGAAAATCTATATAGGCTTCTAAGTGAGCCAAAACTTGTAACAACTGCTCGCGCCAACCTTCATAGAGATTTTTTAGGGAACCTTCCATTTGGCGCATGGCAAATTTTTGTTGCTCGGAAGTTTCGGCATCTATCAAATCAGCCAATCCTTCGGCCTGAGTTAAATCCATTTTGTGATTATAAAAAGCGCGTTTGGAAAACTCTCCAGCCAAAGCATAGCGAAACCCGTCAATTTCTGACAAGACTGACAAGACCGAATTGATTACCGCACGGGAGCCATGAGTTTGCAACTCAACAATATCTTCACCGGTGAATGACTGAGGAGATTTAAAATATAGAACAAGAGCTTGATCCAAAGATTGTCCGGATTGATTTTTGATGGTTGCAAAGTAAGCATAACGCGGTTTGATGTGTTTTGTATCAATATCGGTTAACAATTTTACGGCTTGTAAAGCTGAGCTACCGGATATGCGAATAACGGCCACTCCGGAGCGACCTTGTATGGTTGATAAAGCATAAATTGTTTGGTTGTCCATTTTGCACCTCTTGAGCAAAAGTATTAAAATATTTTATAAAATGATGCAAGCACAAAAGGTGTGTTTTTTTGACTCAGGACGCGTTTTTAGATTTTTTTAATAAAAGTATCGTAGATTGGTCAAGATTCTTTTGTGGGACCTTGGGACGGACTCGAAATTTTGGAGTAAAAAATGAAAAAATTAATCATTTGGGATTTTGACGGGGTGATTGCCGATACCGAAAAATTATGGATTGAAAATCGTTTGTATTTTTTGCAACGCGATTATGGGGTTGATTGGGATTTTAACAAAGCATACAAATATATCGGCGGAATCAGTGAGCACGATAAGGAAAAAAGTCTAAAAAATTTAAATCTGAATGTTGATGAGGCTTTTTGGCAAAATGCACATCAAAGAGATATTGAAACTTTGCCGCAAATTGAGCTTACTCCATTTATAGAAGATATTTTTAAGTTGCAAAACTTTGATCAATGCATTGCAACCGGCAGTATTTTGGAAAGAGCTATACGCAAAATAAAACAAACCGGAGCTGATAAATATTTTGATGAAACAAGGTTGTTTACTTCTGATATGGTAGAACATGGCAAACCGGAACCGGATTTATTTTTATATGCGGCCCAAAAAATGGGATATAATCCGCAAGATGCAATCGTTGTGGAAGATTCTACCGTCGGGGTAATGGCAGCACAAAAGGCGGGTATGAAAGTTATTGCTTTTGTTAAATATAATACGCCCGAAGTTAAAAAATTAGTTGAAGATTTGCGACCTGATTTTATGGTTGATGATATGCGCGAAGCAAAAAAGATTTTGCTTGATTTCTATCATGATTTTGCCTAATCTTTGATTTGTAAAGGTGAAAGGCCTTTGCGGAGTGTAGCAACTCCTCAAGATAAATAACTCTCCGAAAGGGGAGCCGGCGGAATATAAAGAATACGCCGGACTGTTATCTTGACAGTTGCTAACTCCCCGCCTTGATGAGTTTCAAGGCGGTTTTGTTTTAATAACAATCAGGGAGTTAGTATTATGGATAACATAACTTTTAAAAAAGATGTAAGGTTGCGAATTTATAAAGAATTGATAAAAGTGCGTCAAGAAAAAGGCTTGAGCCAATCTGATGTTGCCTTGCAAACCAATATATCTTTGCAAAAATTAAATGACATGGAAAACGGCGGTGTTTGCTCGTGGAAAGCGATAAGACACTTGCTGCATTTTTATCATAGAGATTGGAAAATTGAGTTGATAGACCGCTAAAAAATAAACCCTGCTGAAGAGCAGGGTTTTTTAATAGTGATATTATAAATCTCTAAGAATTCATATTGGCAAAGAAATCTTGATTATCTTTGCTGACTTTTAGTTTATCGAGCAAAAATTCCATGCCGTCGGTCATGCCCATTTGCATTAGAACGCGACGCAATACCCACATTTTGGTCAAGGTTTCTTTATCAACCAAAAGTTCTTCTTTGCGGGTTCCGGAACGAGTAATATCAATGGTAGGAAAGAGACGTTTATCGGTCAATTTTCTATCCAAGATAATTTCAGAGTTACCGGTGCCTTTAAATTCCTCAAAAATAACCTCGTCCATGCGTGAGCCGGTATCAATAAGAGCGGTTGCAATAATGGTTAAAGATCCGCCTTCTTCAACATTGCGGGCGGCACCGAGCAAACGTTTTGGTCTTTGCAAGGCATTGGCATCAACACCACCGGTTAATACCTTGCCTGATGAGGGAATAACTGTGTTGTAAGCGCGACCTAAACGAGTAATGGAATCAAGTAAAATTACTACATCTTTTTTGTTTTCAACCAACCTCTTGGCTTTTTCGATAACCATTTCGGCAACTTGAACATGGCGAGTAGCCGGTTCATCAAAAGTTGATGAAATAACTTCGCCTTTGACTGAGCGGGTCATGTCGGTAACTTCTTCCGGACGCTCATCAATCAACAACACCATCAAATAACATTCAGGGTGATTGGTAGCAATTGCGTGAGCAATATTTTGCAACATAACGGTTTTACCGGTGCGGGGAGGAGCCACAATCAAACCACGCTGCCCTTTACCTTGAGGAGAAATAAGATCAATTACACGGGTTGTATAATCTTTATCACCGCAGATAATGTCAAAGTTGAGCTTTTCGGTGGGATAAAGCGGGGTTAAGTTATCAAAATTAACGCGAAGTTTAGATTTTTCCGGATCATCAAAGTTGATTTTATTTACTTTTACCAAAGCAAAATATTTTTCGTTTTCTTTGGGAGCTCTGATTTCACCTTCAACCGTGTCGCCGGTGCGAAGCCCGAATTTTTTAACTTGAGCAGGAGATACATAAATATCATCAGGACCAGCCAAATAATTAGATTGAGATGAGCGCAAGAAACCAAAGCCGTCTTGCATAACTTCAATAGTGCCTTCGGCATTAATAGCCTCATTTTCGCCAACGGTTTTTTGTAAAATACCGAACATTAACTCTTGTTTGCGTAAAGATGAAGCATCATCTATTCCGAGGTCTTCGGCTAAAGACAATAACTCAGCCGGAGATTTTTGTTTTAAATCTTTTAAGTTCATATTAACCTTTTTTTGGATTGTTAGAAAAGAAATCGAATATAAAATCAAAAGTGATTTGATAAGAATTTTATATATTATTTTGTTTGAAATTGTCAACGGAAATTATCAACAGGTTGCCTTCCCTCTTTTTAAATTTAAAAAAAATAGTTTTAGTTGTTTGTGCCGGTGAGTTTTGTGGATTAATTTTTTATAAATAGATTATACACAAAAACAGCCTTGTTTATAAGTTAGAAATCGACTCCGATAAAGCTTTTGGTATCTTTCTGTTTTTTAATTTAAAATATTTTTTTTGATTTTTTTTAGCTTTGCAGTTATGCACATTTGTTGATAAGAAAAGAGCTTGTTTATAAGTCTGATTTATAAATTTAGTATAAGTTGAATAAAATTTGCTAATTATAAAAAAAGCCTGTATTATGCACAGCGCAAAGCAAATTTGTTGATAAGTATCTTAAGGATTTGAATATATGTATTTAATCGGAATAACCGGATCAATCGGAAGCGGAAAAACTACTTTGGCAAATATAGCAAGAGAGTTGGGTTATGTTGTCTATGATGTGGATGAATGGGTTAGGTTTATATATAAAGATGGTGATTTTTTAGAGTTGTTGGAAAAGAATTTTGCCGGAAGTGTAAAAAATGGCGTTGCCGATAAAAGATATTTACGGGAAATTGTTTTTAATGATAAGAAAAAATTAGCAAAATTAGAGGGTTTAATATATCCAATCTTAAATGCTAAAATAAGAAAATTGATAACTAAAGGAGCAAAAAATAATTTTATAGTTTTCTTGGACATTGCCCTGTTGTTTGAGAAAAAATGGGATAAATATTGCGATTTTATAATTTTGGCTGATGCTGATTATGAACTGAGAAAAAAACGAGTTATGCTCAGAGATAAGGTTAGCGCACAAAATTTTGCAAGTATTGATAATGTGCAAATGAGTAATGATGAAAAGAAAGATAAGGTTGATATTGTTATTAATACAGATAAACCCATCAGTGTTTTGAAAGCGGAAATGATAAATTTGCTAAATTCAATAAATGGAGAATAATGGTGAGAGAGATTGTTTTTGATACCGAAACAACCGGTTTTTATCCGGATAAAGGAGACAGATTGGTTGAGATAGGGGCTGTTGAATTGGTTGATCATGTTCAAACCGGAGTAATTTTTCATGAATATATTAATCCGGAAAGAGATGTGCCGGAAGAGGTTGTTAAAGTTCATGGTTTGACCTATGATTTTTTGAAAGATTATCCGACTTTTGATAAAATAGCTGATAAGTGGATAGATTTTGTAGGTGATGCAAAACTGGTGGCACATAATGCTACTTTTGATATGAATTTTGTAAATTATGAATTGAAGCAATTATGCAAGCCTGAATTTGATAATGAAAATGTTATTGATACTTTGGAAATAGCTAAAAGATTGTTTCCGGGAAGACATAATAATTTGGATGCTTTGTGCAAGAGATTTAATATAGACAACAGCGCCAGAACATATCACGGAGCTTTGTTGGATGCTCAATTGTTGGCAGAGGTCTATTTGGAGCTTTTGGGTGGTAAAGAACCGACATTATTGTTCGGTAGTGACAAAAAAGAAAATATTGCAGTTGCTGTTGAGCAGAATATTGCAAAAAATTATCGTGAACCGCGCCATTTTGATTTTGGGGAAGATTTTGAAAAAGAACATGAGAATTTTTTACAGGAAAATATAAAAAATGCCTTATGGGGTGCTTAAAAAACAGTTGATTTAGTTGTTTTTATAATCTAGTATCCTAGTATTTTGAGACTAAAAGGAGTTTATGAAAGTGGTTTTCGGAAGAAATGTGATAATTTATGATTTGGATGAAACATTATATGGTAAGAACAAAGAATTTTCCGATTTGTTAGATAAAACCATGGCAGAAACATTGGTTTATGATTTGGGTTTAAAGATGAGTGTGCAGGAAGCTAAAGAATTGGTTACCAAATCGTATAAGATGTATAGAGATGGCGGTGAAATTTTTTACAGAGATTATGGTATTAATAATAAAGATTTATTTAAGGCTTATCATCTTCGTAAACCGGTTGAGAAAATTATACCTTATGATAATTTGATAAATAAAATAAAAAAAATTCCGGCGGATCAATATATTTTTACAGCCAGTGACAGATATGCCTCTGAAAAAATTTTGAAACATATAGGATTATTTGAGTTTTTCAAGAATAAGTATTATTCCGTTGAAGATTTTGGCGTATTTAAAAAGAACAAAAGTGTGAAGGTTTATAAAGATTTTTGTGAAAAGATTAAAGCTGATCCGCATGATGCAATTTTTGTTGATGACAGTTATTCTAATTTGAAATTTGCTAAAGAAGCGGGAATGACTACGGTAAAAATTTATTATAACAATAACAGTTCAGGGGATAAAGATTATATAGACTATGCCTATAAGGGTATAGAAAGCTTTTTTGATGATATCTTATCTTTGAAAATTGCCTAATTTTTTTCTTGGCAGAGATTGTCTTCGTATTGATAGTTAGCTTTGTTGTCGAGTTTTGCTTGTTCTTTAGCTATTTCGTTTTTTATAAAATCAACAAAAGGAGCAATTTTATTGCTGTAATTTTCTGTGAGGTTTTTGGTTGCTTCTTCAATTTTTGACATATCATTAACCGAAACAGCTGAGATTTTTTTGGCAATATTGGTTACTGATGCTTTGAAGATGGGAAGATAATATTCCAAAGCTGTTTTGTTTATTTGTTGGTGAGTTTTTTCGTGACGCAAAACAATATTATAGTCACAAGAATTCTCTTGCAGGTTGTTAGCCAGATAAATAGTTGGATTTTCTAGTGATATTAATATTTTTACATTAGCCGGAACAATACAAAATTGTTTGATACCGATAGGGTGGGCAGCAGTTTGAATAGAAATATCATATTTGACATTGGCGGTAGCCAAGCCGCGGGTAAAAGTATCATGTTCAGCCAAATTAAAACTCTTGGCAATTTCGGAAATGGCATTAACATCTTTGGATTTATCAACGGAAAGTTTTCCAAAAGAGTAACTGACGCTTATAACAGGATTTACACTGATATCAGAACAATCGTCTGCCAAAACATCAGTGCTGAAAAAAATTATCGTTGTTAATATAAAAAAAAGTTTTTTCATGTTAGGATTATTATAGTCGGTATTGGTTAAATTATGGTTGATGAAAATGAAAAAAATAATAATTTTACTGTTGTTTTTTGTAATGATTAGTATCAGGGCTGATGCGCAATATAAACGAAAAATCAGAGAACCGAACTTTTTTATCCCAGAGGGCAGCCAGCTGCATAAGCCGGAAAAATTGCCACAGATTAAACTGCCGGAAAAAGAAGTTGTGAAAGAAGATGAGACCGAAGATAAAGCTGAGGTTGATGGTACAAAGCAAGAAATTGTGGCAAATAATGTTAATGTAGGTAAAGTAAACAAGTCTTTGATTGATATAAGAGAAACGCCGCCCTACAAATATAAATATGATGAATATATTCGTGATATAGAATCGTTTTATAAAAATGGCGTTATGCCGGAAAATGCGGAGTTGGAGAAAGATTTGGCAGAAATGAACAGCGATACTCCAAAAGAGGTAACTGCTCCGGCACCAACCCAAATTACTTCAAAAGAGATGGGTGAATTTTATAAAATTTATCAAAAAAGTATGGATAATTAAAATTCAACCGCGTACATATCGGTTATAATCCATTGCGAATCGGCATATTTCATAACATAGATTATATTACCATTGCAAAGCCCGAACCAGTTGCCGTTGCAAGAGCTTTTGGTGCGTACTTCTATCAAACCATCTTCTCGCGGAGTAATTTTATCAATCTGATATGACTGGAAAGTTGGTCTTTGCAGGCTTTCATCTTGCATAAATACAAAGTCGGGCATGGTTGACTTGGCCTTGGCACAGTCAACGAATTCCGGATTGATGGTGCATTTTATGGCAGTATTGATTGCGCAAATCATTTCGGATGAAGAATCGCAGCCTGAAGTGAGATTTTCGGCATTAAAAGAAAAAACCGTGTCTTTGTCCAAAGATGATGTTTCGGATTGAATTTTGGTAGCCGAATCGTCAGACTTTGAGCAGGCGGCCAACATAATCAAAAAAGAACAAAGCAACAATTTTTTCATTTTGAATTCTCCATAAAATAAATTAGCTTTCTACAATATAATTTAAATAAAATAAAAAGGAAGAGAAAAACTCTTCCTTTTTATAAATGATAATTCTTTGAGAATTAGAAAGAGTATTTAGCACCCAAAGAATATTCCATCATGTGATCGAAACCATCCAATTTGTCAGCCCAGATGTAACGAACGATACCGCGAACAGCAATGTTGTTGGTGATGTTGTATTGCATACCGGCACCCAAACGATAGCCTAAACCATTTTCTTCTTCTTTGCCATTGCCTTGATCGCCATCAAAGTCATAGTTAGCAATACCAGCAGTTCCCAACAAAGAGAATACGCGGTCGCAACCCAAGGGTAAATAACCATAAGCATCTAAGCCATAAGCCTCAAAATCAACTTTGTTTTTTACATCGTTAACAACTTTGTGCCATTTGTTGGAGTTTTGATAGAAAACTTCAGTACCGAAATAACGATTGTAGTCTGTACCAACAAATACTGAATAAGAATGCATATCCATATTCGGCATGTTTTTAACAGAGGCGCTGGTCAAATTGTATTGAGCACCAACATAAGGTCTGAATTCCAAAGCGTTGGCAGAAGTAGCCAAAGCGATAGCTGAAACAGCAGCTAATAAAGCAATATTTTTATTCATAAAAAGCTCCTTTTATAAAACTTAAGTTTAATAACGAGAATTACTATATACTAAATTAAAAAAAAGGAAAGAAAAAAATTACACAAAATGTTGTTTAATAGATAAATTTGTGTTAACCTTTCAAAAAAATGGAGAGTTAAATGAAAAAAACACTGCAAAATCAAAGCGGTTCGAGCATGGTAGAAATGTTGGGTGTGCTGACAATTATTGGAATGGTCGGCATGGGAGCAATAAAATTTATCGGCGGCGTGCACAATGTTTTTATTCAAAACATGGTTGTTAATGAAGCGCGCGATTTGCAAAAATCAATATCCGATCGCTATCGTTTTAATGGAAATTATTCCGATTTGTTTAGCGGCAGAAGTTGTGAGGGTGAGGACAGTGTTGCTACATACATTTGTAACAACAAACTTGCGCCTTTTCAAATGTGTTCGGGCGGAAAATTGCATCACAGAGGCGGCGGAGATGTAAAAATTTGCCGTTATACTTTGGTACAGGCAGAAGGAGCAGAGGCAACTCCTGATGACACTAAGTATGTGATGATATTTTATGGTTTATCAAATACGGCTTGCTCGTCTTTGGCTCAGGTTAACTGGTACACCAGACAAAAATCGGATATTTTTCAAATGGTTATAAATGGTGATGTTGCCGGAAAAACAACGATTATAGACTCGCACTATATTCCGGGAGATCATGGAGATAATATTTTTCCGGTCAGCACAGCTAAGGCTTTAGCGGCTTGTAATAATGATAATGATAACACAGTTCAGCTGACATTTTTTTAAAAAGGATGGATTAAGTGTTTAAGGTTGAAGATATTAATAAAAGTGCAGAACTTTCCGGAACCAAATCGACAAGAAAAATTGGCTCGGGTGAAAGTTTTGCTCAATATTTGAATATCGGAAACAATAGCGAAACACAGGGTGTTCGTTCGACTGCGGCGGTGGCATCTGCCGATGCTATTTTTGCCACCCAAATGATAACCGATGAAGAAAAGCGGCAAATTCGTGATAAAGTTATAAAAAAAGCCAAGAATTTGTTGGATAAATTGGATGAAATTCGCGATGGTTTGTTGGTTGGAGAAATTGCCAAAGATAAACTGATAGAAATATCGCGTTTTGTGAAACAACGCGATGTGGAAAGTGATGATGAAAGGTTAAATGAAATTTTGAGTGAGATTGAACTCAGGGTGGAAGTAGAACTGGCTAAATTGACCAGATAATAAAAAAGATGCCATTGAGGCATCTTTTTTTCTAAAAAAAATAAAATCTAGACATCTAAAGCCTGACGATAAACATCCAAAAGAGCTTCCTGTTCTTCACGGTCAGCGGCGTTCATTTTGCGTAATTTTATAACAGCTTTCATAATTTTGGTGTCAAAACCGGCCGATTTGGCCTCAGCAAAAATATCACGAATGTCACCGGATAAGGCTTTTTTTTCTTCTTCCAAACGCTCAATGCGTTCAACCAAAGAACGCAAACGGTCAGCTGCAATTCCACCAACATCATGTTTTTCTTCGCTCATTTGTAATCTCCTTAAAATTTTTTGTGATTGCTAAACAGATAGCAAATAAAATCCGGTTTGACAAGCGGAAAAATAACCCCTTATTAACTTATTTTTATTATATTATAGCCTGATAGTTTTTTTAGGAAAGGAGTTTTTTATGCCTCTAGATACCCATACTAAAATTTTGGCAACAATCGGACCTTCTTCAGCTACAAAGGAACAAATTGCAAAATTAATTGATGCCGGAGCAGATGCTTTTCGTATTAATTTTAGCCATGGAACTTACAAAGAACATGAACAGCGAATTAAAATTATTCGCAAACTGGAGAAAGAAAAAGGTCGGCTGATTACAATTTTGGCAGATTTGCAAGGTCCCAAGCTGCGAGTAGGGGATTTTGCCGCAGAAAAGGTTTTATTGAAAGACGGGCAAAAATTTGTTTTGGATACGAATCCGAAACCGGGTGATGAAAAAAGAGTTTGTTTGCCGCATAAAGAGATTTTTTCGGCAGTTAAACCGGGTGAAATTTTGCTGGTAAATGACGGATATATTGAGCTGAAAGTTGTTAAATGCAGCAAAGATAAAATTGAAACAACAGTAAAAGTCGGCGGTTACATTTCTTCGCATAAAGGTGTTAATTTGCCGGATACGGACCTCAATATTTCGGCGATTACAAAAAAGGATAAAAAAGATATCGAATTTGCGCTGAAGCATGATGTTGATTGGGTTGGGTTGTCTTTTGTGCAGAGAGTGGAAGATGTAAAAGAATTGCGTAAACTGGTCGGCAACAAAGTCAGAATTATTGCTAAGTTGGAAAAACCATCAGCAATAAATGATTTGGATAATATTGTAAAAGAAGCTGACGGAATAATGGTTGCCCGCGGTGATTTGGGGGTTGAGTGTCCGATACAGACAGTACCGATTTTGCAGAAAAAAATTGTTAAACTTTGCAGAATGCAGGCCAAGCCGGTGATTGTGGCAACCCAAATGTTGGAATCGATGATAAATTATCCGACACCTACCAGAGCCGAAGTTTCCGATGTGGCAACAGCGGTTTATGATGGTGCGGATACAGTGATGTTGTCGGCGGAGACCGCAGCCGGTAAATATCCGGCAGAGGCGGTTAAAATGATGCACAAAATTGTTAGGGAAGTCGAAGGAGATCCGCTGTTTTTTGAATTGATGAATTCATCGCGCAAACATCCTTTTATGGCAACGGAAGCAGATGCAATAACTTTTGCAGCGTCGGAAATATCGTCTTCTTTGAAAAATGTCAGCGCAATTATAAGCTATACGGCTTCAGGTTTTACAACCTTTTTAACTGCCAGCGAACGTCCGGCCTTGCCGATTTTGGCGCTTACACCGGATATTAAAATAGCTCGACAATTGGGGATTGTTTGGGGTGTAAAACCGAGAGTTAATAAAGAAAGCTTTAAAAAGTTTTCCAATGTGGAAGCTTGTGCGGTGAAATATGCCAAAGAAGCCGGTTATGCCAAATCCGGCAATCACATTATTATTACTGCCGGATTTCCGCTGAATTGCAAAGGCAGAACCAATATGATTCATACAGTTTATATTCCTTAAAAGGTTGATGAAAATGGCAAGAGCAATAATTTTGATGATGGATTCCTTTGGAATCGGCGGAGCGCCGGATGCTGACAAATTCGGTGATGCGGGGGCAGATACTTTTGGGCATATTGCCGATAATTATCCGAATTTGCGAATTCCCAATTTGGCAAAATTAGGGTTGGTTAAAGCAGCTAATGCGGCCAGCAACAGCAATCGCAGCCTTTCGCAAGAAGGCGCGGAGATAAATTTGCCCGCAAAATTTGGGCATTGCCAAGAAATTAGTTTGGCGAAAGATACAACTTCCGGACACTGGGAGATTGCCGGAGTTCCGGTGCTGAAACCTTGGGGTTATTTTAATCCGGATTATCCATCATTTCCGCAAGAATTGCTGGAAAAAATTTGCAAACGAGCCGGGGTGAAAAGTTTTTTAGGCAATAAAGCGGCGTCCGGTACGGTGATTATTCAGGAATTGGGCGAGGAACATATCAAGACCGGAATGCCCATCGGCTATACTTCGGCAGACAGCAATTTTCAGATAGCGGCACACGAAAAATATTTCGGATTGCAAAAGTTATACGACTTATGCCAAATTGTTTATGAGGAAGTTAAGCCTTATAATATAGCTCGAGTTATTGCTCGTCCTTTTGTCGGAGAAAAAAGCGGAGAGTTTGTGCGCACCGGCAATCGTCATGACTATTCAGTTCCGCCGTTGGATAAGACATTGTTGGATATTGCCAAAGAAAATGGTCATAAAGTTATAGCTGTGGGCAAAATCAGCGATATTTTTGCCGGATCGGGCGTGGTTGAGAAAAAGTTGGCGTCCGGTCATCCGGCTTTGTGGGAAAAAACTTTTGAAGCCATGAACGAGGCACCGGATGGAAGTTTGATTTTTACCAATTTTGTGGATTTTGATATGCTGTATGGACATCGGCGCAATTTAATCGGTTATGCCCAAGCTTTGGAAGAATTTGATAAAATGTTACCCAAATTTGCCAATTTGATGCAAAAAGATGATGTGGCTTTTATTTGTGCTGATCACGGAAACGATCCGACAGCCAAGGGAACCGATCATACCAGAGAGCAGATACCGGTTTTGATGTTTGGGCAAACGGTAAAACCTCAAGATGTCGGCTTGCGCCAAACTTTTTCGGATATCGGGCAAACCGTGGCAGAAGTTTTGGGGCTGAAGCTTAAATGCGGAGAATCGTTTCGATGAGTTGGGTTGCTCCGAATTTGCAAAATAAGCACCAATTTTTCGGGCGTAAGGGCGGAGTAAGCCAAGGAGTTTTTGCCGGTTTGAATATCAGCCCTAAGGGTTGTGACAGCGAGGCAGAATGGCGACAAAATTTGAAAATTGCCGCGGAATATTTTAGTTTGAGCGAAAAAAATTTGGTTTTGTTGAATCAAGGAGTCAGCGCAAAAGTTTTTTATGTCGATAAACCCAGTTGTTTGGAATTGGAGGGCGATGGTTTAGTGACCGATTGCCCTGAGGTTATTTTGGCTTTGCGGACGGCAGATTGTGCGCCGATTTTGTTGGAAGATGCTAAAAGCGGGATAATCGGAGCGGCACACGCCGGCTGGCGCGGAGCATTTAAGGGTGTGATAGAAAACACGATTGATTTGATGGTGCAAAAGGGAGCAAAAAAACAAAATATTGCGGCGGCGGTGGGACCGTGTATTGCACAAAAATCGTATGAAGTTGATGCGGGATTTTATCAGACTTTTCAGCAAAAAGATAAAAGTTATGAAAAATATTTTGCGGCAGGAGTAAACGACCACTATCTGTTTGATTTGGAAAGATTTTGTGTTGATAAATTAAAAAATTACGGGATTGAAAATGTGACGGCATCAGGTCATGATACCTATGAAAATGAGCCGGAATATTATAGTTATCGGCGGTTTACCCATCAGGGAATCGTTAAAGAAAACGGTGGATTTGCGGCACAGATGTCGGCAATAGTGTTGAGGAAATAGGGTATGCGAAGAAAGTTGTTGCCTTTTTATGATGAGCGAAAAAGCAAAATAGAAATGATTGTGTTGCATTGCACGGCGCATACGCCGGAAAATATTGTTGAGTCGTTTACCAAACATCGAGTCAGTTCGCATTATGTGATAGGTGAAGACGGGCAAGTGGTGCAAATGGTGGGCGAAAAACATCGGGCATGGCACGCGGGAATTTCTTCTTGGGGCGGAAAGACGGATATAAATTCTCGTTCAATCGGGATAGAATTGACTTCGCCGACTTTGGGGCAA
This sequence comes from uncultured Pseudomonadota bacterium, assembly GCA_902763535.1. Taxonomy (GTDB): domain Bacteria; phylum Pseudomonadota; class Alphaproteobacteria; order RF32; family CAG-239; genus CAZU01. Next base: position 119,305 of record CACWSG010000002.1, on the reverse strand, counting down.
AAACCTTTTAGCCAAAGGCAAAAAAATGCTTTGATTGAACTATTGAGCAGGCTGATAAAAAAATATAAAATTTTGCCGCAAAATATTGTCGGACATTCAGATGTGGCACCAACGCGCAAAGCCGATCCGGGAAAATGTTTTTTTTGGCAGGAGCTGGCCGATAAAGGTATCGGTTTGTGGGGTGATAAATTGTTTAAATACGCCGTTCAAAATAGTGATGAAAAAGAATTGTTACAAACAATCGGTTATGATACAACCGATTTGAAGGCGGCCAAGTTGGCTTTTTGTCGGCGGTTTTTGCCGCAAACAATCGGCTATAAGGAAGATGTGTGGAACATTGAAAAAGACTTGCCGCAGACAATTCAAGATTTCAAGGAGCCAAGTAATTTTAGGGAAGTGTTGAGCAATATTGCTCAGCAATATGAAAAAGCATCTAAAACCCCTTGCAAGATGTAGGCGGCGGCATTCGCGTCAAGTTTTTGTTTGCGTTTGGCGCGCGACATATCCACCTCGGAGATGAGGAAATTTTCTACTGCTCGGGAAGATAAGCGTTCGTCCCAAAAGATGTAGGGTAAATTGATTTCTTGAGCTAATTTAAGGGCAAATTTTTGCGCCTTGTCGGCAGTTTCGCCTTTTTCGCCGTTCATCTGCAACGGCAGGCCATAGACCAAGCCACCGACTTCTTTTTCCGCTATAATTTTTTTAATCTGGGTTAAATCTTTATCCCAAGTGGTGCGTTGAATAATGGTAACAGGGTTGGCTGTCATCAACAACAGGTCAGATACGGCAACGCCCAAACGCTTTTCACCGTAATCAAACCCCAAAACAGCCTTACCCTTGGGTAATAAAGATTTAAATTCACGTATTTCCATACAAACCACTTTATAAACTTGAGGGAAATTGTCAAGAGGTTGATGATTCCATGTAGTAGCAAATTTAATTTGACAATCAATAAGTTTTAGAATAGCCTATCCTTGCATTGGTTGATTACCAATGTGAGGTTTAGAACCCTCTGTGTGCACGTCTTTGTTATACAGACGTTAAATTTTACATGCCTAACGGTTATTTATATAGATGACTGGAAGGCGGTAAAATAAGCCTTGCGGTCAATATACCGCACTATTTGCACAATAGGTTCTAACTTCCAGTCGCCTCTCATCAAGGCGATTTATTTTTAACTATAAAAAGGAAGTTATGATATGAAAAAAACTTTATTACTCGCCGGTGTTGCCGGTACGATGTTTGCTTTCAATGCAAATGCTTTTGATCTAAATCCTTATGTTGGAGCTAAGATACTATATTCTGATGTTGATGCTGAACTAACTTATTCCGATGATTATGGAACAGATAAAAGAACATACGACATTGGAGATAAAGGTTTGGGTGGAGCCATAGCTGTTGGTGCGAAAGTAAATGTTCCTTACGGAGCTTTTAGGGCTGAACTGGAATATAGTAAAAAAGCTGATGCTAAAAAAACATATATTAACCAAGATGATGATAAATTTAACACCAAAGTTGAAGTCCAAACATATATGATCAACGCTTTTTACGATATCAATACCGGAACCAAAATTACCCCTTATATTACAGGTGGTATCGGTTATGCTAAATTAAAAGCCAAAGACCAATATTGGAGCGAAGAGTGGGGTAAATCACTTAGCAAAACAAAATTTGCTTGGCAAATTGGAGCTGGTGTAACCTACGATGTTAACGAGCACATTGCTTTTGATGCCGGTTACAGATACATTGATTGTGGTGATATCTCAGTTTCTGGAACAGGGGATGCCGGTGCGGGCGCTATATATAATGAAAAAGAAAAACTTGATGTAACCGCTAATGAGGTTTATATGGGTTTAAGATATAATTTCTAATTTGTTCTAACTAGTTCTAATTTCATTAAAAAGAAGAGGATATGTGGCAACATATATCCTCTTCTTTAGAAGCAAAAACTTTTTTGGTTTGAGCATTCAATAGTAACAATAAACTTGAGGGAAATTGTCAAGCTGCTAATTGATTTTTAATAAATCCAAGCTATTATCCAATTAACAGTTTTTAATTGAGGGGAAAAAGATGAAATCTAAGATTTTGGCGTTTTTGGCTGTTTTGTTGTTGGCGTTGCCGGCAAGGGCTGATTTGGCGATAGATGTTTCGGGTGCGATGCGTGATCCGATGCCGATTGCCATACCGGAGATGATCCATGACGGATTTTTTATCGGGCAGCAGGGAAGTAAAATTCTCAAAGTTGTGGAGGCCGATTTGGAGCGTTCCGGACTGTTCAGAATTATTGATGAAGACAGCTATATTCAAGAATTTTCTTCAATGAGCCAAGAGCCGGAGTTTTTGGATTGGAAAGCGATTAAAGCTCAAGCTTTGGTGCAGAGCGCAATTGAAGAGGGGCAAAACGGGCAGTTAAAAGTCTCTTTTCGTTTGTGGGATGTTTATGGCGAGAGTCAGGTTACCGGTCAATCTTATACCACCACCAAAGATAACTGGCGCAGAATCGCCCATGTGATTGCTGATGCAATTTATGAACATTTGACCGGAGAAAAGGGGTATTTTGATACGCGCATTGTTTATGTTTCAGAATCCGGTCCGGCCACTCGCCGTATCAAACGCTTGGCGATTATGGATCAAGACGGTGAGAATCACAAATTTTTGACCAATGGGACGGCAATGGCTTTAACTCCGAGATTTTCACCAAACTTGCAAAAAATTACTTATATGTCTTATGCCAATAATTCGCCAAGAGTTTATTTGTTGGATATCGAATCGGGACAGCAGATGTTGTTGGGTAATTTCCCCGGTATGACTTTTGCACCGCGTTTTTCACCGGACAGCTCCAAGATTTTGATGTCTTATGCTTCGGGCGGCAAAACCAATATTTATGAAATGGACCTAAAAACCCGCAAGAGCAAACAGTTAACCTATGGTCGCGCCATTGATACCAGTCCGAGTTATTCACCGGACGGCAGTCAGATTGTTTTCAACTCCGACCGCGGCGGCAACCAGCAACTTTATGTTATGAATGCTGATGGAAGCGATGCCAAACGTATCAGCTTTGGCACCGGAAGATATGCAACTCCGGTGTGGTCACCGCGCGGCGACTATATTGCTTTTACCAAAATGGCGAATGGTCAGTTTTATATCGGGGTGATGTATCCCGACGGCTCAGGGGAGCGTTTGCTGGCTTCGGGATATTTGGTTGAAGGTCCGACTTGGTCACCGAATGGCCGTGTTCTGATGTATTTCAGACAAGACAAGGGCACCGGACGCTCAACTCCGCCGGTCAAACTCTATTCCATTGATTTAACCGGATATAACGAGCGCCAAATCATTACTCCGGCCGATGCGTCAGATCCGGCATGGTCGCCTTTGTTGCCGTAGACTTAAAAGTTTTCCAACAGCTTTTTATAATAGTCTATAACAACGCGGATGCGCGGAATATCTTTGGTTTCACGATGAGATAAAAGATATATTTTGGAGTTTATGTTGCATTTTATCTGGTTTAGGCATACCAGATCAGGCGATTTTTTGGCCAAACGCAAAGGAATTATACCGACTCCGCCGCCTGAGGTAACCATTTCGCTGACAACCATCGTGCTGTTGGACAAGCAAAGGTTTTTGGCTGGTTTTACCGTGTCAGACTGAAAATTTTTCAGCCAATCGCGATTCATAATAAGGCGATGGTTTTGCAAAACATCATCTAATGATTGCGGTTTTGCGTGATTGCTGAGATAATTATTGGATACAAAAAATCCGCAAGGGCTTTCTTTGGAAAGCAAGACAATCAAATTCTCGTCATGCGGAAAATCACAGCTCAGGCACAAATCATAGTCATTAAAACCAATATCTTTTAGAGAATCGAAAGCGTCAATTGAAAGAGAAATATCAGAATATTTATCTAAAAAAGTTTCTAAAGATTTGTTGTTTAAAATCGGTTTAAGCGTGCGATTGCAAGCAATGCGAACTTCGCCTTTGACCGCTTTTTCTCTTTCTTTGAGGGTGTAGGCTTGTTTGAGGCTTTTGACGATTTGTTCGGCAATGGAGAAAACCTTTTCGCCATAGTGAGTCAAAGAACAGCGGCGGTCATTGACCGATATGAGGCTTGACCCCATTTCGTGTTCGAGAATTTCAAGATATTTGTTAAGGGTGTCGATGGAAGTGTTCATATTTTTAGCAGCCATGACTTTGCCATCACTGATTTTGACTGCGTAGAGCATAAAAAGTCCTTCTAAATTGAGCAAGTCCTTTTTGCTTAGCAAGACGAATCTCCGTTTTTAATATTAAGTAGTTTTTATCATAAATTAACAACTAATAGGATTAGATTTATAACAAAGGAATCAGAAATGCAATAATTATATTCAACTTTATGGATAAATATATGCAACTTTGCAAGTTTTGATTTAATCGAATTAATTTTTTCTTTACAAAAAAGCACTATGCTAGAGGGCAAGGCTGGTTTTGATAAGGACTATATTTATGAAAAAATCAACAACTTTGGAAGTAGTGAATTTTGCCGGCGATTATGGCAAACATATTGTTAAAATCACTCACAAGACTTGGGACGGTAAAGCGGTTTGCTTTTATGCAAATAATAAGCAAATAGCTCCGTTTTTGGCAAAAGATTTAAATTCAGAAAATTTCAAAAAGCTTTTTGTTTTATGCGATAAAAAAGGAGTTTTTAATCTGAAATTTACTAATCACATTCCCTATGTAACATTTAATGTTGCAGCAAAACACATGACCAGAAAATGGCCGCGCGATCACATGGGAATGATTGAATTGGTTAAAGATAAATACCAAAATGAATTATGGAAAGGTTTGGTTGAATGGGCAAAAACCTACAATCGCCCCAGTGAAATACGAGCATTTGCCCGAGTTTTTAAGAATCCGCAAAGTGCTTGCTATAATAAGGGAGTAGCACACGTGTTTTGGCAGCTTGCTGACGGAAGTTTAATACGAGATGCCGGTTGGAAAATGCACCAAAGAATAGAATCACATGGTGAATTGTTGCGATATTTAGCCAAGTACAGCGGCGAAAGATTGGATAAAGGGCAAAGTATACCGGATGAAGTAGTGCAGACAATCGTGAGATTTGTTCATTATCTGTATATTCAAGGAAATTCGCCGCAAAGCTGTGGAGCTTGGGAAGAGATACCGCTCAAAGGCGGCATAAATTGGGATAATGCCAGCGTCATGAAAGCTTTTGAAGAAGTGGTGTCGTTGATTGAAATTTTACAGAATCATCCCAAAATCAAACAAAAATTTGAAAATTTTGAGGATATATTATGCCGCAAATTCAGGTTGAATAAATTGTTTGTACAACCGAAAAAACTAAAAGATTTTATTGAAAAATCACTGAAATTAATCAGGCATTTTTATTTAGATGAATTTCATGGCGCGACCAAAAGAACAGATTCTTCATCGGCAATGCTGTGCGCTGAAGATATTGACTTGAGTTCAAGTAAAAATTTGAGTGTTGATATAAGCAAGCACTTGAAAATATTAAAACGTTGGGAGAAGAACTTGGTGCGCGAGTTCGGGGCTTTGCGTTATAATAATTTTCAACCGTGGTTGACGGACATGAGATAACTTCTTGTGACAGTTATCTGAATTTGAACTATTATATCCTGTGTGATAATAAAGGGCGTTTGTGTTCCAGAAAAGAAAACTTTGATGGTGCCGGCAAAAACGACGATAATGATGTTACCAATTTTGTAGCGCGAGGCAAAAATATGGCAGAAAAAACATCAGCACAATGGGGTTTGCCTTTGTCTTATGCCGCCATTGCTTATGGCAGATTGACGGCAAAATTGTTAGATAAGCGAGATGCTGAGGGAAAACTTTCAGAGCAAGAAAAACAACTGTTAGATGAGTGCTTTAATAAAAATCAGGAATATATCAAGCGAACTTATGCTAATATCAGCGGCTGTTTTGATGATGGTAAAAAATTTTTAAAAGCTGACGGCAACACTATTGAGCCGTTTCATAAACCGGAAGCTTATCAGGCAGTAACATCAGAATTGAACACAAAAAAATTCTGCTTTATTCCGGGAGTGAATGACCATTTAGGTTGGGATGCAGCAAAGTGTTATGAGGCCTCAAAGCTGTTTTTGCAAAATCTGCAAAGAATGAATCATTAGACTTTGTAAGGCATATTTTTGTATATGAGTTCGCTGATACAGCTTGGTAAAATTGAGACAAACCACGCTCCTAAGCGCATTGGCCAAGGAAAGGCTATCAGTCCTTTATTTTTTTCAATGCGTTTGGCAATGAGGTTGGCGGCTTTGTCTGCTTCCATAAAAAAAGGCATCGGGCAAGTGTTTTTGTCGGTTATGCGCGAGCGGACGAATCCGGGAGCCAAAACAGATACTTTGATGTTGTGTTTTTTTGCTAAATCAATGCGCAATGCCTCACCCCAAGCTTTGACACAGGCCTTGGTTGCCGAGTAGGACGGGCAGGCGGGAAGACCATGATAGCCGGCTATGGAAGCAGTTATGACAATATGTTTGGGCTGAACGGCCGGAGCATTTTTTAGTATTTCAATTGCGGGTAGTACCGTATTGACAACCCCTCCGACATTGGTGGCAAAAGTGCGACGGATGTTTTCGGGGATTTCTTGAGTGGTGGAAACTCCGGCATTGGCAAAAATCAAATGAAGAGGAGCTTTTTGATTGCAAGATATAATCCATTTTTCGGTTGCAAGCGCATCAGTTACATCTAAAACTTGAGCCATTACCTGTGCGCCGAGTTCATAACAGCGGTCGGCAACATTTTTTAGACGCTCGGCATTGCGCCCGCAAAGAAAAAGGTTTGCTACACCTGATTTGGCATAATGCAAAGCCAAAGCCTCACCAATTCCCGATGATGCTCCGGTAATTAACACATTTTGATATTTGCTCAATGATTTGCTCCTTGAAAAATTTTTATTTTTGGGTAAGTATATTGTCAAAGCAATTTATAAGAAAAGGAAAACTACATTGAGTATAGCAAGTATGACCGGTTTTGCAAGGGTTAACGGACAGTTTGCCGCTAATGATGAGGATATCAGTTGGATTTGGGAAGCCAAAAGCGTTAATGGTAAAGGCTTGGAGCTTAAATCACGATTGCCGTTAGGGTATGATGATTTGGGCATGAGCTTGAAAAATGAAGCGGCAAATTATCTGAATCGCGGCAACATAAGCGTAAATTTGGAAATTGTTTCGACCAAAAATCACAAACAGGCGATAATTGACGAGCAGTTGCTGGGTGAACTGGCGCAAAAAGCGATAAGTTTGAGCGAAAAGTTTGCGGGAAAGGTAACTTTGCCGAATGCGGCAGAACTTTTGGCGGTAAAAGGTGTGGTTGAAACACAAGATAATAATTTGAGCGAAGAAGATCAGGCGGTTTTGAAACAAAAAATTCTTGCAGATTTTGCTAAGTTGTGTCAAAATCTACGCGCCGAACGGATGGTTGAGGGGCAAAAAATTGCAGGAGCACTGCAAGAGCTGCTCAACAAAATAGAGGCAATAGTTGCTCAAATTGATGCAAGAGCCGAAACTTTGCCGGAAAAGTGCAAACAAAAGCTGGAAGAGCAATTAAAGCAGTATGCGGATGAGGTGGCAATAAGTGAAGACAGAATCGCTCAAGAAGTGGTTTTGTTGGCAACAAGAGCCGATATAAGAGAAGAAATTGATCGCCTGAAGGCTCATGTAAAAGCTGCTCGAGAATTATTGAGTAAAGATGAGGCGGTGGGACGCAGATTGGACTTTTTATGTCAGGAGTTGAACAGAGAAGCCAACACCACTTGTTCCAAATCGGTTGATATTGAAATTACCAACCGGGCTATGGAATTGAAAGTATTGATTGAACAATTTCGCGAACAAGTTCAAAATATTGAATAAAGGGAGATAAAAATGGACGAGATTATTGATCGTTTGCGTAAAGTCAGAAAAGGTGCCATGTTTGTGATTGAGGCACCGTCGGGCACGGGCAAAGGCACAGTTATTAAAGAGATCTTGAAAAACGATAATAATATAAAGTTTTCGGTATCGGTAACAACCAGAGCTCCCAGAGTTGGCGAAGAAGAAGGCGTTGATTACTATTTTGTTACTGATGAGCAGTATAATGAATTTATGAAGCAAGATGCCTTTTATGAGTGTGTTGATTCACAGTATGGCTCAAGATATGGGACTTTGCGTTCGGAAGTTGACAGCTTTATTAATGTCGGACAAGATGTTTTGTTCGATATGGACTGGGCCGGTGCTCGCCAGATGAAAGAAAAAGCAGGTGATGATGTGGTTACGATTTATCTGTTGCCGCCATCAGTGCGCGAATTGCGTCGCCGCTTGGAAGGCAGAGGTACCGACAGTCAAGAGGTTATTGATAAGCGCATGAGCATCATTTTGGACAAGATAAGTCACTGGGATGAATTTGACTATGTTATAGTTAATGTAAGTCTGCAAGAGACAGTTACCAAAATTCAAAAAATTATTTCCGGTGAAAGAATGCGGCGAGTAAGACAAATAGGGTTAAAAGGATTTGTCAAAGAACTAATCAAAGAAGCTGAAGAAAGTTAAAGTTTGTTTTTGACTTTTTGGCGCTGGGTTTCAGTCATAGCTTGATATACGCGCATGGCGTTTTGTTCGGCGTTGGTAACATTAAGAGAGGCCGCTTTTTTATAGAGGTTAAAGGCTTCAACAAAGTCCATAGTAACACCAACACCTTTGGTGTACATCCAAGCCAAAATTTCGATTGCTTTAGGGTCTTGATTGCGGGCGCGATTGTAAATTTCGTTTAATTCCAGAGGAGTTACCTGATTTGATTTTACTGCGGCAATGGTTTTGAGCCATTGATAATGGCGAGCTTTTGCCAAAGCATCCAAATGATTAAAATCAGAAGATAATTTTACTTTTTGATTGGGTGATAACAGTTTCAGCTGTGACGGCGAGGGGGCTTCTTGAAGTTCTTCATCATCAAGCAAAAGGCTGGGTTGATGGCGATTTTTGACGAACAACGGAAGATAGCCCGAATTGTTGGAGCGAATGATGTCACGATAAATATCATCAAGGCTGGTAGCGTGTCCATCTTGCGCTGCCAACAGTATTATCGTTATCAAAAAACAAAATATTTTATGAAGATTCATCATCATAAACAGCCGTATATATCTTAATTAAGCGTTGCAATTATAGCGACTTTCGGTTATATAGGTCTATAAGTTTTTGTGCTTTATAAACAAAATAAGAAAGGGCAAAGTCTTGAAAAAAATATTTGATTCAGTGGTTGATTTGGTTGGAAAAACTCCGATGTATCATTTTGCCAAATTAGGTAAAAGGCTGGGTTTGGCGGCAAATATTTATGGCAAATGCGAGTTTTATAATCCGTTGTTTTCGATCAAAGATAGGGCGGCCAAACAGATGATAGACAAGGCTTTGGTTGGCAAAAATTTGGAAGAAACAGTTGTTATTGAGGCAACATCAGGCAATTTGGGTGTGGCGATGGCGGCTATTTGTGCGCAAAAAGGGGTCAAAGCCATGGCAATTATGCCGGAAAACACTGCTGTTGAAAAAATTAAGATGATTAAACATTTTGGGGCAGATGTTATTTTGACATCAAAAGAGGACGGAATGAGCGGAGCGATAGCCAAGGCTGAAATGTTGGCACAAAAATCACCTAATGTGTTGTGGCTTAACCAGTTTGAAAATGAAGGCAATAAAGAAGCTCATTTGTTTCACACGGCAGTAGAGATTTGGGATGATATGAATGGCGAAATTGATGTTCTTGTTTCGGCGGTGGGTACGGCCGGAACATTGAGCGGAACAGTACAGGCTTTAAAAAGCTCGGTTGCTGAGTTAAAAGTGATAGCAGTAGAGCCTTTGCGCAGTAATGTGCTTAATGGCGGAAGTAAGGGGGCGCATTGTATTCATGGTATTGGTGCGGGGTTTGTGCCACCTTTTTATGAGGCAAAAAATGTTGATGAAGTAAAAGATGTGGCAGATGATGATGCTTGGGATATGGCAAAATTGGTGGCACAAACGGAAGGTTTGCCGATTGGAGTGTCAGCAGGGGCGGCTATGGTTGCAGCGGTTGAGACGGCACAAAATGACGATATGAAAGATAAAAACATTGTGGTGATATTGCCGGATGCCATTAATAATTATATTTCTGAATTATAATTTTAAGGATAGTTTTTTACTGACTTTTGTCATTCTCGGATGTGTTTTTTCTCTTTTGTCATTCTCGGGCTTGACCCGAGAATCTATTCTGAATCGAATTTGCTTAGATTCTCGGGTTACGCTGACGCGTCCCCAAGAATGACATTTTTGATTCAGCTGAGATTGCCACGTTATCGCACGCTTTTGACATTTTTAATTTTAGGTGTGACAGTTTAAAATTAAAACACCGACCATTTGGCCGGTGTTTTGGAATATTGTTTTAAGGATTTTGTTGATTGGCTTGAGCTTCTTTGTCAGCACAATATTTATCAATAAAATCGTACAATTCCTGAATGTCGCGCTTGGGTTTGCTTTCATCTCGTTTAGGGGCAGAAATACTTACAGAACTAGAAGAAGTAGCCGACGGCTGTGTCGATGGTTGTTGAGCCGATGGCTGGCTAAATTTTGCTCCCCCGACACCGCGCAATTTAGCTAAAAAATTGGCGGTTACAGATTTGTTAAATTGTAACAGATAAAAAACTCTTGCAAAATAAAAAGAAAAAGTTTAATAAATAGCAAGACCATGAGGAGAGATGGCAGAGTGGTCGAATGCGGTTGACTCGAAATCAATTGTACTCTTTACGGGGTACCGGGGGTTCAAATCCCTCTCTCTCCGCCATTTTGATTAAAAAGACGCTGGATAAAGGCGTCTTTTTTTAATGGCGTCGAGCCGCGCAGACAGCGTAATAAATACATAAATGTCATGCCCGAAAAATGCGTCAGCATTTTGAGTTAGGCATCTTCGGATTATTTACGTTGCTTTTGTGAGTACAGGATTATGTTACTTTTTGGTGGTAAAAAGTAACCAAAAACCATTGGGATGTTCGCCTAGCGGGCAAACAGCTCAAAGGCATAAGGCTGCGGCTTATTTGACATCCGACTTACGCGCCCGACAAAAGCCGCATAAAGCAAATCTTTGCCAGCCTTCTCGCTGTTTGCTTATTCCGCTTGTACTCGAACCCACTTTGTGGTTTCAAACCTGTCAGATGCATCAAAAAACCAAAAGCCTCAGGAAGAGGCATGGGCGGGGTTACTCCGCAAAAGCGTCGTTGACTGCGCTCATTCGCTTTCGCTCACCGGTGCGCTTCCGCTCACCTTTCGCTTGTACTTGAACCCACTTTGTGGTTTCAAACCTGTCAGATGCATCAAAAAACCAAAAGCCTCAGGAAGAGGCTTTTGGTTTTTTGGCGCGCCCGGCGGGGTTCGAACCCACAACCCTCAGCGTCGGAGGCTGATACTCTATCCAATTGAGCTACGGGCGCACATTTTGGATATGCATATCCTCTTTATACTCTTTTGCGACAAAATGCCAGTAAAATTTTTGGTTGGGCGCAAAATTATAAAAATTGCTTGCATTTGGAGCGGTTTTTGCCTAATCTTGGAGCAAGTTTGCAAGCGGAGAGATAATTTTATGAAACCGACTTCAATTTTGGGACGCTATGTTAACCGCCAGTTGATATGGAATTTTTTGGCGGTGTTGCTGATGATTTTGGGCGTCATATTTTTGTTTGAGATGGTCGAGAGGATTAGGAGGGTATCGAACGTTCCGGAATTCGGGCTGTTGTTTGCGTTGCAGATGGCAATTGCCAGACTGCCTAAGACCGTAGAGCAGGTTTTTCCTTTTGTGATGATGGTTGCCGCGATGATAACTTTTTGGCGGCTCGGCAAAACAAGTGAATATGTTGTAATGAGGGCGGCCGGAGTTTCGGTGTGGAATTTTTTGATGCCGGTTTGTTTTGCGACGATTATCGTCGGTCTGATTAATGTTATGGCAGTTAATCCCTTGGCGGCCGAATTGTACGGAATGTATGAAACTTTGGAAAGACGCATGGACACCAAAGATCCGCAGGCTATGATGTATTCAGAGCAGGGTTTGTGGATCAGAGAGGCCTTAGATGATGAAAAAACTATGGTGATGCACGCCCAAAGGTTGCAACATGAGAATGATGGATTGCTTTTGCGAGGTTTGAGTATTATTGAGTTGGATGATAAGGCAAGACCTTTGCGCCAAATAGAGGCTTTTGCCGGAGTGCTGAGCGAAGGATTTTTCAGCCTGAAAGATGTGAAAATATATCGTGCCGGTAAACCGGTAGAAAAACTTGGCGAGATGAACTATAAAACAATACTTGATGTTAATAAAATCGAGGATAGTTTTGCCGAACCTGAGGCTATATCATTTTGGAGTTTGCCTGCGGTTATTCATTTCTATGATAAATCAGGTTTTGCGGTGCAGAGACATGAAATGCGTTTTTGGTCATTGGTTATTTCACCATTGTTTTTGGTTGCAATGGTATTGGTTGCGGCCGTGTTTGCCTTGCGCCCATCACATCGCCGCGGCGGATTTATGTTTTTGGTTGTGGGCGGTATAATTGCCGGATTTTCAACCTATTTTATGTCGCAGCTGGTTTATGCCATGGGGATTAGCGGCGGGTTGCCGGTATGGTTGGCGGTTATTGCACCCACGGTCATTGCCGGCTCGATAGCAACATCAATTTTGTTGCAAATCGAAGGTGAATAAAAAATACTTGAAAAATAGAAAAAATGTTGTATAACGCGTTTGTGAAGTTTTTGACACCCCTGGAGGTCAAAAACAGTGTAAATAATTTATGTTAAGGATGTAGAAAATGATTACATTTAATGCTGAAAAAAGAGAAAAAGCAGGTAAGGGGGCAGCTCGGGCATGTCGTCGTGAGGGTCGTATTCCTGCTGTTATTTATGGCGGAAAACAAGAGCCGGTTATGGTTTCATTGCACCCCGTAGAGTTGGAAAAGGCTTTGGACGATAAAGACTTTTACAAATCAGACATCGAGGTCGTTTTAGGCGGCAAAAAGATGACTGTTGCTTGTAAAGATGTTCAGTTTCATCCGGTTTCTGACAAACCTATTCATGTTGATTTTATCAGAAAATAGGTTTTAATTGATATGGTTAAGGCAGAGAATAGCGCTTAACTGTTCTCTGCTTTTTTGTTTTTTGATGGGTTTTGCAAAATGTTTTTGATAGTTGGTTTGGGCAATCCGGGAAAAGATTATGAAAATACTCGCCATAATGTCGGGTTTATGACGGTTGATGTTTTGGCAAAAGAGTATGGTTTTGGGGTGTTTAAAGAAAAATTTGACGGATTGGTGGCTGAGGGCAATATTGCCGGTGAAAAGGTGTTTTTGCTAAAACCTCTGACTTTTATGAATTTGTCAGGTAATTCGGTGGTAAAAGCCGCTAATTTTTATAAAATATTGCCGGAAAATGTGGTGGTCGTGCATGATGATATGGATTTACCGATTGGAAAAATTAAAGCTAAAATCGGTGGCGGCTCGGGCGGACACAATGGTATAAAGTCAATTGATGCGGCAATCAGTCCTCAATATAATCGCGTGCGAATCGGAATAAATCATTCGAGCGGCGATAAAAATGATACGAAAGATTTTGTGTTGTCGCGTTTTGGCAAAACCGAACTGCAAGAGATAAATTCTAGTATAGAAATGGTTTGCAAAACCATTAATGTCTTGCTCAATAAAGGCGTGAATGAATATTCATCATTGTTGGGTATGATGACGAAGAAAAGCTAAAATTGAGTGAGATTTTCTTCTTCAATATCGGGAATAACACCGCGATGATGAAGCTTTTGACCGGAAGGGGTGTGAAAATAACCGCTGGTGACGGCCAAAACGCTGTTTGACGGTAAAATTATCAACTTTTGAAGAGTTCCTTTGCCATAAGTTTTTTGACCTTTGATAATGGCGCGGCTTTGTTCTTGCAGGGCGGCCGCCAAAATTTCGGCAGCGGAGGCTGTTTGCGAATCAGTCCAAATTTCGATAGGTTTGTTTTTGAATATTTCATCGGAGTCGGCGGAATAATAAACTTGGCTGAATTCATCTTTTTCTGAGGTTGAGGCGATAATACCTTCGCTCAAAAATAAATCGGATGTCTTGATGGCTTCGCTGGCCATGCCGCCGGGACAATTGCGAATATCAATGATTAATTTTTCAGCCTGAGGATATTCAGCTATGGCGTTGGTTAATTCGTTGAAAGTTTGTTTGTTGAAGGCGGTTATTTTGACATAGAGTACACCATCATCAAGCAAGCGAGAACTCCAATGACGCTTGTTGCGTTTAACAATGCCTTCGGCCTCGTCCATGCTGGAATAAAATTCGGAATTGTCATCTAAAACTTTTAAGATACCTTTAGCCAGTTCGTCGGTTATTTTGAAACTTTTTTCATCGGCTTTGGGAGAAGCGCTCTCAGCCGCAGATATAATTTTAGCCGCTATATCACCGTAGGTTTTTGCATCGTTAGGGTCATTGGGTTTTCGTAAAACTTTGATGACTTTTCCTTGATAATACAAGGTTATGCGAGTATTGTCGTCAGCCACGCGCAATTTTGGATCAACGGCAGAAATATTTTTGAGTGAGGCGGAGGCAAGCTGCGCAATAGTAATTTCGTTAATGTAAGCGGTTTTGATTTGGGAATAGACATTCTGCCAGTCGGCAGCATCATCGGCCAAAGCTGAGGAAATTGAAAAAAACAAGGCAAAAATCAGCAAAAATTTTTTCATGAGAGGACAGCTTGCAAAACAGTGTGATCAGAGGGCTTGGCAGTTGCCCGAGGGTTTTTATTAACTTCAATATTGCGAAGGCAATCAAAAGCAAAAGCGTTCATCCACAGATAATCAATGCGCATACCCATATCGTTGGGAAAAGAAGCTCCGGCGTAATCCCAAAAAGTGTAACCGTTATCGGAGGGGTGGATTGCACGGAAAGCATCATAAAAACCCAAAAGCTCAAAAGCTTTCAGTCGTTGCCGAACTTCGGGACGGAAGAGAGCATTGGTTTTGAATGCTATGGGGTCATAAACATCTTTAGGTGTGGCAATTACATTAAAATCTCCACCGAGGATTATCGGTTGACGAAGTTCTAAAAGAGTGGCCGCATGACTGTAAAAAGCTTCCATCCAGCGCAATTTGTATTGCCATTTTTCAGTATCGTCCGGATTATTATAAGGAGGATTGCCGTTAGGAAGATAAATTGATGCAACACGATATGTTGTATTGCCAATAGTTATGTCAGCTTCTAAGTAACGAGAATTTTCATCAGTAAAATTGGGAAGATTTTCGTGAATTATTTTAATTTTGTGGCGGCTTAAAATGGCAACGCCATTATAACTTTTTTGACCTAAAATTTTGGTTTCATAGCCTAAGGTTTGCAGTTCGAAAAATGGAAAAGAGTTAAAATCAGATTTTATTTCTTGAAGCAAAACAATGTCAGGTTGCTCGTTTTTCAGCCAAACGGATAGGTTTTCAAGGCGAGCATTGATAGAGTTGACATTGTAAGTGGCAATTTTCATTTGTTGACTCTTTTTTATAAAGTTTGATATAAGATAAGTACAATATTTTTTTAAACTTGGAAAGCGAAAAAAATGACCCTTGCAAACTATGCCGTGCATAATGAAGAATCTAAAGGAAGATTATATCCTGATTATGATAATATTAATCGTTCGGAATTTCAACGCGACCGCGACAGAATAATTCACTCGTCGGCTTTTCGCAAGCTGGAAGGAAAAACACAAGTTTTTGCATATCATGAAGGGCGAAACTATCGTACCAGATTGACTCATAGTATTGAGGTTGCGCAAATTACCAGAACTTTGTGCAAAAGCTTGGGGCTGAATGAGGAATTGGGTGAGGCCATAGCTTTGGCTCATGATATCGGGCACGCTCCTTTCGGTCATGCCGGAGAGCGCGGACTGAATAACTGTATGAAAAGTTTCGGCGGGTTTGATCATAACATAAATTCGCTGAAAATTATGACGGAGATTGAAACGCATTATCCCAATTTTAAGGGTTTGAATTTGACTTGGGAAACTTTGGAGGGCACAGTTAAACATAACGGGCCGATTAAAAAAGTTACATCAAGTTGGCTGAAAAATTTGGATAAAAAATTTCCGATGGATTTGAAAAATTATCCGTCACTAGAAGCACAGGTGGCATCGTTTGCTGATGATATAGCATATAACAATCACGATATTGATGATGGTTTTCGGGCCGGATTTTTCTCAATAAAGCAACTTTGTGAGCTTGATTTTATTGATAAGATTATCAGTAAGTTTGATAAAGAAAATAAAAATTGTGCTGATGAATTGCGAATTTATGCAATTACGCGCTCGCTTATCAGTGCAATGGTGTTTGATTTGTTGGATACCACAAGAGAAAATTTGCGTAAAAATAAAATACAAACACTTAATGATGTGCGAAAACAAAAAAGTTTTACAGCTGATTTTTCCGCGCAAATGCATGAAAAAATTGCCGAATTGCATAAGTTTTTAACCAAGAATTTTTATACTCACAGCAATATTGCTCGCATGGATATGAAGTCGCAAAAAATTGTGGAAGATTTATTCGGAGCATTTATGGATAATACAAAAATGTTGCCGCTCAATTTGCGTGAGGCGGTTGATAAAGCATTATCGGAGAGAGAGAAAGCGGATGTTATTTGTACTTATATCGCCAATATGACTGATGCTTTTGCCACGGAAGAACATCAAAAATTATTTAATGTCAGTTATCGTTTTTAGCTCGTTAAGGGATTATAAAGCTTTTTTTTGTATAACGGATTAAAGCGTCATAATTTTAAGTTGAGGAGCGTTTAGTTATGCTGGATGATTTTCGCGATGAAGAACTTAATAATTCAGGTGAATTTTTGGACGAGTTTCGTCAGAGATTAAACTCGCGACCTTTGGATAGTGTTGATGAACATCGTGCTACGGTGGGAAGATCACAGCAGATTTTTTTGAGCGCCCTGCTTGGTATCGGTTTGGCCGGTGTGGTTAGTTGGTTTATTTTTTCTCCGGAATATGCAAAAGTTGAAAATGCAGAAATTCCGGTTGTGCGTCGTCCGCAAACAGCCGTGAAAGTACAGCCGGCCGAGCCCGGAGGAATGGAAATATTGAATCAGGATAAGACGGTTTATGACATTGTAGAAAAGAAAGATGCGGCGGAAGAAAAGGTGGAAAGCATATTACCTCCTCCGGAAGAACCGGTTTTGCCGATTATTGAAGAAAAAAAAGAAAATGTTGATGTTGTTCAAGCTGCTGAAGAAATCTTGAAGAACAAGCAGGAAAAAACAGAAGAGCAAGCTATTTTGCCACCGGAAGAAAAAGTAGAGATTAAGAAAGTTGAAGAACAGGCAAAAGAGCCTGAAAACAAAAAAGTTGTTGAACAAAAAGAAGTAAAACCGGTAGAAAAAACAATTGCTGAAAACAAACAGGAAAAGAAAATTGAGCCGGCTAAAGAACCTGAAGTTAGAGATATTCCGCTCGGGGTTTGGCAGATACAGCTGATGTCTTCACCAAATGCCAAAGCTATGGAAAAATCATGGTCTGATCTTAAGTTGCGCTATCCCTCTCTTAAAGCTTTACCGCACGAGGTTGAAAAAGCTGATTTAGGTGCTAAAGGAATGTTTTATCGACTGAAAGCCGGTGCTTTTGTTGATAGAAGCGATGCGGATAAATTATGTAATTCTATTAAAAATTCTGGTGGAACTTGTTTGGTAAAGAAAAAATAATGGTTATAAACGCAATTTTAGCTATAACAGCAGTTTTTATCTCTTTGATTATTCATGAAATAGCTCATGGATATGTAGCTTTGCGGTTGGGTGATGACACAGCCAAAAATCAAGGTCGTTTATCTTTTAATCCGCTTCATCATATTGATTTGTTCGGAACGATAGTTTTGCCGTTGTTGTTGTACTTCTCAAAAATCGGGTTTGTTTTCGGTTGGGCAAAGCCGGTGCCGATTGATTATACAAAAATAAAAGGAAGTAAGAAAAATTTGATATGGGTTGCTTCGGCAGGAATATTAGCGAACTTGGCTTTGGCATTGATTTCGGCTTTGTTGCTGAAATTGTTGTTGTGGTTGCCGCATTCTTTTGCGGGTAGTGTTTTGGCAATGTTTTGCTTTCAGATGATTTTTATTAATTTAATATTGGCAGTATTTAATTTGTTGCCTATTCCGCCTTTGGATGGTTCAAAAATTCTTTTGAGCTGGACGGAGAATCGCTGGGTTCAAAAGTATATGAGATTAGAAGAGTACGGTTTAGCCTTGGTGGTGTTTTTGATGTTTATTTTGCCGGCTTTGTTACTGGCTTTTGATGTTAAATTTAATCCATTGGTGTCAGCGGTTAAAACAGTTACGCAGTGGTTGATGAAGTTTATTGTTCAAGGAATATAGGATATGGATAAGGAGCAAGGAGCAGCTTTTTTATCTTGTGCGGGAAAAACATTAACGGATGAAGAAAAAAGATTATTTGAAGCTTTTCGTCCGGCAGGTATCACCTTATTTGCTCGCAATATTGAAAACAGCGGGCAGGTGCAGAAGTTAATCAAACAAATCAGAGAAGCCGCCGGTGATGAGGTCTTGATTGCGGTTGATCAGGAAGGTGGTCGGGTAAGGCGCTTAAAAGAGCCTGAATTTATGGCTTATGTTGCTCAAAAGCAAATCGGCGAACTGCCTTTAACTCAAGCTAAAAAAATGGCAAAATTGCAAGCTGAGCTCATTAGCAGAGATTTGAAAAAATTAGGCATAGATATTAATTTTGCGCCGGTTTTGGACATTATGCACGATGACACAACCGATGCTTTGCGCAGCCGTTGCTTTTCATCAGATGTAAAGGTTGTCGGTCGATTGGGAAAAGAGTCGGTTAAGACCTATATCAGTTCAGGAATTATTCCCTGCATTAAGCATATGCCGGGGCATGGGTGGGCAGTTTGTGATCCTCACCTCGGTTTGCCGGTGATTGAAAAATCGTTAGACGAGCTGGATGATGAATTCGAACCTTTCAGAGTTTGTAACTTTTCACCTATGGGCATGACAGCGCATATACTGCTTTCTAAAGTTGATGATAAAAATCCGTTAACGCAAAGTGCTAAAGGAATAAAGGACATTATTCGCGAAAAAATAGGTTTTGGTGGTTTTTTGATATCTGATGCCATTGATATGCACGCATTAAAAGGAAGTGTTGCTGAAAAGGCAAAATATTCTTTAGAGGCCGGATGTGATGGCGTGTGCTATTGCATGGGAAATATTGATGAAATGAGGGAATTGGTGCAAAGTTGTCCCAAGTTATCCGATGAGAGCAGACAACGGCTAGACAAAGCCAAACAAATTTTGCATAATAAACCTGACAGTAGGGGTGATGAAAAGCGCAAGCAATATTGTCTGATGTCGCAGAAAGTTGCCGCCTATGATGAAAAATATGATGCAACGGAAGTGTTGCACAGATTACAAAGGAAATCGCAATGTTAACATGGATTCTGATTATTTTTGCTTTAGCTATGGTTTTCGGTATTATAAAAGTCGAAAATTTAAAAGAGTGGTATGCTAAAGCAGTTGAGATTATTCAGGCTAATTTGAATAAAAATAAAACGGAAGAGAAAAAAGAAGTTGAAGTAAATTCTCAAGACGAAAATAAGGCTGAATAAAAATTATTTTGTATTTTATGTGGCTTTTTAGTTAGTTATATGATATAATATAATATAACATATAGAAATCTGAAGTATTAGGTTTTAGTTCAACTCTGTAAGGAGAATCCTTATGACGGTGAGTGCTACACGCAAAGTAGGTATGTCTTCGCCAAGTCAGGTTATGAAAACAGGCGGGAGGTCTGAGACGGTGGAAGACATTGATACAAATAACAATGTTTTGGTTCGTGATGAGAATCAAGACAATTCTTCGCAACAGCAGTTTTCTTCCAAACAGCAGGCAAGTTTTTCTTCGTATGAACATGGTGTTTCTACCAGTATAGAAGCACTGACTTTGTCTGGTATGTTGGAAGACAGTGATGATGAAAAATCTTCATCCAACAATAGAAATGTTAATGTGTACTCCAATAACCAATCTATTGTTAAGGATGAAGATGTTGAGAGAATCGGTCGCAGCTATCTAAAGCGGTTTTATGAAGAAAACGAGCCTATAACCGATGTAAATGAATTGGTTTAGAAGATTACTCATTTACGACAATTGTTTCGCTGGAGACTGTTTGTTCTTGGGTATAATAGTCGTATATTATGTATCCGATATACCCGAGCACGATTAATATTGCTAAATAGAAAATATATTTAAAAAATGTTCCCATGACTTATCCTTTCGTTTTGGGGTTGTTTTTTCATATATAAGTACTGATTTTGTAATTTAAATAGCTATTTAAATAAAATAATGGGAACGGCGGCTAATAAAGCTAAGATACCGAAAATAAGCTGGTTTTTCACAGTGCTTTCTTTGTATTTTATGGCAGAAAATACCATAACTATCGGGGCGGACAGACGAATACAAAAATTTACTAATGACACCGGCAGGATAGTTACGGAAGCACTTAAGACGACTATTTCGCGCAAAGTATTGAAAAATCCTGCTTTAAAAACATCCGGAGAGGTAAAAGATTTTTTTATATCTGACAAAGACGCTCCTTGGCATAAACAGAAAACAAAAGTGGTAAAGTTAGATACAATAAAATAGGCATACCATCCCATTTGGCGAATAGAGATATGGTCAATAACAGGACACAGCGCATTTAAAATAATAGCAGCAAGAAAGCATTTTTTCCAGTCAGCGGAAAGCTTTCTGACGATACCGAAAAACCAGAATCCGAGTCCCAAAGCACCCAGCAATAAAATAGTTGATAGCTGCAACAGGTTTAAACTTTCACCTAAAAAAACATTTAGTAAAAAGGAAGCTAAAGCTAAAGAAATAAAGGGAAAAAAGACCACAGCAGAAGTGCTTTGGCGGTTTACTGCTTGAGAAACTTTTATAGAATACCAACTTACAATTCCCTTGGAAGCTGCATATAAAATTAGCACCGGCGAGGCCATAATAGCGGGGAGTGCATCAAAAAAGCTATCTTTCATAAAAGGAAAGCTTAAAATGATAAAAACACCGGTCCAAACTGATGTAAAAAGCGAAGAAAAAGCCAGTTTATAGTTTTGAGCAACAGGACGATAAACAATAGGTTTTATAACTGAGAGGAATATAATAAGTACTGCAAAAACAAGTCCTTTAGCAATCATCTAAAGCTGCCTAGTAAACATCATACATAACGGCTTGCAATTCGTCAAAATCAACTTTTTCAACTTCTTGCCTGATGGTCGGAATGAAATCCTGCTCTATCAAATGAGTAGCATTTTCAATCGATTTAGAGAAAGAAAAAGCATCAGCACCGCCATGGCTCTTGACCGAAAGTCCGTTAAGACCTATGAACATGGCACCATTATACAAACGCGGATCCATAATCTTTCTTACCTTAAGCAAAGAGGGCAGCATAAACAACAAACCTAGTTTAGCAAGCAAAGATTTTTTGATAGCGCCTTTAAACATACGGATAAGCTGCTTAGCGGTTCCTTCAATCGACTTTAAGGCAATATTTCCGGTGAAACCATCGGCGACGATGACATCGGCAAGACCATTTTGAATATCGTGAGGTTCAATATAACCAATAAAATCCATATCAAGATGGGAGCTTTTTATCATTTGGGCTGCTAACTTGATTTCTTCGCGACCTTTCATTTCTTCAGAGCCGATGTTGAGCAGTGCAACGCGAGGCTTTTTGATGCCTAAAGCGCGGTGGGCTAATATTTCGCCCATAAAAGCAAATTCACACAAATTGATAGCATCACATTCGGTGTTTGCGCCCAAATCAAGCATAATGTAGCGACCATAAAGATGGGGCATAATGCTGACAATAGCCGGACGATGGATTTTGTTTATAGTCTTAAGATTGAGCTTGGATATAGCCATCAGAGCACCGGTGTTGCCGGCTGAAACAACAGCTTGAGCTTCGCCGCGTTTGACCGCATCAATAGCCATAAACATACTGGTATTGCGGTTGCGGATAACCTGTGATGGTTTGTCTTCGTTGTGAACCATTTCAGGGGCATGACGAAGTTCACATTTTCCCTGCAATTCGGGGAATTTTTGTAATAAAGGAGTTACTTGCGCACTATCGCCGAACAGCAAATATTTGACATCAGGATTTTTTTTAGCAGCTAAAGCAATTCCCTCAATCACGATTTTGGGGGATTTATCTCCCCCCATCGCATCTATTGATATGACTATATCTTGTTTAGCCAATTTTTAAGCTCCGTTCTATGTAAGAATCAGACGAAACTGCCGAAATGATTATTCGGCAGTTTTTTGCTTCAATACTTCTTTACCATTGTATTGACCGCATTTCGGACAAACCTCATGAGGCCTTTTCAACTCACCGCAATTCGGGCATTCCATATAAGAAGCTGCAGTCAAAGCATCGTGTGAACGACGCATATCGCGGCGTGATTTTGAAGTTTTCTTTTTAGGTGTAGCCATTTTACTTAACCCTTGTGTTAAAAGTTATTCCATTTTTGATTATTGGCATTTGTAAACCATTTAGTTTTAAAAAGCAACTAAATAAATGCAATATTTTGCGAAATTCTTTTGCATTAAAACAATTTTGATTGAATTTGCAAGAGATTTTTTATTATTTTTTTAGTTTTTCCAGTACAGAGAAAGGATTCTGCGGTTTGTCTGCTTCAGTGTCAAAATCGGGAGCAAAATTAAAAGTTTCGCCTTTTTGTTTGGGAAAATCGTCGAGTTCAAGAGCGAGTTCTTCCATAGATATGGCTTTCAGGTCAATTTGACCGTTTTCCATAACATCAGGAATGTCAGCATTGATGTCTTCAAATTCTTCAAGTTCGCGTTGTTGAGCTGATGATAATTTGGTGTCATAGTTTCTGGCAAAATGGATTTGATATTTTCGGGTGAATTGATTTAAAGAAATAACGCTGATTTGTTCAACTGCCGCATCAATTTTTCCCTTGATTCTTACCATGTGCTGAGGTTTGTCAAAAGTTACATCTAAGATTATTTTAAATGATTTTATACTTGGAACCTTTAGAATCTCGGCGATATATTGCAGTTCTGAAGAGGTTGCTTGAAAATCATAATGCTTGGTTGAGGCACTCATATCCTCAAGTTTCAGGGGATAAGAAAAATTGTTTTGCATAAAAGTTTTCCTTATGTTATAGAAAGATAAGTGTTTTTTTGTAAGTTATATAAACGCAAGGATAGTATTATGTCAACCAGCAAAATATTTTCAATGATGGCTTTTGTTTGTATTTTGGCGGCTTGTTCGACCGAAAAACAAAATGAGTGGTTTGTCAGTCATACCGGTAATATGCCCGCCAAAGAGAGATTGAACCGAATCGAAATCGGATCATCAAAAGATGATGTGATGAGAGTTTTAGGTTTGCCTTCTTCGGTGAATGTATTTGATCAAAACAGTTGGATTTATATGTCGGCTGATGTTAAAAAAGTGGCTTTTTGGGCTCCACAGGAAATTGATCGCGAAGTGCTGCGTATAACATTCAATGCGGCTGATGAAGTGAAAACTATTGATGTTTTAACTTTGGCTGATGGCAAAAATATTAAGCCGGATGAGAGTGTGACCGAGGTGAAAGGTCAGCGTCCGGGATTTTTCCGCAAATATTTCGGCGGAGTCGGGCAATATACTCCGTTTAGCGGCAAAAGCAATAACGGATTGTAATTTTAGGTGAAGTGCGGTGGCATCATCATTAGTTCTTGAAGGCGGCGGCAAACGCGGAATATATACAACCGGTGTGTTGGATGTTTTTTTGGAGAACGGGATTGATGTTGATGCGGTGTTTGGTGTTTCGGCCGGTGCTATTCACGGAGTCTCTTTTGTTTCAAGACAGATAGGACGCGATATTCGCTACAACATAAAATATAATGATGATTATCGTTTTATGAGTTTTAGAAATTGGCTTAAGACCGGTAATGTGGTAGATGTTGATTTTTGCTATGATGAGCTGCCCAACAAATTAGATAAATTTGATTATGCGGCTTTTGATGCTAATCCAACCAAGTTTTATGCGGTATGCTCTAATGTTGAAAGCGGAGAGGCCGAGTACATTTGCTGTCAAGATATGCATTATGATATAAAATATGTGCAGGCTTCGGCATCGCTGCCTTTCTTTTCACGAATTGTGGAAGTCGATGGTAAAAAATTGCTTGATGGCGGTATTTGTGACAGTATTCCGCTAAAGGCTGCACAAAATCATGGCTATGATAAAAATATCGTGGTGCTGACGCGTCCTTACGGTTATCGTAAAAAGCCGTCACATAGTAAATGGTTGGCAAGAAAAGTTTATCGAAAATATCCTGAGTTTGTTAAAGCAATGGTTAATCGGCATCTTATGTATAATGATGAATTGGAATATGTCGAAAAAGCGCAAAAAAATGGAACAGCACTGGTTATACAACCATCAGTTTTTATAAAAATCGGGCGGCTGGAAACAAATATTGAGGTAATTAAAGCCATGTATGAGCTGGGAAGGCAAGATGCCCTGAAAGCTCTTGATGAGGTAAAATCTTTTCTGAAAGCCTAATCGTTCATGAGGGCGGCAATTTCAGCTCGCAACTCGGAAATTCCAATTTTTTTTTCGGAACTGGTTGTTAAAATTTTAGCATAAGCAGCAGCGTGTTTTTTGGTTTCATCTTCGGTGCTTTTTTGCATCTTGGACAACTCTGCGGCAGATATTTTATCGGCTTTGGTGAGAACTATTTGGTAGGTTACGGCTGCTTTATCCAATAGTTCCATAATATCACTGTCAACTTTTTTGATGCCGTGGCGCGAATCTATCAGCAAAAAGACTCTTTTCAGTGATGCTCGACCTTGCAGGTAGGCAAAAATCATTTTTTGCCATTGTTTGACCTGAGCCTCAGGAGCTTTGGCAAAACCATAGCCGGGAAAGTCAACCAAATAAAGACGATCAGCCAGTTTGAAAAAATTGAGTTGCTGGGTGCGTCCGGGAGTATTGGAAGTTTTAGCCAAGCCGTTCTGTCCGGTCAGGGCATTTATAATGCTTGATTTTCCGACATTAGAACGACCGGCAAAAGCAATTTCCGGCAAGTCATCGTTCGGAAGCTGTTGCAAACCGGCTACGCTTAGAATAAATTCAGCCTTGCCTTTTACCGCTTTGTCGGCGGCAACCAATTCATCAGCTGAATATTCAAGCGTTTTGCTGTCCATTATTTAACCCCGATTTTGTGCATAATGGCCTTTTGTTGGATAATTGACAAGACATTGCTTAAGGTCCAATAAATTACCAAACCTGAAGCAAAATGTCCCAACATAAAAGTAAATACTATCGGTAAAAGCATCATCATGCGGGCTTGATCTTTGTTAGCCGGTTTTGGGGACAATTTTTGTTGCAAGAACATGGTAAGTCCCATTAAAATCGGCCAAACGCCCAAGTCGATTAACGATGGAATGGGCAGTCCGCTCATGGCCGATAAGGTCATCGGATCGGGAGCAGAAAGGTCTTTAATCCAGCCGATAAAAGGTGCATGACGAATCTCTATCGAGATGTTCAACACTTTATACAAAGAGAAAAATACCGGAATTTGGATAAACATCGGCAAACAGCCGGATGCCGGATTGATTTTTTCTTTGCGATAAAGTTCCATCATGGCTTGTTGTTGGCGCATTTTATCGTCTTTATAGGTTTGTTGAATCGCTTGGATTTTCGGCTGAACCTTTTTCATCTTTGACATACTTTCATAAGATTTGTTGGCAACCGGAAACATCGCTAAGCGAAGCAGTGCGGCAAACAACAAAATAGCCCAACCCATATTGCCGATAAAGTGATACAAAAATTCCAAGATATAGAAGAATGGTTTAGTTAAAAAGTAATACCAGCCAAAATCAACGGCCAAATCAAATTTTTCGATGCCTTGTTTTTTGACATAATCATCTAAAAGGGCAATTTCTTTGGCTCCGGCGTAGAATCGCACATTAGATGAACCAATGGCGCCGGAATTGATTGTAATCGGGGATCCGGTAAAGTCAGTTTGATAAGTGTCTTCGGCAGTGGTTGAAAAACGGACTTTACTGGAAGTCTGATTGTCTAAAATGAAAGCGCTAAACCAATAACGTTCGCCGAAACCGGCCCATCCGCCGGTGGAAGTAAATTCTTTCTTTTCACCGATATTTAATTTTCCGGAAGGAATTTCTTTAAGCGAAGAATCTAACACACCCAACATTCCCTCGTGCACAACTTTAGAACCGGTATCGTCCGGTTTGTAAACCTTATTGATAAGTCCGTAAGGATAAACTGTAATGCTTTTGCCGGATTTGTTTTCAATCGTTTGCTCAATAGTGAACATATAATTTTCATCAACGGAGATTTTGCGCGAAAACTTTAATCCTTGACCATTGTTCCATTCCAGCAAAATTGGAGTTTGCGGAGTTAATTTATCACCAAAAGCCTGCCAGATGGTGTTGTTGTCGGGTAATTTGATGTTTTCGCCGGAAAGCCAGCCAAATTCAGCGTAATAAGGAGCAATAGTGTTGCTGGGCTGTAATAAAGTAATATTAGGGCTGTTTTCTTCAAGGTTGAGTTTGTATTTGCTGAGATTGATGTCATCAAAGCGAGCACCTTTCAGGCGAAGGGAACCTTGAATTTTATCATTGTTTATGACCAAACGGCGATCTTTGGCTAAAGCATCGGCAATATCCATAATATCGCGTCCGGTTGGAGAGTAGAGAGAATCTTCATTATCAATCGGGGCGCCGGCGATTTTTTCTTCTATTGCCGGTTTGTCGGAAATTTCAGTCGGTGTTTCCGGTTGCGGAGCAGGCCAAATCCAATTAAATGCTATAATAGCTATGGCCGATAATAATATTGCCAAATATAAACCTTTAGTTTCTTCCTTCATTGAAAATCAAACTCCTTAAATAAAAAACTTATCTCTCTGTTTAATATAAAAATTTTTGCAAAGCAAGTGTTATAAATCTTTATCAGCGTTTTTATTGCTTGGAGGGACGGGGTCAAAGCCGGAGCCGCCCCAAGGGTGGCAACGCAAAATCCTTTTTATGCCGAGCCAAGAACCTTTGAATATTCCATGAATTTGCAAAGCTTCAATAAAATATTGCGAGCAACTGGGGGTATAGCGGCAGACATTGGGCAAAATCGGGGACAGGCATTTTTGATAAAATCTAATTGCCGCAATCATTATTTTCTTGAGCAACGGCAGAATCCTTTGCGGAGATAATTTGAGAGTTTATTTCTTTCAAAGCTGATGAGGCTTTGCGTAACATATAGGCAAAATCAAGGTTTGCCGTATTGTGGCGTCCGATAAAGACATAATTGATATGATTAAGTCCGTTGGTGGGTAAAATAGCGGCGGCAATTGCTCTTAAGCGGCGTTTAACACGATTACGGATATGGGCTTTGCCTAATTTTTTGGTGGCAGTGAAACCTACAAAACAACAGTTATCGGAAGCCTTTTGATTGGGCAAACAAAAAGCCGCTTGCAGGACAAGACCGTTAGTAACGACTTTGTATCCACGAGCGGCTTCAACAAAATATTTGCGTTTTTTTAATGCAAAAATTTCCATTGTAGTCAAGTATTAGGCCGACAATTTTTTACGACCATGAGCTCTGCGGGCCGACAAAACCTTGCGACCGCCGGCAGTTGCCATACGGGTGCGAAAACCATGGCGACGAGCTCTAACCAACTTAGATGGTTGATATGTGCGTTTCATTTTATTTCTCCGGTTAATTAGTTATTATTTAAAGCTCCGAATTTTAAGCATCGGAGTCCTCGGACTTTTAAGCTTATAGACTCAAAAAATTGAGCTGTCAAGCTTTTATGCTTTGCTTTTTGATCTTCAAGAAAATCAAAATTCCAATCGGCAAAGAAATTATGTAGCCGATTACCATCAATCCCAAAGTTAACCAAGGTTGGGTTATGATGAATGAGGCAAACAGCACAACTATCAGCATTAAAGGCATAAGCAAATAAGAGGGAACCTTCATTCGCTTGGTTGAGATAGTTGGAATGCGGCTTACCATCAAAAAGGTAACCAAACATAAAATCGATGCGCAAAAAGTGTGCGAACGCACGATATAACTGATTTCAGGAAAATCAAAAGAAATCATGCAAGGCATAAGCGCAATTGCCGCTGCTGCCGGAGCCGGAACACCGACAAAAAAGTTGTGCCAATATTCCGGTTGAGGCTCTTCTTCCAGCATGGTATTGAAACGAGCCAAGCGCATGGCTTGCCCGATGACCATCAAAAGGCAGAAAAACCAACCGAATTTCGGCAGGCTGTTTAGTGACCATTGAAACATTAAAATTGCCGGAGCAACACCGAAACTGACAAAGTCAGAAAGAGAATCCAGCTCAGCACCAAATTTGGTGGACCCTTTGAGGAAACGAGCTACACGTCCGTCGAGTCCATCAAAAACAGCAGCAATAAAAATATAGATAACCGCTTTAATCCAGTCTTGCTGAATTGAATAACGAATGGAGGTTACACCTGCGCACAGAGCTAACATGGTAACAATATTGGGAGCAATTTTGCGAAAAGGCAGGCTCTTGAGCTGCTGGCGCGATAATTGCAGTTTTTTGTTGATTCTTTCCATTATCTGATAACTCCTTCAGCAGCTTTGTCGTCACTCATCAAGTTGGCGATAACGGTTTCACCGGCAACCATTGTTTGACCCAAAACAACTTGAGGGTTGATGCCTTCGGGCAAATAAACATCTAAACGCGAGCCGAATCTGATCATGCCAAAACGTTCACCGGCTTTGTATTCCTGACCGATTTGAGCATCACAAACAATGCGACGGGCAACAAGACCCGCGATTTGAACAAAACAAATTTCTTTGCCGCATTTGGTCTTCATGGCAAGAAGCTGACGCTCGTTGTCTTTGCTGGCTTTGTCCAAAGTAGCATTTAAAAACTTGCCGGGAACATAAACCGCATTGATGATTTTACCTTCGGCAGGAGCACGGTTTACATGGACATTAAACACACTCATAAAAATGCTGACGCGGGTGAATTTCTTTTTACCCATGTTAAGTTCTTCAGGAGCTTCAACTTTGGCAATCATTTGGACAATGCCGTCAGCGGGAGAAACAACCACATTTTCAATATTGGGAGTAATGCGCTGCGGATCGCGGAAAAAGTAGTAGCACCAAATTGTTAAAACCAAACCTATCAATCCCAAAGGTTGCCAAATCATTGCCAGTAACGCTGTTACTGCCGCAAAAATTCCGACAAAACGCCATCCTTCGTTGTGAATGTTGGGAATGAGATAGTCTTTCCAAGAAATGTTAAAAGTTTTTATCATAATATTTTCCTCAATAAAAAGCCTTTTGCCTTGCCGTGACGCTGTCATCTGCCGCAAGAGGTAAAAAGCGTTGATGAATAATTAACTTTTGCAACAAAGCACATTTTGTGAAAAAATACAACTGAAAAATTACAAAGCGAGAATAATAATAAAATTAAAAAAATTGGCTTGCATTTGTTAAAAATATTATGTATAAGACGATTAAATTTTATGCGCTTGTGGCGGAACTGGTAGACGCTGCAGACTTAAAATCTGTTGGTAGCAATACCGTGCCGGTTCGATTCCGGCCTAGCGCACCAATAAAAAACAGGGGATTTATTCCCCTGTTTTTTATTGGTAGGATATATCAGAGTATCGAAGCGGCACGAGTGCCGGTTTGACTACAAGCGAGAGGCACACGAGGTGTGCCGGTGAGTAAGAATTACGAGCGAGCGCAGTGAATGAAGCGTAAGCGAAATATTCCGGCTTGAGCCGCACCAATAAAAAGCAATATTTTTTTGTTTTTCATGTTGACGATGGACAAAATTTGCAGTATTATTCCTGTTGAAGAAAATATCATTGTTAAATTAAAAAAATAAAAAAATGAAAGAAAGTATGATTGCATTTGTATGCAAACATGGTCGCATTACGAGAGAAGAATTTCTCAACATGGACTGGGATAAGCAAGTTGATTTTATCCTTCAGCATCTTGCCGGAGGAAGCAATCGATGGTGTATCTATAAAGACTTCATGTCCTTTATGGCTCAGTTTGGTCAAGATTGCATTGAACAAGATCGTAAGAACGGAACTCAGCTCGCTGCAGTCATGTTCACGGTTGCAATGCAGCGTCTATCCAAGGGAGCTGTCGTGCACGATGTGGTCAATTTTTATGACCAGCTTCCTGAGAAGTACTGGGCATACAGTTCAGCTCATGATGATTACCATATCATGACGCCGGACTGTTTAGAGTTCATTTATGGCGGTCTTCCTGTGGCTGCCAACCATGAACCGACCAAGGGTTATGCTCGGACAATCGCATGGGGCTTGGTTGAGCATCTCGATGCGGAAGGCCAACGTCACGGCGGATTCTCTCTGGATTGCAAAAATCCTGATGAGGAGGGTAAAAAACTTTTCGAGTGCGCCCGCCGAATCATTGAGCAATCCACTATGCCGCGCTATGAAATATTTGCGCGGTATGCCAAGCCTGAGCAATGGAAGAAACATAAGTTATGGTTAAGGCGATTCATGGAATCGTACGACGCATGGAAGCTTCTTTACCAGTATCTGGACATTCCCAAAGGATTGAAGGGCTGGAAACAGCGCTTCCAAATCAGGCGAGAAATTAAATGTGCTTGCTAGGCTAGTGCAGGGACAAGAAAAAGCAACCTTTGAAAAGGTTGCTTTTTTTGATGGATTATTGTGCAGATAACCGGAAAAGGTAATTCGTGATTAAAATTATAATCTTTTAATAAAATATTATAACTTTTAGCTTAGGATGGGCTTTAGATAGTGAGAATCTTTATAAAGGTATGGTAATGATATTTTGGCTTTGTGCGGCTTTGGTTTTCGGGATTTTGACACCTTACATGGCAAGGCGTTTTGCCAAGTTTATGCCGACAACTTTTGCCGGAGCGATTGTTGAACTTTTACGCAAAGAAAAAAAATTATCATCCTATCGCAAGACGAAACAATATAAAAAGCTAGTGTGGCGTTCGTTGATGATGGGATTGTTGACGGTTGGGCTGACAGCGCTGATTTTGGCGGAGTTTGCAGATGCCGGTTTGATTGTTGTATTTACGTGGACATTGCTGTTGCTGGCAGAAATTGATGCAAGAATGTTTGTTTTGCCGGATATTTTGACCATTCCGCTTTTGTTGGTCGGAATTGCCGCAGCTTATGTCGGTGAAGGCGTGGTAAGCATTGATGAAAGCGTTTATGGCGCTTTGGTGGGATATTTTTTTCCGGTACTGGTAAGTTTATTGATTGTTTGGTATAAAAAAGATGCTTTCGGCGGCGGTGATATTAAGCTTCTGGCAGCACAAGGAGCATGGCTCGGAGTGGAAGGACTGTTGTATGTAATTACAACTGCGGCAATTTTGGGGCTGATTTGGGCGATGCTGAGAAGACAAAAATCTTTGGCTTTTGGCCCGATGTTGGCAATCGCCGGCATAATTGTGGTTTTAATTGAAGGTTATTAATTTTTTAGAGGTGTGAGATGGCAGAGAAGAAAAAAACAAATAAACTGATGAATAAAATGTATCACGATGATGAACAGCGCCGTTTGGCAAAGTTGGTCAGCGGTTGGAGTTTTGAACTGTTTATAATGTTGGTTATTTTGGCTGATGCAGCGGTTTTGGGAATGATGACCTCGCCGACCATCAGTTTTTATTATGACAGAGTGTTGTTTTTGCTTGATCGTATTTTTATGGGCATATTCCTTGTTGAAATGTTTTTGCGCATTTTAGCCTTGAAACGCACCTTTTTCCGTTCGGGGTGGAATATTTTTGATTTGGTAGTTGTCGGAGTGTCGTCATTGCCGTTTATGAGTATGTTTATCGTACTGAGAATGTTTAGATTGTTGCGTTTAATAAAATACGGCAATCGTCTGCCTTATACCCAAAAGTTTGTGCAGGTGTTTTTAAGTTTGTTGCCGGTGTTTACATCGTTTTTGTTGATTTTTGCCATCTTTTTCTACGCATTTGCAGTGATTGCAGTGAATTTTTACGGCGATACTTTTGCCAGCTTCAGTTCTTTGGGTATGGCAATGTTCTCGCTGTTGCAGGTGTTCACATTGGATGGTTGGGCTTCAGCAATCGCCCGTCCGATAATGGTGGTTTATCCTGATGCTTGGTTGTTCTTTGTATCGTGGTTGGTAGTTTTGTTTTTGTTGGTTACCAGTTTTGTTGCTTCGGCGGTTGCCATGGTAGTAACAAAGAAAGAATAACTTTTTGCTTGCAAAAATAAATAGTCATGGTATAAGCAAGAACGAGTCTGGAAAAGGACTCGTTTTTGTTTAACAATTTCGTGGGAGGACAGCCATTGTCTGGACCACGAGCCTAGATAAAAAGGGTGATTAAAATGGCTAAAACTAAGAAAAAAATTCTCGGTTTAATCAAGCTGCAAATCCCCGCAGGAAAAGCTAACCCGTCTCCTCCGGTTGGTCCTGCTTTGGGTCAAAAAGGCTTGAATATTATGGAATTCTGCAAGGCTTTCAATGCTGAAACTCAAAAATTGGAACCCGGTATTCCGGTTCCGGTTATTATTACGGCATATGAAGACAAGTCTTTCACTTTTGTAACCAAATTGCCTCCGGTTGCTTATTATTTGAAAAAGGCTGCTAAAATTCAGTCAGCTTCAAAAGAGCCCGGAAAGGTTGTCGCCGGTCAAGTAACTTTGGCTCAGGTTAAGGAAATTGCTGAGACCAAATTGCCTGATTTGAACTGTGCAACAGTTGAGTCAGCCATGAACATGGTTAAAGGTCAGGCTGTTTCAATGGGTATTAAGGTAGTGGAGTAAGCTGATGGGAAAAAGAATTGTAAATGCATATAAATCTTTGGATAAGAATCAAGCTTA
The DNA here is from genome assembly GCA_902763535.1 of uncultured Pseudomonadota bacterium. GTDB lineage: Bacteria > Pseudomonadota > Alphaproteobacteria > RF32 > CAG-239 > CAZU01. The sequence goes on along the minus strand of CACWSG010000002.1, from coordinate 86,385 downwards.
TTCTTTGAAAGACGCAGTTAAAATCGTTAAAGAAAATGCTAAGGCAAAATTTGACGAGACCATTGATATTGCTATTAATTTGGGTGTTGATCCCAAGTATGCCGACCAAATGGTAAGAGGTGTTTGCTCTTTGCCGCATGGTACGGGTAAAAAAATCAGAGTTGCTGTTTTGGCTCAAGGTGAGAAAGCTGATCAAGCAAAAGCTGCCGGTGCTGATATTGTCGGAGCAGAGAGCTTGATTGATTCAATTTTGTCAGGCAAAATTGATTTTGATCGCTGCATTGCCACTCCAGATATGATGGGTATGGCCGGCAAAGTGGCCAGAGTTTTGGGTCCTAAGGGCTTGATGCCGAACCCGAAATTAGGCACAGTTACTGCGGATGTTGAAAATGCAGTTAAAAAGGCTAAGGCCGGTGAAGTTCAATATCGTGTTGAAAAAGCAGGTATTGTTCATGCCGGTATCGGTCGCGCCAGTTTCTCAGAAGAGCAACTCTATGAAAATACAAAAGCTTTCATCGATGCTATCAACAAAGCCAAACCTAGCGGAGTTAAAGGAACTTATATGAAGAAAGTTTCTTTGAGCTCAACAATGGGCGTTGGTGTTAAGGTTGACTTGAACGCTTTGTAATTTTCTTTGAGATTACGCAACAGAAAAGCTGTCATGAAAATGGCAGCTTTTTGATTTTTAAATAAAAAGCGTGTTGACAAAATTTCGAAAAAGCGATATATTCTTCTTGTTTGTATAAGGATTGAGGTATTATTGTTGAGGACTAATTGTTGGTTTGAGTTTTGCTTAGACAGATGATTAAGATTTGGCGAGATTACCATGATCGGTTATATGGACAGCAGTTATCCCCGCGCAAGCGGCTCTTTACATATAATTGCTTAAATGATTTATGACTGAGAAGAGTAGGTCAAGCCATTAAAAATCTATATTATGACACACAAAAAATTTTTAGAAAATGCAACGTATGTTGCACTGTCTGCTGTTATCATCATACTAATGATGGTCAGCGTAATCATCGTCAACCCCATCGTTGTGTGGGTGTTGGCTCTTATTGCTCCCCAATGGGTGGCGCGGATGTCCTATAAGGATGGAAGCGGAGCTTTGGGCGGTGTGGTGCATTTGCCGTTTTGGGCAAACCGCTGGATGTGGCGAGTATTGCCGTGGCGTTGCCGAAAGCACTACATGAGCTATGATCTGGAGAATTTTTCTAAGTATTCTTCAAGATGTCGTAAAAAGTACTTCTTGGAGAGTTATCTGTAGAAAACAAAAAAGAGGCTGATGTTGAAAAACATCCGCCTCTTTTTTGATAGGATAAGGAAATTATTTTTCCAAATCTTCACCGGTTTCTTGGTTAACTCTCTTAGCCGAGAGCTTAATCTTGCCGCGGTTGTCAGAACCCAAGCACTTAACCCAAATTTGATCACCCTCTTTGTAGAAATCAGAAACCGAAGCGATACGCTCGTTCTTAACTTCAGAGATGTGAACCAAACCTTCGGTTGTACCAAGGAAGCGGACAAATGCACCAAACTCCATAATCTTGGTGATGGTACCATGGTAAATCTTGCCGGTTTCAGGTTCGGCAACAATGCCCATAATCCATTCTAAAGCGGCATCACCGTCTTCTTTTTTCATTGAAGCAATCTTGACTACACCATCATCGGTGATGTCAATTTTGGTGTGAGTTTTCTCGACAATCTCACGAATAACCTTGCCACCGGTGCCGATAACTTCACGGATTTTATCAACCGCAATCTTAATGGCAACAATGCGCGGAGCCTTATCCGAAACATGGGGACGCGGCTCGGCAATAGCCTTGGCCATTTCGCCCAAGATGTGGATGCGTCCTTCGTGAGCCTGAATGAGGGCTTTTTCCATAATCTCTTTGGTGATGGAGGTAATCTTAATATCCATTTGCAAAGCGGTTACACCGTCTTTAGTTCCGGCAACTTTGAAATCCATATCACCGAGATGATCTTCATCACCCAAAATGTCGGTCAGGATAGCAACACGACCGTCATCTTCTTTGATTAAGCCCATAGCGATACCGGCAACAGGTTTACGCATCGGTACACCGGCAGACATCAACGACATGGTTGAACCGCAAACGGTGGCCATAGACGAAGAACCGTTGGATTCCATAATCTCGGAAACTACACGAACAGTGTAGGGGAATTTGTCCGGATCATCCGGCATCATCGGGTGGATAGCACGCCAAGCCAATTTACCATGACCGATTTCACGGCGTCCGGGGGAGCCTAAGCGACCACATTCACCAACCGAGAACGGTGGAAAATTGTAGTTTAACATAAAGGTTTCTTTAGATTCATCCATCAAACCGTCAACAATTTGCGCATCTTCACCGGTACCTAAAGTGGTAACAACCAAAGCCTGAGTTTCGCCGCGGGTAAACAAAGCAGAGCCGTGAGCGGTAGGCAAAACATCAACTTGGCACTGAATCGGGCGAACAGTTTTAGTGTCGCGTCCGTCAATACGGCGACCGGTAGAAAGAACTTTTTCACGCATAACTTTGTGCATTAATTGTTCGATAGCTTCACCGACATAACGAGTTTCAATTTCGTTTTCGGGATCAATAGTTGACTTAATTTCTTCAGCCAAAGCACCTAATTTGTCACCACGGGTGAGTTTGTCGGTTTCTTCAAAAGCAACAGAATATCTGTCGCCGTATTCTTTTTCCAGACGAGCAAAAAGAGCGTCAAACTCAGGCGGGAAAGAAGGAGTTTCCCAAGGAGTTTTGCCGGCTTCTTTTTTCAGCTCGTTGATAAGATTGATAACCGGTTGGAAATTCTCAAATCCGAACATAACCGCGCCCAACATGGTTTCTTCAGAAAGTTCTTGAGCCTCGGATTCAACCATCAAAACACCTTCGCTGGTACCGGCAACCGCCAATTCCAACTGAGAAGATTTTTGTTGTTCAATAGTAGGATTGAGGACATATTGTCCGTCAATGTAACCGATTTTGGCAGCGCCGATAGGACCTAAGAACGGAATGCCTGATACGGCCAAGGCGGCTGAAGCGGCAATCATCGCTACAACATCAGAATCGGTTTTTTGATCGTGAGCCAAAACGGTGCAGACAATTTGCACTTCGTTTTTGAAGGCATCAGGGAAAAGGGGGCGTATCGGGCGGTCAATCAAGCGCGATAAAAGAACTTCACGCTCAGAAGGTTTGCCCTCGCGTTTTACAAAACCTCCCGGTATTTTGCCGGTGGCATAATATTTTTCTTGATAGTTAACCGTTAACGGGAAAAAATCTTGATCCGCTTTCACTTCTTTGGCAGCGCAAACTGTGCCGTGAACAACTGTTTCGCCATAGGTAACAACTACCGATCCGGCAGCCTGACGAGAAATTTTACCTGTTTCAAGGATGAGTTTGCGTCCGCCCCATTCCATTTCTTTACGGACTTCATTAAATTGAATCATATTTTATATACCTTTCATTTTCTCATATAAACCTCTACCTGCCCCATGCAGGATTTTGAAAGTTGGAATAAAGCTTGCGGAGCTTAAGGAATGTTAGGCAAGCTCCGCAGTTTTATTCGCAACCAGAATTATCGTCTAATGTTTAACTTAGAGATAATATTTTGATATCTGCTCTCGTCTTTCTTTTTCAAATAGTCGAGCAAGTGACGACGACGAGCAACTTTCTTCATCAAACCCAAACGAGAGTGATTGTCTTTGGCGTGAGTTTTGAAATGCTCAATAAGATTGTTGATTTCAACAGTCCAAATAGCAATCTGAACTTCCGGAGAACCGGTATCATTGGGGTTGAGAGCATAAGTTTTGATTAAATTTTGTTTATCTTCTAATGATAACGACATCTTATTTTTCCTTTTTTGGTTATAAGTTAAAAACACGAATCGGAGAAATTGATTTTCCTTCAATTCGAACAATCGCAATCGGCTGATCTGAAACCACAGCCACCTTGTCTTGATTTTTGCCCTCAAGACCATAAGAGGCGGCAGAAAGTTTTTGCCCTTTTTTCAGGCGAAGAGCATCTTCCTCTGATATGGCGATGACCGTGATGTCGCACAGACATGTCAACAAAGGAAGCAACGATTGTCGGAGCGCACTATAATCCATTTTTTTTAAATTATCCAGTAAAATCGTATCAGAAAGGCTAAAATGAGCGCATTTGGTGCGGCGAAGGGCGGTTAAATGACCATAAGTGCCGAGTTTTTGGGCAATATCGGCGCCAAGAGTGCGTACATAAGTGCCTTTGGAACATTCAACACGGAATTTGGCTTGCGAATCGGGCAAAATGCTCAAAAGTTGCAAGTCATAAATGGTAATTTGGCGAGACGGAACTACAACTTCCTGACCAGCACGCGCCAAATCATAGGCTCTTTTTCCGTTAATTTTGATAGCAGAGTAAGCCGGAGGAATTTGGGTTATATCGCCGAGAAACGACGGCAGTACAGCCAAAATTTGTTCTTGCGAGGGGATAATGCCGCCGCTTTGGGTAATTTGTCCGCTCAAATCAAGAGTATCGGTAGTTGAGCCGAATTTTAAGGTAAACTCATATTCTTTTTTGCCATCGGTAACATAAGGAATTAGTTTGGTGGCCTCGCCAAAGGCAATCGGCAATACGCCGGAGGCAAAAGGGTCTAAAGTTCCGGTATGACCGTTTTTTGTAGCATTAAACAGATGGCGGGTTTGATTGACAACTTGAGTGGAACCCATGCCGACCGGCTTGTCAATTATCAGCCAACCATTGATTTTTTCGCCTTTGAGATGTTTCATTGAATAGTCTTATAATGTTGTTAAAACGCTTGCTTAAGTGATTTTATATTATTATACTGCTTGTCAAGATTGCAAGGAGAAAATAAATGGCTGATAAGGAAATGTCGCAAAGACAACTTAGAGTGGCTCAAGAAATTCGCAAAGTTATTACTCAATTTATTGACCGTGGTGAAATTCACAATTTGGAAGGAATCGACACCTTGGTAACGGTTACCAATGTTACGGTGTCGCCGGATTTGAAATATTGCACGGTGTGGTTTATTACCTCCAATGGCGAATATTTGCAGGAGGTTTTGGGCGGATTGCAATTGGCAGCAAACTTTTTTAGAAAACAAATCGGCTTAAAAACTTCTTTGCGTTATGTTCCGGAGATTAATTTCAGAGTTGATAAAACTTTTGAAGAAGTTGATAAAATCGAGAAGTTGCTCCATCACCCCCATGTGGCTCAAGATTTGAAATAATCCTGCAACAATTTTATGCGATAATCACGATAAGCTTGTCCCAGCTCGGCTCCGGATAATGATGTAAATTCGGGCATGAGGGGTGCTTTGACATCTTTTAGGAGCTCAAAGGCAGTTAGGCAGAGTTGGGCGTTGCGGGCATAATTCGGTTGCGGGCAAAATAAGCGGCAAAAAGATAAAAATTCATTTAGTGCGCTAAGATTTTTGAATTGCGTTGATGTCGTGCAAGTAAGCTCAAACAGGCTGGCGCAATCTTTGGACGACAGGTGGATAAAAGATTGGAGATTAGCGGCGCACAGGTGAGCAAATTCAGCATAAGCATTCGGGGTTTTGATGCGGTGATGAATGTTTTGCCGTTCAACAAAACTAAGAGGATAAAGCAGAGTTGCCCATTTGACATGAGGTGAGCTTTGATGAGTAGAATTTAAGGCTTGAGGGATTGATTTTATCTCGGGCATTAGGCAGGTTAAAGCCCCGCAATCGGCAAGCGATGATATAAAAACTTCAAAATGTGGTGTAGCCAAGGCTTTAGAGATTTCTTGCCAAATACGCTCGGCAGAGAGAGTGGCAAGAGCGCCGGAGGCTGATATTTTTTGGCATAATTGAAGAGTTTTGGGAGCTATGCTAAAATCAAGCTGGGCGGCAAAACGGCAGGCGCGCAAGACTCTTAAAGGATCTTCTGCAAAATGGGGGCTGATATGGCGAAGCAGGCGATTTTTGATGTCAGCCATGCCGCCAAAGGGATCAATGATTTGTTGCGTTTTTTCGTCATAAGCTATGGCATTGCAGGTAAAATCACGGCGAATCAAATCATCTTCTAAAGTGATGTCAGGGGCAAATTCAAAAGTAAAATCTTTATGACCTTTGCCGATGGCAATTTCGCGGCGAGCAAGGGCGTATTCTTCTTTGGTTTGCGGGTGCAAAAAAACCGGAAAATCTTTGCCTACTTGCTTATAGCCCAAAGATAACATTTCTTGCGGCGTTGAGCCGACCACAACATAATCTTTGTCATGAGGAGGCAACCCCAAAACAAAATCACGAACCGCACCGCCAACCAGATAAATTTGCATTATTTATTCTCCCTAAAATAAGATTAGGAGCATTGCAAGCAAGAGGCAAGCAATTTTTTTTGTTGCATATAGACAAAATAAATGGTAAATTACTCACAGATATTAATTAAAAACACATAATTATGAGCAAGTACTTTTATCAAGCAACCGATTGCAAAAATAGCGAAGAGGTTGTTGCAACCTATGGTGTTAAGGACGATTCCATCGTCAGAGTTATAACCCCGAGTTCAGAGATGAAATGGGGATTTTTTGTCAACAGAGAAGTCCATGAGTGGGAGACAAGATGGGTACATCTTCGTTACTCGCCAAGGATGGCCGAGCTTATTAAAAATGAGCTTAAAATTTTTAAAGAAGCTCACCCAAAAGCAGAGGTCATAGCTCTGGCTCAAGACTATGTCGTTCACCTTTTTTGTAAAGGGTTGAGGAACGAGGAAGTTGAAGAGCTCTCAAAAAATCTCCAAAGATATGATTGGTGATTTTTTGAGGCTAAGAAAAAGAAAAGATGGTTTAAAAAGAGAGCCATCTTTCTTTTTTTGTCGACAAAAGGTAATATTTTACCATTTTTTTTGAGTCAAAAACTGCTTGAGCGACTCGCAAAAATGTGGTATTCTAGAAAGGTAGACCTATAGATATAGATATATTTTGTAAAATATATTTGCCGTAATAATTGGCATATATCTTTTTTTCACCATCCTTATTGGTGACTACTTGTTTACGGATTGACCACCGTAAACAAACCATTTCCAATTTATAAGGATGGTCCTCTCTCACAGCTGAAAGTTTGTTTACAAACAGTGAGAGAGAAAAAAAGTATAATGTCTCGTATCATTCAAGCTATCAGCGGCTTGGTAAAAATGATGCGGGGCAACCTTGAGAGATGAGAGCTTGGTTTTCATCACTAAGGATAATTTGTGAAGCTGCATATTAGAAAGAAGGGTTAAGTTGCTAAAGAGCCCCACAACCGAAGTATAGTAAGTTGTGATTAAAAATTTTCTAATCCCTGCAGATGCGAACAAATTTGACTTAGTGAGCCATGAAAACAAAAAAGGAGTCTTTCAAGCGCCAAAAACTAAAAGTTATGGCAACAAAGAAAAATAGCAACAGCAACGCCGTCAACGCCGTCAACGTGGAGTTCACCCCGCGCGAGATAGTCATTTCTGGAGTTGTCCGGAATTACAGTTCAAGTGGTAGTTATTACCACGCAGGGACAAACCCCTGGAATGATGAAATAACCATAACCTTTCAATTGGGAGAGGTGTGGTTGAAATACTCAGCATGGGGCAATTACACCTCGCAAGGTAAGACCTTGCGTGAGGTGAAGCCCCAAGCTGCAGTAACTGCAGCTTCATCGTCGAGAGACGACGACGGAGCCTACATCTACGCCTCAGAAGAGGCACCGGAGAAAGAAATAAGTATTTCGGTGCCGCTGAAAGATGTGGGGATGATAAGCGGCCGCCTCGGAGAGATCCTCAACGAGGAGAGGGAATGGCGCGAATCACACATTGTGTGTGATGAGAGCGTCGTATCACAGATCCTCGAGGCGGTGGGTGGACGATATGAGTTCGTGGATGATCCGAAAGGTATTCATGATCGCATCGTCAGAGCCGTTGCCGACGGCAAGCTCTACTCGGTGGACGTTGAAAGACGTGCCGGGATGGGTTACTGGATTTACGACGCGACAGTGCGTCCGTTTGATCCAGAGGCCGAGGCAGCTGCCCGCAAGACCTTTGGGCGTAAGGTTGCAACATTGTCAAAAAAATCTGGCGTTCCCTTCGAGGTCGTTAAAATTTTGGGCAGTGAGCAGCTGGAAGCTCCGGAGGTAGAGCGCGTTCTTCACCTTTTGAACTTGGTGCATCAATTGCCCAAGAGCGAGGGTGAGAAACACGAGCTGTCTTGCGGAATCGCTCGCCGTACGGCGGCGATGGCCAGTCTCCTACCGGAGGAAGTTTATAACTTCTTCCACGTTGGAAGTCTCGGTCAGAACCGCAATTGGGCTCTGGCCGGCTATATCGCTGGCTAAAAAAAGGTTGGTGTCGTGAGACATCACCCTTTTTTTTTACTTTGCAAAAAGTCTAAGCATAAATATAGCTATATTCTAACCCCTCTTATCCCCTTGCTTGCAAGGGGAAGAACAATACGGAAGATACCTTAGCAATCGGACTGCCGCCGATTGCGGTATGACATTATTATTTAAAACTGTCATCGCTCCGAGCCTATAAGGCGAGGTCATGCGATCTTCGAATTAATAAGTGTTATTCTCGAATCTAATTTGATTAGATCCTCGAGAAATGTTAACACATACTCAAGGATGACATTTATACAGGGATGACCATAAAACCTATATCATTGCCATGCCGCCGTTGACATTGATGGTTTGTCCGGTGATGTATTGTGCTTCATCAGAGGACAGAAATGCCACAACATTAGCAATATCTTGCGCTTCGCCCAACTTGCCCTCGGGGATGCGCGCCAACAAATTGGCTTTAACATCTTCGGGCAAGACATCAGTCATCGGGGTGCGGATAAAGCCGGGGGCAATCGAATTGACTGTAATGTTGCGCGAGGCAACCTCTTGAGCCAAACACTTGTTCATGGCAATCATACCGCCTTTGGATGCGGCATAGTTGGCTTGTCCGGCATTGCCCATAACACCGACAACGCTGGCAATACCGATAATGCGACCTGAGCGGCGTTTCATCATGCCGCGGATAACACCTCGCGCCAGTTTGAATCCGGCGGACAAGTTAACATCCAAAACCAACTGCCATTCTTCATCACTCATGCGCATAAACAAATTATCTCGGGTTAAACCAGCATTGTTGACCAAAATGTCAATCTGACCGAATTTGGCCTCAACTTCAGACACAAGATTTTTGATGGCTTCGGCGTCAGAGAGGTTGGCGGTAAAAGTTTCTACCCCAGCGCCCAAGTCAGCTTTTAATTTTTCCATACCCTCGGCGCGAACATCGGTTAAGGCCAATTTTGCACCTTGTGCATACAAAGTGCGGGCAATTTTGTCACCCAAACCGCCGGAAGCACCGGTTATTAAAGCTACTTTTCCATCAAGTCTGAACATTTTTAATACTCCTTTTGTAAAAAAACTCAACGCTATAAGATTGCGGCAAAACAAGTGCAGAGTCAAGGTTTTTGGACGGGTTATAAAATCAAAAAACATTAACCGATTGTTGAGAATTGTCGGTTTACAATAAGGGCGAATTGGAATCGATACAAAGGTTAAAGATATGGCAAAGCGCAAAAAAAACGAATCAATGGCAGCAAAATTGGCTGTAATGTCAATCGGATTTTTTTTACTGATGGCAGTAATCCTTTTGACGGCGGCTTGTTTAGGGTATCATGCGGAAGATGCCGGCTATAATATTGCCTCATCAAAAGAGGTTAAAAATTTTTTGGGTACGGGCGGTGCAATTACGGCTGATTTTGTTTTGACATGGTTTGGTTTTGCCCTGCCGATATTTTTGGCGGCAGTTGCGGTTTGGGGCTATGAAATTATACGTTACAAAACATTTGTTAAATGTTGGTGGCGGGTGTTTGCTTGGTGCCTCGGTTTGCTGTTTATGGCAGTGTTTATGAGTTTAGTTTGGGGCAGAGTTGATAATCTTAAGGTGGGCGGAAATATCGGTGATTTTTTCTCGCGCCAAATTTCATCATTGGTTGAACGCAAATTCGGTTTTGCATACAGCCGCTATGGGTTGGAGGCTGTGGGGGCTTTTTTGGCTTGGGTTTCGTTCAATTTTGCCTGCGGAATTACTTTCGGCAGTTGGTGGCGGGTGATTAAAAAAATTGTTTTGGCGGTTTGGAGCGGATTGGTTTGGTTGTGCCACAGCGGAAAGAAAATTTGTCATGCCGCGAAAGGGCTGCACCGCATAGATACAACAAAAGAAAAAGCTCCCAGACGAAGAAAAGAACCAAAGTTTAAGGATGATGAAATCGAGCCGGAAGAAAAGAAAACTCCGGCAGAAAGTGTTAAGGTTGCCAAAGTTGCCAAGAAAATTGAGGGGTATAATTTCCCTTCAGTCGAGTTGTTAGGACTGGATAAAAATAAAGCAGTGCCGCAAGTCAGCCAAAAAGAACTGGAAAAAATCGCGCTGAAACTGGAAGATGTTTTGAAAGAGTTCGGCGTTATTGGTAAAATTGTGCAAATTCGTTCCGGTCCGGTGGTAACGCTATATGAATTAGAGCCGGCACCGGGAACAAAAACAGCGCGAGTTATCGGCTTGTCTGATGATATTGCTCGCTCGATGAGTGCAGTATCTGTACGTATTGCAGTGGTTCCGGGGTCGAACACTATCGGAATTGAAATGCCTAACCCTAAACGCGAGACGGTTTATTTGCGTGATTTGGTTGATGCGGAAGAATTTAGAGATTCCAAAGCCGCTTTGACCATAAGTTTGGGCAAGGATATCGGCGGCAAAAATACTTATGCCGATTTGGCTAAAATGCCGCACTTGCTGGTGGCCGGAACTACCGGTTCGGGTAAATCAGTAGGCGTGAACTCGATGATTATATCGCTGCTTTATAAAATGACACCGGAAGAGTGTAAGCTGATTATGATCGACCCTAAAATGCTCGAATTTACCATGTATAACGGAATTCCGCACCTTTTAACACCGGTTATTACCGATCCGGCAAAAGCGGTTATCGGCTTAAAATGGGCAGTCAAAGAAATGGAAGATCGCTATCGGGCAATGGCACAGCTCAATGTGCGTAACATTACCGGATATAATCAAAAGTTGGAAGAGCTGCGAAACAGTGGTGAAAAACTGACCAAAACAGTGCAGACCGGATTTGATATGGAGACCGGTAAACCGATTTATGAAGAGCAGGAAATGGATTTGACCCCGATGCCTTATATTGTGATTGTGGTTGATGAAATGGCTGATTTGATGTTGGTGGCAGGCAAAGAAGTTGAGGCGGCTATTCAGCGTTTGGCGCAAATGGCGCGCGCGGCCGGTATTCACCTGATTATGTCAACCCAAAGACCATCAGTTGATGTTATTACCGGTACGATTAAGGCTAACTTTCCAACCCGCATAAGCTATCAGGTTACCTCCAAAATTGACAGCCGCACTATTTTGGGTGAGCAAGGGGCAGAACAACTCTTGGGTATGGGCGATATGCTCTATATGCCGGCAGGACAAAGACCACGTCGTGTACACGCGCCGTTTGTTAAAGACAGTGAGGTTGAGAAAATTGTTGAATTTATTAAAGCTCAACGCCAGCCGGAATATGTTGAAGAAGTTACCCAAGGTGAGCTGGAAAGCTCCAAAGGCGGTGATAAGGCAGTTTTTGACAGCGGTGATTTTGGCTCGGGTAGTGATGAAGATTTGTATCGCCAAGCCGTGCAGATTGTGCAGACAGATAAAAAAGCTTCAACCAGTTATGTGCAACGCCGTTTGCGTATAGGCTACAATCGCGCTGCTTCAATCATTGATCGCATGGAGCAAGAGGGGATTATAACGCCGGCGGATCATGTCGGTCGTCGCGAAGTTATCTAAAACTGCGTATAATGGTCATCTAATGCAGAAATAAAAAAAACGGCTTGGTTACATACGCGTAAAGTATGCGTCCGTCGCTAAAAAAATTATTTCTTATTATATGACTCATTCTCCGCAGTTTACAACGGCGTCAAATTTGTTATCGGTACAAAATCGTTATTATAAATATTCGTCGGGATTGATGTCGTCGATTTGATCGCTTGAGATGTAGTCTTTAGCGTAATCAAGATATACGCCGCTTTTGATGAACAGATCATATAAGTCGGGATCAAGATGACCGGAATTTTTCATATCACGCATAATGCTTAAGACAGTCGAGAGTTTTTTAGGTTCTTTGTAAGGGCGATCACGAGCGGTTAAAGCTTCATAGACATCAGCAATGGCCATTATTTTGGCAGGGATAGACATTTGATCACCGGTTAAACCGTTGGGATAGCCATGACCGTCAACGCGCTCGTGATGAGCTCCGGCGTATTCAATAATGTCGGATAATTCAGGGGGAAAAGATAAATCTTTGAGCATATCAATAGTAGTTTTGACGTGTTCATTGATTTTTTCGCGTTCTAATTCATTAATGGTGCCGGATTTAATTTTGAGATTGGTGAGCTCTCCTTGATTATACAAGGTTTTAAGTTGTTCCGGACGATCATCCAGCAAATGTTCTTCTTCAGGTTGTTCGGCTTTTTTTACATCATCAATAAGATTTTTTTCGTTCCACGACAGCCCTACCATGCGGCTAAAATTGCGTGTATAGGTCGTTTGAGCTATGTCATCAAGGCGCTTAATATCATTTTCGGTCAATGGGTTGTCGCCGATGTTGCATTGTCCGATAAAAGCAAAGTCTTCGGTCAGTTTTTTGACTTTAGCAACAAATTCGGCTTGCAGATTGGCTTGAGTGTCAACATTGTTCAAACGTTTTTGTAAATATTCAATATGGGCATCTCGGCGCAAAATTTCAAAACGATTGCGTATCTCATGAATTCGATTGTAAGGGGTTTCTAATTTGGTTGATTTGTCAACGATATAATCCGGAGTTGTGATTTTGCCGCAATCATGCAAAAGCGAGGCAATATGCAAAGCATACCACTCATTCTCGCTCATTTCAAAATTTTTGAAAGGTCCGCTTTTGGCCTCAATGGCTGCAGAAGCAAGCATACGCGTAATTACTGGAACTTTTTGACAATGTTCACCGGTATAAGGCGATTTGTTATCAATAGCTTTGGCGATTACTTCTATGAATGATTCAAGCAGTCGGTTGTATGAATTTGTTTGGTTATTTAAATCGGTCTGAATGGCTAAGAGATTGCCGATGGCCGAAAGCTTTTTAACCATTTCATTGTTAAAGTTGATGATTTTTCCGTTATCGTCACGAGGATTGACCATTTGGATTGCGCCGATGAGATCTTTTTTGGCATTATATAACGGGAAGGCTAACAGTGAAACGGTAAAGTAATTTAGAAAATCATCAATTTTTTTATAGCTGTCAATATCAACTTCAGTTTCTTGATAAAAGTTAAAAGTATTAAAAATTTCGTGATTGGAAACACATATTTCGTGAGGCAATTTGGTTTGTTTTGCATAAATTTCAGGGATAAATTCGGCCGGAAAAAAGTTAGAAAAAGGAACTGTCGGGGTCGGGCGATCGGGAATGTTTATGTAGCTTTGTTCAAAATTTATGAAATTATCCGGTGAAATGGAAAAAAACAGCACAATATCAGCAGAAGCCGTTTGTGCAAGTGCTTGCAAAATGCGAGTGGTGTATTCAGACGAGGCAAAATCTTCGTTGCTTTCCAACAAATTCAATAAAATCTCATTAAAGTTGTTTGGTAGGTAAGCCAAGGTTGAATCCTTTTAGTGTAGCTGAGACAGCAGGTATTGTAAATCGTCACTACTTAATTCTTCGGTGGATTGGGTGTAGCTTAAAATACGTTCAATTACCTTACGGCTGAATAGCTTGTTGTTGGACTGGCCGCAGTCGAAACGAACATCATTAATGACTTTAAGGGCATTAAAAATAGCAGGAAAAACACTTTTGGGTAACATTGCTTTGCGCAAAAGATTGCGTATTTCAAAATCGGCAGTCGAGTTAAATAATATTTTACGAACATTTGCCACAGGTATTTCGGCTAAAAAGCTCAAAGAGTGTTCAAAAAACATTAAATCGCCGGCACAAATAGCTCGAGTAACAAGGCTGTAAGTCAGACGATTGGCTTTGTATAAGTGCTGCACAAAATCACGAATTTGATCATCTTGAGAGTATTCCTCAGATACCTTGAGGGTAAGTTTTTCTTTTATCTCGTTGATTAAATCTGTGGCAAAATCTTGCGGCAAATTATGATTTAGAACGAGGTAAGCTTTTAGTTTGTAAGATATATGAGATATAATTTTTTCAATAACTTCAAAAGGAAGATTGTTGCGATAGATGATGCCTTTTTTTAAGATGTCGCTTTCAGGGTACTTTTTAATGATTTCTTCAAAAGTTTCATTAGCAATGTCAGCCGTCTCATTGGTAACCAATTTTTCAATTACCCCGTCCGTGCAATTATTAACGATATAAGACGATAGATTGCGGCTTAAGTTGTTGCGCTTGGCAACAGCTTTTTGCTTAGGCAGAGTGGATGTTTTTAGGATATTGACAAGGTCATCATCGGTTAATGATTGGTAGTGCTGAATAAAGGGCAAAGCCACGCTATCGCTGTCTTTGATGATTGATTCGACAATATCGTGAGGAAGATCGTTGGAATATTTGAGAGTATCGGCTAAGACTTGGCGAACTTTTATTTCAGTGTCATGGACAAGTAATCTGAAAATATTTTCAGCCAAAGTACGATTACCGGCAGAAAGAACACCTTGTTGGTAATAACCGCCAACTTTTTGTGCAATGTTAGACTTATTGGCTGTGTCAGGGTTATTGTGCAGCCTTTCAACATCTTGATGACTTATTATTTTGGTGTCTTCCATTGTGTTTTTCCGTTACAAACTATGTTTGAGTATATACGCATAGTGTGTAATATACAAGAAATAATTATTTTTTTTTAACTAATTGGCGTATTTTTTGATGATTTGTTTAGTGATTACTGTTGTATCCAAGGTAGATTGGTCGATTATGAATAATTCATAGTATGATAAAATATATTCGATAATTCCGGCGTAATTTTTTAATTCAGAATTGGTGAAAGCATAAGCAATAAGCGGTTTTCCGATAAGTTGTTCAGGATTGGTTGAGCTATGAATTTCAGCACGGGCTGTGCGGAAAAAATCAAAGTTGATATTGCTGTTTATGCGCAGTGCAAAATCTTTGATGGCTTGATAGATGTCGGGATAAGTTTTTATGCGGTAGTCTGCATTTTCATCTTCACCAATGGGTTTTAGTCCGGATTGGGTGTGCCACTGTAAAACTTTATATAGAGAATTGCCCTCTTTGACAATACGAGATGAGCCGAAGTCGGTTTCAATCGCTGCAAGAGAAATCATTATGGACGGTGAAATAATGTCGATACGCTTAAGCAATTCACTGACTAAAAAATCAATGCGCTCGTGGTCTTTTAGTCTGGTAAAAACATCATATTTGGCAGCTTTTTCTTCGAGAGTTTTCAGCTGTGTGGAGGAAATTTTTTGATTTTGCTTAAAATCTCTATCGATATCCAAGATTAGTTGCCGCTCTTTTAAGATGTCTTGATTCAACTTTAATGCCAATGGCGCCATAATTTTTATGAACAAAGAGTTGCGTTGTTCGCTATCTTCAATTTTGGCAAAATCAGCAGGAAACTTTTTTAAAAAAACTGCCGGATAGCGTTTAGAAGGCAACATCAGCCAACTTTTTTCGGTGATACCGGTATAACCGATTTGTTGATAAAGTTCATTAAGTTTAGCAGTTGAAATATTTTTCAGCCACAATTCATCAGCTTTTGCCAAAGAGCAAAAAAAGCAAATTGAAATCAGGGCGGCGAAAAATTTTTGTATCATTTTACGGTCTCGTTATTGCGTACTTCTTTAACTTCGGGGATATAAGACTTGAGTATTTTTTCAACGCCATCTTTAAGAGTGCGCATAGCATAGGGACATCCTTTGCAGGAACCTTGCATTTCCACGGTAACAATACCGTTGTCAAAATCAATAAATTTTATATCACCGCCGTCGCGTTTTACGGCCGGACGAATTCGAGCGTTGAGCAGTGCTGTGATTGCTTGAATCGTTTCGTCTTTTTCACCAGAGGATGCTTCCACGGCAGACGGCTCAGCACCAATTGATAAGAAATCCATTATTTCAGCTAAAATCAGCGGTTTCAGCTCTTCCCAATCAGCATCTTCAGTTTTGGTGATGGAAATCATATCGGCGGTGATAAAAATTGAAGCTATACCGCCGATATCAAAAATTTGCTCAGCGAGAGGAGATTTGCGCAAAGATTTACGATCAACAAATTCGGCGTGCCCCTGATTGGAAACAAGTTGATCAGGGAAAAAATTGATGATGTTTTTATCGGGAGTTGCTTGTATTTCAATATTCATTGCTAAAGCGCCTTTTAGGGTAGTTGATTTATCATAGCATTAAGATAGTTGATGGAACGGGAAGCTTGGTAGCTAAGCGTTATCAGGTGATTGGGCGAAAAAGAAGATTGCAGCTGACCGTTGCGGACTATCCATGGTTCAAATGATGATGTTTCATCCAGTGTTTTAATCAGACTTGACCATATAGCATAAATATCATAGTCAACTAATACATCCTTAAAATCATGTCCCAATCCTTTAGCTATTTGGGCATAAGCATATATTTTGCCATAAGCATTGTAAAAGATGTCATCGGATTTTGTATCGATGAATAAATCTTGATTCTCGCGAACATGATCAGAAGTGGTTTTTACCAAATTATTTAAATCTTTGCGAATCCGTTTCAAGACAATAACAAAATTGCTCTCATCAAGAGGAAGAGTGGTTTTTCCTTCAATCAGGCTCAAATTAAAATTTTTTAACAAGCGGCGGCTTTTTTTGTATTGGGTGCTTGATGATGTTGCCGGTTTTAGGCTGTTTTGCGGTGAAAATAACCAGATATTTCCCGGATATTGCAGCAATTCAGCTGCTTTGTGCAAATCATTACGCGAGTTGGTATCAGAAGTTTCAAAAGAAAATTTATCCAAAGCTTGAGCGGTGGAACTGACCGCAGAGATGACGCCGAGTTGAAAATTGGGCATATTGTCCAAGAAATAAGAAGGAAACAAAATCGGTAAATTCGGTGTCCAAATTTTGTGGTGAACTTCTTGGGCTATTAAAAAATTTAATGAATCAATGGTTGAAAGACCTTGATCATCTGATTGCGGCTGAAATGACGGAGTAGAAGTGTTGCTGATTATTAAGCCGCCTAAGGGATAATATAAAAATATTACTGCAAAAGCGGTTGCCGCAATAATGCGCCACCAAGAAGCCATTTTGCTTTTGATAAGTTTGGCGGTTTTCAGACAACTTTTTTTGCCGAAAGTGTAATATTTGTTAATAACAGGACGGAGCGTTTTGTAGTATTTTTTTAAGTTTGAGTAATATTTCATCTTTTTGTCGTCCTTGCTATGATGGAGTTTATGATTGCTTTGATGTCGATTAATCGGAAAGCACAAGCTGAACTTAAGAAAATCAGCCCGCTGATAAAACAGTTAACTGACAGCAACAACAATTTGTATATCATGTTGAGATGAAGCCAATTGCCTAAGCAGATGTTGTATAGGTATTCTATGCCAAACAGCGATAGGCTCATCAGAATTGAACATATAATAATTTTATATAATTTGTGAATAAGTGGTTTGGTTATGGTCCAAAAGTTTCTTTTTTTTAGTCCATGCAAATACAGCCACAATGAAACAAAAGCGGCTATGGTGGTAGCAGAAGCAATGCCTATATGTCCGAAAGGCGACATTAAAATTACAGCAAAAACCAGATTGGTTAACAAGACAATAGCTGAATATTTGACGGGAGTTTTGGTGTCACCACGCGCAAAAAAGTTGGGGGCCAAAGCTTTGACCAAAACATAAGCCGGAAGTCCTATGGCATAAGCTATTACAGCTTTGGAGGTCATGAGAGTTTGCTGATAACCGAAAGCACCATGTTGGAACAAAATGTTGATAATCGGTTCAGCCATAACAATGAGAATAAAAGCCGCCGGAATCGATAAAATTGCGCCGTACTCGACAGCTTTGTTCTGAATCAGACGAGCTTGCTCAATATCTTCGGACTTGATGTGACGCGATAAAATCGGCAAAACGGCAACGCTGATAGCAGCACCAACCACGCCAAGCGGAAGTTGTTGCAGACGATTGGCATAATAAAGCCACGAAATTGCACCGGTGCCGACCAATGATACCAAAATAGTGTCAACAACCATGTTTATTTGATAAATACCGGCACCTAAAATACCCGGAGTTATGCGCTTGAATAATGTTATGATGTCATTATTTTTAAGCAGTTTTTTGATGTTATAGTGGGGTTGGATACGAACTTTTTGTTTGCGCAAAAACCAGTGAAGCCAAAATATTTCCAAAATACCTGCTGTCGTGATGCCAAGGGCCAGTCCGTGGGCAATAGTGGGACAAAACGGAACAAATATGAAAACAGATGCAATTATGGTCATGTTTAGAATTATGGGCGCTGCGGCAGGAGCAGCAAATTTGTTGAATGAGTTCAAGATACCGGACTGAAATGATACTATGGAAATGAACAGAAGAAACGGAAAAGTAATACGACACAAAGTAGTTGCCAGTTCAATTTTTTCCGGTTCACCGGCAAAACCCGGAGCAAGAAGATTAACCACCCAAGGCATCAAAAATTCGATTACTATAACAAATATACCGACAAAAAATGCCAGTACAGAGATAGCTGATGCGGCAAAAAGCAAAGCTTTGCGGCGATTTTCGCAACTCAATTTTTGAGATAACATCGGAACAAAAGCCGTAGTGAAAGCTCCCTCAGCAAACAGCGAGCGAAAGAGATTAGGCAGTTTAAATGCGACAAAAAAAGCATCGGCAACCATGCCAGCGCCTAAAAAATTAGCCAAAACCATATCGCGCAAGAATCCGGTTATGCGCGAAAGAAGGGTAAAACCACCAAAAGTAGCAATAGCTTTAAACAAATTCATTTGAAATATAGGCTCAAGTTAACACGATGTTAACCGATTATATATTATATTTTTGATATGGGAATAGTAAAATTGCAGTTTTTGAAGTGTTTTTTGCGGTTTTTAGGTTGACAAAAAATAAAATCGCGGAAATAATGGACAAAATTTAAGTTGCATGGAGAATCACAAATGGATTCAGAAAATAATAACGACGATAAAAAGAAAGATGATAAACAACCAAAGACTGAACCCAAAATAAAAAAGGTCGGCGGATTAAAAGGCTGGCTTTTGCGCAAAGTCAAAACTTTTATGTGGGACGCAAACTCGAATACTCTTGTTTTGCCGCAAGGTGTTAGTTTGACGGTAGAAGAAGAAACCGAGCTAAGGGCTATGTTCGGAGAGATTATTGATCAAGCCAAAGTTGTTGCTAAGCATCGTGAACAGGTTATGGCGGGTCAGCAGTTGGCCGGTGTGAAGTTTAAGGCCAATGTTGTTAAAGGATATAATCTTTTGGTAAATGGCACTTATCGTGAGCTAACAGGTTTGTTGGCTCATAAAATTCATGACAATTTGCAAGGAATGCTGATGGTGAATAATCGCTTTTTGAGCGGTTTGTGGAAAGCCTTGAGTAAAAGTAATGATAATACCAAGCAACAGCGCGGAAAATCTGTGATTCGGCGCGGTAATGACGGTCGTTAAAGCTTGACATTTTAATAAAAATATGCCATAATAGACAAAAGAATCCTAAAAAGGAGAAGAGCTATGACTGATATTAATAACACACTTAAAGCTAATATTCATGACCGAAAAAGCGGGTTTAGAAGGCTGGCAGAGGGGTTTGCCTGCGAGTGGAAGGAAATGACTGCCGATATGAAAGAGCAGTTAGGTATGATTGGTAATGCGATGAAGGAATGGACGCTGGCTCCTTTTAAGACAGTAAAAGATATTAAAAAAGGATTTAAGCTTATTGCGCAAGGAAAATTTAGAGAGTTGCGCGGTAAAGTAGCGCAAAGATTGACGGCTAATTTGCAGGCGCAGGGTATAATTGGTTATAAAACATATGAAAAGATGTCTTATAAAGCAGAACAAAAATTTGGTGTTGGAAAAGTTGAGGCCAGTGATTTTTCAAAGGCGCATGGTGAATTAGTAAGACCAATTATGAGTACGTATAGACACGCATTTAAAAGGTTATTTAATAGAAAAGAAGGCAGATAGGCTTGCTTAATAAAATTTATCCCCCAAAGCGATTGACTTTGGGGGATTTTTTTAAGCAATAACTTCCGGTTTGGCGCGTTTTCTGGCCAAGGGATCCAAAATGCGCTTGCGCAGGCGCAAAGATTTTGGGGTTACCTCCAACAGTTCATCGTCTTGGATATAAGACAAACCTTGCTCCAAACTCATTTTGCGGGGAGGAATCAGGTCGATGGCTTCATCTTTGCCGGCAGCGCGGATATTGGTTAATTGCTTAGCTTTGCAAGGGTTAACTTCAATATCGTTGGGCTTGGTGTGTTCGCCTATTATCATACCGGTATAGACCGGAACGCCGGGGTCAATAAACATCGGACCGCGTTCTTGTAATTTCCACAAAGAGTAAGCAATAGCTGTGCCGGTCTCGGAAGAAATCAACACACCGGTGCGGCGGCTCTCAATTTCACCTTTATAAGGCTCATAGCATTTGAATAAGCGATTCATAACACCGGTGCCGCGAGTGTCGGTCAAAAATTCGGAGTGATAACCGATAAGTCCGCGCGAAGGAGCATTGAAAATAAGGCGAGTTTTGTTGCCGACTTGGGAGGGAATCATCTCAATCAGTTCACCACGGCGACGACCGAGTTTTTCAACAACCGCTCCGGAAAACTCCTCGTCAACATCAACTACGACTTCTTCAACCGGTTCCAGTAATTGTCCGTTCTCGTCTTTTTTCATCAAAACACGAGGACGGGAAATTGACAATTCAAAACCTTCACGGCGCATGGTTTCAATCAAAACACCAAGCTGCAATTCGCCGCGTCCGGCAACTTCAAAAGAATCGGAAGTGCTGGTGCGCGAAATTTTCAAAGCAATATTGCCCTCGGCTTCTTTGCACAAACGATCCCAAATTACACGGGAGGTGACTTTATCACCCTCGCGACCGGAAAGCGGGGAATCGTTAATTGAAAAAGTCATCGCCAAGGTGGGCGGATCAATCGGTTGAGCCTTAATTGCCTGTGTGACTTCAAGAGCGCACAAGGTATCGGCCACTGTGCCTTTGACTACACCGGCAACTGCTACAATATCACCGGCATGAGCAACTTCCAAAGCCTCTCGGGATAGTCCGCGGTAAGCCAAGATTTTGCTAATGCGAACGCGTTCAATTTCTTGACTGTCGCCGTTTAGAACTTTAACGGTATCATTAACGTGCAAGGTACCGGATTGAATCTTACCGGTTAAAAGACGACCGATGAATTTATCAGCTTCCAAAGTGGTGGCCAGCATTGAAAAAGGTGCATCAGGCTGACAATTGGGCTCGGGAACATAAGAACAAATCAGCTCAAAGAGAGGGGTTAAATCTTTTTTCTCATCATTTAAGTCTTTAACTGCCCAGCCATTGCGACCGGAAGCGTATAAAACCGGAAAGTCAAGTTGCTTATCATTGGCATCAAGGCTGACAAACAAATCAAATACCTCGTTTAAAACCTCATCGCAGCGGGCATCGGGTTTGTCGGCTTTGTTGATAACCACAATCGGGCATAAACCCAATTTGAGAGCTTTGCCCAATACGAACTTGGTTTGCGGCATCGGTCCTTCGGAAGAATCGACCAACAACACAACGCCATCAACCATTGACAAGATGCGTTCAACCTCGCCGCCGAAATCAGCGTGGCCGGGGGTATCAACTATATTAATATGAGTGCCTTTCCAGTTGACCGAAGTGCATTTGGAAAGAATAGTAATGCCTCTTTCTCGCTCAAGTTCGTTACTATCCATAACGCAAGTTTCGACCTGCTGATTTTCGCGGAAAGTTCCGCTCTGTTTTAACAGCCCATCAACCAAAGTGGTTTTACCGTGGTCAACGTGGGCGATGATGGCGATGTTTCTCATATTCATTTTTAATTTTTCTCCTAAATATCCGTCATGTCATAAAACAGCTCACTTATGTGCTATTTTGGTACACTGCGCTCGCTGTTTTATTTCCAGCACGAATATTTATGAGAAAAATTCGTGCTACAAATTAAGCCATGTCATAAAACAGCTCGCTTATGTACTATTTTAGGTACACCACACTCGCTGTTTTGCTTCCAGCGCAACCATTTATGAGAAAAATAGAGAGCTGGAAAGGCGAAAACTCTTCAAAAATTGTCCTCAAAATACACTTTTGAATTTAAATTTCAATATTTTTTTAAATACGAAATCTATTTATTTTGTAATTCGGAACGGATTTGCATTAAAGTTTTGCCGATGCGATTTTCGCCAGAGCCTTCGCCAAATCCGCATTTGTAACAAACAGGGCATGATTTGATAAGAATCGCACCACCGGTTGATTTTAGCATTTCACAGGCTTCAGGGTTTTGGGCGTATCTGGCACGCAAACCGGCTTCCATAATGGCAAATTTATTTTTATCAAAATCAGCGCGGCGATTGATTTTATATTCAGGAGTTTTGGTCAATAATCGGGCATCATCGGGATTTTTTAGATTTATTATTGTGGTAAAGCGCTCATCGGAAGCATAAAATTTCATAGCTTGATAATAATGCTCAACAGAAGGAAAAGTATAATCTTTTCCATCAACCGACATAGCAATCGGAAATGCAGCTAAGGGAGATAAAAACCAATATTTTCCGACCGGAGTACAAAATCTGATTTCGGACATTTTGTTACCTTTTTGAATTTTTATGGCAATAATTTTATAGCAGGTGGTTTAAATTTCAATAGTTTTTGAGTAAAAAGATTAGTCACTTCAAGATAAAATTACAAGGGTTGGCAAAATTTTGCTTGACTATTGGAGGAAATGTATGTATTAAAAAGCAAAAGTTTTTGTATAAGGAATAAGAAAATGGCTAAAAAATGTGAAATTTCAGGCACCGGCGTTATGAGCGGCAATAATGTAAGCCACGCTAACAATCGCACTCGTCGTCGTTTTTTGCCTAATTTGCAAGAGGTTTCGTTGTTGAGTGATGTTTTGGGTAAATCTTTTAAGTTGAAGATTTCAGCAAGAACTTTGCGCTCAATTGAACACAATGGCGGTTTGGATGCTTATCTCGAGTCGACTTCTAACACAAAGTTGTCGGCTGAGGCTATTGAAATTAAAAACGCTATTGCTAAAAAGAAATCCGCAAATTAATCAACAATCTCCTTGTTGCGTTTAAGCCCTGTCTTTGTTGAAGACAGGGCTTTTTTATCCCCATTATCCACAGACCTGAAAAGCACAGTTAGGCAAAAAAGCTTTGAAAAATCGTCAGGCTCGTGTAAATGTGGTTGTAAACTGAAATTGAAAGGATACTTAAATGTACGAACCGAGTCCTGAGCAACTGCCTAAAAATGTTGAAGCCGAACAGGCTTTGCTGGGTGCTTTGCTGGCTAATAATAAAGCATACGAAAAAGTATCGGAATTTTTGAGTGCCGAGCATTTTTCTGATCCGGTAAATGCCAAGATTTATGAAATTGTTTCAAAGCTTATCAGCAAAGGTCATGTGGCAGATGTAATTACCTTAAAAAATTATTTTGAGCAAAGCAATACTTTGGATGAGGTCGGCGGATATAAGTATTTGATTAAATTGGCTGATTCGGCAACTCCTTTGACAAATGCTGAATATTATGCGCAATTTGTTTATGATAAATATTTGCGCAGAGAGCTGATTAATATCGGTTGTGATATTGCAACATCAGCAGCAAAAGAAGATATTGATTCCGAGGCCGAACAACAAATTGAAAATGCCGAGAAAAAATTGTTTGATTTGGCCAATCAGGGTGAAGCTTCAAAAGGATTTATAAATTTTTCCGAGGCTTTGAATGATTCGCTGAATCACATACAATCGGCAATACAGCGCGGCGGCAAAATATCAGGGCTGTCCACCGGATTGGATGATTTGGATGCCAAAATCGGCGGTTTGAATGATTCCGATTTGATTATTATTGCCGGTCGTCCCGGTATGGGTAAAACCGCTCTGGGTACTAATATTGCTTATAATGTAGCAGAATATATGGCTCGCGATAAAACTATTGCTCCAACTAAGCGAGGAGTGGCGATGTTTTCGCTGGAAATGTCGTCAGATCAGTTGGCTTCACGTATTTTATCGACTGTTGCCCAAATCAGCGGCTATAATATGCGCGTGGGTAAAATTGATAATGCCGAATTTGGCAGAATTGCCGCCGGTGTGCGCGAAATAGAAGAGACTCCTTTGTATATTGATGATACTCCGGGGTTGAATATTAATGCAATTCGTACCAGAGCGCGCCGGCTTAAACGCAACAAAGGATTGGGTTTGATTGTTATTGACTATATTCAACTGATTACCGGTACGGGAAGCAAAAAGAGCGAAGGTAACCGTGTGCAAGAAGTGTCGGAAATTTCGCGCGGCTTAAAAATTTTGGCCAAGGAGTTGCAAGTTCCGGTTATAGCATTATCTCAATTAAACCGAAGTGTTGAGAGCCGTGATGATAAAAAACCGCAAATGTCGGATTTGCGTGAATCCGGCTCAATTGAACAAGATGCGGATATTGTGATGTTTGTATTTAGGGAGAACTATTATCTGAAAAATAATGAACCAGTGCGTCGTGAAGCCGAAACTCCGGAAAAATTCCAACAACGTCATGATCACTGGGAGGAACGTTGCAAAGAAACGGCTAATGTGGCAGAGGTTATAGTCGGTAAAAATCGTCATGGCTCAACCGGATCGGTTCATTTGTATTGGAACGGCGATTATACGCACTTTAATAATTTGGCCAAATCAGAAAATATTCCGCAGCAGGTGGGTGCTTAAACTATGGAAAAAAGCGAAGCAACTTGCGACATGCCGGCCGAAAGATATGCGTTGACACATAATGTTGAACCGGAATTTTGGAAAAAGAAAAGACCGGAAAAATTCACTACTGCTGAGTGGGAATTGTTGTGTGACGGTTGCGGAAAATGTTGTTTGAATAAGCTTGAGACCAGAAACAAAATTTATTTTACTTCGGCACGGTGCCGTTTTTTGAATCCGGAAAATTGTTTGTGCCGAATCTATGAACATCGCTTTGAAAAAGTTGCCGATTGCCGCAATATTACATTGCAAACCGTATTAAGCGAGCCGGAAATATTACCTAAATCTTGCGCTTATCGTTTGATTGTTGCGGGAAAAGATTTGCCGGAATGGCATCCTCTTGTTTCGGGCGATGCTGAAACTGTTCATAAAACCGGTCATTCGGTTTACGGGCATGAAACCATCAATGAATCTGAGGTCAAAGATTATGAAGATTACATTGTTGAATGGCCCGACCTGTGATTATCAGAATTATTGCGGTTTTCCGCTGAAGATAGTTAATTCTTTAAGGGCAAAAAGGCTTTCGCTTCGGATTGATGAAAAACAGCATATTCCGGTGTTAACAATTCCGAAAAGGTGTTCGCAGCGAAAAGTGAAAGAATTTTTGGATACCAATCATGATTGGGCAGTTAACATGATGGCAAGATTGCCGACTGCTGCAAAATTTTGTGATGGTGAAAAAATAAGTTTTTGGGGCAAAGACTATGTTATCAAACATTGTCCGGAAGAAAAAGCTACCGGCTTTGCAGGTGATGTCTTAAAAGTCAGCGGAGGAAAGGAATTTTTGCATCGTCGAGTGATGGAATATTTGAAGGCTCAATGTCTTAAAATCATTAGTGAGATGACAGTTGAAAAAGCGGCTTTGCTAGATAAAAAAGTTAAAAGTGTGACTATTAAAGATACGCGTTCGCGGTGGGGAAGTTGCACAACATCAGGGCATATCAGTTATAATTGGCGAATTTGTATGGCTCCGGTAGAAGTTATTGAATATTTGGTTTGTCACGAAGTTTCACATCTTAAACATCCGGATCATTCGGCAGAATTTTGGAATTGTGTGGCGATGCTGCATTCGGCATATAAAGAAACTCGCCGTTGGCTGAAAACCCACGGCAAGTCGCTTTATAAATATATTTAGTCTTAAATTTTAAGCGTATTGATTAATCCAATCGGTAATGGTTGACTTGGTGTTGAGACCAATTTTGGTATCAACCAATTTGCCGTCTTTGAACAGCAACAAAGATGGAATGCTGCGCAAGCCATAGTTGGACGGAGTGGCCGGTGATTCATCAACATTCATTTTGTAGATGTTAACTTTTGACGACATTTCGGTGGATACTTCTTCCATAATCGGCAAAAGCTGGCGACAAGGTCCACACCATTCAGCCCAAAAATCGACCAAAGCCAAACCTTTGGAATTTAAAACAGTGTTCTCAAATTCGTTATCAGAGATAGATTTCATGGTTGTTCCTTTCGTAAAATTGCTAAAGTAACGCTCTTTAATATAATTTGTATTTTAACCTAATAAACCTCTTTGTCAAAAAAAATCTTTATTTAACAAGCTTTTTCTAAACTTTGTAAAATATATTGACTGACTTTTTGAGCATAAAATGAGGGATCAGAAACCGCTTCGCCTTCAGCAACTTTGGCTTGGTCAAGCAGCACGCGTGCCACTTCTTCAACCTGAGATTTGTTTTTATCATCCATAATCATATCGCTAAGTTTGATAATCAACGGGTGATAGGGATTGAGTTCTAATATGCGGGTTGAAGCAAAAGCGGTTGCTTGCTGGTGGTTGCGCATCAGGCGTTCCAGATGCAGACTCATTTGACCATCTTCAACCGTCAGACTGACCGGAGAAGTGGTCAATTTTTCAGTGGTGATAACTTTGCCCAGCTCATTTTTGAACAAATCGCTCATAAAATCAGTCAATTTTTTCAAACTTCCTTCGTCGGCTTTTTGTTCGGAACGTTCCCATTTCATATCAATATCGGCTTGAGTGATATGTTTTACGGAATATCCTTTGTAGTTGGGCAAAACTTGCGGCCAAAATTCGTCAATCGGGTCATTGAGCAACAATACCTCAATGCCTTTTTGGGCAAAAGCCTCCAATTGCGGAGAGTTGCGCAAGACATTAATGTCATCACCGGTAATGTAGTAAATAGTTTTTTGTTCCTTGTTTGCACGCGAAATATATTCATCAAGCGTGGTTAATTTTTCTTTGTCGTTGGTGGAATAAAAATATGACATGGCAACAATGTCTTCGCGATTGTTGAAATCTTCATAAATTCCTTCTTTTAAGACAATGCCGAAATTGCGCCAAAAAGTGATGTAGTCATCATAATTTTTTGAGCGTTTTTGCAATTCTTTAAGCAGACGCTTGACGGTTCCGCTTTTGATTTTTTCCAACAGCGGTGAATATTGCAACATTTCGCGCGATATATTGAGCGGCAAATCGGCACTGTCAATTATTCCTTTGACAAAGCGGAGATAGTTAGGCAAAAGGGTGTCGATTTTGTCAGAGATGAAAACTTTGTTGATATAAAGTTTCAGAGATTGCTTTTTATCCGGTTGAAACAAATCATAGGGAGCTTTGGTCGGGATATAGAGCAATCCGGTATATTCAATATTGCCCTCGGCTTTGAAATGCAAAGTCAGCCAAGGATCATCAAAATTGTGAGAAATATGCTGGTAAAAATCTTTGTATTGGTCGGCAGTAATTTCGGATTTTTGACGGGTCCAAAGGGCTGAGCCTTTGTTGACGACCTCTTCGCCGGCCTTGTCTAAATCAAGCACAATGGGGTAGGCAATATGATCGGAATAAGTGCGGATGATTTGCCGCAGATAAATGGTATCACAATAGTCTTTGGCATCTTTTTTTAAGAAAAGTTTGATGTCGGTTCCGCAAGAGTCTTTTTTTGCTTCGCTGATTTCGAATCCGTCAATTCCGTTGGAAGTCCAATGCCATGCAGTATCTTCACCGGCTTTACGAGAGGTCAGTTCAACTTTGTCGGCAACCATAAAGGCCGAATAAAAGCCAACGCCGAATTGACCGATAAGCTCACAAACACTGCCATTATCGCAGGCGTTTTTGACAAATTCGGCAGTTCCTGATTTGGCGATAGTTCCCAGATGAGAGATTAAATCATCTTTGTTCATGCCGATACCATTATCGGAGATGGTCAAGGTGTTAGCTTTTTCGTCAGCTTTTATGATAATTTTGAAGTCATGGGCAAATTCAGCAACCTGCGGATTGGTTAAAGCCCAATATTTCAGTTTATCGCAAGCGTCGGAAGCATTAGAAATTAATTCACGCAAAAATATTTGTTTTTCCGAATACAGCGAGTTGATGACTATGTCTAACATTTTGCTGACATCAGCCTGAAAAGCTATCTTATCACTCATTTTATTACTCCTTAGCATTAATTCTTTATCATTAAAGTAGGTATTTTTTTTGCGCAATGCAAGTTTATACTTGATTTATTTTAATTTAGCGAATAAATTCATAGGTGATTTAACTTAAACTATGGAGTTTGATATTATGGTATCTGTTGTAAATGATTCTTGCATTAAATGCAAAACTTGCACTGAAGTATGCCCTGTTGATGCTTTTCACGAGGCTGATGATATGTTGGTTATTGATCCTGATACATGCATCGATTGCGGTGCTTGCATTTCAGAATGTCCGCAAGAAGCCATTACACCTGAAGATGATGCTGAAGAAAAATGGATTAAATACGCTCAAGAGAACGCAAAAAATCTTCCTGCGGCTTAGGTCTTTAAGGTATTCAAACTCCTCTTTGGAATTAAGCCCCACAGAGGAGTTTTTTTGTCAGAATAATCAGAGAGGTTTGTCATGAAAAAAGAAACCACCACTTATTATGATGTTGTCGGTATCGGCAATGCAATAGTTGACGTGTTTGCAAAGGTTGGTGACAGGTTTTTGACTGAACGCGATTTGCCCAAAGGACAGATGAAACTTTTGGAAGCAGTCGAGGCTGGTAAAATTTATGCTGATATTGTGCCGGAACGAGAGGTGTCTGGCGGATCGGCAGCTAATACGGTTGCGGGAATTGCTTCTTTGGGTGGTGCGCCGGCTTTTATCGGCAAAGTTCACGATGACGAATTGGGACAAGAATTTACGCGCGATATTGGTGCTGCCGGAGTTGATTTTTTTACTAAACCATTAAATGAAGGGCAAATGACTGGCCGTTCGGTGGTGCTAGTTACCCCCGATGCCGTACGTTCAATGTTTACCTATTCCGGTGCCAATAAATATTTAAGTGAAGATGATATTGATGATAATATTATCAAGGCCAGTCTGATTACCTATATTGAGGGTTATATTTTGGATTATGAAAGCGGTTTTGCCATTGCTCGCAAAGCTGCAAAAATAGCACATGAGTATGAACGAAAAGTGGCTTTTTCGCTGTCTGATGTAAATTGTATCAAAGGACGGGAAGAAAATATTATAGAGTTTATAAAAGAAAATGTTGATGTTCTGTTGGGTAATGATGAGGAATTGAAAGCATTGTTCAAGGGACAGGATTTTTATGAGTGTCTTGATTTGATAAAACCATATGTTGAAATTGCCGCAATTACACGAGGGGAAAAGGGCTCGGTTGTGGTAAACGGTCGTACCAAAATTTTTGTGGAAGCTGAAGTGGTGGAAAATGCAGTTGATACTACCGGTGCCGGTGATTTGTATGCAGCAGGGTTCCTTTATGGCATGACGCAAGGGCGTTCACTGGGAACTTGTGCGATTATCGGTTCGATTGCTGCGGCAGAAGTAGTTACTCACTATGGAGCCAGACCGGAAGTGTCATTGCGCGGATTGGTACGCAACAAGCTGCTTTCTTATGGCAAAAGACCTTAACAAAAAAATAAAAGCCGCTCAAGTGAGCGGCTTTTTAGATAATTATCGAGTTAATTTATCTGATCTTAATTTAGCATAAGCTTCGTTAATTTTGCCTTTATCATCACGGAACGGAGATTTGACGTGTTTAGGCCTTTCTCTTAATCCACGTAATCTATCTGTAGGGGCTTTAGCAGATTGTTCCATTTTATGATCAAATTCAAAACGTTTCTCACGATCTATAATGATACCGCCATTAGACATCGGTACACCAAGTCCATCCTTAAAACCTAGTTGTGATTGTAATTGGTGAGCAATTTCAGGATCTTTGGTTATGATTAATTCATCCCCATGAAAAGCTCGAGCGGCATATAATCCATTGTTGCTTCCTACATAGCCTGCTGGAAGATGTCCATGGTTGAAGTTTTGTGCTTGATAAGTATCAAATTCATCCATTTCTTTAAAATCTTTTTCACCACCGAATGAGGCATATTCGTCTGCTTTAGGCAATTTGTATGTGCCATGGTCTTCCATTTCTCCGGTTGTTACTTTTATTTGAGGGTCATGTCGATTAATTACCATGTAAGAATCTTCCTTGAATCCCATTTCTTTGAGGACTGATGTTAGAGATTTTTTTTCAGTATTATGTCCTGTCAACATATCATAAGCTTCAATGTCTTCCATTTTTTTTCTCCTTAAAAAAAATTTACTTGTAATTATAGTATACTGTATCTTTTGTCAAAAAGCAATAATAATTGGCTGTTCTAATGTTATTTAACAAAAAGTTAATAATTATATACGAAAAAGTTTGAACTATAATTTCAGTACTATACCCGTTATAGCGGACAGTATGATATAAAATATCGGACTTTTTTTCCATAGGCGCATGGCAGCAAGAATGGCAGCGAAAATCAAAATATTGAGTTCAGAGGTGAGTGAAATTTGTGCCAAAGGTACGCCCGCCCAAAGGATAAGGGCAATCACTGCCGGACGCACACCGGATAAAAAATCTTTGACACGGATATTGCAGCTGTATTTGTCCATAAGGCGTGAAATTATGACGATAATAATGAACGACGGCAGGACAAGAGCAAAAGTCGCTATCAAAGCTCCGATAATACCTTCGGTATTAAATCCGGCGTAGGTTGCCATGTTGACACCGATGGGGCCGGGGGTGGATTCGGCAATAGCAATCATGTTGGTGAGTTCCAGTCGGCTGAACCAATCATATTTTTCGGTCAGATTAAACAAAAACGGAATAGTTACCAATCCTCCGCCAATGGCAAATAAGCCGATTTTGAAAAATTCAATAAACAATAAGAGATGAGTCATTTGAAATATCTCCTTTGCAACTCACCCAAGGCAACAGCACCTGTTCCCATGATGATTACCAATAAGGCCGGTGAAATTTTTACAAACAGCAAAAAGATAAAAGTGCCGACAAAAACTAAGGTTTTGCCCCAATGTTTGATATTGTTGCGGGCCAAATCAATGACAACATTAATAATCAAGGCAACGACAGCCAAGCGAATGCCGCTAAAGGCATATATAACATAGCGGTTATCCATAAATTGAGAGAGTATGGACGCGACGGCGATGATAATAAATATGGCCGGAGTAATTACACCTAAAGTGGCGACAACAGCACCGGAGATGCCGCGTAATTTGTGTCCGATAAATGTGGCAATATTGACGGCAATAATTCCGGGGGTGCACTGGCTGATGGAATATAAATCTACCAACTCATCAGCTGTGGCATAGCGGCGTTTATCGACAATTTCGGCTTTGAGGATTGGCAACATGGCAGCTCCTCCGCCGAACATTAATAAGCCTATTTTGCAAAAAATAAAAAATAACTTGCTTAATTTTATCATGATTGCACTCAGTTGTTAATGAAATTGGGATGATTATATAATTATTTGGTTTTTTATTAGTTAACAGGTGAGAAAATGATTATCGGATTTATCAGAGAACGAATGAAAAATGAAACCAGAGTGGGGCTGACTCCGCAAGTGGCAGATAGATTGATTAAAGCAGGTTTTATGGTCAAAATGGAACAAAATGCCGGCATAAAATCATGTTTTCGCAATTCGGAATACGCATCCGTCGGTGTAGAAGTTGAAGCAACGGCTGAAGATGTTTTGAAAAAAAGCGATGTGTGGCTGGCGGTTAATGCGCCAGAAGCAAAAGAAGTTAATTTGTTAAAACATAATGCGGTTATTATCGGCAATTTGCAAAATCGACAATGGAAAAAGTGTGCATCTTATATGAAAACGCACAATATTATCGGTTTGGCGCTTAATCAAATGCCGCGATTATCGAGAGCGCAAGGATTTGACATTCTGTCGTCACAAAACAATTTGTCCGGCTATCAGGCAGTATTTAAGGCTGCACAATTTTTGCCTTTTACTCTGCCTTTGATGATTACATCGGCGGGCACCTTGGCTCCGGCAAAAGTTTTGGTTATCGGAGTGGGAGTGGCCGGATTGCAGGCTATTTCAACAGCCAAAAGATTGGGAGCAAAAGTTTATGCCTATGATGTAAATGAGGAAGTTAAAGAGCAAGCTGAATCAGTGGGAGCAAAATTTATCGATAACTTCAGGGATATTTTAAGTGAAGTTAATGTGATTATTACCGCAGTGGCTCCGGCTATGGCAGAAGCGCCTAAAATTATTACCAAAGAGGTTTTGGACTTGTTGCCGAATCGCTGTGTGCTGATTGATTTGGCTTCGGCGCAAGGCGGCAATGTTGAAAACTCGGCTGAGCAGAAAATAACTCGTTGTCAAAATTGTATCATTTACGGAGACAGTGCTTTGGCTCGGGAGATACCGCAATCGGCAAGCACTCTTTTGGCGAATAATTTTTATAACTTTTTGATGTATATATATGACCAAGAAAAAAAGGTCTTAAATTTGGATATGACAGACGAAATTATTCAAGCCATAAAGCTGAAGGAGTGAGAATG
The DNA here is from genome assembly GCA_902763535.1 of uncultured Pseudomonadota bacterium. Lineage (GTDB taxonomy): Bacteria > Pseudomonadota > Alphaproteobacteria > RF32 > CAG-239 > CAZU01. The sequence continues at coordinate 53,658 of CACWSG010000002.1, read as the reverse complement.
ATGGATATTTGGTATTTGCTTAATATTTTGATGTTGGCTTGTTTTGTCGGATATTTCAGTATTAAAGAAGTTACACCGGCTTTGCACTCGCCTTTGATGAGTGTGTCTAATGCCATATCGGGAATTGTGATTTTGGGCGCATTAATAACCTTAAAAAGTGATTTTGGGGTGATAGACACATTATGCTCATATTTGGCGTGCTTTTTTGCTGCGGTTAACATTTTTGGCGGTTTTGCCGTGTCACAAAGAATGTTGGAAATGTTTAAGACAGGAAAACGCAAATGATAAATTTTTTTGTAAATACCTCATATTTGATAGCTAATACCTGTATGATTTTGGCAATTAAAATGTTGGCTACACCGCAGACAGCAAGACGAGGCAATCTTGTCGGTATTATGGGAATGTTTTGGGCTATTGTTGCGGCATTGGTTTCACTGAAGCTGGATAATTATTGGTTGCCGATAATGGTTATATTATCAGGGGCAGCGGTGGGAATTTTTATGGCTTTGCGAGTGCAAATTACGGCATTGCCGCAGATGATTGCAATATTGAACGGATTGGGCGGACTGGCGGCGGTTTTTATTGCAATTTCTGAAGTGTTGTCAAGATCACAAAATGATGTCAGCAATATTATGAGTTTGATTATCGGAGGGGTAACTTTTTCCGGTTCGATAATTGCTTTTGGTAAGTTGAATTTTCCAAAGTGGTCAAAATCCGTCTCTTTTGCTCATCAAAATTTGATTAATTTACTGTTGTCGTTGGCAGTTTTGGGTTTTGCGTTCGGGTATGTTTTGCAAGATCATGTTGAGGCTTTTTATGCCTTGGCATTGATGGCAGCGGTAATGGGTGTTTTGTTGATTTTGCCGGTTGGCGGAGCTGATATTCCGGTGATAATAGCTTTTTTGAATGCCTGTTCGGGTTGGGCAGGTGTATGTGTAGGGTTATCATTACAGAGTCCGGTTTTGATTGTAATCGGCACAATCGTCGGGACCGGCGGAACTTTTTTAGCCTATACGATGACGCGGGCGCTGAATCGATCATTGTTGAATATTTTAATCGGCGGTATGACAACTCATAACGGCGAAAAAGATGCTGATGAACCTAAAATCGCCAATGTCGGTTCGCCGGCAGATGCGGCATTTTTGATGGAAAATGCCGGAAAAATCATTATTGTACCGGGGTTTGGTATGGCAGCAGCACACGCACAACACGCTTTGAAAAATATGGCCGATGTTTTGCGCAATAAATATCAAGTCGATGTAAAATTTGCCATTCATCCGGTGGCCGGACGAATGCCGGGGCACATGAATGTGTTGTTAGCCGAGGCCAATGTTGATTATGCAGATGTTTTTGAACTGGATGATATTAACGGGGAATTTCAGGATGCTGATGTGGCTTATGTTATAGGCGCAAATGATATTACTAATCCGCAAGCTAAAACAAATCCTCAATCACCGATTTACGGAATGCCTATTTTGGATGTGGCTAAAGCCAAAACAGTGTTTTTTGTAAAAAGGAGTTTGGGAGCAGGGTATTCCAATGTGGAGAATCCACTGTTTTTTGCTTCTAATACATTTATGTTATATGGTGATGCGGCGCATATAACCGAAGAAATTGTCAAATATTTGGAAGCTTAGATATGACTTAAGGCTTGGGCTATGACTAAGCTCATTTCACTGAGCAGATTTGAGGCGGCAGCAGCATAGTCGGCATAAGTCGGTTTAATATCACTGCTTTGAGTAAATTTGCCACTGTCTAAAACTTTGCCGGAATTGTTATCAATGTACCAACGAGCTTCGAGAATAGCTTGACCTTGTTTGGTCATATCCATGCGAACGATTTCTATTCTGACATCTAAGGCTGTGGGTTGAACTTCTTCCGCAGCATTGATGATTTTGGATTTGGGAAGATATTTACTCAAGTCGGCGACCATTTTACGCTGAATCATATTACTCAAATCTTCGCCCCAACGATTAAATTCGGCAATCTCAATTTTGGGAGAATTGTCGTCAAGCATAATCATTTGCGGACGGTCAAGATATTCCGGTAAACCTACTTTGGTGACAGCAATGCTTTTTGAGGCTAGAAAAACCTGATTCGGCTCAGATAGCGGAGTCAAACGATAGAAACTGCTATCAGGCGAATATCCGCCGAAACAAGCAGTCAAAACCATAATCAAACAGAGTCCAACAGTTTTTTTAAACATTATTTTTTACCTTTCAACAGGGCTTCAGGGTGGCGTTCAAGATAATCAGTCAAATTTTTCAAAGATTTGGCAGCTGCCTCAATGTTTAACATCATGTTGTTGGCATTTTCGGGCAGTTGCATGGCTGATTTGCGATTTTTGTTAATGACATTCGAAACATTGTTTATCAGATTTTCAAATTTGGGCATGGTTTGGTTGAGTGAAGCAAAAAAGTCTGAAAAGTTTTTGATGCTTTCACCGATGGGTAAAGATTGTAAGTTGCGGGAAAATTCGCCAAAAGCCGATAAGGCGGTGGGGATTTCAAAGACGCCGCGAGGATTGTTGTGATATTTTATCGGGGTGTCCGGCAACATTTCAAGCTCAATCATAAGTTGACCGGTAACATAACTTTGGGAAGTTAGGCGAGCGCGCAGACCTTTTTTGATTAAATCGCTGATGTCACCGCCATTATTGTTGTTAATCGTCCTAATTACTCTTTTTTTCATAACCGCATAAACCGGAATGCTAAAATTGAGGGTTTCGGAGTTAATTTGAATATTGATGCGCTTAACTTCGCCGACTTTAACGCCCTTGAGCACAACATCAGAGCCGACATTAAGTCCGGTGATGGATTCTTCAAAATACATTACAACAGTGCGTTCACCTTCGCTGTCAAAACTGTCTTTCAAGCCATAAGCGATAATGCCAAGCAACAATAAAAGGCTTAAGCACCAGAATATACCAATTAATTTACGATTTGATGTTTTGCGCATCTTTATACCTCCGTTCGTCTTTTGAAGAAATCGGCAATGGCCGATGTCGGTGGATTCTTAAGCCAAGTTTTTGGATTACCTTGTGCGGCGAGAGTTTTGGTTGCAGCGTCAAGATATATGGCTTGGCTGCCGATTGTCAAGATGGAGTCAATGTCATGACTGATGATAACAATAGTAGTTTTGAGATTAGCATTTAATTCTAATATCAGCTCATCTAAAAGACGCGAGCTGACCGGATCAAGTCCCGATGAAGGCTCATCAAAATATAATATTTCCGGATCAAGTGCCATGGCACGGGCTAAAGCGGCGCGTTTTTTCATACCGCCGGAAAGTTCATCGGGATAGAAAGTTTTATATCCGTGTAAACCGACCAAAGCCAATTTTAGCTCAACCAGTTCATCAATGGCAGATGGTGAATAAGAGGTGTATTGCTGTAAGGGAAGAGCAATATTTTCGCCGACGGTCATGGAAGAAAACAAGGCACCGTTTTGGTATAATACACCGCAGTTTTGCATGATTTTTTTGCGTGATTTATCACTGGATTTGTAAAAGTCAGCACCTTGGATAAATACTTGACCTTTAGCGGGAGATTTTAAGCCTATCAGCACTTTCAGCAAACTGCTTTTGCCACAACCTGAACCGCCCATAATCATAAAGATGTCTTGCTTTTTTACCTCAAAATTAATGTCGTGCATGATGACATTTTCGTCATAGGCAATATTTAGGTTTTTGACTTTGATGACGGTTTCACTCATATTCCTAACCCCTCAATAATCCAAGTCAAAATACCTGTGGCAACAATCATAATCACGATAGCTGACACCACAGCCTGAGTAGCTGCCTCACCGACACTTTTGGCATCGCGCCCGCAGTTGATGCCAAAATAACATCCTGCTGCGGCAATTATAAAGCCATAAATTCCGCCGTGAATAATTCCGATGGTAAAGTTACGCAAAGAAAAGGCCTGTGTGACATAGTACCAATACTGCGCGGCTGAAATATCAAAAGCAGCGACGGCAACCAACATTCCGCCTAAAATGCCGGCCAAATCAGCAAAAATGGTCAGAAAAGGACAAGATATGGTGAGGGCAATTAAGCGCGGCAAAATGACCATGTCGCCGGCAGGCAGTCCCATGGTTTTTAGAGCGTCTAATTCTTCATTGACTTTCATTGAGCCGATTACTGCTGCCATTTGAGCGCCGGATCGTCCGGCCATGATTATGCCGGTCATAATTGCTCCCATTATTCGCACCATGGCAATGGTGACCAAAGATGCTACATAAATTTGGGCGCCAAACATTTGGAGCTGCAAAGAACCGACAAAAGCCAAAATTAATCCGGTCATAAAACTGGCTAAAATGATAATGCTCAAAGCCTTGGGGCCACTTTGGGAAAGCGCATCAAACCAATCAGCGGAAAGAGTAAAAGCTTTGCCCCGCAACAGATGCCATAGGGAAATAAATATTTGTTGTAAAAAACGACATGACTTGCCCAAGCTTTGCCAACGCGAAACAAGATGATCACCGATGTTTTCGAAAAAATCTTCTTTTTGTTCGGCGATGAAAGGTTTGCGATCGATTTTAAAAGCTAATTGTATTAAATTACGGAGACCTTGCGGAAGGTTTTGCAATTTGACATCAGTCGATGAACGCATAATTTGGTAGATAATTGAGGCAGTGGTAGAATCCCAAAATTGAAGATTTTTGGCGTCAATCAAAATAGGGCTTGGTTTGCTTTGCAATAAATTTTGTAATTCGACCGAAGCATCGAATCGGCGCATATCACCGGACAATTCAATGGTAGTTTTTTGTGAATGTTGGGTTATATTAAGCGCCATTGGTATCCTTTATGTTAACAAGTTTATTTTGTATAAATATACCCTTATATTAGATTTGGCAACTTTTTTATATGCGACAAAATGGTATAAATTTTAAAACATTGTTGAAAAATTAACCTTTGGCTGTTAAATTAATTCCGATTTTACAAAGCTAACTGTTTTTTATAGAAGGAAGTAAAATAATGACAATAAAAGTTGGTATTAACGGTTTTGGCCGCATCGGACGCTTGGTTTTCCGTGCTGCCCAAAAGAGAAATGATATTGAAATCGTCGGCATTAACGATTTGATTGATGTTGATTATATGGCCTATATGCTTAAATATGACACCATGCATGGTCAATTTGACGGCACAATCGAAGTTAAAGACGGCAAATTGGTAGTTAACGGCAAAGCTATCAGAGTTACTGCCGAAAAGAATCCGGCTGATTTGAAGTGGGGCGAGATCGGCGCAGACTATGTTGTTGAATCAACCGGTTTGTTCTTGACCAAAGAAAAAGCTCAGGCTCATATCGATGCCGGTGCTAAATATGTTGTAATGTCAGCCCCCTCTAAAGATGATACTCCGATGTTTGTTTGCGGCGTTAATACTGATTCTTATGTTAAAGGAACTCAATTTGTATCTAATGCCTCTTGCACCACAAACTGCTTGGCTCCGATTGCCAAAGTTTTGAATGATGCTTTCGGTATTAAAGAAGGTTTGATGACAACCGTTCACTCAACAACAGCCACGCAAAAAACCGTTGATGGTCCGTCAATGAAAGATTGGCGCGGCGGCAGAGCTGCTTCGGGCAATATTATCCCATCATCAACCGGTGCAGCTAAGGCTGTTGGCAAAGTTATTCCGTCATTGAACGGTAAATTGACCGGTATGTCAATGCGCGTTCCTACCTTAGATGTTTCAGTAGTTGACTTGACTGCCAATTTGGAAAAAGCTGCCACTTATGAAGAAATTTGCGCTGCAATGAAAAAGGCTTCGGAAGGCGAACTCAAAGGCGTTTTGGGTTATACTGAAGATGCGGTTGTATCATCAGACTTTTTGGGTGATTCACGCACTTCAATCTTTGATGCCAAAGCCGGTATTCAATTAACTCCGACTTTTGTTAAAGTTGTAGCATGGTATGACAATGAGTGGGGTTATTCCTGCAAAGTGTTAGACTTGATTGCTCACATGGCAAAAGTTAACGGATAAGCTGATTGATATAAGGACTCCTGCTTGATTAGGGCAGGAGTCTTGTTTTTTGAGAATAGAAGGATTGAAAAATGAGCGAATATAGAACAATTGATGATTTGGGTGATTTGAACGGCAAGGTAGTTATGTTGCGTGCCGATTTGAATGTGCCGATGAATGAAAATTTCCAAGTTACCAACACTGCGCGTATTGTGCGCACGGTGCCGACAATTAAAGAATTGATGAGCAAAGGTGCCAAAGTAGTAGTTACTTCACACTTGGGGCGTCCCGAAGGCAAGGGCGATATGGCAAATTCATTAACCCATATTGTTAACGATTTGGAAAAAGCCCTGAATAAAAAGGTTGTGTTTGTTGATGACTGCGTTGGACCGCATGTGGAAGAAGCTATTAAACACATGAAAGCAGACGAAGTTTTGTTGTTGGAAAATTTGCGCTTTTATAAAGAAGAGAGTAAAGGCGATGAAAATTTTGCAGCTGAATTGGTAAAGGGTGTTGATGTTTATGTGTCTGATGCTTTTTCAACCGCACATCGTGCTCATGCTTCGATGGTGGCAGCTGCCAAATTGCGTCCTTGTGCCTGCGGTCGTTTGATGGAAGAAGAAATCAACGCTTTGACCAAAGGGTTGAACAATCCGGAGCGTCCGTTGATGGCTATTGTAGGAGGTTCAAAAGTTTCGACCAAGTTGGATTTGCTCAACAACCTGATTAAAAAAGTTGATAAATTGGTAATCTCCGGCGGTATGGCACATACTTTTATGAGTGCGGCGGGAATCGCCAATGTAACCGAGAAAAACTCTTTGGTGCAGATGGATATGCTCGATACCGCAGCCGGTATTATGAAAGCCGCCAAAGAAAACGGTTGCAAGATTATTTTGCCGCTTGATGTGGTTATTGCTGAAGAGTTTAAGGCTGATGCCAAACATGAAACCGTTGATGTCAACAATATTCCCAACAACGGTTGGAGTATGCTTGATGTTGGCGAGAAGACCGTTGCCATGATTAAGGCGGAATTGGACGAGTGCAAAACACTTGTGTGGAACGGACCTTTGGGTGTGTTTGAGATGAAGCCGTTTGATACGGCAACTAATGCAGTGGCTCAATATGCTGCAAAGTTGACTGAGCAGGGCAAAATTGTTTCGGTTGCCGGCGGCGGCGATACAGTATCGGCTTTGGCTAATGCGAAAGTTGAAAACAAATTTACTTATATTTCAACTGCCGGCGGTGCTTTCCTTGAATGGATGGAAGGCAAAGAACTGCCGGGCGTAGCGGTTTTGAAAAAATAAAAAATCGTATAATCAGATATTACTAGAAACTAAAAAAAGCGTTGGAAGAGATTCCAGCGCTTTTTAGTAATGTTATTTTTTTTGCCAAAAAAACTTGACTTTTGTCTACCGGGGGGGGGGTATAATAAAATTGACATCTACAAATTGATAAGGAGAATAAACATGAGTATAAGAGACAAAATAAACGGTATAAAGCATAAGCGCATCAAAGCATTTACATGTGCGGCGTTAATGCTTATGGGAATTGGTGGCGGAGCCAAGGCTCAAACGACCACAAACAATGATGGCAATAACAAGCCGACTACCCAATTAAAGGCAGGTTTTAATAACTTTAGCACATTGAAGATTAATAATGATGGCACGGCGTTTTTGAATAACTTTTCGCCTAGTTTGTCGGGAAGTGTAAAATTTGATAATGGTGTATATGGTAATTTTAATGTGCAAGAGTTGCTTGTGTTAAAAGCAAATTCGGCCATGGGGCAAGCAGACATAACGGCTATAAATTCATCTTGCTTATTGGAAGTAGGTAAACAGTTTGGTGAAGATGCAAAACTAACGGTTTTTGGTGCGGCAGGGCGCTCTGCTACCGAGTTTGCACCAAATTTTTTACAAACACCCGGCATAAGTGCAGCAAATGAGTTTTATGGCGGGGCGTTTTTTAACCTTAGCGATAAGGCTGTTTTGGGAGTAAAGACAAAAGATGGTTCACTTATAGAATTGGGAATGATTGGCAAAACTGAGGAGGGATTTATGGTTATTCCTAATCCTGAACATGCCGATTTATGGGGAAAAGTTTGTAAAAATATTGAAGCCGAAGGTTTTAAGTTGTCATTTACAGCGGCGGCACAAATGCATCAAGATGGTCAATTAGCAAAAGTATTCGGCACCATGTCTGCACAAAATGATAAAATGGCGGTTACCATCGGCGGAAACTATGATGCTGAGCAAAAAGATTTAAATGGGTTGCTCAGGGTTTCCTATAATTTTGTAGAATCCGGTATGACTATTATCGGTCAGACAACTAAATCAGGGGAAACATTATATATTGATGTTGCCGCCAGCAAAGGCCAAACGCAGGTTTATGCCGGAGGACAGATAGGCAATGATGCTGCAGGTAATAGTGTCAATGGTGGGCATGTGGGAGTATCTTACAGCTTTGGTGGGCAAAAGGATTTGCGCAGATAATAATTTATTCTAACTATAAACCCCCATCTAATTTAAGAGGTGGGGGTTTAATAATCCGGTCAATGCTATATTGCACGCTCAACAATTATGTGGATTTTTTCTTTATGAACAGTTTGGATAGTGTTTAAAACAAAAGAACCGCTTAAGATTAAGCGGTTCTTTTATAATGAAAGGAGGATTATAAATTCTTGGCGATTTCCTCAATCTCATAACACTCAATAAAGTCGCCTTTTTGAATGTCGTTATAATTTTCAAAGGAAATACCGCATTCAAAGCCTTCTTTGACTTCTTTGACATCATCTTTGAAACGTTTGAGCTGACCGATGGCGCCATCATGGATAACCACATTATCACGCAACAAGCGGATTTTGGCGCCGCGTTTGACCAAGCCCTCGGTAACCATACAGCCACCGACTTTGCCAACTCCGGTAATGTTATAGACTTCACGAATTTCGGCATAACCGAGCAATTTTTCTTTGAGCTCGGGGGATAACATACCTTCCAAACCTTTTTTGATGTCATCCAAAACATCATAAATAATGGAATAATATTTGATTTCGATTTCATCGCGACGCGCCATTTCACGAGCCTGCATATTGGCGCGGACATTGAAGCCGATAATCAAAGCGTGGGAGGCTTTGGCTAAAGTTACATCAGATTCAGAAATAGCTCCGACTGCCGAGTGCAGAATTTGGACGCTGACCTCGTCGTTTGATAATTTGGAAACCGCGCCTTCAATCGCTTCAATCGAGCCTTGAACATCAGCTTTGATAATAATCGGCAAATGTTTAACCTCACCGGATTTAATCTTGTCAAGCATTTGTTCCATAGCGGATTTGGCTGATTTGACCAACTTGGCATCGCGCTCTTTGCGGATACGATAGCCGGTAATTTCTTTGGCTTTGGTTTCATCAGCAACGACAATAAAGTCATCACCGGCGGAAGGAGTTCCGTTAAGACCTAAAATTTCAACCGGAGTGGCAGGACCTGCTTCCTGCATTTTTTGACCATGCTCGTTGAACATGGCGCGAATGTGTCCCCATTCTTTACCGGCAATGCAAATATCACCGATGTGTAAGGTGCCTTTTTGAACAAGCGCGGTTACAACCGTACCACGGCCTTTTTCCATTTTGGCTTCAATAACCGCACCTTCACTGGCACGATTGGGATTGGCTTTCAAATCAAGCATTTCAGCCTGTAACAAAATAGCGTCAACCAATTTGTCAATGTTAATGCGTTTTTTGGCAGAAACTTCGGCGCACAAGCATTCGCCGCCCATCTCCTCGACACCAATACCATGTTGCAGAAGAGCTGTTTTGACTTTCATCGGATCGGCACCGGGAAGGTCGATTTTGTTAATGGCGACAACAATCGGCACATCAGCAGCCTTGGCGTGACGGATAGCTTCAATGGTTTGCGGCATGATACCATCATTGGCAGCAACAACCAATACTACAATATCGGTTACCTTGGCACCGCGGGCGCGCATTTCAGAGAATGCTTCGTGTCCGGGAGTATCAATGAAGGTAATCTTTTGACCGGATTTAACCGTAATTTGATAAGCACCGATATGTTGAGTTATACCACCGGCCTCTTTGGCGGCAACATTGGTCTCGCGCAAAGCATCAAGCAAAGAGGTTTTACCATGGTCAACGTGCCCCATTACGGTAACAACCGGTGCACGAGGCAATAATTGTTCAGCAGTGTCTTCTTGTCCGCGCAAGCCTTGTTCAACATCGCTATCAGCAACGCGTTTGAATTTGTGCCCGAACTCTTCAACAATAATCTGAGCTGTATCGGCATCAATAGCTTGGTTTATGGTTGCCATTACACCCAAAGACATCAATTTTTTGATAACATCAGCAGACTTTTCAGCCATGCGGTTGGCCAATTCCTGTACGGTGATAACCTCGGGAATAATAACATCTTTGATGACTTTTTCAGCAGGTGCAGCTTGAACAATCGGTTTGGGTGCTTTTTTCTTGTAACGGCGCTGACTGCCATAGCCGTAACCAAAGTCATCATCATCTTCGTCAGTGCGAATATTGTGAATGTTAACTTTGGCATTGCGGCGTTGCGGTTCAAAAGAGCGTTTGGTTATTTGCTTTTTGCGCTCTTGTTCAAAAACTTCTTCTTTGGAGACAGGTTTTTCGCGTTTGGTGTATTCCTCTTCTTCCTCATCATCATCAAATTTGTGTTTTTGACGTTCTTTGAATTTGTTAAGAGCTCGATTGTCACCGGACTCGTCTTCTAAAGGAGCCTGTTTGGCAGCAGCAGCTTTTTCCTGTTCGGCTTTTTGAGCTTCTTCTTGTTGCTTTTTCTCTTGTTCAAGGCGAGCTTGTTCCTCAGCGGCGATGCGCTTTTCTTCGGCTTCCTGCTCGGCAATTTTGCGCCGTTTTTGAGTGCGTTCTTCTTCGTCAGCTTTGCGACGACTGTCAAATTCCTTGGCTTCGGCCAAGAGCTTTAATTTTGCCGCAGTTTCCTGATCAATTTTTACTTTGGGAGAGGTTTCGGTCGGAGCTTGATTAATGATTCTCTTTTTACGAACCTCAACCTGAACCATCTTTTTGTCAGAAGGTTGTTTAGGGGCACTACCCAACTTGAGTGTGAGGGTAGATTTCCCTGACAAGGTTAATTTAGGTTTTGCGGTATCTTCTGTCATATAAGTGTTTCTCCATTACAAGACTTTAATTGTTTAAGTAAGAAGTCAAACGAATAAATGCATCTCTGACCATTTCGCTGATGGGACTTTTTAGGAAGACCATGTGAGCGGTGTTTTCACGGTTTAGTTCTTGGTTTAACTCCTCTGATGTGAATAAACTGTATATTTCCAGGTCCTTAGCGTGTGATGACATTTTTTTATGACCGTCACAGCCGGCATCGGATGCCTCCAATACAAAGGCAACATGACCTTTTTTGATAGCTTCAAGCGATTTATCTAATCCCCAAATAGCACAACCGGCTTTGCGTGCCAAAGAAATCGCGTGTAAGGCTTGGTTGCGCAAAAGATTTTCGGTGTTTTGCAATAAATCGTCGTTAATGTTTATCTTCTTTTTTAGAGCTTTGGCAAACAAATTGTCATGAACAGCTTTTGCCAAAATGCTTTTAGCATTGGTAACATAAATACCTTTGCCACCGAGTTTTTTCTTAAAATCGGGGATGATTCCGATATTTTCAACAGCCACAAAGCGGAGCATCCGATCTTTGTCCATCGTCGTTCCGGTTGCTATACATTTGCGAGTGGCATCTTGTTTCATTGTTCAAATTCCTTGAAGGCGGGCATAGATGTTATGCCCGCCATAACCTTGTTATTCCTCAAACCAGTGAGCACGAGCCGCCATAATGACTTTTTCGGCTTCTTTGGTTGAAAGGATATCTTGACCAAGAATTTCGATAAGCTCGTCGGTTGACAAATCCGCCAAATCATCAATAGTGCGAATGTTGTGATCGGCTAAGCTCATCAACATATCTTTGTCCAAGCCTTCGATTGCTTGTAATTTTTCATCCAAGCCCAAGTTCTTGCTCTTTAGGGCGAATTCCTGATTGCGTTTTTCAACATAGGCTTGAGCACGACGTTGCAATTCTTGAGCAATTTCCTCGTCAAAACCTTCAATTTCGGCCAATTCGGAAACATTAACCATGGCAATTTCATCAACATTGGAGAAGCCTTCGGCAATCAACAAGTGAGCCAAAAGTTCATCAACATCCAAAATTTCCATGAATCTTTGTGAACGAACTTTGTTTTCGTTGGAGCGACGCTCTTGTTCTTGTTCCTCGGTTAAAACATCAATATCGCAACCGATTAATTTGGCAGCCAAACGCACATTTTGCCCACGGCGACCGATAGCGATAGAGTATTGATCTTGAGATACGACAGCCTCAATACGATTGTTTTCTTCATCCAATACTACTTTGACAATTTCAGCAGGAGCTAAAGCATTTACAATGTATTCCGCTTTGTCGTCAGAGTAAGGAATAATGTCGATTTTTTCACCATGCAATTCGGTGCTGACGGCCAAAACTCTGATTCCGCGCAAGCCGACACAAGTTCCGACCGCATCCAAAGTAACATCATCACTTTTAACGGCAATTTTGGCTTTGGAGCCGGGATCACGCGCAACCGACACAATTTGAACAATTCCGTCATAAACTTCAGGAACTTCAGATTGGAACAGTTTGGCCATGAATTCGGGGCAAGTTCTGGATAAGAAAATTTGCGGACCTTTATTTTCTTTGCGAACATCCAAAACATAAGCTCTGACGCGATCGCCGACTTTTAAGTTCTCGTTGGGGATGGATTCTTCACGACGCAAAATGGCCTCAGCTTTGCCGATATCAATAGTGGTATTGTTGTAGTCAACGCGTTTTACCGTACCATTGACAATGGTGCCGATTTTTTCGCTGTATTCTTCAAATTGCTTGTTGCGCTCGGCTTCACGAACCTTTTGGGTTATAACCTGTTTGGCGGTTTGGGCGGCAATGCGTCCGAAATCAATAGGAGGCAAAGCATCAATGATGTATTCACCAACTTTTATTTTGGGGTCATAGGCCTTAGCTTCACGCAAGGTTAATTGAGCAGCCTCATTTTCTTTTTCTTCGCCATCAGCAATAACTTCGCGGTAACGCGCTAATGAAATAGCACCGTTTTTGCGGTCGATATGAGCTCTAATATCATGTTCCATACCATATTTGGTGCGAGCCGATTTTTGAATGGCTACTTCCATTGCTTCAAAAACATCTTCTTTGTCAATGTTTTTTTCTCTAGCAACAGTATCTGCTACCAAAACAATTCCGGGTCTGGGCATATTTTCTTTTTCTTGCATTTTTACCTCTGTAATAAAAGTTAGTCAGTTAATTGATCTGCGGCGGCTTGGGCCAACAGTTCGTCAGTTAAAACAAGTTTGGCTTTACTGATGACATCGAACGGAATTTGATAATTTGTTCCGTCCATGTCAAAATTTATCAGTTCGCCTTTTTCTAAATTAATAATTTTACCTTTGAAGCGCTTGCGTCCTTCAATTGCTTCCGAGGTTTCAATTTTAGCTTCGTAGCCGGCAAAACGAGCAAAATGCTCCGGCTTGGTTAAAGGACGATCAATGCCGGGAGAACTGACTTCAAGAGTATATTCTCCGGCAATCGGATCCTTCTCATCTAAAACAGCAGATATGGCGCGGCTTACTTTGGCGCAATCATCAACATCGGGATTTTCGTGATTTTGCGGTTCAATCATAATTTGCAAAGTCGGATTTTGGACGCCGATAGTCATGATACGGACAACTTCATAGCCCAAACCTTCGACCACCGGAGTTAACAATTTTTCCAAAGGATGTTGTTGCATTAGCTCTGTTTCTCCTAACAAAAAAGCGGAGCTTGCGGCTCCACTTCAGATAATATGTTATAATTTATGTTCTTTTTAGCATAAAAAAATATAAAAGCAAGAATTATTTTGCAAGTTTTAGCATATAAAAAACCGGTCAAAATCTGGCCGGTTAAAAATTTATTTTTTTTCATCGGGATCGCGCAGGACATAACCTCTGCCCCAAACGGTTTCGATATAGTTCTTGCCACCGGAAGCGCGTTCCAATTTTTTACGCAATTTACAGATAAACACATCTATTATCTTTAACTCCGGTTCATCAATGCCGCCATACAAATGGTTCAAAAACTGATCTTTGTTTAAGGTTGAGCCTTTACGCAAAGATAACAATTCCATAATACCATATTCCTTGCCGGTTAAGTGCAAAGTTTTGCCTTGAACGGTAACGGTTTGGGTGTCAAGATTAACAACTACATCACCGGTAGTAATAACAGATTCCGAATGGCCTTTAGCGCGACGGACAATAGCATGAATGCGAGCCAAAAGCTCTTTTTTATCAAACGGTTTGGTAAGATAGTCGTCAGCACCATAGCCGAGACCTTTAACTTTGTTGTCGGGTTCGGACAGACCGGATAGAATCAAAACCGGAGTCTTGACCTTGGACCCGCGCAAGTTGCGCAAAACTTCATAACCGTTAATGTCGGGCAACATCAAATCAAGAATTATAATATCATAGTCATATAATTTGCCAATTTCCAAGCCATCTTCGCCCAAATCGGTAGTGTCAACAATCATGCCTTCTTTTTTGAGCATGGTTTCAATGCTTTGAGAAACTGCAAAGTCGTCTTCTACAAGTAATACTCTCATTTGCGGATATCCTCCTAATCTTTCTAAGAATTTTATAACTACACTATATAGGTATAAATTTTATTTGTTTAGCGTTGTTAATAATTATTAACAATTTTTTTATCAACGCGGCGGATGTTAATAACCTTTATATTTATTGTTAAATAGCAAAATAATGTAGTATATAGGTAATATCACCAATAAAAAGCCGGAGTTTGGAGAATTTGGGAGATTTAACCAGCAGTATTATCAATTCAATAAATCGGTTGGACGACGCGTTTTATCATGGAAAAGTATGCGGCGTGCAAGGGTTGTTTGTTGAAATATCCGGACTGATTGACGGTATGTCGGTCGGGGACGGATGTGATGTTATTAATAATCGTGGTGAAAAAATTCCTTGCGAAATTGTCAGTTTTCGCGATGGTAAAGTTTTGGCTATGCCGTATGGTTCGATAGAGGGAATAGGAGTGAATTGTGATGTTGAATTCACGATGAGTTCTCCGGTGATTTATCCGCATGAAAGCTGGCTGGGGCGCATTGTAAATGCTTTTGGCGAAGCAATTGACGGAAAAGGTCCTTTGATTAAAGGGAACAAGCCTTATTTTATTAAAACTTCACCACCGCCGGCGCCGTTTCGTGACAGGGTTAAAGGTAAGGTCGATTTAGGGGTTAAGGCGGTTAATGCATTTTTGACCATTTGTAAAGGTCAACGTATGGGAATTTTCGCCGGTTCCGGCGTGGGAAAATCGACCTTGATGTCGATGATGGCAAGAAACACCAATTCGGATATTTCAGTAATAGGTCTGATAGGTGAACGTGGGAGAGAGGCCAAAGAATTTATAGAAGATGTCTTGGGCGAAGAGGGAATGAAAAAATCAGTTTTGGTTTTGGCGACCTCAGATGAAAGCCCTTTGTTACGGCGTCAGGCTGCTTATGTTACGATGGCAATATCCGAATATTTTCGTGACGAAAACAAAGATGTCTTGTGTATGATGGATTCAATAACTCGTTTTGCAATGGCACAGCGCGAAATAGCTTTGTCGGTCGGCGAGCCACCGGCATCAAAAGGTTATACGCCGAGTGTGTTTTCTGAGTTGCCAAAACTGTTGGAGCGTGCCGGTCCGGGGGCAGGAAACGGCACAATTACCGGATTGTTTACGGTTTTGGTCGATGGTGATGATCATAATGAACCGATTGCTGATGCCGTGCGGTCAATTTTGGACGGACATATCGTGTTGGACAGAGCAATAGCGGAACGCAACCGCTATCCGGCGATTAATATATTGCGTTCGATTTCGCGTACAATGCCGGATTGTGATACAAAAGAAGAATATGCGATTGTGGCAAAAGCGCGTAAATATATTGCTTCTTATGAGGATATGGCTGAGCTTATTCGTTTGGGCGCCTATAAAAAAGGTTCGAATCGCGATGTTGACGAGGCAATATTCTATTATCCGATGATTGAGGAATTTTTGTCGCAAACCAAAAGAGATCGCTTTTCTTTGGAACAATGCTATGAAATGTTGGGTAATATTTTGGCAACACCTTATCTGGCAGAAGAGTAGTTAGATGGCAAAATCTTTGAAAGTTTTGCAGCGCGTAAAAAAAATGGAGTTGGATGAGCTGCGTCGTAGTTTGCTTGGCAAATTGACCAGACAAGATCAGCTTTACAAAGAATTGCACGAATTGAATGCTGATTATGAACGTGAAAAAGAATTTGCCGCACAACATCCTTTGTTGTGCGACTTTGGCGCTTATACCGAAAATTATTTGAAAAAACGCAAAGTTTTGGAAACAAGTATAGCTGAATTGGAACAACAAATAGAACAGCTGCGTAATGTGATGGCTGATGTTTTTAAGGAAGAAAAAACTTATAATATTATTGATGAGGAAAGAACGCGTCAGCAACGCAAAGAAATGGAAATGAATGAACAAAAGCTCCTTGATGAAGTCGGTACTAATGCTTATATAAAAAAGCACAAAAAATAGTAATTATCAAAGGAGTAAAGCAATGTTTATGATGAAGAGTCTTGGCCGTTCTTTGGATGCATGGGAGCCTTTTATTTCAGCTCAAACAATGGATTTTCACTATAACAAACATTATAAAGGATATTGTGACAAACTTAACGAATTGGTCAAAGCCACGCGTTATGAAAATATGGCATTGGAATTGGTGGTAAAAGAAAGCCACAATAATTTGAGGCAGGATCAAATGATTTATAATAATGCGGCACAAATGTGGAATCATGAGTTTTTTTGGCGCAGTTTAAGTTTGAACGAATCGGAAAAGAAAAATTATGTTGCAATGATAAAAAATGATTTCGAGTCGGTTGAAGATTTCAAACAACAATTTAAACAAACGGCAGTATCGCAATTTGCCAGCGGTTGGTGTTGGGCAGTACAAAAGGATAATGAAGTTGCGATAATTAAGACGGCTAATGCTGATGGTCCGTTGACCATGGAGGGAGTGGAGCCGATGTTTTGTGTTGATGTTTGGGAACACGCTTATTATCTTGATTATCAGAACAGAAGAGCAGATTTTGTTACAGCTTTGTTAGATTATGTGTTGTAATTTTTTGTTGACTGTTTTTTGTCTAAATGGTATATTGGCGCAGTATTTTTTTGATAAAACAGTGAACAGGCGAAATTTATGTTGGACTATCAGACTGAAGGTAATTACATCGTTGCGGAAAGCGAAGAAGGTGAGCTGTATATTTATATCAGCGCCAAGGCCGGTAAAGCGGAGCATCCTCGTGTGGTTTATGACGGAAGAGATCACGCAGTGTTGGAGCGCAATTTGGAACAGAGAATAGTGCTGGATTATGTTAATCCTGATGTCAGGGATAAGCTGCGCAAAGCCTCGGTAGTGGTAGTGGTTGAAACATTGCTGGATAATATTAAAGATGCGTATATAGCAGATATGAATATCGTCAGTCAAATGCCCGATGACATGAAAAAGTTAGGGCTGAAAACTTGGGAAGAATTATCATTAAAAAAATAACAGTATAACAAAAAAGCCGTCTATTTGACGGCTTTCTTTTTCATCAGATAAAGAAGAATGAATATTCCCGGCAATGACATGGCGGCGGTCAGGCTGAAGAAACCAAACCATGACAATGACTTAGCTACAATGCCGGAGGTTGCAGCAAACAAATCGCGGGCAACTCCCATGAAAGAAGACAGCAAAGCATATTGGGTGGCGGTGTATTGGCGGTTGCATAATGATGACAGATAAGCAACAAAAGCTGAAGTGCCCATGCCACCAGAGATATTTTCAACAAAAATGGTAATGGTCAGAACCGAAGTGTCATTGCCGGCACATACCTGCCACAGATAAAGCAGATTTGATGAACCATGTAATATCCCGCAAAACAGCAATGATTTGGCCAACCCTAAGCGATCGACGACTATTCCGCCGATAAATGAGCCGATAATTGTGGCAATTACTCCGTAGATTTTGATTATGTAGGCAATTTGAATTTTGGTAAAACCGATATCGTCAAAGAACGGATAAGCCATTGGGGCAATATAGGCATCACTCATACGATAGAAGAATATAAATAATAAAATCCATAGCCATTTGTCGCGTTTCATAAAGTCGGTAAAAGGTTTGACTACGGCATTGATTATGATTTCGTGCCAGTTATGAGAGATGGGGGCTTGGTTGTTAGTCGGTTCGGAAGAAAATAAAATGGTAATCGTGCCAAGCAGAATGCTGGCAGCCATGACTTGATAAACAACACTCCAATTCCAATAATCGGCTAAAATCAGGGCACCGGCACCGGCAAACAAAACGCCGATACGATAGCCAAATACAAATACCGCAACGCCGGCTGCTTGTTCATTGGCAGCGAATCGCTCAATACGATAAGCATCGAGTACAATATCTTGAGAAGCGGAAAAGAGAGCAGCAAAAAATACCATTAAGACAAATAAAGATGTTTTGGCGGCAGGATTAATGAACGACATAGCCAGCAGAGAGCCCATAAGCAGTAGTTGGATAAATACAGCCCAGCCTCGACGGCGTCCCAAGCGAGAAAACAAGGGCAATCGGCATTGATCAATAATTGGAGAAAACAACCATTTAAAACTGTAAGGAGATTTGACTAAAGCAAACATACCAATGGCTGCAAGCGGAATGCCGGCATCTTTGAGCCAAAGCGATAAGGTGGATGAAACCAATAAAAAAGGCAGTCCCGAAACAAAACCTAACAGCAACATCACCAGCATACGGCGGTCGCAATATATTAATAAAGATTTTAGCCAAGCAAGAATGGTCTTCACAATTAATACTCCTTAAAAACATTGCGATTATTGTAGTCCGAAAAAGGATAATAATTAATTAAAAAAAGCAGAATCTTTTTTTGAGATAAAGATTCTGCTTTTCGTTAGAATAATCCGTGTTTTTCGAGCCATTTAATCGCGCCTTTTTCAGAATGACCGCGATAATTGAGATGGTGTTCGGCACCGGTTGACGAGCGAATTAACAAATCAACCATTTTTCTGCGTTTGTCGGCGGTGAAAACGGCTATGGCATCATTGTCATTTTTTAATGGACAGAACATTAACCGATAGACTTTCGTCTCCTCCAAATGAACATTTTTTTTGGCAACTTTGTAAATCTGTCGGAAGCCGATTTGTGCCATAATGTAGTTGTCACCATCTTCAATGACATAGGCATAAAACAGGGGTTTGTCATCCAAATCAGAAACTAAGACTGTTTTGACCAGCGAGACATTGCCGCAAAAAGCATTACCGGTTTGATAAACTTTCCATAAGGAATAATTTTGCAACAATGTGAAAGGGGTAAAAACAGGAGAAGCTGATTTTAGGATTTGTGTAAAACAATTCGATGGCTGCCAGTTGGTCGCAGGTAGTCCGCTTACCGAGAATGGGCGTTTTTTCTTTATAAACATAATGATGTGTTTTTAATTGGTTTATGAAGGATAATTTAATGGATATGTTGCAAAAGTCAACAATTATTCGCGGTGGTAAGGATGACCGGCAAGAATGGTTTGAATGCGATAAATTTGCTCAGACAAAACAGCGCGCATCAACATATGAGGGAGGGTTAATTTGCCAAAAGACAGAATTAAGTCTGCTTTATCATGGGTTGATTGCAGGTGTCCGTCAGCTCCGCCGATAAGAAAACAAATTTCGGAGGTTCCTTTGGTTTGCCAATCGGAAATAATTTGCGCCAATTCGGTGGATTTTAAATTTACTCCGCGTTCATCCAATACGATAACTTTTGCGCCATGCGGAATCGATGATTGTAAAAATTCAGCTTCGGATTTTTGATCAGAATTGTCTTTTTCTTTGACACTCAGCTGCCAGTGCGAACGTTTGATGTATTCATCAATAATTTGCGCTTCGGGTGAATTTTTTTTGCATTTGCCGATGGCAATGATGGTTGCTTTCATCTTAGTATACTACCTGTTGAAATACATTTTGTAAAAAGAACAATGAAATATAGCAAACCAAGGCAGAAGTTATCGGCGTCAACACAAAACTGATCACTATTTTGCCGATTACATTCCAGTTGAGGTCACGACCGCCTTTGGCTAAACCCAGACCGATGACAGAACCAATGATAGCTTGAGTGGCAGATACCGGTACTAAAGGCAGAGCAGGTAAGTGCCAAGATATAAGTAAATCACGCAATTCGGTGGAAGAAAATATGAAAAGGACTATACCGTGAGCCATTACAACGACCCAAGCCATTAAAGGTGATAGTTTCATAATAGTGTTGCCGATGGTTTCAATAACTTTGTGCGAGTAAGTGCATATACCTACGGATATAGCGATGCCTCCCAATAAGAATAAGACTTGCTCATGATTAAGAATTATACCTAAGGGCAATTTTAGTTGGTCTAAAGGCGAAGATTTTACAAATACACCCATAACATTAGCAATATTATTTGCGCCCAGAGCATACATTCCGAAAGCTCCGGCAAATATCAAAGCTATACGCGTCAGGCTGTCTTTGCGTAAAATATGCAATTTCCAATGAGTAAAAGTTATTTTGAGCAATGCATAAAGCAGAATCGCAAATATGCCGCCGAAAATAGGTCCTAAGAACCATGCGGAAATAATTTCCGAAAGGATGGTTAAATCTGTATTTCTGCCGGCGAAAAAGTTCCATCCGATAATTGCTCCGACTATGGCTTGGGAGGTGGATACGGGTATTGACAGTTTGACCATCCAAGCGGTAGTCATGGCAGCCGAAAGAGCAATCATAAAAGCACCGGCTAAAGATGTGATGTCGCCTAATGAATCCAATGTCTTGGTGGCACCGGAGCCCTCAATTACTGCGCCAAGGATGACACAGACGGAAGATATGATGGCAGCGGTACGAAATTTTATCATTTTGGTGGCGACGGCAGTGCCGAAATTGGAGGCTTCGCTAGCTCCCAATGACCATCCTAAAAACAGTCCTGAACTCAAATAAATAAGAAATGTTAAATCCATCAGATGTCTCGCTTAATGGTAAAGATGAGAAGCTGATCAATAAAGTCTTCAGCTTGGTCAGCAATTTCAGCGATGCCGTCGATAAACTGACGCAATTGCAGCTTTTCGGCCAACGGACGATCAGATGCAAAAATATTTTCCAACATTTTACGAGAGCAAATGTCAGATTCATGTTCAATGGAATAGACTTTTTGTGAGTAGTCGCGCACTGCGCTTAAATCACGGAAAAATGAACGAGATGCTTTGCACATATTTTCAGCGGCATCAGCGCTTAAACCTACCAATTCATTAAAATATGCACGATATTCATCAGGAATTTGGGGACATTCCGCATAAAACATATAAGTGACTTCATCAATTTTGTTAATGACTTTATCGAAATTTTCAACCAATTCCAAAACATCGGCTCGCAAATCAGGAATCAAATTGTATCCGTATAAATTGTTTTCAATATTGCGACGAAGTTCATCGGCATTGTGTTCTATAAGTTTGATTTGTTTAGAGTGCTTTTTAAAATCAGTGCTGCGCCCCTCTTTCAGATAAATTTTGACGGCTTGAGTAAAGACCATCGATGCGTCAATCAGTTTATCATGAAATCTGTCAATATCGCTTTCCAGTGCTTTAGTTTTGGAAAACAAAGATAAATGGATGTGAAACATAATTCTTGTCCAGTCTAGTTAAAATTTGTAGTACATTATGGTGCAAATTTTTTGTATTATCAATAATATTTATTTTTGACTTGTAAATAATATTTTAGTTGCTAATATATGGGGTGTTAAAAAAATACTAAACCTAGGGGATGTAAATTATGAAAAATAATTCTATGTATATTTCGGTGGTTGCATTGATTGTATCAATTGCATCTTTAGCTATGTGCTTGACTTGCAAGAAAAACGATGTTGCAGCTGCATTAAAAGCCAATCCGGAAATGGTAATTGATGCTATGCAGGCTTATGAAGACCAACAGAGAGAAAATGCCATGAAATTGGTTGAAGAAAATTTAGCCAAGAATGCTGATGCTCTTTATGCAAGAGCTGATGATGGTATTATCGGCAATCCTGAAGGAACTAAAGTTTTGGTTGAGTTCTTTGACTTTTCTTGCGGTTTCTGCCATCGTGTTCATCCGGCAATCAAAGAAATCGTTGCTAACAACCCTGATGTAAAAGTTGTAGCAAAGCCGATGACTTTCTTGTCGCCAGCTTCGAAATATGCTGCAAAAGTTGCTTTGGCAGCTGCAGAACAAGGCAAATTTGCTGAAGTTTATAATGCGTTGTTCGAATTTGAAGGTCGCTTGAGCGAATCCAAGATTGATGAGTTGGTCAGCGGTCTTGGTTTGGATATGGAAAAAATCAAAACAGATATGAATTCACAAAAAGTTGAGAAAACTTTGAGTGATACAGCTGATTTGGCTGCAAAAATCAGCGTAAGCGGTGTTCCGACAATGATTTTCAATAACAAAATCTTGCAAACACTTGATGCTTCAGTCATTCAAGAAGCAATCGACGCTGCTAAATAGATATTTAGTTGCACTTGGAAAACTGCTCTTGCCTATGGTGAGGGCAGTTTTTTGATGGGATAACAATAACAGTACTTGAGTTTTGGTATTTAAAAAGCTATATATAAAAAGCAAATATTTTTTTATAGGATTAGTTTTATGGGAAAAAATTTTTTAATTTGGTTAGGCGTTTTTTTAGCAATTTCATTGACAGTCGGTTTGTGGGGCAGTGAAGCGGCCAAAACCGGATCGGAGCGTTTGGCTTTTTCCGAGTTTATGGATCGGGTAGAAAATAAACAAATTGCTGAAGTAGTTATTTCCGGCGCAAGTGTTAATGGTGTTGCAACCAACGGAACCAGATTTTATACCTATGCTCCTTATGATCCCAATATGGTGGAGAATCTGCGCAGTCATAATGTAAAAGTTACGGCAGTTCCGGAAGATAATACCAGTAGCAATTTGTGGGGAATTTTGGTATCGTGGTTTCCCATGCTTTTGCTGATTGGCGTGTGGGTGTTTTTTATGCGGCAAGCCAGCGTCGGCAATAATAAGGCGATGAGTTTCGGAAAGTCGCGTGCCCGCTTGATTGAAAATACCAAAAAAGTTACTTTTGCTGATGTTGCCGGAGCAGATGAGGCTAAACAAGAGTTGGAAGAGATTATCGATTTCTTGAAAGATCCGGCAAAATTTCAAAGGCTGGGCGGAAAAATCCCCAGAGGTGTATTGATGGTAGGACCTCCGGGCACAGGTAAGACATTGTTGGCTCGTGCAGTTGCCGGTGAAGCCGATGTGCCGTTTTTCTCGATTTCCGGTTCGGATTTTGTTGAGATGTTTGTCGGTGTGGGGGCTTCACGAGTACGCGATATGTTTGCGCAGGCCAAAAAAAATTCGCCATGCTTGTTGTTTATTGATGAAATTGATGCAGTGGGCCGCCATCGTGGTGCCGGATTGGGTGGTGGTAATGACGAACGCGAGCAAACCTTAAACCAACTTTTAGTTGAGATGGATGGTTTTGAGGATAAGGAGAATGTTATTGTTATTGCCGCAACCAATCGTCCTGATGTTTTGGATCCGGCTTTGTTGCGTCCGGGGCGTTTCGATCGCCAAGTTACGGTTACGAATCCTGATAAAAAAGGACGCGAGGAAATTTTGAAAGTCCATGTTAAAAAAGTTCCTTTAGCCAAAGATGTTAATTTGTCAGTTATTGCCAGAGGAACTCCCGGTTTCTCCGGTGCCGACTTGGCTAATTTGGTGAATGAAGCAGCTTTGCTGGCAGCGCGCAAAAACAAGACCAAAGTTACTTCAAAGGATTTTGATGAAGCTAAAGACAAGGTTTTGATGGGTGCAGAGCGCAAATCAATGGTTATGGATGAGGCGGAAAAACGCAACACGGCATATCATGAGGCCGGTCACGCTATTTGTTCGTTGTTTGTGGAAGAAACCGATCCTATTCATAAGGCAACCATTATACCGCGCGGCCGTGCTTTGGGAATGGTGCAACAGTTGCCGGAAAAAGACCAATATTCTTATTCCAAAACAAAAATGTTGTCTCGCTTGGTTATTATGATGGGCGGCAGAGTGGCTGAAGAATTAAAATTCGGTGCTAAAAAGGTTACTTCCGGTGCATCATCGGATATAGCGGCGGCTACTAATTTGGCTCGTTCGATGGTTACGGAATGGGGTATGAGTGAAAAATTGGGTCCGGTTTTGTATGCTGAAAATACCGGTGAAGTATTTTTGGGTAAATCGGTTACTCAGAGCCGGAATATGAGCGAAGAAACCGCCAAATTGGTTGACTCAGAAATAAAGAGGTTGGTAACAGAAGCTTATGACAGCGCAAAACAACTGTTGACCGAACACAAAAACGACTGGGAAAAGTTGGCAGAAGCGTTGGTTGAGTATGAAACTTTGACCGGTGAAGAAATTAAAGACTTGCTTGATGGCAAGGATATTTCAATTGCCAAAGAAGTGCCGGTGGCGGAAGAAAAACGCACACAATCTTCAATACCTGAGTTATAAATTAAAGGCGCCTTAAAAAAGGCGCTTTTGATTTAGAGATATAGTTTTTGCAACAGTTATAATAAAAAAACTTGACTTAGAGCAAGCTCTAAAGGCTATGCTTGGAAAACGTGGTATTAAAGCAAAGGTGAATCTATGAAAAAAGTATTATATATAGTTGCGCTTATGTTGACGGCGCTAAGTAATTTTTCAGTTGAAGCAAAGGAGATAAAAATGGCTGATAATAAAACTTTGGTAGTTTATTTTTCAAAGACCGGCGAGCAGTATGGGGTTGGCAATATTAGCGAAGGTAATACGGCGATTATTGCCAAGATGGTAGCGGAACTGACAAACGCTGATTTGTTTGAAGTAAAAGTAAAAAATGATAACTATCCTTCGGCATATAAGGCTCTGACCGAAGCGGCTTTGAAAGAAAAGAAGGCTAATGCAAGACCGGAAATCGAGGGAAAAGTTGCTAATTTTGCGGAATATAAAACCATATTTATCGGTTCGCCAAACTGGTGGGCTGATATGCCGATGCCATTGTATACTTTTATAGAGCAATATGATTGGCAGGGAAAAAAGGTTGCACCGTTTGTTACACATGAGGGAAGCGGTTTGTCATCTATTCCGGACAAAATTAAGACCGCAACAAGGGCTGAGGTAACAGGCGGGTTGGCTGTATATGGCCATGTGGCTCAAAACGAGCGAGAACGCGCCAAACAAGAAGTATCCGATTGGTTGAAAAAAATAGGTTTTTAGGGAGATTGAAATGAAAGTTTTATTAGTTAACGGCTCACCGCATCAAAACGGCTGCACTTATACAGCTTTGCAAGAAATTGCCGATACTCTGCAAAGCGAGGGAATCGCCAGCGAGATTTATCAACTGGGAATCAAAACCATTTCCGGTTGCCGCGGCTGTGGTGCTTGTTCAAAAATAGGACATTGCGTAATTGAGGACGGAGTAAATGAATTTGTAGAAAAAGCCAAAGAGTTTGATGGCTTTGTTTTTGGGTCGCCGGTGCATTATGCTTCGGCAGGCGGCAGCATAACCTCATTTATGGACAGAGTATTCTTTTCTGCTTTTATGTCAGGACGCGGCGGAGTGTTTACACATAAGCCGGCGGCTGCAGTTGTCAGTGCGCGCAGGTCAGGTACAACCGCAACTTTGGATCAACTCAATAAGTATTTTACAATTTCGGAGATGCCGATAATTTCGGGAAGATATTGGAATATGGTGCACGGACATAATGCTGACGAAGTGCGTCAGGATTTGGAGGGAATGCAAAATATGCGCATATTGGCGCGTAATATGGCTTGGCATTTGAAATGTTGGGAGGCTGGTAAAAAAGCCGGTGTCGAACTTCCCAAACAGGAAGAAATTGTTCTTACTAATTTTATTCGCTGATAAAAAATAAACAAGCTCCCGAAATTGGGAGCTTGTTGGTTATTTTTCCAAATAGTCAAAAGATTCTTTGGAAAGTTTCGTGCCGAAGAAGAGCATAGCCTTCATCAAGATGATGTGTGCGTCATCTTTTTTGAGCTTTTCGGCGATTGCCCTTTGAATTTCATCGCTGAGAGGATTTACCTTAATATATTCAAGGATAATATCCTTGGCTTGCTCTGAGGTGAAGACTTCCATGACTTTCTTCAAAACAACATCGCTGAGGCAGGCGGCATTATCAAAAAGAAACTCCCTCATAGCTTCTTTTTCGTACAGCTCAATGGCTTGCAATATTGCATTGTCGCAGGGATTTCTTATCTCACCCAATACCTGCAGGCCGTCATCGTCAGGAAATTGCTGAATCATACTCATCTGCACCCTTTCGCAGAGATTCCACGCTCTACCGTATTTGAGCAGCAAATCTTTTGCCACTTCTTGCGGAAATTTATCCACAATCATTATCTGAGCAGGCTCGCAGAGGTAATCACCACAAGTAATTTCCTTCCTTTCATCCTTTGAGAGGGTAACGGAAATTTCCGGCGGATTGTCAAAACCGAAGCGGAGAGCATAGACGTTTTCCAGTTGGATGCGAACCTCTTCAGGAACATTCTTCGTCAATTCAACCATGGCAGCATAATAGAGCTTTAAGCCCTCGTTGATGTACTCAGTGACCAGTTGTTCAGCATTGGGTTGCTTAAACATTGCTAACTGTTCTTCAATTGATTTTTTCATAATTATTAAGATTAATTGTTAGACATAAAAATTTAAATTGTTTCCGATAGTAAAAGATGAAAAGTGTTTTGTCAAATAAAAAAAGCCTCCGTAAAGGAGGCCTTTTTGTAATTGGAGAAAAGCAATGGGATTGACTTCGTCGCCCCTGCGCTCATCGGCGTTGCCGACCGCGATACTTCCGTCTCGCTTGAGCTTGTGGTCGGACCCACTTTTTCGTGGCTCCTCATCCTTTGCCGCTAACCTTTAAAACAAAAAAACTCCACTAAAGGGAGCTTTTTTTGTTTTAATTGGAGCGGGCAATGGGATTCGGACCCACGACATCAACCTTGGCAACTTTTAAGAATACCTCAGACTACTTTAATTTTCGGCACTTTTAATGATTACACAAATAGAAAAATTTTACAATTTTACTTACTCCACGACACGAACATATTTAGTAAAACATACCAACAATATAGTAATAAACAAAGGCTTTAGAGCTATCATAGGGTAAAATAAAAAGCATTTGAATATGAAACTTATTTTTTATACCCTATTGACATTAATGGCTTTTTTGTTATATAGTATTATCAGAAGGGAAGGATATATCCTATATTAAGCATTTTTATGCAGGACGAAAGTCTGATTATAGGTGATGCCTTCTTTCTTGTTTTTAAATCAGGCCTAATTTCTTTCCCTTTCTATATTTGTCATCAAAATTATCTATTGTTTTGATATGTTTAAGAAGTTTATTAGCATTCATACTTCTGCACATACTATAAATCATATTATGCATTTGTTCAGGGCGAGACATATCATCAGTCATAACCAACAGCGAGCCATAGTGAAACACCTTATTCCTGTATAAACGAATTTTGTTGATTTGATAATATGCTTTGGAAAGATTTAATGTATATTTAGGATTATCAAATATTTCTGCAATCATTGTCGGATATTTATTCCACAAAAGCTCTTTGTAGCTGTCTGAAAATAAAAATGACCAATATCCAAATGTTAATTCAGAAATCAAACAATCCCTATTTTTAAGATATTCCTTTCCTTTTTCTCGCTCAATACGATTAAGTGCATCATCATAATGATTTTTATTCTTTCCTATATGATAATGTTGGTCAGAAATCCAATCAGCTCCCAAATATCTGGAAAACACTAAGTCTATTTTGTTGCGAAGAATAATTTCAAAGTAGCTTAATGATTGATAAAAACTCTCTGCTAATTCAGAATTATATAAATGCCGTTGAAAAGCATCTTCTCTGGAGCAACCTTTGTATTTTGCCAATCGTTTTTCTGATAGTAAATTCGTTATTTCTTCCATATTTCCGAGTCCATTTAAACATTTTTCTCATAATAACCGAGTCCAATTAAAAATAAATGAATCTTTTTTATTTTAAATTATCTTATTTTTAGCTTCTGTTATATCTTTTAACAATTGTTTTGCTTTATTCTTAAGTTTTGTATTTCGTGTACTTTTAATTATATTATTCAATCTTTCCTTTATATCTTGCATTTTAAAATAGTATTCTAATCCTTTAATACTTATGCCATAATTTTCTTTTCTTGGATAACCAAACCTAGGAAAAGAATAGCCTGTAGAATAAAAAAGTCCTAGGAATTCAACGAAATTTTCATTCTTTCGTAGTTTTTTTGTTAATATTTCTTTAGCTAAATCCTGATTGAATTCTTTTACAAAAATCACAATTTTTCTAACATCATCCATATCTTTTATAGACGAACAATGTTCTTTAATTACTATCAAAAAGTGCTGTATTAATAGTAAGTAATCTTCTTCAGAGATGTATTTACTTTTTGATTTCTTATTATCCGTAAAATAACCAAGTCCTTGACCTAAAACAATCAACCTTGAACATACGGTCATAATATTTTTTGGATTGCGGGTAATTTTTGATAGTATTTCATAATTCTCATGAGGAGTATTTGTATCGTACAATCTAAATAATAATCTGCCGAATCGCATATCATTATCCGTAGTCAAAATATCTAATACTTTGTCGTGCTCATTATTAAAAAGATGCATAGACTGAAAAATAGCTTTTATAATAACATCTGTAAGATTACGCTTTTTTATTTCATCATTATAATACCATAACTTTTCCAATAGGTAAGATAACCTTGTTCTTCCTGCAGCTGTAATTTGACTATTATATTTGTTAAATATACTTATAATATCTTGAACGGAAGTTTTTGCCGATAGAATATTCTCAATTTCTGTATCAGATATATCTTCATCTCCAATAGCTAAAGAAAAATAAAATTTAATTCTATCTGGAGAGCATATTCTTTTTTGTTTCTCTCTGTTTATAAAGGATTCATCAGTAAAGGATACGCAGGTAGAACCATATCTGTTATATTCTATTATATTTGCAAGATTTGGAAATAAAGTTCCTATAATTATTTTATAAGTTTCTTTATTTTCAATTTTCAGTGCATTTAATATATTATCCATTTGATTTTTATATTTGTCTTTTTCCTCGTATTTAATTTCCTTTGTAAATAAATTTTGGTTAATAGAAATTTTTTGCCATAGTTCATAATAAAAGAGCCTAACAAATTCTATAATTATAAAATCTGTAAGATTTACATCATTTTCAATTGTCGGATATGTCGTTAATATTGCATTATATAACCGATTAACGTTTCTTATGTTTTTTATGTACGGCTTGATAACTTTGTAATAAATATCGCTAAATATCCCTTTATCATCATCAGTAAATTCTTTTCCTGATGTAAACGTATTAATCTTGTTCAAAAAATATCTTTCTAACGGGGCTGCTTGAGGAATAGGTAAGTCTAAAGGAAGTTGAATAATTTTTTCTAAAAATTTATTTCCATCTATATGTTGTTCCTCTTCTAGTATAGATGATACAATATCTTTATCAAAAGCCAATACATATGTAATATTCTTAAAATCAGCGACAGCTTTTACAAGTCGGAAAATTTGAATAATTTCTTTGCGATTCAGTCTATCTATATCGTCTATAAAAACAATTATTTTCTTATTTGTTTTGGTTAAAAACTTTTCTATTTCTTGCTTTTGAGAATCAATACTTTTGCTTTCTTGAAAAGTCTTCATCAAGTTATTGCAATCGTAATGTGCTATTCCTAAATCTAAAGAAAAACCGCTTAACAGATTCATAAAGCCTTTTAATTCTTTTTTCCCAATATCTTTTGACTTGTGAAATTTTTCAACGCAAGATTTTAACGAAAGAAAAAATTTTACAATTAAATCTTCTTGGCTATCAGATATAAACCATGGATTGAAATCTATAATTTCAGCATCTTTATGTTTTAACAGTTCTTCTTTCATAAGATTAATACAAGATGTTTTTCCATTTCCCCATGGAGCATTAATAGATGCTACAAGACTTTGTGAAGAGCTCTTGTTATAGATTAGATTAGCGAATGTTCTTGCAAAGTTGGAATATCCAAATTTATCTTCTTTATGGTTTTTAATAGGGGTATCAAATTCTAATTCATTATTAGCCATATTATTTCTCCTGTTGTTTGAAGTATATACTATTCGTTGCTTACAAACGAAGCGATTTTGTATGTTATAAACATAAAATCCAACTACACTCACATTTTACACTTCAAAAACTGTAAAATCTAAATTATTTTGCTTGACAATTTTACACTTGTAAAATATAGTTTTAAATATAGATTTTACAGTTTAGGAGATTTTACAATGATTTTTAATTATATCCGAGTTTCAACAGTAATGCAGAATACTGAAAGACAGTTGAAAGATATTCCGTGTGACAGAGTTTATGAAGAAAAGATTAGTGGTAAAGACACTAACCGTCCACAACTGCAAGCAATGCTTTCCAATATTCGTGAAGGAGATGTTATCAATATTCACGAGATGAGCCGTTTAGCGAGGAACACTAGAGACTTGTTGTCTTTGGTTGAAGATATAACATCAAAAGGAGCAACGATTGTTTTTCACAAAGAAAACTTAACTTTCAAAGGTGGAGAGAAACAAGA
Source organism: uncultured Pseudomonadota bacterium (assembly GCA_902763535.1). Classification (GTDB taxonomy): domain Bacteria; phylum Pseudomonadota; class Alphaproteobacteria; order RF32; family CAG-239; genus CAZU01. The sequence continues at coordinate 22,906 of CACWSG010000002.1, read as the reverse complement.
CCCGTATCAAAAAATGATGATGACTATGCTTGCTGCTGTTGCGGAGCTTGAACGCTCTATTCTTCTAGAACGTCAACGAGAAGGGATAGCTATTGCAAAAGCTAAACATTTATACAAAGGTGGAAAAAATAAGTTATCCAAGGAACAGGTATACGAATTAAACAAACTTTACAATCAGAAAATGCCCATAGCTCGTATCGCTAAACATTTCAAGATTACCCGTCCTACAGTTTATAGCTATTTAGAAAAAGCAGAATAAGATTTTTATAATTGCAACTGAAATTCTCCTGATGCAGTTATTTCTTTAGGAAACTAACACTTTTTATCAGCAGACACTAGACTTGTTAAATGCAGCCATTATGCTATCAATCACCGCTTGTGGGTCATCTTTAGAATCATTTTGATAAGTTATTGGCTTGAAAGGGTTATCAATACGAATAAATGATGGAAGAATGACCTCTTCATCATCTTTATCCAATGGCTCTTCAATAGTTGTTACATTGTTCAAAGGTTCTTTGCTAATCGTTTGAGGATTGCTTTCTTCTTGTATCATATTATCCAGCTCTTCCAAAGTATATCCCTTCTTTCCAAGAGCAAATATGAGCATCTGAAGTTTGTTTTTAATGGTATCTCGTTCCGATGTAATGTTAGCAATTTGTTGCTTTAGTTCTGCAATATCCTGTTTGTATTGTTTTTCCATTCTTTCAAAGTTCTGAATGTCTTGTTTCATAAGGCTTTTAGACTTGTTACTCATATTAACACCATCCAAAGGAATGTAATATTTTTGAGTTGGTGTAAGTGTTCTACGACCATATTCATCAACACCCTTATCAAGGTAGCCTTGGCGAATAAGTTGATTGACTTTAGTTTTAGCCGATGAGAGTTTGCATTGTGCGTGCTTGGCAATGTCTTCATTACTGCCATAATAGATGTGAGCATTGTTACTTCTGAACTTGATATATGTTAGGATATAGCGTTCTAGTATTGATAAATGTTCTGCAATCTCATTGTTTTCAATGTCTTTAGAATTGTTAGTATTTTCAAGATTTATAGTCATAATATTCTCCTTCAATAGTTCTATTAAATCTGAAAATATTTATCGGAGTGATTTAGCCAATTTTCATTTCAACAAAATTGATGCGGAATAAATATTCCCACCTAAATTGGGTAGCGGAATGAATATTCCCACTTTATAGCCCAAACGGAATGAATATTCTCACTTGGGAAATGAATATTCTCGTTTCGGGAATGAATATTTCCAAAAGTGGAATGAATATTCTCACCATCAATTCTTGAAACCCTTATCTAACAAGGGTTAGAAACCAATTTTTTAGAAGTATAATATAATAAAAATAGAATCAAAATACTATTATAATACTATTTCTTTACTTCGTAGATTAAATTAGAGACAAAGCCAATAGGATGAGAATAAGAAAGAAGTAAATGAAAGAGCAGTATTACTGGGAAAATACTGCTCTCGTGAGATTTATTAGAAACATAGTCTGAAGGAGGACTACACAAATATTTATCAGGTCAAATTGCTTAAACTGAAATCAGCAAAAATCATTTGATAAATATTTTTGTGAGGGAAACATAATAAGGAGATGCCCATGGAATAAAAAAAGAATATCATCAAAACATATAACATAACCTTTAATTCATTATAGCCGCTACGGAAACGTGGCGGTTTTCTTATTTTCTTTTAAAGAACAAAAATAGAACATTTTGCTTGACAAATGAATTTTGAGCCGCAATAATGACAGCATGAAAAAGATTTTGTTTGTTATTGCTCTTATAATTTTTGTTTGTCTTCCTTGCTCGGCAAAGGTTGATGTTCAGTTTACACCTTCAAATGATTGTGAAGACTCTATTATTAAATATATTAATTCTTCAGAAAAGACGATTGATATAGCGGTATATTCAATTAACAACGATAAAATTGTTGATGCTTTGAAAAAAGCTTATGATAGAGGAGTTAAATTAAGGATTTTAACAGATAAACTACAAGCTTCGGCAAAATCTTCAAAAGTTATTGATTTATACAAATATGGCATTAACATAAGAGTTAATAGTAAACACAAAATAGAACATAACAAATTTGCGATATATGATGGAAAAGTAGCTTCCACAGGTTCTTTTAATTGGACTAACCCAGCAAGTGATAAGAATAGTGAGAACTGCGTGTTTTTAGTCCAAGATAAAAACGCGATAGTTAAGTATTGTCAACGTTTTGAGCAACTTTGGAGTATGAATACACAACAAAAATCGGATAATTGGTTTAGGAATAAAGGGATTTGAAAAATGATTAATATTAAAAAATTTGTTTTACTGCTTATTTGCGTAAATTTTATACCAAATATATCTTTTGCTGATCCATTTGCAGAAAGAATAGTTGCTAAAGCTCAAGAAAACATAAAGTCGTTTACTCCAGAAATATTAAAAGAGAGGCGAGTAAATGCTGAGTGGTGGAAATCAGCTACTCCTGAGATGGTTAAAGATATGATAAAAAGTGGTGTTGACATAAATGCCAAACTTTCTTTTGGAGGAAATACTATTCTAATGAATGCAGTAGCCGACAATGAAAATCTAGCAATAGTTGATATTATTCTAGCAAATGGTGCTGATATTAATGCAAGAAATAATAATGGTAATACTGCATTGATGATTGCTTCTGGAAATAATAAAAATCCTGCTGTAGTAGAAACATTGATTAAACATGGAGCTGACGTTAATACGCGAAATGAAATGGGTAAAACAGCTTTGATATTTGCGTGTGAGAATGATAATCCCGATATAATTAAAACTCTAATAAAACACGGTGCTAAAATTGATGTACAATATAATGATTGGTTAAATCTTGATGGAACTTTTAATCAAAAATCAGCATTTAAATTAGCAGCAGAACACAATCCTAATCCTGAAATCATTGAAATTTTTATAAAAGAAGGTGCTAATGTTAATAGTAAAGATGATAAAGGTAATACAGTGTTAGGAGGCGCTGTAGCCTTAAATAAAAATCCTGCTGTAATTGAAACATTAATAAAACATGGGGCAGATGTTAATGCTAAAAATGTTTTCGGACTCACAATCTTGATGGAGGCAACGCTAAACAGAAATCCTGAAGTAATTGAAATATTAATTAAACACGGAGCTAATAATATAAATTCCAAAGACACCCATGGATATACAGCACTAATGATGGCAGCAACAAATAGCGATATTAACCCTGAAGTTATTGATGCGTTGTTAAATCATGGTGCTGATGTAAAAATAAAAAATAAAGAAGGAAAAACAGCTCTAGATTATGCTGCTGAAAATCCCAAAATATACGGAACTGATGTTTATTGGAAAATGAATGATTTGATGTACAAATAACATAGGAGTTGAACTATGAAAAATAAATTGCTTCTTATTATCTCGGGCATTTGTATTTTATTATCATCTTGCAACTTAAATACAAAAGAGCAAAACACTGATATAGCATCAAATAACTCAAATGAAACTAAGGAAATTATGGAGCTTACTTTACATGACAGAGTAATGTTATCAAATGATAAAGAACTTATTAAGCAATATAAAACTTTACAATCTTATGTATTAAAAGGTGATTACAAAAAAGCTTTTTCACTAGTAATGGATAAAAAAAATAAACTAGATGCAATTTATGAAACATCTATGTTAGTTTTTAGTGAGAAAGATATTAAAAAAGATCCTTCTGATTACAAAGCTTATAATGACAGAGGAGTATACAAATACGAATTTAATGATATAAAAGGAGCTTTAAAAGATTTCAATAAAGCACTAGAAATAAATCCTTATTATTATCTAGCCTATCAAAATAAAGCTGATATTGAAAAAAAAGATAAAAATTACGATGCTGCTGAAAAAGATTATGACTTGGCTTTTAAGTATAATCCTTATGATACATATCCCCTTATAAAGAAAGGGAAAATGTTTTACCAAAATAACTCGTATGATAAAGCGGTAGAAGCTTTTACTAAAGCTATTGAGCTTGAAAACGAACCTTATAACATCATATACAGAGGCTTATCCTATTATAAATTAAATAATAAAGAAAAATTTTTAGAAGATGCTGAAACAGCAGCGAAAATGTTTAAAAAAGATAATGATAAAAGTTATGAAATAGTACAATCATTGCAAAATGATATAAGTGAGAAAGTAATTAAAGTTGCTGAAGATAAATTTTATTTATCTGCTACTAATAAACTATTCTCGTTGTTTCCTGACACTAAAATACCTAGCTACGATGATATCGCTATAGCCAAAAAATATTATGAAACTCTTTTCAATCCAAAAGCAACTGATGAAACAATTATTAAATACCAAAAAGCTTATAAAGATTTAATAAAAGGTAATTATGAAGAAGCTAAAAAGATATTTAATTGTAATTTTTTTGAGGCAAAATCGCAAGATTATGGTGTGCACAAAGAAATATGCGAACATTATTCATTTTATTTACATAGCTTAGAACTTAGATCTGAAACAATAAAGAAGAAACCGGAAAGAGCTCAATTTTATGATTTGAATGACTTAGGAGAAAAGAAAGCTAAAATCTATGATAAAAAAGGTGCAATTCAGGCTCTTAACAAAGCTATAAAACTTAATCCATATTACTCTGAAGCATACTATTACAGAGCTTTAATTAAAGTGGATAACAAGGATTATGATGGAGCTATTAAAGATATTGATTTAGCAATCAAATATGATCCATATAATGAAGAATTATATTCTAATGGTGTAAAAATTTTATATAACATGTATGTAGAGCAACACAGCAAAAATCCATCAGATTATGTTTTTTTGGATAAAGCATCAGAATATGTTAATAAAGCAATTAGCCTTGTTCCCAACACCACAAACTTGATGACCAGAGCTTTCTTTAACACTTTGTACGATATTACGGAAAAGAAGCTACAACAAGCCCGTAGTGATATTCTGTTAGTTTTAGAACGAGCCCAAAAGACTAACAATAAAAAAGATATTGAAATGGCAAATATTATACTAAAGAAGGTAATTGAACACGAAGACAAATATGCAAATGCCCTTCTGCCAATGTCTATATATCGCCAAGCTTATTATAGTATTGATAAAATAAAAGAATTTTGCAAAGGACGAAATATTAGCTCTTATCTGAAACTTGCAGAAGAAACATATTCAATCCTTAATTATAATGATATTGAGATAAAAATGCCTGCTGAAGCAATTGAGCACGCAAGCAAAGTAGCGTCTGATCAATTTGATAAGGATTATGAATCCTTCAATGATAATAAACCATTTATCTGTGCTTTTATTGAAACAAGTCCTTATGATACTGTCGTTGATAGCGGTATAAAGTTAATAGAATTAGTAGATAAGTATGCCGATAAAACAGAATATAAGGACAATTATAAAAAGTTCAAAAATACCATAATTTCGTACATTCCTAAGATGATGGTGAATAATGAACAGAAAAAGAAAATTATGAAACAGATAAAAGAGATTAAATAAGATAATGTTGCTAAAAAGGAGATAGTTGTATGAAAAAATACATTTTACTTGTTATAGGCATGCTTATGATAGCAAATAATGCTTTAGCAGAGACGCCCAAGGCATTCAATGAAAAAGGTGAGTTAATGTCTCCTGAATTTCTGACAGTAGCAGAGGCTTATTCGCTTGCAAAAGCAGAATCAGCAACAAACGATATGGTTTATCTAGGATATCTAAAAGGAATACTGAACAGTGTACTTATAAGTTATATGGAGCAAGGAAAAACAAACAATGCGCGAGAAATATTTCGTTGTATATATCGCCCGTTGCAAGTTTATGAAAATGTGATATTTAGCGGTTATGAGACAGGAAAAATTTCGGGCGACCTTTACATGGGTGAATTTGTGTATTATACAGCGGTTTCACAATGCATTAAGAAGTAAGGTTCTGTGCATACAATATAGATAAATGTTATAAAAAATCATTGAAATCACATTGTTAGTACTTATTGATTGTGTACCAAAGCTCAGATTTTTACTTGAAAAAACAACTTAGGTGAATACACTCTAGCTATGTTCAACATAAACAGCTAAAGGAGTTTAAAAGTGAGCGAAATAAATGATTTTGCCAGAGATTTAGTCAAAAGACAGATTGATGTATACAATGAATACAAATCTAAAAAATATGATATGACGCAACCTTTATCAGTTTTGATTTGTTGTTCTATTATCATATTTTCAGATTATATAGAAAATAATGGTAAAAATTCCTTAATTGAAGAAATAAAGAAGAATGATAAAGATTGTGAATTAAAGCAATTGATATATGATATATATGGTGATTATTTCAATAAAAGAGTAGAAAAATATTGTAAAGATAAAATAAAAAACGAAAATAACGAAAAAGAATTTATAAATGAGGAATTAAATGAATATGAAGTATTTTTTCATGACTTACGCAATGAATTTGCACATTTAATAGAAACGAATAAAAGTGAAATGGAAGCAGAGGGAGACAAAAATTTTGACCGAATTAGTATAAGCCATAGTAATAAAAAAATATATATAACAAAGGAGCAAATAAATAAGCTAATTAAAATAATTGATATTATTTAAGCTTTGTTACCTAATACCTTCTAGTAACATTGTTACATTTATAAAAACCGCCATAGCAATATGGCGGTTTTTATTATCTCAAGCACTTCTTAATAGCACTCATACCATCATAAACACGACCAGCAGCATATAGCAGTTTCAATGAATACTTCTCGTCTATATGCTCGTGCTGTCTAAATAACCAAAACAGCTTGTTATGTATAGTTTCACAATCATCTATGAATGATTGGAGCATTTCATTAGTCTCGTCAACAGCTACATCATATTCATTCAGTATTTCATAGCTGGCAATATTCTTACAATGCTTTGAAAGATAGTCATTCATAGCATCTTCATCTTTGAAATGCTTATATCCTTTGCGGTTCTTAATAGTTTCAATCAATACTTTCATCATAGTTCTCCTATACTTAATTCATAGTTTCATAATTATTTATGGAAACTTTTTTCATAGTATAAGTATCTGTATTTAAAATAAATTACCTGAAAACAACAAGTTGCCAGTATTTTTTATGCAATTCAGGCTTGACAAGCCGATTCTGGCATGTTTAAATCTTCTTAAAAGCGGATTTATAACCAACTTGCCCTGCTTAAAGGACTAAAAGGAGATTTAATATGACTAATATACAGAACGATTTGCGTTGTCAGTTAATGAACGCATTATATCATGACAATTTTTCAACTATTGATGAGCTATTAGAAAAGGATGTTAATATTAACCTTCCTTACAATCACAATGGCTGGACACCTTTTATGTGGGTGTGTAAGGAGCATTGCAATCCCGAAGTAATTGCGAAGTTCTTAAAGCATGGAGCTAAACTTGACCGAGTTAATAAGCAAGGTCAAACAGCTCTACACATTATGGCAGCACATCGCAGCTCTTTTGATTGTTTGGCTTTACTTATAGATGCCGGAGCTGATGTAAATGCTCAAGATGTGCAAGGTAATACTCCGTTGATGATTGCAGCTGCACATCCGCAAGTAGCAATGCGCTATGATGTAGTGTGGAACTTGTTTCTCAAGAGCGATGATAGTGTTCGTAATCACGAAGGTCTATCAGCTTATGACATAGCTAAAGCTAATCCAGCCTTTGATGATGACGAGATTTTAGAGATAATGGAGAAAGCATCCCATGACTAATGCAGAAGTAATCGCTCAACAGAACGATGACTTTCGCAAGCATTTATCAAAGGGAACTCTCGTTCTCACTTGCGGCATCCGTTCTAACACCAAGGAAGACATTGAAGCCATCATTACCAAGGTCAGAACCTTTGATAACTTTGATGAAGGCAATGACCCGTATAATGAACACGACTTCGGAGCCTTTGACTACAAAGGTCATAAAATCTTTTGGAAGATAGACAACTACGACCAAAAGTTTCTGTATCTTTCTCCGAATGCTTGTAATCCAAGACTTACAAACAAAGTTCTAACCATTATGTATGCAGAAGAATACTAGGACAATGATGGAAGTAAGCATTTATAATCAGCATCTACAAAGGATTGATGAGAAAATCCTTGAGTTGAAGCGTTCAAGAGATGCTTTTGTTGAGAAGAATCGGGAAGATGTTATGGATACCATTTACAATCGCCAAGCCAACGATAGGCAATGGTTTATCCAACATTTCAGCCAAGTGTATCGGAGAAGAAAAGAGTTTGCGCTAGGAACTCCAAACGCTTCGGTAGTGATTGACTGCTTTACGATTTACAGCATCGGCAGTTGTTGTGGCTATCGGAGCATCAAACGGCTGCCGATAGGTCGGCTCGTAAAGCTGTGGGAGATGGGATTCAAGTATCAGGGTTGTCCCGTGGTTGAATACATCAAGCATAACGGCAATCATCGTATAAACTACATCAAGAGCAATCGTTTGCTTACCAAGCATTACAAATATGAGGAGAATCCACCATTCTCTAATGCTTTACAAACGCTTCTAAAACGATTGAGAAATGTTTATGAACCAATGGACTATTACCGAACTATTGGGGAACTATTCAAGCAAAATTATTGTTGTAAAACAAGCGGTTACATCACTAAAAATCTTCAAAAATTGTCGGAATAATTTTGACAGGATGACCCGATTCGGAGTATAATATTTTTAGAAGATAAAGAGGGGTAAAGAGGTATGGAAAAGATAAAGTTTGAAGGTTATAACATCAGTAAGAGAGGTAATAGTTGGCACTTATACATTGGCACAGGATTAACAGGCAAGCCTATTCGTCAGAGCTTGAACACTTATGACAAAGATGTAGCGATTCGGAGAGCAAGGGAAATCTATTCCGAACTACAAGCGGAGTATGACACAGGTATGGGTAAGCACAGCTTTCAGGTGAATGCTGAAGACTTTATTGCTACGACCAACAATCCGCAGCATCGTGAGTATATGAACCGCTGCTTCATTCCTTACTTTGGCGACAAGATTGGCAACAAAGCAAAAATTAAGGACATCAACAAGCTCACAAACCTAGACTTGATTAAGTATGTGGAGTATAGGCGCACTATTATGTCATCAAAGACCAACAAGCCTGTGAAGCCGACAACCATCATCCGTGAGAACAATACGCTGCGCTCCTTCTTCAACTGGTGCTACACCACTGGACGCATCAATAAGCAGCTGAAACTTCCAACCATCCGTAGCAAAGAGAACGTTTACGATGAGAACGGCAACCCAGTGTTTGAAGATTTATCAGGAAAGCGTAATGCTTTCACGAGTGAAGAGGTTGAAAAAATCTTCACGACACTGCTGCAAGAAATCAAGAAGGAAGTCAATCGCCATACCAAAAGACGTAAGCTATTGCTCTACTATTACATAAGTATTCTTTATGAAACAGGTATCAGACCAGTAGAATTGCGCAACCTTACTTGGAGCCATTACCAAGCGAGCTTTGGTGAAGGCGGCTTGTTCAATGAAGTGTATAGTCGTAAGCAAAATAACAAGCGCAGTATCGCATTATCACCAAGGATTGTGAAGATGCTTAACAAGCTAAAGGCTCGTCAAAAGCACTTCTGTGAGCTACACGGCATTGAGTTCAATGAAGATGAGATAAACATCATCAGCATTTGCAACAGCAACAATGAGACCAAGCACTATGAAATCAAAGCTGTAAGAGAGTTGGACAATGGCTTTAGAAGACTACTTGATAGATGCAACATTGCTCACACTAATACAAAAGTATTGTATTCCTATCGTCATTCATACATTTCAGCATTGGTTCAGAATGAAACACCAACGATAAACATTGCTAAACAATGCGGAACGAGTGTGAAAATGATTGAGCAATATTACGACCAATCATCACATCTTGCAAATATGTCTCAACTCTTTCTTCCGGCAAGGGTTCAAACAGCCTAAAATAGGTAGAAATTTTCACATTTTTTGCACACAGACGACACGAACATCTTTTGCCCCTCATTTATGAGGGATTTTTTATGCCTTGAAAAGCCTTATAGAATAAGGTGTTTGAGTTGTTCTCTGAAACGAAGGTGTGTGTAAAAAAAGTTGCGATTTTTACACAGATTTTGTGTAAAACATTGTGTAAACCGAAGGTTCGTGTCGTGGGTGTAAATGATAGTTAACGCATTGTTTATCAAATGTTTTGGTATAGTAATCGTTGTGTAAAACCATTTTACACAAAAAAAGAAAGGAAGGTCATCATCATACCTTCCTTTCCCTTATAAATTGGAGCGGGCAATGGGATTCGGACCCACGACATCAACCTTGGCAAGGTTGCGCTCTACCCCTGAGCTATACCCGCATCGCATCAACGACACATTTAATATCACATAATTTTTATTTTGCAAGTACTATTTTATATTTTTTTAGTTATTTTGTTGCCAATACCAATGTGATGATGGAAATCAGCATTAAAAATGCCCATTTTTTCTCCATTTGCATAAGTCGTTTTTTAAATTTTATAAATGTGATATAGCGATTAAAAAACATAACCCAAAGCAGCGAAGTTTGGACAATTGCGGAAACATAGGACGGGTTGGCGGTATGATACATGGCCAGATTGCGAAAAGTCATGCTGATGGGAATAAATATAAAAATCCAACTGCGTCTGAGGTAATCAAGTTTGAATAAACCTTTTAAATCTTTACCGCGATTAATATAAATTATTAAATGTGTTAATCCGACTGCTATGCTGGAGATAAAGACTCGCCAAAAACACAAACCTAAAAGAGATTCTTGAGCATAGTCCATGATGGTTTTGTTAAATATGGAAATGGTCGAGCCTAAAAGCATTACCGGCAAAAGAGCTATAAAAGCTTCTTTGGTAATTTTGGCACGGCGATATTTGGATACGGAATAGATTATGCCGCCTAATGCCAGGATAATGAACAAACTTTTAATTGGGGCTTGAGCATATTTTACAATAATTAACGGTTCCAAAAAACACCACATTATAAAGGTGAATGAAACATTTATCGGAATTATGGAACTAACAGTTTCAGCGCCGTATTTTTGGTTAGCCTTAAAGCTTGTTAAGTCGTTATATGCAGTAATAATGCCCTGAATAATTGCAATGGCGTAAAATTGCCAAGCGGTTATTATGTCGTAGAAAAACAAGCAGGGTAAAGCAAATAAAGCAACAATAAACCCTCGATATATAATAAAAATCGATGGAGAAAATTTAGCATTTTGATTGCAAATGTAATAAGTCGAATTGACGATACTGGTGAAAAAAGCAAAGATAGCCCACATAACAATTTTCTCTATATTTCAGCCAAACTTTGCAAATCAAGAGCAGTAATGGACATATCGCTTGATAGGGCGGCCCATGCCAAAACAAGAGCAGAAGTTGCTCGCAGAATCCAAATTACAAGACGATTTCCGCCCAACAGACAGCCGTTGGCACTGCGGTTGACAAAGAATATTTCCAAGGTTGCCCACAGGGCTGCAAATAACAAAGGAATAAACATCATGTATGGGGAGACAAGACTTAAAGCCAATTGCGATAAACCGCGTTTCCAATATCCGACATAGAAATTATGAATACCGATGCAACCCAAAAAAAAGGCTAATATTATGTAAATTATTCCATTATGAGTTGATTCAGAACTTAAGAGATAGCGTTGCATTTCGTGCTCTAGCTGTTGGTAAATTCTATTGCTTACAAAAAAATCCCTGCAGGAGGGACTTGTGTCTTTGGCACGCCCGGCGGGATTATTTCGCTAACGCTTCATTCACTGCGCTCATCGGCTAAAGCCGACCGCGATACTTATAGTCTCGCTTGAGCTTGTAGTCGAACTCACTTTTGTGAGTTCAAATCCCGCAACAGGCTGCAAATCCCATTGTTTACAAAAAAATCCCTGCAGGAGGGACTTGTGTCTTTGGCGCGCCCGGCGGGATTCGAACTCACAACCTTCTGATCCGTAGTCAGATGCTCTATCCAATTGAGCTACGGGCGCATTCGCATTTGACAGAGACAGTTAATAATGCAATATAATTTAAAAAGCAAGTTTTTTTTTCAAAAAAATAATTTATTTACTAATAATTTATTTATAGCGTTTATATTTATGCTCGGATTGATAAGTTTTTATGGTTTTATAAAAAAAAACTTTACAAAATCGGCAAATAGTGTAAAACACAAAATGTAGGTATTTTTATAAGGTGTGGTTAGATGTTGAAATTATCCAAATTATCTTGTTTAACAATAGCAGTGCTTTTGAGTGGTTGTGCTAATTCAGAATTGTTTGGCGGAAATACTCGAGAAGTTGCAATTAGCGAGCGTGATGCGGCTGCAGCAGGAATCGTGTTGGGAGCAACGGATTTTAAGCCAGTCGAAATTTCTTCGGTTAGCAATACAGGGACATTTGTCGGCCAAAAAGTTATAACTTTTCGTAATGAATTGAGACAATTGCAAAAGTCTATTAAAAAGAATAATGATCAATTGCAAAAATTGCGCAAGTCAATAATTTCTAATGCTTTGCAATATCATAGAACAGTCGGCATTATGGAAGCAAAGTTGCAGGTCGGTACGACTCCAGGGAATCCGCGGATGCTTGAATTCTTGAATTCTGCTCAAAATAACATTCAGACAATGAGCTCCAATTTGTCGTCGCTGAACCAGCTTTCAGCTTCTGTCTCGGCAGATGTTGCCAATACCGATTATTTGTCAGAAGCTATCCAATCTGCTTATTCTATATCAGGAGCGATTGACGAAGATCATGCTCATTTGCGGACACTGGAAAATGAAGCAAACCAAACTTCAGTCTTGATGCATTCTTTAGAAGCTGAAATCGGTGGTGATATAACTCGTCAACAACAATATATTGATACCGCTAATGATAATTTAGCGAATCTTAATGAGGCAATTAAAACCGGTAGTTTCGGTGTAAACAATTCGGTTATGTATCCGAGAACATCAGCTGGTAACATCAAACGCACCAGTTTGGCAAGACCGATGAATAATAGGGTTGCAAAAGTTGCTGATGGAAGACCTTTGCTCAGTGTGAACTTTGCTAATAAAAACATTAATTATAAAGACGGTTTGAAGCAGGCTGTCGGCAGTGCTGTTGCTAAAAAGAACAACGCAATGTTTGATGTTGTTGCAGTGAATCCGGTTAAAGGACAGAGTGCACAAAGCTATGCTTCAGATGTTTTTCAAGAAATTATATCTTTGGGTGTGAGTGCGGATAGAGTTAATATATCTTCACGCACAGATGCCAGCATTTCTGATCCTGCGGTGTTGGTTTTTGTAAGATAAATAGCGTAATAAAAAAACAAAGACTCCTCGGTTAAACGAGGAGTTTTTTATTTTAAAACTTATGTAAATTTTTGCATTAAAGCTTGGCAGCAAAACAAATCTTGGCTATATTTGAGGTAATGGAAAAGAGGAATTTTACAATGGCAAAAAAGATTTGTTTAATTGATGGTTCAGGATATATATTCAGGGCTTTTTATGGTTTGCCGCCGCTGAATTCTCCTGACGGAACGCCGGTCAATGCAGTGTTTGGGTTTACCAATATGTTTTTGAAACTCACCCAAAAAATCCCTTGTGATTATTGTTTGGTGCTATTTGATGCCAAAAGAGAAAATTTTCGCAACCAAATTTTTGCTGAATATAAAGGAACGCGCAAAGAGACACCGGAAGAATTGATTCCGCAATTTCCGATTATCCGTGAAGCGGTTGATGCCCTGAATATTTGCCATTTGGAGATGGAAGGATATGAGGCCGATGATTTGATAGCTACTTATGCCAAAAAAGCGCGGGAACAAAATGTAGATGTTGTGGTGGTGTCGGGTGATAAAGATTTGATGCAGCTCATAGATGATGGAATTGAATTTTATGACCCGATGAAAGATAAATTTTTTACGCCGGAAGATGTAAAAGAAAAGTTTGGAGTCTATCCTGATAAGGTTGTGCAAGTTCAGGCTTTGTCCGGTGATGCAATAGATAATGTTCCCGGGGTGGCGGGAATCGGACCGAAAACGGCAGCGTTGCTGATTAATGAATATGGTAGTGTTGAGGAGCTTTTGGCGCACGCTCACGAAATAAAACAGGAAAAGAGAAGGCAAAGTATTATTGATAATGCCGAAAATGCGAGAATATCGTTAAAGTTGGTAACTTTGAAAAAAGATGTGCCGGTTGAAGAGAATATTGATGCTTATGTTTGTCGTTGTCCGGAACATGATAAGGTTTTTGCCTTTTTGGATAAATATGGGTTCGGTTCTATCAAAACGCGTGCCGAAAAATGGTTGGAACAGCGGTGCGCGAATCTGAATGGGGCAGAAATAAAAACGACAAAAGAAGTTGCCATACAATATCAAATTATATCAAATGAATCCGATTTGCAAAAGCTGAACAAGCGGATACAAGAAAACGGAATTATGACTTTAACGATGGCTGCAAGCGGAATGAATCCTGCTTTTGACACCATTAAAGAATTGGCAATTGCTGTGGATGAAGGCGAAGCTTATATGTTGCCAATTGGCGAGTCGGTAAAAGAAAATTTGGATTTGTTTGCAATGTCCGATAAGCAATGGGGTGTGGATGAAAATATATTTGCAAAATGGTTAAAGCCTTTGTTTATGAGCAAATCAATTTTGAAAGTCGGGCATAATATTAAAGAAATTATGCATTTTATCAGTAATAAATTTGGTGAGGTTTCTTTTGCCCCTTATGATGATGTTGAGATTATGTCGTATGATTTGGATAGTTCTGATCATTCGCATGAAATCAGGGAGCTGGTTAAAATCTATTTTGATAAAGAATTGGCGGCATTGGCTGATTTGTTGGGAAGCGGAAAAAACAAAGTAGGTTTTGAGCAATTAGATGAGAAGGCAAGACTCGATTATTTGTGTTCAAGAGCAGATTACACTTTGCGTTTGTACAAGTTGTTGCAAAGACGACAAATAGATGAGCGAAAAACTCTTATCTACCAAACTTATGACCGACCATTAGTTGAAACACTTTACAATATGGAAAGGCGTGGAGTTAAGGTTAATGCTCAAGAACTAAAAGGATTGAGTAATTATTTTGATGAGCGAATCCATGAGTTAGAGAGCAAAATATTTGCTATTACCAATGAGGAGTTTAATATCGGCTCACCTAAACAAATCGGAGAAGTGTTGTTTGGAAAATTGGGTTTGAAAGGTAAAAAGACCGCAACGGGAGCTTGGGCAACCGGTGCAGAAATCTTGGAAAATTTGGCTGATGAGGGAGTGGAGCTGGCCGGATTGATATTGGATTGGCGTGAGATGAGCAAGCTGAAGTCAACTTATACTGATGCAATATCCGAGTTATTGGATAAAAATTCAAGAGTTCACACAACCTATAATGTCGCTGGAACCAATACCGGACGGCTGGCTTCCAGCAATCCGAATCTGCAAAATATTCCCATTCGCAGTGAAGAGGGCAAAAAAATCCGTTCATGCTTTATAGCGCGCGAAGGGTACAAGATTATTTCTTGCGATTACTCACAAGTTGAACTGCGTTTGTTGGCAGAAGTTGCTGATGTTAAAAGATTGAAGCAGGCGTTTGCCGAAGGGTTGGATGTGCACGCAGCAACGGCCAGTCATGTTTTCGGCGTGCCGATTGATAAGGTTGATTCATCTCTGCGGCGGCAGGCCAAGGCTATTAATTTTGGGATCGTTTACGGAATTTCGGCTTTTGGGTTGGCCAAAAATATCGGAGTGGAACCGGCTCAAGCAAAGGCTTATATTGATGCTTATTTTGCGCAAATGCCTGAAATTAAGGAATATATGAATAAAACAATCGAATTTGCGCATAAAAACGGATATGTGCAAACTCCTTTTGGTCGGAGATGTTCAACTTTTGGTATAAATGACAGCAACAAGCGAGTAGTGGCCAATGCTGAGAGAGCGGCAATTAATGCTCCGATACAAGGTGGGGCCGCCGATATTATCAAATTAGCAATGAATAAAATGGAGCGAGTTTTGCGCGAAGGCGGGTATAAAACTCAAATGCTTCTGCAAGTTCATGACGAGCTGATTTTTGAGGCTCCGGAAGAAGAGGTTGCTGTTGTTATGCCGCTGATCAAAGATGTAATGGAAAATATTATCGAATCTTCGGTCAAATTTGTGGCAGAAGCGGGGGTGGGGGATAACTGGACCCAAGCTCACTAAAAATAAAAATGTGTCTAATGGGTGTCTAATACAGAAACAGCTTTAAAAGTGTCCTCACGTACGCACAAAGTACGCTCCGGTACTTTGTAAAGCTGTTTCTTATTATTCACCTCATTATACGCATTTTTTGAGTTTATATAATTTTTTTCACCGCCACTTTTATTTCTTATTATTTGCACACGCTATCCGCAGTTTTTTAAATTTTTTCTCTTCTTATTTTGACTTTATCTGCGCTTATTCGCCTCAAAATTTTTAAGGTTGGCGTTGCGGTTGTTGTGGGCGGACAATTGCCGGTGCTTGGGTGAAATCAATCGGCTTATAATTTTTGAGCTCCGGAGGTGTTAAACAATTAGGACAATCTTCTTCCACTTTTTTAACGTATTGAGAAGCTATATTATCCCAAGCGGCACGATCACTTGAGCCCTTAGGCGGTAGGGCGCCACCAAAAATTTGCTGCTCGAATTTATCCGCGTCTTTGCCGCAATAAAATTCGCCTAAATGCTTTTGATAAAATTTATGCGCACAATAAGATTCAAGATTGGTAATTACATACCTATCATGAAAATCTTTTATTCGATGAAAATATCTGCTGCAATCATTGCTTACAATATTCGCTTGTTTTGCCAATTTAGCTAAAAAGGCAGAAGTATCTTGTTCTTCAGAATTTAATAACAAATTAATAGGGCAAATTCCTTTTATGGAGCTGTGGGGATATTGACAACCAAATACCGACATATAAAATCTACCGGCAACTTTTTCATTAAAGTCGATCTCTGAAGCTTTTTGATCGGTATAAATTGGCGGAGTAGCAATATCTTTACCAAAGCGTGAATTAATTTCCTTGGCCAGTTTGATGGTATCATCATAACTACCGACGTAGATGGTCATGCCTTTGCCATTTTCACCGCCATGGTAAATTTTGTGTTCGACATTGAGTTTTTTTAAGAAATCAGATACTGCTTCTGTGGTTTTGTCTTTACGATTGGGTACAATATCAAGATGCAATTTCCAGCCATGATAAGTACGATTATCAGAATGGTAATAATAATCCTCATACTTTAGTCCTGTAGCTATGGTGTGTTCAGCGGTGCGTGGATCATTATTGTCGCCGGTGCGAGCAATCGCTTCTTCTAGGGCTTGCTTGTGTTCCTTTGTGAATTTTATATATTCAAGCTCGTGTTGCTCCTGCGGGGTGAGGGAGCGAGTTTTACTATGCATTTCCAATGATTTCTCACGTTCGTTACGACTCTTTTCATAGTCAGATTTGGGTTGAGAAACCGGTTGAGGAGTGGTTTCCGATGTTTCCGGATCCGGTGTCTGAGCTGGTTGTTGAATTGTCGGTGTCGGCGTCGGTTGACTTTGGGTGTTTTGTTTGTTTTGCAAAATACGCAGACGTTTCGCGCTAGCCGGGTCAATGGAGTTCAAAAATTCATCGGTTAATTTCGGTTTGCCCTTAATTTCAACGCCTTTCTCCAAACAAGCAATCAATAGACGAGCCTTGAATTCAGGTGTTTTGATGTTGCCGAAGTTAATTATACTGCCTTCATCAAGAGCTTTTTGAGCCAAGGCTTGGAAAACTTTTAAATCCGGAGCAACCGGTTTGCCATCAGTGTCTTTGGCACCTAAGGAGACATGGTCATCAGTGGTTGCAGTAATTGACACATTGCCTTTGCTATGCTCAATTTCAGCAGTGAATTTTGAATTTTCATACTTTTTACTGGTAACCTTGCCACCTTCCAGTTTTTTGGCGACAGTATCGGTAAATTCTCCCCAACTTTTACTAAAATTATCGTTGTCTTTTGGGGGTAAAGAAGTATCGTCATCTGTCTGCGCTATGTGAGGTTCTGGGGAGTTAGCTTGTGTGTTTTCAAACATTTCTTGTTCAATTTCTTCAGGCGATTTGCCACGTTCATCAAGGTAGGCAATTTTTTGGATTGCACCATCTTTCAAGCCTCCGGCGGTGGTGAGAACTTGGCAATTTTTTGCCTCATTTGGAAATTGCTGAGATATCTCTTTTGTAATATACGCTAAAACATGAGCGTGTCCCTTAAAGCCGCTGATATAGGAATCAGATAATCCAAAACTGTCTTTGACCTTTTGTTCGTCTGAATTCAAGTCATCAACTAAGGTTTTAACCTCATCAGTGAAATCGGCTAAGGATAAACCATAACGGTTTTTGGTTACTCGCATGGCGTTGTATGTTTCGCCTTCAGTATGATTTTTGAGCCACATAATGCGCGAAGCGGTTCCTGAATTGATTACCATACCCAAAGAAGAAATATCAAGGCCTTTCTTTGCAATTTTTGTTTTGAATTCGGTTATTTTTTCAGTAACAAGCTTTTGGGTCTTTTCTTCGTCGCCGTCAATAAGAGGCCGCTTGCTTCCTAAAGGCAGGGATACCGTGCTGATAACCGGAAAACCGCGTTTTTTTGTGTTAACTAAGGATATTTCGGTCGAACCGCCGCCACTTTCAACAAAAAGTACATATTCAGGCAAATTTTTGCGTTCAGGAATGGCATTTAATCCGCCTAAAATAGCAAAATAAGCTTCTCTCTCCGGAGAGATGATATGGACGTTGCGCCCGGTTTTTTCTTTGATTTTTGCCATAATGCTTTCAGAATTACTTGAGGCACGCAGACCTTCGGTTGCTACAATATAGGTATATTCGCTTTTAATTCCCTTTTGAGCGGCTTCTTCAAATAATTCAGTAACAGCCGTAACAACACTATCTTCATCAGCTATATTGATGTTTTTGTTGCGGAGTGCTTCAAATTGCTTGTCGCGACCACGGAAGAAAAGATCTCCTTTGGCAGCATTGGTGCCTATATCTATTATGCAGAAATTATTTTTGGGGTTTGATGTATCTTCATTAGAATTTTCTTGAGAGGGAGACACATCCGAGTTAGTTTCGTTGTTGGTCTTGACAATAGAATCCAGCAAATTCTCATCAATGGTAATAATTGGTTTAGCAGGTGCTTTGGTGATATCAGCTGAAGTTTTTTTAACGTTTTGCAGTGATGATTTTTCTTTTTTCTTGGTTGTGCTTTCTAAAATTTGAGTCAGACTATCTGCGGAAGCGATAAAATCATCCCAATGTTGCGTCTCATCAAAATTGAACTGGTTATGCATGATCTGTTGTAAATTGGTGGCCGTGAAATTAATCCAAGCCTTATTGCCACCTTTTTGGGCATATTTTTCGAAGTTGGTTTCGTATATTTTATTAATTAATGGGTTTTGAGCCAATTCTTGATATTTGGCTTTGATAGCATCGTCCATATTTTTACGAGCATCGTCAGATTTATCTGATTTGAAATATTTCTTTAATTCAGCTTGGATGATTAAATAAAGCTCGATTTGGTTTTGCAGAATGGTTTCGCTCGACAAATTTGGATGTTGTTTCTTTAGTTGACGAGCTAAATTATGCAATCTTATAACATCAAAGGGCTTGATTTTTTTGGAGCTGATTGCTTTGAAGATAGGCATTTCTTGGTATTGCTCAATAATTTCAGGAGGTAATTTGAAATGCCGATTTTTGTTTTGCCTTTGTTTGTTAGATATGGTTTTATCTTCCATGAAAGAATCTCCAAAATTTTTTGATTGCAGTAGGAATAAATACAGGCATATTATACTCTGATTGTCCAATTCTGTCAATTCACTATCTGCAAAAAATGTAATTAAGCTAGAAACTTGTGGAATATCTTTGATTTTATGGTTGATTGAGGTGGGAATTTCTTATATATTTTAGCCTAAATTTGATATGTTTTTAATCACAAAAGGAAGATGAAATGACTGCGGAAGTTACAGACGCCGTTGAGAAAGAATATGGCGCGGATTCAATTAAGGTTTTGAAGGGTTTGGATGCGGTTCGCAAGAGACCCGGAATGTATATCGGTGACACTGATGACGGATCCGGATTACACCACATGATATATGAGGTGCTGGATAATGCTATTGATGAAGCCTTGGCCGGATATTGCGACAAAACCGAAATTATCCTTAATCCTGACGGGTCAGCTACTGTTCGCGATAACGGACGCGGTATTCCGGTTGGAATGCACAAAGAAGAAGGTATTTCTGCAGCTGAGGTTATTATGACCGAATTGCACTCCGGGGGTAAGTTTGATAATAATTCTTACAAAGTTTCCGGAGGTTTGCATGGCGTGGGTGTATCGGTGGTTAATGCGCTTTCAACTTGGCTTAAATTGCGTATTTGGCGCGAGGGTAAAGAGCATATAGCAATGTTTGCTAATGGTAATGTTACCGAGCATTTGAAAGTTGTGGGTGATGCACCAAATATGCATGGTACCGAGGTTACCTTTTTACCATCACCGGAGACTTTTACCAAAACTGAATTTGATTTTGAAACCTTGGAGCGTTCAATCAGAGAAAAGGCCTTTTTGAACTCCGGTGTTTATCTTAAATTGATTGATAACCGCGGGGCTGAACCCAAAGAGGTGGATTTTCACTATGAGGGCGGATTGAAAGCTTTTGTGAGCTATCTCAATAAATCAAAAGCACCCTTACATGAGGAAATTATTGCGCTTGGCGGCGAAAAAGATGATATTACGGTCGAAGTTGCTTTACAATGGACCAATGCTTATAACGAAAGTATGCTTTGCTACACCAACAATATTCCGCAAAAAGACGGCGGAACACACTTGGCCGGTTTCAGAGGTGCTTTGACGCGCAGTATTAACAACTATATTCAAGAAAACGGATTATTGAAGAAAGAAAAAGTGGTTTTGACCGGTGATGATATGCGCGAAGGTTTGAGTTGCGTGCTCTCGGTTAAGGTGCCGGATCCGAAATTTTCGTCGCAAACCAAAGACAAGTTGGTGTCATCCGAGGTGCGTCCGGTGGTTGAAAATATAGTCAATGACAAGCTCAAAGAATGGTTGGATGAACATCCCAATGAAGCGAAAATTATTGTCGGAAAAATTGTTGAGGCGGCAACTGCTCGTGAGGCGGCGCGCAAAGCCAGAGAATTAACTCGTCGTAAAGGCGTTATGGATATTGCCTCACTGCCGGGCAAGTTGGCAGATTGCCAAGAGAAAGATCCGGCGTTGTCCGAAGTGTTCATCGTCGAGGGAGATTCTGCCGGCGGTTCGGCAAAACAAGGACGCCATCGCCGCAACCAAGCGATTATGCCGTTGAGAGGTAAAATTCTTAATGTCGAGAGGGCGCGTTTTGATAAAATGCTCAATTCGGCGGAAATCGGCACGATTATTACCGCATTGGGTACCGGAATCGGGCGCGATGACTTTAACCCCGATAAATGCCGCTATCACAAAATTATTATCATGGCCGATGCCGATGTCGATGGAAGCCACATCAGAACTTTGTTGCTGACTTTCTTTTATCGTCAAATGCCGGAATTGATTGAACGCGGCTATGTTTATATTGCTCAACCGCCTTTGTATAAGGTTAAAAAAGGCAACTCAATTTTGTATATTAAAAACGAACGCGAAATGGACGATTATTTGATTCGCGGCGGGTGCGATGATGCTACTTTGGTTTTGAAAAACGGAGAGCAAATTGCCGGTGCCGACCTCGTCGATTTGGTGGCCAAAAACCGCAAAGCGCGGGGTTTGATTGCTAATTTGAGCAAAAATGTGCCGGAGAGAATTATTGAACAAATGGCTATTTACGGATTGTTTGCGCCAGAGTTTTTATCTTCTGCCAATCCGCAACCGCAGTTAGATAAATTAACCGCACGTTTGGACGAATTGGAAGCCGAATATGATCGCGGCTGGAAAGCATCTATGCAAGATGATGGAACCATATTGTTTGAACGCACTTTGCGCGGAGTTACCGAGAAGCATGTTATCGGCAAAAATATTTTGGAGATGCAAGAAGTTGAGGCGTTGAACAGCTTGCACAATGTTTTGGCTGATACTTTCTCGGATATTTCAACTCTTACCTCTAAACAAGGAGTTGAGCTCAAAATCAGCGGTCCGGTTACTTTTGTTGATGCGATTATGGCGGCCGGCAAAAAAGGTATTACCATCCAACGTTATAAAGGATTGGGGGAGATGAACCCCGAACAACTTTGGGAAACCACACTTGATCCGGAGGCAAGGTCATTGTTGCAAGTGCATATTGATCATATGGAAGAGGCAGATGAGACTTTTGCCACCTTGATGGGCGATGTGGTTGAGCCGAGAAAAGAATTTATTCAAGAAAATGCATTGAATGTAGTTAACTTGGATATTTAGTAATATTTCGGAATATAAATAAAACCCCCGCGGTCGATAAGGACGGCGGGGGTTTTGTGTAGATTTACTCCTAGTCAGCGACGCAGAGAATGTAGTCGATATCGTCGATGGAGACAATATTGATGTCGCCGGTGGCGATGTCTATACGACAAGCCACCCGACACTTGTCATCGTAGCTGTGTCTCAGGAAGTGAATGCACTTCCTGATGTCAGGTAAGTCGACCGGATTTTTGAGACCTTTCAAGACCTTGTTGAGGTCGAAATAGGTCTTTTGGTTTACCGCAAACTTGTTCCAGTCAGCCTGTGTCATTGGGTGGGCTGAGGAATAAATCTTGCACGCGGCAGCTTTCAGATCGCCGACTGTCTTGATGTCGGGTGTGACTACAATCGGCTCGAATAACAATTTGACGCCAAGGTGGGCCAAAATAGGTTTGCCTTCCGATAACTTACTCAAGTGAGTAGTATACACGGAGGGCATACCATTCTGTTCACCATCGGGGTC
>CACWSG010000001.1:217032-237231 GCA_902763535.1 uncultured Pseudomonadota bacterium | reverse complement strand
GTAATTGCAGCTGTCAAGGTTGTTTTACCATGGTCTACGTGACCGATTGTTCCGATATTGCAGTGCGGTTTGCTCCGCTCAAACTTCTCTTTTGCCATTATCTTAAAATCCTTAGCTTATGTTGTTAAACAATTAGGTTAAAAAAATCGGATAGAGGAAAGAAATGGAGCGGGTGAGGGGAATCGAACCCCCGTCATAAGCTTGGAAGGCTTCTGCTCTACCATTGAGCTACACCCGCTTTGTCAAACCAACATCCAAGGTTATATAATAGTGGTGGAGGGGGATGGATTCGAACCATCGTAGACTAAGTCGACGGATTTACAGTCCGTTGCATTTGACCGCTCTGCCACCCCTCCGTCATAGAATCGCCTATTGAAATCAGGAGAATTGCTAAGCACTATGCCTGCAAGTAATAGCATTTTAATTCAAATGTCAACTGTTTTTTATATTTTTTTTACCAATAGATGGTAATTTGCAAGTAAAAGTTGGTTTTTTTAGGAGTATTGACCGATGGAAAAAGTTGTTCTGACCGAAAGAGCGAATCAGGATACGACAGATATTGATTTGATGGATTCATACGATATTGCAAAAGCTATTAATAACGAAGACAAAAAGGTAGCTTTGGCAGTGGAAAAAGTTTTGCCTGAGATCGGTGAGGCCATCGAATTGATTGCCCAAAGCTTTAAGAAAGGCGGAAGATTGGCCTATTTCGGTGCAGGAACATCGGGGAGAATCGGAGTTTTGGATGCCTCGGAATGTTGGCCGACTTTCGGGGTGGAACATGGGATGGTAAACGGTTTTATTGCCGGCGGCGACAAAGCGTTGCGTTTTTCGGTTGAAAATGCCGAAGACAGTGAAGAACTGGGGATAAAAGATTTAGATGAATTTAATCCGAACGAAAACGATGTGGTGGTAGGAATTTCAGCCAACGGCAGCCCGAAGTATATTTTAGCAGTTTTGGAAAATGCTCGCCAAAGAGGAGTTAAAACCATAGGTTTGAGCTCGAATCCCGAAGCTAAAATGAAAGATTTGGTTGATATATTTATAAATCCGATTGTCGGGGAAGAAGCTATTACCGGTTCATCACGAATGAAATCGGGTACTGCGCAAAAAATGGTGCTCAATATGCTGTCAACCGGCGCGATGATTAGAATTGGCAAAACTTATCATAACTATATGGTTGATGTCAGAATGATGAGTGAAAAGTTGGTTGACCGCGGGGTTAGATTTGTTTGTGAGATTGCCAAGATTGATCCCAATTTGGCAAAAAAATATATCAAATTAAGCGGTTATAAGGTAAAAACAGCTTGTGTTATGGCCGTAAAGGAATGTTCCAAGCAAAGAGCCGAACAAATTTTGGCGGAGAATGACGGAATCTTGCGGAGAATAATCAAAGATTAAACAGTTTTTGACAGGTTTCTTTTACAGCCTGCGGTGAACCTACCCAAAATTCTTTCCTGTCGCTCAGGCAAAAGCCTAGTCTGCCGTTTGCTTCGGCTTTGTCAAAAAGATCACGCAATGAAAATTTTCCATCGGGAGAGTCTTTGAAAATGCGCGGATGTACAATGGCGACTCCGACATAACCGTATTTAAATTCCGGAGATGACGAAGAAGTTATGTTGCGAAATATTTTGTCGCCGACGATTTTGTAACTGCCGAATTGAGGACGATCGCCGCTGATATTTTTAATATCACACAAAAGCAACATAATGTCATATTTTTGCTCATCCCAAACATCATGCATTTGGCAGATTATCGGTTTATGCCCGTCATCAACCAAAATGTTGTCTGAGTTAATCACTACAAAAGGTTTGTTGTTAAAATATTTAAGTGCTTTTTTGATGCCGCCGCCGGTTTCTAAAGCTTCTTTTTCTTCAGAAATGGTAGTGTTGAAATATTTGTCGGCAGCCATATGCTTTTTTATGGTGCATTTACGATAACATACATTAACCACTATATCTTTGATTTTAGCATTTTGCAAAAGTTCAAGTCCATAGTCCATCAGGCGTTTAGGACCGATTTTTATCATCGGTTTGGGCAAATTGTCGGTCAAGTGCTTCATTCTGGTGCCGCGACCCGCTGCCAATACAAAAGCTTTAGTTATTTTTTTGTTGGCGGGAACTTTCCAAGAAAAGACCGGAAAAGTCTTATCTATCCAGTTTTTTAATTCACTAAAATCAGGATGTTGTAAAGTTTGTTTGAGCAATTCCATGCCATGCGGAACATAACGGGCATAAGACGGGCGATCATTAACCTGAATTAAGGTGGTAAAACGTCCCAAAACCCGCATATGGCGAAGAAGTGCCATATAAGCATAACATTTTTCGAAATCTTTTCGGTTGAGTTTGGACATTTGAGCGCAATAATGTTCTTTTAGCTCAAGGCTGATTGCCTGAGGTATATCACGGCGTTCATCCTCAATAAGGCTTACCAAATCATAAATTCCGCAACCCCACAGGGAATCCTGAAAATCAATAATGGCGGCATCATTATCATCAGGATACATAACATTATTAACATGATAGTCCCACAGTACCAATGTCGATGGCAGTTTGAGAGCAGCCGGCAGTAATTTTTTGACAATACTGAAAAACGAATCTCTTTCTTTGGGGGATAGCTGATGTCCGAGACAGGCCGGAATATACCAATCGCTGAAAAGAGCGAAGTTGTCCATAATGACTTTTTCGTTCATGTCTTTGACACAATGGGGGCGAGTTTTGATGTTGTGTAATTTAACCAAAACATCAACGGCTTTTTTCAGTAATTTTTTTTCATTGTGCGGAGTGGCTTTTTTTACAAAATCACTATCGCCGAAATCTTCCAGTAAAATGAAACCATGCGCCAAATCTTTAGCATAAATTTGAGGAGCGCGAATACCGCCTTTAAGCAAAAAATCAGACAGTTCAACAAACTCTTTCGGGTGGTTGCAGCGCATTTCATCGTCCATTAAAATCAAGCTTGAACTGTCGGATTTGACAATGCGATAATATTTGCGAGTTGAAGCGTCACAATTTATCGGTTTAATTTTATAATCGGTTAAATGAGCTTTTTGATCTAAAAAATCATGAATCTGAGTTTCGCGAGATTTGTTTTGCATTGACTTGCCTTTTAAATGTTTGTATGTTTCTATATATAGAATCATTATGCTTAAAAGAATCTTAATTGAAGAGAGTTGAAATAATGACAGTTCGTTATGTCGTTTTTGATTGGGATGGCACCTTGGCAGATACTTATCCGGTTATTGCTGCGGCATATCGCCATACCTTTGATGCATTGGGGATGCCGCCGATTGATTATGCCGAAATAAAAAGATTGACCTCAACCCTTGCTAACAAAGACACTCTGGGTTTTATTTTCGGTGATAAAAAAGAGCAAGCCAAGCAAGCCTATTATGCTTATATTGAAGCTAATCACAAAACAAAACTACAGCCAATTCCGCACGCCAAAGAATTGTTGGATTTTTGCAAGAGCAAAGGAATGCAACTTTATTTGCTCAGTAACAAAAAGCGCAGTTATTTGCGTGAAGAGTTGAATTATTTGGGGTTTGCTGACTATTTTGCCAAGATTATTGCAGCCGGAGATTTTCCGGAGGATAAACCAAATCCGCAAACGGTGAGGGCTTTGTTCGGAGATAATATGCCGGATGCCGGAGATATATTGGTGGTCGGCGACGGATTGGCGGATTGGAAAGCATCGCAGGCTTTAAGCCATTCGGGAAAAAGCAGTCGCTGTGTTATTTATGATCCGCAACGCAATTTTTCACAAGCTTCACCGGATTATGTGGTTTCAGATGTGGCGGATATAATCACAATTTTGAGGAAAGAAAATAATGAATAAAAAATTTGTCGGCGAAACAGCTAAACAGTCGCTGATTGTTTATGGTCGTCATGCTGTTTTGGCGGCCTTGGCTAATCCGAAAAGAAAAATTGAGAAAATATTATGCACCAAAGAGAACGCCGCTGAAATTACCAAAGTTTCGAAAATTTCTCCGCGAATTGTCGATCGCAAAGAGATTGACAAATTGTTGGGTAATGATGCGGTGCATCAGGGTTTTGCACTGTTTTGTTCGCGGCTTGAAGATATAACGCTTGATGAATTGATTGATTTGGCGGAGGCAAAAAAAGATTGTCATGTTCTTATTTTAGATCAGGTTACCGATCCGCAAAATATCGGGGCAATTATTCGTTCGGCGGTGGCTTTTGATACTTTGGCACTGATAGTGCAGGACAAGAATTCTCCTTTGGAATCCGGAGCTATGGACAAGGCAGCTGCCGGTATGATTGAACATCTGCCGATTGTCAGAGCTACTAATTTGAGCAGAGCCATAGAGCTTCTCAAAGATGCCGGTTTTTGGATTGTCGGTATGGACGGCTATGCAAAAACAACAGTGGCAGAGCTGAAAAAAGGCGGTAAGACAGCAATTGTCATGGGCTCGGAAGGAAAAGGTATGCGGCGATTGGTTGAAGAGGGTTGTGATGTTGCCGTGCGATTGCCGATTTCGGAAAAAACCGAGAGTCTTAATGTCGCAACTGCTGCGGCGATAGCTTTGTATGAAGTTAATAAAAAATAGGCGGAAATAAAATTGACAACGATAGATATAGAGCATTTGAGTAAAGTTTACGGCAATAAAATTGCGGTAAAAGATTTGACGATAAAATTTGAGGAAGGACAAATTGTTGCCCTTTTGGGAGAAAACGGAGCCGGAAAGTCAACATTGTTAAACATGGTGTCCGGATTTTTGGCCCCGACAGCCGGAAAGATAACGATTAATGGTGATGATTTGGCACTAAAGCCGGAAAAAGTGAAAAGTCAAATCGGATTTTTACCGGAAGGATCTCCTTTATATGACGATATGGAAGTGAGTAATTTTTTATCCTATATGGCTGATTTGAAAAGTGCAAATCGCAGTAATGTTACAGAGGTGATTAAATTAGCCAATCTTGAAGATGTGAAAGATTGTAAAATTGAAACTTTATCAAAAGGCTATCGCAGAAGGGTAGGGTTTGCCGTAAGCTTGCTGAATAATCCGCAGATTTTATTGTTAGATGAGCCTACTGATGGGCTGGATCCCAACCAAAAAACTCATTTACTGAATTTGATCAGTAATATGGGTAAAGAAAAGATTATCATAATATCAACGCATTTGCTGGATGAAGTGCAAATGATTGCTGATCGTATTATGATTATGCATAAAGGTGAAATCAGAGCAGACGGAAGTTTGGATGCAATTATGGAACAAAATAAAACAACTTCATTGGATGAAGCTTTTGTAAAATTAACGAGGTAGATTTTTATGAAAAGACTTTTGGGTGTTATTAAGGGCGAACTGGGACGCTATTTTTCTTCTTCTTTGGCGGTGGTTTATCTGATTTGCTTTTTGATGTTGAATGCTTCATTTGCCTTGTATTTTGGAGGAATTTTCACTCAAGGCAATGCCAGCTTAAGAGCGATGTTTGATTTTATGCCTTGGATATATTTGTTGTTTATTTCAGGTATTGCCATGCGTTTGTGGGCAGAAGAATTTAAGAGCAAGACCATATTGCAAATTATGACTATGCCTGTATCGGTACATACCTATGTGTGGGGAAAGTTTTTGGCGGCATGGATTTTTTGCTTACTGGGTTTGTTGTTGACTTTTCCGTTTGTTATAACGGTTAATGTGTTGGGTAATCCCGATAACGGTGTGATATTAAGCAGCTATTTGGGGGCAGCAATTTTGGCCGGAGCGATGTTGGCTATTGCGCAGACCGCTTCGGCTATGACTAAAAATCAAGTTATTGCTTTGGTGGTATCAGTAATTCTGAATTTAATGTTTTTCTTGTGCGGTTTGGAATATATTTTAGGTTTTTTACGCGGATTTACTTCAGATTATTTTGTAGATACGGTAGCAAGTTTCAGCTTTTTGACTCATGTAGCAGATTTTAATTCCGGTTTGTTTAAATTGACAGACTTGATATTTTTTGCATTGTTGATTGTGATATTCAATGTTTTGACAACAATGATAGTGTCATGTCGAACAGCAGGAGTTACACCATGGCTGAAAATGAATTCGATTACCGATTGTGCGGTTGCCGGATTGTTTATAGGGTTGGCATTTATCGGGGTGAATTTGATTATAAATGTTTATTTGCTGGGATGGCATATTGATTTTACGGAAGAGAAACTGTTTACTCCGTCAAAAGCGGCAGTTGAGGTGTTGCGTAATTTACCATCACCGGTTAAAGCAAAAGTTTATTATTCCAAATTGTTGAGCGAACGCGATGAGAGTATGCGTCTTGTTTTTGATAATTTGAAACAGTTGTTGAAGAATTATCAAACCATTGCCGGT
Organism: uncultured Pseudomonadota bacterium; assembly: GCA_902763535.1. Classification (GTDB taxonomy): domain Bacteria; phylum Pseudomonadota; class Alphaproteobacteria; order RF32; family CAG-239; genus CAZU01. The sequence goes on along the minus strand of CACWSG010000001.1, from coordinate 230,903 downwards.
GATAATTTTAAGTATCAAATTTATGATACCGAACCATTGAGTGAAGAAGAAGATGAGGCCATAACTTCCGGATTGCAAGGACTTCCGGTGGTTGATTTGAATGCAGCGGCATATTTTGGCATGGTGCTGAGTAATGAAAACGGGCATAGCCGTACAATTCCGTTTTTTCCAAAACAGCGAAACAATTTGCTGGAACAAGATATAATAGAAAACATCTATTTGCTGGAGCATAAGCCGCTAAATTTGGGTATTTTAACCTCTTTGCCGATGATGGGTGAGAGAGTGACTGAGGGGGTTGTATCCTCGGCATGGCAAGTTATTGATGAATTAAAGAAGTATTATAATATTCATAAAGTCAATGAGCCGAAAGATTTGAATGACATTGATATTTTAATGATGGTGCATCCGCAGAATATGTCACCGGAGATGGAAAATGCCGTATATGATTTTTCAATTTCAGGAGGCAAAATTTTGGCGTTTTTTGATATAATGCCGGAGGCTTTGGAATTATTAACTACTCGCAAAGTTTCATTCGGGGCATCTGATTATGGCAGTCTGCCTGATAAATGGGGGTTTCATTTTTATGATAATTTAGTTGTTGCTGATTTGGAAAATTCTACTCAGGTCACGGTGAATACGGTTGACTATGCCGGAACTTCACAAGATTTGATACAGTTTTATTTAACCGATAAAAATATGTTTGATGATTTGCCCGAAGTTAAACAATTGAAACGTATTTTAGTAACATCGGCTTCAGTCTTTATGCCTCTGAAAGATGCAATGATTTATTTTGTTCCGCTGATGCAAGCCAGTCAAGATTCCGAAATGATACCATCGGAAGCGGTAACCAAAAAAATTCACCCAGCCGAAATATTGCGTCGTTTTAAGGCTGATGATAAGCCCAAATATGTGGCAGCGCATATAATAAGTCAGCAAGAAGGAAAGGCTTTTGATATTATAGCGGTTGGTGATACGGATATGTTGTATGATTCTTTTTGGACAACCAATGTTCGGGTTGGAGATCAGAGTTATAGAGTGCCATTATTGGATAATGTTAATTTTGTTTTGAACGCCTTAGATGTATTGATAGGTAATGAAAAACTCATATCTTTACGCGGAAAATCGCCGATATTGCGTTCGTTTACCAATTTGGAGCGTCGGCAGAAACAAATATTAAGTGAGTATAAGGTGAAAGAAAAAGATGTGTTTGATCAAATAGCACATATTAAAAGAGGATTAACCGAAGTTTTTGCAAAGAAAAATTTTGAACAACGCGAAAATTTTACACCGGAAGAATTGTCAATCATAGGAAAAATACGACGCGATTTAGCTGACAAAAAACAAGAATTATATGATATTCGCTTAGGTCTTAATAGGTATATGGAACAGACCGAAGTGCTGGTTAAATTGTTTAATATTTACATGATACCGCTCATTATATTATTGATTGTGGGATGGCGGAAGCGTCATGTGTTAAAGTGTCAAGGCGGCAGACATATCAAGTTAAGCAAAAGTTTGGTAAGTTTGGCTTTGGTTGCAGTAGCGATTTTGGGATGTGGTATATTCAGTTATTATAAGCAACAGGGATATAATTTTGAAATAACCAGAAACACTGAAATGTTTGCCGGTTTGGAAAACAAGATTAATGATGTTGCGCAAATTAAAATAAAAAACAATGCAAGTGAATTGTTCTTTATTAAAAAGAGCAATGAATGGTATTTGCAGGGTAAAGAATTTTTTATGGTTGACCAAAGTCGTATAGCTAATTTTTTGAATGCTTTGCTGGAAGCAAAAATGTATGAGAAAAAAGCCGATAAGATTGAAAATTTGAGTGATTTCGGATTTGGCGATGATGATGGTAGTTCAAAAACTTATGTAGAATTAGATAATGCCAATGGCAATTACATAATGTCATTTGAGGTCGGTAATTATAATATAGACTTGGGGCGCGGGATGATGGGTGCCTATATAAAATTGCCGGATCATTTTCAAGTATGGTTATCTCAGATAGAATTGGTTGATTTGGATACGGATTATCATAATTGGGTTTTTGCTAATTTGTGGAATTTGCAATTAGGGCGAATTGTTGATGTTAATAATCTTAATAATAAAGATATTGCCGCTAAAGTTGTCAGCGTATTGATGAATGTTAAATTGTATAACAAGATAAAATATGTCGGATATGAGCATTTGACAATGTCGCTGACCTTACAGGGCGAGTATTTTAATAAGCTTATTATAGACTTTTTCAAAAAGGATGATAAATATTATGCTCATTTTGATTTCGACACTATTAAGGGAAATAAGTTATTGCAAAAATTTGCTGATAATATGAATGGATTTTATGAGTTGAGTGCCGAAGATATGGAGAAGATAGTCAGTGTCATTGAATAAAACAAAGAAAAATAACAGACTGAAAAAAATTGCGGCGAGCGGCTCAATTTTGTTGGCGTTGATATTATGCCTATTAAAAGGATTTGGTGCCGTCTTTACCGGATCGTTGGCAGTGTTGTCATCTATGATTGACAGCTTGTCGGATATTTTGGCTTCGCTGATAACTTATGTTGCTGTCAGATATTCCGGAAAACCGGCTTCTTGTGATTATCGCTATGGTTATGGCAAAGTCGAGGCTTTGAGCGCGGTGGTGCAGTCTATGTTTATTGCCATGTCGGGAGCTTTTGTGCTGTATGATGCTTTGCGCAGGTTGGCACTGAATGAGACTATACAACAGACAACGGTCGGTATTGTGATAATGATGATTAGTTTAATACTGACAATAGCTTTGGTAATTTTTCAGCGCTATGTGGCAAAGGTTACGAAGAGTAAGGCTATATTGGCCGATTCAATGCATTACAGTGTTGATATTATGACCAATGGGGCAATTATTGTTTCATTGGGTATAATTCACATTTGGCATATTAACTGGATTGATGCAATAATGGCAATTTTGGTAGCGGTATATTTGCTATATTGTGCGTTTGATTTGGCAAGAGATTCCGTGTCGCTTTTGTTGGATAAGGAATTGAGTGATGAGATAAGGAGCGATGTGTTGCGGATTATTCGCTCTCATCCTTTGCATCCGGAAGTGCATGATTTGCGCACTCATGATTTGGGCGGAGTGTATTTGTTTGAATTTCATTTGGAGTTAGATGGAAAGTTGGATTTGACCACAGCTCATCAATATAGTGAAGAAGTGGTAGAATTGTTGCAAAGGGCTTATCCTGATGCACAGGTCATAGTCCATCAAGAGCCTCGAGGTATAGAAGACGACAGATTGGATAATCGTTTGTCAAACTGTCGGGTTTGATGAGTGTCAGCTAAATAAATTGAATTGCATATCTGAATTCATAGCGGTGATAGCTTCACGAGCGATGGCAATACTTACAGCTCGTTTGCGCTCAAGTGATATATTATCAATTTCTTCTACCAATTTACGAGCATAAGAAAAAGAGCGCTGCATATTTTTTAACAGATAGTTCAAGAGTTCGGGAGTTGGTGTTATCTGGCGATCAGAAAACAGCTTTAGTAACAATGCCATTAAAAGTTGATCATCGGGAGCTTTTATTTCATAAACCGGTACAATATTAAGTCGGGAGCGTAAATCCGGTAAAGAAAAATTTAAGCGAGCCGGAGCAGTGTCGCTGGTAAAAAGTATATTGCCGCCCAAATCACGATAGGTGTTATAAAGGTGAAAGAGGGCTTCTTGATTTTGCAATTCAGGCAAATCCTCAATAACAATGCAGGGTGATTGTTCATACAAATTCGACGCAAGATTAGATGAAAGTTGTGATGCTTTGATAAAAGGGATACGATAAGGTTGATTGTTGGAAACAGCAATTTTTTGCGCCCAAACATTGGCCAAGTGCGTTTTGCCGCACCCCGGTGAGCCGAGCAAACAGATAGCAAAATAAGGCCATTGCGGCCAGCTGTCGATAACTGAAACAGCCTGCTGATTACAATCAGCAACCATAAAGTCATCGCGTCCCAAACTGGGACGACAAGGAAAATTTAAGGCCATTTGTGTTGGTATGTTATTTGTCATGTTGGTTATTTAGAACACTAAAAACTTTAGCTGTCAAGTCATCAAGACTATAAGGCTTGGTGATAAATTCAAATTGATAAGTGTTATCAACTTCTTTTTGCGCAATGTCTTCAGAATAGCCTGATGCTAAAATTACCAGCAGGTCAGGCATAATCTTTTTTACTTGATTAGTTAACTGGGCACCGCTAATTCCCGGCAATACCATATCAGTAATAAGCAGATCAAAGTTTTTGTCGTTTTGTAATATATCCAGTGCATTTTCGGCAGAATCGCTATCAACAACTTCATAACCTTTTTTCTTTAGGGCGCGTACGGCAAAAGTGCGTACGGATTTTTCGTCTTCAACAAACAGAATGCGGGCGGCTTTGCCATTTTTAGCAAAAGCAAAGTTACCACGATCAATTGTATGGGTAACATTTAATCCCATAATGATTTTTTGATTGATATTAGCCGGAGTGGAAAGAGTTTCTTGGACTTGAAGTATGGGCTGTCCGGTGCGATCAGTAATGGCTTTATTGGCAGCAAAAGTTTCTTGTTCATCAGGCATTTTATCCAAACGAGGCAAAAATATGGAAAAAGTTGTACCTTTGCCAACTACGGAATCTACTTTTATAAAACCTTCAGTTTGGCGGATAATGCCGTAAACCATAGCCAATCCTAAACCGGTGCCTGAGCCGATAATATTTTCTTTGGTGGAGAAGAACGGATCAAAAATACGATTTAAGTTTTCTTCCGGAATACCGCAGCCGGTATCAGAAACATCAATTTTAACAAAGTCTCCGGCCGAAATAATATCATCGCCGAAAGTGTAATCTTCCGACAGGTGATAAGCTTGGGTGGATATAGAAAGCGTGCCTTCACCATTCATGGCATCTTTGGCATTAACTGCCAAATTGATGATAACTTGGGCAAACTGATTGGGATCAACCTTAATATAACCGATGTCCGGACCATGTTGAAAATTAAGTTTGATTTTTTCGCCGATAATGCGTTTGAGCATTTGGCTCAAGTCGGCAAAGTTTTCTGTCACATCTATAACCTTAGGAATGAGGGGTTGTTTGCGTGAAAAGGCCAACAGTTGACGCACTAAAGATGTGGCGCGATTGGCATTTTGTTTGATTTGAATAAGGTCAGCAAAAGCCGGATCACCAATTCCATGTCTTTGTAACAGAAGGTCGGTAAAACCGATAATGGCAGTAAGCAAGTTGTTAAAATCATGAGCAACTCCACCGGCGAATTGTCCGATGGCTTGCATCTTTTGAGCTTGAGCAAATTGAGTTTCCAAATTTTTTTGTTTGCTGATGTCTAAGATGTAGATAATCAAGTTGTCTTCATTTTGATCGGTAAGTCGATGAATGTAAAAATTCAATGAAGTGTCGTTGTGTTTCAGCTCAATATTGGTGTCATGCGGATTAGTGAGAGTTTTGTCAATAGCATCGTGCAACAAACTTAAATTATCACCGCTGATGATTGATGAAAGTTTTTGCGGCATCATATTGTTAAAGTTTAATAGCTTACCGGCAGTATCGTTGAAATGAATTATTTCTTCCTTGTTGTTGAGAAAGATAATGCCAATCGGGAAATTTTTGAGTAAATTGTTTAATTCATCAAGCGATTTTTCAATATCGTGACGATTATTTTTGAGTGTTGGTAAGTTATGAATTACGGCACCGCGAAAATAAATTTTTTCATTTTGCCGATAAGATGTTTGGAAAATATAGGCATTGTGCTGTTCTTTGTTGGCATCACTAAAGTTGACTTTGCCAAACCAAAAATCATTTTTTAGCGGAATAGAATTAGCCGGATAAACAAGTCCGTTAAGTGATGATCCGATAAGTTGTTGCGGAGATGTTTGCAAAAACTTGGCTAATTCGCTGTTGGCATAAGTAATAAGAGAACTGTTATCAATACTATATAATCCGATAGGCAGCTCATCTAAAAAATCATGGAGAGTGTTTAATTCATCGTGCAAAACGCGATCAAGGTTGTTTTGCGAGGTTATGTTGCGAATTTTCCAATGTAAATAGGTTTCGCTTTTTATGCGTTTTACCGAAAATGCTCCGTTAAATATTTTGGGTTTTTTAAGGTAGATTGGCGCAACACTGATTTCAAAATATTCCAAATCGTTAAAAATATGCGTGCTTTGATTGTTAAATAATAATGATAGAGAGGTTTTTTCCTGATTTAAGTTTTTGACGGCAGTTTGCAAGCGATATAAAGCGGCCTTATTGGCAGCACCTTCGGAAATGTATTTTTTGATAAAAGACATAACACTGGTGCCGGACAACAGTTTTAGGGCAGCATCATTTTGGATAATGCTTTCACCGTTAGGATTTTCAATAAGCTCGGCAAAAGCTGAATGTTTAATAATCTCGTTGGCAAATCCGCCATAACTAATGGCCGCTTCACCTGATTTTAAGGTCTTTATGGTGTAAACAAAGCAGCATATAGTCAATAGGATAGTCAGCCCCAAGCTGTATAACAAATACTGCGGAACAACAAAAATGCTCAAGATGCTTAAGCTGAGCAAAATAATTGCCACGGACAATTTTATCAGTGCGCGTTGTAATTGTTTATCCGGTCTATAACTGGTTTTTAAGTTGCATAACATATCTAATTACCTCAGCTACGGCTTGGAAATGTTCCACAGGAATGGGTTGATCCAATTGAGTAGATGCAAAAAGGGCACGAGCCAGCGGGGGATTTTCAACAATCGGAACATCGTTTTCTTCCGCCACTGATTTGATGCGCAGAGCTACGGTATCGACACCTTTTGCAGTTACCACAGGAGCATCCATTTCACCAAATTTATAAGATAATGCTACCGCATAATGAGTAGGGTTGACAATAACAACATCTGACTTAGGCACATTTTCCATCATGCGCTGACGAGCACGATCCATTCTGATTTGACGAATTTTGGATTTAACCAAAGGATCTCCTTCCATTTGTTTAAACTCTTCTTTTACCTCTTGTTTGGTCATACGTAATTTTTGTAAATGAGAATATTTTTGCCAAGCATAGTCTCCGGCGGCAATGATTAGCACGGCAATGGTCACGGTGAAGATTAGTAATACGGTTACATGATGAATAAAATTCAATATGCCCCATGATCCCATGGCCGGCAATAATTCCATCTGTGAGATATAACCTTTGAGAACGCTGTAAACTATGGCAGATACAACGATTATTTTAAGAATTCCCTTAATACTTTCCACGATTTTTTGTTTGTTAATGAATTTGGGGAGGGCGGCTAAAAAATTTAACTTTTCCCATTTGGGTTCGAGTTTTTTAGGGGCATAAATAAAACCGGTTTGGCTCAGGGAGGCAATTATACCCAATACCATAAATACGGCAAAAGGTATTGCCATTATTTTGAAGAAACCGATAACGCCTTGTTTAAAGATGTTGACAAAGTTTTGCGGAGTGAGTGATATGTCAGGAGATTTTTCAATGAATGACGCTCCAATGCCGGCCATCCAACGCGACATTATCGGTACAAACAGCCAAACAACAAATAGTGCACCAATCAACATGATAAAACTTTTGACATCTTGCGATATGGCAATATCGCCTTCTTCTTTCGCTTTGCTTATTTTGCGTTCGGAAGGTTCTTCGGTTTTGGAGGCTTCATCTTCTTCTTCAGGTGCTACCATCGTTATATCCTTTACTCAATGAAGAATTGAAGCCCTTCGCCATAATAACGAAAGAAAAATGTCATTATGACGGGAATAGTTAAAAACAATAATCCCAAACCCAAATATATTTGCAAGGGCAGGGACAAGAAAAAAATGTTCAGCTGCGGCATTAAGCGCGATACCAATCCCATACAAGAATAAAAAATAATGGTAAAAGCTATAAAAGGCGAGCCAAGCTTAAAACCGAAAGTAAAAGATTGGGTAATGGTTTGGGAAATGTTTTCAGTCATATCGCTCCACATTATCGGTTGAGCAGCCGAGAATAATTGGTAGCTGTCAACCAAAGATCCCAACATCAGGTGATGAATATCAGTTACGAAAATAAAGGTCAATGCTACAACACTGAAAAAGCTTTCTATCAACATACTTTGTCCCTGAAAAGCCGGATCAAACAACTGAGCATTGGCAAAACCGATAGCTTGAGATGCTATTGACCCGGCAAAATTAAGGGCAAAAAACAAAATTTGCATAATAATGCCTAAAAATAAGCCGATACTTATCTCGTTTATCATGTATTGCAGCTCAACGGCAAAAGATGGCGGTTGGGCTGGCAAAAGAGGTGATATAATGGGGTGTAATACTATGGTTACGGCCAAAGCCAAAATGAGGCGAACTTGATTGTTGACATAAGATGCGGCAAACCCCGGCATAAGCATAAATACTGTGCCTAAGCGCAGAAAAACGAGCATATATGTATATAAATCGGTTTGCAACAATTCAGTCATGTCAGAATTATCCGCCGGCAGCTATGCGCGCAAAGAGAGATTCGGATAAATTTTGCATTTGTCCGAACATAAAAGGAAATAACAAAATCAAAGCAACAAATACACATATAATCTTAGGAACAAAGGCTAAGGTCATTTCCTGAATTTGAGTAAGGGCTTGGAAAATACCAATGACAAGACCGACAGCCAAAGCAATTCCTATAATCGGTGAAACTACTTTAAGCAGAGTTAAAATAGCTTCTTTGGTTATGGTAAAAATTTCCAATTCATTCATTTTGCATTACTCCAAAGGATTTTGTTGTTCAAAATAATTGTAGTTTTCTACGCCGGTAAAGAAAACTCCGTCAAAACCTTCATTTAAAACATCTTTAAAGTAACGAGAAATTATTTTCTGCCATTCAAGACGCCAAAATTTGGTAATTATATTATCCGGTGATGAAAAAGACGGACGTATCAGCCAATCAGGGGTGCCAATATGCCAACCGTCAAGCCAATAGTATTCTCTCGGGTTGGCTTCCGAAACATTAAACTCGGCGATTAACAATCTTTTAGAACCGTTTTTTTTGAAGTGAAGTTTTTTCAAGTTTTCAACAGAAAAACGCTGGTGGTAGGCAAACAAAGGTTTAATGACGAGAATGTCATAGTTGGTTTTGCTAAGGTCATCAACCAATTGTTCTTGAGTTTTGTAATGGCTGTCATCATTAAGAATGAGAATGTTTTGGGCATCGCTGATATTATAGATGTTTTTTGCCGAATCATTAATCATATCATAATCACCGATGCTGTTGAAAGCCGTATCTAAATCCGAAAAAGCATAAACAGCCTTTTTATCAAGCATTGATGAGGCTTTAGCACCATCAACGGCCGATTGATCGGGACATTGTTCAATAGTAATAAGATCAAGATGATATTTTTTCGCTAAGTCGGTGAATTTACCGTTACCGCAATAAAAATTGTCAATGGCAATAGCATCAATTTTGTGCAAATATTCATAGGCAGGAGTTCCGCGTTCGGGTGCATTTTCCCAGTCTTTGTGGTGAAATAAAAAATATTCATCATCAATATCAATGTTGTGCCGAGCTGTGTTATATCCGTCGCGCGAATATTCCCAAAGACTTTTGGTCAACAAATCCTGCCCGTTGTGAACAATTATTTTGAAGTCTGGGTTTTGCTGGTTGGCATAGCGTATAAGCATTAACAAGTTTTCGCGCATATCGGCGCGATAGTTTTGTAAATGCAAAGGGGTTTCTTTCCAAGAAAGATTTCTTTCTTGTTTGGTGTATGGATTGTAGTGAGTAAAGCCATAAAGATAAGCATAAGCCTCAGCAACCGTATTTAGACTAAATACGGTTGCCAAAAGCAATATACTGCAAATTCTAGGTAATGACATCGGCTTTATGCTTTCCTGTCCTTTCAGGTATCTCCGCTACATCTAAGGCAATCTTTCCTAAGGGCGATACCATATCCAGAGGATTTTGCAAAACATCTTTAGTTTGCAATCTTTCCAGATAAACACGGATGGTTGCGCCGCTTGAACCGGTGCCGGATAAGCGATAAACAATACGCGAACCATCGGTGAAATAAATTACCAAACCGTTTTTGGTGGTTGAGCCGTCAACCGGATCATTATAAACAAATGGTTTAGCTTCTTTAACGGTAAAATCACCATAAGTTTTGCCGCCTAAAGATGGCAATTTGGCTTCCAAATCAGCCATCAACTTATCGGCAACAGCAGTATCAACACCCTCAAAGTCAAAACGGATATAATAGCTACGTCCGTATTTTTGCCAATGTTCAGTAGTGATTTGTTCAACTGATTTGCCGGTTGCGGCAATAATACTCAACCAGAACAAAACTGCCCAAATGCCGTCTTTTTCTCTGATATGCGATGATCCGGTACCGAAACTTTCTTCGCCGCAGAAAGTTATACGATTAGAATCCATCAGGTTTACAAAATATTTCCATCCGGTCGGCACTTCATAATATCCGATATTATGGGCTTTGGCAACTCTGGCCACGGCAGTTGAGGTTGCTGCTGACTTAGCTACACCATAGATGCCTTTGGCATAATAGGGGATTAACTTATAGTTATCGGTCAAAATAGCCAAACTGTCATTAGGGGTAACAAAGAAACCTTTGCCCAAAATCATATTGCGGTCGCCATCGCCATCATTGGCTGCACCGAAATCAGCCGCCTTATCAGAAAACATAAAATCGACCAATTCCTTGGCATAAACCAAATTGGGATCAGGGTGCAACCCACCAAAATCAGGTTTAGGGATAAAATTAACTACTGAGCCGTCTTTAAAACCGATTAATTTTTCAAAAATTTCTTTAGCATAAGGACCGGTTACCGCATTCATGGCATCAAAGCGCATACTAAATCCGGAAGCGGCCAATTTTTGCAAAGCCGCAAAGTCAAAAATTTGTTGCATCATCTCAACATAATCTTTAACTCCGTCAATTACTTCAATTTCCATATTTTCTAATTTGAAGTTACCCAAGCGCGAAACATCAATATCCTCACAATCGCAAATTTTATATTCGGTAATTTTTAAGGTTTCCTGCTGGATTTTATCGGAAACAGAAGTCGGAACTTGTCCGCCGGATTCATTGGAATACTTCAATCCGAAATCACCGTTTTCGCCTCCGGGGTTGTGTGAAGCCGAAAGAATAAAACCTCCGCTTAATTGGTATTTACGAATAACTACCGAACCGGCCGGAGTTGAGATAAATCCGTCTTTAGCCACAACCAATTTTTTTAATCCGTTAGCAGCTGCCATTTTTATAATTTTTTGAATGGCTATATCATTATAAAAACGGCCGTCACCGCCTAATAAAATAGTTTTATTCGATAAATCACCTATTACATTGAAAATACTTTGCACAAAGTTTTCAATATAGTTGGGTTGCATCACAATCTTGGATTTGCGGCGCAAACCGGCAGTGCCCATTTTTTGATCAGTAAACGGGGTAGTTGCAACAGTTTTAATCATTTTTGCTCCTTATGGTTAATATATCAATTATGATGCTAACTTAGCAACAAATAAGCGCAAAAACAAGAAAGATAAAACAGTTATCAAATGCTATTTATCTTAATTTTTTTGTTGAAAATAAAAATAAAGTCAGTTGCTTTGTGCAAAAATAAATTCAGCCAAATCATTTACTTCAATTTTGGCTGCCAATTGAGACATGCTCATGCGCGACAGCAAGCCCGGTTGATTTAAATCAAGAACCGTCAATCCGTTAAGGAATAATTCTTTGTAAATGACACGGTCTTTCAGACCGTTAACAAAGCGAAATCCATATAATTTGGCAATGTTTTCAAGTTTGCCGAACACCACATCTTTGTTATGAGAGCGCAAATTGGAGATGCGGTTGCCGCAGACAACCCAGTTGAGGTAGGGTAATCCCTTTGCAGCCAGTTGTTTTTTTACTTCCCAAATATATTCGGCATAGTTGCTGGCGCGTAATATCTCTCCGGTATCAGGATCAATGTCGGCAATTACCGACAAATCAATCAAGCTGTCACCGATAGGTGTAACCAAGGTATGAGGATAAAGATGCGCTATATCAAACAAATAGTTTTTATGTCCCGGTGTATCAATAACCAAAGCATCAACTTTTGTGGACAATTCCTCAATCACTGATTTTACTTCACGAGCATTAGATTTATCATCTAGCGGCTCAAATTCATAATGGAGAGGAATCGGCAAATTTACATCATTCTTCTTGCAGAAAGTGCGACGACTTGCAATGTATTTACTTAAAGTACCTTGTCTTCCGTCTAGATCCATAACGGCAACATTATACTTTTCGTACATCAGCTTGATAGCAAGATGCATTGATAATGTTGATTTTCCGGTACCGCCTTTTTCGTTGCTAACTACTATGATATGAGATTTTTTGCCAGTTTCCATTATTTATCAGCCATTGCAAATTGTTTCAAAACATCGTTCGGGATGACAATACAGGATTTTTTTTCATGTTGCAATTGATAACATGACTTATCCGCCTCATTTTTTTTCAGCCCGACAATTTGCGAACGATAAACAACGGCATATCCTTTGGAATAAGGCTCTACATTAACAGATGTTTTGGCAGCGTATGATGGACGCAGGGTGCTTTGGATATCGAGAGCATATTTATGTGCTTTGGCATAATTGGAAAAAGCTCCGACTTGAATTGCCCAAGAAGCATCTTTATGTTGAAATTTTTTATTGGTGCTGATTTTGGGTTCAGCATCAAGTTTGGCAAACATACGATGATTATGACGGCTGGCAATTTTTTGCAAGCCATCATGCATTAAGGATGCTACTTTATAATCGCGTTCTTTTATAGTGTTGTGCCCCATAGTTACTGCAATAACTCGATTACCGTTGCGTTCGGCAGAAGTTACAATATTGTATCCTGCCGCTGCAGTATAACCGGTTTTCATTCCATCCGTACCACTGAATTTTTTTAACAAATGATTATGGGTAGTGTAAGTTGTTCCTTTATAAGTAAATTTAGTAATTGAAAACAAATTATAATATTCAGGAAAATGGTGATAAATCGCACTGCCTAAAATTGCCATATCACGAGCCGTAGTTTTTTGTTTGGGGTCAGGAAGACCGGAGGCATTTCTGAAAGTTGTATGTTTCATGCCCAAATCATGAGCGGTTTTGGTCATTATTTTAGCAAAATTTTCCTCACTGCCGCCTAAGGCTTCGGCTAATACGGTAGCACAGTCATTGGCAGATTTTACAATCAGAGCTTTAATTGTATCATCAACCGAGATGGTTTCACCAGCGCGAACTCCGATTTTTGAAGGGGCGCGATTAGCCGCATGACGGGATACTTTCAATCTATCAGAAAGCTTTAAAGTGCCTTTATCGAGTGCATCAAAAGCAATATAAAGTGTCATCAATTTGGTCAATGATGCCGGATAACGTCGTTCATCGGCATTGGACGAGGCAATGACTTTGCCGGTGGCTGCGTCAATTACAATGGAAGATTGGGTGCGCCTTATTTTGGCGGCAACAGCACTACTGCTGCAAAGCATAGCAATAGCAAGTACGCTTAATACAAAGGTGAATTTCTTGTACAATTTATAATCCTCATAAATTCTGATCTATTTTGATTTATTATAAAAATAAAAAAGCAAATAAATTCTTAACAAGGAAAATTTTTTATAAAATTATCTTGACTTTGTTTTTTATAGTCGTTAAAAGAGGGTAGATTTCGCTGGCGGATTTAGCTCAGTTGGTTAGAGCGCTGGTTTGTGGTACCAGATGTCGTGAGTTCGAGTCTCATAATCCGCCCCATACAAAAAGACCACCCCTTGCGGGTGGTTTTTTTGTATGGAGAAGGCGGAGTAGAGACTTGAACTCACGAGAAGTGAGTTCGACTACAAGTGAAAGGCAC
>CACWSG010000001.1:193682-216997 GCA_902763535.1 uncultured Pseudomonadota bacterium | reverse complement strand
CTCACGAGAAGTGAGTTCGACTACAAGTGAAAGGCACACGGGAGTGTGCCGGTGAGGCGGAGCCGAATGAACGCCGTGAACGAAGCAATAGCGGAGTAGCCTCATAATCCGCGCAAAACAAAAAACCACCCCGTGCGGGTGGTTTTTTTGTATGAAGAAGGCGGAATAGAGGCATGGATTTGTATGGTTAATTCATTTTAAATGTTAGTTAATTAATAAAATAGTTTATTTTTTTTTATTTTATGTTATAGATGAGCATTAATATAAACTGTGACTGACCTAAATATGCGCTATAATCGTAAGATAAAACGTACATATTCTCCTCATTATACGGAGAGAAAAGAGCTTTTTGCCGAGAAAGAAATTATTTTTCGTTCCGGAGGTAATGCTCGTGTTATTAAGTTGTCATCGAGATTTCAGATTGTAACATTGATTGTTTTGTTGTTGGCCAGTGTTTGGGGTATGAGGGCTTATCATGTTTACAATAAATCAGATCGCATAATATACAAAAAAGATATGGAGTTGGTGCGTACAAAAGATGCCTATGATGAGTTGATGGGTGATTTTATGGCTATACAACGAAATATTGATGAAGTTTTGAGCTCAAGCAAAAATAAAGAGATAGAAACTTATAAGAAAAAAGCACTGATAGTTGAAGATAAAATAAAGCAACTTAGTGCAGAAAAGGGATGGGATGACCAAAAGGTCAATGAAAAAATCGATTTGAACGAAGCAATACTGCAAAGAGATTTGGCGGCGGCTGAAAGAGATGCCTTGCGCGAGCAACTCAATGAAATGGAGATTGCAGTCAATAATATTAAAAAAGCTGAGATGGATGTGTTTAACAAAGTTGAGGCAATTGCTTCGAGTGAGATTAACAAAATTAAGAGTTCTTTTTCTAAGATAAACGGTGCACTGAAAGCACAGGGGTTGTATTTTAATCCGTTGGCCAATTCAAAGAAAAGAGATTCAAAGGGCGGATTGCCGGATAAAGAGTCTTTTATTGAGCTGAAAGATAAAGCTATTATTGATAAAATTTCTAACATATATAAAGTGGTTGACGATGTTGAGTATTATCGTGAGGTGGCTTTGAGATTACCTTTCGGAAAGCCGGTTTGGAGTTATTGGGTGAGTTCAAAGTTTGGAGCACGCAGTGATCCGTTTAACAAGAGAATAACCGGACATAAGGGAATCGATTTGGCATCGCGCACGGGTAATAAGATTCGAATTATGGCCAAAGGCAAGGTTGCCAAAGTTGAATATTCTAACCGCGGGTATGGCAATTTGGTGGTGATTGATCATGGTAACGGTTTCTCAACCAAATATGCTCATATGTTAAAAATATATGTCAAGGAAGGCGATGTTTTAGGTGTTAATGCAGCGATTGGCGAGGTGGGTTCAACCGGACGCTCGACCGGACCGCATTTGCACTATGAGGTTCTTTATCAAGGAAGGCCGGTGGATCCGATGCCGTTTATACAAGCTAAAATTTCTTAAAAATGGAGATGTGAAAAATGAAAAATTTGAAAAGATTGATTTATGTTAAATTAGCACGCAAGCTGAGCCACAATAATGCAGGCGCTCCGGTGCCGACAATTGTCAGTGAAAATACACGAATCAACGGTGATATGATTAGTGATGGTATAGTTCATGTTGATGGTCAAATTGAGGGTGATATTACCTGTGATGAGTTGATTATCGGCACAAAGGGTATGGTTTCCGGTTCAATTAAAGTGGCAAATTTGCAGTTGTTCGGCACATTAAAAGGCAAAGCGGAAGTTAATGACTTGTTTATAGCTAAAACAGCTAAATTGTTGGGTGATGCTACTCACAACAGTATCGCTATTGAGCCGGGTGCATATATTGATGGTCGTTGCACCAGAAAAACAACCATTACCTCAATTGAGCAGCCTAAAGTATCAGATGTGGTTGTGCCGATTATTGTAAGCAGTTCAAGTGCCCCTAAAAAGAAGGCGTTGAAAAGCAAAGCCAAATAATCAGTAATTAAGATACAAAGAAAATCCCTTTGATTGATAATCAAAGGGATTTTTGTTAAAACAAGTTTTTTAATTGGGCAATTAGTGGAATATCGGCTTGAGCAAATTCATAATTATCAAGTTCTTGAGAAGTAACCCAAGCTGTTTCGACATGTTCGTCATCGATAATAGTATCATTTTCATTTTGTAAGTCAGCCCAAAACAAATTTATGGTAACTTGGGCAAAGTCATAAATATGCGTGGTTTGAGCAATAAAATCTCCGATAATGGTGTCAATGCTTAATTCTTCCTTTAGTTCGCGTTTTAAGGTTTGCGGCAAAGTTTCACCCGGTTCCGGTTTTCCGCCGGGAAGCTCCCAAACCAGTGCCGGAAGTTTGTTGGCAGGGCGTTTGGCTATAAAAATGCGGTTACCTTTGCGTAAAGCAGCTGCAGCTACGGTTATTTCTTTCATTTTTAGTCCCTTTAATATAAGTTAATATAATATATTTTTTGCACTTAAAACTTGATTAGTCAAATAAATAAGTTTAAATATAGATTATATTTTAATAGGGAGGATTATGCTATGAAAAAGTGGAACGTTTTTTTGATGATGTTGCTGGGTGCAACAATGCAATTTAAGACTGTACAAGCCGAAGAGCAAACGGCTGAGGAAGCACCATTGATGAGCCGTGCGGAAAAAGTTTATAATGAAAGATTGGAAAAAATTAAGAAAGAACGAGCCGAAGAAACCAATCGTTTTAAGAAAAAGGCTATCGCTAATACCGAAGCTCGTGAAAAAAAACATGAAGAAGCTCTAAAACGCAAAAGCGAACGGGCATCGCGTTTTCAAAAAGAAGCAAAAGAAGAAGCCGAAAAAGAAAAAATAGAGCAATTGCAAAAAGAACAAGCGGTTTCAGAATCGCGTTTTACGGAAATGGCAAAAAAGCGTGCGGAAGAAAGAGCATTAAAAAAAGAGTTGCGCGAACAACGGTTGCATCGCAACAAAGAAAATAAATAATTTTTCAAATATAAACCATTTATTAACCTAAGCAGTTTACTAATACACAACGAATGTGATAAATATATTTTCGTTGGGAGAACTGTTATGTATAATTTTAGTGAAGATGCTATCAGAGAAGCTGCTTATTATATCTGGAAAAACAACGGTTGCAAGCAAGGTACTGCTTTGAGTGATTGGGATGCCGCCATTCATCAACTTTCGGTTAATGCTGCTTTTGCATCCAAGAAGTCTAATATGTCATTGAATTCTTGCAAAAAGACTACCGGCTTGAATAAAAAAGCAACTAAATCAGCAAAAGCTGCTTCAGCTAAAACTGCTTTGAAAAATGTTAAATCAATTGTTTTGAATCCGATTTCAGCTTTCAAAGCCTCAAGCAAAAAATAAGATTGAGTAGTTAAAATAAAAAGCCTGCCAAATTACAGCGGCAGGCTTTTTTTAGTGCTTGAAAGCGAAATATTTCATCATAACATAGCTGGTAACAGTGGTGCATGAGATAGCAATAATTTGAGCGATATAAGGATTTAGCTTGAGCAAGTTTACCAACAACTCCAAAATAACGGCATTGATAATATAAGCTAATACCCAAGTGCCCAAGCATTTGATATATTCACGAAGCCAATCTTTTAAGTTGCCACGGGTGCAAAAGACAAATATTTTTTGGGTGGTAAAAGATGATAGGGTAGAAATTATCCAAGATAAAATCAAAGCGGTTTGATATAATTGTTGTCCCCAAAAATAAATTATCAATGCATACAAGGCATATTGGACACAGGCATTAAAACCACCAACTAACAAAAAACGAATTTTGTCAGGCAATTTGAACCACCAGTTCCACACAGTCCAAAAGGCTTTAATCAGCATAGCGGCTAGCTCTTTAGGTCAATCAGCAATGACAGCATTTCATCATTGACGGTAAAGCTTTGTGCATTAAGAGAGTAGGCGCGCTGCGTTACAATCATTTTAGAAAATTCTTCGGCCAAATCAACGGTGGATCGCTCAATCGAGTTAGGGGTGATTAATTCGGTGGTATCAACATAAAAGCTGTTTCCGACATCGGCATTGGCAGTATAAAGAGTGGTGTTGTAAGGATCAAGGTTTTCCGGTGCCGTAAAGCCGGTAATGGCCAGTTTGGCGATATTGTAAGGAGCCGAACTGCCGTAAAGAGCTTTTAGGACGCCGTCAGTATCAAAAGCAAAGCCGGTTAAGGTTGCAGAAGGAGATCCGTCTTGTTCAATTTTGGTAATTTGTGAAGATGATGCAAATTGTGTCATCTCGCTGATGTCAATAGCAATAGTGCTGGAAGATCCATCATCCCAATTAATGGTGGTATTGATGACTTGCGGTGAGCGCAGGGTGCCGTCACTGTTAAACATCACTTCACCGGCATCACCGGTTGCAGTTCCTTCTTGCAAATTGAAAGATAGGAGCCAAGAGTTTTCTTTGGTTTCATCTTTGGTGAATATCATGTTAAGATCGGCTCCGTCGTAGTTGTCAGAATAGATGCCGATAGTATAGATGCTGCTGGTAACATCTTGAGAGGGAACATTGGCATAGATGTTTACACTTGTGGTTGTGCGTTGCGGAATATAATCCGGCGCATCAAAAATGATTTCATCTGTGGCAGAGGAAAATTCGTCTCCGCCGGAAATTGATTTGAAGCCCATAACATGAAGTCCACCGTTGGTTTGGAGGTAGGTTACGCCATTATCGGTAATTTTGGAAAAGTCGCCGGCGCGAGTGTAGAAAATATTGCCGGCCTCGTCAGTAACGGTAAAAAATGCATTGTGATTATCGGAAATTGCCACATTAAAAACTTTGCCGGTATTGGAGATGAGACCTTGCTGCAAAATATTGTCTCTGTCCCAAGTGTTGACGCCGGTAATGGCTACGCGTGAAGAGTGCAAACCGCTTTGGGCACCATAGTTAAAACCTTTGTTGCCCAGCAAAGTATTAAACAAGGTTTCTTTCTGTTTGTAGCCGGTGGTATTCATGTTGACGATATTATCGGAAACAGTGTTGAGTGAATGGCTCATGGCATTCAATCCGGTTACCGACGGGATAAAGCTGGCAATAGTCATAATCGACCTCCCAAAAATTTTAGTTAATCTTAAGTGAGTATATGCAAATTTTGTGCCAAAAAAAGACCTTTTGCTTTTTTTAGCAAAAGGTCTTAGGCTGAATTTTAGTCGAGCCAAGGGAGAGACATTGCCAGTCTGACATGGGCAACCTCATGTTCACAGGGAGTAGAGGTATCCATATATTCCTTATTATCAAGTGTCTTTCCGCCCAACATCAACATCATCCTGTTGAATTGGGAATGAGATCGTTGTACCTCTTCAAATTCGGCAATGGTGGGTATCCGCCATTTCTGGCCGCCGATTGTTTGAAGTTTGTCGAGATATTTTTTAATATTTTGGGGCGACACATTGGTGTATTTGTCCTTATGGGAAAATACGAAGTGCCTACCATTAAGCTGAAAAATTATCCCGATTACTTCCCCGTGATATTTGGCATAGCGAATGGAGTATGCGGGGTTGTAACAAACTTCAAAGCCTTCAGGATGGCCATCCGGTGGTCGATGAAAATCCGATACCGAAGCCGATTGCGGTTGTGAGGGCAGGTCTGAGAAAATATCCGTACCTTTCAGTCCGAATTTTTCAGCTAACCCTTTGATGAGGTTGATTTTCTCACCCATCGTGTCAATCAATCCCATCGCTTTGATGGTTTGAATGACAGTGTCGATTTTTTCGTTTGTTGTCATAATATATGTTTTATAGGATTAATAATTTTCGTTAAATCTTTTTGTAGCAGACAAAAACTCATCTGTCAAGAACGCGTTATCAAGCGGTTATGGTAAATCATAAAACCTTGTATATTTGATTGAGGCTTATCAACAACTTTTTTGTCGGTCATATCGATAACTTTTAGATCAGGTGTTTCAATGGTGCGTAAATTGGGATAAGCCTTGAAGTCAACAACATCATAGGGGTTAAAATGGTTAAGGGCAAAATCTATTACCTCAACATCTTGCGGATACTTAATTTCCTTTAAGTTTGGTAATTTGGCTTCTTGCAGGACCACGCCTCGCAAACGCATCGGGTTGAGAACTCGGTTGTTGTTATCAACTTTGATATTTTCACGCATACTTTGGGGTAGAGTGGAAATGGTTATTGTGCCCATAAGATTACTGTCGATTTGGCCAAAAGTTTTGAGTTGCATGGCAGAAAAATCAAGTTTTTCCAATGAGGGAAATTCACTTTGATTCATATTGAGATAACTTGTGTCAGAAGGGGCGATAAGTTCACGCAAATTAGCCATTTGGCAGTCCATCATATTAAGTTCTTGCAACTTTGGGCATATATGCGGTAAATTGAGAGTGGTTATATCTGATATATCGGCTCCGTCTAAATTCAATTTTATTAAGTTTGGTAGAGAAGTAAGCATATCATTAAGCTCAATTTTGCCATTAAGATCGAGTTCCTGTAAGGCGGAATTTAGTTTTATGGGAATACGCTTCTCTGTTTCATTATCATAAGAGAATGATTGCAACTTATCCGGCAAAGTTAATCCCTTTAATCCGAATGAACCGCTCATATCTAATTTTACCAGATTGGAAGATAAACGAATTTTATTTAAGTGAGGAAAAGCACCGTTTAATCTCAAATCCTCAACATTATCCGACAAAATCAGCGATTGGCAATTACTTCCTTTTTTAGAAGAATAAAGTGATAAGTAGCTTAAGTTAGAGCAGTTTTGCAAATTTACATCAGGCGAGGCAAAATTAGCACAAGTTGTTTTTAACTCAGTTAATTCCGGCCAATTGTTAATTGATAATTTGAGTAAAAGATATTTTCCTTCCAAATCCAGATGACGCAAGTGCGGGGCACCGATAATACTTTCAACTTTGGGAAATTCACCCAATGTGGTAAAAGATGCTAATTTTTCCGGCAAAATGATTTGTTGCCAATTGGTTGCTTGGCCGGCGGTAATCTTGAAATCTTCCAATTTGGGAAAAGATGATAAATCCAACTTATCATTGCCCAACATACCTGATACATGCAAAGTTTGTAAATTATCAGCACCGGAAATTTCCAAATTAGGAAATTGTCCGGTTAAGGCCAATATTTTTAAGCCTTGGGGGATAATCAAATTATGTAATTCTTCGCCGGTTTTACTGTTAAATATCAACTGTTTTAAAGTAGTGTAATTGGATAAATCAATTTGATGGCTGGTTAAATTACTAGCATAAATACTCATAGTTTGGAGTTCAGACAAACCGAGTTTGGCGAAATCCAGTTGCGGGGCAATGAGTTGCGGATTTAATTTATGTAAATTAGGAGCAACAATATCTTTTAACTTCGGTGCTTCACCGGACAGGCTGAGTGATTTGGCATTATCAGATAAAGTTATCGCTTCTAAGTTAGGAACTTTGCTAAAATCTAAATCTACATTGGTGTTGGTAAAACTTGATAAATCGAGATGTTTGCCCTCAAAATCCAAATCCCTAAAACAAATGGTCGATTGCACATTGATGGAGGATAAATATTTTAAGTCATCAGTTTTTAATTTGCCGTGGACGGTCAAAGTTTTTACACTCAGATGATTAGTCGGAATATAAGGCAACGATGATGTCTCGATATGAATGTTATCAAAAACATAATTCTCATCTTCTATCAGAGTATAAATATCGCGGTAAACTCCAGAACTGTCTTTGATAAGGCCGATATTTTGTTTGTCACCAATAGTGTCGTCTGATGCAATTTCAGCTATATCTTTTTTGCCGGTAAGATGGAGGATAAAATCTCTTGTCCCCTGCAGGTAGGCAAAAGAAATTTCTTTATCATGCGGACCTTTGATTTGGCTGATTTTTCCGTCTTTATATTCGATGGTGGCAATGGGTATCATTTCATGAGTTTCGTCGGCTGTTAAACGCATAGAATAAATATCGGTTTCACCTTTTTCAACTCTTGCGGCATAAGATCCGACACAATGATGCATGGCTGAGCCTTCATATTGCAGAGCCGGTTTATTTAAAAGACGCACGGCTTGCAAACCATATTGCGGCATAGTCATTACCACTTCAAAACCGGAATGGCTTTTTTTGATGCGATTGGCTTCTTTTTCTTTCGGAGAATTGAGCTTGGCAAAATAAGCGTCAACTTGGTCTATAAGTTCTCTCAAATCGTTACATTGTTTGTGCAAGCCGGTAAAATGTTTGGCACCGCGCACATTTTCTGGATAGTTTTCGATATATGAGGTAACATAGTCGATAATATGATGAATATCGCGCTCCAGCGGAGTATCTGTAAGCTGATCTGCCTTAAAAATCAAGTTGCCTTGTTCATCTCTCGGCATATTAAGATAAGGCAATTTGTTAAACTCCGGCGGAAGATATTTCAACAACAGATTTTTGCTGCAAGCATAGATTTTGGCATTGTCACTAAGTTCGCTGAAAAGCGTGGCATTTTTTTGACGATTGTATTGTTTGACCAATTCTTGTTTGGCGGAAATATAAGTATTAAGAGCCAAACCGCAAACTTTTTTATCTTCTGCGGCCGTGGCTTGTTTGATTTTTGTTCGTGCTGATTCGATTTGTTTTAATAACTTATTGATTTTTTTTGATGTGTCAGCAATTTTAGCTTTGCGTTTGACTTTAGATTCAACCAATGCCTGACGATAGCTTGCAAAATCCTTAATCGAATTTTGAGCAAACAGGCTGTCCATATATTGATTAAAATCATCAAAATTAGCAATAAACATATCAACTCCCTTTGATTGAAGATAAACTATATTCCTAATTTAAATTTTAATCAAGACAAAAAATAACAAAAACGACAAAATTATTTAAAATTGTTTTTTTCATGTTTAACCGAGGTTGCAGCTTCATGTCCGGGATAGAGCAAGGTTTCCTCAGGCAGAGTGAGTATTTTATTTTTTATACTGCTCATTAGTTGGGCAAAATTGCCGCCGGGGAAATGGGTGGCACCATAAGAGTCTTTGAAAATGGTATCACCGACGAAAGCTAAAGAGTTGGATTTATCATAATAGATTGCTCCATCCAAAGTATGTCCCGGAGTTGATATTACTTGAAGGCAGATTTCAGGATTGGCACTCAAAGTTATGATGTCATTATCTTTTAGATATTGAGCTTGTTTTAATATGATGGGCTCCGGTGTCATGGCAGAGAGGTTGAATTGCGGATTGGTGAGGTATTGATTGCCGTTGTGATGGATAAAATATGGTATTTGCAGGGTGTCAGAAATTGTTAGGACAGCACCGATATGATCAAAATGACCATGGGTAAGTAAAATTTTTTCAATTTGCCAAGCATTTTCAGATATAATTTGCAAAAGTTTATCGGCTTCGGCTGCCGGATCGACAATCCAGCCATGACCGCTTTTTTCATCAATATAAAAATAGGTGTTAGTGGTTAGGTATTGCGTTACGGGAATGGTTTTTAAAATCATCTGATTGCTCCTTGTTTTTATATATAATCTGAACTTAAAGTAAAAAACAAGATTTAAAATAAAAAAGCAGGAAGATTGCTTAAAAACAATAGTTCCTGCTTAAAGTATCTAAATAGATATTTCTCTGCCATGCACCTTCACGGTGTCATTACCATAATACAAGGTGATGATAAAATCGCCGCTAATGGCACTGTCGCCACGCGAGAGGTTCGTCCAATTGTCCTGATTGACAAACCAGATATCGGCATCGTCATATCTCACAGCAACAAAGTTGCTGAGTTCCAGAGAATCTTCCTCTTCATAACGCGACCAAATGTTCATCACATGGTCTTTGGTGGAGAAGAAGGTAGGGTGGTCTGCCGGAATGGTTAAGGTGATTTTGGCATTGCCATCAATAGTGTCGATGGAATGAAAATCGTCTTCTTCAGGCGAATACCACGAAACGAGCGGCATGGTTTCACTGACAAAACTCGGTTTGGGTTTGTCGGCATAGCTTTCTTCGGTTTGGTTTGCTGAGTTGCAAGCGCAAAGACAGATGGTGGCCAACAAAGCCACAAAAAGGACTGATTGTCTCATAATTTTAGTTTTAATTTTAATTTGTGAAATAATGTTTTGTTGGTGATTATTTACTATATTTTGTGTTTTGAGTCAATATATTTTTATTTTTTTGACAAAATTTTGTATTTTTTTGTTGATGAAGAAGCTTAATCTGAGTACCGGTCGTTGCATCAATTATCTAATGTTTAATTAGGACACTAAAAAAGAGGGGTTTCTTGAAAAAAGAAACTCCTCTTTTACATTACATAATTTGTTACTTGAAACAAGTAAGTTGCTCATCAGCATGAATTTTATCAATGATGCGCTTGATGTAACGATCAATGGCCTTTCCGGCAGAATAATCAGCGGGAGCCGCCAAATTGACACGCCCTTCGGCAAACAGTTTTTCGGCTTGTTTTTTGGAGGATGACTTGTGGGGTTGATAAACACCGACACTATATCCGCCAAGGTTACCAAGCATGGACATGCAAGGAACGTCAGTTTCGCCGTCACCAAAGTATATCATGTGATTGAACGGAATTTTGCGCTCTTCATCAGACATGGCTTCGTTGACATTGTCGCTGTATTCCAAGCGGTCTTTGTTGATACGGAAAAGATATTGCGTCTTTTCGGTGCAACTGACAACTCGAGCCGGCCAAATTGCTTCGCCATATTCGCTGTAGACATAGCTTCCGGCAAAAACTTTGGCAAATTTTTTGTAAATCGGGGTGCCTTGCACAATTTCTTCCAAACCGGAAGAAATTAAATAGTGCGAGATTATGACGCCTTTTTTTCTGCCATAGTCATTAATACGGTCAAACCAGTCAACCACTCCGTTAAACAAATCTACCGTTTTGCCGCACTCGATAAAGTCTTCTTTACGAAAAACTTTATGGCGCATTTTGGCTTCATCCAGCATACACTTCATATACGAGAGGTTCTTGTCCATATCATACTGCTTGGTATGTTTGGCGCACTTAGCCCAAAATTCGTCAGGAGTCATGCCCAAGGTTGACATAAAGCCGTATTCCTGCATATTGCCTTTGCAAAGCGTACCATCAAAATCATAGCAGATGGCAATCTGAGTAAAATTGTTCTTTCTCATAATTACTATTATATTTTTTTTAATTTTTTCAAAATAGCTGCTAATTATTATCAATCGTCCGTTATGCTATATCTGTTTGCTTTAAAAATCAAGATATTTTTGGGAAAGCTAGGTTTGAGCATTTTGTGTGTAAATAAAAAAAATATTTTAAGGTAACGAATATTTATCATAAACTTGCTATACGGATATTTTGAGGATTGTGACGTTATGAGTAATATCAAAGAAAAAACAAATTTGAATGTCGGAATATTAGCAGTATTGTTTTGGGAAATATTGATTTGTTATGGTTGGTTAGGGTTCGGATATTATTTTGATGCGTTTAATATTTCGATAATCGGTATAGGTTTGGTTGTTTTTCTTCCGGACAGTTTGGGTTTTCATAAATTTGCACGAACAGTTGTGGTGATTACGGCTGTAATTGTTGGAGTGCAATTGGCAACGGTAGTGGCTAGCGGGCACTATCTTAATATGATTGAACTTGATAATATTTATGAGATTCGACATCTTGATAGTAAAATAATGATAAAATCATTGGGTGTTTTGAGCAGTTTGTTGCTGGGTTTAGCGGTTATAATGCTGATGTTTAGGCATCGATTTTGGAAAGTATCAAAAATTGGATTATATTTGTTTATGCTGGTTTCGTTGCCGATTGTTGTGCTCAATGTATGGATTGCGCAGGCGTTACCGATTTATAACTTTTGGAAAATATCTCATCAATACGCATTACAAGTTGTTTGGCAGGTGGATAATTCAATTTCTGATCAACAAAGAAAGCTTTACGGAAAAGAGTGGGTGTATCAGTCTGATGATGATAAAATTGATAATTTAAGCGGTAAAAATATTGTTGTGCTTTTTTCAGAAGGATTATCACTCAATTTGATTGATAAATTTAATAAATTTAGTGGTCTTACACCAAATATGACAGATTTTGTTAACAAGGGTTTGTTTGTTGATAATTATTACAATCATACGGCCACAACTTATCGCGGTTTGGTTGGGCAAATGAGTTCGGGATATTTTATGCAAGGAGGAGAACAAATGAATCCTTCTTCTAATATTGTTGCTTTGCCGGATATATTGCGCAATTATAATTATCACAGTTATTTTTTGTCAGCTCATGATGCAAAGTATCCTTTGAATCAAAAATTAAAAAAGTTGCATTTTGACAAAGTGTTCGGAGTTGATGATTACCTGAAAAATAAAGACATTCTAGCTGATGATGAATTGTTTAGTTTTCTGGAACATCTCATGACAGATGGCAAGTTACAAGAGCCTTATTTTATAGGAGTTTATCCTATGGGAACGCATTGGGGTAATGATTCTGCGGAAAATCAATATGAAAATGGGAAAAATAAAATTCTTAATGTTTTGCATAATTATGATTATTGGTTTGGTAAGTTTGTGAAAAATATACAATCAAAAGATGCAGATGGAAAAATTGCCATATTACTAACAGCAGATCATGCCATTTTTCAATCAGATGAATATAACCATTTGTTTGAAGACAGTAGGGATAATTTTATTGATAAAATTCCGTTTGTATTGTATTATCGCGGCATTACACACAAAACAATTGATGCTGAATGTCAAAATTCGTTAAGTTTTGCTCCTACTTTGTTACAATGGATGAGAATTAAAACATCTGAGAATTATTTTTTAGGTTGTTCTTTGTTTGATGAAAAATGTAAATCTGATTTTGCCAGAATATCAGCTTATGGTGATGAATTTTTTACAACTGATAAATGTGTTGTGAAAAAAATAACCAATAGCAAAAATACTTTGTGTAACAAAGTGAAAGATTTTTATCATTTTAGCGAAGCTTCTGACACTAAAATAGAAAAATGGATTAATGTTGATTGAGTTTGTTGGTTTTAAAAAATGGTATAATAGCATAATTATGTAATGCAATATTTTATAAAAGGCAAAAAGATACTAAAACACCCCATCATGAAAGATGGGGTGTTTTTGTCATTTAAGAAGAGGATTAAGTGATTATTAGTAGTAAACCCACTGAATGTAGTTAACTTCATTGCTGCAAGCAAATGCTGCATCCGCCAATTTAACCGGTAACTTTGCAGTACACCATGTTCCTGCACCGTTTTCTGTTGGTATAGATGAAGAAGTGCATGAGGCATGAGCATCAGCCGGAGTTAATTTAGATGATGGACCAGCATCAATTCTGACCAAACCATCGGCACCCCAATCCGAAGTTAACAAAGAACGACAAGCTTCTTTACCAAGATCTGTTAATTGAATATAAAAATAATTACTTCCGGCACCGACAGTACCAACTAATACCTCGCCGCCAAATGTACCATACAGTTTTGTTGCACCGCTACCGGTTGACATTTCATTGGGAGCTAAGTTATAAGCTATGGCCGTAGCTGCGCTTAAATCCTTATAGCTAGGTGAAGTGGCATAAGCTGTACGAATGTTCATTAACAAGGTCAATTTGAATTTTGCCATCGCTTTCGAATATCCCGAAATACCGCCGACCGACAAAACGCCGATAATCGCCAACACGCCCAACATCTCTACCATGGACCTGCCTGACTGGTCTATTTTTTTACTGAGTATTGTCATTGTTCCTCTCCTTTATCTTAAAGTTTGTGGTTGCTTTATACCTTTATACTACCTTATTTATATCCTTAAAACAACCCTCGCTTTAGTCATATATCTTTGGTTATAATAAAAAAAATTAAATAAATATTAATTAACAACAGCGATAAAAAAAAATATTAAGGTTGACGGAGTATTTTTTGCTTATTATACTCGTTCAATGTTTAATAAAGGGGAATATAGATGGCTGGACAAACTAAAAAGGTTATAAAAAAGGTTATTTCTTGGTCAGGATTGTTTTTCTTCTGTTTGGCTGCTTATATGTTGTATCATCAGCTGTCAAAATACAGTTTGAATGATATTAAAGATGCGCTTTTGGCTATTCCGATGCATAATTTGCTTATGGCTTGTGCCGCGTCAATCGGTGGTTATGTGGCGTTGTCATCTTATGATTTTTTAGCTCTGAAGTACATTAAACGTAAGTTGGCAGCATGGAAATGGATTTTAACCGGATTTATAGGCTTTTCGGTGAGTAATAATGCCGGACATGCGATTGTTTCAGGCGGGACCATTCGTTATAGGATGTACACGCGTTGGCGTTTTAAGGGCAGCGAGATTGTACGGATGGTTACATTTTCCGGTTTTACCTATTTGATAGCCTGTTTTTTCTTGATTATTGTCGGATATTTAATCACTCCAGATCATGCTTTTGGTGATGGTTCGGTATCAAAATTTACCACTCAGATTACGGCGTTGGTGTCTTTAATCGGGTTGGTCGGTTATTTCGCTTTGAGTATTTGGTACAAAAAACCGTTGATTATTAAAGGAATTGAGTTTGATATGCCGCGTCCGATGATGGCTTTGGCTCAGGTGTTTATTGGCGGTGCTGATATTTTGATGGCATCAATGGTGTTGTATTTTGCTTTGACGGCTTTTGTTGATATTCCTTTTCAAACTTTTATGGGCGTTTTTATTATAGCTAATGTTTTGGGTACATTTTCGCAAGTCCCCGGAGGGTTGGGGGTTTTTGAAGGATTGTTTATGTATATAATTCCGGGAGAACATAATCGGGCGATGTTGTTTGGTGCATTGTTGGCCTATCGTATTATCTATTATTTGTTGCCTTTGGTTATTTCGGCGATAATGTTAATCAGTTATGAGTGGTATGTCAGCAAAAAGAACAAACAAAAAATGGAACGGATTAAGGTTTTTCGTTTGCAAAATGTTAATGCCAAAGGTGAATTGATAACCCCACCAAAAAAGGTGAAAAAATAATTTTAGTAAATTGAGCAGAATATTGATTGATATTCAAAAAAACTCTTGCATTTTAAAAATAATGCGAGTATAAAACAAAAGCTTATGTAAGCAAAGAACGGACGGGCTGTTGGTATGCCTGTCAGTTTCTATCAATCCAAAAATATAAATAGAAAGGGATTAAAATGCCAAAATTAAAAACTAAAAGCGCGGTTAAGAAACGCATCAGCGTTACCGGAACCGGCAAATTAAAAAGAAATTTTGCGTTCAAGAGACACTGCCTCTTCTGCAAAACTCAAAAAATGAAAAGACAAGCCAGAGGCACCACTTTGTTGGCTGCATCGGATGTCAGCATTGTTAAAAAGTTTTTACCTTATTTGTAGAGGAGTGTTGAAATATGTCACGTGTTAAAAGAGGTATGACGGCTCACGCTCGTCACAAAAAAGTTTTATCGATGGCCAAAGGTTATCGTGGACGCAATAACAATGTTTTCAGAGTAGCTGTTGAAAAAGTTGAAAAAGCTTTGCAATATGCTTATCGCGATCGTCGTGCTAAAAAGCGTAATTTCCGCAGTTTGTGGATTCAACGCATTAACGCTGCTGCACGTTTGCACGATATGACCTACTCACGATTTATGAACGGGCTTTCATTAGCCGGTATCGAATTGGATCGTAAAGTATTGGCCGATATCGCTGTTAAGGAGCCCGAAACTTTCGCTAAGATTGCCGAACAGGTAAAGGCTTCTTTGAACAAATAATTTTGTTTTAAGCAGTAAAAAAATAAAGAGCCGACTTGTTCAGACAAGAAGGCTCTTGCTTATTTTAAATTGGTAATAATTGATGGAATAATATAATGGAAAGTCTGGAAAACTTAAAAAATAATGCCTTAGGGCAAATCAGCCAAGCTGCTGATATTAAGGCATTGGATGATATAAAAGTCGCCGTTTTGGGTAAAAAAGGTTCGCTTACCGAACAAATGAAAGGTTTGGCGGCTTTGAGTTTGGAAGAAAAAAAGCAAAAAGGACAAGAACTTAATCAGATAAAGGTCGCAATTGAAGCTGCTTTTGAGGATAAACGCGAAGCTTTGGCATCAGCCGAGATGAATGCTAAATTAGCAGCCGAAACCATAGATGTTACTTTGCCGATAAGAGATGAAGTGCAGGGGCGTATTCATCCGGTTTCTAAAATTTATGAAGAAGTTGCAGCCATTTTTGGTGAGATGGGTTTTGAGATTGCTGACGGACCGGATATTGAAGACCAGTTCCACAATTTTAATGCTTTGAATACTCCGGCGAACCATCCGGCTCGACAAATGCAAGATACTTTTTATATTACCAATCCGGAAAGTGCTAATTTTGATGACAGTTTTGTTGTGCGCACCCAGACATCAGCAGTACAAATTCGCACTATGGAAAAGAAACAACCGCCCATTCGCATTATTGCCCCTGGGCGCACTTATCGTTCTGATTATGATGCTACTCACACCCCAATGTTCCATCAAGTTGAGGGTTTGGTAGTTGACAAGAAGACTACTTTTGCCAATTTAAAAGGCTGTTTGTATGATTTTGTTAAAGCCTTTTTTGAGCTGGATGATATTCCGGTGCGTTATCGTCCGTCATATTTTCCGTTTACCGAGCCATCAGCAGAAATGGATATCGGTTGTAAAAAATCTAAGACTGAGCTGAAAATCGGCGCAGGTAATGATTGGTTGGAGATTTTGGGCTGCGGTATGGTTCATCCCAATGTTTTGAAAGCCTGCAACATTGATCCTGACGAATACCAAGGTTTTGCTTTCGGATTGGGCTTGGATCGCTTGGCCATGTTGAAATACGGCATACCTGATTTACGCACATTTTTTGAATCGGATGTGCGTTGGCTTAAGCATTACGGCTTTTTGCCGCTTGATTTGTCATCAATGACCGGAGGTTTGTCCGGTCAGGGCGGTTCGGCAAGATAAGGAGGATTAAGAAATGAAATTTACATTATCATGGTTAAAAGAGCATCTTGATACTTCAGCTTCGGTTGATGAAATTTCCGAAACCTTGACCAAAATCGGTTTGGAAGTAGAAGAGGTTATAAATCCGCTTGCCGATATGGAAGGTTTTTGTACAGCACGCATTGAAGAGGTTAGCGATCACCCTGATTCCGACCATCTGCATATCTTAAAGGTAAACGACGGCAAAGAAATTTTGCAAATTGTTTGCGGCGCACCTAATGTAAAAAAAGGCATGATGGGTATTTTGGCTCATGTTGGTGCATATATTCCGCTGTTTAATGACAAAATTAAGGTTGGTAAAGTCCGCGGAGTTGAGAGTTTCGGTATGATGTGCGCCGAAGATGAAATCGGGGTCGGTTCCGATCATGAAGGAATTATTGAGCTTCCGGCAACTGCCGAGATTGGATTGAGCTTGGCGCAAGTTTATGCAGCTGATCCGGTTTTTGATATTAATATCACTCCGAACCGTGCCGAATGTTTGGGCGTGCGCGGTGTAGCGCGTGATTTGGCGGCAGCCGGTTTGGGTAAATTAAAGCCTTTGGAAATCAAAAAAATTGCGGGTAAATTTGTCTCTCCGATTAAAGTAAAAGTTGAAGATAAAAAATCCTGTCCAACTTATGTCGGTCGCTATATCAAAGGTGTCAACAATAAGGCCAAAACTCCAGATTGGATGAAAAAGCGCTTAGAAGCAATCGGTTTGCGCTCAATTTCGCCTTTGGTTGATATTACCAACTATATCAACTATGATATGGCGCGTCCGTTGCACGTTTTTGATGCCGACAAACTGAAAGGCAATATTTGCGTGCGCATGGCCAAAGATGGTGAGGGATTTGAGTCTTTGGAAGAAAAAGTTTATAATCTCGATAATCAATCTTTAGGTATTTGTGATGATGAGGGAATTCAGTGCTTGGGAGGTATTATGGGCGGGATTGCCAAAGGTTGCTCTGCTGATACCACTAATGTATTTTTAGAGAGCGCCTTGTTTAATCCGGTTTGTATTGCCCGCACCGGACGCAAATTTCAAATTGATTCAGATTCGCGCTATCGTTATGAGCGTTGGGTTGATCCTTGCTCTAATATAAGCGGCGCGGAATATGCCACCAAGATGATTTTGGATATTTGCGGTGGTGAAGCATCCGAGTTGGAGATTGCCGGTGATGAAAATTATACTCCGGTCAAAACCTTTATTCGTCCGCAACGGGTCAAAGATTTTATCGGAATTGAAGTCGCTCCTTCTAAAATCGTTGAAATTTTAGAGCGGTTGGGTTTCAAAGTTGAAACGCAAGAAGACAAGATTTGGGCAACTTCGCCTACTTGGCGTGGTGATATTGAGGGCGAACATGACTTGGTTGAGGAAGTTGTGCGCATGATCGGATTGGATAATATTCCGGCAGCTTCCATGGAAAAGGGTTATTTCCCCAAACAAACTTTGACAGCTTCACAGCGTCGCACGGTTACGGTAAAGCATGAATTGGCTGCACGTGGATTGCTTGAAACCGTTACTTGGAGTTTTACCGATGGCAAATTGGCAAAGTATTTTCGCCGTTCGGATAAGGCAATTGAGATTTGCAATCCGATTACCGAAGAATTGGGTGAAATGCGTCCATCTTTGTTGGTTAACCTGTTAATCGGGGTTAAGAACAACATAGCCAGAGGTTATGGTAATATCAATTTGTTTGAATGCGGACCGGAGTTTTTCGGTTGTCATCCCGGTGAACAAAAAATGATTGCTGCGGGAGTGCGTTGCGGACAAACCAGTAAGAAACATTGGCTTAAAGAAAATCGCAATATGGATGTTTTCGATGCCAAAGCTGATGCATTAGCGGCGATAGCTGCGGCTAATGGTCCGTTTGATTCGGCTAAGATAAGTCTTGATGCTCCGGCTTATTATCACCCCGGACGCTCGGGTGCTTTGCGCTTGGGGGCTAATGTGATTGCTTATTTCGGTGAGTTGCATCCGATTGTTTTGAAAAAGTTTGGTATCAAGCAGAGAGTTGTGGCTTTTGAAGTTATGTTGGATAACATTCCTTTGCCACGCAACAGCGGAGATAAGGCTAAAAAGAAATTGGAATTATCCGCTTTTCAGCCGGTTGACAAGGATATGGCATTTATTGTTGATGCGAGTGTTAAAGCTGATGATATATTGGCGGTAGCACGCAATGCTGATAAACGCTATATCACCGATGTCAGAATCTTTGATGTTTATGAGGGTGAAAATATGGAAAAGGGTAAAAAGTCAGTTGCTTTGACCTTGACTTTCCAACCATGGGAAACCTCATTTACGGACAAAGATATTGAAACCCTGATGAGCAAAGTTGAGCAGGCGGAAAAGAGTAAGTGTAACGCCATTCTTCGTGATGCTTAATAAAGGTTGCTCTTTGTTTGCCCAATAGATAGCTTACGGCATAATCAAAGCGATGAGGAACTGCTATGGCTGATTATACGATTTATAATGATGATACTTTTGCGGTGATGAGTAAGTTACCGGATGAAAGTTTTGATGTGATTTTCGCTGATCCGCCTTATATGATTTCTAATGTCGGTACCAGTTGCCAAAGCGGTAAATTGGTAAAAATAAATAAGGGAAAGTGGGATGCTTGTCAAGGAGCTCAAGCCAATTTTGAGTTTCATAAAAGATGGTTGCAAGAGTGTCAGCGTCTTTTGAAAAAGGACGGTACTTTATGGGTTTCCGGCACTTATCATTCCATCCATCCTTGCGGTTATGCCATGCAGATTTTGGGTATTCATATCTTGAATGAAATTGTTTGGTTTAAGCCTAATGCCAGTCCCAATTTAAGTTGCAAGTATTTTACCGCCAGTCATGAAAGCCTGATATGGGCGCGCAAAAATGCCAAAGCCAAACATTATTTCAACTATAAAGCTATGAAAGACGGCAGTTTTCCCAAAGATATATTAAAAAAAGACGGCAAACAAATGCGTACGGTTTGGGCAATTGCCGCAACCCCGCCGGAAGAAAAAAAATTCGGTCGTCATCCAACACAAAAGCCGTTGGCTCTGCTTGAACGCATTATTCAGGCTTCAGCTAAGCCTGAGGCGGTAGTTTTTGATCCGTTTATGGGGAGTGGCACAACCGGTGTTGCGGCTTTGAAATATGGTTGCAAATTTGTCGGCGTTGACAGTGACAAGGCTTATTGTGAGTTGGCTAAAAAACGCATGGATGCACTCAATATTCAGATGTCACTGGCAATTTAACGCATTTCTTGGTGCTTGTATCCGCGCTCGCGTTCTTCTTGTCGGTATGAAAAATCAAAATAGTAATCATCAAAGTCATTCATTTGGCTGGTGTATTTGTTGTCATGACGAATTTCTTTTAAGGCGCGGCGATGTCTGAGATTGGTGGGGCGGCCGGATAGTTTGGTGCGTCCCTTAGCCATAAAAGTAGTATCAACATAAATTTTTTGATTTTTGTAGAGAAAATAGTTCCATGCATGACCGGAGTTTTGCAATTCCTTGGTTGAAAGATATCCGTTGGTTGAGTAGGCATAACCATGAACTATGACGGCTTTTATGCCGGCGGCGCGGCATAAAGTGGCAAACAGTTCGGCAAAGTCGCCGCAAATTCCGACACGGGATTTTAACAAATCATTAGCGCTTTGTCCCATGTAGGTGTTTAACAGTTTGGTGGTGCGTCCGTTGTTGTATAGATAGCTGTCGTAATTGATATGTCCGGCAATCCAAAAAGCAATGGCTTTGGCTTTGTCATAATTGTTGTTATATGGTTTGGTCAAGTATTCAGCCAAGGTTGATATTCGGTTTTCAACATTGCGTGGCGTTTGTTCAACAAAAGACTTGATTCTTTCATTACGATAATCAGCTGCTTTGGTGTCAAAAGTGGTGCAAAAACTTGCCAATATAGCCAGTACAAAAAAGATATGTCGCATATTTGATTTTCCCAGTTACAGACAATATTATAACTAATTAACTCCTAATTTTTGTTTAAAAAACCGTGAAATATTATTCAACAAAAAGTTAGTTGACTGCAATATGATGATTTTCTAAATTGAAAGTATAAAAAACAATTATAAAATTATTGCCTATGAACAAACTAAAAAGTATAGCCTTGCTTCCTCTTGCCGGCAGTAAAGAGTTTGATAATCTTCCTAATGGTTATTTTTGGTTGCATGACCTTAAAATGAGTGATGGAACTATTGTTGAACCGCTTGCATTAAATGCCCGCACAAAGGAACAGATGATTGCACTTTTGCACCAACAGATAAAATGCATGAGTTTGAACCAACCTACTTCGATTGTTTCAGGAATATTGCCGAATTTTCAATTGTGTTTGCACGCCATTGAAAAAAAGGTAACTTGGAAAGTGCCTTTTGAGGTCATTCAAAAACTCAAAAAACAAGGTGTTTATTTGTTGCCGGAAGATGTGATTTATGTTGCCAATATTCCCTGTCATGTAGATGAAGATGTTTATTGGCAATAAAAAAATCCCCTTATGCCGTTTGGTATAAGGGGATTGTAAGTTTAAAATTAAAGTAATTACTTCAATTCAACTTTGGCGCCGGCTTCTTCCAATTTCTTCTTCATTTCTTCGGCTTCAGCCTTGGCAACGCCTTCTTTAACGGTCTTAGGAGCACCGTCAACCAAATCTTTGGCTTCTTTCAAGCCCAATCCGGTAATAGCGCGAACTTCTTTAATAACATTGATTTTGTTAGCGCCAGCTTCGGCCAAAACAACATCAAATTCGGTCTTTTCTTCACCACCGGCAGCACCGCCAGCAGCAGGAGCACCGGCAACGGCAACAGCAGCAGCGGCAGAAACGCCCCATTTTTCTTCTAACATTTTTGCAAGATCAGCAGCTTCCATAATGGTCAAAGCTGACAATTCATCTACTAATTTGGCTAAATCGGCCATTTTTTTTCTCCAATAAAATAAAATTTAACTAAAATAAAAACCTTGATAGAAGCAAAGCTTAAGCTGCTTCTTTCTCGCTGTATGCCTTGGCGCAACGTGCCAATTTGGCAGCAGGGGCCTGAACCAAACCAATGATTTTGGCTCTGAGTTCGTCCATAGAAGGCAGAGAAGCCAAACGTTTGATGTCATCAACTGACAAAACGCCGTTTGAGTTAGCACCGCCTAAAACGATCAGTTTTTCATTGGCTTTGGCAAATTCAACACAAGCTTTGCAAGCTGAGATAGGATCGTTAGCAAAAGCAATTGCTGTCGGTCCGGTCATCAAATCAGCCAATGCTGCAAACTTGGTGTCTTTCAGAGCAAGACGAGTAATCCGGTTTTTAGTAACTCTAAAACTGGCTCCGGCTTTGCGAATGTCATCGCGCAGCTTGGAAACCTCGGCAACGGTCAATCCCTTGTAGTGAGAGATAACTACTGTTTCCGAATTGTTGAACATCTCTTGAAGTTCAGCCAGTAATTGTGCTTTTTCTTCACGGTTCACTTGAGTGTCTCCAATAAGTGTTTTTCTTTTGTTTAAGAAAAACTTTTTAACCACACATCATCAATTGGTGCATTCACACCAAAAGATGAAACCTAAACTGTCCTTGGAGAAAATTTGATAGAAATCACATTTACCCCCATCTATACAGGATATTAAAGTCTTGAAAGACTGCCTGTAGTCTCGGACAGGGTGAGAAAATTTGTATAAATCAACTCACTTGCGGTGATTATTAATGCGATTTTGTTTAAGAGTCAAGAGTTTTTTGTAAAAAATGTTTGCTTAGTTTGACAATCACGGATGCTTGTGCTAAACTACAATAATATAAGGTGTGGAGCATGAAACAAGATATTCAACAACAAGTTTTTTATTATCATTTTAAGCCCAACTATGTTTGGTTGGGACTGACTGTTTTGTTGTTGGTATTTATGCTCCATTGTATTTGGTGTTATCCGGTAATAATTTATTGGTGGCAGACTTGGGGGCTTTTGGCAACTTGTCTTTATTCTTTTGTTTTGTGGGCAGTCAAATATCTGATGAAACACAAAATGGCAGTTATTGATGACAAATACATAAAAATTGATCATTGCCGGCCGTTGCCGTGGAGAATGGTGGCTTTTGCCGAATTTAAAATTGCTCGTTGTTGCTTTAAGAAATTGCCGATTATTGCCATTCGTACCAAAAAGCCTATTCGTTATAAATTTAATCTGATGCAAAAATGGTGTGCAAAGTCAGATTTTACGCCTTTTTCAATAGCTTTATATGCCCTAAAAGCCGAGGATGTTAATTTGATTGCCGCAATGATTGCAGAAAAAACTTCTTTGCTGGGTTAGGGAACAATTAAAAAATAAATAAAGCCCCATTTTAGGGACTTTATTGTTGGCTGCTTGACCTGGATTGCTGTCGGCATTTGCCTCCAGCGATCTCATCGTCCGCCCACATTTTCGGGCGGACAATTCGATTCCGAAATTGGTTCAAA
>CACWSG010000001.1:0-193603 GCA_902763535.1 uncultured Pseudomonadota bacterium | reverse complement strand
GACAATTCGATTCCGAAATTGGTTCAAATCCAATGGTTAAACATCCATAAAAAAAACACCCATGAAGGGTGCTCTTTTTATGGCTGCTTGACCTGGATTCGAACCAAGATTAACGGAGTCAGAGTCCGCTGTCCTACCATTAGACGATCAAGCAATATTGCTGTCAGCTCAATCCTATACAGCAATTTGTTTTTAAATGCAAGAGTGTTTTTGAAAAAAATTTGTTGCCAAATGAACCTTTTTAAATCTACTATCGTTTTAAGTGGTATGAAAGGAGGAAATATGCAAGATATTTCGAATTTAATTCAAGAAGCAAAACCGCTTTATTTCAAACGCAAGCGCCGTAATAAAATTATTAAGGCCGGTTGCTCGCTTTTGGCTGTATCTTTGTTGATATTTGCTTTTCTGCCGCAACAACAAGATTATTCCTATTCTCCATATTGGGACTTGGGCGATGCACAATATCAGCAGATAAGCTCTATTGAGGAGATGGGCTTGCCGGTTGATGACTATGGTTTGTTAAAGGTCAGCTAAATGGAAAAAATTATAGCGCAAAATCGCGGACTGATTAAATCGATTATCAAAAAAGTTACCGGCTCTTATAATGAAGATTTGGAACAAGAGGTTTATATCAAAACTTGGAAAAATTTGGATAATTATCAGGAGCAGGGGAGCTTTAGGTCTTGGTTGGCAAAAATTACTAAGAATGTGTGCTTGGATTATTTTAAGTCGTCGGCTTATCATCAGCAGACACGGGAAGTTTGTGCTGAAGAAGTTTTGCAAAACAAGGCGGTTATCAGTAATACTGACAGAGTTATAGATGCAAAAACCAGACAAAAAATAATCTTGAGGACAATAGATG
The DNA here is from genome assembly GCA_902763535.1 of uncultured Pseudomonadota bacterium. Classification (GTDB taxonomy): domain Bacteria; phylum Pseudomonadota; class Alphaproteobacteria; order RF32; family CAG-239; genus CAZU01. Next base: position 192,741 of record CACWSG010000001.1, on the reverse strand, counting down.
AATTGCCGGATAAAATGCGTAAGGTCATTTATTGGTTTGAATTTGAAGAAATGTCAATTGCCGAAATTGCCAAGCGCATGGGAGAACCGGAAGGCACTATCAAGTCAAGACTGCATAATGCTCGCAAAATTTTGGCCGAAAAATTAAACTTTTTGAGAGGAGAAAATTGATGAAAAAATATTTATTAGCAACTGTTTGTGCTTTGAGTGTTATGATGAGTTCAAATGTTTGGGCTCAAGAAAATGCAGATGAAACTCTGCCGCCGCCATCGGTTGAACACCAAATGAAAGGACATCGTGGCGATATGCAGAAAGAATTGGCCGACAAATTGCAATTGACTCAAGAGCAACGCGATATGGCTAAAAAAATTCATGAGGAAGGTCGTGAAAAAATGAAGCCTTTGATGGAAGAAAGTAAAGCACTGCGCGAAAAAATGGATAAACTGCGTCAAGAAAATATGGGTGAATTTGAAAAAATTTTGACCGATGAACAAAAACAAAAATTTGAAGAAATGAAAAAAGAATTTCGTAAAGAATTTCATCACAAAAAACCACATCATCACCACAATTTTGATAAAAAATTAAAAGATGAAGCAAAAGGAGATAAATAAATGAAAAAGTTGATAATTGCTTTGATGGTTTGCATGGCAATGGCTGCTCCGGCTCAGGCCAGAGGCGGTTGGCACGGCGGCTGGCATGGGGGTGGTTTTCATTATCACACTCATCATCATGGCGGACGTCATTTCGGTAATGTCGTTTTAGGGACTTTAGCCGGTGTTGCTTTGGCCGATGCAATTGTGGCATCTACTCGTCCCAGAGTTGTACAGGTGCAGCAACCCAAAGTTTATATTGCTGAGCCTGAGAACAAGTGCTACACCGTGGTATCACGCAAAAAAGGCACAGTTACTCGCCAATGTGTGAGTGATACGGATGATGATATTATCTATGTCGATTAATTGAAAACTGCGTTTAGCTGGTATTTAATACAGAAGCTTCCTAAAAAGTTCGGTTATGTACGTTTAAAGTACACTCCCTTCACTTTTTAGGAAGTTTCTTATTATCTACACACGCTATCCGCAGTTTTCTTATTATCCGCCTCACTATCCGAACTTTTTAGGTAAGATGTTTGATTTAAAAAAAGAAAAGGGCGATCCTCACGGATGGCCCTTATTGTTTTATTTTGCAAGCCATTTTGAAACTCTGCTAAAAAGCGGAGTTTCAATGACTATCAATTGCCATAATAGTCTTACAGCAAATAAAATACACAGCCCTATAAACGGTTGAACACCGTTTACTTCGGTGCTGTATTCGTCATAATAACCGAAGTTATTTATGACATAATAATCTGTGTAAACACAGATTACACCCATTTTAAAAAGAACAATCGCTGTAGTCGCGAAAGCTCCAAGGTGGAACATCATTCCACCTCTGCATGCTGTTTTTGAAATTGTTGGTGTGCGGAACATTTCCGCCACCACAATTATTATGGCCCCTAATAATATTCCTGTGGTGCCAAATTCACCGGGCAAACCACTGTTGGGTGAGGCATCTGTAAAACAGCAAAGTATTCCTAATAGGGCTACAGCTACTCCAATTATTGATAGCAGAACTGATTTTGTAATAGATTTAATTGATTTTTTCATTTTTTTATGTTTTAATTGGTTAGTTAATACTCTGTTAAAAAAAAGACTATTAATCCGCCAAAACATAAAAACAAATCAAATGAAAAAAATCATTGAAAAGCATTTATAGTTATAGCGAGTTAATAATCTTTGTATGAGATTATTATACTACAGTTCACCTCTCCCCGCAAGTGTTTTTTTATCACTAAAAATCAATAAGATAAACGGTTTATTTAATTTTAAATATCAGATTTTACGGTATAATAATACCGTATATTTTTCTGAGTTGTTCGAGGCGTATTTTATTTGTTGTTTTTTATAAAATATTAAATATTTCGGCATTATATAATAATCAGAGATTTTAGCTTTTGATAACAGGTGAGAAAAATGGAATTTAGAGATTGGCTGGAAAAGATTATCTACAACGAGATGACCAGCGGAGTTTTGATGATTGGAGCAATGATTGCTTCCATTTGTTGTGCTAATACCGATTTGCGTCAGGTGATTTATGATTTTTGGCATACGCAACTGTTTGTAGGTTTGCATGATATAAAATTTTCGCGCCCGTTGGAATGGTGGGTTAATGATGTTTTGATGGTGTTTTTCTTTTTACAAATCGGTTTAGAGCTTAAACGCGAGATGCGCGAGGGATTTTTATCAGATGTAAAACAAATTGCGGTGCCGGCAATTGCCGCCGCCGGGGGTATTATTTGTCCGGCAATTATTTATCTGATATTTAATTATCATTCAGAACAATATATCAATGGTTGGGCGATACCGACCGCCACGGATATTGCTTTTGCGGTGTGTGTACTGATGATTGTGGGCGGAGCTATTCCTAAGGCGGCCAAAATATTTTTGCTGGCAATAGCTATTTTTGATGACTTGGGTGCTATTTTGATTATTGCTTTGTTCTATAACAAAGGTGTGTCGATTGATTTGTTGGGCTATGCCGGATTGTCTTGTATAGGGCTTTATCTGCTTAATCGTATGCAATTTACCAATTTTTCACTATATCTGTTTTTTGGCGCGGCTTTGTGGTATTGTTTCTTAAACGGCGGTATTCACACTACCATGGCCGGTGTGGTGGTAGCCATGGCTTATCCGATGCGGGTTAATATTAAAAAATATTCACCTTTGGAGCGGTTGAGCCGCAAGTTGAAACCTTGGGTTGACTTGATTATTTTGCCGGTGTTTGCATTTGCCTCAGCCGGATTATATTTGGGCAATGTTACGGCAGAAACCTTTACTCACACCCTCACTTTGGGAATTATATTCGGATTGTTTTTGGGCAAACAAATCGGTATTTATACCACTACTTGGTTGTTGATAAAGGCCAAAATTGCCAAGTTTCCTGATACGGTCAGCAAGCTTGATTTATATGGTGTGGCTTCGGTTGCCGGTATTGGGTTTACCATGGCGTTGTTTGTCGGCAAATTGTCTTTGCCGGATGATATGCAATCCGAAATCAGATTAGGTATTTTGTGTGGTTCAGGATTGTCAGCCTTGTGGGGCGCTTTGGTATTTCAAATCCAACACCATTTCTTCAAAAAACCGGAGATAATGCCGGAAACTCTGCCTGAACCGGAAGTCGGTTAGTCTTTATAAGCAGCTCGGCGTATTCTGTCATTGATAGCCAGCCCCAGTCCGCTATCGGGAATTGGGGCAATGGCAATTTTGGGGTAGCTGGTTTGTGCTTCGGCTAAATGCATATAGGCAAATAAGTTAGCCGCAGCTTCAGTAGTATCGCCTTTAAGACTTAAATTTAAATCACAATCCATATCGCCGAAACCGATAAAAAACTCGTCAGCTTGACGCTCGGAAGGGACAACATTGATACGGGTGGAAAGTTTAGGTGCATAGTGTTTGAGCATTTGTCCCGGTGAGGTAGGAAGCTCAGGATTACCATGAGAGAGCAAAACTTTTTCACCTAAAAAACTCTCTAAATTTTCTTTTGGTATTCCGCCGGCGCGCAAAATTACCACATCTTTAGTGGTCAAATCCACAATTGTGGATTCAACACCAACTTTGCAAGCACCACCGTCTAGGATAATATCAACATTAACCCCCAGAGAATCGGCAACATGTTGTGCCGTGGTTGGGGATATGGTTTGTGAACGATTGGCCGAGGGAGCGGCAATCGGAGTGCCGCTGGCACGGATTAAGGCGAGTGCAATTTGATGATTAGGCATTCTCACCGAGATATTTGGCAGTCCGGCACAGACCAAGTCAAGCGCGGAATTAGCCTCTTTACGCGGCAAAATAAAAGTCAAAGGGCCGGGCCAAAATTTAGTTGCCAAAGCAAGAGCTCGGCTGTCGGGAACGGCTAATTCTTTGAGCATATCTATTTCGGCGATGTGAGAAATCAGCGGATTAAATGTCGGACGACCCTTGGCGGCAAAAATTTGCGCTACCGCTTGGGCATTATACGAATCTGCTCCGAGACCATAGACCGTCTCGGTGGGAAAAGCCACAAGTCCGCCGTTTTTGATAGTATCGGCGGCAATGGCTAAATTTTGCTCGTTAAATTCTAAAATATTGCTCATAGTGGTAATATCTATAACCCAAAAGTTTGATTTGTCAAATAATGTTTGTTTTATTTTAACGATTTGACTTTATAATTATGCCAGTTGCAATCAAAAAAGGAATCGCTAAAGATGTTGGAAGTTATTTTGACCGCTAAACCAAATGAGGATGTTAAAACCAAGGTTTTTGTGTTGAGCAAGAAAGATAAATTGCCAATTGCTTATAAAACACAGATAAAAAACTTGGATTTCAAAGCCGAAAAAAAACAAACAGTAGATTTTTGGGTTGGTGATGAACATATAGTTGTTTGCGGAGTTGGCGATGAAGCCAAACTGCTTGATTGGCAAGAGATCGGGCGCAATCTTTATGGTAAAATTGAAAAAGAAGAAAAGGCATTGATTGCGGCGACAGGTGATGCGGCGGCATTGGAATTGGTGTTTGGAGTTTTGCAAGCTTCTTACAGTTTTGATAAATATAAAACCAACAAAAAAGCCGAAGATTTTCCGGCATTGGAACAACTTATTGTTAAAGTAAAAAATGAAAAAAAAGCGACCGAAGCTTATAAAAATTATGTGGCACTTTATACCGGTGTGCGTTATGCCAGAGATTTGTGCAATGAACCGGCTAATTGTCTGACACCTGATATTTTTGCGCGTGATATTAAGCGATTGGAATATTTAGGTTTAGATGTTGAGATTTTAGATAAAGATAATTTGCACTTAAAAGGGTTAGGTCTGATTGAGGCAGTCGGCAAGGGGGCGGCTAATGAGCCGAAATTGGTAATCGTTTCTTGGCGCGGCAATCGCAAGGTAAAAGAATATGATTTAGGTTTGGTGGGCAAAGGTGTGTGTTTTGATGCTGGCGGGCTGAGTTTGAAAACCACGCAGGGAATGCTTGAGATGAAGCAGGATATGAGCGGGGCGGCAGCAGTAGTGGCGGCGATGAAGACAACCGCTTTGCAAAGGACTAAAAAGAACTTGCTGGCTATTGTAGCTTTGGTTGAAAATATGCCGGACGGTAATGCGATGAAAGTCGGTGATGTTTATACTTCTTATGCCGGAAAAACGGTTGAGGTTAATAATACCGATGCCGAGGGACGGTTGATTGTGGCAGATGCTCTAAGCTATATGCAAAAGAACTATAAGGTTAAGAGAATAATTGATGTTACGACTTTAGGCTCGCTCAACGGAGTTTTGGGCAAAGTTTACGGCGGAATGTTTGCCAATGATGACAAGTTGGCTGATGAATTGTTAAAAGCAGGCGAGGAAAGCGGCGAAAAATTATGGCGGATGCCGCTTGATAAACAATATCGCAAAGCCTTGGATTCAACAGTTGCAGATATTAAAAATGTGGCACCGGAAGCCAAAGCTTCCATAACTTCGGCGGCATTTTTGGCAGAGTTTGTTGAAAAAGGCACCAAATGGGCGCATATTGATATGAGTAATATGCGGATGGACAGTAAAGGCTTGGCAGCAGGTTTCGGAGTTAAATTGTTAAACGAATATATAAGGAAGATGTAGATATGAAAATTGATGAGAGAATTACCAAATTAGCCGAGAATATTCTAAAAAATTCGGTTGAGTTGAAAAAAGGTGAAAAGATTTATATTGAGGCTTTTAGCGAATCAACAAAGGATATGTTGAAAGAGCTGGTGCGAATCGCTACCAAAATGGGAGCAACGCCGTTTTATTTTTATAATGATAACGAGTTTGTAAAGCAACTTATAGTCAATTCCAAGCCGGAGCAAATGGAGCAATATGCCAAATGGCACGCTTCGTTGATGGACGATATGGATTGTTATATCGGACTGCGCGGACATGATGATTTGTTTGCTTTGGCGGATATTCCCACAGCCAAGATGAATGTCTATCGCGATATTTTTTATAACAAGGTGCATTTTGATCGGCGTATTGCCAAAACTCGTTGGTGTGTAATGCGCTGGCCGAATAATACCATGGCGGCAACCGCCAAAATGCCGCGCGAGGCTTTGGAAGATTTTTATTTCAACTGCTGTTTGGTTGATTACAAAAAAATGGGCAAAGCCATGCTGCCGTTGAAAAAGTTGATGGACAAGACCGATAAAGTACATATCAAAGGTCCAAATACCGATTTGACTTTTTCTATCAAAGGTTTGAAGGCAGTTGTGTGTGACGGCAAGATGAATATTCCCGATGGTGAGGTTTATACCGCACCGGTCAAAAATTCCATCAATGGCAAGATTCAATTTAATACCGATACTTTGTATGACGGGGTATTTTATTCCAACATTTGTTTGGAATTTAAGGACGGCAAAATTATCAAAGCCACTTCGCGCGCCAATAACGACAAAATGCAACATCAACTCAGCGTTGATGAGGGAGCTAAATATATGGGCGAATTTGCGATTGGGGTAAATCCTTATATCCGAAAAGAAATGCTCGATATTTTGTTTGATGAAAAAATTGCCTGCTCAATGCACATGGCAATCGGCAACTCTTATAATGATGAGACATTCAACGGCAATCGCTCGTCGATTCATTGGGATTTGGTTTTGATTCAAGACAAAGCTCATGGCGGCGGCGAGATATGGTTTGATGATAAACTTATTCGCAAAGACGGAATTTTTGTTGAAAAAGAGTTGCAGGCGCTTAATCCTGACAAATTAAAGTAAAACTGTAAAAACTGCGTCTAGCTGGCAACTAATACAGAAACAGCTTAAAAAGTGTCCTCACGTACGACAAAAGTACGCTCCGGTACTTTTTAAGCTGTTTCTTATTATTTGCGCACGCTATCCGCAGTTTTGGGGTTGGTACTTTTTTTGAAAATTGTTGTTGCTTTTTGTCTAAAAATATGATATATTTTTGAGCATAGAAGATATAGATAACTCACTATAATTATAATTTAAAAACAAAAAATCATGGCAAAGAAAAACAACACCAAGAAAAACAACGGCATGCGCTACACCAACGAACAGATGAGAAGATTCTACGGGACGGCTCATCATATCGCCCGCTGGATGGGGCGTGGGAAATATCAGATAGATTACGTTAGCAATAACGAATTCTACCCCAATGTAATTGCTGAATCTGCTTTTTTTACAAAGTCAGCAATTGATTTGGGCGAAGAAATTCCCGATATGGTCGTTTTTATCAGTCACAATAGGTGGCTGTCAAAGAGAAACAAAATGGCTATGCCGAAGGAGGTGGAGCAGATAGAGGTTAACTTTGATGAGGACGAGATTAGTTCCCGTCCGGAGGCGTTCCGCCGTACCATCGATCTTGTGGAAAAGGCAGCTGCTGATCTCAACGAAAGATTCCCGCAAGGGGATTTTTTGAGGCAACCCAGCAAAGACGCTAAGAAACCGAAGGTACTGGTGTTCGCCGACTTTCCGTTGTTGGCAGCACAAGTGATGGTTGACAAATGTCCGCAAGTGGACTGCTACTACGCGGACAATTCGTTCTACCCCAAAGGACATTTGGGTATTAGAATGGCGGTTGCTGCTTATCTCTCATCTCAAAAAATCTCTTCCCAAAATAAGGATTGGTGGAGATTGGGTGACCTGCTTATGAAAAAACCCAGAATAGGAGTAGATCTGATTAACTTCTAGAATTTTTCTAGTCGTAACATAAAAAACTCCTCAAGCAGTTGCTTGAGGAGTTTTTTGTGTTAGTTAAGGTAATAACCTTTGACAGGATCTAACATAACTGGATAGAGTTCCCCGTGTTTTCGGACATTTTGCCCGTGATCAAGATAATGAGCCTCGAAGATGTTCTTGGGTAAAGGATTACCCTTGTCGTCCACCAGACGGTGGGCATCTTCGGCAAATACCGGAAAAAGTGAACTTCTTCCCAAAGTGTCTTTTACTACCCACACATAAAGTGGGGAAGGTTTGCCGACAACACCTTTCTTTTTGATGTTGGCTAGGGACACAGTCTGCGCCGCAATTCCGGCTAAAAGGGCTCTTTCGGCGGCCACTCGTCCCGAAGGAATGACATCTACTTTGTAGATGACTTTTTCCTGCTGATTATAATAGCAGAAGTTGCCATCCTTGACAAAGTAAGTGTCTTTGTTGACAACCTTCAGCCTTATTTTGCTGATGTCACAATCCTCTTCGAAGATGTTATTTTCGAAAGAGGGTTGATAGCTCAAGGGCTTTTTGTCAGTCCCGAGTTGAACCCAACAAAACCCAATCTTTTGATTGTTGATTGCTCTGGCAAAAGCAATCTCATCGACCGGGCAACTCATGAGCTCTGCAGCTTTTTTGGCGGTGGCGGCGATACAAATATCACTGGCCTCTTTAAAAAATTCTTTCTTCATCTTTTTTGGTTTTTAATTTGTAAGTAATTTTTTTATGCATTTAATACTAGACAAAAAATACAAAAAGTCAAATAAAAAATTCCCTGTTTTATGTTTTAAACAGGGAATTGAAATCAAAATCGATTCTTTGTGCTTCGAGCATAAAACCTTCTTGCGGGTTAAGTCCAACTTTGTAAAGGTTATCATCATGTACAATAGTATCGCCTTTGCACAAGACATGAATGTTTTCTTGTCGCCACTCTTTTTTAAGTATTGCATTACGGTCTTCTTCAAAAACGGGAAGCATGACCACGGGAGCAAAATCTTCATCAGTATCAACTTGTTGCAACAACCAAACACACTTTTCATCAACGCAATCATCATCTACCAACTTAGCCAATGCTACATTGACGGCAGAAAGGCCATAAGATTTGGCAAAAATGGCAACAGAGCTGATGCTTAAGAAGTTGACCATATAATAAATGGACAAATCATCAGCATCATAGTAGTAGATTTTGCCATGATTATCAGGGAAATAACTTCCCGGTTGCAAAGCGGTCAGCTGGTAGTTGTTGCCAGAAGTTGCCCAGTAGCGAAACTCGTCCATGTCGGTACTACGAAACAGCGGCATGAATTTGGGAGAGTACTTTCCTTCGATGTACCAAAAATAGTCATCAAAACCATCAGTGGTAAAACGACCGAGTTTAATCGGCAGGCTCAATCCCAAAACTCTTGCGGCATCGTTATATGACGGACACCAACAATTTTCGGCTTTTTTCATTTGTTCCATAATTATAATATTTTTTAATTTTTTTCTGTTTGTATCTTAGACGAAAACAATATTTTGTCAATAAAAAACCTCAAGCCCGAAGACTTGAGGTTTTTTGTTTTGGTTAGCTGATAAGGTTATTCAGCCAATTTGAACTCGGACATATGCTCTAAGAGAGAACGTTTTTCTTTAACATTCTCTTGAGCCTTGTTGAGCAAGCTCTCATAACGAGCAGGATTCTGCTTGTTGACAACTTGGAAACGAGTTTCGTTCGACATATAATCCGACAACGGACGGGAGGGAGCCTTTGAATCCAAAGTCAAAGGAGCTTTACCCTCTTTAATATTCTCCGGATTATAACGATACAACGGCCAAGATCCGGTTTCAACGGCGGCTTTTTGGTGAGTCAAACCATCAGCCAAGTTGAAGCCTTGAGCAATGCAGTGAGCATAGGCAATAATGATAGAAGGTCCATCATAAGCCTCGGCCTCGTTCATAGCTTTGATTACTTGGCTGTCGTTAGCGCCCATCGAAACTTGAGCAACATAAACATTGCCATAAGACATAGCAATCATGCCCAAATCTTTTTTCGGCAAAGATTTACCGGCTGTGGCAAATTTAGCCGAAGCACCCATCGGGGTAGCCTTGGATTGTTGACCGCCGGTGTTGGAGTAAACGCCGGTATCAAGAACCAAAATGTTGATGTTTTTGCCGGAAGCAATAGCATGATCCAAGCCGCCGAAACCAATATCATAAGCCCAACCGTCACCACCGATAATCCAAACTGATTTCTTAATCAAGTAATCAGCCAATTTGTCGAGGTGTTTGGCCTCATCAGATTTGATACCGGAAAGTTTGGCACGCAATTCTTTAACCAAATCGCGTTGTTCATCAATCTCAGCATCGGTCTTTTGCGGGTTGTTCAACAATTTGTCAGCCAAATCAGCACCAACTTTGTCTTTTAAGCCATCAAGCAAGGCTTTGGCAAAAGAAGTTTGTTGATCAACCGAGAAACGCATACCCAAACCAAACTCGGCATTGTCTTCAAACAGAGAGTTTGACCAAGCCGGACCATGACCTTTTTCGTCTTTGGTATAAGGAGTGGTCGGCAAGTTGCCGGAGTAAATGGAGGTACAACCGGTAGCATTGGCAACCATCATGCGATCACCAAACAACTGAGTGAGCAATTTGATATAAGGAGTCTCACCGCAGCCGGCGCAAGCACCCGAGAACTCAAACAATGGTTGAATCATTTGGGTGGTCTTGGGCAAGTTCTTAGAAACTTCGGTGCGCTTTACATAAGGCAAAGTCTCAAAGAAGTTCCAGTTAGCTTTTTCGGCTTCCAGATGATTTTCAATGTGATCCATATTAATGGCGTGCAATTCGGGGTTAGCCTTGTTTTTGGCAGGGCAGGCCGAAACGCAGATGCCGCATCCGGTGCAATCTTCGGGAGAGATTTGCAAGATGAACTTTTTGCCCTCGAATTCTTTGCCTTTGTAGGCAGCAGATTTCAAAGTAGCCGGAGCATTTTTCAAATCATCATCAGATGCAACTTTCATTCTGATAACGCCATGCGGGCAGACAATCGAGCATTTGCCGCATTGGATACAAGTTTCATTGTCCCAAACCGGAATTTCGGTAGCGATACAACGTTTTTCAAATTTGGTCGTACCGGTCGGCCAAGTTCCGTCAACCACATCGTTGAAAGCAGATACCGGCAATTCATTACCACGATCGGCAATAATTTCGGCAGTAACTTTTTGAACAAACTCCGGAGCATTAGCCGGAACCGGAGGCAGACGATGCAGTTTGGAAGTAACCTCGTTGGGATATTCAACTTTGTGCATGTGAGCCAAAGAAGCATCAACCGCAGCATAGTTCTTTTGTACAATCTCGTCACCCTTCTTAGAATAGGTTTTTTTGATTGCATTCTTAATCTGGGCAATTGCCTCATCTTTGGGCAAAATGTTGGAAATGGCAAAGAAACAAGCCTGCATAATGGTGTTAATGCGCTGTCCCATGCCGGTTTCACGAGCAACTTCAACCGCATTAATGGTGTAGAATTCCAACTTTTTATCAATGATTTCTTGTTGAACTTCAGCGGTTAAATGATCCCAAACTTCATTCGCGGCATAAGGTGCATTAAGCAAGAAAACGCCGCCCTTTTTGGCGATTTTCAAAACATCAACCTTAGCCATGAACGGAAATTGGTGACAAGCCACAAAGTCAGCTTTGTTGATTTGATAAGCTGCACGAATAGGATTATCAGAAAAACGCAAGTGTGAAGTGGTCATAGAGCCGGATTTGCGAGAATCGTAAACAAAATAGCCTTGACCATATTTGCCGGCGTCTTCAGCAATAATCTTAATCGAGTTTTTGTTGGCACCAACCGTACCATCGGCACCCAAGCCGTAGAATACGGCACGAACAACATCTTTGCCCTCGGTGTCAATATCGTCAGAATAGGGCAGAGAAGTGTTGTTGACATCATCATTGATACCAACCGAGAAGCTGTTAATCGGGTTCATGCTGGCACCATTGTCATAAACGGCGCGAACCATACCCGGGGTAAATTCTTTGGATGACAAACCATAACGACCGCCATAAATGCGCGGGCAGAAAGCAATCTCGCCTTTAGCAAAGGCTTGACTTAAGGTGGCAACAACATCCAAATACAAAGGTTCACCGATTGAGCCGGATTCTTTAGTTCTGTCAAGAACATTGACAACTTTAACCGACTTGGGCAAGGCCTTCAAGAAAGATTTCTCGGGGAAAGGACGATAGAGATGAACTTTCATCAAGCCGACCTTATAGCCGTTATTGTTCAAATATTCAATGGTTTCTTCAACGGTTTCGGCACCGGAGCCCATGATTACGATAACTTGTTCGGCATCATCAGGTCCGCAATAGTCAACAACATTGTATTTGCGTCCCGAAATCTTGGCAAATTTATCCATCTCTTCTTGAACAATGCGTTCAACCTGAGCATAGAACTTGTTGCCGGCTTCACGACCTTGGAAGAAAACATCGGGGTTTTGAGCGGTACCGCGCAAAACAGGTGCTTCCGGACGCAAAGCATTTTTAGCATTGAATGAAAAATCAACACCTTCTAACATGGCGCGCAAATCATCATCAGAGAGCAATTTAATCTTTTTAATCTCGTGAGATGTGCGGAAACCATCAAAGAAATGCATAAACGGAACGCGTGAGCGCAAGGTGGAAGTCTGCGCAATGGCGGCCATATCATGAGCTTCTTGCACCGAGTTGGAGCAGAGCATGGCAAAACCGGTTTGACGGCAGGCCATAACATCCGAGTGATCGCCGAAAATAGACAAGGCATGATAGGACAAGGAGCGTGCGGCAACATGCATAACAAACGGGCTTAATTCGCCGGCAATCTTGTACATATTGGGAATCATCAGAAGCAAACCTTGCGAGGCGGTAAAGGTGGTGGTCAAAGCACCGGCCTGAATTGAGCCATGGCAGGCACCGGCGGCACCGGCCTCAGATTGCATCTCTTGAACATTGGGAACAACACCCCAAATATTTTTTTGGTTGGCGGCTGACCAAGCATCAGCCCATTCGCCCATCGGTGAAGAAGGAGTAATCGGGTAGATTACGCAAACCTCGTTCATGCGGTGAGCAACGGAGGCGGCAGCTTCGTTGCCGTCCATCATTTTCATTTTCACATCAGACATCTACATTTTCCTTTTGTTAAAAAATTAGTCTGCCCGCAATATATAAGCAAAGTTAAACAAAATCCAGCAAAAAAGAACAAATATTGACAGCCGTAAAAAAGATGTTTTTTGTCTAAAAAATGGTTGACGGATTGAGGCAAAAGTAGTATATTTGAGATACAAAAAATTATTGAGATATGAAAAGAGAATTTTTAGCGGCACTACTGTTTTTACTGGCCGCATGCAATCCAAAAAATTCAACTTCACCGAATAGTGTCTATATGGTTGACAACCAGACTATTGAGGCTCCGGCGCTGGAGGATTGGGAGTTTGGGGCTTATGGTAAAGTGGGGTATTACTCGCTTGAGACAGATAGCACAATCAAAGACTTTGTTTACTTTGATTGTGACTCAGTACGACAGGTAGTTATACCCTATTACTCTGAACCAAATCAACTAAGAGCTATTCACCTGGCAATAGATGATATAATCATCGAAAAGGGGTGGAGATATCCCTTAGAACATTGGCATGATTTTGAAGAACAACTTCAAGCTATGCTCGGCGATGATATAAGCTACCGCCTTGGTGAAGTTGAAATTGATGTAAATTGAGGTCGGAGTAATCCGACCTTTTGTTTTTTTGTTAAGAAAAATTTTATTATGATTGTCATAAGAATAAATTGTGATTACACTGCGTCATGTTTAATCAATCTATGAGGAGATGGAAAAAATGAAAAAGTTATTTGTTTTGACAGCTTTGTTGACATCAGTTGCTTTTGCTGCCAATGCTCAAGTTGATGTTGCCGGTGCATTAAATAATGCCGCTGCCAAGGTTGATGCTGCTACTGCTCAAGTAAACGAGGCAAAAGCCGAAACTCAAGCCAAAGTTGATGCGGCTCAGGCTAAAGTTGATGAAGCTAAAGCCAATTTGGCAGCTCAAAAGAAAGCTCAAGAAGACGAGGCTGCAGCTCAAAAGAAAGAGAATGAAAAAGCTGCTGAGAATTTGAAAAACAGTTTAAATAATTTGAAGAACGCTTTCTAAAAAAGATAGCGAGTCGAAAGCTTGAAAAAACCGTTCTCTCTTTTCAGAGAGAGCGGTTTTTTGGTATTTAAACTTGACAAAAAAGCACTGATTGTTATCATAACAGCAAATTTTATCATTAATTAATTTATTTATTAATCAAAAAAACTTATTTATTATGGGATCAACAATTTTGACTTTAGCTTTCGTGGCTATTGTGATGTTTGTGGTGTTGGCAATTTATAGTGCCGACAAAAACAGAAAAAAGCCGGTCGGCTATGAGGTTACGGTGCCGGATGGCGAGACACATTTGGTGCGTCATGATGGTGTTATCTCGTGGTACGGGGCGCATGAAAAGAATAACAAGTATCAACGTTATTCGGATGATCAAATTATCGTTCTGCAGGGCGATGACAACAGGTTTAAGGTGACAATTGACAACTGTTTTGTCTTAATCGTGTTTGCTTCTTCCGCGGTTAAGATAAAAGTTAAGGTGGAAGCATTTTTGCGCCTTAATGATGTGGAAAAGTTGTTCAAACGTCACGCCATGGCAACAATTGAGTTGTGTGTTAAAGCGGTGGCATATAATGCCTGTCGTGAGATGAAACTGAAAGAACTGCTCAAATCCGGTGTTTCGGAGGTTATAGCTAAAGATGCTATACTTGAAAAGCAATCTGACTTTTTATCTTGCGGGGTTGAGCTGCTCGATTTTAAGATTAGCGATATTCAAGATGCCTATGGCAAGGAGTATGTCGCCAATCTTCGCCGTCAGTTGGATGGTGAAAAATCGCCGCAGGACACTGCAAAATCCGACAAAAAAACACCTCGTTATCCGACACTGGAAGAAGTGGTGGATCAAGGATTGCAAGAGATGTAGAATTAGTAAAACCCCGTTGTTTGATTTCTTCAAACATACGGGGTTTTTCAGTTTTAGGGAAAAGATTTGATAATAATTAGATGAGCGATGTCAGCTCCTGCAACATCTCGTCAGCAGTGGTAATAATCTTACCGGCTGCCGAATAAGCTCTTTGAACAATAATCATGTTGGAGAACTCGTTGGCCAAGTCGACGGTTGAACTCTCTAAAGAGCTGGCGGCGATTTCGCCTGAACCGCCGGTGGTGGCTTGAGTTAACAGAGGAGTTCCGGATGCGGTGGTAGCAATCCAAACATTATTGTTCAAAGCTTCCATACCATCAG
Source organism: uncultured Pseudomonadota bacterium (assembly GCA_902763535.1). Lineage (GTDB taxonomy): Bacteria > Pseudomonadota > Alphaproteobacteria > RF32 > CAG-239 > CAZU01. The sequence goes on along the minus strand of CACWSG010000001.1, from coordinate 177,655 downwards.
CGTTGGTGAACATTGCCAAAGGTATAATAGCAATCGGCTGAGTTTCACCATTGGAGAATACGGCAGTTACAATACCATCATCACTGACAGTAACTCCGGTATAGCTACCGAATGTGGCACCATCTTGATTGATGTATGAGGTATTGAAGTTGCCGGATAAGCTGGTTAAGCCGGAAGATGTATTTTCATTACCCATGTTAAGAGTAATTTTGACACCATCGCCATCAGCAACATCACCGGTCATATCTTGAGCACCATTAGCCCAATAGATTTCCATGTCATTAACATTGATGGTCTTAGGTGTACCGTCAGAATTGAACATAACCGCAGGAACCAAACTTCCTAAATGTTCAATACCATCGTTGATTGAGGTAAATTTGCTGGTAATAGGATCTGTAATATTTTTAGTCGAACCACCTTGGATATAAGATGATGATTGTCCGGCCAAATTTATACCGCTGATAGTGATGTTTTCACCAGTAGAAGATGGCAAAATCTCCATGGTATAACCACTGGCAACAAAACGTTTGGGTTCGGCAACCGCTGAGCTTTGAATTGCTGAAACCAAATTTTTAACGTTGGTTACAACATCTTTATCGGTCGGATCTCCGACATAAACATCGTCGCCAACATATCCCGTAGGTCTATCAGCAAAGATGAATTTTACATTATCAATAGTGATTTCATTATTGAGTACCGGATTAGAAGTAAAATCAATCCACGCGGCATTTTTGATGTCATTATTAATAGCTTGCAAAGTGAATTTGCCGGATGGCAAACCTGAAGCCTGATTTATATTGGCAGAGGATTGAATACAAGCCAGACACCCGCTGCAATCAAATTGCAATTCTTCACCGGTTAAGCTTTGATTTACCTCAATAGCGCCTTTGTTGATAGAAAATCTTCCACCATCACGAATATTAGCCTGAATGGCAGCAAGGAAGTTTTTCAATATGGTTGAAAGTTCATTTGATGAAATGTCAACCTCTTTGGTGTCAGTGCCAGAGGGCGAAGCGGTGAAAGTAAATGTGGTAGTTCCGATTTTGATGGTTGAACCTTCGGAAGGAACATCGGAAAACTCCATGTGAGCCGCAGAAGCATAAACTTGCTGATCTTCATTGTACAGATTTACGGCAGCTGCTCCTGATGGAACGGAAGTGCCCAAACTCCATGAGTTGGCAGAAGATTTTTGATAGTTTAAGCTTACATTGGCCGGATTACCCAAACTGTCATAAACAAGAGTCGATACCGAGTGAGTGTCGCCAATGCGGGTTGATGACGGCAGGTTGGCACCGAAAGCAATTTGAGTTGTCGGGGTTGCTGTACCGCCGATTTTGGATAAGTCAATACCGCGTAAGTTGGTTTGGTCAACAATGTTGTCATTGATGTAAACGGTTTGACCGGCATCGTTTTTGTAGGCTTTCATATACATGATGCCATTAATATCAACAGTTGATGCGGTAGTTGTACCGTCCCAAGGCAACAATGACCAAGCTTGGGCATAGTAGCCACCGGAGTTTACCAAATAACCGGTTTCGTCAGCTTTGAAATCGCCGGCGCGGGTGTAGGCCCAAGTTTCATCACCAAGATTTGAAGAGTTAACTACAAAGAAACCTGCTCCGGAAATCGCCAACGAAGTGTTGGATGCAACTGAAGACAACAAGCCTTGAGAGCTGATGTTTTGGCTGGCATGCGGTTGAACGCCGCCGGAGGAATATTTGTTTGACGAAATTTGTTTGGTTACAAGTGTCGAAAATGACACATTGTTGTCTTTGTAACCGACAGTGTTCATGTTAGCGATGTTGTCAGCTACCGCTCCCATGGCGCTGGATTGGGAAGATAATCCCGAAACACCAGCTTGTAATGCACCTAAAATACTCATGTTCTTTCTCCTAAAACTAAAATGTTAAGCGTTCTCGTCATTTAATGCGCTGCCATTTCCTTGAGCGCTTGCGATTATTTCATCCCAATAGCCTGAGCCGCGAGATGTTAAAATGTTATCTAAAGTTGTGGTGGTGGCATCACCAAGACCAATATAAATTCCGTTTTCATCACTGGCAACACCGGTAACTTTGCCATAAACCGTAGTGGTTACGGTTGGAGCGGCTTGAGATGGCAGAGCTTGAGGCATGATAGCGATTTGATAAGCTCCGTCAGGAAGTTGGTTGCCGAAATTATCTTTGCCGTTCCATACAAAATCGTGAGCTCCGCTGGTGGTGTCACCGGTGGTAGTGTAAACAGTGTTACCGTCAAGGTCTTTTACCAAAATGTTAGTGCTCTCGACATTCTGACCTAAAGTGTAGGTGGCTTTTGCCGCACCATTTGTCAAAGGCATAACATCACCCAAGACCTGAACGGTTTGACCGACATAACCGGTAGCCTGAACACCGAGATTGTGGATAGACAAGCTTAAAAGCTGATCCAATTTGGTATTGGTTTGAATGGCTTGTTCAACATTAGAATATTGTACCAGTTGATTAGTGTATTCGGTTGCATCCATCGGATCAAGCGGGTCTTGATATTGCAACTGAGTGGTCAGCATGGTCAAAAAGGTGTTCATGTCAGCTGATAAGGTTTGGCTGGCGGCACCGGTTTTGGTAGCTGAAGTGTTGACGGAATTGATGATGGAAGTTAAATCTGTCATGGCTTAATCTCCTTATAACTATACTCTGATGTTAAGACCGACTTTGGGGTCATACGCCAGATTATCATTTACTCCGGTCGGTTCAGATTCTTGAGCCAAAGCCTCGCCAATGAACTGTTGAAGTTTATTTTCTTCACGGTTGTGATTGGCTTGGCGTTCTTCCTGAGAGCTGAAATTAAAGTTTTGTTTGTTGGTATCATAACCGGCATCTTGGAATGATTTGCTCAGGCTTTCAACTTCGCGTTGGAGCAAATCAGAGGTTTCTTGTCTTGAGGCAATAATATCAGCGTGCAATTTGCCATCTTTGCTGATGTACATACGAACCTGCACTTTGCCTAATTCTTCAGGTTTTAATTCAATATCAATAGTATCGACACCTTTGATAGCTGACTTAGTGATGTTGACTTTGATTTGTTCAATTACCTCTTTGCCCAAACCTTTTAAGGAAGCATCATCATTTATCTCTTGCAGGTGAGGGGATAATTCGTTTTTAGCAGTCAGATGTGAAATTGATAACTCAACAGGATGTATAGAATTTATCATGGCAACATCTTCGGAGGCAGATAAAGAAGTCGGTTGACTTGCTGAGATATTGGCAACAAATGCACTATTAACAGGTTGCGGCGCGGCTTCGGTGTTATTTTGTGCCGCATTGTTATTGGTTAGGATTTGTTCACCTTCAATAAAGTTTTCAACATTTATCGGGGTGTCAATCATATTGTCGCCTTGCAGCATTGAGGTAATGGCAAAAGAATTTTGCAAAATATTGTTTTCAATGGGGGCGGCAATTTTTGCCTCATTGACATTAACATCAATTTTGAGATGATGTGATGTGCCGATTTTGGTGTCTAAATGTTGAGCCTGCTGAATCAACAAATCACTCTTTTCGTCAAGCGGCATATTCAAAGGATTATCATTTTGATGATAAGTTGCGGCTTTATGAGTGTTTGTATCTTCAGATGATGTATCTAAATTAACGGCTGAGGTTTGCAGCATAGTTTTTTCAACAACCGGAGCAGTTTCAACAGAAACGGTATCTTCAGCAACACTAGTAACAACATTGTTTTCTAAAGTTGTATTTTCCGGAGTAACCGTCATAATGTCAGCTTCATCAGCAATAACTTCACTTTGCTCTATTGCAGAAACAGCGGGCTCGGTTATATTGAATATTTTGCCTAAGTCCCACAAATTTTCCGCAACCATTGTTTCAGTGTTTTCGGTTATGGCAGGAATTTCTGCGGCGACCTCAGCTGAGGTGTTTTCAATATTATCTTCAACTTGAACATAGGTTGCTTCAGTTGAAGATTGTGCCTGAACATCATCTTGCGGTGCCGGTGAATTTACAGCCGCCGGAGCAGATTCTTGTTTGTTGTTTTGAGTTACGACCTTTTTTTCTGCCTTGTCAGATGCTTTTGCGGTAGTTTTCTTGGATGATTTGGTTGCAGAAGAATCACTATTATTTTTATTGGAAGGACGAGGAGCCTTGCTTTTTTCAGAAACTAAAGCATCTGTACTTTTAGAAGTATCAAAAGCAGGTGTTTTAACATTATTATCAACCGGAACATTTTTAATCATGTCAATAAAACCAATTTCACCGGCAGATGACAAGTTTTTACTGTCGAAGTTGAAATTAAGTGCAAGTTGCATAATGCTGTTTCTATCTTGTATTTCCATTTTTTTCGCCTTATAAAAAATTAAGCTTGCAGGACTATATGCAATATGCGTGCCAAATTTTTAAAACAGTAGTAATAAGACATAAAAGTAATAAAATTTGAAAATTGCATTTTTGAGCAAAAAAGCATAAAAAATGCTAAAAAATATATATTTTTTGTTGTATTTTTTGCAAAAAATGATATTTTAACAAAAGAGTGATTTTTTTTTGAAAGATAATGTTATGAATAATCAAATTGATACAAAAGTTATAAATAAACTGGCTGAAGTTTTGAATAAAAATAATTTGAGCGAATTGGAATATGAAGACGAGAAATGCCGCATAAGCATAAAAAGCAACAGTGGTTTAGTTTCTGCTTCGGCGGTTAATCCGATTCAAACAGTACAGCCGGTTAATGTTGCAAAAACTAATACAGCGACAGATAATAACGATTTTTCAATTGATGATTATTCAAATAATGCCGGTAGTGTTAAGGCCCCGATTGTCGGTGTGGTTTATTTGTCTCCGGATCCGACAAAACCTGATTATGTTAATGTTGGTGACAAGGTTAAAGAAGGTGATATTGTTTGTTTGATTGAGGCGATGAAAACATTTAATCCGGTTAAGGCTCATCGTTCCGGTATTGTTACCAAAATTTTGGTTGAGTCGGGTGATCCGGTTGAATATGGTGAATCTTTGCTGATAATTGAGTAAGAGGTCAAAATGTTTGAAAAAGTTTTGATTGCCAATCGTGGCGAGGTTGCGTTACGAATTCATCGGGCTTGTCGCGAGATGGGTATAAAGACTGTTGCGGTTCACTCTGAGGCTGATGCTAATGCCATGCATGTAAGATTGGCAGATGAGGCTGTTTGTATAGGTCCGGCTCGAGCAGCAGATTCTTATTTAAATAAGTCAGCAATTATTTCGGCGGCGACAATTACCGGAGTTGATGCTATTCATCCTGGGTATGGTTTTTTATCGGAAGATGCCGATTTTGCCGAAATGGTCGAAGAACACGGTATTGTTTTTATTGGTCCTAAACCTGAGCAAATACGCATGATGGGTGATAAGTTAAAAGCCAGAGAATTTGCCAAAGAGTGCGGACTGCCGGTGGTAGAAGGAAGCGGGGCTTTGCAAAGTATTGATGATGCTAAAGAAAAGGCGGCAGCCATCGGGTATCCGGTTATTATTAAAGCCAAGGCCGGGGGCGGCGGTAAGGGAATGAAAATTGCCAATAATGAGCAAGAGATTGCCACGGCCTATATGATGGCTAGGGCTGAGGCCAAGGCTTCGTTTTCCAGTGATGAAGTGTATATGGAAAAATATTTGCAAAATCCGCGTCATATTGAAGTTCAAATTTTAGCAGACAGTTATGGTCATGTCGTTTGTTTAGGCGAAAGAGACTGTTCAATTCAGCGTCAAAATCAAAAAATTATTGAAGAAACGCCGTCTCCGGCATTAAATGAACAGCAACGGAAAGAACTATGCGGGTTGGCAAAATCAGCTATGGAAAAAATAGGTTATGTCAGTGCCGGAACTTTGGAATTCTTATTTGAGGATGGTAAGTTCTATTTTCTGGAGATGAACACTCGTTTGCAAGTTGAGCATCCGATTACTGAGGCCGTTTCAGGTATTGATATTGTAAGAGAGCAGTTGCGAGTGGCTGATGGCGCAAAGTTAGGTTATGCTCAAGATGATATTAAGTTAAACGGCTGTGCCATAGAATGTCGTATTAATGCTGAAGATCCCGAAACTTTTGTGCCCAATGCCGGAAAAGTTACCGAATGGCACGCACCGGGCGGACTGGGGGTTAGAGTTGATTCCGAAATTTATTCCGGTTATAAAATTCCTCCGTTTTATGACAGCATGATTGCCAAGCTGATTGTGCATGGTCGTACCCGTAACGGTGTTTTGATGAGATTGCATCGTGCACTGGAAGAATTTGTGATTGATGGTGTAAAAACAACTATTCCGTTACATCAAAAAATTATCGCTCAGCCGGAATATATTGACGGGCTTTATGATATTCATTGGCTAGAGAATAATATTCGCAATTTCAGATAGATTGTTATTGAACATAACGGCAAATGTTTGTACCGAAGGTTTTACGAACATAGATTGTCAAATCGGAAGGCTTGTCTTTGAAATTTTCAGCCTCGGTTTGGCTGTTCATGATTTGAGCTATTTTCATTTTTCCTTCAACTTTTTCGCGCAGTTCGCCGGCGCCTCGGACACCGCGAACAGCTGCGATATTGTATAGGGTATGAGCCTGTTGAATATCGGCAGGAAATTTTGTGCTGCCGGAATAGATATCGGCAAGTTTCATCATAGCTTGAAGATGTCCTTGTTCTACTGCTTTTTTCAAATATTTAATAGCATTGCCATAGTTTTGCGGGTATCCTTGACCGTTCATATACATCGTTGCAATCAAAAATTGTGCTTCATCAAAACCTTGATCGGCCGCAGCTTTGATTAAAGGAGCCGCTTTGATAAAATTAAGCTGCCGATGTTTGCCGTAGTAATAAGCACATCCGGTCATAAACTGAGCCAAAACATTACCACCAGTTACAGCTTTTTCAAAATTGGCTATACCGGCTTCGACATTTTGCTCAATACCACTGCCGCTGACATATATAAATCCCAAATTAGTTGCGGCATCAAAATTGCCGGCTTCAGCAGCTTTGGCAAACAATAGGGCTGCCTTGCGCGGATTACGTTGAGTGCCGATACCGTTATAGTAAAGAGTTCCCAAGTTGTTGATACCGATTTTGTCGTTTTGATTGGCCGCAAGTTCATAATAGTGAAATGCTTTTGCATAGTCGGCATTAAGCCCTTCCATACCATAAAGATAGGTATATCCCAGTTTCAGTTGCGCAGAAACATCACCATCTTCAGCTTTTTGAGTGAGAGTTTCCAAAGAATTTTCATTTTCGGAAGATGACGATATAAAATTGGGTATTTTCAATCCCATAAAACTAAATAAAGCACTATCCTCTTTAGCCGGGCTTTCATTTGAAGATGCAGGAACATTTTCAGAAACATTTTGCTTTTGAGATTCGGATGCTTGCGGAGCCGGTTCTTCATCAAACAAAGACAAACTATCCTGAGCATAGGCATTGCCTGACAAAAGAACGGACAAAGCGATTAGGGCATATAGTCTGAACATGAGCACCTCCATATAACAAGGTGAAGTATAGCAAATACAGGTTAATTTTATATAAACGCTAACCTAGATTTTGCCGTGACAATGCTTGTATTTTTTGCCTGATCCGCAGGGGCAGGGATCATTGCGTGATATTTTGCCCCAAGTGCTGGGATTGTTGGGATCAACCTGCTGGTTGCCATAACTGAAAGTCGTTGGCTTTTCAGGAGCTTGCATAGTCTCACTTTCAGATTTGCCGGATAGCAAATTTACGGGTGATTCATGAACTTCTTTCATGGCCGAAGGTTGTTGTTCCATTTTTTCAGCAGAGTTTTGCTTGATAACCGTACGCAACAGGATAAAAGATACTTTTTCACCCAATTGTGAAAGCATTTCGGAAAACATATTGAAAGCTTCTTTTTTATATTCATTGAGGGGATCTTTTTGTCCGTATGCGCGCAAAACAATAGTGTGGCGCATATAATCCAAGGTTGCAATATGGTCTTTCCACAAAGTGTCTAACTCTTGTAAAAGGATGGATTTTTCAACAACACGCAAAATATCGGAAGGAACAGATGCATTTTTCTGAGCTTGTGATTTATCAACTGCTTCACAAACCAAATCAACCAGTTTTTCGGAATCCATCTCAGCATCACTGACCCACTCTTGCAATGGGAAAATATAGCCGGTCAGACGCGACAAATCTTGGTTGATGAGTTCCAAATTCCAATCTTTGGGGGATGAGCCGTATGTAATATCTTTATATATAACATTGCGAATTTGGTCGTGATACATATCAACAAGAACTTCTGATACATCGTCAGATTCCATCAATTCACGGCGTTGAGCATAAATTACTTTGCGTTGCTCATTCATAACATCGTCATATTTGAGCAAGTTTTTACGAATATCAAAGTTGCGTTCTTCAACTTTTTGCTGAGCTTTTTCCAGAGCCTTGCTAATCCACGGGTGAACAAGCGGTTCGCCTTCGGGCAAGCCCAAATGTTGCAACATAACTCCCATGCGTTCGGAGCCGAAGATGCGCATCAAATCATCTTCCAGAGAAAGGAAGAACTTGGAAGTTCCCGGATCACCTTGACGACCGGAACGACCGCGCAGTTGGTTGTCAATACGGCGGCTTTCGTGGCGTTCGGTGCCCAAAATATAAAGACCGCCGGCTGATTTAACTTTTTCTTTATCGGCTGCAACTTCTTGTTTGATTTTTTCGCGCAAAGCCTCAATTTGTTCGGGAGTTTCGTCGCCTTTTAAGGTTTCTTTAAGACGCATATCAACATTACCGCCAAGCTGAATATCGGTTCCGCGTCCGGCCATGTTGGTGGCAACGGTGATGGCACCTGAGCGTCCGGCCTGAGCAATGATATAAGCTTCACGTTCATGATGACGAGCATTTAACACTTCAAATTTCAAATTGGTGCGTTTGGATAACAAATCGGCAACCAATTCGGATTTTTCAATAGAGGCAGTACCGACCAAAACCGGTTGTCCCTTTTCATGACATTCAATGATAGTTTTGATTATGGCATCATATTTTTCTGCAGCTGTGCGATAAATTTCATCATGCATATCTTGGCGGATAACCGGACGATTGGTGGGGATTTCAACACAGGTGAGGTTGTAAATATCATTAAACTCGGCTTCTTCGGTCATGGCGGTACCGGTCATACCGGCAAGCTTGGGATAAATTCGGAAATAGTTTTGGAAAGTAATTGAAGCAAGAGTTTGATTTTCTGATTGAATTTGAACCCCTTCTTTGGCCTCAATAGCTTGGTGCAGACCATCGGAATAGCGGCGTCCTTCCATCATACGACCGGTAAATTCATCAATAATCATAACTTTGCCGTCTTTGACGATATAATCAACATCTTTGATGTGCATTTTGTGGGCACGCAAAGCCTGATTAACATGGTGGACAAGACTTACATTGGCCAAATCATAAAGACCGCCTTCTTTGATAAGTCCGACATTTTTGAGCAACTCTTCAACATGAACCATACCTTTTTCGGTCAAGGTTACCTGACGAGCTTTTTCGTCCTTTTCATAATCATCATCGGATAATTGCGGAATGATGCGATTAACTAAAATATATTTTTCCGAGCTGTCCTCGGCGGCACCGGATATAATCAGAGGTGTTCTGGCCTCATCAATCAAAATAGAGTCAACTTCATCGACAATGGCATAGTTGAACGGGCGTTGTACCATGTCGGAAAGTCGGAATTTCATATTGTCACGCAAATAATCAAAACCGAGCTCGTTGTTGGTGGCATAAAGAATATCGGCATTGTAGGCAGTGCGGCGTTGATCATCATCTTTTTCGTGAATGATATAATCAACCGTTAGCCCTAAGAAACGATAAACCTGTCCCATCCATTCGGCATCGCGCTTGGCCAAATAATCGTTGACAGTTACGATATGAACACCTTTGCCGTCAAGAGCATTAAGATAGGCGGCAAGAGTGGCCACCAAAGTTTTACCTTCACCGGTTTTCATTTCGGCAATTTGACCATGGTGCAGAACGATACCGCCGATAAGTTGAACATCATAATGGCGTTGACCAAGAGTGCGTTTGGCAGCCTCACGCACTACGGCAAAAGCCTCGGGCAAAAGTTCGTCTAAGGTTTCGCCTTGAGTAATGCGTTTTTTAAATTCATCGGTTTTGGCACGTAGTTGTTCATCAGAAAGTTGAGAAATTTCCGGCTCTAATGAATTGATTTTTTCTACAATTTTATATTGTCTTTTAACATAACGATCATTGGCGGAGCCGAATATCTTGCGTGCAATGCTGCCTATCATGGTATTATCCTTAAATATATAATCAAAAGTTTCAGTTGATATATATCTAGTGTTTTTATGCCCGCCTGTCAAGTGTTGCGCCAAGTTATAAACCAGCAAAAAAAAGAGCTTGGATTTTATGATAGGTTTGTTGTATAAATTTGGGTGATGAAAGTTTTTATAAGGAGATGAACATGAATAACAAATTTATGGCGTTGGCCATGATGGGAGTGTTGAGTGCTTTTAACGCTCAGGCCGCCGGCAAGGACGGAATTGCCGCAGTTGTGAACGGCAAACAGATTAAAGTTGAAGATATCAAAACAGCTTATAATGCCAATCCTGCCGTGAAAGAAAAGACCTCATTTGATGAGTTTTATAACAATACTTTGGATATTTTTGTTGATGGCGAGATTGTTTATCAGGCTGCCGAAAAAGAAAAAATTACCGAATCGCCGGAATATGCCGCTCAGTTAAAAGGCTTAAAACAAGAGTTGGCTCGCAAGATTTATTTGGATAAAAAAGTTCGTGCCGCAGTTGATGATAAAGCAGTTAAAAAACTTTATGAAGATTACAAAGACACATTCCATGGTGAAAAGGAAATCAAAGCCAAACATATTTTGGTTGACAATGAAGCTGCCGCCAAAGAAGTTATTGCCAAGTTAAATGATGCCGGACAATTTGATAAATTGGCTAAAGAATATTCCAAAGAGCCGGCAGAATTGGGATATTTTACCAAAGAGATGATGGTTCCGGAATTTGCCGAAGCCGCTTTTTCAATGAAAAAAGGTCAATTCAGCAAAACTCCGGTAAAAACACAATTCGGCTATCATGTTATTTTGGTTGAAGATATTCGTGAAGCCAAACCGGAGCCTTTGAAGAATATTGAGCCGCAACTGAAAGCAATGTTGGCAAAGAAGTCGGTCGGCGATATCATCAAAAAATTACAGGATAATGCCGAAGTTGTAAAATATGATGCCAAAGGCAATAAATTGTAAATCTTGTCAGATTGACAACTGACATATAAAAAAATTCTTTCAGTTTCGTAGTGGTACTGAAAGAATTTTTTTTATTATTATTCGGTTATTTTCAGGCAATAAGTTGACAGATGATTTCGCAAGATTTTTCCGGAGCTTTGTTCCAAAAATCAAGATATTGCTGATAGTGGTTGTCAATGCCCGGAGTGTCGCTGATGATGCGAATTGATAAAAACGGAGTGTTGTACAAATAACAGGTTTGGGCAATAGCAGCGGATTCCATATCCACAGCCAAGCCGGTCGGAAAGTGATTTTTGATTTTTTTAAGTTCGGTGATATCGCTGACAAATAGGTCACCGCTGGCAATCAAACCTTTGATGATTTTAATATCGGAAGAAATTGCCGCTGCTTTATTGATTAAATTTTTATCGCCGTGAAATAAGGGCGGCAATCCCTGAACTTGACCATATTCATTTTCTTCACCGCACCAGACATCATGATAGACCACATCTTCACCCAAAACAATATCCATCACACTCAATTCCGGTGATAATCCTCCGGCCAGTCCGGTGTTGATTATATATTCGGGGTGAAAATTTTCAATCATTTCACAAGTAGCCAAAGCGGCGTTAACTTTACCCATGCCGCTTTGCATCAATACAACCGGTTGATTGTTGATTTGACCGGTGGCAAAAGTAAGATGTTTAATTTGTTGTTCTTCAGGATTTCGGAGCGCTTTGAACACCATATCAAATTCGCTTCGCATTGCAACAATAAGTCCAATCATAGAGTTATTTCTCACCCTTAAATTAATACTTTAAAAAAGATACCACATTACCATAAGGAGATAATTTGGCTGTTCCGCCCAATCCGGATAGTTCAATCAGAAAACTGGTGGCAACAATTTCACCTTTCAGGCGCTTGATTAATTTGCACGCAGCTTCGGCAGTTCCGCCGGTTGCCAACAAATCATCAACAATCAGAACGCGTTCACCGATTTTCAGACTGTCGGAATGGATTTCCAAGGCGGCAGAACCATATTCCAAATCATAATATTCTTTGATTTTTTCGGAGGGGAGTTTGCCCGGTTTGCGAAGCAACACAATGCCGCATCCTAATTTACAAGCCAAGGGGGCGCCCAATAAAAACCCGCGTGATTCAATAACTGCAACTTTATCAATTTTTTCACCCTTAAAACGATTATAAAAAATATCAACAATGTGTTGTAAGCAAGTTGCATCAGCCAAAGCCGGAGTTATATCACGAAAGATAATTCCCGGTTTGGGAAAGTCTTTAACTGCACGGATGTGTTGTTTTATTTCATCATACATAGCAAATCTCCATCAATTAAATTGTTGTTTATTGTTGGCACATCATTACTTAAAAAGCAAGCACTAAATTTATTTGATGCCTTTCCACCAAGCCGAAAAAGTTTGGCGGTCGTTTTGTAATTCAACAATTTCGCCAATTTGAGGTGTCAGCAATTTGAAAGCAGATTGAGGGCTGAGTTCATAGATTTTTTGCAAAGGCTCATACCATGGGTGATTACAAATAGAAAATTTGGAATTGTGTACGGGAAAAAGGTTGTGTGTTTGTAAATCGACGGCGGCTTGAATGGTCTCTTCAGGCATTGAATGGATATAACGCCAGTTGCGGTCATATTGTCCGGCTTCAAGAAAAGCAATATCCAACGGACCAAATTTTTGATTGATTATTTTGTAGTGATTATCATAGCCGGAATCGCCGCCGATATAAAATTTATAGTCTTTACTGATAATCAAAAATGATGCCCATAAGGTGCGATTGGCAAAAATACTGCGTCCGGAAAAGTGGCGAGCCGGCAGGCAGTTGATTTGAATATTGTTAATATTTATGCTTTCATTCCAATCCATTTCAATTATTTTATCGTGATTATAACCCCAGTGGCGAAAATGCGAGCCTACTCCAAGTCCGGTAATAACCTTTTTTACTTTCGGTTGCAGTTTTTTGACAGTCGGATAATCAAGATGATCCCAGTGGTCGTGGGTTATGATGAGATAATCAATATCGGGCAGGTCTTCAGTATGATACAGATTGGTGCCAAGGAAAGGAACCACATTGTGCGGCAAAGGGGAGGCATTTGCTGAGAATACCGGATCAATCAAATAATTTTTTTGATGCAGGCGAATAAGATAAGAAGAATGTCCGAACCAAACGGCAATATTGTCACGACGATTCCATTCCGACCAATTTATTTTATGAGCCGGAATATTTTGTGATGGCTTGGTGTGGGGATGTGAACCGAAATAAAAATCAAACATGACGCGCCAAAAGCCGCCTTTGCCGGTCATTTTGGGAGTGTTGTGCAAATTGGCAAAATGCCCATGTTTTTGGTGAGAGGATCGATTGATTTTGAATCGACTTATTTTATCCGGAAGATGTCCGAATTTCGGAGTGTTCAGATAAACAACCAAGCCAAGTAATAAGATGCCGTATATTTCCAGCATGACAATTTTCCCTGTATTATTTTTTTATGTATAAACGCGAGGTTATGAAAAAAAATCGGTTAAGACAAGTTTTTTTTGAAAAAAAAGCTTGACTTGTTGCCCGATTTGAATCTATATGTGTTTTTGCACACAGCAATGAGGCGGTGTGCGATGTGGATTTAACCTGACTTGTCCCGCAACAGAGGACTAAATAAGGAGATATGTTGCTATGCAGAAAACTGCTGAATTTGTGTCGCTCGGACACCCTGATAAAACTGCCGATTATATTTCAAGCTATATTTTGGATCGAATGATTGAACAAGATCCAAGGGTTAAGTATGCCGTTGAGGTTATGCTCAAAGATAATGATGTTATCTTGGGTGGAGAAATCAAGGGTAATGTTGATTTGTCACATTTGCGTGACTATGTGCTGAAAGCTTTGGCCGAGGTGGGATACAGCCAAGAATATGCCAAAGTTTGGGGAAGTTATGCAATTGAGCCCGATAAGGTAAAAGTTACTAATCTGATTGGGCAACAATCGGCTGATATAAACCAAGGAGTTGAACAAAACGGCTGGGGTGATCAAGGTGTGTTTGTCGGCTATGCCTGTAAAGGTGAGGGAGCTATCAATCATGAATTGTTCTTGGCTCGCAAACTTAATGATGCTCTTTATAATTTGGCAAAGTCTGACAAACGTTTCGGTTTGGATATAAAAACTCAGATAACACTTGATGATAATGACGATATTGAAACAGCCATTGCGGCAGTTCCAATGTTGGAAGATGTTGATTTGACCGATTTTATAATCAAAACTTTAGGGCAAAAACCCAAAAATATCATTGTTAACGGTACGGGCAGATATACCTACCACTCATCAATTGCCGATTGCGGTATCACCGGCAGAAAGTTGGCAGTTGATTTTTATTCGACGGCTTGCCCGATCGGCGGTGGTTCACCTTGGACCAAAGACGGATCTAAAGCTGATGTTACTTTGAATATGTATGCTCGCAAATTGGCCAAAGAAAACTTAAAAGATAATGATGAATGTTTTGTTTATTTGTCATCTTGCATCGGACGTTCGGCATTGCCGAGTGCAACATTGAAGTGCATTAAAAACGGTGTGATTACTACATCGTGCCTCAATGTTAATAAAACTCCTGCCGAATTAATTAAGGAAATGGGGTTAGACAGACCGCAGTTCGCCGATTTATGTGCACATAGTTTTGTGAAAGCTTGCTAAAAGAAAAAAGGAAAAAAAGCTCCGGTTTGCGGAGCTTTTTTTATTTATTCAAGAATCTTCCGGCTTCGATGGCGGCTTGCGCACCTGAGCCGGCGGCGATTATGGCTTGGCGAAATAACGGATCTTTGACATCACCGGCAGCAAAAACCCCTTTGACGGAAGTGGCACAACTGTCAGGAGATGTTTTGATATAGCCTTTATTATCCAATTCAAGTTGGTGGCGGAATATATCGGTATTAGGCGTGTGACCGATGGCGACAAAAGCTCCGTCAACACCTAAAATTTCGTTTTTGTCGGTACGAATGTTTTTGAGTTTTAATCCGGTTAAGGAGAGAGGATTTTCTTCGCCTAAAATTTCTTCTACCACACAGTTGTATTTGAAATTTATTTTTGAATTACCCAGTAATTTGTCAGCTAACACTTTATCGGCACGCAATTTGTCGCGGCGATGAATAATGGTGACCGAGCGGGCAAAATTGGTCAGGTATATGGCTTCCTCGACTGCCGAGTTGCCGCCGCCGATAACAGCAATATCTTTGTTGCGATAAAAAAATCCGTCGCAAGTAGCACAAACCGATAAGCCATGACCGCGAAACTTTTTCTCATCCGGAGTGTTGAGCCATTTGGCTGATGATCCGGTGGCAATTATGACTGCATCGGCGTAAAAAACATTATGATTGACTGACACACATTCAAAAGGATGATGATGAAAATCAACTTCAACAATTGTGTCATTTAGCATTTCAACACCGAATTTTGCGGCCTGTTTAGACATGGTTTCCATCAGTTCGGCACTGGAAGTGGAAGGAAAAAAGCCGGAATAATTCTCGATTTCGGCACTCAAGGTCAGTTGTCCGCCGACCTCAGCACCGGAGATTAACATCGGCTTCAGTCCGGCGCGAGCGGCATAGATGCCGGCAGTGTATCCGGCCGGACCGGAGCCGATAATAAGAACTTTGTTGCGATATTCAGCCATGAAATTACAGCCTAATTATTGGTGCAATCGCAGTCGCCGGCATCATCACAAGAGCATAGGTCATAGTGCGGCTCGTCTTTGCGGCACGAATCAGCATAACGATTGGCATATTGACAGGAAGATTTACCGGTGTTGTTGGGAAAAGAACAACCGCAGTTGTTGTCTTCGTCACAGTCACAAAAATTGGCATCAGGAATTTGATTGTGAGTTGCTTTCATTTGATTTTCTCCTCCATACAATGAAAAAAGCGCCGTCTTTATTTGAGCGGCACTTTTTTATATAAGCGAGAAAACGCAAAATTAAATATATTTTACTTCCAAAATATCAAAAGATTTTAGTCCGGAAGGAGCTTTGAACTCAGCAACATCGCCTTCTTCTTTGCCGATTAAGGCTTTGGCCAAGGGTGAGGACAGGGATATTTTATTTTTTTCAATATCAGCTTCATAATCACCGACGATTTGATAAGTGCGTTCGGAATCGTCATCTTCATCGGCAACCAAAACCGTAGCGCCGAAACGAATGACTTTACTGTTAACCAAAGAGGTATCAATAACTTGGGCGCGGCTCAATACTGCTTCCAAATCCTGAATACGGCCTTCGATAAAGCTTTGTTTTTCTTTGGCGGCAGAATATTCGGCATTTTCAGACAAGTCGCCTTGGGCACGAGCCTCTGAAATAGCGGCAATAATATTGGGACGTTCAACGCCTTTTAAGTTTTTCAGTTCAGCTTCCAAGGCAATATAACCGACTTTGGTCAAAGGTATCTTTTCCATTTTTGTTCACCTCAAATATTAAAAAGTGTAAAAAAATAACTGCGCGGATAACTCCGGCACAGAACGGTTTGATTTCGTTATTGGTTATCATGTAACACCAAAATTTAAATAAATCAAGAGGAATTTTATATTTAAGTTTTATAACTTGACAAAGTACGGCAGACAAGATTAACTGGATTTGAATTTAATATTAACCATAATATAGGAAAGAAACAAAATGGATGAGGGGAATTTTGAATTTTTAAGAGAAAGATTAAATGGCTTTGTGCCGGATACGGCAGTTGTTTTGGGCTCCGGTTTGGGGAATTTTACCAATGCTTTGCAAGATCAGATTGTTATTCCTTATGAGGATATTCCGGGCTGTCCGACAACTCATGTTCCCGGGCACAAGGGCGGGCTTTATGCCGGAGTTATCGGCAAGCATAATGTTATATGTTTGGCCGGACGCACCCATCTTTATGAGGGATTGGATCCCAGATATATCGCCATGTCAACTAGAGATTTAAAAGAACTGGGGGTAAAGCGCTTTATTGCCACCAATGCAGCGGGGTCTTTGCGTGTGGATATGCCGGCGGGAAGTTTGATGATGATTACCGATCATATCAATTTCAGCGGCAGAAATCCGTTGGTGGGATTTAGCAAAACGCCGAGTTTTCCGGATATGAGTGCGGTTTATAATCACGAGTTGTGCCAAAAGGTGCGCGAGATTGCCAAAAGAGAGAATATTGAACTTTTTGAAGGCGTATATGCCATGGCCTTGGGGCCGAATTTTGAAACTCCGGCCGAGGTTAAAATGTTTCGTACTTTGGGAGCTGATGCGGTCGGAATGTCAACCGTGCCGGAGGTGATTACCGCAATCAATTTCGGTTTGGAAGTTTTGGGTTTTTCGGTTATCGCCAATTTGGGTGCCGGATTAACCGAAGAATATATAAATCATCAAGAGGTGCTTGATAATGTGGCAAAAACCAACTTCAAACTGACTTTGTTGCTGCAAAAATTTATGGAAGAAGTTTAGATAATTATATAAATTTATACACAGTGCTATCATTTTGATTAGACAATAAAAATTATATCATTTAAATTTTTTGTGTTTTCAATTTAATTATGGAGATGCGTATGAAAAATTTATTTTTTAGCTTGATTGCATTAGTTAGTGTTGTTTTTTCGGCTAATGCCCAATCAAACGGCGGTTTTGTTGGTCCTAAGGCTCCGTCAATTGCTCCGATGACTGTAAAACAGGCTCTGGATGTGCGTGATGATACAGTTATCGTATTGAACGGAAAGATTATTAACAGTCTTGGTGATGAAAAATATATGTTTGCTGATGCAACAGGTCAGGTTATGATTGAAATAGATGATGACGATTGGCATGGAGTTACCGTAACACCTGAAGACACTCTTGAAATAACCGGTGAGGTTGATAAAGAATTTATGGAACAGACCAAAATTGATGTAAAATCATTTAAAGTAAAATAACTAAGCAAATATTTAATTAGTTGTGTTTTTAATCCGCTTTAAGCATATAGTCTTGAAGCGGTTTTTTCTTGACAGAATTGCAAAAAGCAGTTTAGATGAAACAAAATCAATTTTTATGTTAACCAATTAATATTATCATTATGGAAAAATTGAAACCAACGTATGAGAATTTGCGCAAAGCCTTGCACATTTCTCTTGCTCGTCTTTGCTTGTTAAAGCGTGATCCTGATGCGGTTTGGACACCGCTGACAGAATTAGGTATAGACGACATGAAAATCATGGACATTGCCCTTGATGTCGCAAAACAGTTTGATCTGCCCCGAGAAGTCGACAGATCCGAGGTTGGTGATTTCTTGATCGGGGATTATCGTTTATGGACGCTTTGCTCATTTGAGCGAATGATTTTCGATCTGATAACCTATGTGGCTACAGACGAGGTTCCCCAAAATGCCGAAAATAAGGAACCCGAATTTGCGCCGCTCGCTCTGCCTGTCGATTATAATCAAAAAAATAATTTCGAAAAGAAATTTATCGGTGAGGCCATGTGTCGGCAAGCGATTAAGAATGCTATCGCCAAGTACAAAAAAATTCCCGCAGAGAAAGTTTTCATGTGGGATTTGCTTGAGGACTACATTACCTCGGCTGATGTTGTTCCGGTTCTGCAACTGGCAGATATCAACTGGTGCAACGAAGGGTTAAAACTTTCTCCCGTTGTTGCTGATGATGTTGAAGAAACCTTCGGTAACGAAAAATGGGTTTCGAAAACAGTCGGCGATTTTGCTAGGAATTTGCCGCGTCTGATTTCTTACAAAAAATCGGAGGCAATGGCGAAAAAAGAAGAGTAATAATTAAAACATTATCATTATGGAAAGAGAACAATTAAGAAACGCAATCTACATGGCAATCAGCCGCACAGCTCATGTTTCATTGAAAGACTTGAGTGATGAAACAAAATTTTCAGATTTTCCCGTATGGGATAGCCTGGATTTTATGTGCGTTGCAAGTGATGTAGAAAATGAGCTTGGAGTAAAATTACCAGACCAAGAGGAGGATTTGATGCAATCAGAGACCATCGGAGAGTTGGTTTCTAAAGTATGCGAATGCTTCCATGTGTAAAAAGGGGGTTTAACTCCTGTTCGGGCCGTCTCAAAGCTTAAAAGCTTGGGGCGGTTTTTTCTTGACAAAATTGTCAAAAAAGATTAAGATAGAGCAAAATCAATTTTTATGTCAAACCAATTAAAAATTTATCATTATGGAAAGAGAAAAAATAAAACAGGCTGTTTATACAGCAATCAGTAAAGGCAGTGGCATCCCTTGTCGAGACTTAAAAGATGAGATGCGATTGGAAGATTGCAGTATCGTTGATAGTTTCGATTTTGCAGAACTCGCTGCCAACACAGAGAAAAAATTAGATGTAAGGTTTCATGAAGAAGCGATGGATAAGATGGCAAAATCGAAAACCATCGGCGAATATGTTGACAACGCATGTGCGGCGTTGCATGTTTGAAAAATCAGCATCTGATTAAAAAATCTGAATAATAAAAATCATTGTGTCGACACCGTAAAAGACATGATTGAGCTGTATTATTCCGTATTGAACGGATATGTAGATTAAAGGGGCGTTAACTCCTGTTCGGGCCGTCTTGAGCGTAAAAAACTCAAGGCGGTTTTTTGTATAAAAAAACCCCGACAGAGTCGGGGGTAAGTTAGAATTTGAAACTGATGAGTAGGCCTATTTGCAAGGCTTCTTCTTGCCAAAATAAGAACACATTCTCATCAGATATGGCGTCCTTGGGTTCTTGACTATAAACATATCGGACAAATATACTGGTTGTCGAATTAGGTAACAACTGCTTTATCAGTCCGGAACGCACCCAAAATTGGAAACCATTCTTGAAACACCACTCGGTGTAGGGAATGGGCTCATTGTTGGTTGTTTCCTCATCAAAGAAATAGATGAATCCGGGGGATTTGCCGGTTCCGAACAGGAAATCAAATCCCAAACCCATCGAATGGTCATATCCGGTTTCAATACCGACTTTGAGCAGGCCGTCAAAAGTAAAGCCATACTCACTCTGTTTATCAGCTGCCAAAATCAAACCAAGGTCAATGGCAAATCCGAAAGGATTGTCTTTGAAGATGCCATCGGATAATTTCCCCGGAATAAATTTCAGGGAATATTCGATGTTGATTCCCAAATTTGCACCAATTTTGGCATCGATGTTGTCGGCAACATCGCCCAAATTAGCTCCATCAGCAGAAGTATTATTATAGTCAGTTTCTGTTTCTTTGTCGCTGTCGTTACCATACAGAATAGCAAGAGACACCGACTGTGTTATTCTGAACTTGTTTTTTTTGATGCTCAAAGAATCCTGAGCGTTAATGACCTGTGCGCTCAATACTAACAGCGCGAATAAGAATAATTTTTTCATAATGTAAAATTTTTAGTTTTATGTAGGCAGAGTAGCAAAAAATATTTTTTTTGTCAATCATTTTTGCAATAAATCGTCTTTAATAAGGTTTATTAGGTTTATGTTTTAAAATTTATTTGTTGTAAATCAATATATTATAATATTTTGCGGAAATTTTGTATTTTTTGTCTTGACTTGTGTTCCGAAAAAGCGTATAAACTTTCTTACAAACCAATTACAAAGATATAATTAAAATAATGCACCTTGAGCTCCGATATTGAGTGATAGTTGCTTTAAGGGAAATAAATCTTTTGTTTAACCGTTTAATCATGTAAGGGTCATGAAAGAAAGATCGCCTAATTAGTTAGTGTATTTCAAGGTAAAGTAATCTAATATATTGACGCCGAAACACACGAAACATGAAAATCAGAGATCAGACCACGGAATGATAAGTCCTAGTCGTCTAAACAAATTCATCACCCGCGCCACCGGCATTTCGCTATAAAGAGCGGCACGTGCTACGGCCTCGGGATAACAAAATCGAAAAAAAATAAAAAAACATGAAGCAGAGAACACCCATCTAGTCAAGGTAACATAAAACTGGCGTTCCGCCGTCATGAAGCCCAAATGGAATTACGGGTTTTGAATAAAAGCGGAGGTAGTGTAAATAAATATAAAAAACAAAAAAAGCCGCCATGACGCCCAAAAATAAGAGCTCCGGTGCTTCGGCAGCATCGCAGTTCAAAAAATAAACATCCGCCGCCGCGCTCCATCCGCATATCAGGTCGCTACATAAAATGCGATACTCGGATAGCGGAGCGCAAGAAAAAATGCTCGTCCTAAGCCCGGCACTTCCTAACCACATGTGGTTTGGGGAAGTAAGTAAAAGCCACAGGACACAATGAGCAAATCGCTCGCAAATCGCCCGGCATCCATTGACCGCGCGTGGGCAAAAGCCACAAACCAGATCGTTCGAATCTGTTAGGTGGCAAAAAAATCAATTTTTTAATCGCCGTCCGCTTCGACTCAAAAAAAGAGAGAGCGGGCGGCTTTTTTTTGTTACAAACAGCATAGAAAAGTTTAACAATTGACATTTTATCGGTTTGTGCTATCATAAGTTAGTTTTGATTTAGGAGGAGATAATTATGGAAATTTTGAATTATGACATTCCCAAAGGAGAATATGCCCTTAAAGATTTGAAAAAAATAAAATCTAAGAGTTTGTATTCGGCCGGTGCACAAGCCAAGGTAAAATGTGTACTCTATAAGGGAGAAGCGGCGAATGGAAATAAATTTTTGTTGCCGGTTGTTATTGGCGGTAAAAATGCAAATGCTTTTTTGTTTTTTCCAAAGACCAAGAAAGTTACGGTTTCAGATGAAGCTGTAACATATTATGACAAAAACAATAGATCAATGACGCACTTGTATCGTTATATGAGAAATGATAAATACGGTTATAACTATGGTGATGTGAAGAGGGGCAAAGATTCTTTTCAGTGTTCTATGGATGTTGATTTTATAAAGTTTTATAAAAAAACTGCTGAAGAGGAAAAAATCAAACCTTTGAAAGCAAAACAAGCCAGTGCTGATGAAATTATCGCCAAAGCTGAAGGTATTAAAAAAACTATGCACGAAGATGGCAATGTTAAAATGACCGTAAAATTTCCCAAAAAAAATGATGCGGTTGTAGGTGAACGGATTAAGAAAGAGCGCGTTGCTCGTCGTGCTTAGCTGTTATAATATAATTTAATGATAACGCTGCAAACAAGTTTTGTTGTGAGCAGCGTTTTTTGTTGGTATTATAATAGAATCTTTAGAGCGTTTTATATAAACAAAGGTTGAAATAATGCATAAATTGTGGCGCAAAAGAATTAAACAAAACAGATTGGAAGAGGGTAAACGGCAGAGTAGGTTGAAGTTGTTAAAGATTTTATGCGCCCTTTTGATTGTGTGGATATTTTTTTATCCGCAGTACTGGAAAAGATTGGTTTATCCTCAGGTAATCGGGGAAAAAGCACAATCGAATCAGAAAATATCAACACAAGATTTTTTTGAAAATGTCAATGTGTCGGATATTGAAATAACTCGCAATGGCAAACGATATAGACTTGAGCCAAAAGTTGCTTATAAAGTTACAGGAAGGGTGGGAATAGTTGATAATTATGATGGTCTGCTGAACAAAATTTATCGTTGGCAAGCACAAGGAAATTATATCAATTTAGTGCCGCGCGATATTTTTATTGTAATTGGAAAAATGGCAGAGCCGCAAGTGTTTGAAATGTTTGATTTTAAGCATGAAGAAAGGATGGGAAGTGTTTTGTGCAAAGGTGTAAAATATAAGACATCATTTATGTCGTTTTTTCAAGATGAAAAAGATTTTCAACAGAGTAAGGAAAATTATGAAAAATGTAATCCTTACATCAAAGATGATGAACTGAACAATTATCATCCTATTCCGGCAACCGAAAACATCAACAGAGCATTAAGTATGTTGGTAAAAGGTGATGTTGTCTCATTGGAAGGGTTGTTGGTTGATGTGCCGGAATTGGGGTTGAGTACCGGAACACGTAAAAATCAGGTGCATAAAGATATGATTGTTAACGGGGATAATCCCGGCAAATGTTTTGTGCTTTATACTACCAAAGTAACTATTGATGGATTTGATTATAAATAGCTCGTAAAATATTGCTTTACAATAAAATAATATCGCATTAAACTTTTGAGGAGATGTCAGATAATCTGCGGAGGACTGTAAGATGGCAAGACCGACTTGGGATGAATATTTTTTGGAAGTTATGCATGCTTTGCAAAAAAGAGCTACTTGCGACAGAGGCAAATGTGCTTGTGTGATTGTGAAAGATAACCAAATTTTGTGTACCGGTTATGTCGGGGCACCGGCCGGATTACCGCATTGTGATGATGTCGGACACTTAATCAGAGCATCTTATGAAGCGGACGGACAATTGCATGACCACTGTATCAGAACAGTGCACGCCGAGCAAAATGCTATATGTCAGGCGGCTAAAAGAGGGGTGGCGATTGACGGAGCAACTATTTATGTCGGAATGACACCATGCCGAACTTGTGCAATGTTGTTAATTTCCTGCGGGATTAAAAAGGTTATTGCCGAAAGAAAATATCATGCCGGACAAGAATCGGAAGAAATGTTTGCCCAAGCCGGAGTTGAGTTGGTGTTTGTTAATGATGAAGTTTTGGAATATAATAAGAAATAATAGTTTTTGCGTGAAGGTTTTTAATGAAAGAATATAAATTATTAGCATTATTTTTGGTGCTGAATGTTTCTTTTCAGATTTTGTCTGATATGACGGCCGGCAAGATAATTGATTTTTTCGGTTATGGTGTGCCGGTTACAATTATCTATTTTCCGGTGGTTTATATTATATCGGATGTGGTAACCGAAATTTATGGTTATACCAAAGCTAAACGAGTTTCGCAATATACCTTGTTTGCAAGTATTTTGGTGGCTTGTTTTACCCAATTGATGTTGGCAGTTCCACCGGCGCATTTTTTTGAAAACGAGGCGGCATACCATACCGTTTTTGCGGTTGTTCCGCAAATTGTAATCGGGGCAAGGGTGGCAGCTTATTTTGGGGATATGTCTAACAACTATGTTTTGGCAAAGATTAAAATATGGACCAAGGGAAAGTTTTTGCCGTTGCGCACAATTCTTTCAACAGTTGTGGGGGAGTTGGTAGATACTTCGATTTTTTATATTATCGGTTTAGCAGGGATTATTCCGCTTAACCAATTGTTTCAGGGAATTATTGTCGGTTGGCTCACCAAAACAGCAGTGGAGACAATATTAACACCATTGACGTGTTTGGTTATTAACTTGGTTAAAAGAATAGAAAAAGAAGATTTTTATGATAATGGCACCGACTTTAATCCGTTTAATTAGTTTTGTATAAAGAGCATTATAATGAAAAAAGATAAAACTAAATTGGTTATTATTGACTGTGATGGGGTTTTGTATGACCCTGCGGAATTGGATATTAATGCCATGTGTTATGCTTTTAATGATGTGTGTGATGATTTTGGACTGCAAGACGAAAAGTTTACCAGTATGGAAGACTGCACCTATGACAAACCGGTAAAAGGTTTTTGCAAATATATTGAGTTTTTGGCACAAAAGCTGGGTATTGATACCGAAGATTTTATTCGCAAGATGGTTGACCATGTTGATTATTCGCATTTGAGCTTGGATGAAAGCGGAATTTTGCAAAAATTAACTGAGCTAAGCCACAAATATAAGCTTTGTATTTGCAGTAACAATCATAAGTTTCATTTAAATAAAGTTCTAAAGATGAGGTTGGGTGTTGAGGCAGCGCAGTTACCGATAGAAGTTTTTGATATTATGTATGCCAAACAAAACGGAGAGTTTTATACCAAAGAATCAGCAACTTTTGTTGCTAAACTGGCAAAACATTATAACATTAAAGCTGACGATTTTTTATGGATTGATGATAATCCGAAAATTTTAGAAAAAGTACAATCCTATGGCAGTCGAGCGGTATTGATTACGAAACAGAAACTGTTGATTGATGTTTTGCAAGAACTCTAATAAAATATCAGGCAATTTGGTATTGTTAAATTTGCGGGGGAAAAGTCACGCTTTGGGCTGGGAATATCAGAAAAATATGATACTTTGATGTGGTACTGTGAATTTTTTTGGAGATTGAACTTATGAAAAAAATTTATCTTTTGTCAGCAGTTGCTGCTGGTGTATTGGCTTTGAGCTCAAATGCCAATGCTTATGATTCAACCGGTTGCGGTTTGGGGTCAATGGCATGGCGCGGACAGTCCGGTATTATTCCGCAAGTTTTGGCTGCTACTACTAACGGAACTTTCGGAACTCAAACTTTTGGTATTACCACAGGTACTTCAGGTTGTGATCCTAATGGTCGCGTTACCGGCGGAACAGGCAGAATGTTACTCGCTTTCTTAGAGAACAACATGGAACAATTTGCTTATGATGCTGCTCAAGGTAATGGCGAGACAATTAAAACCGTTGCCGGTATTTTGAATGTTGATGAAAACACTTTAGCTGTTAAGATTCAAGACAACTTCGGTGTTTTGTTTGCCAGCAATGATGTAGATGCCGTAGATCTTACCTTATCAATTATGCAATTAGCATAAAAAGCTCATCTGGAGGTTTTCTAGAGCAATTTTGACGGGGACGATAAAAATTCATGTAGGTCTATCTACACTAAAATTTTTATCGCCCCTTAAAATTACTCTATAAATCCCACCATCCGAGCTTTTTTTTAATATGTGATATTCTCCGAATTATTTTGATGATAAAAACGAATATGCACTATCTTCTTTTTTTTATAACTTTATTTTTTCCTTTTTTAGCTTCAGCGCAAGAAGTTGATGAGGCATGGCTGGCTTTAGGACATTATCAAAATGGCCAAAGCTCAATAGATTCGCCGAACTTTTTTTTGAGTGAGGATGGCAAGACTAATCCTTTAGCCGAATTGCAAGCAACCATAGAGCTTTTTCAAGAGAATGATACGGCAAAACAGTGTTTGTTTCCGGCGCGCTATTTATATTTGCAAAAAAAAGGACTGGTGCAAAAGGCTTTTCCAAAATGTGAGGAATATGATCAATTTAAGGCCGATTTACAGCCCAAAGATGTGACTTTGCTGTTTACTGATGCTTATATGAACAATCCGTCATCGATGTTCGGGCATACGCTTTTGCGAATTGATACCAAGCGCAAAGGCACGCAGATGCTGGCGCATGGGGCTAATTACGGAGCATTCACCGGTGAGGAAGCTGGGGCGGCTTATGCCTTAAAAGGTTTGTTCGGTCTTTATTTCGGCGGGTTTACGGTCAAGCCTTATTATGATATTATCAATACCTATAACAATATTGAAAACCGCGATATTTGGGAACTGACGCTCAATTTCAGCCAAGCAGAGCTGGATTTTATGGTGGCGCACCTCTGGGAAATCGGGCAAACCCAATCGCGTTATTATTTTTTCAGCCGTAATTGCTCTTATATGCTTTTAGAGATGATTGATGCAGTGAAACCGCAATTAAAATTGGCGCAACAGTTTAAGGCATGGGTTATTCCGCTGGACAGTTTTAAGACGGTGGCGCGCAAAGAAGGTTTGGTTAAAGAAATAAATTATCGTCCATCACGCCAAAACAAAATCAAACATCGCTATAAGATGATGACAGATGCACAACGCAAGGTTTATAGAAAAGCTATCCAAGCTAAGGATTATCATTTGAGCGACGACTTGCCAATGGCCCAAAAGGCCGATGTTTGGGAAACGGCCTATCAGTTTGTGCAATATCAATGGGTGGCGAAAAAACTGGAATTAAAAGATTATCGCAAACAAAGTTTTGATGTTTTGCGCGCTCGAAGCGGTTTTAAGGACAAGGGGAGTATTGCCGAGTTGAGTGAGGGCAAAAATCCCATCCGAGCTCATGAATCCAAAAGATTGGTGATGGGAACGGGTGAGCGCAATGGCGAGATGTTTGAAAAACTGGAGTTGCGTCCGGCATATCAGTCATTGACCGACAATGATTATGGTTTGATTAAAGGGGCGCAAATCAACTTTTTGAATCAGGAGTGGCGCTATTATAACGAGCATGATAAGTTGGTATTGCATGAGTTTGATATATTAAATATTCGCTCGATTTCGCCGATTGATGTGATGTTTAAGCCGACTTCATTTCAGCTGGATTTAAATGTGAACCATTGGCAGAATCCGTCTGATGAAAGCGAGCATTATGTCGGCAGTTTTATGGTCGGTGGCGGTGGAGCCTTTGATTTTAGCGAAAATCTGCGTTTGTTTGCCTTGGTTAATAACAGATTGGGATATGGCGGCGGAATTGCTCATAATTCGTACGGTGCATTGAGCTTGGATTTAGGTTTTTTGTTTAGTTGGAATAATTGGCGAGCATTGTTTGAGATTGAGCCGCAAATTGCAACGCAAAAGAACTTCCAGCAAATCAAATATAATGGTGAGATTAATTACATCATTACAAAAGACTGGTCGATTGCCCTAGACGGAGAATTCATCGATGCCAACGGCAAGAATACACAAGAATATTCTTTGGGTTTAAGATACTATTTCTAGATCAGCTAATCAGTTAAAAAGGACTGCTGACATCCGGAGTTGTAGTGTCAAGCTTGGTTTCTTTAGCTTCTAAAGCAGGTGCCGGTTGAGGTGCGGTTGCCGGAATTGTCGGTGCCGGAGCTGCAAAAGCCGCCGGCGGTGTAACTTGAACCGAAGCGGGAACCTGAAGCGGAGCCGGAGCAGTTACTGTGGCCGGAATTTGAATTTGTTCCGGAACAGATACGGCAACCGGAACAGATACTTGTTCGGGCACGGCTACTTGTACAGTCAATGGCGCAGGTGCTTCAACCGCAGCCGAAGGTGCTGCCGGAACGCCAGCTGTTTCATTAATGGGAGCTAAAACAGGAGCAGAAGTGGTTGCTGTCGGCTCATCATGTTTTATGCCTAAATATTTTTCGATAGCTTTCTTTTCTTTTTCGCGCTCGCTGTCTGTAATCAAGCCCATATTGTATAAGGCTTCCAATCGACGCAAATCCTTGGCTGCGTCAAGAATGTTTTTGGAAGGAGCTTGGTTTTTCATGCGATTGCGCGGATTAGGCGACATCAGAGCCTCGATAATAACATCGCGCTCTGCCGAAAATTCGCGGGGAGTAATGGCACGATTTTCAACACCGTCTTTAAGAATTTCCAAACGTTCAATAATCAGCTCGGGTGAGGGAACAGGTTGATCGATTCCGACACCGGGGGCTTTGTTGGTCAAGGGTAACAGACCGCCGAGATTAGCCTGACGACGAGATAAAAATTCTTCTTTGGTAATAAAGTCCTTTTCGGCCAATTCTTTCAATATCAGGAAACGCGAAACGATATTTTGCTGATTGCCGGGGAATAAATTATCGATATTAGTTTTTTTTGCAGCTGCCGGTGATTTTTTGGTCAAGGCTTTGTTGATAGCTTGTTTGCTTTGCTGAGCTCCGGCCTGCTTGGAAATCGAAAATGATTTGGAACCGTCTTTGTTTTCAATGGTCAGATTAGTTTGTGAAATAGTCAAAGAACGCAAACGAGTTTTAGCTGTTGTCGAAATTTTTTGCGGCTGATTATTCGGTGTTCCGAGAATGGAGGTTTCCTGACCATCAATAACAATCAAGTCTTCGTAATATTGGCGAGCTTTGTTGTAGCGTCCCAGTTTTTCGGCTGATAAGGCACCGACCAACAGAGCTTGTTGGTTGCGCGGATTGGCTTTCAGCGAATCTGAAGTAAGAGTTAAAGCTTTGTCAAAATTGCCTTCCAAATAGGCCAAGCTGGCTTTTTGGGCATCGGATTGACCGTCTTTTTCAAGCATATTCATAAACCAGTTAGACGGTTCAGCCGTGTCTTTTTTATCAAAAATTGCACAAGCCGAAAGCATGCTCAATGCGGTTGCCGAAAGCAAAACTCTAGTAAAATGACGAGAAAACATCATATCAAAACACCTCGAAACAATATTTTTTATTTTAAGATATACTACAAAAGTTAAAAACATATTACAATAATTTTGTTTGCATTGTGAATTTATGCTTGATTATTAAAAAAAAACAGGTACTATGCAGGCAATTATTAGGTTTATATCAAAAGCTTGGATAAAAAAGCGGGTGTGGCGGAATTGGTAGACGCGCCAGACTTAGGATCTGGTGCCGTAAGGCGTGGGGGTTCAAGTCCCTTCACCCGCACCAAATTAAATTGCAAGTGATTGGTATGGCATTGGTTCAATTTTTAATAACAAAAGAGAGTGTAGATGAAAGTTACCGAGTTAAAAGCCGAAGGCTTAAATAAATCTTACAAAGTTGTTGCCGATAACAGTGATGTGTCTAAAGAATACACTAATCGCTTGGCAAATGTGGCAAAAAAAGCAAAAATTCAAGGATTTCGTGCCGGTAAGGCTCCCTTGTCAATGATTGAAAAGAAATATCATAACGAGGTTATGGGCGAGGTTATGGATGAGATGATTCGCAAGGGTACCAACGAGGCTGTATCAAGCAATAAATTGCGTCCGGTCAATCAACCCTCGGTTAAAATATTGAGCTTTGATGAAGGTAAAGACCTTGAATTTGAAGTAAATGTTGAAGTTTTGCCTGAAATCAAAATCGGTGATTTTTCAAAAATATCTTTGGAAAAATTGACTGCCGATGTTCCGGCTGAAGAAGTTGATAAGGCTGTTAATTATTTGGCACAGAGCCGCAAACAGACAGTTAAGGTTGACGGCAAAAAAGCTGCCAAAGGTGATACTGTAATGATTGATTTTACAGGCTCGGTTGACGGAGTTGAATTTAATGGCGGAAAGGGAAGTGATTATCCTCTTGAATTGGGTTCAAATTCGTTTATTCCTGGATTTGAAGATCAGTTGGTCGGTTCATCAGCAGGTGATAAAGTTGATGTAAAGGTTAAGTTTCCTGAAAATTATCATGCCAAAGATTTGGCCGGCAAAGATGCAGTTTTTGCCGTTACCGTCAGAGAAGTTCGTGAGCCCAAAGAAATCGAGATTAATGATGAGTTGGCCAAATCATTGGGAGCTGAGAGCTTGGATAAGTTGAAAGAGAATTTGTCTTCACGCATCAAAGCTGATTATGACAATGCCTCAAGAATGAAACTGAAACGCCAGTTGTTGGATGTTTTGGATAAGGAATATAATTTTGAAGTTCCCAATTCTTTGGTTGATGCTGAATATAACGCCATTGTTCAGCAATATGAACAAGCCAAAAAAATGGGACGTTTGGATGAAGAAGAAAAATCCAAGAAAGAAGCTGATTTGCTTAAAGACTATAAAAATATTGCCATCCGCAGAGTTAAGCTCGGTTTGTTGCTTTCTGAGGTTGGTCAAGATGCTAAAGTTACCATTAAGCCAGAGGATATCAATGCGGCTATTATGAATGAAGCTCGTCGTTATCCCGGTCAAGAGCAGTTGGTTTTGGACTATTACCTTAAGAACAAAAATGCGGTTGAAGCTTTGAAAGCTCCGATTTTTGAAGAAAAAATCATTGATCACATTTTGTCTTTGACCAAATTGAACGAGAAAAAAGTTTCGGTTGAAGAATTATATAAAATGGAAGAAGAAAAAACCGCTAAAAAGGCTAAAAAGTCGGCTTAGTTTAAGTTGATATTTATAAAAGAGAGAAGTTTTAATTTGCAAACTTCTCTCTTTTTTTTGATGACATAAAAAAGCACCGACAAATTTGCCGGTGCTTAAATTTATTTGAAATAAAGGACTAGAATCCTTCGGTATCTAAGCGTTTGCGCAATTGCTTGCGAGCGCGGCGAACAGCCTCAGCCTGACGGCGAGCCTTCTTTTCAGAGTTTTTCTCATGGCAACGGCGCAATTTCATTTCACGGAAGATACCTTCGCGTTGCATCTTTTTCTTCAAAACTTTCAAAGACTGACCAACATCATTGCCGATAACAGTAACCTGAACCACTTAAATCACCTCATTTCATCAATAAACTGTATGGTTAAACTATAAATTGCGTACTTTTTAGCATGACAAAATTTAAAATGCAAGACTTTTTTAATTGCTTTAATTGTAAAATATGCTATAATGTCAAAAATAGACAAAACAAAGAGGCGCAAATTGGATGTAAACGGAAATACAACCACACGGGCTTTAATTGAACAGAAGTATGAAAAATTAGTAGAATTTCATACAAATGCTACGCGTGAATTAAGACAAGGGTGCGCAAATAATAATAAATTTGCTGCAGTAGAAAAATATAATTATACTAATATTGAAGAGCCGACTGAAGCATTACTGAATGCATATCAAGATTATATTGATGGTTTGGATAATATTGAAGAAAAACAAAAAGCAGCAGGTCATTTTTTGTTTTTATGTAAAAAAAGTTTTTATGGTTGGGGATGGAAAGCTGCCAAATCTTTTACTGATTATATTACAATTAATTCTGCCTTAAAAGACGAAGATAAGATTCATTATTTGCAGTATTTATTAGAATTAATAAATCCCCAAAAAGATGAAAATAAAGATAAAAAAAGAAATAATTTACATCCGATTGATTTAAAAGGTTTAAGAAAACTGGCAGAGTTTCAGTTCATTCCAACCGAGCGCGAAAATATTGAAGATATTTTTACCAGAGTGAACAATTATTTGGATCATCATAGTAAGTACGCTCCGCACATTTATGATGTATCGCAATCTTTTGCTAATAATCTGCATACAATCAGCACTCAGGATTTTTTTGAATTCAGTAAAATATATTTCAAAGCCATGGCTAAGACGGTTAAAAATAAGAAAAAAAATGAAAAGGTACAAATTAACTTGGTAGTTTTAAATAAGCTTATGGCTAAAGAAGGTAATAGCAAAGACGCTATTGAAGGCTTTATAAAAATATTTGCGGAGTATTATTCAAAAAACACAGACAAAAATAATCTTAATGCCTATTTGTGTAAATCAATAGGCGAACTTATTAAAAATAAAACACAAGGTTATTCTGAGGCAGAACAAAAGGAATTACAGCAGTTATGGTTGAATAATTGCCCATTAAAAAAACGTTGGGAGACTAATACTGAGGCTTTGTCTTTTTTGCATCAAATAGGACCTGAAATTTTAATGCCGAAAAAAAATAAAAAAACAAATAAACAAAATAAAGATATAGATATAGAAGATTATATGGCAATATTTGATGAGCCAGATGAAACAATAAAAGACAAGTTGTGGAATATTGAAAAAGTTATATATCCGAATGCTTCGGATTATATTGATGTAAATGATTATGTTAAAGCTGAAAGTATGGTAGACACAACAATCACGGAAACAATTAATAGTATGTATTATGATGTGAAAACTGCCGATAATCCCAAAGAAAAGAGTTGGGATATTGCTGATGCTTATAACCAGTTAGTAAATAGTAGCTTGAAAAAAAATAGCATATTAGATCAAGAAATGGTAAATTTGTTTAACACCATTATAGATAATTATGATTATACGTCTGAAGATGTATACATACTTTTACAACATATAAATGCTACCCCGCATGAACGTTCAAAGTATGTTGCTGTAACTATCGGAAAAAGATATCGAGAAAGCAGGCCGCGTCAAAAAACTACTCTTTCAACACAAAAAAAGGCAAGCAACAACCCAATTATGAAAAATCCAAATCAATTAGAATTGAGCTTATAGTTTATCTTTCAAAAACTTACCGGTATAACTGGCTTCAACTTTGGCGATTTGTTCGGGGGTGCCTTGGGCAACGATGGTGCCACCTTTTTCACCGCCTTCGGGTCCTATATCGATAATGTGGTCAGCAACCTTAATAACATCCAGGTTATGCTCAATTACTATCAGCGAATTGCCGGCATCAACCAAAGATTGCAGAATCGACAACAGCTTATTGATGTCCTCAAAATGCAGTCCGGTGGTGGGCTCGTCCAAAATATAAAGAGTTTTGCCGGTAGCTTTTTTGGATAATTCTTTGGATAGTTTAATGCGTTGGGCTTCGCCGCCGGAAAGAGTGGTGGCCGATTGTCCGAGTTTGATATAGCCCAAACCGACACGGCGCAACAATTCCAAACGATTGCGAATAGAGGGGATGTTTTCAAAAAAAGTATAAGCATCATCAACCGTCATATCCAAAACATCAGCGATGGATTTACCTTTGTATTTAACTTCCAAAGTTTCGCGATTAAAGCGCGTGCCGTGGCAGACATCACATTCAACATAAACATCGGGCAAAAAGTGCATCTCGATTTTGGTTACACCATCGCCTTGGCAAGCCTCACAGCGTCCTCCCGAGACATTAAAAGAAAAGCGTCCGGCGGTATAACCTCGAGCTTTGGCTTCGGGGAGTGAGGCATACCAATCGCGGATATAAGAAAATATGCCGGTGTAGGTCGCCGGATTAGAGCGCGGAGTGCGTCCGATGGGCGATTGGTCAATATTGATGATTTTATCAATGTTTTCGATGCCCTCCAATTTGTCATATTTGCCTTGCAGGTTGCGAGCACCGTTGATTTCTTTTTCCAAGGCGGCGCAAAGAGTCTCCAAAACAAGCGATGATTTGCCGGAGCCGGAAACACCGGTAACGCAGGTAAATAATCCTAACGGGAATTTTACATTGATATTTTTAAGGTTGTTGGTTTTGGCACCTTTGAGGGTCAAAAATTTGCCGTTGCCTTTGCGGCGTTTGGTCGGAACTTCAATTTTTTTAACCCCGTTAAGATAAGCAGCTGTCAGGCTGTTAGGATTCTTTAAGATATCTTTTAGGCTGCCGGAGGCAACAACCTCACCGCCGTGAGTGCCGGCACGTGGTCCAATATCAACAATGTAGTCGGCAGCTTTCATGGCATCTTCGTCATGTTCGACCACAATCACGGTGTTGCCAATGTCGCGCAGACGATTTAAGGTTTCAATCAGTCGGTAGTTGTCGCGTTGGTGCAAGCCGATAGACGGCTCATCTAAAACATACATCACTCCGGTCAATCCGGTGCCGATTTGGCTGGCTAAGCGAATGCGTTGGGCTTCACCGCCGGAAAGGGAGCCGGATTGGCGCGATAGGGTTAGATAATCCAAGCCGACATTGTTCAAAAATTGCAGGCGCTCGCAAATTTCTTTGATGATTTTGGCCGAAATTTCTTGCTTTTGCGGAGAAAGGGTGGCTTTGATACCGCCAAACCATACAAGCGCGTCTTTAATTGATTTTTCACAAACATCCCAAATATCCAATCCGCCGATTTTAACCGCCAAGGCTTCGGGTTTGAGACGTTTGCCGTGACAAAATTCGCAAGGCGCTGCTGATTGATAATGGGATAATTCCTCTCTGGTGGCGGGAGAATCTGTATCCAAAAAGCGGCGTTCCATGTTAGGAATAACACCCTCAAACGGCTTTTCGGTAACAAATTTCTTAAAATAAAGCGGCACAATCTCATCGCCGGAGCCGTAGAGAATAACATTACGAGCTTTTTCAGGCAAATCTTTCCACGGAGTTTTGGTTGATATGCCAAGCCAATCAGCCAGTGAGACTAAAGCCATTTCATAAAAAGAGGAATGAAATCCATGCCACGGAGCAACCGCACCTTGGGATATGGACAGATTGGGGTTGGGAATAATCAGATCGGGGTCCATATAAAGCTTGGCACCGATACCGTCGCAATGCGGGCAAGCACCGTAAGGGTTGTTGAATGAGAACATTCTGGGTTCAATTTCTTCAATGGTGAAACCGGAGACCGGACAGGCAAATTTAGAAGAGAAAGTTATGCGTTTGCCGCCTTCCATATTTTCAATATAAGCCAAGCCGTCACTTAGTTTGAGTGCGGTTTCAAAAGATTGAGCCAAACGTTCGGCAATACCGTCTTTGACGATTACACGGTCAACCACAATTTCAATATCGTGTTTTTGATTTTTGTTAAGGGCAGGGGTTTCATCCAAATCATAAAGCTCGCCGTCGATTTTGATGCGTTGGAAACCTTGAGCACGATATTCTTCCAATTCTTTTTTGTATTCGCCTTTACGACCGCGGATAACCGGAGCAAGCAGCAAAAGTTTGCTTCCTTGAGGAAGTTCCAAGGTGCGGTCAACCATTTGGCTGACGGTTTGGCTTTCAATCGGAAGGCCGGTTGCCGGAGAATAAGGTGTGCCGACACGCGCCCACAAAAGACGCATATAATCATAAATTTCGGTGATGGTGCCGACAATGGAGCGCGGATTGTGCGAGGTGGATTTCTGTTCAATAGAGATAGCCGGAGACAAACCTTCGATAGAATCGACATCGGGCTTTTGCATCAAGTCCAGAAATTGGCGAGCATAAGCCGATAAGCTTTCAACATAGCGGCGTTGACCTTCGGCATAGATGGTATCAAAAGCCAAAGATGATTTGCCCGAGCCGGACAAACCGGTGATAACCGTCAGTTTGTTTTTAGGGATTTGCAAACTGATGTTTTTCAGGTTGTGAGAACGCGCGCCTTTAATATCGATAAAATCACTGCTCATTTTGATAATCTCCTTGTGAGCTGTAATATATAGTATAAAAGATAAATAGCAATAAAAAAAACTTTGATAAAAATATTGACAAAAAAATTTTTTCTGACATTATGAAACAAGTTTATGAAAGGTTTTGTAAAAAAAATGAATATTAAGAATCGCAGATTTTTTAGTGTTCGCAGCCGCCGATTGAGATCGCGACGATGATGTTTTGTTGACTTAAGACAATAATCGTTGCGAGATTTGAAGTTGGAAAATTTCAAATCTTTTTTTTGGCTCAAAAATAATGTGATATGGAAAAAATAAATGGCGAAGAAATTAGAAATTAAAGAATTGAATATAGAACACTTAAGCGCAGTAATGGAATTGCAGAAAAAAGTTATCAGCGATTTGCATGAAGATGAGAAACATTTTGTGTTAACCCGCAGCGCGCAGGATTTTATCAAAGCTTTGGAACATGAACATACTTATATGCTGGGGGTTTTTGACGGAGATAAATTGATTGCTCAAAGCATTTTTTCTTATCCGCAAAACGGACAAGAGCGCGATATGCCTGAGTTTGCCTCGGATTTACCCAATGATGATTTGGTAATTTATAAAGCAATATTAGTTGATAAGGATCATCGCGGTTCAGGGTTGATGAAGAGTATGCTTGATTATATTGAAAAAAAGTCCTCAGGTTACGGAAAAAAGACTTCACTTATTCAAATTGCTATTGATAATCCGGCCAGCTGGATAAGTGCCTTGCAAAATGGCATGGCTATTTGCAAGGTAGATTATGATCCTTATGATCATGCAAAAGTCTTGTACTTAAAGAAAAATTTGCAAAAGAACAATGGTGTTGCAAAATCGTTTAATGGTAACAGATTTACCATGTTTGTGGGTAAGAATATTCACCGCGAAATACCGGCGTTATTTAATAAAATGCAATATAGAATTGCACAAGGGTATCATGGTGTGGGGATTGATAAGGAAACTCACAGTCTTATTTGGGCAAAAGAAGAACCGCAAGCCAGACAGTTATGGCAAATTAAAGCGAATGTCCAAGGTAAAACCATTCAGTGTTGATGGCAGCATCGGCATTAGGCAGCATGATAAAACCGTCTTGCGGGCAAATAATCGATTTGCCGTTGTCATAAGAAGCTAAAATTTCTCCCTTGCTTACTTTGTCCAAATGTCGGTAGCTTTGGGCAAGTTTGCCGGAGAATTGTTTGATGATAAAACAATCCATCATAATAAGAGTTTGTTCAATTGATTGAGCCGGGAATCCTTCCAGCATTTGAAGAGATAGTAAAGTGTTCATTATGGCATAATAAGCGACTTGTTCGGATTGCGGTGATTGATGCCATCCACATTCTATGGTTAGGCAGGTTTTGTTGTAATAATGTGCGCAGTTTCCGGTAGAAAAGTCGGCAATAGGCGAGGAAGAATATATTTCAGGCCAGCCTTTGACAATGTATTGAATGGTTTGAGCAAGGCATAATTTGTCAGCCGTTTTATCAGGATAGTCACTAAAAATAAAAGGTTTGTCTTGCGGGCAATGCGAAGAGTGCAAATCAATGATAATATCACTGTTTTTGATATATGAGGCGATTTTTTTGCCCAATTGTTGTTCATAATTGGTCGGGGCATCCCAGTCTTTGATGACACGGTTAAGGTTTTCATCAATTTGTCTGACATTTTTTTCAAAAGCTAAAGGATTGCATACGGGGATAAACTCAACTATGCCTTTGAGCGGCGATATAGCATGTGAAGCAAATTTTTCAACAATCTTAAATATAGCTTGAGCACCGGCAGGTTCGTTGCCGTGGATGGCACCTAAAAAAAGCACTTTAGGACCGTCAATTTTAGAATCAAAGGTATATTTGTTTAACATCATTGATATTATATTCTCCTTTAGAGAAAAGATTATGGCGATATTTTGTGCTAATGCAAGCAAAAAAATATTGCAAAATTAAGTAAGCAATGTTAATTTCAGCAAAGTTTGATATAAAAGAGAAAATTTAAT
This sequence comes from uncultured Pseudomonadota bacterium, assembly GCA_902763535.1. Lineage (GTDB taxonomy): Bacteria > Pseudomonadota > Alphaproteobacteria > RF32 > CAG-239 > CAZU01. Next base: position 140,093 of record CACWSG010000001.1, on the reverse strand, counting down.
GCGATTTTTATACATTATTTCATTGTTTTTGTTGTTTGCCGTAAAAGTGCAGGCTGCCGGAGTGGCGGTGGTGGCTCCCAAAGACGGCGATAATGCCAAATTCGGTCAACAGCTTAATGACGGAGTTAAAATTGCGGTTGATACAATAAACGAGGCAGGCGGTCTGTTAGGCGAAAAGTTGGAACTGATATATATGGACGATATTTGCAGTGAATCGGCTTTGCATGGTGATGTACAGGCTCTTAATATCAGCAAAGACAGCGGAATAAACTTGGTGGTCGGTCCGTATTGTACGGATGTGTTGTTGCCCAGCCTGATGAAGGGAAGTTCCGCAGTGAGAATAATGCCCCAGCCGTTGAATAACTTATGGTACAACTACAATCATACCGGACTTTATAAAATCGGCGGTCGTATTTCCGAGCAAGCTAAGACTTTTTTTGAAGTTTACAAAGACAAGTGGATAGATAAAAATTTGGCAGTGGTGTATAGTCAGGATAATGATGCCTCATACGAAACGGCGACAGAATTACAAAGTATTTTTATGGCTAATAATTTGGCGAACAGAGTTAATTTGTACGATATAACTGCCTATAATAACAAAATTAAAAAAATGGCAAAAGAAATAGTAAGAGATAATAAGGTTGCCTATATTTTGGGAAGAAAAAGCCAAATCGCAGAGATAGCGCAAAAACTTCAAGAAAAAGATGAAAATATTATAATTGCGATTGATGAATATATGGCAACAGCGCATTTTTTCAAAGAGATGGGAAATTTTGCCGATGGGGTCTATCTCTTAAGGATTAATAATCAAAAATCTAATGCTAATTTTACCAAAGAGTTGGTTGAATTGCGCATAAAAGGGCGTGAGCCGCATGGGATTGGCGTTATGGGATATGCCGCAGTGATGATGTGGCGCGATATGGTAAAAAAGGCGCAGAGTTTTGATGCAGCGGCGATTGATAATATCGCCGGACAACAAAGTTGGAGCCTGCCTTGGGGTAAAGTTAAATTGCAGCATGGCAGAACTTTGACTAACAGCGGATGGAATATGTATTTGTTTGAAGGCGGCGAATATACACAGGTTAACTAAAATTAAAATTGCAAAAAGAATAGAGCAGTTTATAATCGTGAGAACAATTGTTTAATTTATGAAAAAGGTTTGAATAAAATGGCAGGAAGTATCAATAAAGTTATTTTGGTTGGTAATTTGGGGGCAGATCCCAAAGTCAGCAATACGGCATCAGGATCGAAGATTGTTAATTTGAACATTGCAACATCGGATTCGTGGAAAGATAAAGCTACCGGTGAGCGCAAAGAGAAAACCGAATGGCACAGAGTTGTAGTGTTTAATCCGGCATTGGCTGATGTGGCAGAAAAATATTTGCGCAAAGGTTCCAAAGTTTATTTGGAAGGTCAGTTGCAGACACGCAGTTGGACTGATAACAACGGTCAAGAGCGTTATACAACCGAAGTTGTGTTGCAGAATTTCAGCGGCAATTTGGTTATGTTAGACGGCAAAGGCGGTGATAATGTGCCGGCCGGCGGTAATGATGTGTTTGCTGCTTCATCATCCGGTTGGGATTCGGCTCCGGCATCGTCATCTGCTCCGATTGATGATGATATTCCGTTCTAGTTGGAGCGTTTTAGATATAAAAAAACCGGCTTAATTGCCGGTTTTTTTAATCATCATCAATGTCATCATCGTTATCATCGTTGTGCTTGGAAAAAAGCAGATTCCATAACGGAACGCGATAAATCCACAGGTTGAGCAATCCTAAAGCGATAGCGACCATGCCGAAAAGATACACAAAATAGTACCAGTTAAATTCATTGGTTGAGAGCATAACATCTTGAGTGTTGCCACGGATGAAAAAAATGGCGATCGCGGTAAGAGTGAAAGCAGTGATGAAGGCAAGAGTCCATATTTTGCGGCGGTGGTGCTCAGATACGCTCAATACGGTAATAAAATAAACAATCAATAGGGCGGTTATGATATATAATTCCATGATTTTTTCTCCTTGAGGTGAGGATATAATCACGATTAGAAGAAAAACAATAAAAAAGGCGGGAGACTGTATAGTCTTCCCACCTTATTCTTTTTTTGGTGTTTTATCCTTTAAAAAGGACACCAAAATTGCCCAAATGCCAAATCCCAGGCTTATTAGGGTGACAAATCCGTCCCATTCCCAACGGATTGGAAACAAGATGACTGCCACAGCCAAGGATATTAATCCACATGGGGATGTCACCTCCAGGGCTCCTGTTGCAGAGGATGCGAACAGGAAAACAAACAAGATAGTCCAACCCCAACCCGTCGGCAATGTGGCCAAGAGGCCTAGGACCACAATTCCTGCCGTAATTCCCCCTTCTATATAATTTTTTTTAAAAATGGAAATCAAGGAGGATATGGCGGCTAAGATAACCAGTGTTGTCATAATTAAATTAGTTCCTATAATATCGATATACTAAGCCGAGATACCGACAATACAACAATCCCCCTAGGTTCCCTGAGATGATTGAGGTTGATTTACAATATATATTAATAAGACTTAGTACTTATAATATACCACAAAATTAGGATGTTGGCAACAAAAAACAGCAAAGCGACTAGTCGAACAAAATTTGTTTGTATTGTTCCAAAACCGGCCATTCTCCGGCAGCAACCTGTTCCAACGTGGGGTTGGGATTGCCTAAACGAATGTTATAAATCCAGTAGTTGGCTAATACGCGTTCAAGATAAATGCGGGTTTCGGACGAAGGAATAACTTCAATATAGAGCAAAGGATCGCCTTGAAAACGCGAATTTTTTTGCCATTTTACCAAGTTGCCGGGACCGGCATTATAGGCTGAGAGCATAAAAAACAAATTGCCCTCGATAAAAGGCTTAGTCAGCAGATAATTGACATATTTTTGCCCCAATTGCAGGTTAAAATCAGGATTATAAAGTTTATCTTTGTGGCGTTTGATGGTTTTGTCGCCGCTGATATAGCTGGCAGTATTGGGCATAAGCTGCATCAATCCTCTTGCGCCGGTGCGCGATGCGGCATTATCTTTAAAAGCGGATTCTTGGCGAATAACAGCCAACAACAAAGCTTTGTCAATTTGCCATTCATTTTGTTGAGACCATTGCGGCAGGGGATAAATTTCCTTTTCATAACGACCGATAACATCATCAAAATCAGCTTGTCGGCTGATGGCAATTACCAAGGAATGCAAACCTTTTTGGTGAGCCATGAGAATTGAAGCTTCTTTTTGGGGGTCGGTCATACCTTTATATGCATTGATGATTTCTTGGGCGGCTAAGTCGTTTTGTTTGATTTCCATGAGGATTATGGCACGACGCAACGGCTGAGATTGAATAATATCATTAATGTTGTCAGGCGAGCTGAAATCAGTCAAATAAAGGTTTTTATCAAAACTGAAAAGTTGGCGCAAATCATAGCCTAATTGATAAGCACCCAATATGCCATAAAAAGTATATTTGTGTTGAGCGGCCAATTTGTACATTTCTTGGGCTTTAAGGGTGTTGCCGATTTTTTCATAAGCGCGTGCTGACCAATAGGCACCGGCTGAAATCAACCATTTGTCGGAATTTTGCGAGCTGCCGAGCTTGGCAAAATAGCTGGCTGCGGTTTTGAATTTTTTCAAGCGCCATGAAGCAATGCCGGCAACCCAAGTCGCCATACCGGAATTATGGCGCTGCGAGGCCTTTTTTCCCCATTCAAGAGCTTGATTATCGTAGTTGTCAACCAAATATTTGATAGCCAGTGTAGCCCCAAGATTGTCCCAATAAGGTTTGGGTGCTAAATTTTGAAAGCGTTTGTTTTCAAGAATTTTGCGGGCGTTTAAGGTTTTGCCTTTGCGAATGGAAAGGCGAAATTCTTTGGCATTTTTGGTAAGAAATATTTTATCCTGACGCGACAATCGCGCTAAATATTTGCTCGATATTTTGGCAGATGATTGCAGCCAAGTGTCATCATCGTTCAAAGATGAAGGTTGACCTGATTTGCGCTCATAAAGCCTTTTAATGCGTGGTTGAAAAGGGTTGTCATTGTATTTGTTGAGCCAGTCATTCAATTCATCGACAGATGAGGAATATGCAGTTTCAAGGTATTTAATTGCCAATACGGTGCCAAGCAGGGTGGTGTCCTCAAGCTTGTCTATTAATTTATCAATATTAGAGAGGTCTTTTTTGGCGAGAGCTTTAAATATTTTTTTGTAGGTTTTGAGATCACTCTTGTCAACAGACATATGGCGTATGATTTGGGAAGTTGTATCAGAATTAAATGATGAATCGGCAGCATAAACAGACCATGCAATTCCGCACAGAAATGTAAAGAGTAACAGGAGTGTTTTGACAATCCGCGGCATATTGATTATTTTGCAACCCATTTAAGTTTGGCTGCACATTCGGCAGAGGTCATGCCCTTGGCACGGCAGCGATTTACTACAATATTGGGTGCTTTGTCCATGGTGTAGCAACCTTCGCCTAAAAGAGCATAGTTATAATAGGTTTGGGTGTTGGGAGGAATGTCTGAAAATGACAATGTGGTTGAAATCTTAGGCCAAACCAATTTTATATCCAACTGTGACAGTTTGCGATCAAGATTGGAAATTATGTTGAAACGAACACTGCAAGTCGTGTAGCCGGCCATACCGGTATTGATTTTGAAATCATCATAAAACAGAAAAATATTGGTAACTTTTTTCATTTTTCCGTCAGATCCCATCAAGACAAAAGCCTGTCCTCCGCGTTCCGAACCATCAACAGTCGGGGTGTATATGCGTTGATCAATTTGATCTTTGGGAACAAAAAAGTCGTCATCTTCTTCAGCGGGAGGAAGCCCGTCTTTGTTTGCTCTTTTAGCCTTTTTGGTCGGTTCATTCGGCTTTTTTTCCGCAGTGGTTCCTGCTTCTTCGCGTGACATAATGGCAAAAGGATCAACCGATTGTTTTTCTTTAGATGATTTTTTGGTAGCAAAAAAGGCATCTTGAATGTTTTGTACCGAAGCAGGGGCTTGTTCATCTTTAGCACTTGCTCCGAACAAATCCGATGTCGTATCGGAGGAAGTTGGAGTAATTGAAGATGAAACAGGTTGTTTGTTGCCAAAGTTTAAGGCCGGCTGACTATCATTTGCTGTCGTTGGGGCAAAAGTCTGAGCCTGAGCCGAATAACTTGCTAAAATCAAAACAACCGTTAAAACATTCTGCCAACACTTCATGATGCAAAACTTTCAATAACTGATTTACAATCCTATTTTGTTTAAGGTTGATACAATACTGTTATAAACCTCATCATTTTCGGTCTGGGTGCGCGATATTTCTTTTTCGCCGGCAACAATCTCATCATTGTAACTGATTTCCTTAAATTCGCTAAAATACTGAGGATCTTTAGGAGAAATATATACAAAAGAAGCCTTGCATGAGTTATCACCGGAAGTGTCACCGCCAAAAGAGCAACTATTGGCCTTTACATTCATATCATTAATCAGCAAAAAGCAACGATCAGTGTTAACTTTGTTTTTTACCGAAAGCTGTTGATGAGCGTTGATTAAAGGAATCTTGATGGTGGCAGATATGGTCGGGGCTGTTGTTTTGGAAGTGGGATAGCGAGAACGATCGGCATTAGGGTTGCGATTTATTGCTTCTTTTTGTTCGTATTCTTCCTGATTGATAATATCCGCAATTACTTCATCATCCCAACTCAAAACAAGTTGAGTGTTAGAGATAGATTTGTCATAGTTGTTGAAAAGAGTCACCGCCATATTGCAACCGGTAATATTGCCGTTAACATCTTTTTCCGGAGCTATATCGTGAATTTTGAATAAAACTCTGCCTTTGTCTGAAGAGTCTTTCGGATCGGCAGAGTAGGCGGTTCCGCTTAACAGAAATGCACCCAAAGTCAGTGAACTTAATAAAATATTCAATTTTTTCATGGTTAATCCCTTTTATATGTGAAACAACATAATCTTTATTATAATAACGATTTTACTAAAATAACATTAAATATCAAAATAATTATACGGCTTGTTGATTATTTTGCCGAATTGCTTTGCTAAAGCGCAAAAAATCAAGCCATGCCTTACTTTTTTGTGCCGGAGTTCGCAACAAATAGGCCGGATGATAGGTGGCTAAAACTTGAGCATTTTTTTCATCCGAAATTTTGTATTCCATCCAATGTCCACGCAAATGCGACATAGTCTCTCCCAATCCAAGCAGGGAATTGGTGGCAATGGCGCCAAGCGTTAATATATATTCCGGTTGAATAATTTCTATTTGCCGTTTGAGAAAAGGCAAGCATACCGCAATTTCCGCATCTGACGGGGAACGATTTCCGGGCGGCCGCCAAGGCAAAATATTGCAGATATAAACCGTTTGACGAGATAATCCGATAGCGTTCATAATCTTATCCAACAGTTGTCCGCTGCGTCCGACAAAAGCCCTGCCGATAAGGTCTTCTTCGGCTCCGGGAGCTTCACCGATAAACATAATTTTTGCTTGCGGATTACCGTCGCCTATAACTGTATGGGCTGCGGTATTTTTAAGATTGCAACCGTCAAAATTTTCGATGATATTTTTCAGTTCATCAATAGTTTTGGCAGATTGGCATAAATCATTGGCGTTTTGGGTTGCTTCAGAGGTTGAAAAAGAAAGTGTGGCCGGTGTCTTGTGCTGAGGTGAAAAAGAGGATGGTTGAACCGCACTCAGCGCAAAAGGAGTATTTCCGCAAGTTTCATCAACTCCGGATAAGGTATAAAATCGCAAAATTTCTTCAATATCTTGGCTATTCATAATGCTTGAATTGTACATTAATTATAAATTTTCGCAATAATAATCATTTCTGTGCACAAATTTAATTTTATATTTATAAAATCGGTAGTATATTTAGAATATTACACAGATTTTTTAAGGTTAGCGGTATGAAAAGAAAGAATATCAGAAAAAATAAAACTTTGTGGGGAGCTGCTTTGGGAGCGGCTGCGGCCGTGTTTGTTTCATGTTCTCCTTTGACGGGAAATAATATGACAGTCAATACCGCAACTAACGATATTTCAACGATTAAAATGACAAATTCGGGAGCTTATTTGTCCGGAAGAGTTGCCCATATTCGCAAAGATTTTGATAAGGCTGCCGATTATTATAAATTGATTATGGATAATAATGTTGATAATCCATCAATATTGAATCAGCTGTATTTGTTGTTGTCTTCACAAGGGAGAATCGATGAAGCTGCGGAATATGCTCAACAGGCCATCGATAAAGGAACCGAAAATGTTTTTGCATATATGGTGATTGCTACCAAAAAAATGCATGACGGAGAATATGAGCAAGCAATAAAGAGCATGGAAAAAATTAAGGATCCTTTGTACAAGTCTTTTGTAACACCGATGTTTAATGCGTGGAGCTATGCCGGAGCCAATGATAAAAAGAAAGCATTAGATGAGTTGGCAAAATTAAAAAAAGAAGACGGATTAAACTCAATATATATTCAACAAAATGCAATGTTGCTGGACTATTTGGGCGAAAACAGAGAAGCTCAGCAGGCTTATGAAATTGTTTTGAACAGTCCGAATATTGAATTATCTTTGCGGATGTTAGAAATAATTACCAATTTTTATATTCGCAGCGGACAAAAAGCAAAAGCAATGGCAATGATGGATGCCACGGTTAACAGTCAGGCTCTTGATTCATTGTTGTTTGTTTTGAGAGAAAAAATTGCTAATTCTGATGAAAAAAATACCTTGCCGATATTGTCTTCAGCCAAAATCGGCGCTGCAGAAGCATTGTTTTCGGTGGTGGCAAGTTTCAGATATGCCGAGACGATTGATATTGCACATATGTACACGGCGCTGACTATTTATCTTAATCCGCAATATAGTACAGCCAAAATTTTGATGGCAGATATTTTTGAATCGCGTGATATGTATGACAATGCCAACAAAATGTATGACAGCATTGATGAAAAAGATGTCGGATATTATCCGGCACAAGTTAAAAAAGCGCGTAACTTGATTAAAAAGGGTGATTTGGAGGCGGCCGAAATATTACTCAAATCTTTGAGTGATGAATATAAAGATGTCCAAATTTATATAGAATTGGGCGATTTGCTCAGATCGCATGATCGCTATGCCGAGGCTGTGGAATATTATGATAAAGCGATTGCTTTGACTAAGAACAAGACAAGTCTGTGGGTTTTGTATTATGCTAAAGGGATAGCTTTGGAGCGCTCCGGCAAGTGGAAAAAAGCCGAAGAAGTTTTGATGAAAGCATACAAGCTTAAGAAGCATTATTTGGTTTTGAATTATTTGGGTTATACATGGTTGTTGCACAAACAAAATGTTGAGCAGGCTTTGGAATTTATTGTTGAGGCCTATAATCAGGCTCCGAATGATCCGAGTGTTAATGATAGTTTGGGTTTTGCTTTGTATAACTTGGGGTATTATGATAAAGCCTTGCCTTATTTGGAAAAAGCGGTTGAGCTTTATCCTTCATCGGCGGTCATAACTTCACATTTGGGAGATGCCTATTGGTTTGCAAAGCGCAAAAATGAAGCGCGTTTTCAGTGGCGTCATGTTTTGACCTTAAAAGATGAAAGCGGCGAGATTAATATTAAACAAACCAAAGAAAAAATCAAAGAAGGTATTATTGAAGATCCTAAATTGGATTTTGATCAAGAAAAAGTTGAAGCAATCTTGAAAAAGATTCAAACAGGCGAAGCTGAAAATAAAAAATAGTTTTTGTGTTAAAGTACATGATTCTAAAAGCTGTTTTATGAGACAGTGTAAATGGTAAAAAACAAACCCCGCTTATCTTTGAATTTGGCGGGTTTTTGTGTTATTTAAGCAATTTTTTACGGGTGAATATTTTACGCATTTCGTGAGGTTTGAGGTGGTTGATAATCCACCAATAGCCTCCGGCAGTAACCAAAGCTCCGCCAACCCAAGCGATTGGTCCGGCGAAGAAAATTCCTTTATAGCCGATTGCTCCGGCTAAAAAGACGGCCGCACAAGCTCTGATTACCAATTCAAAAATTCCCGAAGCCAGCGGAATTCCGGCACGCCCCATACCTTGCAAGGCGTTGCGGGTGATAAATATACAAGCAAGGAAAAAATAAAAATAAGAACTGATTAACAGATATTGTTGTCCGATGGAGGTAATTTGTTCTTGGCGCTTGCTGTCTTCAATAAAAGCACCAACCATTTGAGTGCCATAGAATCTGACACTCAAGGTTATAATTATGCTCAAAATGAGGCAAGTTATAAGGCTTTGGATGACGCCTTGACGAATGCGTTTGATGAGGGCGGCGCCATAGTTTTGAGCGGCGTAGGTGGCAAAAGCTACACCAATGGCAAAAACCGGTTGAGTGGAAATTTGTTCAATCCGCATGGCAGCTGTAAAACCGGCAATAACTTCGGTGCCAAAAGAATTGCATACACTTTGGATTATCATCATGCTTAAGGCAAGGATGGAAAATTGAACGGCCATCGGAGTGGCAACTCTTAGGTGCTCCATCATAAATTTGTGGTTATAATGACAATCAGCTTTGGTGATTTGTAATAACGGAAATTTCTTTTTTATAATCCAAATGCAAGCGAATACGGTCAGTAACATTGAGCAACAGGAGCCTAAAGCCGAGCCGGCTACGCCAAGTTTGAGGTAGTAAATAAACACAAAATTAAGCACAATGTTGATTAATGAGCAGAAAATCAAAAAATAAAGCGGGGTTTTGGAATCGCCCAAAGCGCGAATAAAGCCTGATAACAGATTGTATAAAACGACCGGAACCAAAGATACACCCAAAATAAAAGCAAAGGTATAAGCCTGATCCATAATTTCCAAAGGAATGTTCATAAGATGCAACATCGGTTTGAGAAAGGTTACCAAAAAAAGACTGATTAAACTGCTTAAAATGATTGCGGCCAAAGTGGAGTGAAATACCGAAGATTTGACACCTTTGAAGTCATGAGCGCCAAAACGTTGGGCTGTGATGATGGTAAGTCCGGCGGTAAATCCGAAAGAAATCATTAAAAACATAAAAATCAACGGAGCTGATGAACCGACAGCGGCCAAAGACTTAACCCCCAACATCCTGCCGACGATAAAGATATCGGAAACATGAAATAATTGTTGAAACATATTGCCGAGCAAAATAGGCAGGGCAAATAATGTGATAAGTTTAAGCGGTTGTCCTTTGGTTAAGTCTTTTATCATTAATGATCTCATTAAATTTATTTTTCACTTGTTTTTTAGCTGGCAAATTGCTAAAAGTAAAGTCAAATATTTTCTAATTTAACAGCAAGGATTTTACAATGACCGAATTGGAAGAAGTTTTGAGCCACTATGGCATATCAGGTAAAGAAAAAGGTATTAATAAAGGACCTTTGGTAACTCAAATAGTTTTTACTCCTGATGCCGGTACCAAGATAAAAAATATTGCGGCACATATTGATGATATTGCCCGCGAAATGAAATTGAAATCTTTGCGGGTTGAGCCGATTGAAGACAGTGCCGATTTGGGTTTTGAAGTGCCTAATGAGAAATTTGATACGGTTGATTTTAAGGCAATTTTGGAAAGTGATGATTTTCAAAATGCCAAAGGGGCTTTGCCGATTTGTTTGGGTGCTGATATTACCGGTAAACCGCTTTTTGCCGATTTGGCCAAAATGCCGCATTTGTTGGTAGCCGGTACTACCGGTTCGGGAAAATCAGTCGGCTTAAATACCTTTGTTTTGTCATTGATTGCTCGCAAAAAGCATACCGAATTAAAATTGGTGATGATTGACCCCAAACGCATAGAATTTTCAACCTATAACAATCAAAAATATATGTTATATCCGGTGATTACCGAAAATGCTATGGCGGTTTGTGCCTTGAAAAATTTGGTCGATGAGATGGAAAAGCGCTATGAAATGTTGCAGGACTATATGGTAAAAAACATCGGCGAATATAATCAAAAAGCTGATGAAGTTATGCCTTATATTGTCTGCGTGATTGATGAGTTTGCCGATTTGATGAGTTCGGATAAGGAGGTTGGCGGATATGTTCAGCGTTTGGCACAAAAGGCGAGGGCGGCCGGTATTCACCTTATTATGGCAACCCAAAGACCTTCGGTTGATGTGGTAACCGGTGTGCTGAAAGCCAATTTTCCATCGCGTATTGCTTATAAAACTGCCTCAGGAGCTGATTCTCGTACTATTTTGGATACGGTGGGAGCAGAAAATTTAATCGGACGCGGTGATGCCTTATTCTTGGCCGGAGACGGAGCGTTGAAACGGGTGCATGGAGCTTATATCCCTGATGAGGATATTGATGAGATGCTAAAGCCGTATCGTTGCAAAATTCCGGAAATGAAAATAGAAAAGCCTGAAGTCGTGGTTAACAGCAAAGGTCAAGTGGTAAAACAAGAAGAAAAACGCAACTGTGTGGTTGAATTTTGGTGTTCGCTGAATAAAACTGAGAAAAAACGTTTTATTAATTGGATTGTGCAAGTGAGTAAAACGCTTATCAAAGCTTTCTTTAAATCTCGGCGTTGATAAACTATATATCCCCGGGTTTGCTTGGGGATATATATTAGCAGTTTTTATGGTATTTAACATACGGAGGAAACATATTAATCAAGAGGCATTATTTCCCTAGAAGTTAGTGTACAAATATCCCAAATAAAAAATGCTAAACTTTGTTTGGATTGATAAGATTGTTTAATATTTATATGGTTTTTATAGAATATATTTCATATATTAGTTTAGGGCATTACTTTCTGCCAAAAGTCAATTGCCATAGTTGTTTCATGTGGGTAACATGACAGAACAGCTAATTCCATAATTAAGTAAGGAATCATTATATGTTTGAATGCCAAAGTTTCATCTTTTGTGCATTCGGACCATTTTAGTTGTAATACAAAACGTAAAAATAACGGATACGCGATAATTAAACAAAAGCTAAAAAGGAACAGAATAGGAAAAAAAGTAACAATCAGATATAGTCTCAAAATAATAAATGCATTAAAAAGAATTAATGCAAAAAGGATGCAATTTATTATTTTTAATAACAGGTTATTTATTATTTTAGTGTTTTCTTTTTCCATATTCTGTTCCTTTACTATATTTTATTTCTAGTAGTATTTCTCCTCATTTTTATAATACATATTTTTTATTTTGTCAGCAGAAGAATTTATTCCTTGTCTTGCAAATTTAAAACCATTTGACAATAATTGTTTACCAGTGTTGCTATTAAAAGCTCTTCCTATCGGCAGTCGCTCTAATCCTAATCCAAGCGTATTAGCAATTCCGTTTACCACTAAATTAGCAGCAAAATCATTCCAATTTTCGGCATATCCGGCGGAAGCATTTAAGGTATCTGTGGCCGCATTTAAGGCTTTATTGGCAAAGGTGGTATCTTTTGCCAAATGCATCGGAGTGGTCATTGCACCAGCAAATTCACCGACACCATAAGCCCACGGGTGCTGCTGACTTAAATTATTTTGGAGCTGACGGACAGCGTCTCTTGCTCCTTTATAATCAACTCCAAATGCCGTTGCTGCTCCGCCCATAGCCTCATCAAAATTGCCTAATGAGGCTCCGGTGGCATAACCGACAACTCCAGCCTCAGTTGCATCAGCAAAGTTGTTTCCAAGCTGTTTAACAGTATCCCAAGTACTTGGGGCTGGTTGCTGTTGAGCTTGTTGTTGCGGCGTGGCTGTTGCCATCGGTATCGGGGTTGTGTTATTTTGCATATTCTCAATATTAGCAGAAATATTAGAGTTGCCAAAACCATAGTTATTGGCGGAATTGCCCCAAAAGTTAGTGCCATATTGCGGGTAATTTTCGGTGATGCCTTGGTTGTTATACTGCTGCATCAGTTGGTTTTCACGCTTTTGGCGGGCAAACTGATACTCCAATTCATCACGCAGACTAAAATTGTTATGATTGACACCATAGGTGTCAATACCGCCCACACCTGTTTGATACCCAAACGGTGAGGTATTTTGAGGATAGATATCCATTGTTTTGTTCCTTTCAATTTAGTTATAAAAAAAGAGCTTTGAAAATTTCAAAGCTCTTTGGGTTAAAAAAATATGGCGGAAAAACGGGTACAAAAAAAATCCCGCCATTTTTCATGACGGGATTTTCACCCACTTCTTCACCATACTGATTTTTATATCATCAGCCGACGGCTTAAGTCAAGGTGCTGACCTCTATTATCCACAAAAAGTTGATATTTATAACATTATTCGCTTTTGCTGTGGAAAATAAAATTTACCTCAAATTACCGAATTTCAATTTTTAATTTATGAATATTTTTTTTATTTAAAGTTGCATTTTGCAATGATTGGTAATAAAAGAGAAGGGATTATTTAATTTTAACAGAGGTCTAAGATGAATGAATATCGCACCCACACCTGCGGGGAGTTAAGAAAGCAGGATATTGGCAAAACGGTCAAATTGGCCGGTTGGATTCAGCGCAAACGCAATTTGGGCAATCTTTGCTTTGTGGATATGCGAGATCATTACGGTATTACGCAATGTGTGTTTGATAAAAGCTCGCCTTTGTTTGAAAAGGTTGAGAATACTCGTGTTGAATCGGTTATCGGTATTGAAGGCGAGGTGGTTTTGCGCGAGAGTATCAACCCCAATATGCCCACCGGCGATATTGAGATAAAAGTAGCTAAAATGGAAATTTATTCCACAGCCGAGGTTTTGCCTTTTCAGATTGCTGTGGAAGACGATGCACCGGAAGATATTCGCCTAAAATATCGTTTTTTGGATTTGCGTAAAGAGCGCATTCACCACAATATGATGATACGTTCGCAGGTTATTAAGCGTATGCGTGAGTTGATGTGCGAGCAAGGTTTTACCGAATATCAAACCCCGATTTTGACTGCCTCATCGCCGGAAGGGGCGCGTGATTTTTTGGTGCCGTCACGCCTTAATCCGGGCAAATTTTATGCCCTGCCGCAAGCTCCGCAACAATTTAAGCAACTCTTGATGGTGTCGGGTTTTGATAAATATTTTCAGATTGCACCTTGTTTCAGAGATGAAGATCCGCGTGCTGACCGTTCACCGGGAGAGTTTTATCAACTTGATATGGAGATGTCATTTGCTACTCAAGAAGATGTGTTTAAGGTTATTGAGCACACCATGGGCAGCATATTTAATGAGTTTGCTTTCGGCAAAACGGTTACGCAGGCACCGTTTGTGCGTATTCCTTTTCGTGAGGCAATGGCAAAATACGGCTCGGATAAACCGGATTTGCGCAACCCTCTGATTTTGGAGACGGCAACCGATTTCTTCTCTGATAGCGGTTTTGGGATTTATGACGGATTGGTTAAAGAGGGCAAGACAGTTAAAGCTCTTGTTTTGAAAGGCTGTGGCGAAAAGCCACGCTCATTCTTTGATAAGTTGGATGCTTATGCTAAAGGTGAGGGCATGGGCGGAATTGCTTATGTGGCTTTATCAGCAGGTGGAGCCAAAGGTATTGCCAAACTTTTGAATGATACCAAGATGAGCGAATTGCAGAGCAAATTCGGTTTATCTCAAGGCGATGCGATTATCTTTATGGTTGGATCAGGGATGAAATTTGACAAGTTTAGCGGTCGCTTACGCAACAAAATCGGCGAAGAGTTGGATTTAGTCGATAAAAATTCGTTCAAATTATGCTGGATTGTTGATTTTCCGTTCTTTGAGGAGAATGAAGAGACCGGAAAGATAGAATTTTCGCACAATCCGTTCTCGATGCCGCAAGGGGGAATGGATGCGTTGCTGAATAAAAATCCTCTTGATATTTTGGCTTATCAATATGACTTGGTTTGCAACGGGTATGAGCTGGCCTCGGGTGCGGTACGCAACCATGAGCCGGAAATCATGTACAAAGCATTTGAGTTGGCCGGATACGATCACTCGGTAGTTGATAACAAATTCGGCGGCATGATTAACGCATTTAAATATGGCGCTCCTCCGCACGCCGGTTGTGCTCCGGGAGTTGATCGTACGGTGATGTTAATCTTAGATGAGCCGATTATTCGTGATGTGATTATCTTCCCGCTCAACGGCAAGGCGCAAGATTTGATGATGCAAGCACCGAATTATCCGTTTGATGAGCAACAGCTTAAAGATTTGCACATCAAAGTTGATCTAAAAGACGAATAAAATGAAGCAATTTGTGCGCAGAAAAGAAGACTTTGTTTGTGAGCATTGCGGCACAAAAGTTGTCGGTGATGGTTATACCAATCATTGTCCGAAGTGTTTGTGGTCTAAGCATGTGGATATTATGCCGGGTGACAGGGCTGAGGATTGTCAAGGGCTGATGAGGCCGATTGATATCAAACAGACGCGTGATGGCTATATTATTACTCATAAGTGCGAAAAGTGTGGAGCGGTAAGAAATAATAAATCTTCTCCCAATGATGATTTTGAAGCATTGTTGCAGTTGGCGCGCGAACAAGTAAATAAGTTGAAAAACTAACAAAAAGAACCCCGCTTGAGTTCAAGCGGGGCTCCAAGTGTTTAAGCAGTTTCAAGTTTAGAACAAACTCAATACCGACTGGGCCGACTGAGAAGCCAAAGCCAAAGAGTTAATAGCCAATTGCTGTCTGGTCTGTAAAGCCAGATAGTTAGCAGACTCTTCGTTCATATCGGCAAGTACCAAGTTATCTGAACCGGTCTCTAAGACATCAATCATAGCTTCGGTGAAGTTTTGACGGGTTTCAATAATCGAGAAATTGTTACCCATAACTGAAGAGTAGTCACGAAGATAATCAACGGCTTTTGAGATACCATCCAAACTGGCGTTAACACCGGTAGCATCAGTCCAAGTAGCAGTAGTAAAGCCTACGGCAGCCATTTTGGCAACGACATCATCACCTTGAACATCCAATTTGTTGGTACGGCCTTCGTTGAACATAACAGTCAATTTACCACCTTTTAACAAGTTGATACCTTGATATGAGGAGTCAGCTGCTAATTTGCCGATTTCATCAACGATCGCGTTAAACTGATCTTTGTATTCAGCTAACTGAGTTGCATATCCGGTTGCACTGGCATCAAGAGCAAAGGCTGAGTTTGCAACAGATTTTGCTTGATCAATAAATGATGTGATGGCTTCAATACCTTCGTTGGCTGCTTGAATGGTTTGAACGCCTTGACCCATGCTATCCAACAAGCCATCCAAGTCGGCAGCGCGGTTGGTCAGCGAGCGAGCTTGATAGAAACTTGAAGCATTATCAATAGCTGAGTTAACTTTTTTACCAGTTGAAAGTCTGGTTTGAGTGGTGTCCATTTGACCTTGAATTGCTTTCAAAGAAGCAAGGTTAGAACGCATACTGGCAGTTAATGTAATAGTAGACATGGCTTTTCTCCCATAAGTTTAAGTTAAAGTTCTTTTTCACAATACTCTGTGGTGCTTCTATTAACACTACAAGTTCATTATAGCATATTTTTAAAATATTGCCAAACGCAAAAACTTTTTTAATGTTTCACAAAAGATAATATGTTGTTTTTTATTGAAAAAATCCGTGAAACAACATGGGCGCGACTCGCAAAACGACTCGGGAAAAAAGGGATTTTTTAGGGTTTTTAAAAAACAAAAAATGGTATAATAATACCTTGAATGGTAATATATTACCAAAAAGCTTTAAAAATGGTTAATTGATATTACATCCAAAAGCGGAGAAAATGATGCTGTGGATTATCAATGGGTTAATATACGGATTTTTTATGGCCTTATATATGCTGGTTAATCAAAACAAAAAGATTAACGGCTATGTTTTGGGAATTTGGCGGGGTTTTGGCATTGCTTTGTTATTTGCTCCGGTCTTGTTTTTTATTCCGCTATTACAGGATTGGCGTAATTGGGGGCTGTTGGTGCTGCAAGGGATTTTAATCGGAGTTTATGATTCGCATATTTTTTTCGCTTCGGCTAAGTTTGGTGCTGATAACACCTCAAGACTGTTAGTGTTAAGTGTATTATTGACTACAATGTTATGGTGGATTTTAACGCCTGCAAAGTTTGTTAAACTTTTTGCTGATGCTAATGTTTTTATAACATTAATTTTGAGTTTGGCGGGATTTTGCATTTGCTATTGGTATATGTTGAAAAGCAAAGTTACCAAAGCGGCCCTAAAATATATGGCATCAGCAGTGATTGCTTTGGCATTGATGAGTATTGCCACCAAAGAAATTGCGGTTATGAAACAAAATGTTTGGTATAATGTGATTTATTACCTGACAGTATCTACTTTTATTTCAGGATGTTATAATTTACTTTTGTTTGCGGTTCATAATAATGTAAAAAAATTAAAGCAAGCAATTTTTGCGCCGCAAATTGTGCAAACCGGAATATATATTATAGGTTTTTCGGCGGCTTTGATTGTGGCTAAAACTTTGGCCTTACGGTTGGCTCCTAACCCGGGATATGTGATAACTTTGTTGCTGACAGCTCCGTTGTTTGTTTATGTTTTGTCGCCACGGCGCCGTAAAAGCAGTAATATGTCAGAAAAAGCCGGTTGGGCAATGTTGTTTTTTTTAGGTCTGATAATGCTGTTGGTTTGCTCAATAGGAGTTGAGGACTAACAGCACAGTCCTTCAATTAATTTATCCAAAAGCAGAAAACCGTTACGAGTAGCAAGAAGATGAGAGGTATTGTTGCAAAGCAGACCTTGGGCAACAGCAGAGGCTAAAAAATCTTGATTGATAAAGTTATCAAAATCTAAGCCGCAAATTGCCTTGAATTGAGTTTTGTTGATGCCTTCAGTCAGGCGCAAGCCCATGATAATCAGTTCTTCGGCGCGTTCTTTGAGAGTTAAGGCATCAAGTTGCAAATTATCGGTTTGGGCAAACCATTTGTTGTTTAGTTTAAGGCGACCGTGTGCTGATTGACCAATGCCGATATATTCGCCGCCTTGCCAATAAATTAAATTGTGTCGCGACTGAAAACCGGAGGCTGCGTAGTTGGAAACCTCATATTTGTGCAAGCCGAATTGTTGTAAAAAATCTTCAGTTAAAAGATAAAGTTCCGAGGCTTTATTTTCTTCCAACGGTTGAATTTTTTTATGAGCAAAGACCGTTCCGTCCTCAATAGTCAGTTGATAGAGCGAAATATGTTTTAGTCCCAACCGACAGGCTTGCTGCAGTTGTTTTTGCCAAGAATGGACAGTTTGGTTGGGGAGGGCATACATCAAATCAATTGAACAGTTGGTAAAATTTTTTTGCATATCCTCAATAGCCTTAAGGGCTTGTGTTGAATTGTGGGTGCGTCCCAAAAATTTCAACTCATCGTCATTAAATGATTGAACTCCCAAAGAAAGACGATTGATACCGGCTGAGCGTAAACCAGCAAAAAGATCAGGCGTATTGGTGTTGGGATTGGCTTCCAAAGAGATTTCTGCTGAAGCGTCAAGCCCCCATAACTCATCAATTTTTCCCAAGATTTTAGCGATATTTTCAGGTTTTATCAAAGAAGGGGTGCCGCCGCCGAAAAAAACTGATTTAATGTGGTAAGTGCCGATTAAAGAGCGATATTCGGATAATTGGCGCAGATAGTTTGAGATAATATCATCTTGGTCGATTTTTTTATCAACACGAGAAAAAAAATCGCAATAAGGGCATTTGCTTTTGCAAAAGGGCCAGTGCAGATAAATGCCCAGTTCTTGCATTTGGAAAATCCTTATTAAAGAATAAATTTAGACAAGTCGGAAGCAACCGTAAATTTATTCAACTTTTCTTCGACCATTGCCGCGGTGATGGTCAGGCTTTCGCCGTCTCGATCAGTGGCGGAAAAACTGATGTCTTCAAGCAGAATCTCTAATACGGTATGCAATCTGCGAGCTCCGATATTTTCGACATTTTCGTTGATGGCAACGGCAATGTCGGCAATTTTTTCAATAGCTTCAGGAGCAAATTCCAAATGGAAATTTTCGGTTCCCAACAAAGCAACATATTGCTCAATCAAGTTGGCTTCCGGTTCGGTTAAAATGCGAACAAAATCATTGTGGGTGAGGGCATTCAACTCAACTCTGATGGGTAATCTTCCTTGTAATTCCGGCAGCATATCCGATGGTTTGGCCAGATGAAAAGCACCGGAACAGATGAATAAAATATGATCGGTCTTAACCGAGCCGTATTTAGTGGTAACAGTTGTTCCCTCAATTAATGGCAATAAATCTCTTTGGACACCTTCGCGAGAAACATCACCGCGCGTGCCTTCCGCTTTGCCGGTTATCTTGTCAATTTCATCAATAAAGACAATGCCATCATTTTCCACAGCTTTGATGGCGGCTTCGGTAATAGCATCATTATCAAGCAATTTATCACATTCTTCATCAACTAACTGCTTATAGGCATCAGCTACTTTCAGCTTGCGAAGTTTGTATTTTTGTTGGCTGCCCCCCAGCAGGTCGCCCAAGCTTATCATTCCCATGGAGGCTCCCGGCATTCCCGGAATATCAATAGATGACATTTGATTAGGAGTGTTGTCAAGCAGGGATATTTCAATCTCGCGCTCATCAAGTTGGTGATTGCGTAACATATCCAAAAATTTAGCGCGAGTTTCTTCGCCGGAAGTTTCACCGACCAAAACATCAATAATGCGTTTTTCGGCTGAACTTTCGGCCTTAGCGCAAACATTTTTGCGCATAGCTTTGCGAGTTTGGTGAATGGCTATTTCAGTCAAATCGCGAATGATGCTTTCGACATCGCGTCCGACATAGCCGATTTCGGTGAATTTGGTGGCTTCAACCTTGATAAAAGGAGCTTTGGCCAATTTAGCCAAGCGGCGAGAAATCTCAGTTTTGCCGACACCGGTAGGCCCGACCATCAGAATGTTTTTGGGAACAATTTCTTCTTTGAGTTTGTCGGGCAGCTGCATACGGCGCCAACGATTGCGCAAAGCAATAGCAACGGCTTTTTTGGCATTATCCTGACCGATGATATATTTATCAAGTTCGGATACAATTTCGCGAGGGCTGAAATTAGTCATTTTTAATACTTTCAATAATCACATTATGGTTGGTATAAATATCAATATCGCCAGCAATTTTCATGGCTTTTTGAGCGATGTCGGTAAGTGACAGACCATCAATATCATAAAGAGCTTTAGCCGCGGCCATGGCATAATTGCCGCCGGAGCCGATACCGATTATGCCGTCATCGGGTTCCATTACTTCACCGGTGCCGGAAATGACTAAAGAAGTTTCTTTGTCAGCGACAATCATAAAAGCTTGCAGTTGGCGCAAATATTTATCCATACGCCAATCTTTGGCCAGTTCTACGGCAGCGCGCTTGAGTTGATAGGCGTGTTTTTCCAATTTGGCTTCCAAACGTTCGATCAAAGTGATGCCATCGGCGGCAGCTCCGGCAAATCCGGCAATGATGTTACCGTTGCCGATACGACGAACTTTGATGGAGTGAGATTTGAAAACGATAGCTTCACCGAGAGTGGCTTTACCGTCTCCGGCCATAACCACTTCGCCTGATTTGCGCACACAAAGAATTGTTGTCATATTTCTAACCTTAATAAAATTAAACTTAATACATATTTAGGTAAAAATATGAGCCATTGCAAGTCTTTTGCAACAAAAATCAAATGATAATCAGCAAAAGTTTAGCGAGAACCTTTGGCCTCTTTGATTTGTCGATAGAAGTTAACAGGCTTACCGGAAGCATCTTTTTTATCGTGATCATAACCTGTTTTGCCATCGCTTAAGTTCTTGATATGTTTATCTCGACGTTCAATGATAAATTTCTTTAAGACTTCTTGAGCTTTTGGGTCGATGATTTTAACAGGGTTTCCTTCAGCATCTTTGATTACATTACCATCGGCATCTTTTTTATCTATTTTTCTGGCTTCAACACTTACAATATTGCCGTCTTTGTCCATTTTAGGCGTGAACAAATTATTGCCTTTATCATCTTTTTGATCAAGCAATCCAGCTACTGCTGTTCCATAGTTTTGACTGATTGCTTCGGCATATTCCTTTCCTTCATCATTGTGTAATCGCCTCTTTACATCATCCAGTCGTTTTTGGGCTTCAATTGACATTAATGTAGCAGGAGAAATTGATTTGCGAAATTCTTCATTGTTAAAATCCGGAGCATTTTCCATTTCAACAGGCGGTTTGTGGGTGATACAAGCCAAATACAAACGAGCCTTAAATTCAGGATTGCGAATGTTACCGAATTTTATTTTGTTGCCGCTGTGTTGAGCTGCTAATTCGGCTAAATCATTAAAGCGATCCTGATCGGGGATGGTCGGTTTGCCATCAGCTGTGGTTGCAGTCATAATTACCTTTTTATCGGCATTAATCTTGATATTGGTAATGTTGTCTATGCTGCCTCCGCTTTTACGAACCAAATCGACTTCATATCTGCGACGAGAGCTTTTTTCAACATATTCCAAATCGTACTCTTTATCTTCTTTTTCGTTATTTGTCTTGCAGATGTTTTCGAAAAATTCTTTATAAAATCCGGCTTCTTCGTTATCAAAAGGATCACCTCTTTGGGTTTCAAAGGTGAATGGTTCAGTGGTGTATTCTTTATCAGGTTCTTTGCGATGGTTATTTTCAAATTCTTCATCAAATCCGTATTGAGCGCGTTCTTCACAAAGTTTGTCGGCTTTATCTTCCATTTCATCGAGGAAGTTTTCGCCATCACTTACTGACATACCATCTTTTAAGATATCTTCATGCTCTTTAACAGGGTCAGGCATATCTTCGCCCAGTACAACCTCACTAAAGTCTATTTCACCATCGACTTTATCAAACATCCCTTTAGCAGCTTTTATATAATCCTCTGAACCATCGGCAATATTAGAGCCCCAAGGATTGGTTTCTACATAATTTTTGAGTTGAGAGCGAAATTGATCGTTACCTTCTCCAGATGCGGCATATAGTTTGGCGGTATTTTTGTCCCAATATTTCATGACGGTTTGGAGCATTTGTTTTTTGCCTTCTGCGCTTGTGAGGTCAGGAAATTTTTTATCATCTAAAATACTTTCAGTAATTTCAGATCGTTCACCTGTTGCTTTGTCTTTATCTTTGATAACAGCGGCCAAAGTAGCACTAACCTCGTCAAGATAGCAAAGGCGATAATAGTCTTTGATACTGACATGAGGATTTTTATCCTTGAAAAATTCGTGCATTTTAAGAGAGTTGCGGAAATGTTGCAGTTCGTGAGTAAGCGTGCTGTCTTTTTCGGCTTTATTGGTGAGGTTTTGAATCTCATCAACTTCTTTAGCATTCTCAATAGCCTCATTGGTGCCAACAAAGACAAAGTCATTTATTTCAATCCAATGTTTATTACCATCATGGCGTTTCATGCCTCGGGTGTGGGAATCTTTAGGATTCCATTCGGCAGGATCGGCATCTTCGGTAAGCGGATTTCCTTCGGCATCAGCCGGTACCAGTTTTTTATCTTTTTCAGTATATTGGTGATAAACTAAGTTTCCTTCATCGTCTTTTTCGACCTTGATAACCAACAATTTGCGTTGAATTGATATATTGCTGGGACTTTCAGCGTCAGCGCGAAACTCTTCAGGGATTAATTCATCATCAAGGGTGTAAAGCTTTTCAGGCCAGCGAGCATCACCTTCTGCGCTAATTAAATCATCTAAAGCAGTATCTTCTTTGAGATTGTTTTCAAATTTGGTATTGGAGTCAAACTCTGGTTCAAGCAGACTGTTATGTCCATTCCTTATATTTTCCAAAATTTTTGAGGCTGCTTCTATTTCCGTCTTATGTTCGTCATCCTCGTATGCTTTACCATCTTTAACATATACCTTATCTGCCATAATCGTTCTCCAAAGAAACTTTTATTTTGCTATTAATATGATAATAGCATTTTTTATAAATTTTGTCAACAAATAGTCTAACAAAAAATGTTTTAAATTTGCTTAAAAAGATTGAGTTGAAATACAATTGATGATAAAGAAAAGATAACTGAATTAAAACATAAGGATTTTATAAAGATGAAAATAGTTTTTTTAGGCACGCCGGAATTTGCCGTGCCGACAGTGGAAGCTTTGAGCAAAAGGCATGAGATTGTAGGGGTATATACCCGCGCTCCGAAAGAAGCCGGCAGGGGCAAAGAATTGCAAAAATCGCCGGTGCATGAGTGGGCTTTGGCGCATAATGTGGAAGTGCGTACGCCCAAGACTTTGCGTAACGCAGAGGAACAGCAAAAATTTGCCGAACTAAAAGCCGATATTGCGATTGTGGCGGCTTATGGATTGATTTTGCCTAAAGAGATTATTGAGGCTTGTCCGAAAGGGTGTTTGAATGTACATGGTTCGTTGTTGCCGCGTTGGAGAGGGGCAGCACCGATGCAACGAGCGATTGAAGCCGGTGATGAGAAAACCGGTATTACCATTATGCAAGTGGTGGAAGCCTTAGATGCCGGTGCGATGTATAAAAAAGGTGAGATTGTTATTGATAAAGATATGACAGTCGGTATTTTGCATGATAAAATGGCGGAGCTCGGGGCGCAACTGATGGTTGAAGTGTTGGATAATTTGGATAGTATTGTTCCACAGCCGCAGGACGAAAGTTTGGTAACCTATGCCGCCAAGATTGACAAGACCGAGAGTTTGCTTGATTTCAGCCAGAAAGCAACAGTGTTGGAGCGCAAAATCAGAGCATTTAACCCTTATCCGGCGACTTATTTTGAACATAACGGTGAAAGATTTAAGTTGCTGAAAGCCAAAGTGGTTGTCAATGATAAAAATTTGCGAATCGGAGAAATTTGGCAAGATAAAGAAAATTTGCTGATAGGTTGCCAAGATGGAGCTTTACTGGTTGAGCAAATTCAACGCCAAGGCAAAAAAGCGATGAGTGCGGCAGAATTGTTGCGCGGATATAGTTTTATATAAAAAAACTCAGCCCCGTGAAGCAGGATTGCAATCACGGGGCGGATAAAACGCCTTATTTGACGTTTTTGTACTCTTTGGCTTCCTCCTCAGGGATGAGTTTTACTTTATCTCCCCCTTTGAGGACAGCCAAAAATTTTTTGCCTTCTTCATCTTTTGCCCAGCTGGTATATGTTGGGGAATCATATCCCTTTTGTTTCATAACGGCAGACTTGTTAGTTGCGGTTACGCCATCAGGCAAATTGTTCTTGATTCTTTCCAGTGCATGAGCTCCGGCGGCTCTTTCTTCTTTGTTGTTAAGCATATTGTTATATTTTTAGTTAGAATAATTATTTTATTGGACAAAAATATAAACAGCTAAAAATAGTTAGTCAATAAAAAATTTAAACTTTTTTTTATTTGTTTCGTTTATTATAATATAGGTTGTTTGTTTTTTTTATGGGGTGCGGAAATGAATAAAAAATATATGATATCGACGGCATTGGCGGTGGTCTTGTTGTTGTCGGGGTGTGAGAAAAATAAGCCGGATTATGTGACGACCAAAGTAGAACAAGGCGATATAGTGCAAAAAATTACCGCATCAGGTACGATTAATCCGATATCAACCGTGGTTATCGGAACACAGGTTTCGGGAATAATTTCCGAGATTTATGTTGATTTTAATTCCATAGTTAAAAAAGGCGAATTGTTGGCAATTATTGATCCGCAAACCTTTGAAGCTGCCGTTGATCAAAAACAAGCTGCTTTGGACATTGCCCGTGCCGAATTAAAAGTTACCGAAAATGATATTGTATATTATAAAAAACACTTGGACAGAATCAAAAAACTCAACACTTCAAAATATTCAACCGACAAAGAATTGGAAGCGGCCGAACGCGATTATAACAATTCGGTAGCAGAGAAGACTTTGCGCGAGGCGCAGGTTAAACAAGCGGAAGCTTCACTTAAACAGGCAATGATTGATTTGGATTATACCAAGATTATATCTTCGGTTGACGGAGTGGTAATTTCGCGTGAAGTGGAAGAAGGACAGACGGTTGCCGCATCTTTTGAAACTCCAACTTTGTTTAATGTGGCGGAAGATTTGACCAAAATGCAAATTGAAGCCTCGGTGGTTGAGGCAGATATTGCCAAAGTTAAAGAAGGACAAAAAGTTTATTTTTCGGTTGACAGTTTTCCGGACGAGACTTTTGAGGGCAAGGTGGTGCAAGTACGCAACAACCCGATTACCACCTCAAATGTCGTAACTTATGAAGTAATTATCAGTGTTGATAACAAAGATATGAAAATTAAGCCGGGAATGACTGCTAATGTGGAGATTGTTACCGCTGAGAAAAAAGATGCCATGTTAGTTCCTAACAAAGCTTTGAGATTTTATGTAACGGATGAAGACGGACAAGTAAAACGTTATAATGACAAGGGAATTTGGTTGATGAGAGGCGGAAAACTGCAGCGCGAGAGCATTACAACCGGTGTCAGTGATGATGATAAAACCGAGATTATCTCGGATAAAATCAAGGTCGGCGATAAAGTGGTAGTCGAAGACAAAAATGCTGCTGTCAGCAAATCACAGATGAGAATGAGGATGCCGCGATAATGAGTCTGATTGAGCTGAAACAAATTACCAAAAGCTATCCTTTGGGAGATGGTTTCTTGCAAATCTTAAAAGGAATCGATTTAACCATCGAAAAGGGTGATTTTGTCGCGATTATGGGACCGTCGGGTTCGGGAAAATCGACTTGCATGAATATTTTGGGGTGTTTGGATAAACCAACATCGGGAACCTATATCTTAGACGGGCAAAGAGTGGATAGTTTATCTTCTGATGAACTGGCGCAAGTGCGCAATCAAAAAATCGGTTTTGTGTTTCAGGGATTTAATTTGCTTTCACGCACTTCGGCTTTAGAAAATGTCGAACTGCCGATGGTTTATGCCAATATAGGAGCAAAAGAGCGTGAGGAGAGAGCCAAAAAAGCTTTGGCAAAAGTAGGTTTGGCTGAGAGAATGGATCATCAGCCCAATCAGCTTTCCGGCGGTCAACAACAACGCGTGGCGATTGCTAGGGCGATTGTTAATGAAGCGCCGATAATTTTTGCCGATGAGCCGACCGGTAACTTGGATACCAAAATGAGTGTGGAAATTATGAAGTTATTTACCGAACTGAACACCGAGTTGGGGCGCACAATTATTTTGGTAACCCACGAAGAAGACATAGCCCGCTATGCTAAGCGAATTATTAAAATTGTTGATGGTGAAATTAACTCGGACAAACGAAATGATTGATTTAAAAACAATTTTTGCAATTGCCATACGCGCCATAAGAGCCAATAAGATGCGCTCAATTTTGACCTCATTGGGTATTATTATCGGTGTGGCGGCGGTAATTGTAATGCTTTCGGTGGGCAATGGGGCGCAGATTTCCATTCAAAACGAGATGAAAACCATGGGCTCAAATTTGATTATTATTCGTTCCGGTGTGGCAACATCATCAGGAGCGCGCGGGGGCGGCGGATCACAACCAACCATGAAAAAAGGCGATGGTGATGCAATTCAGGAAAAAATTGATGCTATCAAATTAGCGGCACCGCAACTGGATGAGGCAGCGCAATTGGTTTATGGTAATGCCAACTGGTCAACCGTGGTTTCCGGTACTGATAATCGCTTTTTCCAAATCAAAGAATGGGATTTGGCTTATGGCAAATTTTTCTCGGAAAGTGATATAAAAACGGCGGCGAAAGTGGCAATTTTGGGACAAACCGTGGTCAATGAATTGTTCGGCGATGTTGATCCTTTGGGCAAAAATATTCGAGTTAAAGGCATACCGTTTAAGGTTATCGGAGTGTTACAGTCACGCGGTCAGTCCGGCATGGGGCAGGACCAAGATGATGCGGTTTATATCCCGATTACCACAGCGCAGAAAAAAGTTATGGGGATTTCTTTTCCCGATCAGGTGAAAATGATTATTTTGCAAGCAGTTGATTCTCGCAGCACCTATACCTCGCAAGATGAAATTAAACAACTCTTGCGCCAACGGCATAATTTGGGGGCCAATAAAGATGATGATTTTATCATTATGAACTTAACCCAAATGATGGAAATGATGGAAAGCTCCACCAAAATCATGACCATACTTTTAGGTTCGATTGCCTCGATTTCGTTGTTGGTCGGCGGTATCGGTATTATGAATATTATGCTGGTATCGGTAACCGAGCGCACACGAGAGATTGGTATTCGTATGGCAATCGGGGCGAAGGCATGGGATATAAGATTGCAATTTTTAATGGAGGCTTTGGTATTATCGCTTATCGGCGGGTTGGTCGGAGTAGTATGCGGACTGATTGGTTCTTATGTGGTTGGTGCGGCAAGTTCTCTGCCGGCTTCGGTGTCGTTATGGTCGGTTTTGTTACCGTTTTCGTTTGCCGGTATGGTGGGTTTGATATTCGGCTTTTATCCGGCTTATAAGGCTTCGCTGCTTAATCCGATAAATGCCTTGCGCTATGAGTAAAATCACATCTAGTGGGTATCTAATACAGAAACAAATTAAAAAGTGTCCTCACGTACGCTTATAGTACGCTCCGGTACTTTTTAATTTATTTCTTATTATATCCCTCACTATCTGTGATTTTATGATTTATATATGTAAAATATTCTTGCAATTTTACTTTAAGTCAGTTAGGTTAGTTCCTGCAAAGGCGATAGGCTTTTGCGGAGTGTCGAAACTCCTCGTTTTAAAAACTCCTAGATTTTGGGGAGCCGGCGGAATATATTGAATACGCCGGACTGTTAAAACGACAGTTTCGAACTCCCCACCTTGATGAGTTGTCAAGGTGGTTTTGTTTTAACAAAATTACGGGAGTTTGAAATGAAACCAAGTTTTAAATATGATATGCGCAATCGCATCGGGGCTCAACTGAAAAAGGTGCGTTTGGATAAGAATATGACCGCAGAAGAAGTTGTTTTGCAAACTGATATATCATTGATGACATTAAACGGAATTGAAAACGGCGGCAGTGTTGCTTGGAGCAAATATCAAAAACTGATGAAATTTTATAAAATTGATTGGCAAATTGTGTTGGTTGAAAGGGAATAAAATAAGCCCCGCAGACCAATTATCTGCGGGGCTAATTTATGCTTGTAAAACTAAATTACTTTACAGCCTTTTTCAAAACAGCACCGGCTTTGAATTTAGGAGCCTTAGAAGCTGCAATTTTGATTTCTTTACCGGTAGCAGGATTGCGACCTTTGCGGGCAGCGCGTTTGGCAACAGCAAAAGTACCAAAACCGGTCAATTGAACAGAATCACCTTTTTTCAAAGCTTTGGTGATTACAGCGATAGCAGCATTAACAACTTCGTTAGCAGCAGCTTTGGTGGCTTTGGCTTCTTTAGCAACAGCCTCAACAAATTCAGTTTTATTCATGGATAAAATTCCTTTCTTTAATATTAAAGTTTATATGGGATATCTGCCTCCCATGCCACCATTTGAAAGCTGTTTTCAGATAAAGTCAAAAGAAATTGTTATTTTTAGCACAACAATTTTGCAACTTGACAAAATACAAAAAAATTATATGTTAGATTCAAACATTATAATTTTATAAATTAAAAAATCTTATACATTATGGAAGACAGTATTATTATCTCCAGAGCCATTCTCGGAATGGTATGCGTAATTAATCTTTTCATCGGTTATGCTGCCGTAAGCGGAGTTGTGAAAAGGGCTATCAGCAAAAAAAGCTGGATAACGGTTTTTGTTGTTGAGGTTGTCCTGATTACAGCCTATATCCTCTATGACAACATTTTCGTGTCATCTCATCATCAAAACGGATGGCTGGTTGCTATTTTGGGATATGCTTTTGTGTATTTGATGGCCTTTTTGGCTTGGATTTCGTTTTATGACAATACGAGATTGAAAAAAGACAAAGTATATCTTATGAAAAGGATAGGAATTATTTCCTTTACAGATCAGGAATTTGTCGAAGGTGAAATCGAAGAGGGCGGAAAAAAGATCAGAGTGTTGTTGGATAATACTTTGACCAGAGCTGAAATTCCCGCTGTTTGTGAGGTCAAGTTTGATTCGGTGGAAAATCACTACATCATCGTAAGACCGGCAAAAGAAGATTAACGCAACAAAAGACGAAATTCGGATGAGACCGGATTTCGTCTTTTTTGTTTGTTATAAAGTGTAAAATTATGCGGTAAAATGATATGATATTTTTTTATTTTTTCCGACAAATATAGAGCAAATGTGAGCTGTAACCTTGTTGATCAGCTCGTTCACAGGTGATAAAATGCCAATTTAAAAAGGCCTGATAGGCTTTTTCGGATAGTTGCTCAAGATATTCCCTCATAGCATAGGCTATGCCGTCGGTTGCCACATTAGTAATATATTTACTATTGGTTTTATTGAATAATTTTTTGAAATCTTCGATGTAAAAACAACTGAATATTTCTTCGGGAATATCTTTGGGACGGCCAAATTTATCCAAGCACGAATGTAAGTGCTCCATACCTTGATGCAATAGGCCATAACCGGTAATAATAGATGCGCCTGGGATATATGCAAACATACAAATTCCGTTCTTTTTAGCTACACGTAAGGTTTCTTTGACAGCTTGGTTTTTATCCTTTTTATGAAACAAATGATACATCGGGCCAAAATTTAAGACCATATCAAAGGTGTTATCATCAAACAAACTTAAATCAAGGGCGTCGGCAACCATACAATGAAAATTTTTTAGATGACGTGATTTCGATTTCATTATTTCAATATGGTGAGGAACTAAATCAACAGCAGTAACTTCATATCCCATTTTGGCTAATGTAATTGAATATTTTCCTGTTGCAGCGCCGATTTCTAAAATTTTAGCACCAGGTTTTAGAAATTTTTGAATATAGCGCATAGTAGTTAAATATTCGACATTGTGTCCACGATCACTAAACAATCGTGCATCTTCGTTGTATTCCGTATATTTGTTGATGATAAGGTCTTTATGTTTGTTTATAACCATTGATGTTTTCCTGTGCGGTATTTTAAGTCAGTAAATATTAAAGATTATAAAATTAAAAATTGCAATAACTTTAATAACAATCATTAAACAGTTGCATAAAATATGCATAATGATTAAAGTTGACTCAATAAATGTAGTTTTTATCGGGGTGATATAATGACACAAATAAAGGATAGTATAGAATTAGATTTTTGCGATGTTTTGTTTCAGCCTAAAAGAACAACGCTTAATTCGCGCAAAGAAGCCGATGTTATCAGAGAATATAAGTTTAAGTATTATCCGCATCATCTTATGTCTTGCGGAATTATGGCGGCTAATATGGCGACAACCGGAACTTTTGCGGTAAATGATGTTTTGCAAAAATATCAAGCCATAACCTGTTTGCATAAACATTACGATTTTAGTGACGGCCAAAACTATCAGTATGTTGCCCAAAATTATGAAAAAGAAGAGAGTGCTCATAATGCTTATACCTTTATTTCAACCGGTTTGAAAGATGATAAGGAGCGGCTTTTTGCGCTGCTGGCAGATAAAAGTTTTAAGATAGATAAATTATGCATAGATATTGCTAATGGTTACATTCCCAAATTGACCGATTTTGTAAAAGAAGTAAGAGATAAGTTTCCTGACATACTAATTATGGTTGGTAATATTGTTACCGGCGATATGACCCAAGATTTGATTTTAAGCGGTGCTGATGTTGTCAAGGTTGGTATCGGTCCGGGTTCGGTTTGTACAACCCGAAAATTGACCGGGGTCGGACGTCCGCAGTTATCAGCAATTTTGGAATGTTCCGATGCCGCACACGGTGTTAACGGATTTATTTGTGCCGATGGCGGTTGTACTTGCGCCGGAGATGTGGCCAAAGCCTATGGCGCAGGGGCTGATTTTGTGATGTTGGGGGGAATGTTTGCCGGTACTGATGAAGCGGCCGGTGAGTTGATTGAAAAGACAATTCAAACGAATGTTGTGTCTGAAGAATCCGGCGAAGCTTGTTTGCTTCAAAAGAAAGAGAAATATAAACTGTTTTACGGGATGTCATCACAATTAGCACAAGAAAGGCATTTCGGAGGTATGGCTTGTTATCGTGCTTCGGAGGGAAAAGTGGTTGAGGTGGCTTATAAGGGCAGTATTGAAGATGTGATTCAAGAGATATTGGGTGGAATTCGCTCAACAATGGCTTATATCGGTGCGCGCAGACTGAAAGATATTCCTAAATGCACAACATTCTACCGTGTCAATCGCCAATTAAATGAAGTTTTTGGTAAAAGTTAGCTAAGAGAGGAAAAAGGTATTATGCCTGCAAAATTTCAGATTTCGTATCAAGGTACTTTGGATTATTTTTGTGGAATTTATGCCGTTATAAATGCAGTCGGCTATGCCTGTTCATCTTTTAAGGTTATGACAAGCAGCGAAAAAGAAGCCTTTTTCAGATGTTTTATGAAATATCTTATTGATAACAATTTGATTGAGCAAGTTGTTAATCACGGCACTACCTGCGTGTTGGAAGAAAAGTATTTGCTTTTAGCGCGGGATTATATGAAAGAAAATTATCATATTTTAATACAATGGAAAAAACTTACAGCCATGCCGGATTGGAAAAACTTAACTTTCAGGAAAACTTTTCAGCTTTTGCGACAATGGATGTTGCGGAAAGATCATTCCTGTATTGTCAGAGTTGATACACCCAAAACCGGTGATCATTGGACAGTGTTCCAAAAAGTTAAATTTCCGGTCAGTTATTTGGTAGATTCATACCATTTTTTGAAGATAAACTTCGCAAATTTGGCATGGAAACCAAGAAGAAAAAAGAAAACATCAAAAGAAACCCAGCTTATGAAAGAAGGAATTTTTTTCATAAGTGCCAAACAGTTGTCATAACAGCCAATTTGCGGGCTGTTATGGTAAAAATTAGAGCGATTTGTGGGATAAAAATTCTTCCTTCGCTTTTTTCATTTGTTGAAGAAAATCATCATTAGTATGCAATCTGTTGACAAGCGCCGAGGTGATTATGCGGGCATGGTCAACATCACTTTGATAGTGAAAACCGACGATTACACGGCTTTCGCCATATTCAAATCCGCGTTGCAAAATTTCATCTTGACGATCAGGATTAATTTCTGCCAAAACAAGAGCAATTGCCCATCCCATAGTAGTGTGTCCTGAGGGATAAGATGAGTTGGTGCGCAATTTTTCTTCGTCTTCCGGTACGGGAGTTGGTTCATTGAATTGCATAAATGGTCTGGCACGCATAATGCGGCTTTTGGATTTTTTGTTGCACAAAAAAGTAGTTTCAAGTATGCGTTCTATAAGTGAGGAAATTTCCGGTGTGGTTTCAGGTGAAATGGTCATACCGAATGGTTCAGAGTATATTTTAGAGAAATATTCCAAAGTGTGAACGGCGTCTTCTTTGGCCTGTTGACCGCGTGCGGTATCGCGCATGGTTTTGCCCCATTCATAACGCATCCAATCATTGTAAAAAGCTGCTTCGCCCGGTTTGGGGGGCAAGGGGAGGATTTTGGCTCCGGTCGGAATTTCATCTTCAGTTAAAAAAGAAGTTGCCGCTTGGCAATTGTGGCAGATAAAAGCAGAAAAAACTAATAAAGCAACAATGATTTTTTTCATAAAAATTCTCCTTGATATTGAGCTATTCAAAAAGTTGCACAATAATATCTTGAAGTCAAGATGTTATTTTTATTAATTAAACAGGAAAATTCCCTCAAAAATCAATAGTGTTGCAATTGGTGACAATAACGCAACGAATCTCGAACTTTTACTCTCAGAGGAGTACTATACGGAAACTATGCAGACTTATTTTAATATTCGAAAATTCCTTGACAATAACCATAGTCTAGCCAATTCTCTTCCAGCCTAAAAAAGTTCCACTCTCATCCCAAGAACATTTATACTTTTTTTCATTTTCTCCCTTGTTAAATATCAGTCGGCCTATATTCTTAGCTCTTAAAATATCTGGTGATACGACAGGCATAAAACGAGCGGTGTTTCCAGATCGTGAAATACTAATCAGATAATCCTGCAATTCGGGGCAAAATTGTCTAAAAAATGCTTTTATGGAATCGTGTGGTCTTTTAAACAAGTCGTCACTATAGCAATCAATTTCAGTATTTGGATTATTTTGAGCCTTTTCCCAAAAACTCATCAATTTTGTTTTCAATCCATTTGCTGCAGGTTTAAAATTGAATTCAAAATCTTCATCGATGCCATTTAATTTTACAATGAATTTCCAGTTATCAATATCAACTGAAGCCTGAATAGCCCACTTTTCTTTGGTACAATCATTATTAATTTGTTCATTTACACAGAAATATTCAGGTTGTAAAACATCTATAATATAGCGACAAATTCTTTGGCAAAATATTATGCTACTCCTTAAATTTTTATATATCTTTCTTGGACGTGCTTTTACTTTTATTTTAATAATTCCTGCATTTTCCATAGTCATAAGATCATAAAACACCTCTGCATTAGTAAGATTTTCATAACCCTTTTTTATTTGCCTAGTGCTTAGTATAATATTTTTACAAGAATTGCCATTAAGCTTAATTTGCTTAGCAATATACTTTTTTATAATTGTAAAAGTCTGCATTTCAGTTTCCTTTCATATCTTTGGTGAAATGCAGATGCTCGTTAAAAAACAAAATCCACATTTCACCTGTTGAGGTGAATGTGGGTTGAGTTCTTAACGTTTGGCTAGACCCTTAGTTCACACGGAAGGATTTTATCATCAAACCTATATTTAAGCATTTTTAATTAACCTACGGTTACCGCCTAAATACAATTTTATTATACCATATTTTCCTAGTATAAGCAAGTAAAAAGCGCCTGAAAATGTTTTTTTGCAGCATATTTTAATGTGTAAAATCAGATGGTTACAACTTACATAAAGATAATTTACGATGAAAAATGTTATTTACTGTCGATATTCTATTCATACAATGCGAATCGAGCATTTTAATGATAAAATATGCATAAAACAGCACAACCGCATTGTATGGTAAAAAAATCCAAGGTAAATAATAGTTTCAAAATTTTTAGATAATAGTTGCATTTTTGAAACAATTTGCCTTCGACTTCCTGCGTTTTGAATGTTTCTTTTAGTTTTGATGTTCATTTGAAGCTATTCTTATTTTTTATATATTTTGCTTGCTTTTGTACAGTAAGAGCTTTATTCTACTCAGTATTGAATAATAAATATGGAAGGCGTAATTATGACAACTTTTTCTAGAGATGAATTCAAACAAAAAACAATTGCCTTAAATGATCTATATTTAGATCCTAATAATCCTCGTTTTTTAGAGATTAATATGGAAAATTACGTAGTTCCTGAAAACAGAATAATAGAAGATAAAGTTCAAGAAGAAACGTTAAAACGTATGTTGTTACCATCTTTTGAAGTATCTTCTTTAAGAGATAATATACTTGAGGTAGGTTTTCTTCCTATAGATAAAGTAGTTGTAAGACCTATAAATGGATTTGAAAATAAATATGTAGTTATAGAAGGTAATAGAAGAATTGCGGCTTTGAAATCTATAATAAACTTGGAAAATGTTGGAAAAATTACATTATCAAAAGAAGAGAAAAATGATTTGGAAAACATAGATGTTTTGTTAGTTGACAATAAAGATAAAGAAGCTTCGTATAATATGCTGATTCCTGGAATAAGGCATATATCAGGAGTTAAATCTTGGGGAGCATATCAGAAAGCACTTTTAATTAATAAATTAACAAAAGATAAAATTTCTGACGAAGAGATAAGTAATATGTTGGGAATAACAAAAGCAACCGTTAAGCAATCTAAAAGATCACTGAAATTATTTGAAATGGCAAATAGTCTTGAGGGTGATACAGATGTTTCGTTTACGCCTGATAATTACAGTTATTTTGAAGAAGCAATGAAAAGTCCTAATATTAGAAAATGGTTAGATATACAAGATGATCCTTTTGAGTGTTTAAATAAAGATAATTTGGAATTGCTTATTTCTTGGATGAAAGGAAAGTATAATGAAACAACAGGAGAAAATAATTCACCAAAATTATCAGAAGCTAAAAGTATGAGAAAATTATCTAATTTATTAAGAGAAGAAAATACAAAGTTTTATCAAAGTTTTTTATCTACAGATAAAACATTAGAAGAGATAGAGTTTGAAATTAAAAATTCAAAACCCAATAATAATTGGAAAATGGCTATTGAAAATTTAAAAACAGAGTTTGATATTATGCCTTTTATAACGATCCAATCGTTTAGTGATGAGGATTTTAAATTGGTAGAAGATATGGTGGATTTTGTGCAAAAAAAGATAATGGCAATTAAAAAACTTAAGGATAATTAAATGGTTAACAAATTTCCTTCATTTAACGAAATATATAAAATGGCTTGTAGTAATCCTACATCTGGATCTTTTGCTAAGATAATTACAAATGTAGTTCAAGAAATAGATGATAGTATTTCAGAAGATGAGATTAATAACCATTTAGGAATATTAGAAAATTTCTTTAGAGAACAGGACGATGAAATAGTAGAGTTTGATGATAAAGAAAATTTTGTAGTTATAAAAGGAAAAAAAGAATATATGGAATTTTGTAAGGCATTAAACCTATTAAGTCCAAAATCATATGCAAAACTCTGTTGTGATATTTTAAATAAAAGTGAAAAAATTAAAGTAGAAGAAGTTGCTGATAATTCTCAAGAAGATGCTAATACAATTGATATTAAAGGAAAATTGGAGGATGATATATTAGGTATTATAGACGTTTATTCACAAGTCAAGTGTTTTGATAAAAAATGTATAGGTCTTAACTCTATGAAACAATTTGTTGGAGGGGTAATAAAGAATATTTCAGATGAAAACAAAACAATTGTGCATCCTTATATTTTAACATATTTTGTAAAGAATGGTTATGATGATAGAGCAAAAGAATTTGCTTTAAAAACAGGAATTAAGTGTTATACAGTTAAAAATATCTACGATTTTTGTTCAAAATATAAAATAGACTTGAATAGCTACAAATAATATTTCTTATTTATGGATTTTGTTAAATACATTTTACAATTATATAGAGATTAATTTGGTTTTTTGCTGTTTAATTATGTAGAATAAAGCCAATTATAACTTGCTTTTCTGGGTAATTAAGATAAAATGTTACTCGTGTTTGTTATACGGAGAATAAGAATGACCCCAGAGGAAAAACAACTTATACTGCAAAAAGCCAAACAATTTTTTAGAGACAATATTGTTGAGAATCATAAAAAGAAAACTGAAGAAGCTAAACACTTAAAGGAATTCAATCCTAATCCTTTTTTACAGAAATATTTAGCAAATTTTGCTTTTGGCAATTCTGATAGTAAAAACATTGCAAAGGCTTTGATTTATCCTCGAGTTTTAGGAACATCGATAAATACTATTTTTGGTACTCAGATGCAATCTTTTTGCAAAGACGTTTTAAATGGTTTTGCCTCAACAACATCTGGTATTGATATTGAATTCACAGATCAAGTTGATGGAAGACACAAATATTGCCAGATTAAGGCTGGTCCAAATACTATAAATAAGGATGATATTACAACAATATTAAACCATTTCCAAGCAATCCGAAATTTAGCACGAACAAATGGTTTAAGAGATTTCAATCCTGATGTTGACTGTGTTGTTGGGGTCTTTTATGGTAGTAATGAAGATTTATCAACAATGTATAAAACCATAAATAAGTCTAATCCCGTCTATGCAGGTAAAGAATTCTGGTATAGATTGACAGGTGATGAAGACTTTTATGAAGCATTGATTAATAATATTGCCGAAGTTGCGAATGAGATTGATGGTACAGCTATTATTGAAGATGCAATAGACAGTTTAGCTCAAGAAATAGAAGAATCAGTTAATTAATTATATTGATTTAATATCTTAAAAATAACCCTTGCATATATGCAGGGGTTATTTTATATTGTATTCAGTTAATTAAGGAGATTAATAATGTGGTTATCTATTCACGAAGTAAGTAAAAAACTTAATTTATCTATTGATACAATTAGACGTTGGGAAAAAAAAGGATTAATAAAGGCAGAACGTTCTGATAAAAATCATCGTATGTTCAATGATGACGAAGTTTTTGCCTTATTGGATAAATTAAATAATAAATCCGATGAAGAGTTCAAAGTGTTGGAATCCAAACTTAAGTCTCCTTATACAGCGATAGAACTATTTGCAGGAGCTGGAGGAACAGCTCTTGGGTTTGAAAATGCAGGTATTCGACACATCTTACTAAACGAAATAGATAAAGATTGTGTCGCAACTTTGCAACATAATTTTCCTAAAGGAACTAACATAATTCACGAAGATGTCCATAATGTAGATTTTTCTCCTTGGAAAGGTAAAGTCGATATAGTTCAAGCAGGATTTCCTTGTCAAGCTTTCAGTTATGCTGGTAAAAGTATGGGATTTGAAGATACCAGAGGAACATTGTTTTTTGAATTTGCTCGCTGCGTTAAAGAAACAATGCCCAAAATTGCTGTTGGTGAAAATGTTAAAGGATTGTTGAAACACGATAATGGCAGAACCCTTAAAACAATGGTTAATGCCTTGAAAGAAATTGGTTATAATGTGCAATATAAGGTTTTGAGAGCACAGTATTTAGATGTGCCGCAAAAAAGAGAAAGATTAATAATTATTGCAATTCGTAATGATTTGAATATTCCTTTTATCTTTCCAACAGAGAAAAATTATACAGTTTCACTAAGAGCTGCGTTAAAAGATTGTCCTAAATCAGAAGGTCAAAGCTATCCTAAACGTAAAGCTGAAATATTGTCATTGGTTCCAGAGGGGGGGTATTGGCGAGATTTACCGATTGATGTTCAAAAAGAATATATGAAAGGCAGTTTTCATTTATCTGGTGGCAAAACTGGTATGGCAAGACGTTTATCTTGGGATGAACCGAGTTTAACGTTGACTTGCGCACCAGCTCAAAAGCAAACTGAACGCTGTCATCCAAGTGAAACGAGACCACTTACCATTCGTGAATATGCAAGAATTCAATCATTTCCTGATAATTGGAAATTTCAAGGAACAATGTCATCACAGTATAAACAAATAGGTAATGCTGTTCCGGTTAATTTAAGTTATCATATAGGGTGTTGCTTAATTGAAATGTTGGATTGTTTAAATGAAAAAATGACAAATGGACTGCAACTAGAAATGGCTGCAGAGTAACACTCAGGTATAAAATTTAGTACTTGTGCAATTGTTAATCTGTCCAATTTCCAAGCTACGTCAAAATGATGCGAATTGTTTTTATTCTTGATTGTTTAGATGTTTATGTTAATTTGTATGTCATATTTTGCAGTTAGGTTTTATATGGAGACAATAAGTGGCAAATTTTATAAGTAATGTGAACGATATGAAGATAGGTCTAGAGAACCTAAAAGCCTTAGTCGAAGAAAGCACTAAAGCTTCTTGGAATTGGACAGAAGAAGATACTAGGTTTCAGTTTATAGATGATTTTTTGGTATATTGTCTAGGCTGGAATAAAGAAAATATTGAAACTGAAAAATATCACAATGGAGACTATACCGATTATGAACTAGGACA
The DNA here is from genome assembly GCA_902763535.1 of uncultured Pseudomonadota bacterium. Taxonomy (GTDB): domain Bacteria; phylum Pseudomonadota; class Alphaproteobacteria; order RF32; family CAG-239; genus CAZU01. The sequence continues at coordinate 101,634 of CACWSG010000001.1, read as the reverse complement.
TCCTAAATGTTGTATTGTTGAAGCTAAAAAAGATAGTATACAATTTGATTTTCCATCAAACGGAAGAGAGAAATATATCTGTTCTATACAATCAATTATAAAAACAAGTTCTGCCGCTAAAGATGCCGTTAATCAAGTATTTGATTATTGTTCTAAACGAGGTGTCGAGTTTGCAGTTATTATAAATTCATACCAAATTATAGCCTTTTTAGCATCACGACGAGATGGTATTCCTCCTCTTGATGGGGATGCATTTATTATAAGAAACAAAGATGATTTATTAACAAATTTCCAGCTTGTATGGCAATACCTTTCAATTTACGGAATTAAAGATAGAAATCTATATGACTTTTTTATAGCAAGTGAAAGAAAATTTTTACCTAGTAAACTATCTCAATATATTCTAAATTATCGAGATATAAGATATAAAAATGACAATCAAAAAAGTTTAGAAATTTTATCTGAATTATTACTACAAGATTTGATAACTTCTCCAGAAATTGAAGAAGAATTTTTTCAGGAATGCTATTGCCAAAGTGGAGCCTTATCTCAAGATGCCCTTATTAGTAAAGATATTTTATCCAAACGTTATGCTCACTTGTTTCCGCAGGATAGCGATACGAATATAGAATGCTTAATGCAAAAAAATAAAAAACAAGGTCTTCTCTCTGATAAGATATACGCTGAGGCTTTATCAAAGAGACCTATTGTAGTAATAGGAGATGTAGGAGTTGGAAAGACAAGCTTTCTTAAAAGTTTAAAATATTTAAATGCTAAAGAAGAGTTTGAAAAATCACTGTATTTATATATTGATTTAGGGGATAGTGGTACTTTATCGAATGATTTAAAATCTTTTATATTGCTAGATATAGAAAAGCAACTTTTGGACAATCACAAAATAGATATTTATTCTTCAAATTTTGTAAAAGGTATTTATCATTCTGAAATAAAGAGATTTGAAAATGGCATTTATAAAGATTTATTGCAGCAGAATCCAAAATTATATAATGAAAAACTTATCTCATATCTTGATAAATTAACCTCAGATAAATCTAGCCATTTGTGTAAAGCAATAGAGCATATAGCCAAAGCTCATAAAAAACAAATTATCATTACTATTGATAATGCGGATCAAAGGACTACAGACATACAGGATGAAGCTTTTGTTATAGCTCAAGAACTTGCTTCTGGATGGAAAGCGATGACTTTTATTGCGTTACGCCCAGAAACCTTTTATCAATCAAAAATGAGAGGGCGCTCTTTGTCTGGATATACTCAACGTGTATTTACTATACTTCCACCAAGGATAGAAACAGTTGTGGCTAAACGTCTTGAATTTGCGTTAAAAATAGCACAAGGCAATACAAAGATACATCCTTTAGAAAATATTAGTTTAGATTTGAGCGATATAGTCGTATTTATTAAATCCCTTTTATTTTCTATAAAAAATAATAAAGAAATAAGAGAAATATTATCAAACATTACAGGTGGAAATGTTCGATTAGTAATGGATTTTATTGCAAAATTTATAAGTAATACTAATGTAGATAGTGATAAAATCATATCCTTTAGTAAAGAAGATGATTATTTAATTCCTTTGCACGAATTTTCAAAAGCAGCTATTTTAGGAGATTACTCTTATTTTAATGAAGATACTTCACTAGCAATGAATTTATTTGAGATTTCATCTCCTGATATTAAAGAGCATTTTTTGTCATCGCTAATTGTCGCATATCTCGAAAGTAAATATTCAACAAAAGATACCGATAGTTTTGTTAAATTTATAGACATTATAACCGAAATGCAAAAATATGGTTACACAATTCCTCAAATTGAATATTCTATTAGAAGACTTACTAATAAAAAATTGATAGAATCTGTTGGAAGGGTAGAATTTGAAAGAAAAACAGGTGTGTTATGTGGAGATATTCCAGAAGGATTTAGAGTTACAAGTATAGGTGTATATCATTTATATAAGTGGATAGGTGAGTTTTCATATTTAGATGCGGTTTCGATTGATACGCCTATTTTGGATACAATAACTCGAGATGAAATATTTCCTCTAATTCAGTCATTTAAAATTGAAGATAGATACCGTAAATCTATTCTTTTCAGAGATTATCTAACAGATATTTGGAATAAGGTAAATATAGGGGTTGCATATTTTAACTGGAATGAAGCTATTAAAGATGGTTGTAGTGGATTTGAAAAAGTAGAAAAAGCCATAGAAAAAGAAGCAAAAAATCAAAATAAGAATGAAATATCGTAATATACAGATGATTTCTTCGAAATTGGTAATCACTTATACAAAATTACTTTTACTTATTTTGTTCAGTAATTGTGTCCTTAGTATATTGAACAAATTCGTTTTTTACTTTATAGACGCCGAATATAAATAAACACAATGAACAGATGACTCCTATTATAGCGATACCTGTAAAAATATCTCCAAGTTTGCCATATCTTTTTTCCTTTTTTTCTTCTAAATCCCTCTGTTTTTTAGTATCCTCTGCCTCATTTTCTAAGGCTTCTATATCTTTTTCAACTGGTATTTCTTTATTCAATACTTTTTCCTTTGCAAAAAATATCCGTTTTTCTTCAGATTGTCTTAATTTGATATATAATATTTTCTCTCTTCCTATACAAGCACACTCATCTTGATAAAATTTTTGCGCCGCATAGGCTAAAAAAATACATATAACTGAAATAACAGCACCCCAAGAAAATATTGTAACCGCATCAAGTAATGGCTGAAAAACTTTTTGAATATTTAGTGATGAAGATGTAAATAAAGTAAATACAGAAATGGCTGCCGTTCCATTTAATAAAAAAAGTGATTTGATAGCCATTTTCGAATAGTCAATTACGTGTTGCAGCATATGAGAATCAGCATTATCAAATTGCTGTTCATAACAAGATAATTCCTGAGCCTGTTTATTCATAATATCCAAATATTGGGTTGCGTGTTTGTCTAAATCCATTATCTTTAATCCTACTGTTAGTATTTTTTTTCATAATATTATGCTTTACCAAAAAAGCAAAATAATTTTCTGAAAATAAAGTGATTTTAATTGTAATTTAACCTATGTAGGCTTAATGTTTTTATTAGGCATAGGGCAACCTATGTTTAGTACCTTATATAAGGTGCGGAGCCGTCGTAAGCTCTTATTAGGTACGGTGTCGGATAACATCGTCAGTTGCAATATTTTTGAAGCAACAGCTATCCCCGACAATGGTCGGGGAGCTTTTAGCGTATGTCCAAGAATCTACTTTCTAAAGGCTAAAAGGATCATTTTACCTAATATGATTTACGAACTCTCCGACCACCTTATTCAAAGGTGGTTTTTTAATTGATATATTCGGAGAATTGGTATGATAATGAGTAAAGAAAAATATTTTTCACAATTATCCGAAGTATATTGTAATGATGTATATCATCAAAGTCTGCCATATATTCAAGCATTTTATGGGGATCACTTAAAAGTCAAATCGTTTTTGCAAGACTATCACGATTATATAGCAAAGCAGTATGCTAAAATCGGTTATCAAACATATGAAGATCTATTAAGTGATTTTCCATTTTTAGGTAATTATACAGCGCATCATTCATTCCGTTATAAGCCTTTATATCGCTATTTAAATTTGAAAGAACCACAATTTACAAAAGCATTATCAAATTTTTTACTCGAAAATCAACAAAGCTGCAAAGCATTTTTACAGGCTATTTTTAAATTATTAAATCAAAATAAAGAACTTCCCAAAGATGGTTATTATTGTGCTTGCGAAGTTCTTACTAAAAATGTCAAAGATAAGAAAAAAAGGCGAAAACGTATTGATAATACAATTATATGGAATAGCGGAGCTTTATGTATTGAAGTAAAATTTGATGCCGTAATTGATGGTAATGAATTAAGCGTTTATGAGGAACAGATGAAGAAAATTGCCAAAGGTAAAGAGCTGACCTTCGTCGTTATCACTATTAAAAATATTCAAAAAGATATTGATGCAAAAAAAGAAAAAAAAGAATCTTGGAAAAATATACTCTGGTGTGATGTTATGCAATTATGGGAACAGAACCTAGACGGACTGGTTGAAGATGAAGATATGAAACGTTACAGGTCTTCATTGTGGAACAAAATTTTATATTGGGAGTGTTAAAAATGATACAAATACCTGAAAATTTAAAAAAAGTTTGCAAAGATAATACGATAAAAGCTTTAGCTATGTTCGACAATACCGAAGTACCTAGCAAAATTTCGTTTGATGAATATCAAAACTTTTATCAAGCTAAGGTGTTTTTGCAGAAGTTTAAAACGGACGGCTGGATTATGTGTCGTCAAATATGGGAAGCCGTTTGGGAAGATCTGGTAAATGACTTAGATATTGAAAATCATAATATAATTTATATTACAGATTTAGATAACTGTTTTGATTTAGCAAATGATATAAGCGATTATTCATTATTTACAGCATCTTATGAAATAAATAAACATTTTGAAATTAATTTTTCTGTTGTGATGTATTGGCAAAACAAACAGCTAGGTGTTTTTAGCTCAATCAATAATCAGGACAATGACGATTTTGCGATTATACAAGAAACATCGAAATTAATAGCTGTTAAAAATTGTGATTGTGACACTTATAATGATAGTCAACATACTGTTTCAATAAATGATTCCGATACAATAAGCGATGAAGATATAAAACAATTCAGACAATTTGCTCAAGAAATAATCAGTTATTTCAATAAACATAAAAAAGAGGTACTAAACCATTTGAAATAAACTAAAAAATGCGTCAAAAAATGATGTTTTGTCAATTAAGTACTTGATTTTCCTTTATTTTTGTGTTATAATTAGTTGTATTCAAAAACGAATCGGTTCGTTTATTTCGAATACAAAATCACTGACACATAAGCCTTATATAATCTGCTTTTTCACCAGAGCAGATAAGGTTTAATTTTGTCGGTGTGAAAGTGAGGTGGTATGTCATACAATTCTAATGTCGAAATAGGTTTTGTGGGACATACCATCTGCCTTAATCCGCAAATTTTGAGAGCCTTGGTTAAATACCTTGGCTCTTTTTTTATTTTAAAGGAGTAAAAAATGAGTGTTGGTAAAATACGACTATTGAACGACAAACTTCGCAAGACATTCACTGGTGGCAAAGTTATGTTGACAGTTGGTGTTTGCGAGTTAAACGACAATGACCGTGCTGAGCTGTTAAACCGAGTTCGCACTTTTGATAAATTCACTGCAAATAATGATCCTAATCAAGAACACGACTTCGGGGCTATAGACTTCAAAGGGGCAACATACTTCTGGAAGATTGATTACTACGACCTAGACTACTTATGCCTCAGTCCCGACATATCCGATGAGAGCGTTACCAACAGAGTGCTAACCATAATGAGAGGAGATGAATATTGATGAAGAATATTTACTTTTCGCAAGGCAATCTCGACAATCTCTGTGGTGTGTATAGCTCAATTAATGCGACATTGTTATCGACAGAAGGTTTGGAGAATTTTAAAAAGAAATACGTAAAATTTTGGTTTCAAGAAATAATTGCATACTTATATAAACACCGTAAATTAAACGCAGTCCATAAAGAAGGCTCAGAAGTTGAACAAGTTGAGGATTATCTTGGTATTATTCAATCACAATTGGACAATATCAGGTTAACGCATTATAGGCCATTCAACGATAAAACTCGCACGACAACAGCCATCAAAAAAATATCGACACTAACAAAACAGCCGAATACAGCCGTGATTATAGGCATACAAGGTCTACACGACCATTGGAGCGTGATTGACCGAATAACCACAGACAGAATTTATTTAAATGATTCTGACGGTTTGCGATTTCTACGTTCGAGCAATATGCCAAGGATTTATGACCTGACAGTTGAGGACACGATAGTTGTCAAGGCTGAGGCGGTGTAAAAATAAAGTATACCGTGATTGCGCAGCCTTAAAAGTGTGTAAACAAAGTCGAAAACCGCATTAATTACACACCTGTAAATCAAAGTTATAAATGTAAATTTCACATATAGGAGCTTAAAATGTTGTTTAATTACAAGAGAGTTTCCACAACCGACCAGAATACCGAGCGCCAACTGTTAAATGTTGCTTGCGATAGGGAATATGTCGAAAAAATCAGTGGTAAAAACACTAACCGCCCAGAACTTCAAGCTATGTTACTTAATATTCGTGCCGGTGATGTGGTTAATGTCCACTCGATGGATAGATTAGCACGCAACACAAATGATTTGCTGAACTTGGTCGAAGAAATAACCAATAAAGGAGCTAAAGTTGTATTTCATAAAGAAAATTTGATATTTGCCCCCGATAAACAAGATCCGTATCAAAAAATGATGATGACGATGTTGGGAGCTGTAGCAGAGCTTGAGCGCAACTTAATCTTGGAGCGTCAACGTGAGGGAATTGCTTTGGCTAAACTCAAAGGTAAATATAAAGGTGGGCAACGTAAACTAACCAATGAACAAGCCGAAGAAATAAAAGCCTTGGTTAATAATCGTACCCCTATAACCACCATCGCCAAACAATTTAATGTTTCACGAAGGACTGTTTATAATTATTTAAGTTGTGTTAGTTAGTTTTAATATCGCTGATAATATTATTTAACACTTCAATGCCTTTACCACCAGCAAAAGCACAATCGTATATTTTGAGGGCTTTAAGGTGCAAAAAATTTATAAAGAGGTTCCTATATGGTGTTTCAATATTTTTTCCGCACGTACCAGAATAAGTGGTTTTACCGCCATATAATGCCTTGAAAGAATAATGTATTGCAGATTTTAAATCAAACTTTTCTCTGACAACAAAAGGTCTTATTCGATATTCTGGAAAATGTTTTTTTATTTTTATGGATATTTTACCTTTTTCCCAACGAGTTAACGGTCTGAAAAATATGCCGTGTATATGCGGTGTCATTAATATCCCTTCATCAAAGTAACGTCCTCTTGGAAATTCATCTAAAGCCACATTAGCAATGTAGTCATAACCTTTTAGTATTTTTTTGATTTCTTTACGAAATAATGGATAATTGAAATCCCAATTGTCTTTCCCAAAATTGAAAGTATCAACGGCTATAGTAAACATTGAAATATTTTCAACACCAATAATTGGCTCTAGGTGAGTAAATGCTATTTCTGAAAAGTTATATAAAGCCATAGGCTGCATCATACCGTATCCATTATCGCTTCTTACATATCTTATTAGTTTATTTTTTCTAAAGATATCCTTGCAATATAAATCAATAGCTCTATTTAATTTCCTTAACTGTAATACTGCGTTATGTTCGAATTTATCTGCGAAGTTAGTCATAGTAGTTGTCCTTAATATAAACTGCATTAATGACTAAATATGGTTGTATACATTTGTGCAGTTTTTGGGGTGATGTAAAAACGTTGTTGAACAACGTTTTGCAAATAAGGGGATACTGCTGTACCCCCTTATCAAAAGATAAACTATAAGTCTTCGAACTCATAATTTTGTTTTTCCAAGCGATTAATGAGTTTTTTATCAGTACTCATTCGGACTTTATCCTCACATATCCAAAGGACAAAGTTTTCATCCTCAAAGTCATACTTGTTACAAAGGTCAATAAGTTCTTCTGAAAAAGTTTTAGAAGATTGTTTGTCTTGTTTTACAGAAGCTGGAATGTGATAATCACGAAAGCGATTTTTTCCTTCATAGTTTTCATCATCATCTTCATCTGCAAAATCGCATTCGTCTTTATCTTCTTCGGAATCATCATCGCTTATTTCCTCTGCATCAGCTTCGCTATCATCATCGTCTTCTTCATTCGAAGTATTTTTTGAAGAAGTTCCGAAATCAAACTCAAGCTGTTGCGGCTTTGAAGTTTCTTCCGATTTTTCCTTCTTTTTTCTTGGATTAGCAAAATAGTCAGTACCGAATTCTTCAAGTTGCTCTTTTGCTGTTTCAACATCATAATTTAGCTGCTTAAATTTTTTTAAGATACGAACATAAGTTCTAACACGAGCTTTTGTCCTTTCATCGCAGTCATCGCTAACATTCATAGCTAGCATCACTATATTTTTGTAGCGTTTCTTCTTCATATATTTGATGTTGTTTTGTTCACAGTATTCTTCTATGAACTTATCCTCCCATTCCGTTGAAGCTTGATAACAACCAATGAGGGCTGAATTCAAGTGATTTCTGGGAAGAATATAGCTTTTATCAAATTCGATGAATGCCTTTTGCATTTCATTCAATTGATTTTCAGCTTCTTTATAAATTTTATTTTTTTTCTGACTCATTAGTAACCTCTCTTTCATTAGTCAGATTGTCCTCATTGTAAAAAAGTAGAAAAAGTTGCAATAATCGTTCATATATTCTTGAAGCATCATCATCAGACAATGTTTCATTCGGATACCACGATTTTACAATTTCCAACTTTTTCATTTATCATTGTTTGGACAAAAATGCTTACAGGCATTTTGCTGACAAACCACCAATTGGCTTGTATTGAAATTATGTAAAAGAGGTTTTTGGTTGGGAAATTATTTGTAACTAAGGGTTTTTGGTAAGATTTTTATTAGAAAACTAATCATTATTAAAAATGTTTAGTCTTAAATAATTTGCTTGTTTTTGTCTAAAATTGTATGATATGATACTTTTAATAATAAGGATAATTAGTAATGAAAAATGCTGTTTTATTACGTCGTGTATCGACTACTATGCAATCGCAAGAGGGCTACTCGTTGCAAAATCAGCAAGAAGTGTTGAAGCAATACTGCGAACGAAAAGGCTTAAATATTATAAAAGATGCTGAACTGGTTGAAAGTTCCACTCGTGGTGAACGCAAGCACTTTATGGAGATATTGGCTTTTTGTAAGAAACAACGTGGTGGTATAGCTCTGGTTTGTTTGAAAACTGACCGCTTAATGCGTAACTTCAAAAACTATACAATGATTGATGAAATGCGTAAGAGCGGTCAATTAGAACTTCACTTAGTGCAAGAGAATTTGGTGCTTGATAAAAATTCAAAAGCTGGTGATTTAACGATTTTAGGCTTAAATGTCGTTATGGCACAAAACTATGTTCTTTCTTTGCGAGATAACGTTGTTAGTGGTATGAATCATCAAGCCGAACACGGTTTTTGTATGTATAGAGCTCCTTTAGGATATTTTAATGTTAGAAAACCAGATGGTAAAGCTGATGTTATTGTTGATAATGAACGAGCGCCAATTATACAAAAGCTGTTTGAACGCTATGCAACAGGCTTATATTCATTAAAAGATATGGTAAAACAATGTAAAGAATGGGGTTTGACGAGTAAATACAACGGTAAACCATTAAATACCAGTGCAGTTCATCGTATTTTGAACAACAAATTTTACATAGGGGAAATGATATACAGGGAGAATGTATTTAAGCATCAATATGAAACGTTCATTGCTCCTGCATTGTTTCAAACTTGCCAAGATATTATGCACGGTCGTAAACCAGAAGAAAAAATACCGTTTAAGGCGACTGAAGAGCCTTTTATTTTCAGAGGGCTTATGACTTGCGGCGTATGTGGCTGTACTATCAGCAGCTATAAAAAAACAAAACCAAGCGGAAAGGAGTATATCTATTTGAAGTGTTCGCATTTCAAAGGCAATTGTGAAAACCCTCAAATTAATGAAAATGTTGCATTAGAGGCAATAGAAGGTGAGTTAAAGAATTTGCACGTTCCACAAGAAATTATGCCATATCTTAAGGCTGATATGGAAAAAATCATCAATAAACAAAATGAGGCTCATAATAAGGAAGTGCGAGCAATTCGTCAGAAATATGACAATTGCCAAGACAAGATTAAACGATTGCGGTCATTACTGCTTGAAGGTCATATTACGCCCGAAGAATATCGGGATATGAATGAAGACGTTAAACAAGAACAATACGAACTTGAGGGAAAGTCTGCTTTATTGACCGAGGCTGATAAAAACTTCTCTATCGCAATATCAACAATACTTTCATTGGGGAATAATGCCTACCAAATTTTCAAAAGTTCGAAAGTAGAGACCAAAAGAGCGATTTTGAAACTTTTACTTTCGAACTTGCAAATGAAGGATAGGAAAATCTCTTATAACCTTAGAAAACCTTTTGATTTGATAGATTCTTTAAACAAAAAAACACCCCCGAAAATCGAGGGTGTTGCGATTGGTGATCCCAACGGGATTCGAACCCATATTACCACCGTGAAAGGGTGATGTCCTAACCATTAGACGATGGGACCATCAAATGATGACTTATGCTATATACAAGTAAAATTTTTATAGGTCAAGAGTTTTTTTAAAATTTTTGTTTGCTTTCTTGACAAAGCAGTTTAACCCATATAAACTCGCCACGAATTATATTATGAATAAATTTTTATGCTTATGAAAGAAGATTACAAAAAACTTCGAACAGCTTTGCTGGCTTATACAAATGACAATTCTGCCAATGAGGCGGCTGCTTTAGATTTGTTTGCCATTATCATTAATCATTTTTCTGATGTGGTTTCATGTGATGATGATAAAAAAATGGCGTTTTTTGCCATTATGAAAAATGTTCGTGATTTGCATGAGATTGATGAAGTTCAAACGACTAAATTACTTGAACTCGTTTATGCTTGCATAAAAAACGAACTCGGATCATCATCTCAATATCCGTCTTGGATGGGGTGGCAGGCTAATCAAGACAAGATGCTTGTAAAAGTCATGGTTGAATTCGTCAAAAGAAATGCAACTTGGTGTGTTGTTCACGACAATTCTTCGGATTATAATGCAACAAGAACATTGATAAAAATTCTTCCCTTTAACCAAGAAGAGTTTTTGGTCGATGATTTGGGCAGCGGGTGTAATCTGAAAGATGTGCTGGCGCGCAATTCTTATCACAACACGATAGTTGAGTGCTTGGTCAGTTCTCCTTATGAATGGATGCGTTGGCCGGAATTTATATTGGATCGACTGAAAGCTAATCGTATTTCACGAGATTGGTTGGCCGATAAATTACAAGTTAAGGGAATTTTCCGCAAAAGACGAGTTGTCAAAATGATAAGTCGCAAAGTACAACAACAAAAAAGGGGGTCTGAAAAATAATCAGCCCCCTTTTTTTATTGGTTTAGAATATTGATGATTTCGCTTAAATGTACCAATTTTATACCTTTGTTTTGCAATGATGGCAACCATTCTTGTAAAGCGGCAACCGTTTGGCTTTTGGGATGTCCGATAGCAATAGCATAACCGTTTTTGCGAGCCAGATTTTCGGTGTGTTCTAATTGTTTAAGAATATAGTTTTTATCGTTGTTGTTATCTAAAAAGATATTACGAGTAGCATATTTAACTTTCATTTCTTGAGCTGCTTTATCAGCGACTGATTTTGCTGATGTTCGCGAATCAAGAAAGAATAGGTTATGTTCTTTGATAACTTCCATAACAGCAAGCATTTTTTCCTTATCTTGGGTCAGCTTGCTTCCCATATGATTATTAACCCCTTTAATATTTTTAACTTTCTGCAACATAACGGAAAAGTTATCTTTGATTTCTTGTGCTGACATAGCAGTGGTCAAAACATCAGGAGCATTTTCGGTGGTGCTTAAGGCTTCCATCGGTGCGTGCAGCATAATTTCATGTCCCGAGGTTTGTGAATGATTGACTTGTTCATCAATATTGGTGCCATAGGTCAAAAAAGAAGCTGTCAGGGGATAGTTAAGTGAACTTATTTCAGCAGTTCTACGATGATTTATTCCCATATCATCAATTACGATGGCAATAAGCGGATTTTTACCAAAATAAGCCGGTTTTTGCGCAGGAACACTTATATTTTTATGCTTAGTATTAACTTCAGGGTGGTCAAAGTCAATGATGTCATCAGGTAAAACTTCTTCGTATAAAGTATCATATAATTGAGGAATCTCATCATCATAAGTTATTTCAGTTGAGGTTCCTAACTCAACAGCCAAAGCCAGCTCATCATATTCACTATTGGTTTTGGAGGGAGAGATTTCATTTGATGATGAAGAGAGATTTTCTTGCGAAAGAGAAGACTGTTTATCAAAATTCTCATACATTGAGACATAAGTTTCATCACCATCGGGTGTCGGTGCAGAAGCAACTTCATCATTTTGAGAATTGTTTGATGTGTTAAAATGAAAGACAATAAACATCACAAAAGCCAAAGCTGCGATTAAACGCGAACATTTAATCAACAGCCATTTGAGCTTTAGTGATGAAAATTTTTGCAATATCTTAGTCTTTTTTGCGTAAAGTTGGAAAAGCAATCACATCGCGAATGGTCTCGGCACCGGTCAACAAAATTGCCAGTCGATCCAATCCCATTCCCATACCGCCGGTGGGAGGAAAGGCGTTTTCAAGCGCATTGATGAAATCTTCATCAAGCATTTGGGCTTCATCATCGCCTTTTTCGCGATCTTTACTTTGAGCTTCAAAACGTTCGCGTTGCTCCAAGGGGTTGGATAATTCAGAATAAGCACAACCGACTTCCATGCCGCCGACATAAGCATCAAAATGTTCAACCAAACGTGGATTGGAGCGGTGTGTTTTTGCCAAAGGCGAAATATCACGCGGCATATCCATAACCAAAATCGGTTGAATCAAATTGGGCTCAACTTTGGCATCAAATACTTCAGATATAACTTTACCCCAAGAAATACAAGATGATGCATCAACGCCGACTGATTTTGCCAAAGCAACAGCATCTTCCAGAGTTTCAACGCTCAAGAAATCAGCTCCGGTAGCTTCTTTTACCAAATCAATCATTGATTTTTTGGCAAAGGGCTTGCTTAAATCAATTTCGTTGCCGTTAACATTGATGATGGTTGTTCCCAAAACTTTTTGAGCAACATAGCGCAACAGATTGGGAATGAGTTCCGCCATGTCATTGTAGTCAGCGTAAGCTTGATAGGCTTCCAAAGCCGTAAATTCAGGATTATGGGTTTTATCAATGCCTTCATTGCGGAAGTTGCGCCCGATTTCAAATACGCGATCAAAACCGCCGACAACCAATTTTTTCAAATATAATTCGGGGGCGATACGCAAATATAAGTCCATATCCAAAGTGTTGTGGTGAGTTATGAAAGGTTTGGCTGATGCGCCGCCCATAATCGGGTGCAACATCGGAGTTTCAACTTCCAAAAAGTCATTTTCCTCAAAATAACGGCGAACAGCTGAGATAATTTCGCAACGTTTACGATAGATTTCTTTGCTGTCGTCATTCATGATAAAATCAACATAACGTTGACGATAACGCGCATCAATATCGGTCAGACCATGGAATTTTTCCGGCAGAGCTTGCAGTGATTTTGATATTATGTCAAAGTGCTCAGCGGCAATTGATAATTCTCCGCGCGGGGTGCGGCGAACATAACCGGAAATTCCGACGATGTCGCCGACATCCAAGTCTTTAAGCAAAGCCAAATCTTCTTCCGGTAGATGATTTTTGTGGCAAAAAGCCTGAATTTTGCCGCTCATGTCTTTAACATCAATAAACATTCCGTTGTTGCGCACGGCCATGGCGCGTCCGGCAATGGTTACCCTGTCAGATGTATCAGCGCCTGCTTCCAAATCTTTGTATTTTTCTTGCAAGTCAGCCGCTTTTGCATTGGGTTTGAAACAATAAGGGTAGGGGTTATAGCCTTTTTCTTGTAAGTCGTGCAGCTTATTTAGGCGCGATTCACGATGAATATTAGTTTCGTTAGACATGATATATTCCTATTAATATTTATTATAAAAAACTTCACCCACTATAATAGCAAGTTAATTTATTTTCAAATAAAAAATACAGTTAAATCGTCAAAGAAATATTTTTTTGGCTTGACAAAATGTTTTTAATAGAACTAAACTAGAACAAATCAATTAAGGAGTTGCGTTATGTTAACACCAAAACAATATAATTTGTTACTGTTTATTCATAAAACTATCAAAGAAACCGGATGTTGTCCCTCTTTTGATGAGATGAAAGACGCTATCGGTTTAAAATCAAAATCCGGCATTCATGCTTTGATTGATGCTCTTGTGGAGCGCAATTTTATTCGAAAGTTGCCGCACAAAGCTAGAGCATTGGAAGTGTTGCGATTGCCTAAAATAAAGCCGTCTAATGTGGTGATACCTACCGAAAAAGCAACTCCTTCGGTGGAAATTCCTCTTTATGGTAAAATTGCAGCAGGAACACCGATTGAAGCTATTGCCAATGAAAATGATAAGCTCAGTATTCCGGCAGCCATGGTTTATGGCGGTGATTATTATGCTTTGACGATTGAAGGAGATTCAATGATTGAAGCCGGAATTATGGATGGCGACACTGTTATTATAAAAAGAACCGAAACAGCTAATAACGGTGATATTGTGGTGGCTTTGGTGGATAATACGGAAGCAACTTTGAAAAAAATCAAAAAATCGGGAGCCTATGTTGAGTTGATACCGCAAAACAGCGCTTATCAAACGCGCAAATTGGCCGCCGGAAGAGTAAAAGTGCAAGGAATCCTGAGTTCGCTGATTAGAACTTATCACTAGTTTGAAAAAGAAGCTAAATCCATTATATGCTCATTGATGGTTTGACAATGGGCGAGGGGTTTATGCAAAATATCGGAAAGATTGCTTTTGTTTTGATAATCTTAATAATGTTATTTGCTTAAAAATAAATAATGCCCTTGATGAAGTTATCAAGGGCATTATTGTATAAATTGAAATATCTTAGAACTTGTAGTTCAAAGACAAGCCCCACATCTTAACCGAGTTTTTGTAGTCGGCATAAACTTCGGGTCCGGTGCCTCTGTTACGAGTGTTGGCAGTATCAACAGTCGCATCTTTGGCTTGGATGTAGGTATAAGCCATATCAAAGCTCAATTTTTCATTATATTTATAATTCAAACCAAAAGAGTACCAAATACGATCAGAATCGGGAATACGCGGTGTGCGTTCGGCTCTTTTGGCAGCAGCTTGGTCAAAAGCTACACCGAAACGAGCTTTCCACTGATCGTCGATTTGATAAGAGGCACCCAAGGCATAGAAATTGGTGTCGCGCCAGTTTTCATAGGTTCTGGAATGAAAAGCCGGATTATCTTTGCCGTTGAAATCCAAACGATCAAAAGATGACCAATAAGTGCGTTGATATTCAGCCATCAACTCCCATTTGTCGTTGAGTTTGTGATAAGCACCCAAAGAGAAAGTTGCCGGAAGATCCAAGTCGCAGTTGATGTCTTGATTCATCAATGCTCCCAATAGTGGAGAAGATTCTATTTCACCTTGGATTTTGTGTTTCATTTCACTACGATAGCCAATACCAAAACGAGTATTGTCGTTTAACTCATACATAGCACCTAATTGATAGCCGATATCGGTGGTGTCGCCATGAACAGCAGTATCATAGACACCTCTGGCTTTGCTGGTTAAACGAGCACGAACTTTTTCAACCACAAATCCGGCACCAAGAGATAATTGGTCAGTAACTTTATATGCAGCCATCGGGGTAATAGTGATGGTGTGAACGCGGGAAGTGTTGCCATGTGCAGAACCGGCCCAGTTGGCATTGTATTTGGTAATCATGCCAAAAGGAGAGTTAACGCTTACACCCAAAACAGTTTTATCATCAAGCTGGTAAGATACGGTTCCGTTAGGAGCAATGGCGGCGTGAACAATATTGTGTTGCTCACCGGTTTCGCTTGTCGGCAAGCCTCCGGAAATGTTTCTGGCTTCAGCCTGAGGAGCAATATAAGTTCCACCGAGGTTGACCTGAATTCCTTTTTGACGAGTTAAGCCGGCTACATTAAAGAAAGCATAAGATGGGTTTTCGGCTCCGGCTGTGGCACCGGCAAAAGCGTTACCTTGAGCGGCGGCCGATTGTTCACGCAGCTGGAATCCGGCGGCGTTAGCATTGTTTGCAATAGCCAAAACAGTGGCCAAAGCGGTGAAAGTTACTAATTTTTTCAATTTAAGAACTCCTTGATAGTTTCAAAATACAAGGAGGTTATAAAACAAAAAATTTTAAATGTCAATCAATCGATTGAATAATTTTAATCACTCGATTGAATTATTTTTTACTGTCCTGCGAAAATGCCGATAAAATAAAGTCTATCTGTTTGTTGGTATAAGTTAATAACTTGTCTAAAACTTTTTCATCAGCCTTATCCCATTCCATAATTTTGCAAATGTTTTCTTCACGCGAGATAAAGACGAAGAAAGTTGAAAACAAGGTAATTACATAAAAATAGCAGTCTTTAAGCGGAATTTTTTTGGCCGATGCCCAATGCAACAATGAGGAAATTTTGTCGTGAAAGGGACGAATCAACTCATCATAGAGAATCGAAAATTCTTCCGTGGGGCAGGAATACTCACTCAAAAAAACTTTTTTCATATCAATAGACAAGGTCTCCGAGCAGATAATCATCAAAAAGCGTTGCATGAAATCTTTTAGGAGGGCAGCGGCATCAGATTGATTTTCGCTTTTTTGCACTACCTGATATTGCGCGGTCAAATCAGCCGTCATATCATTAACTACATTGACAATATTTTTTAAGGCAGCGGTATAGATACCTTTTTTGCCGCCAAAATAATAAAGAATAGAAGATATATTAATATTGGCTTTGGCGGCAATATCGCGAGTGGAGGCACCAAAGAATCCGTTTTTGGCAAATTCTTCAAAGGCACTTAAGAGTAATTTAGCTTTGGAATCGTTAGGCATAGTTTTATCCGATTTAAAATTGTTAAATTTTGCCTTATTATGCATTATTTGTTTGAAATTACAATAAAAATTTTATCCACCAGTTATTTTCCTTCTGAAAATATAATAAAATCAATCGATTGACTTAAAAGCGAATCGGCTAAACCAAAGGGGATAAAAATTTTGCTTTACAGAGCTTTGTTTTTAGGGTAGAAGATTGGCAACTTAAACTCTCGGAGGACTTTAATTTGAGAAATCTTGTGCGATTTATTTTGCGTTTGGTGTTTACGGTTTTGAAAGTCAGATGCAATATTCAGTTTGATGTTAATAAATTGCCGACCAAGGCTGTCTATATTTCCAACCATGTGTCATATCTTGACCCGATAATGCTTTTTGCATTTTTGCCGGGTGATCCGATTTTTGCCCTAAACGGACATCTCTATCGTAACAAATGGGTAAGACTATTCATGAAGACGGCTGATATTATGCCGTTTAACATGATTGAACCGGCCGATTTGAAAGAATTGATTGCCAAGGTCGAATCCGGCAGACGTTGTGTTATTTTCCCCGAGGGACGTATGACCGAGAATGGTGGTTTGATGAAAATTTATGAGGCTCCCGGTTTGTTGGCTGATAAAGCTAATGCTCCGGTAGTGCCGATTTGGATTAACGGACCGCAATACGGCTATTTTTCGAAGACTAAGGGCAAGTTGCCGCATCGTCCGCTGCCCAAGATTACCATCACGGTACAAAAACCGATTAAATTTAAGTTGAAAGATAATTTGCGCAATCAACGCGATCACTTGAGTAACGAAATTTATATGATTATGCGTGATATGTGTTTTGATGCAATTAACAATGGTGATATATCGTTGTTCGGGATGTTGATGAAAGCGGCTAAAATTAACTCCAAGCGCGGTTTGTTTTTCCGTCCGAAATTTTTTGAAGATGTGAATCGCGTGCCGCAGTCCTATCTTGATTTGGTGGTTAAGTCGTTTGTTTTGGGACGTTTCTTTAAGAAAATGACCAACCCCGGTGACAGAATAGCTTTGTTGATGCCTAATGCTTTGGCTACGGTTTGTGCATTTTTCGGTTTGTCGGCTTATGAGCGCGTGCCGGTAATGCTTAATTTTTCGGTTGGTGCCAAAAACATGGTGTCAATGTGCAATACGGCCAAAGTTAAAATGATTATCACTTCGCACACCTTTATAAGAGGTGCTAAGATGGAAAATGTGATTGATGATTTGCGCGAAGCCGGATATAACATCTTTTTCCTTGAAGATTTGCGTAAATATATCACTTTGAGGGATAAAATTGAGGCCTATATCCGCTATAAGGTTAAACGCGTGCCGCATCCGGTCGGCGGAGATAAAGAAGCAGTTGTACTGTTTACTTCCGGTTCGGAAGGTGCGCCAAAGGCAGTAGTTTTGAGCCATGCCAATGTGATTTCCAATGTTGATCAAATATCGTGTATTTACAGTTGTGATGTGAATGATGTGATGTTGAATGCATTGCCGATGTTTCATTCATTCGGGTTGGCAGTAGGAACTTTGTTCCCGATATTCAGAGGAAGTAAGTTGTTTTTATACCCGTCACCGTTGCATTATCGTATTATTGCCGAATTGTCTTATGAGATAGGCACGACCTTGCTGGTGGGTACCGATACATTTTTCCGCGGTTATGCCAAGATTGCTCATCCGATGGACTTTAATCATGTCAGAGTTATGGTTGGCGGTGCTGAAGCAATTAAACCTGATACGCGCAACCTGTGGGGCGAAAGATTGGGGGTTAGCATTAAAGAAGGATATGGTGCAACCGAATGTTCTCCGGTTATATGTGCCAATAACCATATTTTCAATCGTTTCGGCTCTATCGGTAAGCTTTTGCCGAAGATTCAATACAAGCTTTTGCCGGTTGATGGAATTGAGAAGGGCGGCGAGCTTTGCGTTAAAGGTCCGAATGTTATGAAGGGCTATATTATGCCGGATAATCCGGGTAAGTTGGTTCCTTTGAAAGATGGCTGGTATCATACCGGTGATGTGGTTGATATTGATGATATCGGTTTTGTTTATATTAAAGACAGAATCAAACGTTTTGCCAAAGTCGGCGGTGAGATGGTATCACTGAATGCCGTTTTAGAGACAGTGGTAAAAGCCTTTGAAAAAGACGGTGAGTTTGATTATGGCGTAGTTGCCGTGCCGCATGATACCAAAGGCGAACAGGTGGTTTTGGTTACAACCAACAAAAAGGTTACTTCGGAAAGACTGCATGAATATATCAAGATGAACGGCTTGCCGGAGCTTTATTTGCCGAGAGTCATTCTTATGCACAAAGAATTGCCTACTTTTGCCACCGGCAAGGCGGATAATGTAACCTTGAAAAAGCAGGTAATGGAAGAGTTGGGGTTAAGCAAATAATTGCGCCTTGGAATAAAGATGTACTTGTTTTATAAACAAAAGTTCATTTTTTGATTTACAAAAAAGATTATATTGTATAGCATAAGGTACGAGGCTAATTATTTGGAAAGGCAAGGAACAAAATGAAGAAATATTTGTTATTGGTAGCAATGTTGTTGGCGGCTTGCGGACAAAAGGATGCTGAAAAGAATGCTGATGTAGTTGCGGCAAGTGAGGATATTGTCGGTTTGAGCGCACAAGACAGTGGAGCAATTGTGACAATAAAGGCGGGACAAGAAGTTGAAGTTGAGTTGGAGGCTAATGCCACAACCGGTTACAGTTGGCAATATATCACCTATGTCAAAGATGACGGCATAGTCGAAGAAGTGGATGAAAGATATGTTGCTGATGAAAATCCGGAAGGTATGGTCGGTGTCGGCGGAAAGAGTTTTTATAAGATCAAAACCTTAAAGCCCGGTGAAGCAATTATAGTTGCCAATTATGTCCGCGATGAAGACAAGGCAAATGTTGATAATATAGAGGAAAATGATTTTGCCGTAAGATTGGAAATTGAATAAGCTATCGTTTATTTTGAAAGAATTGCTTTAATATTTCCGAGCATTGTTTTTCTAAGATGCCACCATAGATTTCGGGTTTATGGTGGCAAATTTTTTGCTCATAAAATTTAACCCCGTTGACGACCGCACCGCCTTTTTCATCAAAAGCTCCAAAATAAAGATTTTTGATACGGGCAAAAGAAATGGCGGCAGCACACATGGCACAAGGCTCTAGGGTTACATACATATCCATATCCCAAAGGCGATTTTGAGATAATTTTTCGCAAGCCTGACGAATGGCTAAAATCTCGGCATGAGCCGTAGCATCAAAAGTGTGTTGGTTGCGGTTGTGGGTGGCGGCAATAACTTCATTTTTGGCAGGATTGACAATCAAACAACCGACCGGTATTTCATCAATTGCAGCGGCTTTTTGTGCTTGCGCTAAGGCAAGTTGCATATAATCTTCAGGTGTCATAAAATTTTTCCTTTAACTGCGATATATAAAAAATGATTTTGCATAAAAAGGCAAGCAAAACTTTTTATAAAAAAAATAAAATTATGTTTACTTTTGTCTAGTGGGGTGGTATAATGAAAATATGAATGAAATAATTAGGAGGATGCAATTATGATTTACGATATGAGTTGGTTAGATGAAGTTCCATTTTCTAATATTATGGAAGCTTCAACATCTTTAAAAGATATTGAACTTTTAAAGCAGAAAGAATCTGATGTAAAAAATAAAATTAGACCCTATGATGCTGCCATAAGGCATGAAAGTGAAGCTGATTATTCGCTAAGGAATTTATCTGGACTGGATCTACAAAATCAACATGATGTTGAGCTTTATAATCAATTAACCAATATCAGAAGAGGAATTTATCGTTCAGGAAATGATGATGGTTTAAATGAGTTTTTGGAGAAGAATCCTGATTTACTTGATAAATATCCGAATATGAAATATTATATCAAGGAGTTGCAAGATATTTCTAAAGATCCTGATGCTTGTCGTGCGGCTGTTGAGTTTACTGATGATTTTCCTAAAACTAGAGAAAAGCTTAGCAGTATGGAAGATGAGGAGAAATCTATTGCTACTCAAATTTTTCTTAAGGAGGTGGAGGTAGCTGGAAAAATAGTTGATCCGCGTTTAGTAGAGGCGAAAGCGAGAGAATATTCAAGAGCGGAACAATACAATGAAGAGGCTAGAATGCAAGCCACAAAAAATGTCTTTCATGGAATGATGATGGCATCTGAAAGTAACTCACGGGATTATGGTCGTAATTATGAAATGGAGATTGTACAAATTAAAAATGGTCCAGCGAGGCAAGCTTTAGAGTATGATAGTGATTTAAAGCAGAAATTAGCTGACTTACCTAAAGATAATCTTAACGGTAAGGTTCCCACTAGTGAAATATGTAATGTTTATCGCCAAAAAGAAGAAGAGATTCTTAAGGCAAATGGTTGGACAGAAGAGCAATGTAAAAATCTGGATATAAATCGCCGTAAAGAAAGATGTATGGGATATGGACAAGATGGAAAGTGGATTCTTGAAGGACCTCATCAGCAATTTGGTCTTTCCAGTGGTGGAGGACCTTATGGAAGTGACATATCAGATTATTTTTGTCAATTTGTATTGCGTAACAAGTTTGATGACATAATTAAAAATAAAGCAAAAGAAAATATTGGTGTTAAGGATATTCAAAACACTACAGGTGTTGATAAATTAGCTGAACGCGCCAAAGCTATGGAAGGAATGTCATCAGAACAACGTATGGCATACCGCGTTGAGCAATTACGCGGCAAAAAGCCGGAAAGCAAGCCGGTTACCAAAAGCACTCTTGATAAAGTTGCCGCAAGAGAAGGATCAAGTAGATAAAATAATCTTTAGTATCAAGATATAATTAATCTAATAAGAGTCCCTTAAATTAAAAATTAGGGGACTTTTTAATTGTATTTTTAGCAATTTGTGTTAGTGATTAGAAAAAAGGAAACAAAAATCATGATGCGAATTGCTAAATTTTTGGCGCGGGCCGGAGTGGCTTCACGCCGCGAAGCTGAAGAGCTGATCAAACAGGAAAGAGTTACCGTAAACGGTGAGGTGGTATCATCGCCGGCTTTTAATGTGTCAGGGGAAGAGAAAATTCTGCTGGATGGCGAGAAGTTACCGGAAGTAGAAAACACGCGCCTGTGGCTTTATTACAAACCGGTGGGGTTGGTTACCACCCATAGGGATGAAAAAGGGCGCAATACGGTGTTTGATAATTTACCCTCCTCAATGCCAAGAGTGATTTCCATCGGGCGATTGGACCTTAATTCCGAAGGATTGTTGTTGCTGACCAATTCCGGAGAGTTGGCACATAAACTGGAGTTACCGGCCAATGGTTGGGTTCGGCGTTACAAGGTGAGAGTTTTTGGTGCGGTTAAAGAGGCTGATTTGCAAAAAATGAGCCAAGGAATAACAATTGACGGTATCAATTACGGCTCGGTAAAAGCCGAAGTTGAATCCAAACAAGGCGCCAATACTTGGCTTAGAATAGCGTTAACGGAAGGCAAGAATCGCGAAATTCGCAAAGTGATGAAGTTTTTCGGGCTGGAAGTATCACGCCTTATTCGCTTGTCTTATGGCCCGTTTCAACTCGGGGCGATGAAAAAAGGCGAGGTGAAAGAGATTCCGCAAAAGGTTTTGCGCGAACAGTTGGGGAGCAAATTTGCGTTATGAGGATAATCGGCGGCAAATATCGCGGCAAAAAACTTTTATCACCCAAGTCGGCGGCAGTGCGTCCGACAGCAGACAAAGCGCGAGAAGCTTTGTTTAATATTTTGCGTGCCCGTTTAGGAAATGATTTCAGCGGGTTGAAATTCTTGGATGTTTTTTCCGGTTCGGGAGCTTTGGGTTTGGAGGCAGTCAGTCAAGGTTTTGCTGCTGTAACAATGATTGATATTGATTTGAGCGATGCAAAGAAAAATGCCGATTTGTTACCGCAAGAAAAAAATAAGATAAGACTGATACAAGGTGATGCTTGTAAAATTGCCAACAAAAGTGAAAAGTTTGATGTTATGTTTATGGATGCTCCATATAATAAGGGGCTGAGTGAAAAAGCACTCGTCAATATGACCGGTTGGCTGAGCGATGGGGCTTTATGTTTGATTGAGGTTGAAAAAAACGAAGAATGTACCTTGCCGGAACAATATAAATTGTTAGATACGCGCCGCTATGGCTTGGCCAAAGTGATTATTGCTGAGTTTCTTTGTCAAAATCTTTAATCACTAAATTTTCAATACTGATTTTGCCGTCTGAATAGCTGATGGGGGTAGTAATGGTCAATTCTTCATCTTCGGGATTGAGCCTGAAAGCTTTGTTGCTCAAGAGAATATTGGCAACATAAACATTAGAACTGTTAATAAAAGATATTTCCTGCAAGCTCTTAATCAGCTTCAAAAGCCCTTTAGATGAGGTGTTAAAATTAATGGTTGGTTGCAAATTTCCGTTGAGATGAACATTGCCTCTTCCGACCAAGGTCAAAGGTGCCCACTGCACTATAAGCTGCGGAACATCCATAAATCCGCCGTTCTTTACCCAACTTTCGGCAGAGGTGAGTAAATCGTCATCAAAAGAAAACTTGCCGATAATATCAGCTTTGGCACTAATGTTTTTAATGTACGAAGAAAGCGGATAGTTTACCATGCCGTTTATAGTAACATTATTGATTTCAAGCAGTGACTGGTAAAAAGGCAGCCCCTTGGCGGTTTGTTCGGTAAGATTGCTCGGTTTGAGCCAAAAAGTTATGTTATTAAAGAGGGCCAAATTTTTAATGTTAAACTTCTCACTGCGGATGAGAAATTCCGGTTGTGAGAGCAAATCATCAATGCGCAGTATGGTTTTGCCGGAAGTTGTTTCATATAAAGTGTTACCATGCGAAAATGCGCCATGGTCGGCAAATTTTATTTGCAGTTGGGGGGATCCTAACAAATTGGTATATATTTTGATGTTATCAAATTGAAGATTCCAATATTGGCGCTCATCCAAAGAATAAAGTTGCGGGTTGTCTATTTTCATAAGCGGAAAAAAAGCAACCGGATTAAATTTTATATTATCATAGGCGAGATCAACCCCAACCTCGTTAAGCGATGTAATAATTTCCGGTAAGCTTTTGCGTATTTTTTTTACCATTATACCGCGTTGGGCTGTTACATAAAGACAAGAAAAAACCAAAACAAATGAAAATACAAAACTCAAAATTGCGCCGATTTTCAGTTTGAATAATTGACGGATATTTCCTATCCAATCAGCGCAACGAAGAAAAAATTTTGTAAAGATTTTGGGCAATGTTTTTATCCTTGATAATCAGATGAAAGCATTTTTTTTAAGTGAGGATATTCTTTAATAGTTTCCATGTTGAGTTCATGGCATTTTTGTTCAATGGTATCCTGCAATTTAGTCATAAATTCCTGCTTGTTCAAGCCCGGCTCAATAGGGGGCAAAAACTCAAAGATAATTTTGCCGGGGTAACGCATAAAAGAATTGCGGCGCCAGAAAAAACCGGTATTGGAAGCAATCGGTATGACCGGAATGTTTAAGTGCTGGTAGAGCAGGGCAACACCCGGTTTGTAATCGGGTTTTTGTTCGGGTGCTTTGCGAGTTCCTTCCGGAAAAATGATAATCGGACGCTTGGCTTGGCTGATATTTTGAGCACGACGCAGCATACTTTTCATGGCAGCCGATCCGGCTGAACGGTTGACCGGAATCATGCCGTAAAAAGCTTGAGCCCAACCGAAAAACGGAATGTAAATCAATTCTTTTTTCAAAACATAAGAGGCTTTTTTCAGGTATTTGGTCAAAACAAAAGTTTCAACCGCCGACTCGTGCTTGCCGGCATAGATGCCACAATCTTGATTGATATACTGCTGTCCTCTGAGCTCTATTTTGATACCGGCAATATGCTCAAGCGACCAAGCAAACATAGGGATAAAAAAGTAGTTCCAAGTTTTTATGGTGGCTTTGGGCGAAATAGCCCCTAATAACGAATTGAAAATACAGCCTATGGCAATTATAGAATAACCGCATATATTAAAAATCAAAGAACGAATCACCAGCATAAAATGACCTCATGGTTGTAATTGATATTGTATAAGTTTGAAGATAAATTTATTATATTCTTTAAAAATAAGCGAGAAAGTTTGCCAACTCGTCCACCATTTTTTTTCAATTCGTTCAGAATATACCGGATGCATAATTATCTCTATTTCGGGCATAAGGTGGCGAAATTCCAACATCGATCGCGGCATGTGGTAATTGGATGTAACCAAACGAATGGAGGCAATATGGTGGCTGTTAACCCAACTTAAAGTTTCTTCAGCATTGCTTTCGGTATCGGTTGCCTGACGACCGATTTCAATATCACGCATTGATGATTGTTTGATTTTGTTGGTTTTTTGAATGTTTTTTAGGTTGGTGTTTTTGTCAACACCGGAAATAAATAGTTTATCAGCCATTTTTTTGTTGAGAAGTTTAGATGCTTCCGCAATGCGATTGCGTCCTCCGGTTAAGACAATTATGGCATCAGTATGAGAGGAGGTATCGGTTTGATAGTGGTTAATTGAGTAGCCGAAGTAGAACAATCCGCCAATCCAAACGATCAATAAAAAAAAGGTAATTGTGAAAATTTTTCTCATCATTACAGCATCTTCTTTAAGGTTTGTTTGACCGTATAATATGCGGTTGTTATGGCGATAATCATCGCAAATATCGGTAATGATAATATAGTAATCCAATCGGATATGCTTAAGGAAGTTTCGCTGATAATGCCGCCTTCAATGGCAGAGGCCAAATTGCCGATGAAAAATATGGCAGGAATGGCAAAAACAATTCCGCCCAGTCCGCCGATAAAGCCTAAAGCTCCCATGTGGCGAGCATATTGTTGGGCAATGTAAGTGTCTTTTGCACCGATGATATGTAATATCTCAATAACGCCGCGTTGCAGTCCTAAACTCATTTTGGTAGTGTAAAAAATGGCACCGGAAGTGATTAGTGAAACCAACAGTAAAATAGTTGTGGCAATCATCTTAAGTCCGTCAGCAAAGGCAATAAGTTTGTTGAGCCAAAGTTTGTGGTTGTCCAATGATGCCAAAGGCGAAACATTATTTAAATCTTTGGATAACTGGCTGAAATTAATATTAGCATCGGAATCAATTTTAACATCAATAATACGAGGAACCGGAAGCTCATTTATTGATATGTCATCACCTAACCAAGGAGTCAGTAATTCACCGAGCTGCTCATTGGTTAAAGGAGTTACTTTCAAAACGCCGTTAACCGAGCGCAAAAAGTCAACAACTTTTTCTTGATGAGCCAAGGTTTCGCTGAGAGCCTTTTCTTGATTGGGATTTTGTGAGGGGATAACCTGAACTGTCAGTGATCCCAATATGCTGCGATTCCAGTTGCCGATCATTGAGTTGACAGCCAAAACACCGGATAGGGTTATGGCAAAGATGAATACCGCAATCGAGATAATAACCTGCAAAAATAGGCCGGTGTTTTCGTTTTTAAGTTGTAATTCTTGTTTGCGAGGGACGATTTGCTGCTTAGACATTGATATCTCCCAGAGCCGAATTATTGTTCGGATAATAAATATGCAGGGCGCGATTTTGCAAGTGCAGGCGCGGATATTTAAAATCATTGATGATTTTGTCAGAGTGAGTGGCTATGACGACTGTTGTGCCGATTTTGTTAAGCTCGACAAATAATTTCATCAGTTTGCCGGCAATTATATTATCAACATTGCCGGTCGGTTCATCAGCCAACAAAATATCGGGGCGATTGATAACAGCCCGAGCGATGGCAACGCGTTGTTTTTCACCGCCGGATAAGGTTGAAGCTTTATCGTACATATGATGATCCAGTTCAACCCAAGTTAAAAATTCGGTGACGCGTTTTCTGATTTCGCGCTCGTCCATATCACAGACTCGCAAGGGTAAAGCTACATTGTCAAAAGCAGATAAATGCTCGAGCAAGCGAAAGTCTTGAAACACAACGCCAATTCGGCGGCGAAATGAAGCCAGTTGGTTGTGATTGGCAAAATTTATGTTATGTCCGAAAATGCTGATATCACCGCGGCTCGGTTTTTGGGCTAAATACATCAGGCTTAAAAGTGATGTTTTGCCGGCACCGCTTTGTCCGGTCAAAAAGTGAAAAGATCCTTTCGGTAAAGCCAATTTGATATTGCTCAAAATTTCGGGACCTTGGTCGTAGCGGATTCCGACATTATTCATTTCAATTATATTATTAGGACTGCTTTTAATCACGATTTGCCTCTTTGCAATTTTACTGAAACGAAGATAGCAATAATTATTCATTTAATAAAGTGTTTTTTTTCTTTGATTAAAATCTTTTTCATTTTATATTGAGGATAATTGAACGAGGTTGGATTTTATGAAAGTTTTTTGTCCCAGATGTAATACAGGATATGAGATTGATGATGAGTTGCTGAAACTCAAGTCAAGACGGATGCGCTGCGGGGTTTGCGGCGAGATTTTTACTGTGGATAAAATTGTCGAAGAAGATGTTTCGGAAAATGCTTTCGGTATGTTGCAAGAAGCTATGGGGGGACAATCTAAAGAAGATAAAAATCCTCCGGTAGATGAACCCGCACCGGTTGCACAAAAAGATGTTGCAGCAGAGGCTCCCAAAGACGAGCATACGTTTCAAGATGATGCTAAACCGGATGAAAATTCAACGACGGAAGATACAGAGGCTAAAAATTCTGAAGTTGAAGATGAAGAATTTGATATTGAAGATATTTTTGAGCGCTTATCCGAACGAACCGAAAATTTGATTAATGAAGAGCGTAAACTGCCGTTCTACAAACGCATATTGTTGTGGATACACAACATATTGGGGCTGAATTTCAGGATTAATTGGAAGTATGTGGGAATTGGTGCGGTTTTGTTTGGAATCGTTTGGTTGTTTAACAATCGTTATGATATTGTCAGGACAGTTCCTTTCATGAACGGAATATATAAAACCTTTGGTATCAATGCTAAAATTGCCGGCGAGGGACTAGAGTTTCAGAACATAAGCTGGGATATGCTGGCTGAAGGTGAAGGTACCAGACTGGATATAAGAGGTTTTATCTTTAATCAGACAGAAAAAAATATTGAGATTCCATTGGTCCATGTTGAAATTATGGACAAAGAAACTTCGTTGTTGCAAACCCAAAATCGCACGATGGAAAGTTCAATTGTTCGAGCCGGCGAAAAAGTTCCTCTGTTGATTTCAGTACCCAATCCGGCGCCAACCATAAAATATGTTTATATGACCTTTATGGATGTGGATTAATGATCGCGTGAAAGTATAAAATCGGCCAGTTTTTGTAAGGGTAAGCTTTTGTCGCCGAAATGAGCTATTTCTTTTTTGGCATCTTTTATCAGTTGTTCGGCTTTTTGACGGGCGGTGTCCAATCCGTAAAGCGATACAAAGGTCATTTTGGATTGTTGTTTGTCTTTGCCCAAAGTTTTACCCATTTTGGCGGAATCACCGATTACATCTAATATATCATCCGTGATTTGAAAAGCTATACCGATGTTGCGGGCATAACGGCTGATAATATCATATTCGTTCATTGAAGCATTGCCGAGAATAGCACCGGCCTGACAAGCATAGGCAATCAGACAGCCGGTTTTCATTTCTTCAATATGTTTAACTGTATCAGCAGATGACAACTCAGGTGAAAGATCGGTAGTAAGATCAAGCATCTGTCCGGCAATCATGCCATCAAATGCACCGGCTCTTTGAGCCAAGAGTGAACACAGTTTTATTTTTACGGAATCGGAGATGTTTTTACTTTGACACAAAACTTCAAAAGCATAGGTCAATAAACCATCACCGGCTAAAATTGCGGTTGCTTCGTCATATTGTTTGTGGCAAGTCGGGTGTCCGCGGCGAAAGTCATCATTATCCATAGCCGGCAAGTCATCATGTATCAATGAATAAGTATGAAGCATTTCCAGTGAGGCAGCGACATAAAAAGCAGCTTGTTCATCAACATTGAAAAGCTGAGCAGTGCGACAAACCAGAAAAGGACGCAAACGCTTTCCACCGTTGGACAAAGAATAAAACATAGCTTCGCTGACGCGTTTTTCTAATCCGGCAGGAAATTTGAAAAATTGCGGCAGGCGAGAATTGAAATCTGTACTGAATTGTTTGAGATCGGCGATAAAATCGTACATTTATTCCTCCGGAACGCTAAATTCTGAAGAGCTTACCTGATTATCGGCAGTTATTTCAATTTTTTCAATTTTAAGTTGGGCGGTTTTGAGCTTTTCCTCACATAATTTTTTCAAAGCAGTGGCTTTTTCATAAGAGGCAACCGCATCATCAAGTTTTATGCGCCCGCTTTCCAATTCCTGAACAATTTTTTCTAGTTGAGCAAGAGCATCTTCAAAACTCAGTTGATCCAGATTTTCTTCAGTCATAACGAATAACTCCTATAACAATGTTATTGAGCCAAGGTTAGAATATAAATTTGTTTTTAGCAATACCTAAGTATAGATGGTAAACAACAATTCGTTGATTAGATTAAAAGCAATAAGACGGATAATTGAGGGGAAGGGCAGTGAAAATTAAAACAATCAGTGCAGCAGCACAAAAATTGCGGGCAATAGCCAATGAAAATCGTTTAAAGGTTTTGTGCCTGATAGCCGATAAAGAATTGAGCGTCGGTCAAATTGAAAAAGAAATAAAATTGAGTCAGTCGGCTTTATCGCAGCATTTGGCAATATTGCGCAATTATGAGGTAGTCAAAACCAGACGATCGGCGCAAACAATTTATTACCAGCTAAAAGATGAAAAAACTCGGAAGATTATAGAGTTGCTCAGTAAAATATTTTAAATTTTTTTAACATCAATAGAATGTTTGTCAGCGTTATAGATGATGGCAGTGGTGCCTGATTTTACTTGTTCAACCAAATTTCCGAAAATCTCATAACGCCATCCATGCATAAATTTCACATCACAAGTTGGATCGGAACAGTATTGTTTCAGTTCATCATCAGAGGCAATGAGTTTGGGCGAAGTATTGTTTTGAGCAGAAATAATGTGTAAAACCACGCGCAAAATTTCTAACAAAGCGCTGTCAGGATTAAGAGAATTGCTTTCTTCATAAACAGTTACATAATTATCTTTATCCATCGTCTTAACATTTTGAATAACCTCAATAATTTCATCACCGATTTTGCCTCTGGCTAAATCAGCTCTCATTCCGCGAACAGCGGAGAGATCATCTTTGCTGAGCGGACAGGCCGAGCATATATTCAGCAAAATATCATCTTTAATCAAAGACTGGCGAGGAGTGTTTTTGAGCATGGCTCTCTTTTCACGCCAACAAGCTAATTCACGCAACAAGGTTAAAAACTTGGAACTGTGCGAGCGATGGCGTATTTTGGTCCATATTTCGTAAGGGTTGACATCATAAAGAAAAGGACTGCTGAGGTTACGCAGTTCATCATCAATCCAATGTAATCGTCCTTTGTTTTGCATTTTTTCAACAATAAGCGGATACATTTTTGCCAAATGTGTTACATCACAAATAGCATATTGCAGTTGTTCTTGAGAAAGCGGGCGTTTACTCCAATCCGAAAGGCGGGAACTTTTATCCAAGTTGATATTAAGCAGAGATTTAACCAAATTTTCGTAACTGACAGATTCACCATATCCCATAGCTGAAGCGGCAATCTGAGTGTCAAAAAGCGGTGAAGGTATGCAGTGTCCTTGTTGATAGATAATCTCAATATCCTGCCTGCCGGAGTGAAAAACTTTGGTTACTTCGGGGTTTTGCATAAGTTCAAAAAAAGGCTGAAGGTCAAGTTCTTTAGCTAATGGGTCAACAATAGCTTCAACATCAGGGTTGGCAATTTGTATAAGACAGAGTTGAGCAAAATAAGTATGTTCGCGTAAAAATTCCAAATCCACACAGACAAAAGGCTTCTTAGCCAATTCTGTACATAATTTTTTTAAATCAGAAGTGTTTTCAATTAACTGCATTTGAATGTTCCTTATCACAGGTATATAAAAATGATTTTGTTGAAAAATGCAAGAGAAAAATACAAAACCAGTAAAATCAATAAGAAAACCGGACTTTGGACAAAAATAAGTTGACTTTAAGACAACTTTATTTATAATACGGCACAAATAAAATTATTAATTTAAAAAATATCATTATGAAAGTAAATGTAGAAATGTCTTTTCCGTGCATCAGATTTACCGGAAAAGAGAAAAAAGGCGGATTTCCGCTTAACGCATCATTCAACTTTTCGGTTGATGATGACAAGTGTCCGTTTTGTGGTCGCCAGTTGCATGATGCCAAGTGCGATTGCAAAAAATTTGCGACAGCATTGAAAAAACTGCAGGAGGCAATCGGCGACAAAGATCATGCCAGCCATATTATAACACATGGATTGGCTTGGGCAGGTTCTTGGTTCGAAACAGTTTATGAAAAAGCAAACAAGTCGTGCCTTAGTTACGATTTGTTTGATGATGCCTTTCGCACCAAGGACATCTTCACAGGGGAGACCTACTTCGTCTCTAAAGGTGAAAGTGAGGATGGCAAGACCGTCGTCTTTTACCTCAAAACACTGTCCGACAAAAAAGTATATAAAGTTACGGCAGTGATGAAAGACGAGAAAAAACGCTTGGACTATCCGACCGTAGCACTAGTGGTTACATCTCAGCGCTTTACCCAAGGAGTTTCCGGAGTGTATGGCTCTTCATTACCATTCTGGGAAGATGAGACCATCAAGACTTTCTCTTATCAGGAATTTTTGGAAGCCTTGCGCCAACAAAAGTAGGTTGGAAGAAAAAACCTTATTTGTGCGATTGAAAGCATAAATAAGGTTTTTTTATGAAAAAAATGCTTGCAAGTTATTTTTTTTATGTTTATAAGTGTGCACATAAAACATTGGTCCCATCGTCTAGCGGTCTAGGACATCGCCCTCTCACGGCGGTAACGCGAGTTCGAGTCTCGCTGGGATCACCAATAAAAAAATGCCCTCTTTATGAGGGTATTTTTTTATTGATTATAGTCAGAGAATTGGAACTCGCGGGGAGCGAGTTTGACAACAAGCGAGAGGCACACGGGGTGTGCAGGTTCGCGATGTATCGCGAACGAGCGCAGTTGCAACTCAAGCCATTTATGGCGCAGAGTAGTCGAGCTGGGAATGTTGATCAAGCTCGACTATACAATTTCAGCTGGTTTTGTTGTTTCGCTCGGATAAAATCCGGCGGCTCATAATAAAAATTTTCTCATTTTTTTGCGAAAAAAACTTGACAAAAATCGGGGGGGGTAAAATGGAACTAATAATGAAAGGAGTTTGCCATGTCTGAGTTGCAAGAAAAGAGAGAATATTACCCTGACCGTTCGTTAAAAGCTGTTTATTTTGTGGATGAACAAGGAAAAAAACAGGGAAATTATACTGTATATAAGCAGAATTCGAATAAAATACTCGATGAATTAGAGTATAAAGACGGTGCAGTTTGGAATGGGCAGGTCAAAACCAAGGACGGGTATATCATATATGAGGACGGCGAAAAGTCTGAGGAGACCTCACGAAGAAGATATGACTACAGTAGTGGCAAATTGAAACGTAAAAAAGGAAGCGAATGGGATTTCCCATTTGTTGACTGCGTTGAAACAGAAACCATTAAAAATGGTGAAAGCGTTAGAACAAAAGAATTCATTTATGAAGCTTTTGGTGATGATGAAGGCCCTCAAAGCCGTAGACATAATGAACCTATTCATAATGAACTTATTCATACACACAAATTAAGACATCAAACAAGTTATGAAAATGGTGTTAGAGTTGATAAAATTGAAAAGAGTACATCGTGGAGAGATACTTATGGGGGCCCAAGTTATAATAATGGAGTAGAATGGACTTGCACACTAAAAAATGGTGAGTTAACGGAGTATTCGGATAGACTAGGATATCATGCATCGTTTGAAAAAGGTGTGCTGACAGGTGATTATAGAATGCCGTTATATAAGAATGAATTAGTATTTAATTATAGTCCGTGTGCAATTAAGACAGGTGAAGATTTAATAGATAAAATATCCATACCAATGATTGACATTAAAGGAACATTCTATCTTGATTTTGATGATATTGGTCTTTCTTTGGGTGGAGGAATTATGTCTCCCACCGTTGTAGGAACCTGGTATGACGGTAAATTTACAGGGGCGGTTGATTATTATGATTATGATTTCTCTGCCAAATGGGATTATGGAAAGATGACAGGACATTTGCGTAGAAGAATAAGGGTAGGAGAGACAATTGATTATCATTGGCAAGATGGTGTATGTCATGTCGTTGAGAGAACTAAACATGCTTTTTTTAAATATACCTTGCGTGATGGCAAAAAAGATGGTCTGTATCGGGAAATTAAAAGAGGTGCTACATGTGTTGAAGAATCTGAATATAAAGATGGTAAATTGCATGGAATGAGCAGAAAATATAATAAAGAAAAATTATGGTTGGAGAGTGAAACGCAATATAAAGATGGTAAAAAACATGGTTTTGAGAAATTGTATAATAGTGATGGCTCAATAGCAGAAATAAAGTATTGGCAAGAGGATAAGGATTGCACAGCAAAATATAAAAAATTAAAGAAAATCGCCACTGGGCGCATTAATGAGGAAAAGCAAATTGAGGCTGAAACCGGCGTGAAGAAGAGTTTGCCTAAGATGAACAAACTTGAAAAGAAAATAGCTATGGCAAAAGAAATATTAGGTTTATCTAAATAATTTCAGCTCGTAAACTGCTTACTTAGCATCATCAATACAAGCCACCTTTTTAAGGTGGCTTTTTTGTTGGATATTGTTAATTTGATAAGATTGCCGGAATAATAATTATTGTATTTATCTTATTTTTATTCTACCATCAGGCGAGGTAATGGAATAATAACCAGAGGTAATAAAATGCGAAAATTCGGAGCCAAGCTTTTTACACAAAATTTTATAAAACAACCGGATTTAGCTCGTGAATGTGTTGAGCTGATTAAAGATGGGATTTTTGATTTCTTGGAGCTTATGGCTTTGCCGGAGAGTTTTGCAGATACCAAAGATAAGGTTGCGAAATTAGTCAAAGGGCAGATGAAAGTTGTCATTCATGCTCCGCACCAAGGGCAGGGTGTTAATACCTGCAATCCTGAAGCTTATCAAAACAATCGCCGCTTATTGGATTCTGCACAAAGATTTGCTGATTTGTTGTATGGTGATATAATTATTTTGCATGTCGGTTATGGCAACAGAGAATATGGCGTTGATGAAACCATTCGCCAATTTAGGTTGATAGCTGATGAGAGGATAGCGGTTGAAAATCTCCCCGAATATTGTCCGATTGATAAAATGCATTTTCAAGGAACAACTCCGCAAGAGATTGCACGAATAAAAGATGCGACAGGATGCAAGTTTTGCTATGATTTTTGTCATGGTATATGCGCTTCTAATTCGCTTGCTCGTGATAAGTGGCAAGATATTCAAGATTATGCTAACTTAAATCCGGATATGTATCATTTGTGCGACAGTGATTGGCAAGGCACTGATGATATGCATGGGCATTATGGTGAAGGTAATTATGATTTGGCAAAGCTCTTAAGTTTTACACGAAATGATGCCCTAATTACAATGGAAACCGGACACGAACTGCCTCAAGATATGTCACCATGGGTTAATGATGTGAAATATCTGCGAGGTTTTAAAATAGGCTAAACACAATAATAACCTCAATTATTCACAAGAACTTAAGTTTGCACTTCGCGATTTTCTTAAAATTTGCGGATAGTATATTAGACGAATTTAAAATGTCAACCTTAAAAAGAACAAAATATGAACTTTTAAAAAGCTGATTTTATTTAACTTGACTTGTAAATGAAAAAATGTTTTGATTCTCATCAGAATCGAAGAAATATTTTTTCGATTTAGCACCTAGAGGTAGGTGTGGAGTCGTAAGAAGCTCTTTTATATCACGCGGTGGTAGATATATCGTCGTTAGTCGCTGTTGAAAAACATAAAGCGACAAATATATTCCCGACTGCAAAGGTCGGGGAGCCTTGAGTGTATGTTCAGGGGTATTTATATCCTAAAGACTTAAGGGGGCACTTCGTGATATATGTCTTTCTTAACTCTCCGGCCACCTCAAACAGGTGGTTTTATTTTTGTTATAACAATAAAAGGATAGTTAAGATATGAAAAATAAACTTTTATTTTCAACAGCTTTGGTGGCTGCTTCCTTGAGTTTTGCTATGGTAGCAAATGCCGATACTATAATTACTGATGCTGAGCAACTCAAAACCGAAGATGGCTCAGTTAAGGTGATAAACGACACTGTTTATACAACTTTATCAGAAGTTGCCTTGGAAAATGATGTTAAAGTTACGGGACAATTGACTTTGCATAATGCCATAGTTATGGCTGGCAATAAAAATCTCGAGGTTGACGGTTTTTTAACCGAAACAAATTCCGGTTCTGATTTGTCAGGTGTAAATTTGGCAATAACTACTGAAAGTGATGCTTATGATAAAGGTATCATTATTGGGAATGATTTGACGATTGGTGATGCAACTTTGGCTAACAAATCTGCCATCGCCGCATATTATACGGAAGAAGAATATGCTAACAATCCGGCTAAGACTTTGACCGTGAACGGTAATTTGGAATTTGCCGGTGCAGGTTTGATAGCCGGTTTATCGGCTCCGGCCCAAGCCGAAGGTGAAGCCACATTTGATATCAATGGAAATGGCAAAATCATTGCTAACGGCGATTTAAAAATCAGCCGTGCTACTACATTGGGGGTTAATGTTGAAGGTACCGGTGCTTTGATTGCCAATGCCAATATTGTTAATAATGGTACAATTGCCAATGATGTTACGATTAATGCTGATAAATCTTTTGAAAACAAAGGCACATTGTCCGGTGCGGTTACTAATAATGGTACATTAACTTCAGCTTTAGCCGGTTTAACCGGAAGTGTTACCAATAATAGTGTTATGAACTTGACCGGTGGCACATTGAGCCAAGATATGACGATTTCCGGTACAGGTACTAACAATGTCAGCGGTAATTTAGATTTGGCAGATAAAACCTTAACTGCTGATGTTACTTTAGCAGATGGTTCAGCTTTGGCTTTCAATTATGACAGCAGTGCCAAAGTTGCCGGAACAGTTACTTTAGCCGGAAAATCCGATTTGAAAGCAACTATTGCCGCTGGTGAAGCTTCCAGCCACCAATTTGCCGATGCAGTTGATGCTTCTGCGGAAGATGCCGAATGGAATGTGGTTGACAACAGCTTATACAATTTATCTTTGAGCGATGACAATACAACATTATCAATTGAAAAGAAAAGCTCTTCCGAAATATCCGAATCAACCGGTGCTGATGCTAACCAAGCTGCAGCTATTTCTTCTGTGATTGACGGTGCTGATACCGGCAATGCTGCATTTGATAGTGTAGCCAACAATATTAACGAGATGTTGCAATCAGGTGATGATGCTCAAGTTAAAGCCGCTTTGGATTTGGTAACCGCTATGTCTCCTGAGGCTGCTCCGATGGTTGTCTCTGTTTCAACCGAGAATGTTGCTCAAGTATTTTCAGCTATTGCCAGCCGTTTAAGCGGTGGTACTTTAGCTTCGGCTAACCAAGGTATGTCATCAGGTGACAGCTTGTTTGAAAAAGGTGCCGCTTGGGTACAAGGTTTATTTAACCATGCTAAATTAGATAAGACTGCCAATAATGATGGTTTCAAAGCTGATACCGCAGGATTGGCTTTGGGCTTTGAAAAACAAGTCAGCGATGAAACCAAAGTCGGTTTAGGTTATGCTTATAATAACAGCGATGTTAAGAGCACTATGCGTAAAACCGATGTTGATACTCACAGTGTATTTGCTTATGGCGAATACAAACCGTCAAATTGGTTTGTTAACGGCATGTTGAGCCACAACTGGTCACGTTATGACGAGAAAACACCGGTTTCAACAGCTAAACATGATGCCGAAACTTTAGGTTTACAAATGATGACCGGATACAATATGTTGATGGGCAATGTAACTGTAACTCCTGAAGCCGGATTGCGTTATGTTCACGTTGACCAAGATGCTTACACCACATCATTGGGTGCAAACGTTGGTGGCGACAAGAGCGATATCTTAACTGGTGTAATGGGGGTAAATGTTGCTAAAAACTGGAATTTGGATAATGGTATGACCTTAAAACCAGAGGCCAGATTAGCATTAACCTATGACATCAAACATGATGCCACTAACTCAACAGTTTTGTTGCCGAACGGCTCAAGCTACACCATAGTCGGCAAGGCTTTAGAGCGTTTCGGTGTTGAAGCCGGATTAGGTTTGACCGCCGAAATCAACGATAATGTTGAATTGTCTGTTGGTTACGAAGGCAAGTTCCGTGATGATTATCGTGATCACACCGGCTTGTTGAATTTAAAGTACAAATTCTAATTTGTATTTGGTAAATAAAAAGTCTCCGCAAAAAAATGCCCCGTATCATGTTTTTTTGATGCGGGGTGTTTCTTTTGGGTAAAGATTGATTTTAAGACAACAATTTTATCAAATCAGCAGGGAGCAGGCGGGTTTGCTCGCCGGTGGTCATATTTTTGATAGTGTATTGTTGGCTTTGGGCTTCTTCTTCGCCGATGATAATCAAATAAGGAACGCCGATTTTGTTAGCATATTCCATTTTTTTCTTAAACTTGCAACTGCGATGCATAACATCAGCAGCAATATTATTTTGACGCAGTTGAGCGGCAACTTGGGCGGCTAAAGCATCAAATTCGGCTCCTTGAGTGATTATCAAAGCTTTATTGGGAGTAAGAGCAGGAAATTGCAACAAATTGTTGTCCTTAAGCTGGTCAAACAGACGAGTAAGTCCGATGGAAATACCGACACCGGGTAATTTTTGGTTGGAAAATACCGAAGATAGGTTGTCATATCTTCCACCCGAACAAACCGAACCAAATTGCGGATAATCATCAAAAAATGTTTCATAAACCGTGCCGGTGTAATAATCAAGTCCGCGGGTTATACTCAAATCAATTTGGATATTTTGTTCCGGTACACCAAAAGCTTGAGCCTTTTCAATTACTGTTTTTAACTCACTTAAGCCATCAACAAAATTCTGATTTTCAATCTTTAAATCTTCAAGTTTTGCTATAATTTCTTTATTTAATCCTTTGATTTTTATAAAATTAAGCAGTTGACTGTTTTTATCTTGCGGCATTCCTAAATCCTTTAGTTCGCCCAAAAATACCTCTTCGGGAATCTTTTTAATCTTGTCAACCAAACGCAAAACATCAACCGTTTTGTCAGCAATATTCAACGCCTCTAAGTAACCGCTCAAAAGTTTACGATTATTGATGTAAATTTTGAATGATGGGAGATTTAACTCTTTGAAAATAGTGTAAATCACCGCAGGTAGTTCGGCATCATAGACAATATCCAATTCGTCACGGTCGATAACATCAATATCACATTGATAAAACTCTCTGAAGCGACCTTTTTGCGGGCGTTCACCGCGATAAACTTTGCCGATTTGATAGCGTTTGAACGGAAAAGTCAAATCATTGGCATAAAGTGCGGTGTATTTTGCCAAAGGTACGGTCAAATCAAAACGCATGGCTAAATCAGTGTCGCCTTTCTTAAACTCATAGATTTGTTTTTCGGTTTCGCCACCGGATTTGGAGAGTAAAACTTCAGCCAATTCCAGTACCGGAGTATCTAAAGGAGCATAGCCAAACAACTCATAAGTATGGGCAATGACCGATTTTATGCGGTTGAATACAATTTGTTCCTGCGGTAAAAGTTCCATAAAACCCTGCAAAGTGCGTGCGGTCATTGTCATATATCCTTTGTTGTTAAAATTTAATCAGGTTATAAGTAAAAGCCATTTTAGAGCTTATGTCAAGAATATACTTGACATTAAAACGGTTTTTATTTAATGAGTGGAATATAAAATTATAATTCTATCTATTTATTAAAATCTAAAAAATTATGGAACAGACTATTTTATTTCAAGATGTAAGGGGCTATGTCGTTATATGGTCCTTGATTTTCGTCGTGTTTCTTCTGGTGATGCTGGTTTATCTTGTCAAATTATACAAGAAGCATCCGGAACTCAGACGCAAAGAAGCAGAAAAAGATTCACAAAACCAAGATTTGGCAAGAAAAGGTCACAATATGACGATGTATGCTTTTTGCTTGATGTTTGTGTGGGCGGCAGGAGTTTTGCTAATCGTCTGCGGTTTCAAATTGAGTAATTACAATTGGTTGCCGTTTCTGCTCGTATTAGCGGCGGCATCATTGCCTTTACTGAGCCTGAGGAAAAACAAGAAAAAATGATTTTTACAGCCCTTGTTGCTTAAAAAAAGCAATGAGGGTTGTTTGTTTATAAAGAAACTTGTTAATAGCACAACAGATTTTATTGTTAAATCTTTTATAAAAGAATATTGTAAAGTGGCTTGGATTAGGGAATTAATAATATGAAAAAATTGGCAATTTTGGGTGAAGTTAAGGCTGTGCGCGAAGTGTTGGAAGCTTTGCTGAATAAGGGTAAGGATTGTGATGCGGATGTGTTTGCACGCAAAGTTCAAACCGGAGAAGAGATAGACTGCGTGGATAAAATTTTTGCCGTGCAAAATGTTGTACAAGCCAAAGCAGAAGATTATGATTTGGCGGTGTTTGTCGGTGATGAACAGCTGGCAAGAGAATATGCTCACAAATGGGCCAAAGCCGGAGTTAAAATTATCAACGCAACGGATGCTTTGAGTGATTATGCTGAAATTCCTTATGTCATCGATAAAAACGGAGCTGTTGAAAGTGTGGTTAATGTTCCGCATGGGTTGTCGCTGTTGATTGCCAAGGCGGTTGAGCCGTTAAAAAATTTTTGTATTGAAAGTTTACGCTTTACGCTGTTGGTTGGAGCTGATATTGCCGGACAAGACGGTATGAGTGAATTGTATAATCATACGCGGCGTATTTTGATGAATGATAATCCCGATGATAAAAAGATTTTTCCCAAGACTTTGGCTTTTAATGTTATTCCTCAAGCAGGTTCTTTTATTGGTGAAGAAACAGAGTATGAGTGGCAATTGGCGGTTGATTTGAAACGAGTTTTGGCAGGTGAAGTTAAAATTCATGCTAATTGTGCAATTGCTCCGGTGTTTGTGGGGGCAGGAGCTTTTGTGAGTGTGAAATTTAAGCGGGAAACAACGCCGGAAGATGCTTTGGCTATATGGAAAAAGACTAAAGGCATTTTGGTGGTGAATAGTCAAAAAGACGGAGGATATGCCGCTTTGACTGATGTCCAAGGCGAATATGATGTTTTCATCAGTCGTGTTCGTCAAGATGAGAGTCTAGAAAATGCTGTTAGCTTTTGGACGGCCGGTGATGAGGCAAAAATTATGGCCGCCACAATTAGTGATTTGATTGTTAAAATGTTAAAGAAAGAGATGAAATGAAAAAGATTGTTGTTTGGATATTAGCTGTTTTATTGAGTTTTGATG
Source organism: uncultured Pseudomonadota bacterium (assembly GCA_902763535.1). Lineage (GTDB taxonomy): Bacteria > Pseudomonadota > Alphaproteobacteria > RF32 > CAG-239 > CAZU01. The sequence continues at coordinate 61,429 of CACWSG010000001.1, read as the reverse complement.
TTTATGCGCAAAACGCGCGTATTGATGATTTGGGCAATGGCTTGAGTTATAAAACCATTTCAACCGAATTAAAAAATATTGAAAAACTTACCAAAGATGAAAAAACAGATGTTAACTCGTTGGTTGATAAAATTACCTATTTGAATGATACTTTCGGACATTTGACCTCATCAAGACAAATTATTGCCAGTGAGATAAAACTTATTGAAAAACGCATTGAGGCTTTAGGAGAAAATGATGACGGAGCCGTAGAGGCTAAAATTATTATGCAAAAACGTCAGGAATTTAATCAGGAATTAACAACCGAAAAGACCAGATTATCAGAAATTGATTTGTTATCGGCTAAAATTGAAGAATTGAATTTACGCATTTTTGAAATTCGCAATCAAAAATTATGGGGCAATTTACTGAAAACAGATTTGCGTTTTATCAATCCGGCAATTTTGTGGCAAGTTAATCGTGAATTGCTTATATTGTTGGTTGATATAGCCAAATCGCCTTATTTGGCCTATCAGGAATATAAAGAAAACGGCGGAAGCGGTGCCGGTTTGGCAATGCTGCAATTTTTAGGGCTGTTGGCTGTAATTGTTGTCTTGGGATATTATTTGCGTCATTTTGTAATCAATCGTTGGGGATATCGCAATGATATTGAAAATTTGCGTTTGGGACGCAAGATTGCCGCTTCAATGGCAGTTTGGTGTGCTTACGGTATTATTCCCACAGCAATTATAATCTATTGTTGGTATCATTTGAGCTTGATTGTTTTTTGGAATAATGCATTTTTCAAATTGGTTTTGCAGACCATATTGTCTTACGCTTTGTTTGTGACCATGGGCAGAGCTTTAGCGCGAGTTATTTTAACCCCGTATAATGAAAAATGGCGGCTTATCAGTATGTCAACCATCAAGGCTAAAAGGTTGTTTATGGCGATTAATTTTACAATTTATACGGTAGGTATTTTTTCGATTTTAATCGCCATCGTGGCAGTACAGCATTATCCTTTGGAATTGATGTCTTATTTGATGGCGTTGACGGCATCATTAAGAGCTGTGTGCATGGTTTGGTTGACTTATATTTATTTTACCAGTGATCAAACTGAAAATGATCTCGATGATGAAAAAGCTAATATTGCTCGCAATCGCGCTTCTAAAATCGGTGCTTTAGCAATGCTGTATGCTTGTATTGTTATCGGGGTGGCATTTTCCGGCTATGCCAGATTAGCTTACTTCGTGGTTAACCGCACATTATTGTCATTGGTTGCCTTGTTTATCTATACCATTATAAGACGCTTTATTTATGATATAGGACGCAGAATTCTATTTATGGGTTTATGGGTAAAAGATTTTCATGTGCGTCGCATTTTTTTGCGCAAGGTGGATTTTTGGTTCGGTTTTGCGGTTGAACCGTTAATTACTTTGGTATTTATGGCCGGAATATTGATTTTGTGGGGTGTACCGACTGATATGCTGCAAGGTATGGCCTATAAAGCAATCTACGGATTTAATGTCGGCGGTGTTAAAATATCATTAGTCTCAATCTTTTGGGGTGTTTTGGCATTTGTTATCTGTTTGTGGATAATCCGATTTTTGCAAGACCGAATTGAATTTAAGATTTTGGAACGCACTTCAATTGACAGCGGAACCAAACATTCTTTAGCCTCAGGTTTTGCTTATATCGGCTATGTGTTGTCAGGATTGTTGGCAATAGCTATAATGGGCGGCAACTTATCCAATATTGCAATAATTGCCGGTGCTTTGTCTGTTGGTATCGGTTTAGGTCTGCAAGATATTGTAAACAACTTTGTATCCGGTATTATCATGTTATTTGAGCGTCCGATAAAAGTCGGCGATTGGGTTGTTATCAATGGTGAAGAGGGACAGGTTAAACAGATTAATATTCGTTCCACCGAAATTGAAACTTTTCAACGATCAAGTCTGATTATTCCTAATGCCAAAGTGCTGTCCAACTCGGTAACCAATTTAACCCACCAAAGTAATTGGGCTCGTTATGGCGTTAAAGTAGGGGTTGCTTATGGCAGTGATGTGGAAAAGGTCAAGAAAGTTTTGTTGGAATGTGTGGCGTCGCATCCTAAAGTTGCTAAAAAGCCGGCTCCTTATGTGTTGTTTCAGGATTTCGGTGCCAGCAGTCTTGATTTTGAGGTAAGGTTTTATGTCAGTGATGTATGGAGCGGTTGGACTGCACCGAGTGATGTACGCTTTATCATAAACAAACGTTTTGAAGAAGAGGGAATTGAAATTCCGTTTACCCAACTTGTGTTGCATCAGGCTAAGGACTAAGAAAATTGTATAAAGAATTTCATTTCAAAAATTTTAATTTTTCACCTGAGAATGGGGAAGTTTCTTTTGGCTATGGAGTGGATGACAAATATGAATTTGTTGAAAAGTTTATTTTGCCCAATCCGCCCAAAGAACTTAACGAACAACAAATTCAGGCATTACATCAAGTCCTCAGATATTGGCATTTGGCGGCCGGTATAAGTTATTATAAGGCTTTTTTGCCTGAGAGTATTGTGTTAGATGATTATGCGATAAATTCGCAAGAGGCAGAATTTTTTAAACGCTTTTATGTCAACGGATTAGGTGAATTTGCAGTTCGCAATAACCTGCATTTTTTTGAAAAAATTAAGTTTCCGTTTCAACAGGGGTTAACAAGAGAGCCCATAGATATGCACTTTAATGATGAGGCTCTTTTACCCATCGGAGGGGGCAAAGATTCTTGTGTGAGTGCAGAGTTGTTGCGTGATTTGAATATAAAAACCACCGCTATTGCTTGCGGTGAGCCGAAGCCGATTGCCAATGTTATTGCCAAATCCGGTATGGATAAAATTATTATAAAACGAAAAATAGCACCGGAGTTGCTGCGTTTGAATGAAAGCGGTGAAGTTTATAACGGTCATGTGCCGATAACCGGAATTTTGGCTTTTATGTTGTGGGCAGTAGCGATTATTTATAACAAAAAATATGTGGTGATGAGTTGTGAACGTTCGGCTTCTTCCGGTAATATGGTTTTTGACGGCGTCAAAATCAATCATCAATACAGTAAATCGTATGATTTTGAAAGCGATTTTTATGAATTGAGTCAAAAGATAACTCCTGAGTTTCGTTATTTTTCATTGTTGCGTCCGATTAGTGAAATTCATATTGCCAAGTTGTTTGTGCAGAAATGTGCTAAATATTTTGAGGTGTTTACCAGCTGCAATAAGGCTTTTAAACTCGATGAAGAAAAGAGATTAAATCACTGGTGCGGTGATTGTGATAAATGTCGTTTTGTATTTTTGATTTTAGCAGCTTTTATGGATAAAGATAAGCTGATTGCAGTTGTGGGGAAAAATCCGCTTAATGATGAAAATCAGATAAAGGGATATGAAGAACTGTTAGGTTTGACGGGGTATAAACCTTTTGAATGTGTCGGAGAGTTTGCAGAGTCAAAATGGGCATTGGCACAATTGGCAACAAGAGCGGAATGGCAGAATGATTGTGTGATAAAATCCTTGGCAAATAAAATTGAAAATGATGGTCATGATTTGTTTGTGCCGAGTGAACAACATATAATACCGGAAAGATTTAGCAATGTTATGGCAGAATTTAGAAAATAAAGTTATCGGTGTTTGGGGACAAGGTAAAGAAGGGCAGGCTGCAATCAGGGCTGTCAAACAACATTGTTCCTCTTACAAAATTATAGAGATAAATGAAGATAATACTGATGAGATTGAACAATGTGATGTTTTGATTAAATCACCGGGGGTCAGTCTGTATCGTCAAGAAATTGTTCAAGCAAAGAAAAAAGGAATTACCGTTACTTCCGGCAGTAATTTGTTTTTCGCCAACAAAAGTAGAGATGCTTTGCTGATTGCAATTACCGGAACAAAAGGAAAAAGTACGACTTCTGCTTTGTTGTATCATACCTTAAAATATTTGGGAAAAAATGCTGAATTAGGTGGAAACATCGGGCTTCCTTTGGTCGAGTTGGTCGATAGCAAAGCTGATGTGATTGTGGCAGAAATGTCCAGCTATCAATGCGCTGATTGTGAAGGGAGTGCCGATATCGGAGTTTTGCTTAATCTTTATCCGGAGCATTTGCAATGGCACGGCAGCCATCAACAATATTGGCTTGATAAACTGAATATGATAAATAAGGCAAAACGAAAACTACTGAATGCCGATGATGAACGCACATTGCTGATGGCGGATAAAAAAGCGGCAGAATGGTTTAATGACAGTCAGGGGGTGCATATAAACGACGGTTGTTTTTATGATGGAAATGAAAAAATATTTTCATGTCAGGTTTTGCCGTTGCCGGGAGAACATAATGCTCATAATGCTTGCGCGGTATTAAGTGTTGTAAAATTACTTGGAATTTCTTTAAAAAAATGCGAGGAGGCTTTTGCGTCATTTCAGGCTTTGCCGCATCGTTTGCAAAAAGTAGGAGAGTTTAGGGGAGTTGAGTTTGTTGATGATAGTATTTCAACAACACCGGAAACAGCAATCGCAGCACTTAAGGCTTTGGATAAAGGTCAAATTATGACTTTGATTGCGGGTGGCTATGATCGCGGACAGGATTATGCCAAGTTGGGTGAATATCTTAAATCATTGGGTAACAGAATCCGTTTAGTGGTGTTGCCGGATACCGGTGTAAGAATTATGGCGGCATCTGACGGAGTGCAGAGCAAGGCGGTACATGATATGAAAGAGGCAGTTGAGACAGCTTTTGAGTATACAAAAGATGGCGGTGTTGTTGTATTATCGCCGGCAGCGCCCAGTTATAATTGTTATAAAAATTTTGAAGAACGCGGCAAAGATTTTGGTGATTGTATAAAAAATCTTGCCAAATAAAAAATTATGGATTAAAAGATGGATTGTTTTCGGTTGCCGCTTTAGCTCAGTTGGTAGAGCAACGCATTCGTAATGCGTGGGTCGGGTGTTCAAGTCACCCAAGCGGCACCATTTTTTTAATAGAGCATTTAATAAAAATACCACAGATGAAAATCTGTGGTATTTTTGCGTTGCTAGTTCTAGCTCCTAAGTTTTTGTTTGCAAAACAAAAACTAACTCGCTGCGGTCACTTGTTTTCTAATTTCGCATGACATCGCAGGCTCAGTCATGCTTAATAAAGAAAACTTCGTCTGAACTTAAAAATTAGTCCACCGGACTAATTTGTTTGCGTTCAGCGCATTCGTAATCGTAAAGTCGGGTGTTCAAGTCACCCAAGCGGCACCATTTTTTTAATAGAGCATTTAATAAAAATACCACAGATGAAAATCTGTGGTATTTTTGCGTTGCTAAACAATAAACAAAAATTTGTAATTTTAAAATTTGGCACGGGTTTTGCATATATAAGCACATGATTAAATTATCCGATAGCGCAGATAAGGGAAAGCGCTGATATTAAAAGGGGAAAATAAATGGATAATACAAATTATGTGGCTTTGTCGCGTCAGATGGCTTTGTGGAAACAAATGAATATTGTTTCTAATAATATAGCCAATATGAATACTGCCGGATATAAGCAAGATGATGCCGTTTTTACATCTTATTTACAACAAACACCGACAGCTTTGGGAATTGGCTCAAGTCCGATTTATTTTACGCAGGATTATGGTGATTATGCCGATTTTAGTGAAGGCAGTTTCAAGGAAACCGGCAATGATTTGGATGTGGCTATTCGCGGTAAGGGATTTTTCTGTGTAGAAACCGCAGCCGGTGAGCGTTATACGCGTAAAGGTCAATTTACTTTGAATGAAGACGGTGCAATTACCACTACCGAGGGCGATATTGTTTTAAGCGAAAGTAACGCTCCGTTGTTCATTGCTCCGGGAGAAAAAGAGATAGTTATCTCAGAAAGCGGTGATGTGATGACCGAAAACGGCATTATCGGTCGTTTGAAAATTGCTAATTTTGCCGATGAGGGAAAATTGCTAAAGGTTGCCGGAGTATTGTTTGAGAATGTTCAAGGCAATGCAATGGAGTATGGTGCGGATAATGCGCGCATTATTCAAGGAATGGTGGAAAATTCCAATGTTAATGCTATTGCGGAAATGACTAATTTAATCAAGATTCAACGCAGTTATGATTATGTTCAACAAATGATAGACGAGGAACACACTCGTCTGTCCAACACAATTTCAACTTTTGCCGATTTGGCTTAGGATATAAAGGGGAAAAACAATGAGATCATTACAAATAGGTGCTACCGGAATGTTGGCTCAACAGACCAATGTTGATACAATTGCCAACAACATCGCTAATATGAACACCACCGCATATACCAAGCGTCGTGCCGAGTTCAGCGATTTGATTTATCAAAATGTGGTTCGTCCGGGATCAGCTTCAACTGCAGATAATACAATCGTTCCGGCCGGTGTGCAAATGGGATTGGGTGTTAGAACTTCAGCGATTTATCGTATTACGGAGGGCGGTTCGCTCACTTCAACCGGCAATGACTTGGATTTGGCTATTCGCGGCAGAGGCTATTTTACCATTGAGTTGCCGGAAGGAAAAGGAACCGGCTATACTCGCGACGGAGCTTTTCAACGCAACGGAGACGGTACAATCGTAACCCATGAGGGATATGTTGTGCAACCGGAAATTACTATTCCCGAGGATGCCGTTGAAGTTTATGTAAATTCATCAGGCGAGGTTTGGATTAAACAAGACGGTGAGGTCGATGAAGTTAATGTCGGACAATTAGAGTTGGCCACTTTTGTGAATGAAGCCGGTTTGGAAGCTATCGGAGATAATCTTTTTATTGAAACCGAAGCTTCGGGCGATCCGATTATTGATAATCCGGATTCGGAAGGATTCGGCTCGATTTTGCAGGGCTATCTTAATACATCAAATGTTAATCCGGTGACAGAAATTACTGAACTGATTTCGGCACAACGCGCTTATGAAATGAATTCAAAAGTTATTACAACTTCGGATTCCATGCTTAATACCATTAATCAAATGAAATAAAGGGTTGACAAGTGATGCGTAATCGATTGTTTGGTTTGACTGTTGCGATTAGTTTGCTGGCTTTCGGAGCCCAAGCTGAGTATCGTTTAAGCAAAACAGCAATAACCGAAGAAGTGAAAAAAGAGTTTGCCGAACAAGGAATGGAAAATATCGATTTGGATATTTTCGGCGGTAAGACTGAATATTACTTCGAGCAGGCCGATGATGCAAAAATTATGTTGAGCAATTTTAGTATTGATGAAGAGCAGGGGCGTTTTTCATCTGATGCGGAAATTTTTGCCGATGGCGAACAGGTGGCAAAAACTAAATTGGTCGGGCGTTATTATCAAATGGTGAAAGTTTGGGTGCCGGCAAAGGATATTGCCAAAGACAAACTGATTAATGAGAGTGATTTGCAGGAAACAACCGTGCGAGCAAGTCGCTTGAAGGGCGGAGCATACAGCACTAAGGAAGATATTATCGGAAAACAGGCCGCCAAATTTTTAAAATCAGGCAAATTAATTGAAAAAAATGATTTGCAAGCGGAAATTATTATTAAAAAAGGTCAGGCGGTTACGGCGATGTATACCAAAAAAGGTTTACAGATAACCTCAAAGATGCAGGCTTTGGATAACGCAGCGCAAGGACAGGCAGTAAAATTGCTTAATTTGAGCAGTAAAAAAGAAATTATCGGTGTAGCTAAGGCCGCAGGATTGGTTGAAATTGGAAATGAATAATAGCAGGGGAACTATTAGCATGAAAAACAAAAATATGATGATTGGAAAAGGAACGGCGATTTTGTTAATGGCAACATCGCTGTCGGGATGCGGAATATTTTCGCGTTTGTCTGATGTAGGGCAAGAGCCTCCGTTGTCTCCTATTACCAATCCGGTTGAGGCGAGAGATTATGAACCGGTATCAATGCCGATGCCGGCAAAACAAGAAGGAGTTCATGCGGCTAATTCTTTGTGGAGCCAAGGAGCGGCCGGATTTTTCAAAGATCAAAGAGCGTCAAAGGTCGGTGATATTATCACGGTTAAAATTTCGACCAAGGACAACGCTTTGATGGAAAATAAAATGGAGCAAAATCGGGATGATAACAAAGATTCTTTAAGTATTTCTTCAGCTTTAGGATTCGAAAAATATTTAGAAGATGTCTTTCCGAAAGGGTACAAAAATGAAAGTGCTATCGGAGTTACATCCAATCGTGAGATTGAAGGCGATGGTAAGATTGACCGCAAAGAAAGTATTAATGTAACATTTGCGGCCGTGGTTACTCAAGTTTTGCCGAATGGTAACTTGGTAATTGAAGGAACTCAAGAAATTCGCATAAGTTATGAAGTGCGTCAGTTGTATATGCGCGGAATTGTAAGACGGGCTGATATTTCTTCTAACAATACTGTCGAATCAAGCAAAATTGCCGAATTGAGAGTTTCTTATGGCGGTAAGGGAGTTATTTCCGATGTTCAACAGCCCAGATACGGCAGACAAATACTTGATGTCATAGCTCCGTTCTAAGGTGAAAATTTTTCCCTAATATTATTATGTTGCAGAAGTTTTTTTAAGTGTAAAATCTCCCCAATTTTTTTCTTAAAAAAACTAAAGTTAAAATACAATATATTTGTTGTATTTTACTTGACTAATAAGAGGAAGAAGTTTATATTATAGCCGATATTCCCCAATGGCAGATAAACTTCTCCTCTTTGTTTATGTTTGGGTGGATTGGTATAAACAACATTTACTAAAGGAAAAATACATGACTAATGATATTGAAACACAAATCAGCGGTGCAGCAGAAGAAGCCAATCTTTTGCAAGAGTATGCTGAGTATTTGGATGCGGCGGCAACCTCCAATAGCAATGATTATAAAGTGTTGGTGTTGGATGATAATATGAAAATGTGGGTGTCGATTGGGGCTTCTACCAAAGATAAAAACAATACTATGCCGCAACAAATCAAAGACAATTTGTATAGATTGTCACAGTATGTTGAACAGGTTACCTTGAGCAAAGGTGTTAATATGACCAGCAGCTATTTTAAGTCGTTGGCTGATATAAATCGTCAAATTTCACAAGGTTTGATGGAATCGGTTAATACAAATATGGCTCAACAAGAAGCTTATTATTTAGCTAAGAGCGGCTTGGAGTTGGCTCAAGCATTCAAATCTAAAGATGAGATGAAGATGGTAAGTGCCTTGGATGCTAACCAGCAGTTGTGGGTTATGATTAAAACATTGATGAAAAAAGGTAAAACTAAACTGCCGCAGGAAACTCGTGACAACCTGATTAAGTTGGCTGATTATGTTGCAGCTAATACTATTAAATTAGGTCAAAGCTTGAATAAAGTTGACGATAAATTGTTGAACAGCTTGGTTGATATTAACCGCAATATTGCTGAAGGCTTAATCGGTCACAGATAAAAGCTGAAGTTTTTTTATTGAAGGTCTGATGTTGGATAAACATTAGACCTTTTTCTTTGTATAAGTTGTTGATGATAGTTGTAAAAAATACAAGGCAGTAATATAAATTAGGCATTGTCTTTGTAAAAAAGTGGAAAAAACATTGTTTAGCAAATTTGAAAGAATGCTTGCATGGAGATATATGCGAGCCAAAAGAAAAGAAGGGTTTATATCGGTTATCACGGGATTTGCCTTTACGGGGATTGCTTTGGGCGTTGCGACACTTATTATTGTAATGAGTGTGATGAATGGTTTCAGGCATGAATTGCTGGGGCGTATATTGGGTATAAACGGTCACATCGGGATTATGGCGCCGGCCAGTTATCCGTTTAACAACTATAATGATGCATTAAAAGAAATATCTTCAATAGAACACATATCAATGGCTATACCGATGATAGAAAACCAGTTGTTGGTTACATCAGGGCGTTCGGCTGAAGGTGCTATGGTCAGAGGAATCGCTAAAGAAGATTTGTTAAAGAAAGAAGCTTTGGCCAAAGCCGTGGAAGGTGTCGATTTGGAATATTTCAAGGATGACGGAATTATTATGGGGGTTAGATTGGCTCACAAGATGGGTTTGACTGAAGGGGACAAGATAACATTGTTGTCACCTAATGGCAAGATTACCGCTTTCGGTACAGTTCCGAGGATGAAATCCTATCAGATTATAGGAATGTTTGATTCGGGAATGTTTGAGTATGATGCCAACTTTATATTTATGCCTTTGGAAAGTGCTCAACTGTATTTTGGCCTGAAAGGAGCAGTTACCAATATTGATGTTACTTTGGATGATGATAAATATTTAGAGGTTGTACGCTCGGCTTTGGAGGCAAGTGTCGGCGGAAGTGCCTATGTTTATGATTGGAAACAGAGTAATGCGGCATTTTTCAATGCGATTGAAGTTGAACGTAATGTGATGTTTGTTATATTGACATTGATTATTGTAGTAGCTGCTTTTAATATTATTACCGGATTGATTATGCTGGTAAAAGACAAAGGTCGTGATGTGGCAGTGCTGCGTACAATGGGCGCAACAAAGGGTATGATTATGCGCATATTCTTTATGGACGGAGCTTTTATCGGAGCTGTGGGCACAACAATCGGAGTGGTGTTGGGATTGTTGGTGAGCTATCATATAGAAGAAATAAGGCAATTTTTGCAAAGCATATTTGGCAGAGATTTGTTTTCGGCTGAGATTTATTTCTTATCCAAACTACCGGCAAAGGTCGATATAACGGAGGTTGTAACGGTAGTGGTTATATCGTTGTTATTGTCTTTTGTGGCGACATTATATCCTTCATGGCGTGCAGCTAAGATGGATCCGGTGGAGGCTTTGCGTTATGAATAGTGAATTAAAAACTCCGGTTTTGGAAATGCGCGGCGTTTGTCGTTCATTTAAGCAGGGAAAACAGAGCCTGCAAGTTTTGCGTGGTGTCGATTTGGAAATTGCCAAAGGTGAGATTGTGGCTTTGATAGGACCATCGGGTTCAGGAAAATCCACTTTGTTACAGTTGGCAGGTTTGCTGGAAAAGCCGACAAAAGGGGATATTTATCTTGAGGGGCGGAAATGTTCCAATATAAGTGATAATGTCCGTACGGCATTGCGTAAAGATTATTTGGGCTTTGTTTATCAATATCACAATCTTTTGGGTGATTTTAGCGCTTTGGAAAATGTGATGATTCCACAATTAATAGACGGTGTTAAAGTAAAACAGGCAAAAGACAGAGCACAATGGCTTTTGAAAAGATTGGGATTGGAAAAAAGAATGTCACATCGTCCGGCAGAAATGTCCGGCGGTGAACAGCAAAGGGTGGCTATTGCCAGAGCATTGGCAAATATGCCGAAATTATTGTTGGCAGATGAGCCAACCGGTAATCTGGATCCGAAAACTTCGGAAATTGTGTTCACCGAATTGTTGAGCATAGTTAAGGAAACAGGATTGAGTGCATTGGTTGCTACGCATAATTTTGATTTAGCTGATCGAATGGATCGAAAAGTAAAATTAGAGGAAGGTCGCTTGATTGATTTGCGTATGGAAAGTTTGGTTAACACTAGAAGTTTTTATTAAAGAAAGGAAAAAGATATGAGTAATTATTGGAAACAAAGTTTGGTTATCGGCGGAATTTATTGGCTGCTTTCATTGCTTTTGGAATTGGGCGGAAGCTGGGAATTGTTGCTGGTTGACCTAGTTTTGTCGTTATTGTTATTGTTGTTCCTGATACCGATGAACAAGTTGGTTCCGATTAAAAGAATTGATAACTTGATTAATGCTCATCCGGTAGCGACAACAATGTTGGCATCGGTTGGCTGGTTACCTTATTTTACGGCTTTGTTGGTTGTTATTGCTTCAATAGCAGCAATTGCAATGCACGCAGATACAAATGAAGAAAATTTGGTTATGATTATGAAAGTTGTAATCAATGTCGGTTTGATGCGTAAGTTTGTGGCTGTGGTTGTTTCTTTTGTGGCTTTGGTATTGGTTTTGGTTTATGGAAAGTCAATAGCCGGACAATTAGATGATCATTATAAAATCGTAGCAAAAAATAAAAAAGAAACTTCGGCTAAGGTTGCAGAAACACCTAAAGTTGCTGAAGAAAAGGTCGTAGCTAAAGCAGCTGTTGCTAAAAAGCCGGCCAAAAAAGTTGCTGAAAAGAAGGTTGCAGTTAAAGCTACAGCTAAAAAGACTACTGCTAAAAAGACTGCACCTAAAAAAGAAACTGTAAAAAAAGCGGCTCCCAAAAAGGCAGCAACCAAAAAAACAGCTTTGAAAAAAGTCGTTAAAAAATAATAGGATATTCACCATGGAGCTTTAATAAAAAAGCTCTATGGTGAATGGAAAGACTTAAAAAATGCATTGTTGTGTAAAATTTTGTTGACAGACGGCAAAAAATATGTATATTACGCATAAATGTTTTGAATTATAACCTTAGATAAAAGAGTATTGAAATGGCTAAAGCAGTAAAAGTTAAAGTTAAATTGGAAAGTACAGCTGGTACCGGTACATTTTATTTGGCAGAAAAAAATCCGAGAACTCATCCGGAAAAATTGACTTTGAAAAAGTATGATAAAAAGTCTAAAAAACACGAAGAGTTCGTTGAGAAAAAATTGAAGTAGTTTTTTCTGCGAGATGTTACACGACCGGCTGGAAACAGCCGGTTTTGTTTTATACTGAAGAAGAAAATCGTTCAACCGATAATGTTCATATTCTTTGTAATAAAAAGTCTCCTTAAATAAACATAATTCAAACATTAAAAAAGCGCTTTTTGCAAACAGGCAGTATCTGCAATAGTTGTTCAGTAATTTATAAAATTAAGAGGCGGATAGACGGTGTTTGTGAGAGGCGCTTTTATTCTTCCAGTAATTCGGCTTTGGCATATTCTTTTTTGAGGTGTTCAATTTCAACTTCTGTGTAGCGTTGTGTGGTGGATAGGGAAGAATGACCGAGTAATTCTTGTATGGCACGCAAATTCATGCCCTGAGCCAAAAGCTGGGTGGCAAAAGTATGGCGCAAAGCATGAGGAGTGAGCGAATCAGGCAAATTAAGTTCTTCACGCAATTTAGCAAGGCGTCTTTGCACGATACGAGCCAGTAATCTCTCACCGCGAGCGCCGACAAACAGCGGCTCACCTTCGTGTAAATTAAAGGGACACAGGTCAAGATATTTTTGTATGTTTTCTTTGACAGATGGAAGGATGGGAATTACTCGTTCTTTATTGCCTTTGCCTTTGATGATAATAAAATCATTATGATTAATATCGCCGATATTTAGAGACAGGGCTTCAGAGATGCGCATACCACTGCCGTAAAGCAAGGTTATTATGGCAGAATCGCGTGCGCCAATCCAATCAACTTTGTTGTCAGCGGCAGCTTTTATAACATCAAAAGCTTCTTCGGTGTTGAGTGATTTGGGTAATATTTTCTCTTTGCGCGGAGAAGAAACAATTGATAATGATGTATTGTCGATAATTTTGTGACGATTGAGATAATGAAAGAAACTACGCAAGGCTGACATTTCGCGAGCAGTAGAGCTTTTGGTTATGTGAGAAGCACTGCGGCGACTTAAAAATGCTCTGAAAGCAGTGGCATCAATATCTTTAAGATCGTTGATTTGCGGGTTTTGTCCAAGATAGTCGTTGAGAAAATCAAAAAAAATTGATATATCGCGGGCATAGGCATCATAAGTATGTACAGAAAAACCTTTGACTAATTTCAGCCAGTTCAGCCATTCTTTTATATGTTGCGATACCTCGGGTGAGGTCTTAAATATAATCTCATGTTTCATGTTGATAGAGTATAAGATAAAATATTTAATAAAATATTGACAAAAATTAAAAGTAAAGATAGATTGGGTGTGATTGAAGATTATTTATTCACTTATTAATTTATAAAATTATGGAAAATATAGAACACCATCTGATTCAAGGGCAGATTGCTAAAGCTATTGAGAACTTGTTTTCCAATAAAGCTTTTCGTGCTAGTGCTCAGAATGCACAAAAAGACTACCAGCTACCTGAAAATTTGGTAGATGCAATTGTCAGTCGTAATGATGATCGTGAGTGGGAGTATTTTTTCACTGAGTTTGAAAGTGTATCAGGAAGGTATAAAGCCGATGGTAGTCACCCCGAACATCTGGAGCTTCCTTTAGAGATGCAAAGTGCTATCATCAACAGGGTTCGCAAAGGAAAGGTTGCCGAAATTAAACGGTATATTAAAATGATGCCGTTTGATAAGAGCCTTCATGCTGCTTTTTGGCAAGTTTGCCGTAAAAAGTATCGTGAGATTATCGACGAATATGTCGAGAGATACCCTCTTGAGGATGCTGTTCTTGACCGCTATTGGCAGAACAGCTCTCAAAAACAAAGAGAGCACTATCTCATCCATAATGCCATTACCAGAACAATGGCTAAAAAGATGTGGTGCGCCAAAAGGGATAAAGAGCCTCAGAAATGGGCGGAGTTCTATCTTCAGTATCACACTGTTCCGGATGGGGTAGTTGAAGATTTATACAAAGATGTCCCTTATGTGGTGGATATCATCGACTTGGTCGATTTTTCAACCAAACCGTTCAGTGAAGCCGACGAGAGGTTTATCGTCGAAAATTTGGGAAAGGACAGGCCCCACTATGTAAAGAAGTTCGGATTAAAGCCGAACAACCAGCTTCTTATGCTGCGCTCCAAAAATAAGTCGCTCATTCGTTGTTTTATCGATGCCGGATGGGTCTTTGATTTGGGAGTTCAGCACTATATGCTGGAGCCAGAATTTCTCAAAGACGGAGGAAAAGAACTGCTGGCTCATTACCTTTCAGTTGAGCCTGAGCCTTTCGGAGGAAAGGAATTGATTTATGAAGAGAGACTTCGCAATCTCTTCAATTAAAAACTGAGAAAAGCCTATAAAAAACTGTGAGATAGTTTTTTGTAGGCTTTTTTTGTGTGTAAATTACAAAGATGTTTGAGAAAGATTAAAGCTCTTGCTATGTTGGATAGCGGAGAGATTTATGATTGTAAAAGTTTTGTTGCCTTTGGCTTTGGATGAGCCGTTTGATTATAAAACTGATGAACCGATTACAAACGGGGCTTTGGTGGAAGTTCCGTTCGGAAAGGAAAAATCGGTCGGGGCGGTATGGCAAACAGATGTTAAAAGCTCTTTAGATGATAAAAAAATCAAAAAAATTATTCGGGTTTTGCCTTATCCGCCTTTGCAGGAAAGTTTGCGCGAGTTTGTAGAGTTTGTGGCAAAATACAATATGGCTCCATTAGGCATGGTTCTAAAAATGGTGTTGTCGGTAAAACAAGTTTTCGGCGATGCCAAAATGCTCAAACTTTATGAGCTTTCCGGTAAAACATTGAGTGAGGCAAAATTAAAAAATTCTGATGCCAGATGGCGGATAATTGATTTTTTGAAGGGGGGACATATATTTGCGCGTTCGGAGATTGCGCAGGGGGCAGGAGTGTCGGACAGCGTGGTCAAAACTCTGATTGAAAGCGGAGTTTTGCGCGAGGTTTTACAAGAAGATAAAAAGGAATTTGCGCAACCGATTTGCGGATTTCAAAAAGTTAAACTAAATGCTGAACAACAAAAAGCTGCTGATTTTTTATGTGCCAAAACCGGCGAGGGATTTGGGGTTACTTTGCTGAACGGAGTAACCGGCTCCGGTAAAACCGAAGTTTATTTTGAAGCAGTGGAAAAGGCTTTTGCTGCCGGCAAGCAAGTGTTGATTATGGTGCCGGAAATCGGGTTGACTTCGCAATGGTTGGGACGCTTTGAGAAAAGATTTGGGGTGCGCCCTTGCGAATGGCATTCAGCTTTGACGCAAAAAGAGCGAGTCGATAATTGGAAGGCTGTCATAAATAATGAAGTGAAAATTGTAATCGGGGCGCGCTCTGCATTGTTTTTGCCATTTGCTTCACTAGGGTTGATAGTGGTTGATGAAAGTCATGATGCCTCGTTTAAACAAGAAGATTTGGTGAATTATCAAGGAAGAGATATGGCGGTTGTGCGTGCCAAATATGAGCAACTGCATATAATACTGTCAACGGCAACTCCTGATTTGGAAACTATTTGCAATGTCGAGAGCGGCAAGTATGATGAAGTGAGATTGCAATCACGATATGCGGCGGCGCAAATGCCGGAAGTTGAAATTATTGATTTGAAAAAAGATAAACCGGTAAAAGGTGATTGGGGAACTTCATGGTTGGCACCACAGTTGTGTCAAAAGCTCAAAGATAATTTGGCAAAAGGCGAGCAAAGCGTGTTGTTTTTGAACAGACGAGGGTATGCTCCTTTAGTGATTTGTCGTGATTGCGGGCACAAAATAGAATGTCCGCATTGCAGTGCATGGTTAACCGAGCATCTAAGATTGGGAAAGTTGATTTGTCATCATTGCGGATATATGACCGATATACCCTCGATGTGTCCGGAGTGTCATTCAACAGATGGATTATGTGCTTGCGGTCCGGGAGTTGAGCGAATTGCCGAGGAGGTAAAATATCGTTTGCCGGAAGCAAGAACTAAAGTTTTATCTTCGGATTTTGTTACTAATTTCAAAGAAGTACAAAATGTAATTAAAGAAATGGAAGAAGATAAAATTGACATTTTGATTGGTACACAAATATTAGCTAAAGGGCATCATTTTCCGGAATTGACTTTGGTGGGAATCGTCGATGCCGATCTCGGATTGATGGGCGGAGATTTGCGGGCGGCAGAACGCACATATCAGTTGTTGTCTCAGGTAGCTGGGCGAGCCGGAAGAGGCGAGAAAAAAGGTAAAGTATATTTGCAAACGTTGCATCCGGAAAATGCTGTGTTACAGGCTTTGGTAAGCGGTAATGCCCAAGAATTTTTGAATTTGGAAAAACAAACCAGAAAAATTATGAAAATGCCTCCGTTCGGCAAGTTGGCGGCGGTAATTGTATCCAGCGTCAATAAAAAAGAGGCGGAAGATTGTGCAATTGCTTTAGGAAGATTTGCATTTAATGATAACGGAATATCAACTTTGGGACCGGCTCCGGCTCCGATATATATGTTGCGTAACAAATACAGATATCGTTTGTTGCTTAAAACAGCAAAAAATATAAGTATTCAAAATGTGGCAAAGCAATGGCTGCAAAGGGTTAGAGTGCCATCAAATGTGCGAGTTGAGGTAGATATTGATCCATATTCTTTTTATTAAAAAAACAAACTGAATAAAAAATAGTTGTTAATAAAAAATAAACTGGTTGTTATGTAAATTATCTTGCGTTATTTAGATTACTGATGTGTTTTTTGTTTCAGGATTGGAAAATTGAAAAAAGTTTCAAAAGAAAAAATATCACGGGTTTATGCTTCGGCTTTGTATGATGCGGCTGTTGCGGCTTCACAGGCGGATAAGGTGAAGAAAGATGTCGATTTTTTGCTTGATGTTTGCAAGCAGAATAACGACTTGGCAAAGCAGGTAGCGAGTCCTTTATTGAGTAATGATGAACAGAAATCCGTATGGCAGGAAGTGGCAGCTAAGGCTAAGTTAAACGCCGAGACATTGAATTGTCTTCAGCTGATGGTTGATGAGTCCAGAATTGGCTGCTTGCCCGATATGTTAAGCAATTTTGTGCATTTGTATTATGAGGGCAATAATATTGCCGAAGTGCAAGTTGAGACAGTAAAAGATTTGTCGGCAGCGCAAGATAAAAAGTTGCGAGAAGTTTTAAAAGAAAAGTTGAATAAAGATGTGGTGATTGAATATGTAAAGAATCCGGCTTTGCTGGGGGGAATGCGAATTCAGTATGCTTCAAGGATGTTTGACGGTTCTTTGAATTATAAATTAAGTTGTTTAGAAAATCTAATGAAAGGTAAGTAATATGTCTGTTTCTGCAGTTGAGATATCCTCAATTATCAAAGACAAAATAGCCGGTTTTGAGGCAAAAATGGATGTTGCTCAGGTCGGTAAAGTTTTGTCAGTCGGCGACGGCGTTGCTCGAGTCTATGGACTTGATGAAGTGCAGGCCGGCGAGCTGGTGGAGTTTTCCAGCGGTGTTAAGGGTATGGCAATGAACTTGGAAGAAGATAATGTCGGTGTTGTTATCTTCGGCGAAGACAAAGCTATCAAAGAAGGGGATATCGTAAAACGTACACATTCGATTGTTAGTGTTCCGGTTGGTAAAGAACTGTTGGGCAGAGTTGTTGATGCCTTGGGTGAGCCGATTGACGGTTTGGGAGCTATCAAAGCCAAAGAGACCGGTCGTTCGGATATTAAGGCTCCCGGTATTATTGCTCGTAAGTCAGTGCATGAGCCGGTGCAGACAGGTATCAAAATTGTAGATTCCTTGATTCCGATTGGACGCGGTCAACGCGAATTGATTATTGGTGACCGCCAAACCGGAAAGACTGCTATTATCGTTGATACGATTATCAACCAGAAAAAGATTAATGATGCAGCTAAATCAGAAAAAGATAAATTATATTGTGTTTATGTGGCTGTGGGGCAAAAGCGTTCAACCGTGGCTCAGGTTGTTAAGACCTTAAAGGATTATGGCGCGATGGATTATACCATTGTGGTAGCCGCCACGGCTTCGGATTCAGCTCCTATGCAATATATTGCACCTTATTCGGGATGCACTATGGGTGAATATTTCCGTGATAATGGTATGCACGCAGTTATTTTTTATGATGACTTATCGAAGCAAGCTACGGCTTATCGTCAAATGAGTTTGCTTATTCGTCGTCCACCAGGACGTGAGGCTTATCCCGGTGATGTGTTCTATCTGCACTCACGGTTGTTGGAGCGTGCAGCTAAGATGAGTGATGCCGAGGGTGCCGGTTCGTTGACCGCTTTGCCGGTTATTGAAACTCAAGCAGGTGATGTTTCGGCATATATTCCGACTAATGTTATTTCGATTACTGATGGACAAATCTTCTTGGAAACATCATTGTTCTATCAAGGTGTTCGTCCGGCGGTGAATGTTGGTATTTCGGTTTCGCGTGTGGGTTCGGCAGCTCAAATTAAAGCCATGAAACAAGTTTCGGGTTCTATGAAATTGGATTTGGCTCAATATCGTGAGATGGCGGCTTTTGCACAATTTGCATCTGACTTGGATCAATCGACCAAGAATTTGCTTAACCGCGGTGCCCGTTTGACCGAAATGCTGAAACAACCTCAATATAAACCGATGGCGGTTGAAGATGAAGTTGTGGCAATTTTTGCCGGCGTTAAAGGCTTTTTGGATAAATTACCCTTAAATAAAGTTCATGAGTTTGAGGAAAAAGCTTTGCAATCAATGCACGCCAGCCATCCGGAAATTTTGAAAGAAATCGTCAAAGAAAAGAAGATTTCACCGGAATTGGAAGAAAAGTTGCTCAGTTTCTATGAGAGTTTTGCCAAAGATTTTGCCAACAATTTAGAAAAGGCGGCATAAAATATGGCAGGTTTGAAAGAACTAAGAACGCGTATCAGCTCCATCACATCGACCAGTAAAATTACTTCGGCGATGAAGATGGTTGCTGCTGCGCGTTTGAAACGCTCAACCGATATGCTGAATCAATCAAAGGAATACAGCCGTGATTTGAAAAAAGTTATCGGAAGAGTAATCAGCAGCATACACAAAGACGAGTTAGAAAAAAATATTGCCTATGCTTGGCCCAAGGTTATGCAGAAAGCGGCTAAAGAAGAAGTTTATCAACTGGTTATTTTTTCTTCGGATAAAGGATTGTGCGGAAGCTATAATGCCAATGTTTTGAAAGAAAGTTTGAAAAGGGTTAATGAACTGATTGATGCCGGTAAAAAGGTTAAAGTTTTGAGCTTGGGTAAAAAAGCCGGAGAGGCTTTGAAACGCAGATGCAGTTGTGTTGATATTGAGATTATGGATTTTGCGGCCAAAGGTCCGAATTATGGTGAAACCGCAAATTTGGTCAATCGATTGCTGCAGGGATTGGGCAAAGATTTTGATATATGCGAGGTTATCTACACCAACTTTAATTCAGCAATAAATCGGGTAGTAAAAACAGAACAGTTTTTGCCGGTTTGCTTGGATTTAGAGAATGGTGATGATGATTTTTCCGATAAGAGCGGTGATGCTTTTTATGCTTATGAGGGCGGAAAATTGGCTTTGTTGCAGAATGTGATGCCGTCGTTTGTGGTTAGTGAGATGTTTCAAAAATTGGTCAACTCGCAAACATCAGAACACGGTGCGCGTATGACTTCAATGGATAATGCAACTCGCAACGCCAAAGATATGATATCAAAATTAACCTTAAGGTACAATCGGTTACGCCAAAGCGCAATTACTACCGAGTTGATTGAGATTATCTCGGGTGCGGAAGCTTTGTAGTTGAATAAGACAGACAGGAGAAAATAAATATGGTCAAAACAAAAACTACTAAAAATAATGTCGGCGATATGGGAAAGATAGCGCAGGTTACCGGTGCTGTTGTCGATGTTAAGTTCGAAAATAATGAAGAACTGCCGGCTATTTTGACTGCGTTAACTTGTGATAACAACGGACGCAAGCTGGTTTTGGAAGTAGCTCAACACTTGGGCGAAAATGTCGTTCGTTGTATTGCGATGGACGCTACTGATGGTTTGGTTCGCGGTCAGGAAGTTGTTAACACTCACCAGCCGATTGAAGTTCCGGTCGGACCGGAAATGTTGGGCCGCATTATTAATGTTATCGGTGAGCCGGTTGACGGAAGAGGTGAGGTTAAGGCTAAGCATTATTATCCGATTCACCGTGAAGCTCCGGCCTTTGTTGATCAATCAACCGATACTGAAGTTTTGACTACCGGTATTAAAGTTATTGACTTGTTAGAGCCTTATGCCAAAGGTGGTAAAATCGGTTTGTTCGGCGGTGCCGGTGTAGGCAAAACCGTTTTGATTATGGAATTGATTAACAATATTGCTAAAGGTCACGGCGGTTATTCGGTGTTTGCCGGTGTGGGCGAGAGAACTCGTGAGGGTAATGACCTTTATAACGAGATGATTGAATCCGGCGTTATTGACCTCAAAGGCGATAAATCGAAAACCGTGTTGGTTTACGGTCAAATGAATGAGCCACCCGGAGCTCGTGCCCGTGTTGCTTTGACCGGTTTGACTCAAGCCGAATATTTCCGTGATGAAGCACACCAAGATGTGTTGTTCTTCGTTGATAACATTTTCCGTTTTACACAAGCAGGTTCTGAAGTGTCGGCTTTGTTAGGACGTATTCCTTCAGCCGTGGGCTATCAACCGACTTTGGGTACGGATATGGGCGCGATGCAAGAGCGCATTACTTCAACCAAAAACGGATCTATTACTTCGGTGCAGGCGGTTTATGTTCCGGCCGATGACTTGACCGATCCGGCGCCGGCCACAACCTTTGCTCACTTGGATGCAACAACTGTTTTGTCGCGTCAGATTGCCGAGTTGGGTATTTATCCGGCCGTGGATCCTCTGGATTCAACCAGTCGTATTTTGGATCCGGCAGTTGTGGGAGAAGAGCATTATAAGGTTGCTCGCGGCGTGCAAGAGGTTTTGCAAAAGTATAAATCATTGCAAGATATTATTGCGATTTTGGGTATGGATGAGTTGTCTGATGATGACCGCTTGACCGTAGCAAGAGCTCGTAAGATTCAAAAATTCTTGTCCCAGCCGTTCCATGTTGCGGAAGTATTTACCGGAACACCCGGTGTGTTTGTTAAATTGGAAGACACTATTAAAGGCTTTAAGGGTATATTGGAAGGCAAATATGATGATATTCCCGAGCAAGCTTTTTATATGGTTGGTACAATCGAGGATGCTTTGAAAAAAGCCGAGGCTATGAAGAAAGCGGCTTAAGGATAGATAAAGGGAATAATTGCAATGGCAAATAAAGTTAAATTGATAATGGAAATGCCAGGAATGGTAATGCCTCAGATGGAAGCAGAAGGCGTGATTATTCCCGCCGTTGCCGGCGATGTAACCATATTATCGGAGCGAGCACCGAGTGTGTTTGCTCTTGATTATGGTATGGTGCAACTGTTGGATGCTAATTTGAAGCCGTTTGCCAAGTATTATATTTCTGCCGGTGTAGCAGATGTAGCGCAAGGCGTGGTAAAATTGATGATCGGGCAGGCACTTAAATCTGATAACATCAGCAAGGAAGAGGCTATGGCAAAAGCCGATAGTGATGTCTTTTATCAGATGATAGTTGATAAAATGAATAATAAAACAGCTAAGTATTGCTAAAGAGAAAAGCCTCTCATCTGAGAGGCTTTTATTTTAGGCGTTAAGCTTTGCAAATTCTTTTTTCATCCTAGCGATGCGTTTATCGGTTTTGCGATGCATTTCATCAATCCATACATCTGTTTCTTTTTTGCTTTCGGTACGGTGAACGAAATCGAGTAAGACAAACAAAATAACCGATAAGCATAAACATGCAATGGAAATGGTTTCTTTGCCGTATACAATTATATAGGCGAGAGATACAGCTAAAGCAACTCCGCTTATTAACCATACAATGGCAGAAAACACACTCCGTGCGGAGGAGGTTTTTCTAAAATAGTTGATTGACAATGCAATACATCCGCCCAAGGTGAAACAGGCGGTAAATAAAGCAAAATATCATATAGCCTCCGAGGTTGTAACAGTTTTTATCAAAGCTGTTAAGACAACCAAGGCGGCAAAAATTACGGCAAAAGCATAAAGCCATTTTTTTGAATAATTTGTTTTAATATAATAAAAATTGTAAGGTTTAACACTTCTTTTTCCATAGTACATACAAGACGATGGCCATGATAGTGCTTATCAAAGATGCAATAGCACCGAAGATAACCATATTAAAGTCATCTGTACCTTCGAAGCCTTTTTGAATAAAAATGACCAACAATGTAGTCACAGTAATCGCAAAGACCAAAGCATTGCTAAAAAAGCTCCAAAATGGCAGTAAGTTCCAACTACGATACTTTTTATCCAGGATAATATAGGTAAAGATCATAGTAGCCAGCGAGATAGTAGCTACGGCTCCCAACGTCAAGAGATAAAGCGGGGCGTCGGTCGGCGGATTTTTTAAGACGATTATGCAAACAAGTGCATAAATCAACAATACCAGGATATTCAATCCGATATTCAACCTTGAAAGAATTTTTATTGTTTTCATAATGCGTAGGATTAATTAATAATAAAATTTGGCTTGATTTTAGTCGAGTTTTGCTGAAAGTCAATAAAAAAGAGCCGCTCGTCAGAGTGGCTCCAGTTGGTAATATAGGATTTCATCTTTGAATGGTTGCTTGTATCCGCGAAACCTTACCTTTGTACCGTAGGGAAATTGGTAGGTATGAGGATGAAGATCAGCATCCCATTCGGTTTTCAGTATTTTGCCCTCAGAAGTGGTAATTTGCAAGTGTTGCCGACTGCCTTGGTAGACATCCTTCCAACGATAACCGACCAGCCAATTTCCCACATATTCATTGGAATAATAGCTTTGGTGGTCACAGTTGATAATGGTGCCTGTCTGCCACTCGGTAGCCGGATAATTGAACACTCCCAACGTATCCAGACAAATCCACACCAATGAAAGCACTACTACAATGATTAAAGCATATAAAATATTATTTTTTTTCATAACCATTTTTTTAGATTTATAAGATAGAGCCGCTCGTCAGAGGGGCTCTAAGTTATTTTTAACGCTCTTTTTTCAGCAGATATCCCATGACTATGGCCAAGGATGTGCTGAAGATAACCGTGTAAGTACAGGCAACCAACAGTCCTGCGTTCAGGTCTGTGATACTGTCAAATTCAAACAGTGTTACCCATGCGGCAATTGCAAAACCAAAGGATAGGCCATTACCTACATTGCATAGGCTCGCGAAGAGATTTTGGATTGGTTTTGGGTTGCTATTTTGCAGTTTGACATAACCAACACCGCAAATCACCAGATTTACCAGCGATATAACAACCGCACTACCAAATAATCCCAAATAGAAGGAGAGGGTGGCTGATTGATCCTTGGTTAATACCAAGATGTCCGCAATGACAAAGATTGCCAATACCGCGATATTCAATCCGATATTCAAGGCGTACAGAATTTTAATTTTTCTCATAATATTATGTTTTAAGTTAATAATTCATTTGTAATTTAGTTTAGAATATTTTTTAATTGTGTTTTGTCAAAATGTCAATAAAAAAGAGCCGCTCAAAAGAGGGGCTCTTTTAGAGAAACTTAAGTCTCGGAAGCTGATTTCTTCTCTTCTTTGCCAATGCGGTCAAGTGCAAAGGCAATCAACCCAGCGGCAACAAATGCCAATGCCAGCAACACCAAGAGGGATTTCTCATAACTGGGAAGGTAAACCTGACCATCTTCCACAGTTAGAGGAATGAGCATAAAGGCAATGATAGCAAACATTATCAGATTGATAATGTAGCTGGCTTTAATCATCCTTTTTGTTTTTGGTGTGACGATTTGATTTTTTTCCATATACAATAATTTTTAAGATTAATATTACAATTATATAATTTGTGCTGACTATATCCATGTTTCATAAATAAATCAAGTTTTTTATTGCCTTTAATGGGAAACGGATTATTTTAAATTTGTGCTAAAATTTAAGGAGAAAACAAATGTTTTTAGAAGCCGGACTGTTAACTCGTCGCTCGGTACGCCAATTTGAAAAGGGGCGCTCAATATCAAAAGAGGATATGAATGACATCTTAAAAATCGCGATGTATGCACCGTCAGCCTGCAACAAACAGCCATGGGAATTTGTGGTAGTGGAAGATGAAAAGGTTAGGGCAAAGATTGCCGAAATTCACCCCTATGCCAAATTTGTTACCGATGCTTCAGCGGCAATTGTGGTTTGCGGCAATGAACAAGAACAATGCGATAACGGATTTTGGATTGTCGATACTTCCGCCGCAATAGAAAATTTGCTGCTGGCTCTGCACGGCAAAGGAATGGGCGGATGTTGGTGTGCAATTTATCCTTATGCCGAGCGGATGAAACTTTTTCAAAATTTGCTGGGCCTGCCGGAACATATAAAGCCTAATGCTTTGATTGTGGCCGGATATCCCATAAAACAGCCAACTCAGCCCCAAGACAGGTTTAGAGAAGACAAAATTCATTATGAAAGATGGTAGAAAACAAAAAACCGCCGATTTGCATATCGGCGGCATATTTTTTTAAGCTTTTTTAGCCTTGGCGGTTGTTTTGCGTTTGGCTTTCTTTTCGCTGTTAAGGTTGATTTTTTGGCGGCTGGCTTGCTCGGTTTTGGTCTTGGGTATAGTAACACACAAAACCCCATTAGTGTAATCAGCCGAGGCTTTGGCGTATTCCAAATCCCAAGGCAACGGAACCGTGCGAGAAAACGAGCCATAAGCTATCTCGGAAAAATAACCGTCTTTGGAAGCAGCGGCATCTTCATGACGTTTTTCGCCGCTGATGGTTAAATAGCCGTTAGAGGAAATTTCCAAGTCAATATCGTTTTGTTCAATACCCGGAATTTCGGCAGTTACCACAATATTATTTTTGTTTTCGGCAACTTCGATTTTGGGCTCCGGCAAGCTGAAGTCACTATGTGAGCGCAAACCAAACATATTAAAAAGATTACTCATAAAATTATGTTTGGCGGCGGTTAGATTGTTATGTTCGGTAGTTGCAGGTTGATTATTCATAAACTTACTCCTTATAAAAAAACTGACCGCTGATGGAAGTAATCACGCAATCAGTTTTTTCAAGGAGATAAAAAGACTTAATCTAAGTTAATGCCTTTTTGCTTGCAACGATTGAGCCATTGCAGTTTGGCATATTTTTGCATATCGGTGATGGTATCGGTCTCATCAACAATTTCTTTGCCGATGATGGTTTCAATAATGTCTTCCAAAGTGATGATGCCAATCCAGTTACCCAGTTGGTCAACCACCAAAGCCATGTGATTATGGTCTATTAACATGGCAGAGAGAACATCTTGCAACTTGGCTTCCGGTGAAAATGAGCGCATATCACAGGAATATTTTTTCACTTTATCATCATCTTTGGCTTTGAACGAGCTGGATTTATGAATATATCCTTTAAAAATCTGTTTGCGTTCATCAATAATCGGAAAACGCGAAAACGGTGCCGTAGTGAGAAACTTGTCAAATTCCTTAATAGTCATATCGGGTTTTACGGTGCGAACAACCGTGCGCGGTGTCATGACATCTTCAATATTGACTTGTTTTAAGTTCATGGTATTGACCAAAATGCGATATTCCACATCATCAATAACCCGAGCCGCTTGTCCCATGCGGGAAAGGGCTTTGATTTCTTCACGAGTGTTGGAACAATCATTGGTTTTGGAAAAGCCTTTGGTGATAAGGTTTGACAACCAGATAAACGGACGCATTATGATTGTTAAAACACTTAAAGTAGGAACTAAAAACGGAATGATATTTTTCCAATAGCGAGCGCCGATGGATTTGGGCAAAATTTCCGAGAAGGTTAAAATAAGAAAAGTCATAATACCGCTGGCAATGCCGATATAGTTTTGGCCATACAAACGAGCCACTTCTGCGCCGACTCCGGTGGCGCCGACAGTATTGGCAATAGTGTTGAGTGACAATATGGCCGCCAAAGGCTCTTGAATATGTTCTTTCATATCAGAAAGTTTGGCAAACAACTTGGGCTTTTTGTCTTCTAGTTGAGCAATATAACTGGGAACAATAGAGAGAAGCGAAGCTTCTAAAACCGAACACATAAATGAAACAATTACTGCTAAGGCAGCAAAAAATATAAGATAAAACATAATCTCCAACTATGATAGTTAATGATGGACATCATTATAACATATCCGTAGCAAAAATAAAGTCCTAATTAATATTTTTTCGAAAGAGTGTAGTTTTGCGCAAAAAGATAATTACATTTGTGCCAAATCAAAAATACAAATATAGGGAGTAAATAAAGTGAATATTGATGCTAATGCCGAAATCTATCATATCAACAAAGAATATCGTATTGTCAGCTTAAAGGGTAATAAATGCTCGTTGTTTTTTAAGAATAAACAAAATGTGTTGCGTGCAACTTTGGAGGGTTGTGAAAAAATTTTGAGCAATATTTTGATTAACAGCGATAAAGAATTAACCGAGCTTGAGAAGGGCTATTTGTTGAGTTTTATTCGTGCCAAAAAATATGCACTTTCAAAAGAAACCGCCGATGTATTGGGAGTTTCGATAATTCAATATGAAGATGGCAGAGAAGAATATGTTTCACCGAGATTGTTGCTGAAACGCATAGCGAACGGCTTAAATTTTGCCAAAGTTTATGTCAGCAATCTGAAAGCCTATCAATTGGAAATACCGGCAGAATGTCGTAATGTCAGTTATAATTTGGCCAAAGCCAATATTGCCAAACTTTTCATCGGAGAAAATTGTTCCGTCAATATTGATTTGCGAGATAATGATTTTATTGAAAGTTTGGTTGTAAAAGACAAGTTTTCCGGTTCGTTAAATTTATCACGAACATCAATAGAAAGCATATTTATCGGCAATAATTGTCGTTGCAATTTGACTTTGAGCGATTCAAAAAAATGTCCTAATTTGCAAATTGCTGATGTTTGCAGCGGTAATATCAATATTATAAACAGTTGTTTATATGCTTTTTCTCTCGGTTATTATTGTTATGCCGATATTATGCTTTCCAACAATGTCATAAAAAAGGAAATTGCCATAGGTGATGCTTTTCGCGGCGGACTTTATGCTATTAACCAAAGTGCGGATTTGTTAAAGGTGGGCGGAGATTGTAAAGGCTGGATTAAAATGAATAACCAGACACCAAACAGCGGAATTAGAGCATTGAATATCGGTGATGATTTTGCCGGCAACATAAATCTGTCCGGTGATAATAGT
The DNA here is from genome assembly GCA_902763535.1 of uncultured Pseudomonadota bacterium. GTDB lineage: Bacteria > Pseudomonadota > Alphaproteobacteria > RF32 > CAG-239 > CAZU01. The sequence continues at coordinate 33,719 of CACWSG010000001.1, read as the reverse complement.
GTAAAAAATATAATTTGCGGCAGCAAAAACGGCGGTAAAATTATTGCTTCATACGCTACGGCGTTGGAACGCGTTAATATCGGCAAATATTTTAACGGTAACTTGGATTTGGCGGCATCGTCGGTTAATGAAATTTATATTGAATACGGAGCAAGCGGAAAAGTGGCTGTCAAAGGATGTCGTAATTTGAAAGTATTGCAGGCCAGTGTTGATAATGATTTGTATATTGACGGAGATGTGAAGAGTGTTGATGCTTTTTCCGGAGAAAATCATATAAATTATTACTTTGAGGACATAAAATTTAACTGGCGGCAACTTCCTTTTTATAAACGAATCTACCGTTCATTTGCCAAACGGAGTCAAGTATAAAATGTTACATTTTTGTTACAAAAAGCTTGTGTTAACTCATAAAATGTGTTATAATGAACACATAAGGTAGGAGAAAAGAGGAATGGAGGCGGCTATGAAAAACAATAAACAAGCAGGGCTTAATTTCCTTAAAATTATGGATGAGCCTAATTTACATAAAGAGCAGATTTTTGAAGCATTATTTGAGGTCTGCGGTAGTGATGATAATGTCAATGTAAGGCACGTGTTTTTCCAAGATGTAATTATCAAATTTAATGCCCAAAAGGCAAGAGGTTTGATAGAGCAGGGAGCCGCAATAGTTAATGAAAGCCACTATGTTGATGTTGCTTTGGGGGCATATATCAAATTAGGTTATTCGATGAAGAATTTTGCAGATGATTTGAATGAACAAAAAGCAAAATACAGCAATTATAATCGGTTGGCAATACCTCAACCTCCTGGAGTATTTGCCAACGCCTAAAGAAAAATCCCACCGTTTCCTCCTTTTCGGTGGGATTTTTTTTACCATAAAAATGGGGAATTGAGTAAAAAAACATTACCGTATCCTTTTGCTTTCAGCAAACAGTAGGCCATGTATGATGAATAGCCGTTGCGGCAAAAAAGAGCAATAATTTGGTTGTGAGGAAGCAAAGGTGTTTGCATTCGCAATTTGGTAAAAGGGATATTAATAATATCGCAGGGAATATGGCAGTCAGCTGGCAATTTGGAACTTAAATTGAGAAAAATATCTCCTTTGCGTAAATCAGATATATTAATGGTTTTAATGTCGCCAGATTGTATGGCTAAGGCCAAAGAGCCTAAAATATTGAGGCTGTCTTTGGTGCGCGACATGGCAGGATGGTAGGAAAAATAAGTCGCGCAAAGATCTCGAATATTGCCTTTGGTTTGGATTAGTGTTGCTATTATGTTGAGGCGGGAAAACACTCCTTTGGCGCCAATAGCTTGAAAACCCAATATTTTTCCCGAATTATTAAATAGTATTTTCATTTTAATATTACTCAGGGGAGTGATGTAATTTTCTTCTAGGTCGGTGTCTAACCAAACTGTTTGGTATGGAATTTCGGCATTTTGAAGCTCTTTTTCCGTGCAACCGCAAACTCCCATTTGATAATCAAATATTTCAATTATTTCGTTATTAAAAACTAAAGGCGTATGAGTAGTATTGCCTAAGGCATTGTCAGCGGCAATTTTGGCTGTTTGAGCGGCAAATGAAGCGTTGCGTATGCGAAAAGGCAGCCCGCTGAGAGAATTTTTGAGCTCAATAATTTCGCCGCAGGCAAAAATATCTTTGAGATTGGTTTGCATATTTTCGTTGACTATAATACCACCGGTTGTTCCCAATTTGATACCGGTTTTGATGGGAAGGCGAACTTCATTGTGAGATCCGGTGGCAATCACAGCCATATCATAATTAATTTTCAGTCCGTTAGATAACAACGCAATATTGGAATAGAAAGTGTTGACGGTAGCTGAGGTTATAACTTCGACAGAGTTTTTTTGTAAAATTTTTCGGATTTGGGCAGAAAATTCAGAATCAATATAACTCAATAATTGAGGAGATTGTTCTATAATGGTTACTTTTGCATGGTGGGCAGCATAGGCAACGGCTGTTTGGATACCCAATCGACTACCGCCTAAAACAATAATGTTTTTAGCTTGCATTCCCCAAAAATAGTCATTAACGCGTTGAGCAGCCTCCGCGCTGTGTAAAGTGAAAATGTTATCGCTTAAGATACCCGGAATATCCGGACGCAAGTGCAAAGGTGAATTGGCAAATATCAGTTTATCATAAGCGAGTTTTTTGCCATTATTTAAGTGAATAAGTTTAATGTCGGGATTAATATGAAGAACATCAATATTAAGCAATAAATTGATGTTGAATACTTGGTGCAATAATTTAGGCGAGGCGGACAACAGGTCATTTGTATCAGAGATTTTTCCTTGTAAAAAATCAGGAATGCCACAAGTGGCAGAGCTTATTGTTGATGATTTATCGATGATAGTTATGCGTATTTTTTCGTTTTCGCGTCGCAGGTGAGCGGCAGCGGTAATAGCATTGAGCGAACCTCCGATAATGACTATATGCATTCTAATTCTCCTTTATCTTGGCAATATATAGTCATAAATGTTGACAATTTAAGGGTATAAAAAATCCCGCGGCCGTATATTAATACAGCGGCGGGATTTTTTTAACGGCACCAGCGAGACGCTTCTTTGAGATAAGCTTCGGCTTTTTCCAGACTTAAGTGTCCGTCATTACCTTTGAGTTTGCCTTCGGCGTCGATCCAAACCGGCTGATTGCCGACATTAAGCAAGGCAATTTTGGTCATCTCAGAGGATATGTTTTCAGGTCCCAACCCTCCGGAATAGCCTTGAACTACGTCGGAATAAGCCACAGGTCGCCATTGCTGAGGTGGTTTGCCTTCACCATGCGATTCATCGTAGAGTAAATCAAAACAAGGACCATAGATGAAGTAAAATTGATCTATGAATTCCTTGTTGGCCTCGTTGTAGCTCAGGATAAATCTGTGATTGTAGAAGCGACTTATTATCCAATGGAGGCGAGCATAGTTCAAATCAAGCTCGTCACGTCCGATTTTGAAATTGAGTTGCAGCCGCTTGACAAACAAACCTCCATCAGGGTTTTTTAGTGCCATCATTTTGAGCAATTCTATCGGCATATAACCTTGACAGACTTTTTCCACCCAACCGGGGTTGATGTGCAATGCCACATTGATGTTTTGTTTCAATGTTTTGACATAGTCATAGAGCAGGAAAAACCACTCATAACGTTTGCTGTCAAAGGATGCTTTTTTATCAGATACCTGAATGCCGATTTCGGCTTGAGGATATTGATAAAGCAAATCAGCCAGCTCCTTGATATCGGTATGCTCATTGGCACCTGATATCGTTACATATTTCAAATCCATAATGATATAAATTAAAAATTAATATTATACAGAAAAGCTAATCAATTTTATAAAATTTGTCAATAGTAATAAAATGCTTGACATATACAAAAAACAGTTCTATAAACTTGTCAAATTTTCTAATTAAAGCTAACGAAAATTTACACACTCTACGGAGTGCCGCCAGTCAGCGAGGGTTCGCACACTGGCGTGCAATTGTTTATATAAAGGTACTTAGTTAGAAGCAATTAAAGTAAAGGTTGAAGATTTTGTTTGAGAGTTTGAGTGATAAATTAACCGGTATTTTTAATAAAATCACCTCACGCGGCGTGTTGAGTGAGGCGGATATTGATGCCACTATGCGCGAAATTAGAGTTGCGCTGTTGGAAGCAGATGTGGCTTTGCCGGTAGTGAAAGATTTTATTGCTCAAGTTAAAGAACAAGCCAAAGGCGAAAAAATCGTTCGGTCAATTCAACCGGGGCAAATGGTAATTAAGATTGTTCATGATGAATTGTTAAAACTGCTTTCATCGGAAAATGAACAGCTTAACCTCAACGCTCCGGCGCCGGCAGTGATTTTGATGGTCGGTTTGCAAGGATCAGGTAAAACCACAACCTCGGCCAAAATTGCTAAGCGTTTAGCAGATAAACAACACAAAAAAGTATTATTGGCTTCTTTGGATATTTACCGTCCGGCAGCACAGTTGCAGTTGGAGCAATTGGCCAAACAGATCGGCGGGCATAGTTTGCCGATTGTGGAAGGCGAAAAACCTGAAGCGATTACCAAGCGTGCATTGGATGTTGCCAAAAAAGGCGGTTTTGATGTGGTTATTTTGGATTCTGCCGGACGTTTGCATATTGATCAGCCGTTGATGGACGAAGTAAAACAAGTCAAAAAAATTGCCAATCCGATAGAAGTTTTGCTTTGTGCTGATGCAATGATCGGTCAAGATGCCTGCACGGTTGCCAAAGAGTTTAATAATCAAATCGGTATTACCGGTTTGGTATTGACCAGAATTGACGGTTCGTCGCGTGCCGGTGCGGCTTTGTCAATGAAGATGGTAGCGCAAGTGCCGATTAAGTTTTTGGGCTTGGGCGAAAAGTTAGACGAGTTGGAAGAGTTCCATGCCGACAGGTTGGCCGGACGCATTTTGGGGCAGGGTGATGTTGTCTCTTTGGTGGAAAAAGCAATAGAAAATGTTGATAAAGAAGAGACCGAGAAACTGGCTGCCAAAATGATGAAAGGTGCTTTCACTTTGGAGGATATGCTAAGCCAACTCAGACAAATTCAAAAGTTAGGTTCTTTGGGCGGCATTATGGGAATGTTGCCGGGGATGGGAAAATTCGCCGGTGCGGTTGAGGCCGCCGGTGGCGATAAAATTATTAAAAAACAGGAGGCGATTATTCTTTCAATGACACCAAAAGAAAGAAGAAATCCCGACATTATTAAAGCTTCGCGCAAAAAGAGAATTGCTCTCGGTGCCGGAGTTGAAATTCACGAGGTTAACAAATTGCTCAAGTCTTATGAGCAAATGTCAACCTTAATGAAAAGAATGGGCAAAATGGGCGGTATGTCAAAACTGCTCGGTTCGGCCATGTTAAAAAAATCTCCGTTCGGAAATCCGTTCGGAGGAATGGGCGGCAAATTTCCTTTTTAAGAAATTTGCCATAACAACAAAAAATTAAATTGAAAGGAAAATAAATGTCAGTACGTATCAGATTGTCTCGCGGCGGTTCAAAAAAACGTCCGTTTTATAAGGTAGTTGCTGCCGACAGCAGAGCTCCTCGTGACGGAAGATTTATTGAAAGATTGGGTTCCTACAACCCGATGTTGCCTCAAGACAACGCTTCTCGTTTCACCGTAAACGAAGAGAGAGTTAAATATTGGTTGTCGCAAGGTGCTCAACCGACCGAAAGATTGGAAAAATTGTTGTCCAATTTAGGTTTGGTTAAAGCTCCGGTAATTCCGGCACAACCGAAAAAATCCGCTATGAAAGCTAAGGCTTTAGAGCGTATTAAAGAAAAAGAAGAAAAAGCTAAAGCTGCCGCCGAGGCCGCTGCCGCTGCCAAAGAAGCTCCGGCTGAAGAAAATTCTGCTGAAGCTTAGGGAGTAAGTTTAAGGACTGCGTAAATAAAATGGAAAAGAACAAAGTTTGTTTAGGCGCAATTGTCGGAGTTCATGGCATAAGAGGCGAAGTTAAAATCAAATGTTTTTGTGATGATGAAAAGCATTTGACTGCTTATGGAGCTTTGAGCAACGAGCAGGGCGATATGAGCTTAGACATCAAAATTGTCGGACATTCCAAAGATTTGCTAAGGGCCAAAATTAAAGGTGTAGAAGATCGCACGACTGCCGAAAATTATATCGGTACCGGATTGTATATTGAACGTGATAAACTTCCTTCATTGGATGAAGAAGAGTTTTATCATGCCGATCTAATCGGATTAGATGTCAGAAACAATCAAGGTGAAAGTTTGGGTGAGGTAAATGCCATTTATAATTTTGGCGCCGGAGATATTTTGGAAATAAAGAGCAAAGATGGTGTTTTAGAGATGTTGCCGTTTAATAAAACTTTTGTTCCGACCATCAATATTAAAGACGGTTATATTATTGTTGAGATGGCGTTGGCAGATGAAGAGGCTGAAGCTGAAAAATGAAAGCTAAAGTGTTTACTATTCTGCCGGAAATTTTCCCCGGTTTTTTGGGAGTGTCTTTGACCGGAAAAGCATTGTCAGAGGGTAAATGGAGTTTGGAGACGGTAAATATCCGCGATTATGCCTTTGACAAATACGGATCGGTAGATGACACACCATCGGGCGGCGGTGCCGGCATGGTTATGCGAGCCGATGTTTTGGGCGAGGCTTTGGCACAAAATTATCACTCCGGCAAACTGATTAATATGTCGCCGCGCGGAATTCCATTAACCCAAGAACTGGTGCATCAATTTGCCAAAGAAGACGAACTGAATATAATTTGTTCGCGTTTTGAGGGAATTGATGAGCGGGTTTTGGAAGAATATGGCGCGATGGATGTATCTATCGGCGACTATATTTTGACCGGAGGCGAACAGGCGGCAATGATTATGCTTGATGCGATTGTCAGGTTGTTGCCGGATGTTTTGGGAAATTCCGAATCAATTCAAGACGAAAGTTTTGAAGGTGGTTTGTTGGAATATCCGCAATACACCAGACCGATGGAATGGAAAGGCAGAAAGATACCTGAAGTTTTGATTTCGGGACATCATCAAAAAATCAATGATTGGCGCAAAGCTCAGTCAGAACTTATAACCGAAAGCCGCAGACCGGACTTATGGAAAAAATATCTTGCACTTAAATAAATTTTAGTGTAAAAGCAAAAACAACAGATAATTTAGTAAAGGGTAAAACTAATGAATATTATCGAAAATATGGAAAAAGAGCAGATGGCAAAGCTGATGGAAGGCAAAAATCTTCCCAACTTTAAGCCGGGTGATACCTTGAAAGTTCACACCAAAGTTAAAGAAGGTGACAGAGAGCGTATCCAAGTTTATGAAGGTGTTTGCATTGCTCGTAAAAATGACGGTTTGAATTCATCTTTCACTGTTAGAAAAATTTCGTTCGGCGAAGGTGTTGAAAGAGTATTCCCGTTGTATTCTCCGAATGTTGCCAAAATTGAGGTTGCTCGTATTGGTAAGGTTCGTCGCGCAAAGTTGTATTTCTTGCGTGCTTTGCGTGGTCGTTCAGCTCGTATTGCCGATGATTTGAATGCTTCGGTAAAGGCTGCTAATGCCAGTGCTGCGGAAGAGAATAAAGGCGAATAAGCTTTTTTATAATAAAAAATTTAGAGGAGAGAAGATTGATTTCTCTCCTTTTTTTTATTTTTTACAAGAGTATTTTACTGCCTGAATAAAACTTTATCGAACAATAAATAATACACCGGCAACCGGAATACCGGCTTCATAACGAAGGGTGATGTCCTTTGTTTCAATATTGCAAAAGCCGTTGTCGCGCAATAATTTTTCAACATAAGCCGGATTGTGTTTGTAGCGCGAAGTTATATCAAGATGATAGTCTTCAATGTTGTTGTCAGCTTCAATGGTAAAGAGCAGTTTTTTGCCGCGGCAAAGATGGATAAATTTGCTCAAATCTCCAATATAGCCCAAAACATCGGCTGCTATTATCCAATCATAATCATGGCGATTTTTTAAAAATTCGAGAATATCTGATTTAACTAATTCATCATAGATATTTTTGTCGGCGGCGAGGGAAAGCATTTTTTCGGATAAATCAACTCCGATTATTTTATTTTGAACAGATTTAACAGCTTGCCCAGCCAGCCCAGACCCGCAACCAAGGTCTGCAATACGGCCTTGCAGGCTTCCTGCAAACTTTCCCAAAGCCATCGGAGCTGAATAATCCAAATTTTGCATAACCAATTCGTAATTATCAGCAAAGGCATCAAACAGCCTCTCAATATAGCTAGTATTATTCGCAATTTTTTCTCCTTTAAGCGCATGATTGAGTTGTGCGGCATAAATGCTGTCTGGGTAATTGTTCAGCCAATTGACAGCAATTTGTGTAGCTTTAGCTTGGTCTTGACGCGCCAATAAGACTAAAGTTTCGGCAAGATTAAGCGAGACTGCTTCCATATCAGGCGCATAGTGCAGAGCGTTGAAAAACAAACCTAAGGCCTCATCGTAGTCTTGCATATCTTTTAAGATTACCCCCAAATTATTGCAAGCTTCCGGTGATTGCGGATTAATCAAAACAGCGGCGCGATATTCTTCCAAAGCCTCACTCAAGCGTTTGTTGCGATACAGCATTTCGGCGTAATTATTATGAACATCAAAATTGTTTTTATCAAGTTCAATTAAGCGTTTGTAGCGCGGCTCGGCATTATTAAAATCATTTTGGGCGCTGTATAAATCGGCTAATTTGAGTTTGGCACCATAATGGTTGCAATCTAAAATTTCGGTTTTGAGAAAACAGGTGAGGGCTTGCGGTTTATCATTCAATTGTAAGTTTATCAGACCGGCAAGATAATTATTTTCCGCATCATCAGATTGTAATTGCAGAGCGTGGTTTATGAATTGTTGAGCAGCAGCATAATCTTTTTGATTATAACTTATTTGTGCAAGACTATGCCATGTCAAAGGTTCATCGGGGTATTGTTGACTTATTTTTTTTAATTTTTCTATGTCGTTTTGATGTTTAGCCAAATTAACAGCCGCCACTACATAATCAGGAGCCAATTGTAATGCTTTGGTCCACCATTCGATGGCTTTATCATCATCTTCTAAAGCTTCATAAATGCAGGCGATTTCATTATAAGCTTCTTTGATATCAGGCTTTAAGCTTAAAACTTTTTGATAATTGCGCAGGGCATCATGATATTGTCCGGTGCGTTGAAGCGAATAGGCTAAGTTATAGTGAAAATCAGGACGCTCGGGCAAATTACGCACTGCGGCAGAAAAATAAGAGCAGGCTTCACCATGCAATCCTTTTGCTTGAGCAATCAAACCTAAAAGATTTAAGATATAGGGGTTATCGGCGGCAGTATCGTTCAATTGCCGCAAAATATTTTCTGCTGCATCAAATTTTCCTTGATCAAACAGTTCAGCCGCCTGATTGAATAAATCGTTGTACGAAACCAATTACAATCACCTCATTTTGTTTAAGCCACATTATATAGCAAAAAAAACTGGTAAAATCCAGTAAATTATAAAAAAATGCTTGCAATTATGAAAAATGTATTGTATTAAAGGCTTACTTCCGAGAAAGAAGGCTTAGGTATTCATGCCTCGTTTGCCTATAGTTATAAGGCAAAACTATCGGGACAATAATGTTAATTAATAAAAGGAAAACTAAATATGAAAAGTATCATTTCTGCAAAGAAGAAAAAAGAACGTCAATATGGCGTGATTTGGGGAAATCCCAACAGCTCGGTTGCTAAAAGAGAATATGCTCCCGGTCAACATGGTCAGCGTCGTAAAAAGCCGACAGATTATGGTGAGCAATTATCAGCAAAACAAAAGTTGAAAACATATTATGGTAATGTTTCGGAAAAGCAATTCCATAAATATTATGTTGAAGCTATTCGTCGTTCGGGCGATGCTGCCGAGAACTTAGTCGGTATTTTGGAATCGCGTTTGGACAACATTGTTTACAAAGCAAAGTTTGTTCCGACCATTTTTGCTGCTCGTCAGTTTGTAAACCACGGACATATTTTGGTTAACGGCAAAAGAGTTAACATTCCTTCTTATATGTTGCGTGCCGGTGATGTTATTGAAGTTAAAGCAAAATCAAAGCAATTACCTATTGTTTTGGCCGCTTTAGAGTCTTCAGCTCATGATGTTCCGGCTTATGTTGAGTTGGATGCTAAAAAAGTTTCAGCAAAATATGCATTTGTTCCCAAGTTTGAGGATATTCCTTATGCTTCACAGATGCAACCGAATTTGGTTATCGAGTTCTACTCCAGATAGTAGCATTAGTAACAATCAAAAAATCCTCAGAAGTTGTGCAAACTCTGAGGATTTTTGTTTTAAATTAAATATATATAGATTATCCTGTGCTTAGTTTTTTTATATTATATCAAAGAGGTAAGTTATGGATGATATTCGTATTGATGACGACCCCAGAAAACAGTCTGCAAAAAAAATAAAAAAAATGGCATCCGAAAATAAAGGCCGGGGGTTTGGCGGTTTCTTATTTGATTGGATAATTAAATCTTTATTGGTATGTGCAATCTTGGCGGCAGATTTCACTTTGTTTGCCAATGCAGGAAATTATAGCATATTTACAAACTATGGCAATATCGCCATAGAAGCAGGTATGGTTTATGCCGGAATTGCTGTTTTTAGTTTTGTTGCCACATTGATTATGATGATAATCTTGCCTTTAGATAATCTTTTTGTTGCAGCTATATTAGCCGTTACCGGAGTTGGTATTATCAATCAGTTTGCTACATTTGATAAACAATCAGGATTGCTTATATTATTCGGTGAGTTTTTGAGTAATGATGTTAATGCAATGTTGTATCGCTACTCGCATTGGATAATTGCCGGTGCAATCTTTGTAATTTCATACATTATCTTAAAGTTGTTGAAAAGATCGTTATTGTTGTATATGACTTTAGCTGTGGTTGGATTGTGTGCTTGGATTATGTCGGAATCATATTTTTCTCCATCTAAGCCTTTGTTCAGACAGTTGGCAAATAATCCTTCAACTTTAGATTCCGGCGCAAACAATAACATTATTTTTCTTAGCTTTAGAGACCTAACCTCAATAAATAATTTAAAAAACCTGAGCGAGAAAGATAATTCATCGAATGCTAAAAAAGCTTTGCAAAATGCCTTGGGAGTTTTGGCTAAAAATAAGTTTACAATTTATCCTAATGCAATGGTTGAACGCGACTCCAAGGCTTTTGATAATTTAATAGCTTATTATAATTCCGATGGTGATGAGAAAAATAACGGTGTCTCGGTTGTGACACAAAATGCTTATTTTGATTTTGGTTCTCTTCATCCGGATACAAAATATTTAGATAAAAGTTCATTGTTTGAAAATTTGAAAAAACAAGGATACAGCATAAATGCTTATCAGATAAATGGTATTGATATATGCAAGTTGGACAATGGGAAGGCTGTAACTTCCTGCTATGAAAAGATTAATTATCCGATATTAATGCCATCTGACAGAGTGCCTTTGACTGACAGGGTAATTATTTTGGCATCACAATGGATTGTGTCAATGGGATTTATCGAAGATATTAATCCGGTATTGGGAGTTGCCAGATATGTTTTGGATGATATTAAGCCTTACAGTTTTTATGTTGATAAATTAAATGCGTTCAATTCTTTTAATGTATTCGATATGATACTTGCGGATATTGATCGCAAGAATGGTAAGCAAGCCTATTTTGCTTTGATTGATTTACCGGCAGATACTTTTGTTTACGATGAATATTGTTCTATAAAGCATATCAGACAATGGATAGGCGATAATAATATGCCGATAGCTCAGGCGTCGCTGAGTGCCAAACAAAATGCTTATTTTGATCAATCAAATTGTATGTATGGTTATTTAAATAAGTTTATGAAACAGCTCGAAATCAACGGATTAGATAAAAATACAACAGTTGTGGTTGCCGGTGTCAGTGCTCCCGCATTGGTTAATAATTTAGGCGAGAAAGATTTTTATCGCAAGATGCAAGCGTCACAACAAATCGGTTTGGCTATTAAACCGGCTAAAGCCTCAAATTATAATATTGATTACAGTGTTTGCGATGCTAAACAAATTATCGGTTCGCACTTCTTTAGTAAAAAACTTTGTAAGAATTTTGCTTCTATAAAAACTACCGATAAAAATCTTGAATATATTAAGAATATGGTGAAAAAGGATTATTACGATGATGCGTATATAAGTGCAGCTGATAAACAATCTACTATTTGGTTTTCTGATTGGGCAAAAAATGTCGGTTACTCACCAAGAAGAAATGATAATTCCGATAATGTTGTGCAACCGTCAGAAGAAGTTGTTGAAAATGATGTTATTGATACTCCGATTGAACTGACTCAACCTAAAGTTATGAAAGAAGAAATTCACGATGAAGAAGAGGTTGCGCTTGAATCAATAGCAAAAGTAGCATCTGAAGCAAGTCAGGCACTTGACAATGTTGCGCAAGGTGTTGTTATTAACAACACTCAAGATGAAGAAAATAATGAAAATACAGCCGAAGAAGTTATTCCCAGCACTTTGTTTGATAACGGTATAGTCGTTGAAGAAAATGAAGAAACAAAAGAGCCTGAGCCAAATCCGGAGCCTGTTAAGCAAATACAACAGGATAATCCTAAACAAGGTTATGACCTAAATCAGGTGATTAACGAAGCCAAAAAGAAAGCTCAGGAGGATGTAGCAGCATCTCAACAAAAAGTTGTTGAGGTCAAAAAAGCTGCGTCAAATACTCAACAGGCGATTGCTAAGAATGTTACAGAAAAGGCTGCAACTGCTAAAAAAAGTCAACAACAAGCAATAAAAAATGTTTTAGTAGCTCCCAAAACCAATGGAAAGCAACTATCACCGGAAGAATTAAAAAAGCAATATCATGAAATGCTGAGACAGGCTCAAGCAAGTTCAGGTAATACTATACGGGTTGAGATTGTTGATTAAGGCGATAACAAAGTGACACTGTTTGCGAACGATAAGTTCAAAGCTTTTTGGCAGAATAAGCGCGCTCGTTATTCATTATTGCTTTTAGGCTTTTTTTTGTTGCTTAGTTTGTTAGCCGAACTTATAGCCAATGATAAACCTCTTATAATCAAATATAATAACAGTTATTATTTTCCGATAATTGCGGATTATAATGAGACTGATTTTGGCGGAGATTTTCCAACACCGGCTGATTATAAAGACCCGATGATTATGCAAAACATCCAAAAAAATGGTTGGATGGTGTTTCCGATGATTCCTTATTCGTTTAATACCGTAGATTATGAATTGGATGTTCCAACACCATCCGCCCCGGATAAAAATCATTGGTTGGGTACGGATGATGAGGGACGAGATGTTTTAGCAAGAATTTTATATGGATTGCGTTTATCAATGTTATTTGCCTTTATATTGACATTGTTGTCGTCAATAATCGGGATAATGATTGGTGCAATGCAAGGCTATATGGGAGGAAAGACCGATATTATAATGCAACGCTTTTTAGAAATTTGGGAATCATTACCGCAATTGTTTGTGTTGATTATTGTGGCTAGCGTTTTTACGCCAGGTTTTTGGACTTTGCTGATAATTATGCTGTTTTTCAGTTGGCCGGCTTTAACCGGAGTGGTTCGAGCCGAGTTTTTGCGAGTGCGAAATTTTGAATTTGTGAAAGCAGCCAAAGTTTTAGGAGTTAATGATTTTAGAATTATTTGGCGACATATATTGCCAAATGCTTTGGTTGCATCAATAACTTTTATTCCGTTTATTATGTCGGAATCAATAGTTGCACTGACAGCTTTGGATTTTTTGGGTTTGGGGCTGGGGCATGATTATCCGTCTTTGGGTGATTTGGTAAGACAGGGAAAAGATAATTTACAGTCTCCGTGGATTGGTATTTCGATATTTATGGTGTTGTCGGGATGTTTAAGTATGCTTATTTTTATAGGCGAGGGGATTAGAGATGCTTTTGACAGCAGGAGAATTCGCTGATGGCACTGCTCGAAGTTAAAAACCTGACTATCGGATTTAAAGATAAAGACGGACAACAGTATAATGTAGTCAAAAATATATCTTTTAATTTGGAAAAAGGAGAGGTTTTGGGTATTGTCGGTGAATCCGGTTCCGGCAAATCGCTGACAGCATTATCTATATTAGGGCTTTTACCTTACCCGAAAGCTTTTCACACCAATGAAAGTTCTATAAAGTTTTCGGGATGTGAATTGTTAAACAGTAATGACTTACGAGAAGTACGCGGCAAAAGAATCGGTTTTATATTTCAGGAGCCGATGTCCAGTTTGAATCCGTTACATACAGTAGGTCATCAGATTGCCGAAACATTGATTTTACACCAAAAAATGAATTTGCCGAAAGCGCGTAAAGAAGTAATCAGGTTGTTAAAATTGACCGGAATTAAAAATGCGGCGCAAAGATATAAGTCTTATCCGCACGAACTGTCAGGAGGACAGCGTCAGCGCGTAATGATAGCAATGGCTATTGCTAATAAACCGGATATTTTGATTGCAGATGAGCCTACAACGGCATTAGATGTCACAATTTCTGCACAAATTTTGGCTTTGTTAAAAGATTTGAAAAATAAACTGAATATGTCAGTAATTTTTATCAGTCATGATTTGGGGATTATCAGAAAAATTGCCGATAGAGTTGTGGTAATGAAAAGCGGCAAAATTGTAGAACAGGGCAAAACGGAAAAAATTTTTGAACACCCTGAAAACAGCTACACTAAAAGTTTAGTTTATTCATCCAATTTGTTGAAAAAAAATAATAATAACAAAAGTGTTTTCGTCTTAGAAAGTAAAAATTTAGTGGTGAAATATCCCTTAGAACGGAGTTTTTGGGGAAAAGTTAAAAAATATTTGTATGCCGTAAATAAGGTTTCAATTAAATTAAAGTCCGGCAAGACTTTAGGAGTTGTAGGGGAATCCGGTTGCGGAAAAACCACATTGGCTTTGGCAATGGCTCAATTGGTTTCGTATGATGGCGATATAATAATTGATGGAAAAAACGCTAATGTGTGGAACAGAAAAGATTTGCGTAAAAAAATTCAGATTGTATTTCAAGATCCATATAATTCGCTAAACCCTCGCATGAATATAAAAAGTATTATAGAAGAGGGAATGTTGGTGCATTTGAAAAAGCTAAGCAAAGAAGAACGATTGGCAAAAGTTAAGGCTATTATGGATGAAGTAGGGTTAAGAGATGATTGTTTAGCTAAATATCCGCATGAATTTTCCGGCGGACAGCGGCAAAGAATAGCGATTGCACGAGCACTGGCAGTTGAACCGGATATTTTGATTTTGGATGAGCCTACAACGGCGTTGGATGTTACCATAGCTGCACAAATTATAAAATTGTTACAAAGAATACAAAAAGAGCGAGGCTTATCTTATATGTTTATTTCACACGATATGAGGGCGGTGAGGGCGCTGGCTGATGATGTGGCCGTGATGAAAGATGGCAAAATAATTGAGCTCAATAATGCCCAACAGTTATTTAAGCATCCTTACCGGGCATATACCAAATATTTGATAGAGGCAACCAGTATGGATAAATAAAAATGATAAATGTAAATCAACTTGTTGATATAATTGGAAAATTTAAGGATTTAAAACGTCAAGGATGGATTGATAAAGGGGTTCTTAATCCGGAATCTGATGCAGAACACTCGTTTAGTTTAGCGCTTTTGGTTATGTTGTTAGCTCCTGAGGAACTCAACAAACAAAAGTGCTTAGAATTGGCTTTAATCCATGATTTAGCTGAAATTTATGCCGGTGATCACACTCCCAAAGAAACTATCTCATTGCAAGAAAAATTGCAAAAAGAAAATGCCGGCATGGAACAAATTGCAAATGAGTTAGGGCAAAATGAGTGGTTGGAACTATTTGATGAATATAATAGTAAAGTAACAAAAGAATCTATATTTATCAATGCGTTAGACAAGTTAGACAATGTCATAACGGCAGCTTATTATGATAAGAACAAACGCTCATCACAAAAACTGACCACGGAATTCGAAAAATATGCCAAAGTCAAGATTGATGAGTTAGGTAACAATCAGCTGCTGAGTGAAATAAAGAATATATTGCAAGAAATTAATCAAGCCAATCTTGCAACTGATTAAGTGACATCTTTAAATCTTCACGGTGATTGGTTGCCGGATTTAGTGAGAAGAAAGTGTAATTTTCAGTCTTTTTATTGTCCAGCAAACTGTCAAAATCAACACAACCTTCGCCAAAGACAACATAGCGTTTGAGCTCATCGTCATAATCGGAAATGTGAAAATAATGACAAGTATTGATAATATCTTGTAACTCCTGAGGGGTATAGTCATCCTGATCAGCGATAATTTTGCCGGTATTAAGCAAAGGATATATATTAGAAAAATTATAATTTTCAAATAATTGATGCATTTTATGAATGTTGTTGATGTTGCAAGATTTATCAATATTCAACAATAAAACAATGCCTCTGTCTAAAGCCATTTGACTGAATTTATCAAGCTTTTGCCCTAAAGTATCAATATCACAGTCGCCATCTTGAAGGTAGGAGTAAATATTGATGTGTTGGGCACCGAATATATCGGCCAAATCCATCAATTTGGTAAAATATTCTTCTTCAGAATCAACCACTTGCCCCATGATATGCAAGTCAGATGTTGATTCTTTCCAATATAAAAACGGGGTTGTCAGTGATGATACCAATATTCCGGATTGGGCAATTTGGTTGGAATAATCAAGAGCCTCATTCATTGTTAAATCAACAATATTTTTGCCGTTTATGTTGCGCAGTTCGATATATTTTAAATTATTTTTATGGGCAAAGGTGAGGGTGTCTTCCAACTGGTTGGAATATTCATCATTGATAAAACTGATTTCCATTGTTTATTCCTCTGTGTAGATGTGGATTAATTATAGGCGAGTATTATAGCAAAAATATAATAAAATCAAGTATAAAATTAATAAAGTTAATTGTATTGTAAATTCATTGTATTTTTCGTCCAACATTATTTAATTATTTGTTTTTCAATAAAAAATAGCCAAGAGATCGTTTGATCGATTTCAAGGCTATTTTTGGAAGTTTGCTCGGCTTTAGACAATACCTGAGCAAATCATCATCGTACCATTTTCTCGCCATCCGTCAATGTCATGATATTCGTTGGTGGCTGCACAATAGATTTGCAGACCGCCTCGATCAATGTCATTGAAAAGATTACCGCCGATTTTTTTGACAGTATACATTTTGATGTGTCGCTCAATCAAGATTCTTACTGTTTGACTCCATTCTTTTTGGTGTTTATAAACAGTATTCTTTTCGCGCGAAGTTGCCAAATAGGCGGTTTTAGGCAGAAATTTGTAATCACAGATTGCGTTCAACTGTAAACCATTGATCTTATCCAGCCGTAAATTGGCAGGTGCAAGACTACATTTGAACAACTGAGCATAGAAAATGGTGTTATCTATGCAAAAGCCAATAAACCGGCCTTTATAGGCGGGATTATACTGTTTTTCATAGATAAATTTTCCATCAACCAGATAAACTAATGTCAACGGCGTAGGTGTAACTTGATTCAGTCTTTGCGCCAAATAGGCTTCCAGTTCAGGAATACTCAAATCCAGCTCAGTAAGTTTTGCTAGTTTTTCTTTTTTATTCATAAGCATAAAAATTTAATTAATTATAAGGTTTTGTGCGGAAAATATAATAATTACACATATCAAAGTCAACAAATTACTCAATAAATAAACAACAAAAAACCTTGAGAAATCGTTCATACGAAGATGTCTCAAGGTCGTTGTTTTAGATTTTGGGCGAGCAAACCACAAAGTCCGTATTCATGAGCTCCACTTCGTCTTGGTTGTAGAATGTATCACCACCGGGATAATAGATGACGCATTTTCCAGCCTCATCAGGGGTAATATACGCTCCCATATCCATCAGGTCATACATGTAGACGTGACGGCTAAGCAGAATTTCAACTGTTTTGTACCAGTCCATGGGTTTACTATAAGCTTCTGTCTCGGCTTTTTCGGTCAGCAAAAAAGCGTTACTGAGGAACTTGGCCTGCGGCATCATGCGGTTCAAATCTTCACCATTGATGAGGTGAAGAGGTTTACCTTGGGCCAAAGCACAACGAAATTTCTGGGTATAGAAAATCGTGTCTCCGACCAAAAAGCCGACAAAATGGTCTTTCAGACTGGGATCAAACTCATTTTTGTAGATTGGTTTGTTGTCTTTGTCCCAAAGATAAACCAAGGTACAAGGAGTTGAAACTTTTTGTTTTTGCTTTTGAGACACATAGTATTCCAAATCAGGAAGCGGTGCCTCAAGTGCATCAAGCACTCTAAATAATTCGTTTCTGTTCATAGGAAAATAATTTTATAATGAGTAATTTTATGTAAATAAACCTAAAACTAAAACTAAAGTTTGTCAAGGAAATCCAGGTAACTCTAAATCTTAATAATATTTTAATATTCATAATATACATTATGCGACAATTTATACAAGGTTAAAACGCAGAGTGTAATCACATTTGTAATATATGTAACTGCCCTGATAATATATGCCAGCCGCCATAATAATGCAGCAGCCATCATCATAACAGATAAAGTAAGTAAACAGATTAAATTCAATTACTTTTTCCGTACTTAGAATTATCATCTTTTAACATTTGCAACATGGGACGATAAAGTTTATTGGTTTTACGGATGAGTTCTTGTTTATCAAGTTGTTTTATATCTTCTCTGATTTGTTTGATTTTAGCAAAACATTCTTCTTTGGTGATTATATTGTTTATCATTTTCAGTGAATACTCACGACATAACGAAAGCAAGATGTAATACGCCTGCTCCATTTCATCATTATGTTCAAGTTCTTTTATAACTTCTCGATTATTTTCCAATGTCCGTTATCCTCTGCTATGTGCAGTACTGCGCAGTTTTCAATATTATCCAATCTTTGCCCCAAAGCTGATGATATTTGTGATAAGGCTATACCATGCGACGATACGGCCATAATTTTATAATTATTGACACAGCGGCACCAATTATTAAGTCCATTCAATATTCTTTGGCGGACTTGGCGCTTAGTTTCCCCTTGAGGATAACACACATCAAAATTATCTTTAAGATTGGTTGAGTGAAGTTTGTCAAAAATATCCTTATATTGTTTCATAACATCTTTATAAGCCATACCTTCGACAATCCCGACATCAACCTCGATAAAATGTTCATCTGTAACGACCGGAACATTCAGATTTTTATTTACCATTTCGGCAGTTTGCATAGCACGAGTTAAAGGCGAAGAAATTATGACCTCAATCCCTCTTCCCTTGAGTTTTTCACCAAGTTTTAAGGCTTGAGATTTTCCCAAATCAGTCAGAACAGAATCATTGGTCTGTCCTTGGATGCGCCCATCAACATTATATGTACTCTGCCCATGGCGAAAAATATAAAAATCCTTCGGCATTTTTTCACCTTATATCAATCAATCTGAGCATATCGTATCAAGTTATTTGTGATAACGCAAGCCGATTTTGTTAAGCCAACAGCTTAAATCCTTTTTTGATGGCTTTATGCATTAATTTTCCGCCATGTCCAAATTCCGGAATAATAATCAATTTAGAATTCGGCATGGCTTTATGCAAATCATAAGCTCCCTTGAACGGACAAACCAAATCCAAACGATTATGGATAATGATTGATGGTATATCCTTTATTTTGTTGATATTATCAAGGATTGTATCGGATTTTAAGAAAAACTTATGTGCTGCATAATGCATATAAATGCGTGCCGAAGCCATTTGGTTGGGATTCAACTCTTTAGTGCTACCAAATTGCGGCATCATACTCGAACAAATTCTTTCATACCAATAACCATGATTGTAGGCATCTAATTGTTTGGCCAAATCATCAGATTGCATAAGTTGGTTATAATAAGTAGCTATATTGTCTTGGCTGGCATGATTGAGATAGACGACAAATTCGGGATAAATATAGGCACTGTCTTCCATTTCCCAACGCAATGCTTCGTCATTAGCCAAAAATATTTGTGATAGGTGCATTTGTTCAACACGTTCGGGATGTCTTTCTGCCCATAACAGAGCTAAGGTAGAGCCCCAAGATCCGCCGCGTAAAACAATTTTTTGGTTGATTTTTAAGTATTCCAACAAGCGCGAAGCATCATCCAGCAAATCAGCAGTAGAATTATTTTCGATTTTTCCCAAAGGTAGTGATTGTCCGCAACCGCGCTGATCAAACATCACAACTCGATATTTTTTCAAATCAACCATACGCGCCCATGCGGCTTTGCTTCCGCCACCGGGACCGCCATGAAACATCAACATAGGTTTACCTTGAGGATTGCCATATTCGGCATAATAAACCAAATGCCCGTTGACTTCCGGCAGATAGCCACTGTTAAAAGGTTTGGGTAAAAACCACGAATCCCAAAACATATTTTCAACTCCTTATTTGTTAGGTTTGCATCCGCAATATGTTTGATTATATAGCGCAAATTCCTTAATAAGTAGTGAACGAAGTTCCTGCTGACCGCCTTTTCTACCCTCAATTTCGAGATAGGGCAGCCCTGCTCTGTCAGCTTCGGCGTGAGCTACGCGATTAACTTGGTCTATGTCTTTATAGCGCGAAACGCCCAAAACACTGGCAACCGCGTCATAACCGTTAGCTAGAGCATATTCAAAAGCTTTGCGTAAGCGCATACCGAAACAAATTGAGCACCTTTCCCCGCGTTCAGGCAAATCTTCCAGCCCTTTGGTGAGCTCACACCAACGCTCGTTATCATACTCCAGCTCAATAAACGGAACTTTGAACATTTCACAAACGCGTTTGTTTTCGGCACACCGCTTTTGATATTCAGTCATTGGTCGAATATTAGGATTGTAGAACAAAACAGCAAAATTTTCTTTCCTTTCGGCCAAGGTTTTAATCACCGCACAAGAACACGGCGCACAACAAGATAACAAGATGAAGCGCATTATACTTGATTCCTTACAATTTTTACATTATTAATTTTTACTATAAATCGTTGTTGGAAATAAAGCAAATGCAAAAATATAAAAACATTTTTATTTTAACCGGTGCGGGAATTTCTGCCGAATCGGGGTTGGCAACTTTTCGCGCCGCCAACGGATTATGGAATAATCATCGGGTTGAAGATGTGGCCACCCATGAGGCATTTTTGAACAATCCGGCTTATGTGCATGATTTTTACAATGAATTGAAGCAAGAATTGGTAAAAGCGCAACCTAATCCGGCACATTTGGCAATTACTAAATTACAAAAAGAATATAAGGATGCGGAAATATCGGTGATTACGCAAAATGTTGATACTTTGCATGAAAAAGCCGGCAATCAGAACATTTATCATATTCACGGGGTTATCAACCAAGCGGTATGCCTGAATTGCGGGCATATCTTGGAGACTTGGGGCGATGTGGATACCGAAACTGTTTGCCCACAATGTCAAGTGCCGGGTATGATGAAACCGAATATTGTGTTTTTCGGTGAAGATTTGTTGTTTATGAATCAAGTTGATAATTTGTTGCGCAAATGTGATTTATTCCTGTCAATCGGGACTTCCGGTGTGGTATTTCCGGCGGCAGCCTTTGTGCAAACCGCCAAATATTATGGTGCGGATACGGTTGAGTTTAACTTGGAGGAAACCTCCAATAATTTTTATTTTGATAAACATATCACCGGACCGGCCGGGATTACTCTCCCCGCCTTTGTTGAGGAGTTATTACGACAATAAAAAAGCGAGGTTACCCTCGCCTTTTTTTGTTTTTGATATTCAGATATTACCAAAACTTTAAGCTATCAAGCAGGCCACCGGCTGCATCTTTGGTTTCATCGCTTAAGTTGGTGGCATTATCCAAAGCGGCACCGGCTGCTTTTTTAGCCATATCTTTGGCACTGCCCAAAACTTTGGTTACAGTTGAAGTAGCATTGAATAAAATCTTGTTAAAAATTTCGATAATTGAATCTTTAAGGGTAAGTTTTTGCCCCTCGCCACCGAGATTGGCTATTTCAACCGACGGCAAATCAATATTCAATGCTGTTTCGTGTTTTTGTAGCGGAGTAATGGCACTCAAAATTCCGCCGGCAACACTTACCTTATTGATGACAATATTTTTAGATGAGGTTTCTTCCTTAGCTTCTTCTTTAGTTTCAGCTTTGGGTTCGGAAGCCGAATTTTTAGCAACATTTTGCTGAATTTGCATTACATTGCTGGTTGAAAAATCAGGCATTTCATAAGTGATAGTAGGATTATCAATTGAAATATCTTCAATCACAATAGTATCACTAAACAAGCTCTTGGGATTAACCTTAACATTGATACCGCCCAAAGTGAGCAATTTGGGTGCCGAATAGCCATTCGGATTACCTATGGTAATACCGCCGATATTTAAGGTTCCTTTAAACGGATTAACACTGAAAGATGTCAGATTAACCTCTGTTCCGACAATTTGTGAACCATATTTATTAACGGCTTTTTTGACAATGGTATCAAGATAAAACCAAGTTCCGGCAACACCGACAACAATTAAAAACAATAAAATAAGTAAAGTATATTTGATAAATTTCATAATATTTAGTCTCCTGTTTGATTTTTTTTTGAGCAACAAACCTCGCTGTTAAATTAGCTAAAAAAATTCTTTTTAGCAAGCTTTTATTTTTATAAAATAGTTGACATTGCTTTTTTATTAAGATAATAATACGCAGTATATAAAATAAGGAGCTTGGACTAAAATGCTTTTTTCTAAACAAGAAAAAACTATTGTTTTTAATGTAATAAGACAGTTTATATACTTTTGCGTAGTTTTCGCTTTTGTATTATTTTTGGTGTATTTATCATCGATTTATCACAGTAAAACTTTTGCTGAGCATGGTGTTGTTGAAAATATTCAGTTGGGATTGTTGTTGTCATCAGGATTGATTTTTTTGGTGCAATTGAAATTGCGTCCTGAGTATGCTTGTGTATTGTGGCTGTTGGCTTCATGCTCATTTTTGGCGGCTTGCCGCGAATTGGATATGTTTTTTGATGAACATTTACCCGTAATCAGTTGGAGAATAGGATTTATTTTTCCGTTGATTGCTTTTGGAAAAGCTTATCAATACAGTTATTGCTTGAAAAAGACATTGATAAGATTTTTTACTTCTCCATCTTTTTATATGATGAGCTGTTCAATGATTATCATCATACCGGTTGCTCAATGCATAGGTCATCGCCCGCTGATGGTTAATGTTCTGAATACCACCGGTATATCGGCTGTCAAAGAACTGTTTGAAGAGGCTTGTGAAGCTGTCGGATATCTGATGATTTTACTGAGCTCAATTGAATGTTATTTCAGTCTGCCTAAAACAGTTAACCTGAAAATTAATCGCAAATAGTCGGCCAAGGATAATCCTGAGGATTAAATTCATCAAACATTATATCGGCAATATATTTGGCGATAAGTTTTTCGTTGAATAATTGATGATACTTAACCCAGCCTTTTTTAGCAACGGCCATACGTTCTTGCGGATTGGCGCGATAGTATTTGATTTTGGCATAAAGCTCATCTTCACCTTGGAAAAAGGCAATCTCGTCATCTTTGAATAAATCGCCGAATCCGGTGCGTCTATCCATCAAGGCTAAAGCGCCGTTACCCATCAGGTGGGCCATGCGGTCAGATGAATAAAGGTAGTCATGATTGCTACGATTGATGTTTAATCCCATAGCCGTATTGGCAAAGGTGCTTTGATATTTTCCGCCGGTTAGATTAATTCCGTCAGCGCGTGAGAACAACACCTTGTTCATATCAATATTTTTTTCAATGCGAGCCAAGATGTCCTTGGTTTTCATAATTTTACCATCAAATTCACGCTCACTATTGGGACTGGATGGAAATACCAAATCCCATTCGGGGTTTTCTATTTCAAAAGCCCTGCCTGTTTCAATTGAAGCATCAACCGGATTAGGCATAAAACCGACCCTATGCTTTTTGGTGTCAAATTGGCGCAACAAATTTTTGTCAGCCGTAGTAATAATAGTGGCATCAACAAGATCAATTTTTGATTTGATGTGTTCAATATTTTCCGGAACAATTTCAGGATTGATACAATCAACATTCCATTGCAAAACTTTGGTATTGGGAAGTGCTTTGCGAATATCGGCCAAGGTTTGCGGGGTGATAGTATCGGCATGACCTAAGATAATGCCATCAGGCTGAGTGTCAACGCAATATTCATAAAACAGCTTGTTAAAAGGTTTGCGCCCCAACTGTTTGAGTTTGCCGAAACAGGCAAAAACTTTTAATATATCACGATCGGAGAAATCCAACACATTATGCCCGTTACGAACCAAACCGTGCGAAATTTTATAAGGTGCTATATTCATATAACAACCTATGCGTTTGATAAAATTGAAATTTGTGCAATGGATTATTCTTTTAGGTGTCATGGTAGTTTTTCTCCAATATTGATAATAGCAACAGTATATTACCGATAAGTTGAAAATCAAACATTAAATGATTGCTTTTTGATAAGTCGGGTAATTTGCTTGAAATTATCGCGCAGCTATGCTAGTTTCTCAGACTGTGGTAACAATTTTATATAGGGGATAATTAATGAAAAAATATCTTATTTTGGCTGCCGTTTTAGGATTGGCCGCTTGTGATACATTAAGTGCCTTGCAATCTCCGGAAATGAGCAATCTGAACTCTTGCATGATGACCGAAGCTCAAAGCAGATTAAGCAACGGAACTTTGTTTGCATCAGGTGTTATGGCAACAGCTAAAGACATTTCACAAGGATGTATCAAAAAATTGGCCTTGCAAAAAGCCGGCTTGGACGATACAGCTTTGAATTCGGCAACCACAATCATCAATTCGTTGCGTTCTGCCGCTCAATAATTGTGATTTATCAGGGGTAGGTTTTTCCTGCCCCGCAAATTTTCTAAAGAAGAATAGAGGATAAGAGATATGGGAATTTGGGAATTTTTAACTGCGCCTCATGTGGCTTTGTCGCCGGTGGTTATGTGGAGTATTTTTGGAATCGTAATAGTTGCCTTATTGTTTTTTGATTTATTTGTTTTTAACCGTAAAAACGAGGTTCCCAATTTTTTACATACAGTGATATTGTGTGTTTTGTATATCGCGGCGGCCTGTGTTTTCGGGTTATTTGTGATATATGAAGAAGGCAGTGAAAAAGGACTGGATTTCTTTACCGGCTTCTTGGTCGAAAAAAGCTTGTCTTTGGATAATATCTTTATTATGTCGATGGTTTTTGCATCCATCGGTGTACCGCGAGAATATCAGCACCGCGTTTTGTTTTGGGGAATATTGGGCGCAATTGTTATGCGTGCATTGTTAATCGGTATCGGTGAAGCTTTGGTTTCCAATTTCCACTGGGTGCTTTATATCTTCTCAGCTATTCTGATTTATACCGGTGTCAAAATGGTTTTGAGCAAAGATGATGAAGAACCTGACTTTGAAAATTCCAAAATTTTCAAATTGGTTTCGAAGGTATTTAATATCAAAGGCAAGATTGACGGTGCTCATTTCTTTGTAAAAGAAAACGGCAAACATTATATTACACCTTTGTTCTTTGCTTTGGTTGTGATTGAATTGATGGATGTTGTGTTTGCGCTGGACAGCATACCCGCCATCTTTTTAATCACCCAAGATATTTTTGTGGTATATACAAGTAATATTTTTGCTATTTTGGGACTGCGTGCTTTGTACTTTTTGTTGGAAGCGATTGTCTACAAATTTAAGTATTTGAAGTATGCCATAAGTATTATTTTGATTTTCATCGGTTTGAAAATATTTGCGCCGGTTTTATTCGGATATGAAGTAACCGCAATGCAATCTTTGGTGGTAACTTTCGGATTGTTATTCGGCGGAATTGTCTTTTCGATGTATAAGACAAGCAAAGAAATTGCAAAATAATTAAAAAAAGTGCTTGCAAAAAAAATAAAGTGAGTTTATAGTCCGGCTCATAAGTTAAACGGACTTATGCGTGCGTAGCTCAGTTGGCTAGAGCAACTGACTCTTAATCAGTGGGTCCAGGGTTCGAATCCCTGCGCGCGTACCAATAAAAAAGCCACCCTCAAGGGGTGGTTTTTTTTATTGGTATTGTGTGATAGAGGACGAACCCTGAGATAAGGGTTCGACAACAAGCGAAAGGCGCACGAAAGTGAGCCGTTCAGCAAAAGCTGATGAGCGCAGTTGCGGCGTAGCCAATCCCAAGCGCGACATTAACCCAAACCACCCTCAAGGGGTGGCTTTTTTTATTGGTATTAAGCTATTTCTTTTTCTTCATCAATCAAGCGGCTATGTAACAATTTGGCAGAATCAATACCGGAAGCTATCGCCTCAACCACGGTTGAACCACCGATTTTACAATCGCCGGCATAAATGACTTTCTCATGCTCAATCGGAGTTTCGGCCACACTGCCAATCGCTTTGACAATTAAATCAACTTTGCCGCGATTAATTTCGGAATTTGGAATATCCAAGCATCTGCCATCATCGACATAAGTTGAGCAGGTTTTGAGCTCCATCTCATTGCCGGATCCAGTTACCTCGACCACGCGTGTATTTGGCATTATATTTATGCCTTTATCAATTAAATTAAGTAATTCTTTTTTATCAATTCGCAAATTGCTGATTTGGCGGCGCACCAACATTGTAACTTGTTTGGCACCTAAATTATGCGCCGTTACCGCACAATCGGCCGCGACATTACCGCCTCCGATAATAACCACTTTAGTTTTATCCATAAACCGATGAGGATAACGCAGGTATTCGGTATAAGGAGTGATGTACTCCTCACCTTTAACCCCTAGATTAACTACATTTTGCTCACCGACTGCCATGATAACGCCGCTATATTCTTTAAGCAGCTCCAAAGGATTGTCAATTTTGCAATTATAAACAATATCAGCTTTGCCCATTTGGCGAATATAGTTCCAATCATCATCAATTGCCGCGTGAGGCAAACGAGATGGCGGTATTAAATTCAAAGCACCGCCCAAAGCTGATGATTTTTCAAAAATTTTGATGATATAACCCAGTTGCAACAACTGCCAAGCCGCAGCCAAACCGGCAGGACCGGCTCCGATGATGGCAATTTTTTTGCCGTTTGCCTCAAAATGTTGGGCAATATCATTACTGCCGCGAAACATTTTCAGCAATGTCGCCTGAATCAGCGGGATATTCAAAGGATTGTCAATTTTGGCGCGCAGACAAGCCTTGATGCAAAAATGCTCCGGACAAATCAATCCGCAAGTATGCCCCAAAGGATTGTTGCGATTGATGGTTTGGATTGCGCCTTGATAATCCCCTGCCCGAGCTTGAGCGATAAACTCTTGCGGGGAGCATTTTACCGGACAAGCGTGCATACAAGGCCTTGTCTTGCAATTAAGGCACTTGTCAAGCTCAGTTTGCAGTTGCAATTTAGAAAGATAGCGCATAGTTCTTCAGTGTTATTTATTATCAATCGAAATGATACTATTGCTATTTATAAAATTTTTCAACCTTTTTATAGATGCTGTAATAAAAAGCAATACACTACAAATTTACACTTTTGAGTAGAAAAGGTAAAATTTTTATAATAATCGCTAATAATATATTCCTAAGTTTTAGTTATGTTTTTTTAATTTAATATCTCCGCATAGCAAATCATATGGCAACGAGTGTCTGATTTGTCTTATATCAGCAAATATCAAATTGATAAAGTTATCTCCAACCACAACGTAATCGTGATCTTTCATAAACTTAACCAAATCTGTTTCATAACCATAAGCAATATTACGTTTGTTTGCTTCGATGCAAAACATTTTCGGACGATAATTTGGGTTATCAAAGTTCAAAGTTTTTAAAATCTCCATCTCCAGTCCTTCAACATCAAGAGAAATAAAATCACATCTATCCATGGATGATAAAACATCATTTATGTTAACCAGCGGGATATTGTGAGTTTTCACCAAAGGATAAGTTTTAATTACCTCCTCTTTTCTTTCAGCTGAAAATGTGTTTAATCCGTGAGCTTCGTCTCCAAAATCATAATAATCTGCACTTTTTTGATTGGAACCAAAATCTACGCCGGCATGAAGAGCCTTATCATTAGGTCTAATCTTTTTATATAAAGAATGGAAATAAGGGTTGGGTTAAATTAAAACGCCGCTGGCCTTGTTTTTATAAAAGAAATAGGTATTGTTTCCGATAATAGGATCATTGCTACCAATATCCAGATATTTTATTTTTGAAATATCGGTTGAAAACAAAAGATTAAAACAGGTTTCCAACAAAATATCCTCACCAAATTGTGCAAAACTTTTTTTTGCAGGAATTTGAGAATATGATTTTCGTAGCATATCTTTATATCGTTGGCGATATTCATTTTTTTTATTACCCAAACAGATATGAGATAACAATCTATATAGTTGATTTTTAAGCATGATAGTTATCCTTAATTGCTTTGTTAAAAATAGATATATAATCATGTGCAACATCGGACCAAGTGCGCAATGTATAGGCATCAATAATATGTTTTTGTTTTTCGATATGCGGTTGGGGATTGGACAAGACATCTTCAATTTTGTCAGCCAAAGTTTTATCGTCATCAAGATCAACCCAATTCAGATCCGCTGTTTCAAAAGAAAGCCCAACAGATTCAAGGCTTTCTTTCATACCCAATGATTTAGCGTGAATCACGGGAATAGTTTTGAATGATAAAGCTTCAAGGCATTGTCCGCTCATTCCCAAACCTTCGATAATTGTCGGGATTACGGCCATGGAAGCATATTTGTATAAAGCATATAAATCACTTTCGGAAATTGAGCCAATTTGAATAATATTGCTTTTCAAGTTATTTTGTTTAATAAAATCAGCACATTTTTTGAGGATGAAAAAATCACCAGTAGTTACAATTGATATGTTAATTCCCTTATCTTTTAGACGTTTGAGAGCTTTTAGGAGCAAAATAACATTTTTATTATGGCGGTTTTGGGAGGCATAAGGAATATAAGTACCTTTAATATTGAATTTTTGTCTGAACTCAGCTTCCGAAAGCAGGTGTTCGGCCTTGATTTTTCTGATCATAGGCGGAAAAGGAATAATAAAAGTTTTATCTGCTGAAATATTTGTGATGTATTTTAATAAATTTTCATTACGGATATATTTTCCGGAAGTAACAAAATAAGCTTTCTCTGCAGCATATTGCATTAGATTGTTAATGGCATTTTGATTAATTTCATCAATATTAGGCGTAGATTCACGAAATAAATCGGCCAAGGTAATAGTAAACAAATCATGCAACATAAATACTTTGGGACATTTGAAATAATGCATTGTTTTTAAGTTTACAATATCGCAAAAAACTATATCCGCCTCAGAACAAGCAGCAAAATCGAATAGAGATTTTATAGATCCCATAATCAAAAAATTTTTTTTGTCTTTGATTTTGTTTTTACGCATAATATATTTTTCTTTTTTACTGATAGCCGCACGCAGAGCGTAAATTTGTTGTTTTAAGCAATATAAAAAATACTTGATATAGTTTATTTTATACCATTTTTTCATTTGTTGTAGCGGAGTTATAAAAGAAATACGATTTTTAAATTTGTTGTAATAAGTTTCCATTCCTATTTTTAGTTCGGGGATATTTATTTCGTTGGTAAAAATATCAATCGAGATGTCAGGATAATTTTCCAAAAGGGATTGAATCAAAAAAGCGTTGTAAACGCAAATTCCTTCACGGTGTGAAACAAAAAAATCATTAGAAAAATCTACAGCAATTTTCATATTAACAGTTTCTTTCAAAAATATCGATATACTTTTGTGCAACCATTTCCCAAGTATATTGTTTCATCGCTTGTTGTGATGTTTTGGCTTTTTCTAGAGCTAACTTAGGATTATCCAGCAGCCTTAAAATTGCTCGCGCGATATCTTGCGAATTGCGCGGATCGAACAGTTCAGCTTTTGTTCCTAAAAAATCAATTTGATTTTTAAAAGACGGAATATTACTCATAACCACAGGAACTCCTATTTCCCATGCATCTAAGGCTGAGCCGGCACCCGCTTCGCAAAGAGAAGAATTTATTACCATTTTTGCGCCTTGCAAAAGTACACTGAAGTCATTGTCCAACAACTGGCCTATCCCCTTGATATCCCAATCGTTTTCATCGTCGGTATGATCCATGTAATAAGGACAATTTATTTTTCCTAAAATATTTTGGTTTTGATAACCGCTAATTACCAATTTTATATCAGGATATTTTTGCTTGACGTAATACATGGCCGCAATGGTTTGGGATAAATTTTTGTGTGGCATATTATTGTTGGCAAACAGGATATAATCGTTATGAATATTGTATTTATCTAATGTTTTCCGAATTTCCCGTTTTGTTTTTTGGGCGTATTCATTGAATTTTGACAAGTAAACAATATCCGGTTTATGTTCGGAATCCGGAAAGACCCTGTTATACTCATCTTTAATGAATTCTGATGAAACAATCGGATATGCTTTTTTTTCTACAAATGTTTTCAGTGACGGTAATACATTGTTAAACCAATAATCTTTGCAATAAAATCCCATGCCATCGAAACCGAATCCGTGTGAAAAGGTAAAATCGTATGGAATAAAAAAAAGCGGTTTTAATATATTGGGTGCTGCGATATCATAGGGCCAGGAATAAAAAACAGCATCATACCCATTTAATGTATTAAATAAGTTTTCTTTTTTTATTAATAATTTTTTATTTTGTTTTTTATATCTTCTTAGGCGTATCGTATTGTAGATGCGATCCAAAAAGCGGATATAAAACAATGTCTTCTTCTTAAACAGTTTTGGTGTCTTTTGTGCATCTTCAATATTAAACATTTTTATGCCGGATTGTTTTAATTTGTCAATCTCTTCGACATCTATTATATTGCTGATAAAAATCGTAATATCAAAATCGGGACGAAGCTGGGCAATATTTTTAAGTAACATATATAAATATCTCCACCCGCCCAATGATGATTTTTGGTGTACAACCGCTAATTTCATTTTCTATTATCTTTCAAAATTCTTGCCGGAATACCGATGTATGTTCCGGAAATATCAATGTTTTTTACAACAACACCGCCGGCGCCGATTGTAACATTAGAACAAACGCTAATCTTATCAATAACCGTCGCTCCGGCACCAATAAATACATTACTGCCGATTTTGGCACGTCCACAAATTGTAGAGTTGACTGAGATGTGAGTGAAATCACCGATTTCGGCCTCGTGTTCAACTACGGCATTGGTGTTGATAATTGTACCCTTACCGATATTGGCACAGGGGCCTATGTGGACGCCATCAGCAATAAAAACACCATCGGAGATATGAGCCTGAGGGCTGATGTATGCCCTCTTTGAGATAACACTTATGAGTTTTTGGTTTCGGGCCAAATCTTGGCGTAATGCATTATCACCCAGGGCAATGAAAACATTTTCAGCCGTTGCGGGTAAAGATTTAATAACCGGAAAGCCAAAAATAGTTTCCATTTCGCGAGCATTTCTATCAACAAATACCAATTTTGCAGTCGGATCGTTATCCAAGATAACATCTGCCACACCGCGAGCGTGTCCTCCACAGCCGATAATGTAGATTTTATTTTCCATAATATTCCTTTATAACCTTGCAGATGGATTTTACATCATCATGGGTCAATGCCGGATATGAGGGCAAGTTTATACCACGTGATGATAAATCTTCGGCAACCGAAAAACATTCAAACTGTTTATTATAAGCCGGCATTTGATGAATACAAGGAAAGGTGGGACGAGTTTCAATACCGGCTTGTTTGAGCGCTGCACGCAAAGAAGCGCGGTCTTCTTTTGATTTTGCCAAAGCCGAAATCATCCAAAATGTGTGGAAGACATCACCATGTGGTTTATGAAATACTAATGGAGTTGATTTTAATTCTTCCATATACCAATCGGCAATTTGACGTTTGGCAGTCATAAATTTATCAACTTGTTCTAATTGAGCCAAGCCGATGGCAGCCTGAATGTTGGTCATGCGATAATTATAAGCTATAACATCGTGCCAATATTCGCGCCAGGATACGACCCCCTGTGCTTTGAGATGGTTAACGCGTTCAAATAAATCATCATTATTGCACAAAACCATACCGCCTTCACCACAAGTAATAGTCTTGTTGCCAAAGAAAGAAAAGCAAGCAATATCTCCAAAACTTCCTACTCGTTTGCCTTTGTATTGCGAGCCAATTGCTTCGGCGCAATCTTCAATCAAAAATAGGTGATATTTTTTGGCTAAAGCTACAAAAGCATCCATATCAGCAGGATGTCCGTAGAGATGAACTACCATCAATGCTTTGGTTTTTGGTGTGATCTTGCGTTCGGCATCATAAGGATCCATTTGCCAACTGTCAGCTAAACTGTCGCAAAAAACTATTTTGCAACCCAATTGCACAAACGGATTGGCGGAAGCAATGTAAGTAAATGAAGGACAAATAATCTCATCATCTTGGCCAAGTCCCAAAGCTGATGCTGCTAGGTGAATAGCGACAGTGCCGTTGCAAACACTAGATGCGTGTTTGACGCCGATAAAGTCAGCAAAAGATTTTTCAAAATCGTTAACAAAATGCCCTTTAGATGAAATCCACGAAGTATCCAGGCATTCATTAACATATTTTTTCTCGTTACCGGTTAATGACGGCTGATAAACAGGATAGCTCATTTTTACCTCAGTTAAATATCAGTTGGAGAATAGGTTTTGAATTTGTTTTCGTTTAATAATTTTTCGCGTTTGGCCAAGTCTAGATCGCTGGCAACCATCTCTTTACACAAAGCCTGTAAATCATAAGTCGGTTTCCAACCTAATTTGGTGCGAGCCTTGGTAGAATCGCCTAATAACAAATCTACTTCAGCAGGACGGAAATATTGCGGATCGACATCAACAACAATTTGTCCGTTGGCCTTGTTAATGCCCTTTTCGTTAAGGCCTTCACCGACCCATTCTATCTCAATGCCGAGTTCTTTAAAGGTCATGGTAACAAAATCACGAATGGAGGTTGTTGTTCCGGTTGCCAAAACAAAATCTTCCGGTTGGTCATTTTGTAAGATACGCCACATACCTTCAACATAATCTTTGGCATGGCCCCAATCGCGCTTTGAATTCAGATTGCCTAAAGATAGTTTTTGTTGCATACCTAGAGAAATTCGAGTTGCAGCCATAGTAATTTTTCTGGTTACGAATGTTTCGCCACGGCGAGGACTTTCATGGTTGAACAAAATACCATTGCAAGCATACATACCAAAACTTTCGCGATAGTTTACCACAATCCAATAAGCATATAATTTTGCAACACCATAAGGAGAGCGCGGATAGAACGGAGTTTTTTCCGATTGTATTGGCTCTTGTATCAAACCGAACAATTCAGAAGTTGAAGCCTGATAAAATTTTGTTTTATTTTCTAAGTGGTTGATGCGAATGGCTTCTAGTAATCTTAATGTGCCGATTGCATCTGATTCTGCGGTAAATTCAGGACAATCCCATGAAACTTTAACATGGCTTTGCGCGCCGAGATTGTAAATTTCATCAGGTTGAATCTCTTGAACTAAACGTACAAGATTTGATGTGTCGGTCAGATCGCCATAGTGTAGTTTAATTTGCCCCTGTTGATAATATTGCTGACACAAAGGATCAATACGTTGGGTATTAAAAGACGAGGCACGCCTTTTTAGTCCGTGAACCTCATATCCTTTCTCTACTAACAATTCAGCAAGATAAGAACCATCTTGTCCGGTAATGCCGGTAATCAGAGCTTTTTTCATTTTATTATTCTCCTTATTCTATATTAAAAATTTCATTAACAGTATTTTTCCAATCAAACAGCTTGGCTTGGCTTATACCGGCCAAAGACATTGTTTGGCGTCTGGCAGAATTGTTATGCAACTCGGCTATTTTTTGTGCAGTATCTGCAATATCATGTCCGCTGATATAAATTGCTGCATCACCGCAAACCTCCGGCAATGATGAATTGTCAGCGCAAATTACGGGACAGCCGCAAGCTAAAGCCTCCAATGGCGGCAACCCAAATCCTTCATACAATGATGGAAACACAAACATCTCCGCTTCGCTGTATAAAGCAGGCAAATCTTCATCATCGACAAATCCGGTTATCACAATTTTATCATGAATATTTTGCAACTCGGCAATTTGCGAAGTAACCTCATCAAAG